>NZ_AP018336.1:1695000-1719979 GCF_002356395.1 Methanothermobacter sp. EMTCatA1 | reverse complement strand
CCAGAGAAGATCAGAACACAACCCTCAGGATGACCACCCCTACGGAGGCAACCTCCATCCTGTGGAAGCTGTAGGTCCGGGGTATAGGGAACTCAACCCTGAATCTGTGGGTGACGGTACCCCCAAGCTTCCGGTAGTAGTTCCTGACAAAGTCCTCGGAACCAGCCATGTGGAAGGAGTAAACAGTCCGGCCAGTGGCTGCCGCTGCATCCATGAAGACCCTGTCAGCACCCCTCTCTGCCCTCTCCTGGGAACCGAATGGGGGATTCTGAACCACCGTGTCAACCATCCCTGGTAAGGCATCATGGTGGCGGATGTCCGCCTCCATGAACCGGATGTTACCAAGACCCAGTTCCCCGGCAGCAGAACGTCCGGCCTCAAGGGCACCTGAATCAATGTCAATGCAGTAGACCATCTCTGCGCCCAGCAGGGCTGCTCCAATACCCAGGATACCTGTACCGCACCCAAGATCAGCCACCGTCTTTCCCTCTATATCACCCATGGCCCTGGCTGCCCAGAGGACATCTGCAGCGATCCCTGGAGGGGTGAGGTACTGTTCAAGGCCCGGGTCAGGGTCCGGGTGGGCTGGAACCTTCTCAAGCAGCATCTCAAGATGTCTCTTTCTCCTTATCATGTTACCTCGCAGCATCTCAGGCTCATCCATATCCTGAGATACCTCCTTATCTCTCCTATCTACCTATCACTGCAAATCCAGTTACTGTAAGTCCCCATGTCATCCACATGGCAGTTACTGTAACTCGAGTGGTATGCTTAAAAAGAGGTTCATTCAATATACTATATATCTGTTAAAACTTCAAGGTGCAGTTAGATGTTCAGTAAAATCCTTGTTGCAAACCGTGGTGAAATAGCAATAAGAGTTATGCGTGCCTGCAGGGAGCTTGGAATAAAGAGCGTGGCTGTTTACTCTGAAGCAGACAAAAACGCCCTCTTCACAAGATACGCCGATGAGGCATACGAGATAGGAAAACCAGCCCCATCACAGAGCTACCTCAGGATCGACAGGATACTGGAGGTGGCCGAGAAGGCAGGTGCCGAAGCCATCCACCCGGGCTACGGTTTCCTCGCAGAGAACCCCCGCCTCGGAGAGGAATGTGAAAAACAGGGAATCAAACTCATAGGCCCCAAGGGCTCAGTTATAGAGGCCATGGGGGATAAGATAACCTCAAAGAAGCTCATGAAGAAGGCAGGTGTACCCGTGATACCAGGTACCGATCAGGGCGTCAGTGACCCTGATGAAGCCGCCAGGATAGCTGATTCCATAGGTTACCCAGTCATTATAAAGGCATCTGCAGGCGGGGGCGGGATCGGGATGCGGGCTGTCTACGAGGAGGATGAACTCATAAGGGCCATGGAGTCCACCCAGTCGGTGGCTGCATCAGCCTTCGGGGACCCCACCGTGTACATCGAGAAGTACCTTGAAAGGCCACGGCACATCGAATTCCAGGTCATGGCAGATGAATCAGGCAACGTGATACACCTTGCAGACAGGGAGTGCTCGATACAGAGGAGGCACCAGAAACTGATAGAGGAGGCACCGTCCCCCATAATGACACCGGAACTCAGGGAGAGGATGGGATCCGCTGCAGTTAAGGCCGCTGAATATATAGGCTATGAAAACGCAGGTACAGTTGAGTTCCTTTACTCCAACGGGGACTTCTACTTCCTTGAGATGAACACCAGGATACAGGTGGAACACCCCATAACAGAGGTTATCACAGGAGTCGACCTTGTCAAGGAACAGATAAGGGTCGCCTCCGGAGAGGAACTTCGCTTCACCCAGAAGGATATAAACATCAGGGGGCATGCCATCGAGTGCCGTATAAACGCAGAGAACCCCCTTGAAGATTTCGCGCCAAACCCCGGTAAGATCACAGGTTACAGATCCCCCGGGGGTATAGGTGTGAGGGTTGACAGCGGCGTTTACATGAACTATGAGATACCCCCATTCTATGATTCCATGATATCAAAACTCATAGTGTGGGGTATGGACCGCCAGGAGGCCATAAACCGGATGAAGAGGGCCCTCAGTGAGTACATAATACTGGGGGTTAAAACCACCATACCCTTCCACAAGGCCATAATGAGGAACGAGGCATTCAGGCGAGGCGAACTCCATACACACTTCGTTGACGAATACAGAAGGGGTATAGACGCCGAGATGCGGAAGATCGTTAAGGAGGACCAGGAGATGGTTGAACGTCTCCAGTCAACATTTCTCCCATCAAAGAAGGTTGCCGCCATATCAGCGGCGATAGGTACCTACATGCATTCAAGGAGGGGGTGATGGTATGGTTGAAGATTATGACCCATGTGAGGTTGAGGTGGATACAGAATACATAGGCCATGAAATAAAATGCTTTGATGAGGTAGACTCAACAAACAACGTCGCAAAGAGGATGGCTGAGGATGGCGCCACTGAGGGCACCGTCGTCATTGCAAAGACCCAGTCCCGTGGGAGGGGAAGAAGGGGTAAACCCTGGATATCCCCCCAGGGAGGGATATGGATGTCGATCATCCTGAGACCCGAAGTGCACCCATCAAGGGCACCCCTCCTAACACTCGTGGCCGGCGTTGCAGTGGCCAGAACCCTCAGGGATGAATGCGGCCTCGACGTTGGAATAAAATGGCCCAACGACATACTTATAGGGGATAAAAAGGTGTGCGGGATACTCACAGAGGCCCATGCCAGGTTCAACACCCTTGAGTACGTGGTTGTCGGTGTTGGGATAGACACCAACGTTGATATCAGCCACTTCCCTGATGACCTCAGGGAGGGGGCAACCTCGATTAAAAATGAACTGAAAAGGGACATAAAGTCCAGTGAACTCATAGCAAGATTTCTGAGGAACTTCGAGGAGACATATAACTCCTTCAAGGATGGGAAGATGGATGAAATCCTGACGGAATGGAGGAAACTCTCAAAGACAATCGGGAGACGTGTTGAGATAAGAAAACAGCTGGGTGAGATCGTCCATGGAGATGCTGTTGGTATAAACAGTGAGGGTGCACTCATCCTCGAACTTGATGACGGCACACTGCGCAAGGTCATCTCAGGGGAGTGTATACACAGATAATCTGACCCTTTGAGGGTCTGTTCCTTAAATTTGTTTTTACTGTCAGATAAAAAAATTAAAGGGCCTCTATGGTTGCCGGGCCTCCACGTTCACCCTCAACCCGGAACCTTCTACCGGTTATTTTTTCTGAAAGGAGTATGTTGGTCTCGGCGTGGAGTGTGAGCTCACAGGTTCTAACCCTCGAATCTCCAGTGAGGGCCATGTAGGGGATTATCTGGTCGCCCATGTATCTATCGAGGGGGCTCCCTGATTCTATGAAGCCTAAAAGTTCCCTTGCAGCCTCTGAACCGACTTTTTCAGCCCTCTTACCCGGTTTTCCAAGGGATACTGCTCCGAGCCGTGTGTTACCCTCAGCCCAGAGTGTTATGCCTGAACCCCTCCCCACCGGACCTGATGCATCCTCGACCATTATATCAACATCGAGACCTGCCCCCCGGAGGATCTTCATGGCTGATTCAGCCTGTCTCTCTGCCACGTGAACCGGAAGGTTCCTGGAATGGGATATGCCCCTCACAGCATGGATCTCTGACTCCTCAAGGGTGATGGGTCTGAGTTCAGATGGTTCAATGATTGCATGAACCCTGCCCCCACCCTCAGGGTAATAACCCCTCCTGATGATTTCAATCCTGGCACTGTACCCCATCATCTCCAGGACCGGGATCGTTACCTCCCTCAGGTAGTCACAGGTTGGTGCCCACAGGACATCGGTTCCCCCTGAGACCGTTACATCAATTTCACCTTCGGAGGCTGCAGCAGCGACCATGATGGCCTGCAGGACCAGACCCGTGCTTCCGGCCGTTTTAACATCGAAGTTAAATGTCCCGCCAGTCACCCTGCCGGGGGAGAATTCAAGTTCCATTGACCCGAGCTCATCACCCCTCAGTGTCCCGTTGCTTATCCTGGCAACGGCCCTCACTGCTGTGAGGTGCTGGTGTGATAATCCACTCCTCGGCCTCCTGGCCCTGATATTGTATACCCTTACACTCCTGGAGGTCACCGCCGCGAGTGCAGTGGAGACCCTCACAACAGCTCCTCCACCCTCACCCTCTGATCCATCGATAACTATCACTCAGATACCTCCCTGTCACACTTAAAAGCAGCTCATTGTGTGCTGTTCAGAGCCTGATCATCCAAGAATCAGTCTGCGCATTTTCTCATCATCATTGATGAACCCTGAAACCAGCTTTATTGCATCGTAGATTGCCTCTCTGAGGAATGAGATTTCAATCCTTCCGGCGTCCCGGGCCGCCAGATCAAATCTAAGGGTCTTTGATGCTCCGGGCATTCCAACAGCCGGTATTGTCACTATCCCGTGCTCTGATAGGAGTATCATTGATAGGGCTGTTGAAATTTCATCCCCACCATATCCTGAACCCTGGAGGCCCTTAAGTGATGATGACTTTATAATGAAACCCGTGGGTGTCTCCTCAACCTCGGGTCCCCTGAAGTCCCTGAGGAACTCCTCCTTCCTTTTAATGGCATCCCTGATTTCTGATGGCTCGAATTTCTCAAGGGCCCGGACCATTGCAGCGACAAGTGGGGGCTGGGCCTCAAGTCCAAACTGGTAGGCCTTTGACTTAACCTTCTCAATAAGGTCTGCCCTTCCTGCCATCAGCCCACCCCTGGGGCCGTGCATCAGTTTATCCGTGCTTGTAACTGCAAGGTCTGCACCCAGGTCACAGGCCCTCCTCTGGCCGTAGAGGACCGTCCTCAACCTCGCACCGGATGCATCATCCACGAGGACCGGGATACCGGCATCATGGGCCATTTCAATGACTCTGACAAGATCAGATTCCTCAACAACCCTGTGATCCATTGTTGACCCGGTTACAACTACAAGGCTCGTATCGACCGGGGGCTTCTCTGTGAAGTCCTCTGTTTCCTGGTAGCCAGCAGATGCCAGTTCAGTGCTTCCCGGGACTGATGGGTGTGATGGTAGCTCAGGGAGGTAGTGAAAAACTGTGGAGCCGGGTTCTGTGAGTGCCAGTACAGCTGCAAGGATGGCGCTACTTGTCCTGTTGAATGCTGCAATCATCTCCCCTCCCATGTGCTCTCTTCCAGCTTCCTGAAGTTTCTCCTCAAATATGGCAGGACCAACATAGGTCTCAATGAGGTCCAGGTCCTCTTCTTCAAGGGGGAAACCTCCTGAAAGGCCTGTGAGGTCATAGATTCCATCCCTGCCATGCTTCTTCATCTTCTCCCCTATAATTCGGAGGGCGTGTTCTCTGCGTTTAACCTCATTGACGGGGTCTTCAAGCATGGATTCACCTGTTTCAGTCTTCTTCCGGAGTAGCCCTTTTTTTCCTTGGCCTGCTGTTCTCTGGTTTGAGTATTATGGCGTGGTCTGCGGAATTCTGGAGTGCGGCACTGAAGCCTGGTTCTGCACCTATCACGATGGTGTCCTTCCCGTTCTCCTTTGCCTTGTTTATTATTGGTAGAAAATCAGCGTCACGTGTCATGAGGGCTATTATATCAATATTAGGGTTGTATATCAGTTCCATGGCCTCAACAGCCATGTAAACATCGGTGTCCCCTGCCACAACAATTGGTGTAAAGCCCTGGTTAACAATTGCCTCTATGAGTTTATCTGATGCGTACTGGTTGAGAAGGACCTTTCCAACACGCATATTACCATATTCTGACATTATCTGCCTTACAAGATCCAGGTTAAGGCTGAATTCCTTTCTGAGCATGTTCGGACCATCAACGAGGAGGCCTATATTTTTTTCCCCACCCTCCTTCTTCTTGATGGGAATGTATTCCTTGAGGGAAGTTAGTTTCTCAAAACTTCGCATGGTATTGAATCCTCCAGTTAAAAAATTTAATCATAATAATTATTGAAGTTATTATAAATAAATTTTCTTAAAAGTAGAATTCTTCACTCTATTTCCAGTGAGAGTTCATCCTCAAAGAGATCCCTAACAACCTCCAGGGAGTCTCCCTCAAGCTTCGTGATGGCCCCCTCACCCCCCTCATTGTAGTAGTACTCTGCACTTACGATTTTGCCCTCATCGTTGAGGTAAAGGAAGAGTCCATCATAGTACCTTTCAGGGTTAGCTGATGGCAGAAATATTTCGATCCTTACGAGAATTTCAGAGCCACATATACTGTTATAGAAGCTCTCACGTTCCTCTTCATTCTTTAGAAGTTTTTTAAATTGATTTATCCTCTTCTTAAGTTCCCTATCTATCTTCTCAGCAGACATTATATCACTCGCACAGTTATCTGAAGAACAAGTTGTTCACCCTTGATCCAATTCCCAATATATAATTTTGCATGTTCTGGATTCATGGCTCTGACTGTGGCAGCAGTCCGTGAATCACATTATTTACAGCCCGATCCCTCTGGCTCATTAAAGGAGAGCTATGATATGAGTCTGAAGGAAGATCACACAGACCCCCTCACCTAAACGGAATAGTTATGATATGAGCCTGAGGGGGTTCTCCCGGCACATTATCCTCAGGTCCCGGTCACTGAATCCATGCTGCCTCATGAGGTATATGAAATGTTTCATCCCCAGAATGGGTGATGGGTTGTGGCCCTGGCCAAAGTCAGTTGCCAGTATGCACCTTCGCACCCCAACATACCTTACAGCCCCGGCTATTGATTCAAAGTCAAGGCCGTCATGGCGTGGCATGCAGGCCACAAGGCAGTGCTCAAGATAGGCCCTCCTTGACATCTCCCTCTGCTCCTCGGGGGTGGCCCCGACAACTCCGGTGAGGGGATGGTTTATGATGATCCTCCTGACCCCGTGCTCGGCTGCGAGGTCAATTACGCTGAATATCTCATCTGGTTTAAGGTGACCTGTACCAAGGACCATCTCATGCTCGGCGACGGCTGAGAGTACAGCATCGAGGTCACCTCCAGCCCGGCCCGCGGATGTCGTGGGTAGCCAGACAAATTTTCCACCCATTAAAGCTGCGGCCTCCACAGCATCGGGGTTGAGACCACCCACTGGAGTGTTGAGGGTAACCCCTCCAATAACCCTCATGCCAGTGACCTCCGATGCGAGTCTAGCCCTTCCAGCGGTGGGTTCAGTGTGGCTCTTTATCACAACGGCCTCCATGCCCTCATCAAGTGCAGCGTATGCAAGTTCCAGGTCGTTCATTATCCTCTCCTTCACATCAGGGGCCGTGTGCACATGGGTGTCCACGAGACCGGAAAGTTCAATGCCCTCTGAGAGGCTGAAGTCAAACATCAATCCACCTGCCTCTTCCACATAAGATGCCTCTGAGGATGATCAGTGGATGGGCCATGATTCCGCTACTAATCGAGGAGTTTCTGGACCTCAAGGTCATGGCTGGCCTCCTCTGTATTATAAAGGCTGCGCCCAGTGGAGTCCATGGCAACTATGAGGGGTCCGAATTCCTCCACCTCGAGCTCCCAGATCGCCTCAGGCACCCCCAGGTCAAGCCAGTGAACCGCCCTTATACCCTTCACAGCTGAGCCATAGAGGGCTGCGCAGCCCCCGACAGCGGCAAGGTAAACTGCCCCGTACCTTCTAAGGGCGGATCCTGTTCGATCATCCATCCCCCCCTTGCCTATAACTGCCCTCACGCCAAGACCCAGGACCTCCGGCTGGAAGGGGTTCATCCTGCCGCTGGTTGTGGGTCCCACAACAACAAGTTCTGCCTGGGGGTCCCTGATGGATTCAGCTGTGGTGTCAGGTTCCCCCTCGAACCTTATTATCGGTCCCGCATGGAATATCACAGAACCCTCAATATCAAAGGGAGCTCCCCTCTCAAGGATCCTCTTATGGGCCCTGTCACGGGCTGTGAATATCCTCCCACTTATGTAGACCACGTCACCCACACGGAGTTCAGTTACCTCCTCAGAAAGTGGTGTTTCAAGTTTAATCTCCATGAAAAACATCTCCTGCCCTCAGTAGATAAGGCTGTGCACCGTGCACCAGGACACCGAATCATGAGTTCGTGCCATCGAATAAATTTAATAGGGATCAGATTTTTAAATATCTTTCTCCAGTATTAGCCTGGCTGATTGCCAGAGAGATCAGTATGAGGTAGAACATGTCAAGTACGAAGAATGTGACTGACCTTTCAAAGTACATCATGACACTCCCTGAAACCGAGATATCCCTCCTCTCAATGATATTCATCAGTTTCATTGTGGGTGCCATCGGGTTTCTCATAGACCTGGTCCCTGGGTCAAGCAACCTCCATGACATCCTGTATGGAGGTGCAAACGGAGTCCTTGTCCTTGGATTCACATCCATCATGGCAGGTGCAATCACCCAGCCCTGGGTCAATTCACTGGGCGGCAGGAAGATGAAGATGAAGCAGTCCATGTTCCTTGCATTCTTCTCAATGCTCATCTTCTCAATTATCTACCTGGGGGGATGCCTGGCGTCATCCATCCTGAAAAGTGACCTCATACTGGACTCAATAATAATTGCCTCTGCAGTTATATTCGGATTCCGTCTTCTGGTGATCTGGGGAACCTCAAACATAAGTTTCACCAGTTCCACGCTGATATCATCTGTCCAGCCCCTCCTGATTGTGAGCATGAACGTGGTTGTCGCGGTTCTGAGCCTCACAACCAACGTTGGTTACTTCAGTGTCATAGGATTCTTCCTGAAGATGCTGGTGGCCTCAGTCATACTGATACTCGCCATCTACTCCTTCGTCATGGTGGTTGAGTCTCCAATGCGAAGAAACCTTGGTGTGGGGTCACTGGAATTTCTCAGCCTCTTTCTCTCCCATATAACCGAGGACTCCCCTGAACTTGAGAACATATTCAGTGAGATAGGGGAACCAGTTGATACCCTCGCAGGGGTTGTGGCCTTCAGAAGGGGCACCGATGTGAAGGCCATCCTGATAAGCCCCTCAGTGCACCCCGGCCCCATAGGTACAATTGGCGGGGCTAACATGCCCACCATACTCTCAGGCAGATTCAGTGAATTCACCATGGTTGCCCACGGCCCCTCAACCCATGACTTCAACCCGGTATCGGTTAAGGAACTTGAAAAGGTGGAGGCTGCTGTGAGGGAGGCCCTGGATGATATGGAATACCATGAAACCGCCAGTGAGTTCAGGCGCTACACAAGAAACAGTGCCAGTATCGGTGTACAGTTCTTTGGAGAGGATATGCTCATGCTTGCAACACTGGCCCCAGAGGGCTTTGATGATATAGAATTCAGTGTTGGGCTCTCAATGATGAACCTTGCAAGGAGTAAATGCGGCTCAGAAAACGTGGTGGTGGTGGACTGCCATAACTCCTTCCAGGGGGAAACAGGCCGGATACTTGCAGGTAACCCTGAAATGTTTGACCTCCTTGATGCCGTTGAACTGGTTGAATGTCCATCAGATTACCACAGGCTGCGGGTCGGATGCGCCCGGAGGACAGGTAAGTTCTCAAAGGAGGATGGTGTGGGTGAGAGTGGAATCATGGCCATGGTGGTTGAAGCCGGGGACCAGAGAACAGCCTACGTCCTCCTTGACTCAAACAACATGGTGATGGGTTTCAGGGATGAAATCAGAGAGGAGATCATGAAGCTGGATGTGCATGAGGCAGAGGTCATGACAACCGACACCCACTTTGTAAACACCCTCTCAGGGGGTCACAACCCTGTGGGTAAACAAAAAAGAGATGAAATCAAAAATGAGATCGTCATGGCGGTTTCAGAGGCCCTGGACGACCTTGAAGAGGTCAGTGCCGGTTGCAGGGTCGTTAGAATAAAGGGGCTCCACACCCTTGGACCCACCAACTCCACTGAACTCGTATCAACCATAAGCTCAATTGTTGCAGTCAGCCGGCTGATAGCACCCCTCATATTCGTTCTCGCAATTATATTCGTATTTGCCTGGGTATTCTGGGCTTAAGAGGTGAGCGGTTACTGTCACTGAACTGGAGTTCTAAAATTTCTCACCTTTAGCCTTCAGGATGCATTTATGGGGTTATTGTTGTTGAGGTGATGAGTATGGCCCATACAACAAACCATATGAAGAAAAAGGGGACTATACCGCTCCAGAGCCACCCCTTAAATCCTCCGACTTCATCCTTCCCGAATAGCCTTTCAGCAATATTTCCAACAATGAGAAGTATCACAAGACCCGCGAAGGTCCCTAGGGCCTGATTTTTCCCAAAAACCGCTATTGAACCATTAGAAAGATAGAATGACACTACTGCAGCCACTATACCTGCAGGAACGTGGATAGCTGTCATTTTAGCCTCAATATCCATTTCAAAACCTCCAGATAATTATTCTGTATCCGGTTTAAATCAAACCATACAGATGATATTATTGGTCCATGGTTAATATACTTAAACAGATTGAAGATCTTCAAGAGGGGAAATGTGAACATACTTAAACCACTGGAGATATAGAGGAATGCAGAGCTGATGTTTTACAGACCACTCCTTTTCCCATGAGGTGTTGTATATGAAGACAATGTCAAACGTTGATGTTTTCGCAGTTACCAGTGAACTGAATGAGGTGCTGAGGGGTGCCAGGGTCGATAAGGCCTACCAGCCCCTGAAGGATACCGTGATCATAAGGTTCCATGTGCCAGGTGAAGGGAGGGTTGACGTGGTCATGCAGGCCGGTGTGAGAATCCACCGGACAAACTACCCCCCACAGAACCCCAAGGTCCCCCCATCATTCCCCATGCTACTCAGAAAGCACCTCAAGGGAGGCGTGGTGAGGGAGGTCAGACAGCACGGCTTCGACAGGATAGTCGAGATAACCGTTGAGAAGGATCAGGAGTACACCCTCATGGTTGAACTCTTTGCAAAGGGCAACATAATACTCCTGAACCAGGAGAGGGAGATAATACTCCCCCTCAAAAGGAAGACCTGGAGTGACCGGAGGATAGCGTCCCGTGAAATCTATGAGTACCCACCATCAAGGGGTATCAACCCCCTGGATCACGACCCCTCAGAACTTGAAGACATACTGATGAACTCCGGGGCTGACCTCATAAGGACACTTGCAAGGAACGGGTTCGGGGGCCTCTATGCCGAGGAGATAGTCCTCAGGGCGGGCCTTGACAAGAACACTCCATGCAGCAATCTCACCCCTGATGATATAAGGAAAATTGATGCTGCAATATATGAGACCTTCAAACCCCTCAGGGAACTTGATCTGAAGCCCCACATCATAGGAGATGGTGAAGACGTCCTCCCCATCGAACTCAGGGTATACAGTGGAAGGGAGAGAAGATACTTTGAAAGCTTCAATGACGCTGCAGACGAGTTCTTCAGCTCCATCTTCAGGGAGGAGATAAGGAGGGCCCATGAGGAGGAGTGGGAAAGGGAAGTTGATAGGTTCAGGAAGAGGCTCCGGATTCAGAGGGAGACCCTTGAAAAATTCAAAAAAACCATAGAGGTCTCAACAAGGAGGGGTGACCTCCTCTATGCGAACTATTCCCTGGTGGAGGAAGTGCTTGCCACCATAAGGAGAGCCCGTGAAAAATACTCATGGGATGAAATCAAAAATATAATAGCTGACGCACGTAAAAGGGGTCTTCCAGAGGCCAGTAACATCACCGAAATCGACAGGATGGGAAACATAACAATACTCCTTGATGGTGAGCCAGTAAGGATTGATTCAAAGCTTGGAGTCCCCGAGAATGCAGAGGTGTACTATGAGAAGGCCAAGAAGGCCAAGAGAAAGATAAAGGGTGTTATGACCGCCATTGAGAAGACCGAGAAGGAAATTGAAAGGATTGAGAAAAAGAGGGATGATGCCCTCAGGAACATCATGGTTCCCAGGAGGAGAGTTAAAAGAAAACTGCGCTGGTTTGAGAAGTTCCGCTGGTTCGTATCCTCTGATGGCTTCCTGGTGATCGGTGGCAGAGACGCCGGCACCAATGAGATGGTTGTGAAAAAACATATGGAACCCCGGGATATATACCTCCACTCAGACATCCACGGAGCCCCATCCGTTGTTATAAAGACTGAGGGGAGGGATGTCCCTGAGACAACCATACAGGAGGCCGCAGTTTTCGCGGCTTCATTCTCAAGTGCCTGGACCCGCGGATTCACATCACTGGACGTCTACTGGGTCCACCCTGAGCAGGTCTCAAAGACACCCAGGTCCGGAGAGTTCGTTGCACGTGGTGCCTTCATCATAAGGGGGTCCAGGAACTATCTGAGGGGTGTTCCCCTCAAGATAGCCATCGGGGTGGTTGACTATGAGGGTGAGAGGGTCATGAGCGGTCCTCCCTCTGCCGTTAAAAGGATGACAGAAAAGTTTGTTACCGTGAAGCCAGGTTACACCAAAAAGGAGGCCCTTGCAAAGGCCATAAAGTCAAGGGTCGATGATGAAAATCTATTCCCCCTCGAGGACTTCATAAGGAATCTTCCACCCGGGAAGGGAGATATAGTTGAGGATGACTGAAATTAGTGAGATATTATACAAAAATACCAAAAAGGAATGAACTTCCAGATAAAAGAAAGAATGTGTATTCTGCTAACTAAATAGCAGAAAACTGTGTTAGTTAAAGTAAATCACAGCACTTAGAGAATGTAAGTACTACGTAGTTTCACCTCACCGTCCAGATTATGGTGGAATTATTCTTGTATATTGGTTTAATATGTTCTGTTTCTTCTTTAAGGATTACAAGTTTTACAAAGAGCGAATCCCTGAATCCTTTATCTACTACGATGGCCTGGTTTTTGTCCAGGAGCACTATTATTGAGAAATCGCTTTTACCGTCACCCGCTATTACCCTCTTAAAGTTTCTATATTTTATTATAGTGGTGTATGGTTTCCTGTTCTCCCATGAGCCCCCGCTGGTCAGGTCAAATTTAACATCATTGGAGTAGTATCTTATCTGGCCAGTATCATTTGATGAACCTACAGAATAAATGTAATCATAGCCCCTGGACTTGTTAAAGTCCCAGAAGCCATAATAGAGGTACCAGTGCCCCCATTTTATCATGTCATCCTTTGTCAATATTATGAACGGTTTATTGGTCGGGTGGGTATATAAGAGAAGCTCCCTAGTGAACGCTGGATCCATCCCATACTTTTCTTGAAGTGTTTTTTCTGCATCTATCCTGCTAACGCCAAGTATATCATCAAGTATGGTTACTGTCAGGCTTGTATTCCTGGTTCTGTTGTTGAGTAGTTCTATAGCCCTGTTACCACTCGTGGATAGCATGCTAAAGATGCCAATAGATAAGCTCTCGTTATTAGTTGCGAATGCATGATAAACCCAATAACTTCTGGGAGTGCTTGGGTTCATCCCACCATCCATGAGTACCGGCCTTTGTGAAAATGTTGCAAGCGGATGTCCATAACCCCATTCTGTAATTACGACGGTATCCATAGAAGTTTCGTTTTTGATCCAATAGGAGGCTGCTACAAAATCATCGTCGACAATGGGCACAAATTGTATCTCGTATGCCTGTATAAATGAAATTGTGGATAACATTACCACCAGAGATAATATGAAAACGTTCCCGGATCTACGTAATCGCATGGATGGTGAACCTTTAAGATAGGAACCCATAACTCCCATAAGTAATCCAAGAAATATTATAAGGGGCGGTATAGCTAACAAGGCAAAACGTGTGCTTAAAGAATACGCTGTAACACCTATTATAAGCCATATGCCAATTAAGATGAAAGGATACCAGCTAAAATCTGGAAGATGAACCCTCTTGATTTCATCCCTTAACATGATACTCCCAATGATCACGAACCCGAATAAGCCAATACCCATATTTAACGGCCCAGGCAATGATAAAAATTCATCAAAGGTTGGAGCACTTAATTCAGATATTGATTCGAAGATTCCTGGCCAACCACCAGCAGTTAATGATTTAAATGTGAATTTGAAAAAAGTTGGAAAAATTAAAGCATACCCTAAGCGTCCAGCTAATCCTATAATAAGCAATGAAATTATAACAAAAACTGCAATTTTCCTGGAAAAGCCCATCACTGCCTTTCCTTTAAGCTTGCATAATGTCATATACAATATGCTCGATATTATTATTATGTAGAAAATGTATGCCCAACCATTCCATGAAAGTGAAAGGAAGGCAAGTGAGAAAGATGATAAAAGAAGTGGAAACATATAGTTCTTTTTCGTTTCGGTAGCCTTTAAAAGAAAGAAAATGACAAGTAGGGGGAAGATGATATTAAACATGTCAGTATCAAAGAACCCTGGCACAGTCCTTGAGAAGTAGACTGGGGCCAAAACTAATAATACGCCGCTTAAAAGACCTGGAAGGTCACCAGCATACCTCCTAACCAGGAAGAACATGACAATCCCCGCTAATGGCCCTATGATTGCAGGCAGCCAGAAACAGGTCTCAATGAGGCTGAAAGGTATGAAAAGATTAATAAAATTGTGAAATAACAAGGAAATCCATAATATTAACGGAGGGTAATCCGCTCTATTACCTGGAGGATAATTACTGTGGAGGTCCCATGGGGTGCCGTTTATTATTTTATCCCCCTGGTGTCCATGGTCTAATATGTTGGCGGCAAGACGGTAGTTATAGTAGGAGTCAGGTTCGTACATGTAGGGTAGGCCGTTTTCATCAGTGAAGTAAGCCCTATCTGCAGTGTTCATGCCTTTGAGTTCTGCTGTCTCGATCCTTGAAAAGAAACCAATAGAAAAGATTATCAAGATAATAATAAATGTTTTTAGTTTATCCAAACTATTCACCCTATGATGAACCTTCCAGCTGAGAATTCTATGAAATCACTTAGATACCGACTAGTTCTTTTTAGATTCTTTGGGGGGCCTCCCTCTACAGAATGCTGATAGTTTGTTAATTCAGGAGCAGCTTAATACTACTTAACCTTCCTCTTAAGATTCTTTTTAAGCAGGAAGTTCAGATCAATGAAGTACTTACCCTCCTCATCTGAGACAATTATCGAGTCATCCTCAAGGAGTGATGTGAGGTTAACCTCATATATTCCATTCTTTTTAACCATTATGGTCTCAATGGGCTCCCCTCTGGGTTCGGGATCTTTCCTCTCAGCCACATACCTGAAGTACCTGCTTCCGCACTTCGGACAGCCATTCATGAGCTCCTCTGAGGAGCTGAACCTGGCACCACACTTAATGCACTGATGCACCGGAATCACCGATCTCGGCAATCATTGAAAGGAAGTTGGACTTCCTCTTGACCGTCTTCATAACATTGGCAGGCCCTATTATGGTGAGCCCCACCGTCCTCCTCTTTGAAAGACCCATGAATGCCTTCTCATCCTTTTCAAGTGTGTATATGTCTATACCGACAAAGTTCTCAACGTCGATCTCCCTCATGGTCGTCTCTATGAGTTCTGCCTCCTCTGATGGAGAGAGGCTGCCCTCAAGTACCAGTATGTCCCCATCCTTTACACGGTCTATGATCATTGAGATCTTTTCCATGCTGCTTTTATCTTCAAGAGCCTTTGATGAAAGGAAATCCATTTTTAAGCCATCCATTTTAACTCCTCATCTGAATTTTTTAACCATTTCCATGTAAAGGTCCTCTGTTTTCTCACCGTGCAGTGCGGATATGGGGACGACTGTGTGCTGGGGAAAGACCGATACGATCCTCTCAGGTGAGGAATCAGGAAGGTCTATCTTATTGGCAACTATCAGGAAGGGTATCTTCCTTGCCTCCAGGTTCCCTATTATGGTTATGTTCGCCTGTGTCAGGGGATCCTGTGATGAGTCCATTACAAGTAGAACCCCTGTGACATCGTCCAGCCATTTTATGGCCTCGATTATGCCCTTTGTGGCCTCCTTTGCCCTTTCCTTGGCCTCGGGTTCTGATAATCCAAACTCCAGGAAGTTCTTGTAGTCAACCTTGGTGGCTATCCCCGGGGTGTCGATGATATCAAAGTCAAGTTCGGCGCCATCCTTTTTTATGGTTACCTTCTCCTTCTTGTAAACAGTCCTTGTCTCGTGGGGTATCTCTGATGTTAAACCCAGTGGTTTTCCAAGCCAGTCCTCACACATTCTGTTGGCCAGGGTTGTTTTACCTGAATTTGGGTGACCATAGAGTCCAATCTTAAGTTTCTTGTTCCTTCCAAGCAGTTTATCCAGGAAGTTTGTGAAAAAATTTGCCATCCTATCACTCTTTCCTTGATTAATCAGTATTCATAGAATCCTCCGACATCGAGGATGACGACCTCTGTACCGGGGGATGTCCTTTCAACAAGTTCAGCAAATATTTCGGGGTTCTGTTCAATGACGGGAAACGTATTGTAGTGCATCGGGAGAACCTTTTCAGGTTTTATCCAGCCGGCTGCCACTGCTGCATCCTCAGGCCCCATGGTGTATCTGTCGCCTATCGGTAAGAGTGCAATATCAGGCCTGTAAATCTCACCTATAACATCCCTCATATCTGCAAAAAGACCGGTATCACCGGCATGATACACCTTACCCTCACGGGTCTCAATTATAAAGCCACAGGCACTGCCTCCAGATGTCACCTCCTCTGTAAAGTCTATATCTGATGAATGCTTTGCATCAACCATCCTTATCCCTATACCATCAATGGAAATTTTTCCACCGATGTTCATCCCGGTACTTTCAAGGCCCTGCCTTGAGAAAAAAACAGATAGTTCATGGTTCGCTATCAGGAGTGCGCCTGTCCTCTCAGCGATCTCCATTGCATCGCCGAGATGGTCTGCGTGTCCATGGGTGACGCATATCACGTCTGGTTCGAACTCCTCAACTGCTGTGCTGCAGACAGGGTTGTTACTTATGAAGGGATCCAGAAGTATCCTTGTATCAGAGGATGTTATCTCAAATGCTGAATGTCCAAACCACTGAATTCTCATTAAACTCCCTCCAGATTGATTTCATTGGAAAGTTCCCATGCCTCCTCAAAGAGTTTTTTGATCTCAGAGATCGATTTTTTATCCTTGTAGATGACACCAACCTCAAAGCTTTCATATATGGGATCCGTTGATATTATAAGACCATTTTTATCATCTGCAACCGCTGCAACTGTGTGTATATGTGGCATTGTTCTTATCTGGACGTTGTTATCCATCAGGACCTTTATTAGCTCCACCGAGGCCTCATCATCCAGGCTGGCCTCCTGTATTATGAGGCGGCTCTCGGTATCCATGAACTTCTTGAGAACAGAGACATCTATATTCCGTATCCATGGATACATGAGTACAACTCTTTCCTCTGCTGCCGTAATTGTCTCCCTCATGGCGTCCTGAACGTCTGAAGCATCAAATGACCATATTATACTTGGCTCACGTGTTTCGGCCCTTATTCTGTTTATTGCCCCCTTGAATGAGTCAAGGCGATCCTCAAGGAGATCTTCGACGTCATCAACGTTTTCAATGTACTCCTGTTTGAGTCTCTGGAGCCTCTCTGTAACGTAGCTGTTGTCTGCTGGTTTCCGGGAAGGAGCTGTCTTTGGAGGTGCTGAAGTTTTTTTCCTCACCGGCTTTACCGCTGGTGGCTTTTTGGTTTCCTCGGGTTTCCTGGTCCTTCTAATCTTCGGTAACCTGATAAACTTCCTTTTAGGCTCTTCACTGGATGGGGGAGCCTTCTCTTCCGGGACCTCCTTCTTTGGAGCGGGTCTCATGGGCCTTATGGGAGCTGGCTTTCGGGGAGGTTTCTCAGCCTTCCCATGAGTTTCAGGGGAGGGCACCTTTTCAGGTTTTTCTGGCAATTCACCGCCCAGGATTTCCTTAGAGGGTTCTGAAGGTTTGATCATGGAAGCTGCGGATGGTTCTGATCCTTCAGCCCCCAAACTTTCATCAGGTGCCTCTGTGACCCTGCTGGGTTTAATAGCCCGTGATCTTATTTCATCTTCAGATGTTTCAGTTCTTACAGGTTTCACTGGCCCGGGTTTCCTCGTGGTTACCTTTCCCATGGATTTGACTTGTTCCGGAGTTTCAGTTTTTTCTTCGCCCTTAACTATTCCAGGGACCCGGCGGGGCCTCTGGGGTTTTCCGGGGCCTTCAGCCTTAACAGGAGCTCTAGCTTTTTTTATCCTCTTTTTGTCTTTTTTAGACTCAGATTCCGCTTTTAATGATTTTAGATCAACCTTTCCAGCGAATAGAAGGGTTATTATGAGGCCGGGTACAAAGAGAATGAGTCCCAGGAAGAACATGAATATATCAGGGGGTGTTGCAAAACCAAGGGACATGAAGTAAAGGCCAGCAAATATCATGACGATTCCAGCGATTGTGATAATCAAATATATCATTTAATGCCTCCCGCTCCCAAGAGTAACTAGTAATTACAAGTCCAGTTATCTATTTCTGCCTTCATTTATAAAAGGTTTTTTAAAGTGAACTTTTATATAATCGGCTTTCCATAGGTAATTCATAAATCATATGGGGTGGATTTCATTGATGATAGTTTTGGATGAATGCGGCCAGGGAGCCGCTGAGTATATACTTCTGTTTGGTGGTGTTATTGTGATTGCGATAGCAACTCTGCTGATTTACAGTCAGTACCTGAAAACAACGAATCCCCTTAATGTGGCGGGTGACCTCGACAGTGTGCGGGAGAACGTGAAAACAGGTTGAACTATAAACGAGTAATTAAAGGTTGAACTATAAACGAGTAATTAAAAGTTCCCTGCCCTTATTTCAAAGTATGTTATGAGGTGCCTCAGCTGTTCAGGGGCATCATCCTCATCACTCAGGGCATAGGCGAGTTTCTGGGTTATGATCCTTTTCTGATCCTGGTCCAGGGATAGTATCTCATTCACTATCGTGCTGAATATGCCCTCAGCATCAACTCCCAGCTCCCCTGTTTTTGTCATGAATATCTTTTTGAGTTTGTTAAGGGCTGATTCTGATTCATGAAGATTCTCAGATTCAAGTTTCCTTATAAGGAGGTTCATCTCAACTGGATCCCTCTGAACAAGACCAAATACTATTCCATCAGGTTTCAGGGACTGAACCCTCTCAACACCATCGTATACGCCAAGGTCGTAGCCAGTGACTGTTATCCTGCTGGCCTTGAGCAGCTTGAATATGGCCTCATTTATTGTTTTATCAGTGACAGCAAAACCAATTTCAGATCTTATCCGCTCCCCCAGTTCAACCCTGCTGAGGTCCCCCTCCTGCAGAACTTCGAGTATCACCCTGTCGATGTTGTACTTCCGTGGCATCACATCACCTTTGTGATATTATGAACAAAACCCTTTAAATATGTTGATATTGATGTGAACAGAGGAGTATAACCTGGAGTGTTATCCGCTAAATTTATAAGTGGATAGACACATATTATGTAGCAAGCCAGAACTGGTGAATATTGATGGAGGTGTAAATATGAAGTTCTTAAAAGATGAAGCAGGACAGGGTGCAGCTGAATACATACTGCTCTTCGGTGGTGTAATAGTAATCGCAATAGTCGCACTACTGATCTACAGGGCATACTTCAGCAAATCAAACCTCAACGCATCTGAGGACATAAACGAAGTAAGGACCAACGTAAATACCAACGTAAATATCTAAGAGTAGATTAAATTGTTAATCGAGGAAGAGGCACAGATAAGCGCTGAAATGATATTAATCGTAGGAGCCCTCCTGGTAATAGTTATAGCCGTAGGCTCCTACATTTTCAACATTTCCGGCTCCATAGCGGGAAACATAAGCGAAGTAATCAACACAGCCCGTGACACCACGATTAACAAACTCTAAATTTTTTAGTTAATTTTTCTTAGCTGTTTATAATGTAAACCTTTATCTGCTGATTTCTGTAGACAAGCGAGAAGTTCTCATCGTTAACCCCCATGATGAGTTCTAAAAGCAGAGAATTCCTGTATTTTCTATTAATCCTGTATGAGCCATCGGTTGTTTCAAGAACTGTAACGTTTCCAGAAGAATTGATTATTTCCTCTTCAATCACATCATCCTTAAGCCGGATCAATGAGTAAGTCCCTGCCGGCATATCACCTGAATCCCCTTTAGAGGCTATCAAACCTATCATCTTTTCAGGGACCACCACAACGATTTTCCTTGAAGTCATGGGATGTGTCATGTTCAGTATCCGCAGGGCCTCTGACTCTGAAAACCCATACTTGTGCATAAGGACGTCCATGGCACTCTCCCTATTCAGTCCAAGGATCTCATTCATTATCCTGTATGCCAGGACCTCACTGCCGGTTTGATTTTTAAGGAGGATGTAGGCATCATCCCCAGAATTTGCCAGCATCCTCAGTATGTTTAAAGAGAGGGTTCTGTTCTCAGATGAGAGGGAAAGGTTTATCCAGTAGTCCCTCGCCGTTGTTGGTATCTCTGGATCCATTGATGATCCATACCACACTCCCCTGGCGGGTAATGTCTCAATATAGGCTAGGCGCCCATCATAGACGACTGGTCTGTCAGCTTCAGACGCATAGAAGTGGCCATAACTCCATTCAGTTATTATAACTGCATCACTGGGAGTGTTTTCAGCTATCCAGTGGGCAGATTCCTCAAAATAATCATTGTAACCCGGCTTTAAATCTGCGACCATGTTACCGGATATTGCAAGCTGTGCGGATACTGTAAAGATAATAAGAATAAATAAAACCCCTTTAATCCATCGGAACCTGAATTTACGTGAGCAGTCCAAAAGAATCCCTGTGAAGATCCCCGCAGATACTGAGAGGGGTGCTATGAGTATCATTACAAACCTGATACCCTCGAGAAGCATCAGTGCACCTGTAGCGATCCAGACTGATATAAAGATTACCGGAAGGCCCGCTGACCCCTTTCTCCGGTAAAGCATATAATATGCAGGTATTCCAGCAGCTCCCAGTACAGTGAGTGCTGGTGAGATGTGCCCCAGAACCTTATCCATGTATGCTGGCTGAAGCTCGGCAACAGTTGTATATGAATCCGGCCACGGGTACCAGATGGATTTATCCACTAAATCATGTATATGCAATGGAGTCATGATCAGTTTAATTAGTTCAAGATGGTTGAAGAGGGTTAAAAGGATAAACAGAACCATGAAGGCCGGTAGGAATGTTTCCAGAATATTCCTTAGGGGTTTCCTGGACCCTGAAGTCAGGATTAAAATGATGAATGTTACCAGCGTCACATAGAACATCACCTGCCATCCGCTCCATGTGATGGAAAACAAAAAGAGGACAAAGCCGCCAGTGGCTGATAGAGGAACCCTGTTCACCTCCCTGGCATCAGCTTCGATGAAAAGGAACAATACCACCATAGACAACGTAAGGATGAGCATATCGGTATCGTATAATCCATAGACAGTTTTTACGAGATAAAATGGTGCGGATACCAGAAGCAAACCTGCTATGAATGCAGGAATGTCCCCCTGAAACCTTTTTACAGTGAAAAAGCATATCACACCTGCAAGTGGAGCCAGCAGAGCTGGCATGATCAGACAGACAGCCCTGAGGCTCACCGGTGCAATGACACCTGTGATAGCATGCAGGATGACGGCGAGGAGGGGGATTCCTGCAGGATAATCCAGAGGCACCCCTGGCGGATAATAGGAATGCAGATCCCAGATTTTACCTCCAATCACAGCGTCCCCAGGGATTCCCCTAATCGCCAGATTCTCTGTGAGCCTGTAGTTATAGTATGAATCACTCTCCTGAAAGTACTGGAGTCCATCATCATCAGTGTAAAGAGGGTCATCATATCCTGCGTTGAGCATCCTTATGGAAAACCCAAAGACAAAGATCACTGCAACCAGCAGGAATGTCCGCATATACTGCCTCAAAATAATCTAACCCCCCAGACAGTTACAGATCCATACTGTATATCTTCCTGCCATCTTCCTGTATGTTCAGTGTCCTCAAAAAAGATAGATTCCTCATGGTACATGCCAAGTACCACTGCAAATTTATCAGCCCTCATGATGCCATTGAAGAATATCAGGAGCATCAGAATAAAAATCTTCAGCCTCTCATCCATGTACAGTTCCAACACCACCTATTTCAGACCATAGAGAGACGGATTCATACGGGGTATCATGGCCATTAAAACGCACTGCTCTGTGTTACCTGTCCTGTCAAGGAGTCCTCCTGAAAGGAAACTCACCGCACCCCTCTTCCTGCCCAGCTCATCCACACCCGTGAGTTCATCCATTACATCACCAACCTCCCTTCCGGCGAGGACCTCCTCAACCACCATGGGAGGGTACTCAAAGCCGGCGCTGACGCCCAGGGTTATGTGTTCACCATCATAGATGGCGCACCACTGCAGATCAACAAAGCCTGTGATCGTCTCAGGGACCCTGTGGAGTCCTGACTCGATACCAACACTGAGTTCACAGTCACTGAAGGCTCTTCTGGCACGGTTCACCGCCCCCCGGACGGTTTCCTCCAAGCCCACTGGCTGATCAGGGACCCCTGATTCGACCTCAATACCCCTGATCTCAACGTCACCGTATATCAACCCGAGGACGTTCTCTGTTGCCCTCACCTTAACGGGATTCCTTGAGCCAACATTGACCTTCATGTAAAACACCACCGAATCCATTTGCTCCTTTACCTGAATATGAGCCAGGTCATCATACCACACAAAGTAACATCCCATCTAAAACTTCACCGTGACCGGTCACTCCCTTCTCCTTCTAAGGGCCCCACGTATCCTCTTTATTATGTGGCCCATGGGGTCTATCTCACCCCTCCTTATCCTGGTGGAGGATATTGGTATTCCATCGTCAGCATTCACCATGTCGATTGTTATGATGTCCAGTTCCCTGAACCCCCTATTCCTCCTTATTGCATTGATCTCACGGGCAACGGGTTCTGTCTCCCTGCTCACAACTATCGCTTCAAAGGCCTCATCTGTTACTGTGGTCCCATAGGGATCATCAAGTCTCATTACGTGATAATCGGCATCCTTATCCCTCAGGTACTCCTCAAGGTTCTTCATGCGGACACTGCAGGGTTCAATACCCTCTCCCTTTGCAGCTGCAAATTCATCGGAGGTCACGCCGATCATGACAGTCTCTCCAACACGGAATGCCTCATCAAGGAGTCTCCTGTGGCCCTTATGAAACCTGTCAAAGGTGCCGCCAACTGCAACCAGTGAATACTTCCTCTTCATCGTATCATCTTTAAAAGTCAATAACAGTTAGATCAGCTGAATTTATAAATCATGCTAGACAGCGGAGATTAATGAACCTTCAACCTCACATGGTATTGCCCCATGGAGCAGTTTAAGTGCCATGAACCTAAATATAATCTCATGGAACTCCGGGAATACAATGTCATCATCAAGAACCCGAGAAGGGTTGATTTGAGGGTTGCCTCATGCTACCCCAGCCCATACTCCACTGCCATGTCATCACTTGGTTATCATATTATTTACCACTTTCTCAACTCAAGGGAGGACACCTGGTGTGAAAGGATCATACACCCCCACAGACGCAGCTTTGAATCAGGTAGCCCCCTCAGGGACTTCGATGTTGTGAGCTTCACCATCCACTATGAGGAGGATTACTTCAGGATCCCGGCCATGCTCAGGGATGGTGGCCTGGAACCCAGAAGATATGAACGCACAGGTCCCCTGGTTATAGCAGGTGGCCCCTGCATCACCTCCAACCCCCTCCCCCTCTTAGATTTCATCGACCTCTTCATAATAGGTGAAGCAGAACCCGTCCTCGACATGGTTATGGACAGGTGCCTTGAACTCGATGACCCCCGGAGAGAGATAGATGAGTTCAGGGATATAAGGGGCGTGTATGTCCCTGACAGTCCTGCGGAGAGGGTTATAGTTGAGAACATGGATGAGGCATGTCACCCTGTAAGGCAGATAGTCCCTGTAACAGATGACAGGTCCCTGACACCATCCCTGGGGAGGTCGTTCCTCCTGGGAGTTTCAAGGGGCTGTTCAAGGGGCTGCAGGTTCTGCATGTCAGGTTACCTCTACCGGCCTAAGCGTGAAACATCCCTCAGGAAACTCATTGACATCTCAGAGAGGGGCTGTGAGGCCACAGGTTACAGTAAGGTGTCCCTCATAGGTGCAGCGGCCTCAGACTACTCCCGCATAGATGAACTCTGCAACGAACTCGTTGATATGGGCCTGATGGTTTCCATGCCGTCCCTGAGGATAGAATCTGTTACACCTGAACTCATGGAGGCCCTCATCAGGGGAGGTCTTAAGACAATAACAATGGCACCAGAATCAACCATGAAGCTTAGAGACAGACTGAACAAGCCCATCACTGATAGCATGGTCTTTGAGAAGACCAGGAAGGCCCTTGAAATGGGGCTGCGTGTTAAGATGTACTTCCTGATAGGAGCGCCCGGCGAGACCCAGGAGGACCTTGAAGAAATGGCCCGGCTCATGAGGGATCTGTCAGAGATCAGGAGGGGGCGGGTGAGCTTCAGTGTAAACCCGCTCATCCCGAAACCACATACACCCCTTCAGTGGGAGGGCTATGATGCACGTGAGATGAAGCAGAGGATAAGGTTCCTTGGCAGACTGGTCAGGGGGCTTCCTGTAAGGATGGGAAGTCCGCGGGGTGGTCTCATACAGCATGTCCTGTCCACGGGTGGCCCTGAAATAGGGGAGCTCATAGAAAGGGCATCCCTATCAGGGGTTCCGGTAAGGGAATGGGAGGCTCATGCTGGACCGAGAGACCCTGGTGCGAGGTTGCCCTGGCACAATATCAGTGTGGGTCTGAGGGAGGACTTCCTGATGGAAGAATACATTAAGATGAAGGATGACAGATTAACACCATGGTGTGAAGAATCAGGCTGCTACGGTTGCATGGATAGCTGCCCCTCACTCAGGCATTGAGAGAATGTTCTGAGATCCAAAATAAATAAAGGCGATGATCATGAGGAAATTTGCCTCCCGTGTAAAGGATATACAGCTTTCTGAGATAAGGAAAATATTTGAGGTTGCAGACGAGGATACAATAAACCTTGGCATAGGTGAACCAGATTTCAGTGTCCCTGATCATGTCAGGGAGGCTGTTAAGGATGCTGTTGACGAGGGCCTGACCCATTACACCTCC
>NZ_AP018336.1:1577500-1685000 GCF_002356395.1 Methanothermobacter sp. EMTCatA1 | reverse complement strand
TGTATCTGTGAATCCTCCTGATGGCCCAGAAGTAACTTATGTATCTTTTAAGGGGTCTTCTGGCCCACATCTGCCTGCAGCGTGAATAGAACCTCCCCTTATGAACGTTCTCATCAGAGACCGTCAGGACAAACATTGCAACGTTTTCCTTGTTAACAAGGTCCTCCCTTATGAAACCAGGGACTATGTGCACGCCCTCAATAACTATGCTTATCCCCTCTGTCAGCGCCCTCTCAATTACTGCCTCCACCCCTATGCTCACACTTTCAACGTGGTCCCTGAATCCTATGAGGACCTCGTCTAGTTCCGGTGGTGGAGGTATCCTCAGGGACTGGTAGGCCGTGTAGCTGGATTCGTAGATGGATGGAAGAAGTTCCCTGGAGACTATCTTACGCATGACCTCCCTTATCATGTCGGTACTTATCATGTTCCTTATTCCAAGGCGGTTTGCAACTTCAAAGGCGATTGATGATGTTCCCACACCTGAAGCACCGCCTATGAGTATTATGAGGGGCTCCTTGCACTGTCTTATCTTTCGCCAGAGCATGTACTTCTCTGCAACCTCGGGGTCCTCCTTCCTGAGATGTTCAGAGACGATTTCAACCAGTTCCTCAATGGTTATCAGATCCACCTTGTTCTTTTTAAGGTGAGCCTCAATCCTTGAAGCGAAGGTGTATGCCCTGTTTGGATCCATCTCTGCCCGGGTCAGTGAACGTGCCAGAACACCCTTGGAGAATGGCTCTGTGTATTTCTTTCCACTTACCTCTCCCTGAACCATTATCATGATCTCACCTCAAAAAGAATTCAGTGATAATCTGGAATCCAGTTTTTATATATTTAACTGGATTTAAGGTTTAAGATTTCAGCCCTTACGGAACCATCATCGTCAATTTCAATGAGAGCTGCCCTGCCCTCGGAAAGCTGCCCGGGGTTGACTATGAGGGTTTCGCCAAGGCGTTCCACACCGGGGGACTCATGGATGTGGCCGCAGATGTTGATGCATGGCTGATGCTTCTCAATCACATCCCTCACACCGGTGCTTCCCACGTTATCCCCAGAGGGAATCCTGTCAACCTCTGTTCCATGGGGCGGTGCATGGGTTACAAGAATCAGCCTATCATTCCCTTTGAGGTTCTCAAGGAGTTTATCCAGTTCGCTGCGTATCTCATCCTCTCCCAGTTCAAGGGGTGTGTTGAAGGGTGTTGGATTGGAACCGCCAAGTCCACAGAATGCAACATTCTTAATATTAAGGGTTCTTGCGTGAATATTGATGGCTCTGGAATTTTCAATTCTGGATGCGATCCCATGGGGGTCACAGTTCCCAGGTACAGCGACCACAGGTATCTTGTGTGATGCCAGCTCATTTAGCAGTTCCTCAGCAAGTTCAGGGGGGCCGAAGTGGGTTATGTCCCCGGCTACAACAATAATGTCCACCCTGTTATTTTTCAGGTAACTGTGAAGCTCGGGGATGTTTGATCCATGGAGGTCACTAACTGCGAGGATTTTCACTAAAATCACCCTATTCCCTGAAAAATGAGCCTATTTCTCTCAGGCCCTTCTTTATGTCCTCTGAGTCACCGTAAATCGCTATAAGGTCATCCTCTTCGAATTCTATTATCAGACTGTGGGTTTCGGCAATGTCCTGGACCCTGTCCTCTGCAAGTGGTTCCCTGAGGTGAACCCTTGCAGCTGCAAATCCTGGCGGCGCCCCGACAATGAATTTTGATTTGGTCTGTGGGGGTCTGTGGACCTCCTCCCCCCTAGCCGCCCTTTTCAGTTTTTCAATCCACTGTGCAGGGTAATCTGATGAGACTGTCTCTGCGAGTTCAAGGAGCTCCTCCTGGATGGAGTTTAGCATGTCATTTATCCTCTTGAGCTCCTTCATCATTTCAGGGTTTTCAGGATCTGATTTGTAGAAGTTTATTGACGTCCTGACCAGTCTAACGTCCTCTGTGATTGATGTGGGTACATCCACATCCCTTTTTCTAAGGTCTGTTAAAAGTTCAACCAGGACGAACCATGTCTGTTCTACTGGTAGTGTCATAGGTGTCCTTCCAGAATTTTTAGGGTTGTGTGATTTAGCTTTGCACCCGCATCCTCAAGCTCCTTTCGGATCTCATCAACGCTGTTGTAGGAGCTGAGGAAAAGCACATGGTTACTCTGGGTGCCCTTGATGGATATTATGGCTATTTCATCATCATCTGTGAGTTCTTTTTTCTCAAGTCCCGCCTTGTAGTCCACAAAGGGTTTGAATTCTTCTGGAAGATCCTTAAGGGTGAATATTCCCTTTAAAGTGGCTATAAACAAAAAAACACCTCTGGTTTACTTTATGGGAGTTTGACTCCCATTGAAAAATAAATATTTTGGGGGGTTATCCGCTTCCAGGTGCGAGGCGGTCGAGTTCCTCGAGTTTTTCAAGGCACTCGTCGACACATACCTGGTGGGCGTCAACCACAAGATCCTCTTTTGGAAGACCCATTGCAAGTCCCAGCAGCTGTGCAAGGTGGAGTACTGGTATGTTGAATTCTTCACCGAACTTGTCCTTGATCTCCATCTGACCCACGTCAAACTGGAGGTGGCAGAATGGGCAGACATTGACTATTGCATCCACACCTGCTTCCTTCATGTTTGTGAGTTTTTCCCTTGTGAAGTCTAGGGCAACATCCAGGTCCCTGGACCTTACTCCACCACCGGCACCGCAGCACATCATCTTGTCCTTGTAGTCAACTGATTTTGCTCCGGTGACCTCGACAATTTCATCCAGTATTGTTGGCCTTTCAGGGTTGTCTATGTTTATCTCGTCGCTTGGTTTGAGGAAGTGGCACCCATAGTGCACTGCCACGTTGAGGTTGAGGGGTTTTTCAACGACTTCTGAGAGTTTGTCAAGTCCCACATCATTGTAGAGAACTTCGGCCAGGTGCCTTACGTTTATTTCACCCTTGTATTCCCTTCCTGCTTCCTTGAGGATCTCATTGATTTTTGCCCTCATCTCCTCGTCTTCCTTGAGGAGGTGGTTTGTTTCAAACAGTGACCCGAAGCATCCGTTACATTCTGTCATGATGTCTGAACCCATCTCTTCAGCGATGGTGATGTTCCTTGCTGCTATTGCAGCCCAGGTTGTCTTGTCGAATGAACCGAAGACCCCTGGTGCCGGGCAGCAGGATGCCCCTTCCATGTCCTTGAGTTCGATTCCGAGTTTATCGAAGAGGACTCTTGTTGCCTTTTCAATTCCAGGGTACCTGTTGTTCATGATACATCCTAAAAAGTATGCGATTTCCATTTACATGCCTCCCTATTCTAGTTCACCTGTTTCCCAGTTGTATCCTATTAACTGGTCGAAGCCTGTTGCCTTGATGATTTTCTGAACCTCTTCAAGTGCTCCTGGGAACTGGTGTGTTGTTGGTGGTAGTTCTCCAAGGCCAACTGCCTTTCGGAGTTCCATTGTTGCGTCGTTTATTGGCACACCATGGCCTGTTTTTATAACGAATGATCCAACAGCCTTGTGGGCTGGTGCCATGAATCCTGCCTTGGCTGCTTCGTTCCTTGCAAGTTTCACAACATCCACGATTTTGACCTTACGTGGACACCTTTCCTGGCAGGAGTAGCAGGTGGTGCACATCCAGAGTGTTGGATCTGAGATTATCTCGTCCTTTAATCCCACGTTGGCCTTCCTTATTATCTGCCTTACCCTGTATGGGGTTCTTCTTCCTGATGGGCATGAACCTGTGCATGTACCGCACTGGAAACAGTATTCCAGACTGTCTCCTCCTGCTGCTTTTATTTTCTCAGAGAATTCCTTGTCAATATTACCCTTTCTGATTATGTTTTCCTCTCTCTGCAGTAGGGTCATTATATCACTCCTTTCGCTTTTTTCCTCCTCATCCTCTGATCCTTCATCGGAATCAGAATCCTCCGAAGAGGTTTCATCCTCAACAACCTCCTCATCTTCATCGGAGGTTTCAGCTGGTTCTTCAGTTTCAACTTCATCAGCATCTGCAGTTTCCTTCTCCGGGACTTCAGGGACCTTAACAGTCTCCTCAGCCTCAGAGGCCTCAGAAACCTTCACAGGTTCCTCAGGGGCATCGGATGTTTCATCTGCAGACGATGAAGGTTCAGCTGAAGGTTTTTCTTCAAGTTGAGGTTTTTCAGTTTCTTTAATGGGCTCGCTAGGAGTCTCTGTTTCCACTGGTTTCTCTGTTTTGCTGTCCTCTTCCTTCTTTTCACCCATCAACATTTCCTTTAGGCGTTTTAGAACTGACATTGTTTTCACACCCTGAAATATCCCTGGTTAGCAAACCTCAAATTTTTCTTATTAGACTGTGACTTTTATCTCTATATAAAGATTCCTAAAATTCACCAGAGTGTAACCTTTAAGGTTACAGTACTCTGGAAATGGTTAAGTAGAATGGTGCCTCAAGTAGCTATGACGGTGCATGATCATGACCAGATACCAGATAAAGCTACATGACGGTCCTGCAAGGCTGGGCCTCCTGGATGATACTGAAACACCCCTACTAGTTGAAGATGAAGGGATGGAGATAGCACCCCATGAGACCATACCCTACAGTGTCCCCAGGGAGATTGCAGAGTGGGGTGTTAATGAAACCCTCAGGATGTCCTCCGGTTCCGATGCAGATTATGCCTTCATACATGGATCCAGCTACCCTGACCTGAGGATAAGGTGCGCCATTGAACTTGAGGAGATGGGGTTCAGGAGGCTCATAGTGGCAAATATGGATGAACTGCTTCAGAGGCCCGTGGACCTTGTGAGAATTTTAACTGTACTGAGGGAATCTTTGAAGCCTGAAACCCTGCTTTGCTCCACCTTCTCGCACCCTGCATTCATTCCCATCCTCACCTACATGGGTATGGACCTCTTCTCAGATGCCACTGCAGAGCTATACGGGAGACTCAACATCCTCCTGACAGAGAGTCACACCTATCCACTGGACACCTACGGTATCTGTGATACCAGAGCAGAGGATCTCATGGAGAGAAACAGGCACACCCTTGAGCTAATAATCAGTGAGGTCCGTGAGCATATCAGGAACGGAACCCTCAGAAACCTTGTTGAGGAGCGTGCTGCCTCATCACCCCAGAACATGTCAGCACTCAGGATTCTGGACCGTGAGAAGCAGGAATTCCTCCAGATGTACACCCCTCTCTACTGATTATATCATTTATCAACATTTATCAGGACCCCCCGTTCATTCTGGAGTTTACAGCTAATAGAGCAGTTTCAGCATTCATCAGATCATAGATCCAAGGACAAGATAATGAAAGGACCCCACATCCATCACATCATCAACCTCAAATCCCTTCTCCCTGAGTATCCCGATGACCTCATTCTCAGATAGCCTCAGGTCAAGGTGTGGACCAGGGGTCCCCTGAATTTTTTTAAAATCAACTATGGCTAGTTTACCACCATCCCTCAGGAGTCTCCTCACCTCAGCAAGGAGGAGGTCAACCTCCCTGTTTGCAACTATCCCATGGAACACGTTTGCCATGAAATAAATGTCAACTGTCCCATCGGGAACCGGAAGCCTCCCGGTTATATCATCAAGGAGTATTAAGATGTTTTTTATTCCTGCAGCAGCTGATCTGAGGGCTTCAACTGATGGTGGGTATATGTCAACTGCAATTACCATCCCACTCTCTCCCACAGCATTCACTGCCTCAAGTGAAATGAAGCCATCCCCGCATCCAGCATCGAGGAACGTATCTCCAGGTTTCAGTGGAAGCAGTTCAATCAGTTTTCTGGCGTCTATGAGGTCACGTGTTGATTTACCCCCATCGGCATGCACTCTGCCCACACTAACACCTCCTCAGTTATGAGAAAAATGTCATGACCCGCTAAATACTCTGATTCTAAAAATGAATAATCTTTCGGGATACGACATTGTGAACATTCCATAATCACTGAAGAAATAACCGCCAGATCAGACGACACTGAAAATCCATGATCACTGCCAAATTATAAATAAAAACCCTGACAGATTATTAAATGGTGTTTAGATGATAGAAAAGATGGAGCTCACCATGATAAACGGGACCGTCCATCACTTCAAGAGGGGTGAATTTGGGGTTGAAATGATAAAGGTTGATAAGGAGAAGTGCATCATACTGGTGAGCTTCTCTGAGAGGGAATTCGGGAAGAGGGAGATAATCATCCCCCTCCAGAATGTTGAAAAATGCGAGTATCTCCTGAGATAAGTTAGATGATCATCCTCTCCACCACTGCCCGGGGTGCCCCTGCAATTTCAACAAGGTATTCCGCCTCAATGAAATGAAGGCCCGCAGGGACCACGAGACAGTGGAGTGGATCACCGAAGTCCTCGTCAACGAGTGCATCTATTCTATCAGCCCTCACAAGGGGTTTCTCAGAGCCTGCCCTTGCTATGACAACTGCAAGGGTTTCGCCGCTAATTGTATCATCATCAAGTTTCTCTGATGCCTTCAAGAGATACATGAGCCCCTCACTGGCCGTCATGTATCTATTCCTGTGGGCCTCGATATCCAGGAGGACAAGGGAGTGGGAGCCAGCCTTAAGGTTCTCCCCTATGTTGGTGTAGGGTGATGTGGGAAAGTAATTATCAGCTGTGAATGGTATCGTAATTATCCTTCCAAACTTGTAGGCCTGGAGGCCCGCGAGACCAGGGGCGGCTGATATTATGGATGACGAATGGATAACCCTTGTCTCTATTCCCCTCCTGTGGGCGTCTATGAGAAGCTCCGTGTGTGTTGTTGCAACAAGGGGATCTCCCGCAACAAGGAGGGCCACATCAAGCTCCGATGCCCTCTCAAGGGGGATTCTTTCCTCCTCGATTTCTCCCCTCCCCAGGACCTTCACACTTCTACCTATTCTCCTCTCTATTGCAGATAAACTGGACCCCTGGAGCATTGCAGTGTAGAATTCAGCGTAAACCTCGTCACAGTCCTCTATGGCCCTCAGGCCCTTGATTGATATGTCATTCTCGTCATACAGTCCCAGTCCAATTATGTATAGCATCTTAACCCTCCCTAATCAGTATCAGAAACCATTAATAACGGTATATATGCACGTGACCAATATAATAGGTGACTCAAGATATGGGAAGTTTCAATCATGAAGGGCTTGAAGGTTCCAAAGAAGATGGCTAATGATATCATAAAGATGCTTGTTGCTGGGTCACTGCTGAACAGGGACTACCGTATAAGCCGGGACCATGAGCACGTTTACATACCCCTCAGGGAGGACGCCAGGATCCCTGAGATCGACGGTGCTGAAATTGTTGATCAGGAATTTAAGGAGAGCAAACGCTCCCCTGCAAAGTTCACGGACATACTGAAATCAAAAATCCCTGAAGATGCCCTTGCATCAATCAGGAGGTCCTTTGACATAATAGGAGATACTGTGATACTTGAGATACCAGAGGAGCTTCATGATTACCGTTTCATCATTGGTGAAGCCGCCCTTGAATTCACAGGCAGAAAGGCTGTCTACATGAAGAGGAGTGGTGTGAAGGGAGTTACCAGGACCAGGGAACTTGAACTCATTGCAGGATCACCGGTGTCAGAGACCATACATCAGGAGTATGGAAGCCGGATCAAGGTGGATATAAAGGAGGTGTACTTCAGCCCCAGACTTGCAAATGAGAGGGAAACTGTCGCGGCTCAGGTGAAGGATGGTGAGGTTGTCCTTGACATGTTTGCCGGGGCTGGACCCTTCGCCATTGCAGTTGCAAGGCATGGCAGGGCTTCGCGCATCTACGCCGTTGACATAAACCCTGCGGCTGTCAGGTACATAGAGGAGAATGCCAGACTGAACCATGCAGAGGATGTTATAGTTGCAGTTGAAGGTGATGTTAGGGAGTTTCTCAGGGACAGGGAGTGCTTCGCTGACCATATAATAATGAACCTCCCTGGAAGTGCCTGCGAATTTATTGACGATGCCATCAGGGCCGTGCGGGACGGTGGAGTGATACACTACTATGAATTTGCAAGGGACTTCAAAACCCCTGTGAACCGTTTGAAGGAGGCTGCGAGGCCCTTCCATGTTGAGGTCCTTGATATGAGGAGGGTTAAATCAAGGAGCCCTGGGGTCTGGCATATGGGCATCGACGCCAGAATAAGGAAAAGTGCCTCTTCAGATCCAGAAAAAAGTGAAAAGGGGTATAACTCCCTGATATAAAAAAAGGTTTATTCCATGATTTTCAGGGGTCTAGAGGGGGTCGAGGATGCCCTTCTCAGTTATAATCCCTGATATGAGGTCTGATGGTACGATATCAAATGCAGGGTTAAGGGCTTCTGTTTTCTGCGGCGCTATCCTGCATCCACCATAATATAGAACCTCTGCAGGGTCTCGCTCCTCTATTTCGATGTCATAGATGGAGTTCTTCGTGTCGAATGTGCTCATGGGCGCTGCAACATAGAAGGGGACATTGAAGCGTTTTGCTGCCAGGGCAACCATGAGGGAGCCTATCTTATTTGCCACACCCCCCTCTGCGATACGGTCGGCGCCTATTATCACCTTATCAATCATGCCAGTCTGCATCAGGTAGCCCGCTGCAACATCCGCTATCAGCTTAACGGGGATGCCCTCCTGATGCATCTCCCAGACACTGAGCCTTGCACCCTGGCCAACTGGCCTTGTTTCATCACATATGACTGTTAACCTTTTCCCATCATCCCATGCGGCCCTTATAACCCCAAGGGCTGTCCCGTAGTCAACACAGGCAAGGGCCCCTGCATTGCAGTGGGTTAAAACCGTGTCACCATCCTCTATGAGCCCCGCGCCGTGTCTTCCTATTGCTCTGTTGGTCGCCATGTCCTCCCTGTACATTGTGATGGCTTCATCCAGGGGAGATTCTGATTTCATCACACGGTCAACGGCCCAGAAAAGGTTCACTGCTGTTGGTCTAGATGCCTTTATTTCCTCTGCCGCTACCTCAACATCCTCACCGGCGAGTTCCGCCATTGCAACCCCGAATGCTGCTGTAACCCCTATTGCCGGTGCACCCCTCACAACCATGTTCTTTATGGCATATATAACGTCCCTGTAGTCCCTGCAGCGGAAGTACTCGAGGGAGTCCGGTAGTCTGCGCTGGTCGATGAGGACCAGCTCTCCATCCTTCCATTCAATGGTCTTCATGTTCATCTATCCATGGTCAGTAGTGGCTTGCTGGTGTCATGTCAAGGTGTTTATCAGCTTCTTTCTTCCCTGGGATTCCGTAGGCGTCTGCCCTGCACTGTGTACATGCCCTGAACACGGGTATTATCTTTTCAACTTCGTTGCGGACCCTCTCGATCTGTTCACATGTTGGTCTCGGGTAGTCCTTCATCTCGCCCATTGGTATAAGGGGTATTATATTCATCAGGGACGCTCCCCTCTTTTTAACCTCCCTTGCAATGTCAACTATGTGTTCATCGTTGAGACCCGGTATGAGGACGCTGTTGACCTTTACAATTATACCTCTCTCAGCGAGCTTCTCAATACCCTCCAGCTGGTTCCTCGAGAGAACCTCAAAGGCCTCCCTTCCATGGTAGACCTTATCCTTGTAGACGACGAAGGAGTATATCTTCTCCCCTATCTCAGGGTCCACTGCGTTAACTGTGACGGTGACGGTGTTAACCCCAAGTTCTGCGAGTTCATCTGCCCTGTCCGGTAGGAGAAGTCCGTTGGTGCTCATACATTTAAGGAGGTCCGAAAATTTCTTGCTGGCCTTTTTGAAGAACTCGAATGTCTCCTCATTGGCCAGAGCGTCTCCTGGACCGGCCACACCAATTACACTTATTGGCATCTCCTCCTTAACCTTTTCCACGTGTTTTATGGCATCATCAGCTGTCATGAGCCTTCCTGTAACCCCTGGCCGTCTTTCACATTCGTTTATGTCCCTGGTGCAGAATTTACAGTGAATGTTGCAGCGGGGTGCTATTGGAACATGTATCCTTCCAACCCTGTCATGCAGTTTCTCGTTGAAGCATGGGTGGGCCTTTGTTATGTGTGCAAATCTTGTCTGTCTCTGATCTGGCATTTCTTCACCTCATCCCATCAATTATCTCCTTCGCCTTCAGGACCCATTCATCCCTGAGTACCTCATCGGTGCATACGAGGGCTATCAGGTTGTCCTCAGATAGATCCCTTATAACCCGGAATCCCTCGGGTATTATCCTGAAGATTGCATCGTATACCCTCTTCTTGAGGTTGAGTGAGGGGTCATGGACCGTCATTCCGGTGATATCCGAGACCGGGTCCTCAATTATCACCTCAAACCTGGAGGGCTGGCGGACCCTGCCCCTTCCCTGTGTTTCCCATAACCTTTCAAGTAGCTGTGGGAGGTAGGTCTCATCCTTTATCCTTAGATGAATGGAACCTGTGGCCTTATCAACCTCCATTTCAGCCATATCCTCAAGGTGAATGGGTTCGGATGTCTTCTGTGTCTTAACAGCTATTATGAAAACCGGTTCCCTTGGATCAACCCATATCCTCAGGTCATCTATGGCCCTTGAAAGCTGCAGGTCCTGGAGAACCTGCCTGGTGATTATCTCATAGACTGCGGCTCCGCGGGGGTCATAGCATTCGATCTGTATTCCCATATTAACCCTCACCGGCCTTCTTCATTCCTGAAACAAGGAGCGCCGCCCCCACTGCACCGATGTGCTGTGAGTATGGTGGCACTATGACATCTATACCCCCAAGGATGTCGCTGACTGCCTTTACAAGACCCTCTATAAGTGATGTTCCTCCGACCTGTATCAGGGGCTCCCTGACATCTATCTCCTGGAGCTGTTGCTCGTAGACCTGTTCAGCCACAGAGTGGCATGCTGCCGCGGCTGTGTCCTCCCTGGAGGTCCCTGCTGCCAGGGCTGTGACAAGGTCCTGTATACCGAAGACTATGCAGTAGCTGTTTAGAAGGGCCTTCCTGTAGTCGCCCTTGAGGGCGAGGCTTCCGAGCTCATCTATCTCCACACCGAGTCTCCTGGCGGTTATCTCAAGGAAACGACCTGAGGCACCGGCACAGATACCCCCCATGGTGAAGTTGTCTGGTATACCATCGTTGACCGTGATGACCTTGTTGTCCATACCACCTATGTCCAGCACCGTTGCCTCTCCCTTCTGGTGGTCTGCAAGGAACACTGCACCCTTGGAGTTGACGCTCAGCTCCTCCTGGATGAGGTCCGCCCCGTAGTGCTTCCCTATTGTGAGTCTACCGTATCCTGTGACACCCATCCCATCAATATCCTCAAGCTTGTAGCCGGTCCCTGAGAGTGCCTCCTCTATGCCCTTCTCTGCTGAACCTATGACATCGGTCGTTGGCAGCCACCCGGTACCTATGACCTCATTATCCTCCATGAGGACAACCTTGGTTGTTGTTGATCCCGAGTCGATACCCATGGTGAGGCCCTCCTGTTTCTCCCTTGCCAGTATGCTCTTCCTTGCGACTATGGTGGCTAGGGCCTCCATACGTATAAAGAGTTCATCCGCCTTGGTCCTTTCTGTGAATGAGTAGGTTACAACTGGGAGCCTGGTGTTCTGCTGGATGAACCTCCTGAGCTCATTCCTCACAAGGGCGCCCTCGGCACATCTGAAGCATGTTGCTATGAAGACTGCATCGGCATCTGTTTTACCCTCCACCAGGGACATTGCCCTGGCTATCATCAGCCTTATGCTTGAACTGGCACAGTTGAACCCGAACTTTTCATAGGCCTCATCTATGTAGTCGAGGTCAGCCTCGGGGATCACTATCTCCGCCCCGAAGGTTTCGGCGGCCTTCTCAATTTCCTTCTGAACACCACTGTAGTCGGTTCCGCATGAAATCTGGGCTATTTTAACCATTTTGAGCCTCCAGTTCGTCTAAGAAATTATTTATCTTGTTGACAACATCTATTGTCTCCTCACGTGTGCGGGGATATTTAAGTTCAAGGGTTGGTATGCCCCTCTTCCTGAGCTGAAAGACGCAGAGCTCGTTGGTCCTTGCGCAGCCTATGCAACCGAAGCCGAAGGGTGCCTCCTCCATTATTATGGCTGCATCTGCCTCCTCTATGAGCGGACCGAAGATTGACATCCTGCCCCTGACACCTGATGGAACCTCTATTGCGGCGTACTTCAGTCCCCTGATTGGGTCCTCTTCGGTTATGTTGAAGGGAGGTGAGTCTATTTCAGGGTCTGTGACCTTCTTTTTTAATTCCTTCTGGATTACCAGTGGCTCATGTCCCCGTCTCTCAACAAGATCAGCCAGTATCAGTGAGTTCGGTGGAAATATGGCTATCTTCAATAGAATTCCCCCTTATCTGTATCCTGGGGTCTTCTGGCTATCTCGACCATGTCTGTGAAGAGCCCCTTTGTCGCGTCAACGATGCCCACTGCACATATAACCTCACCCTCCTCCTTGAGGGGTACGACAACAACGGGAATCCCTCTGTATGGTCCCCTGTCAGGTGTTTCCCGGGCTATTTCCCCTGATTCCAGGACCTTCTCAAGTACGGGTCCTGTGTAGTTATCATCAATCACCTTTCCGTCCTCTATTCTGAGGCCCGGTAATTCCCTGCTCCTTATTGTTAGGGGCAGGCGACTTACAAGTTCATGTATGCAGATGCCAAGTTCCCTCAGTTCCTCTCCACTTGATGATGATGTTATTTTCATTTTAACCAGCCCTATGTTTTCTGTTTTGATTTTTGAGCTTTTTCAGCTATCCTGCGGAATTCATCCACAGAGATCTTCTCCTTTATTTCAGGTGCGACCTCCTGCGGGTTTTCAAGGGCCTCGCATACGTAGCCCAGGAGTTTGAATTCCTTCTCAAGCTGATGGTATCCCTCCCGGGCGGCCCCCCTGTGTCCCCTGCATCTCCTGGGGTCTCCAGGTGGAAAGCCCCTCTCCTTTGTGAATATGTTGGGGGGGTCAAGGCTCCTTATCCTTTTCACGGCCTCCATTACCACATCCTCATCTCCATGGATAAGTGCTCCGTAGCATGTTGACTTTATTGTGAGGGGAAGGCCAAGGAGGTGGAGTTTCTGGACAAGTTCCGATGAACTCAGCCTCGCCGATGGACCCAGTATTATCATCCTGGTTGCCTTTTCACCCTCTTTTTCTTTCCCGGACATATACGGTATCCCCCTCTTTCAGTTTTTCAATATTCTCAATTCCACCTGTGATTTTACCTATCATGTTGGTGCCGTTGAATGGTTCACCTGTGGGACCATACTCATCGTTGTCCTCGAGTCTGACACCCACCATACCTATGTGGCGCCTTGACATGTTGGTTATGCCGATGTTACCCTTCTTAACGCATCTCTCAGGTGTATTTTCCGGTATGAGTCCCTTTGCCAGTGATTTATCGCCCTCAAACATGACCACCTTCATTCCAGGGAAGGCGAAGTGTACCCTGAGGGATCCTATCGGTGTGTCGATGAGACCTGTGAGCCTGCGGAAGTACCAGGATGATCTGGGAGCAGCCGGGTCCAGTTCTATCTCAAGGATCTTATCCTGATCAACACCAACTGTCCTGACCTTCCCCTCCCTCAGGATGTCCATGGTGTAGGGTGGGTCCTGGACCACCACGATGGCATCATCATCCATTATACCCTCACGTATCTGTTCTATACCATATTCCCTGAGGTAATCCTCAGCCTCCTTCTGGGTCATGGCCACGGTCATTATCCTTCCGGGTTCGCATTCCACTGTTATCTGGTCGCCCTCGCCTGCTATGTCAACCAGTTCCATGCCCTCTGTGACATGGCCTATGATGTTATGGGATGGGGTTGAAACCCTATCCTCCCTGTAGATGTAGACCCTTCCAGAGCCCCTTCCTGTGTTTCTGAGTGTCACAGCCCCCCTGTTTCTCTTGTCGATTTTTTCGGGGTCTTTCTTTATTCCCTGGAGGGAGTAAAAGCCTATGAATGAATTTGCCTCATAGTCAACCCTGAGTTTTCCATCCTCCAGCATGGAGAAGAAATGTTCCACTGACTGTGGTGATTCAGGGGAGGGTTTAACCTTCACGTAGGTGAAGATCTGGTTGCCTTCCTCGAGTTCTGTGTTGAGTTCTGTTACAGCGGCGCTCTCAACTATGCTCTTCCTCTCAACCACGGGTTCAACTGATTTCACCATGTCATCCGGGGTTAACCTCTCAACTGTCCTTTTTCCGCCTGTTAACCTTGCAAATACTCCTCTGTTCTCCCTTGGGACACCGTATACTGCTGAATGGGGTTCCTTTGATATTATTATATGTGTTGAATCCGGGCTGAATCCTGAGAGGCTCATTATAACCTCATCTTCATCGTAGGTGAATTCATCCCTTGATGGTTCCAGTTCTGTCCTGAGGGGTCCCATTGCGATCTCAGATGGAGTGGTCCACCTGATGCGCATGTTTTCAAGTCCAGTGTAGATGCTCCTCCATTCCTCGACCAGGGCCGGTGCCTCTTCCGGCAGGAGTTCCAGGAGTATGCTGCCTGCTGTTGTCCTGATGCGGTAGGTGTCTATTGTCCTCTCAAGTTCCCTTGTACCGCTTATGAGGCACACCAGTGTCCCCTCCACGTAGGGGGCGCCGGTTGCCTCAAGGGCATCCCTCACCGTGGATCCATCCGGAAGTTCTACTCCCGCCCCGTTGACCTTAACAAACATGATTTCTCCCTCATAGAATTTCTTCACTCAATCCTGTTTCCCCAAACATCAAAATCTCCCCACTCACATGGTTCTTCACAATTTTTCCTCGGTCACTCCTGTTATTATCTCACTTTTAAGGTCAAAGAGGACCCCCTCATCATCATCAACCCTCAGATAAAGCCTCTGATCGGCTATTATTTCGCCAGCATCTGATGCTGTTATTCCGACTGACTCCAGCAGCTCCACACATTCATTTACATTTTCAGGTGCTGTTGTTAGAACGAAACCTGATCCTGGATACATCTTAAGCCAGCTGTCCCAATCAACGGATCTGTTCCTTGGAATGGATTCCATTTCAATTCTCGCCCCCACATTCGAAGCTTCAAGGAGCATTCCAAGTGTTCCGAGTGTGCCAGGGTTACTTATGTCCTTCCCTGCGGTGACAAGGTGCCTCTCAGCAAGTTCTGCCATGATATCTATCTGTGCCTGCACATCCTCGGGGCTCTTATGCGTGGTTGTATCCCAGTTCAGTGGAAATGAAGGGTGTGGCCTTCCATCGAGGTCTATCCCGACAATGACGCGGTCCCCTGGCCTGGCGTCACAGCTTGTTATGATGGCATCCTCGGATGCTATCCCTGCAATTGAAACATCAAGGGCATCGTAGGGGGTGTCGGGGTGAACGTGACCCCCCACCATTGGAACCCCGAATTTATCTGCACCATCCTTTATGCCCTCCATGACACTGTAACAGGTTTCACTGGAGTTTATTGACAGTACATTGACCATACCCACAGGTTTACCGCCCATGGCCGCTATGTCATTAACGTTAACAAGGACGGAACAGTAACCTGCCCAGTAGGGGTCGGCGTCCATCAGGCGGCCCCATATGCCATCTGCGGCCAGTAGAAGAAGTTTCCCGTCCCCGATCCTTATTGCAGATGCGTCGTCACCGTAGCCGAGGTAGGTGTTTCCTGAAACATTGTAGGCATCATTCAGAATAGAAACAATATTCTTTATCGGTCTTTTTCTTGTTACACCCTCAAAATTTTTAAGGGAATGGATGATATCATCTAAATCCAATTCCACACCTCTTTGTATCGTTTAGGTGTATCTCACAGTGTATTCTGCACCTATATTATCTATAATCTGTAGCAGATCCTTTTTAAAAGTTTCCAAGTCCTCCACTTCAATTGTGTCACTGCCCCTGAATAGCTCCCTGTGGATCCTCTCACCCACTATATCATCCCATCCTCCCTCAAATTCTATTATGATGGAACCTGAGCATTTGAAACCGTTCCTGACAACCCTGTCAATGTCTCCATCTGTGATGCCAATGATTGGAACGTCAAACCTGTAGAGTATGTCTGCTGCCACAAGGGTCGTGTCGTCTCCCACGGTGACAACCAGGTCAGCGTCATGAAGGCTGTAGATGTCCTCTGCTGCGTGGTTGAGGAATGAAACCCTGAAGCTCTCCTTATTATTTTCTCTTAGCTTCACCTTTCTTGGTTTTACATCGGATCGTCTTAGGAGTCCTGTCTTCACCACCGCGTCCCTTAGGTTGACCCTTCCAAGCTTCTCGACGCCGTGTTTCTTTATGCGGCCCCCGATTATATTTGTGATTATGCCGTTCTCTGCAACCAGTGTGACGTCATCTGAGGTTGATGTCCCCACCACTATACCGTTGACAAAGATGTTCTCGTTCTCTGAGACACCCACGAGTCTGCGGTATTCCCTGCTATCAGGTTCCTGTTCGTTGCAGGGCTCTCCATGGAATATTTCACGGCATATCTCCTCGGGGTCCACCAGTTCAAGTCCAAGTTCATCTGCAAGCTTTTCTGCGAATGGGAGTACCTCCCTCCTCCAGGGTACAACACTTCCATCGGGCTCTCCAGGTCTTTCTATCTGGACCATGGGCGGTTTCTTCTCCGACCTCTGGAATACCTTGTAGCCAAAGCCGTGGCCGGTTATGCGGGATTTTCCATAGTTCATGAGTACAACAAGGTCATGGCCCTCCTCTGCACAGAGGTCAACCGATTCACTGGGAAGTCTCTTCTCTGAGATGTCTATGATATCCTCAAGGTGGGCGTCGTAGACAGCTGTTCTTCCCATGGTGCCTCCCAGTCTTGCCTTCACATGACCGTATTTTCTAAGGAGTTCTATGAGCTGTGCTGCATAGCCAGAATCAACAATGTGTGGTCCGTGAACAACCACTCCTATCTTCATGAAATCACCTGAAGTTTCAGTTTCTGTGCCTCTTGCGGACTATTCTTGAACCGCATATCTCACATTCCTCAAATTCATAGTCCAGGGGGTACACCCTCCGGCACCCGGTGCATACCCGTCTCCAGCTGTAGGTGTCCCTTATACCTGATGTTAGAACACTCCTGAACCCTATACCCAGGATTTTCAGTGTGTTCTGTATTGTGTAGTCGTCTGTTATCACAGTGACGTCATCCTCCCCCCTCAGGGAAACTGCAAGGCCTATGACCTCCATGTCTGTGGGGGAAAGTCTCATTATGTCTCCTGATTCGCTGATGGCGTCCTCCACCACCTTCATGCTCTCAGGGTCGGGTTCGGTTATTTTGAGTCTACCTTCCCTCAGTGCATCCTCCAGTATCATCATTGACCTGAAATCCCTGATCTCCTCTGTGACCGACCTGACAGTGTAATTTTCCCTTCCCTCTGGCACGTATCCATTTATGAAGGCAGACGCGTCAAGAACCTTCTTCATAAAAACCACATTATCAATATGCATGGGGTCTCTGTCTTCAGCTTTGAGGGATCACCCTAATAAATGTACCTTGAGATGATGAAGAGGAAAAACGCAATCAGCTGCACTGCCCCAGGAAAGATCCCTGCAAAAATGTGGATGTATGTTTCCATCCTTAAAGGCTTCAGAGCTGCTGAATGGTAACCGGGCTGACATGAAAAAGTATTACCACAGAATCTAATAAAACTGTTAGAAACCTGTTTTTTTGGATTTAAATGGTTTTAAAACCTTTAAACGGGATTATGGCTCCCAGATGCTGATTTAAATAACCTAACGAAAACTTTATAAATAGTGCTGTTAATATATAGTAAACGGGTAGGGTCCAGGACTTTTAAAACTTATTCTGGTCTTTTAAATTGGAATTGAAACCGCCTCCAATCCAATATCAAACCCTACCCCGATCAAATCGTCATAAATTTTTATTACTTTTCTCTCCTTGTCAGAAAGGGGATTATAATCATTTTCGATAAGCTAAAAACCAGAAGACTTATAAATCACGCCCACATAAATAAATTGTTACATCCATAATTCAGTATTAAGTAGACGGTTGATGAATATGAAAAGTCAGAGTATGGAGGAGCACAGGGCCTCAGCTCCAGAGAATATCAGCTGCGGTGTCATCACCCTCAGTGATTCAAAGTACCGGGAGTTCCAGGAGACCGGTGAAATACCCGAAAGTGACACATCTGGCAGACTTCTGGTTGATGCACTCTCCCGTGATTACAGTGTTTCAGAATACACTGTGATACCCGACGATGGTGAGAAGCTCATCTCTGCAATTCATGACATGATCGATGAAGGGGTATCAGTCATATTCACCACAGGCGGCACCGGCATCGGAAGCCGTGATATAACCGTTGAGACACTCAGGGGGATCTTTGAAAAGGAACTTGATGGTTTCGGTGAGATATTCAGGTATCTCTCATTCAAGGAGCTTGGAGCCGGGGCAATACTCAGCAGGGCAACTGCAGGCGTTTACCGGGGGACCCTCATATTTGCACTGCCGGGATCACCCAACGCAGTTAAGCTTGGAATCGAAATTGTGGTCCCGGAGATAGGTCACCTTGTGAAGCACCTGCGGGAATAGTGAGAAATAATAATAGAATGTTCAGGAATGGTTGAAGTCAGATACCGAAAGTAGGGGTATGAGGGTTATGCCCTCCCTTTTAAATTCCTCGACAGCCCCTTCCTCACGGTCAACAATAACAAATGCCTTCTCAACGATCCCACCATTCTCCTGAATTGCCCTAACCGCCTTAAGAAGAGAACCGCCAGTCGTTGTAACGTCCTCAACCACGGCAACCCTGTCACCTTTCTGCAGATCCCCCTCAATGAGTTTTGATGTTCCGTATCCCTTTTTCTCCTTTCTTATCATCAGGAGCGGTTTTCTGGAGTAGAGTGACACCGCAGTGGCTATTGGGACCGCCCCGAGGGCTGGACCGGCTATCCTGTCCACTTCACCGGCCGCATCGGCTATTAGCCTCGCTATAACGTCAAGGACAGCCGGCTCCGTTACCGCCCTCTTTATATCAACATAGTAATCGCTTTCCCTGCCGGATGAGAGGATGAATTTACCCCTCTGAACGACATCCATTTCAGACAGAAGTTCTATAAGCTCCCTTCTGAGTTCCTCTGTATTTTTGACCTGCATATCTTACAGACTCCCAGCTCTGGAACGTAGCAATCTGAACATACCTGTGCCCCGCAAAGTCTACACGTGTGAAGAAAACCTGCACGCCCGCAGATGCTGCAGATTCCCCTGAGCTCCAATCTCTTCACCGGCCCATCGGGTCTATTCTTCAGGGCCTTTGAGGAGTATCTTGTCACCTATCTTCTTGACCATTTCATAGGGGACTATTGTTTCACCCTTTGATAGTCCAAGGCCCTCTGATATTCCGCCCTTCCCAAGAACAAGTGATTCTATTGCCTGGGATTCTATGTCGACTTCCACGTCCTTTACCTTCCCTATGACCTTTGCAGAGCTGTCAAGAACCTCTTTACCAACCATTTCCTCAACTATTCTCATAATACCACCATTTAATCACTGTATTTATTATTGGTCTTATTGGTATTTATAATTTTAAATGCCGTTCACCGAAAGACTTTTATATTATGATGTCCATTAAGTTGTTTTTCTTACAAAAATATATTTTATTTTTGGAGGCATAAAACCCATGAGAAAGGCCCTGGAAATATTCTGGAAGGATATGAAGACCGTTAAAAACAGTCCAGTTGTACTCTTCGTAATCGCAGTTATAATCTGCATCCCGGCGCTCTACGCCGTATTCAACATCCAGGCGACCCTTGATCCATACTCAAGGACCTCCAGTATAGAGGTTGCTGTTGTCAATGAGGACAGGGGAGCGGATTTCAATGGCACACACATGAACGTGGGTGCAGAATTTGTCAGTGAACTCAGGAAGAACAGAAACTTCGACTGGCAGTTCGTTGACCGATCCGATGCAATGGACGGCCTGAGGAAGGGAAGATACTACGCCGTTCTCATAATACCTGGAAACTTCAGCTCTGACCTCCTCTCAATAAAGAACGGGACCCCCAGACAGGCAAGTATAAAGTACATGGTGAATGACAAGTTAAACCCTGTTGCGCCAAGGATAACAAACGCTGGGGCAGATGCCCTCCAGGCAAAGATAAACAGTGAAGTCGTTAAAACCATTGATGGAATAGTATTCGGTAAGATAAGCGAAGCAGGTGAACTTGCAAGGGCAAACAGGGACGATATACTCAGGACAAAGAGATTCATCAATGAACTTAATGGGAACCTCGGTAAAATCGATGAAACACTCAGCACCGCCAACTCAGACCTGGAAAAGGGACAGAATCTGTGGTCCTCACTTAAAACAGATCTACCAGAAATCAGAGACAACGCCAACTTTGTGAAGGAGAAATACAGCCTCCTTGAAAGTTACATCGGGAAAGACCCTGCAAAGGCCCTTTCAACGGTCCAGAGCATGGAGTCACACCTATCAGAGGCAATAACCTCAATGAAATATCTCCGGGCGGTTCTTGCCAGCCTTTACTCGGCCACAGGAGACCCAAAACTGAAAACAGCCATTGACCAGATTGATACAAATGTAGAGAAGGCCAGTTCAGTTCTCGGGATATTGCAGGCAATTGAATCTGATCTCAAAACAAAGGGCACCACTGACCGGATTGTGAAGCTTAAGGCCTCCATCGACAGGATGGACAGCGCCCTCAACAAACTCATGGACAGCAGGGACGAGATAGACGCTGCAATGCAGGATGCTTCAGCGAAGCTGGGTATGGCAAACGCCAGATGGCCGGCCATGAGGTCAGCCATCCAGGATGCCAGCAGAAAGCTGAACATGATCAGCGATGATGACCTCAACAGCCTCGTTAAGCTGGCTGACATTGACCCCTCCGCTGTGAGGGAGTACTTCAGGAGCCCTGTGAGGATGGAGAAAGAGCACATCTATCCTGTGAAGAACTATGGATCTGCACTGGCACCATTTTACATACCCATATCCCTGTGGATAGGCGGTATAATCGCAGTTGCAATGATAAGCATGAGGGTGAAGTACGGTGACTACAGTAGCATCCAGGTCTACTTCGGTAGGATGGGCCTCTTCATAATAATAGCAGTATTCCAGGCCCTCGTTGTTGTTGCCGGTGCAATGTTTCTGAGGGTGCAGACCACGGGAAGCATGCTACTGCTGCTCACATCCATCTATGTGAGCATATGCTCCATGCTCATAATATATTCACTGACCTCTGCCCTGGGAAATGCCGGTAAGGCCCTATCAATAATAATTCTTGTACTCCAGATTACCGGTACCGGAGGTATATTCCCTGTGGAACTGCTACCCCCATTTTTCCAGGCGATACACCCCTACCTCCCCCTCACCTACGCTGTTGGCGCCCTGAGGGAGGTTGTTGGTGGTGTGATCTGGAGCATCTACTGGACGAACATTGCAGTTCTCAGCCTCTTCCCGGTGGCAACCTTCATTATCACGGTTCTCGTCAAGGAGAAGATGGATAAGAGGGCTCACTGGATGGAAAGCAAGCTGGAAGAAAGCGGTCTTTTCTGATAAACCCTGATTCTTTTATTTTTATTTTTTAGTCCCAAACATCAGCTGATTCTCTACCACTCTGAAGTCATGCAACAAAACAGACCCGGACACAGAACTAACAGGGCCCTTCACAGAGACCTGATTTTATTTGAACAAAAATTCAGGGCTGTGGATTCTCATGCTTTGTTGTTTAACCTGAGATCCGGGTAAAAAAATTAAAGGATTAGATGGAGAAGATCCCTCTTAAAGACCAAGTTCATCCTCTTCCATCCTTTTCTCCTCTTCCTCCCACCTGAGTTCTTCCATTATCTGTTCTTCCTCATCTTCACCGCCCCGGTTCCAGTTCACCAGGCCGTAGATAACGCAGAAGACTGTTATCAGGATGCAGAGGATATATGCGCCCCATACCCATGGGTCAGGTATTCCAAGTACCATGCTTGACCTCCACTAAACTCCGTTAAAACATTTCTGGATGTGCTCATCAGAGGGTGGTTCCGTAAGAAGGCTGACAGCCACCATGAAGATGGCTGAGACCGGCACACCCACCAGTATCGGGTCCACCACCGGCCATGGCATCGCTGCTATAACCGGGCCCCCGAAGAGTGCCTTGGCAATTCCAAGGGCCTCCGCAGTCTTCTTGTATTCGAAGAGTAACCAGAACAGACTTACAATGGCTCCTGAAACCATTCCGGCTATCGCACCCTGCCTTGTGGCCCTCTTCCAGAATATGGCTGCAACATAGACCGAAAGGAAGGATGCTGCACATATCCCGAAGAAAAGGGCTGTTCCCTGTGCAACTATGCTTCCTGGTAGCAGGTAGCCGAGGACCACCGCTATAAGTACCGCTATTATTATGCCTCCCCTTGTGATGAGGACGGATCTATCACCCTTCCTCCTTCTTACTGTCTCATAGACGTCCCTACCTATGGCAGTCCCCTGGACATGGAACTGGGCACTGAGTGTTGACATGGCTGCTGAGAGCAGCGTCAGCATGAAGATGTACGAGAACCACTCGGGCATGGCAGACTTTATGAAGAAAGGTATTATCTTATCTGCGTTTCCACCAGCAGCCTGCACCGCTATCATGCCCATCTTCCTGAAGAAGTAGACATTTGAAAGTGCCCCAACGACGTAGGCGCTCCAGGTCATCACGAATATGAAGAGTGCGCCTATTAGAACACCTCTGTTGAGCTCCCTGTTGGATTTCACGGTCATGAACCTCACTATGAGCTGGGGCTGTGCAAGGACACCCACACCAACACCAAGGATTATTGTTGAGAGGAGCGTCCACCAGTAGGGGCTGCCATATAAAGGCATGCTGGTCCAGCCAGTTGCCCCTATTGCCCGGGCCTTGGCGGGTATGAGGTGTGAAATGTTTGTGAGTGCCTGATGAGCGTCCACAACTCCGCCAAGAAGGTAGTAGGTCGATACAACAAGGAATATCATTCCAAGGAACATTATGGTGCCCTGAAGGGCGTCGGTGTACATAACACCCCTTATACCTCCAAGAACAACATAAACAGCCACTATGACAGCCATCAGTATCAGGGCGATGCTGAAGTCCAGGCCAAGGGTTGTTTCAATGAACCTTGCAGCACCTATCAGGACAACGGATGCATACAGGGGCATTCCAAGAAAGATTATGGCCCCACCAAAGTACTGAAGGAATCTGCTGTTAAATCTCCTCCCCAGGAATTCCGGGAATGTGAGGGCCGACATGTTGTGGCCCATCTTCCTTGTGCGCTTACCAAAAAACACGAATGCAATGAATACACCTACAAGTATGTTGAGAAACACGAGCCAGAGTATACCCATCCCAAAGACACCTGCCATTCCACCGAAGCCGACGATGGCCGCCGTGCTTATGAAGGTGGCTCCATAACTCATGGCCATGATGTAGGGGTGGGTCCTTCTACCGGCCACCATGTAGTCCTCTGAGGTCTCTGTCCTTCTCCATGCCACGTATCCAACGTAGCCCACAAGAAGGAAGTAGATGAGAACGACGATACCGAGTATTAAAAGATCCATTCAACATCCTCCTTTAAATCCATCAAATTATAATTAATGATAATGACAGTTAACATATAAGTCTTTAGAGACAGAAAAAACAAGAAAGCTCATCGAAGGAGATCGAAATGATATGGAACCCTGAAGCCGAATGTATGAGTCAGGAAGAAAAACAGGAATTACAGCTCAGGAGGCTCCAGAATACAGTCAAAAGAGCCTACGAAAACGTGCCCTACTACAATAAGCGTCTGAAAGATGCAGGAGTATTCCCCGAGGATATAGAAACCCTTGATGACATAGAGAAGCTACCATTCACCACAAAGAATGACCTCAGGGAGGCCTACCCCTTCGGCATGTTCGCGGTACCTGACGAGGAGATAGTGGAGGTGCATACATCATCAGGGACAACAGGTAAACCCGTTGTATCAGGTTACACCAGCAGGGACCTTGAAATATGGTCTGAGGTGATGGCAAGGGCCCTGACAATGGGCATGGCCACCAGGAAGGACCGCATACAGAACTGCTACGGCTACGGACTCTTCACAGGAGGTCTGGGTGTGCACTACGGGGGCCAGAAAATCGGGGCCACGGTGATCCCCATCTCAGCAGGTAACACAAAGCGCCAGATTGAGATAATGCAGGACTTTGGCACCACAGTGATAACATGCACACCATCCTATGCACTCTACCTTGCAGAGGTCCTTGAGAAGGAGGGTGTGGATATCGGTGAACTGAACCTGAAATCAGGGATATTCGGTGCAGAGATGTGGACCGAAGAGATGAGGGAAACCATAGAGGCCAGGCTGGGCCTCACAGCCCTTAACATCTACGGCCTCACAGAGATAATAGGTCCTGGAGTCGCGATGGAGTGCACAGAGAAGAAGGGACTCCACATTGCAGAGGACCACTTCTACCCCGAGATAATAGACCCCAAAACCGGGGAGAAACTCCCCAATGGAACAAAGGGGGAACTCGTCCTTACAACACTCACAAGGGAGGGCATGCCAGTCCTTAGGTTCAGGACCAAGGATATAACAGCCCTCAGAGATGGTGAATGTGGATGCGGCCGCACCCTTGTAAGGATGGACAGGATAACAGGTAGAAGCGACGATATGCTCAAGATCCGTGGCGTTATAGTGTTCCCGTCACAGATAGAGAGGGCCCTCCTCAAGATAAAGGGACTGGAACCCCACTACCAGATAGTTGTAACAAGGCCAGAGTTCCTTGATGAACTTGAGGTCCAGGTGGAGGCATCCCCCGAGCTCTTCTCAGATGAGGTTAAACACGTTGAAGAGGCCAAGAGGATGATAGAGAAGCATATACACAGTGAGATAGGCCTCAGGGTTAATGTGACACTCGTGGAGCCAGGAAGTCTTCCCAGGAGTGAGGGTAAGGCCATCAGGGTCATAGATAAGAGGAAATTTGACTGAAGACCTGAGAAAGGGTTAATGGATTGAATGAAGGCTAAGAGGTGTTTTGAATGAAACTGAAACAGATATCTGTATTCCTTGAGAACAGAAAGGGGAGATTGAAGAATGCCATCCACGCCCTCTCAGAGGCAGGCATCAACATCAGGGCACTTTCAATTGCAGACACATCCGAGTTCGGAATACTCAGGATGATAGTCTCCGACCCTGAACTGGCCAGGAGGGCCCTTGAGGAGAGAAACTTCGTTGTTAGGGTCAACGATGTGATAGCCGTGGAGGTCCCGGATGAACCAGGCGGCCTTGATGGAATACTTGGAGTCCTCACAGACCATGACATAAATGTTGAATACATCTATGCCTTCGTTGAGAAGAAGGGTGAGAAGGCCGTTGTGGTCATAAGGACAGAGGATGTGGATGAGGGCATAAGGGCCCTTGAGGATGCAGGTATACCCGTCCTGTCCTCGGATGACATCCTCATCCTCTAAAACCCCTCTCAGAAGCATCAGACACTGACACTCATTCTAACAGCATCTCAGGACTCAGCTGCAGCCTCGAATCCATTCCTGAATGCCTTCAGATTCACATCAATCAGTCTGGATGGCAGGTTATCCCTCATGGAACTGATCAGTGACTCCGATTCGAGAGGGAATCCCCGGGTGGCTGCTGCAGCTCCAAGCATCACCATGTTTAGGGAGAGTATGTGACCTGCCTTCAGGGCAATTTCCTCTGCATTGAATCCCCTGACACTCCCTGCCCTCTCCTCAAGGGTTGACATGATCTCATCAAGTGGCGGGTAGGGGTGCGGGCTCCTCATGAGGTTGAAGGGTGGTATCACTGACGTGTTCAGGATGACCTCTGATTCTTCAGACATCTTTGGAAGGGCCCTGATGGCCTCAAGTGGTTCGAAGGCCAGCACAAGATCGGCTTCTCCATCAGGGATGATGGATCCATGAACTTCACCAATCCTTATCTCAGTTGAGACTGACCCTCCCCTCTGGGCCATCCCGTGTATTTCACTCATAACGACGTTGATGTCCTTTTTCATTGCAGCCTCACCGATTATGACCGAGGTCTTTATTATGCCCTGGCCGCCCACGCCACAGACGTAAATATTGTAGTTCATCCTTTTCCCTCCGGTTTTATTGCTCCTGCGGGACATATCTGGAGGCATACACTGCATCCCCTGCACTTTAGAGGGTCTATGAACACCTCCCCCTCACGGGTCACCATCGCAGGGCAGGCAAGGTCCCTGATGCATTCCAGACAGAGATCACATTTCTCCCCATCAACAGCCATTGGCCTCCCGCGGACCGCTCCAGAGGAGAGCATGCAAGGATACTTTGAGATCACCACAGCCACGGATTCATGTTCCAGGGCCCGTTTAACTGTTTCTGATGTTCTTTTTATGTTCATGGGGTTCACCGTCTCCACAAATTCCACTCCAGAGGCCCTCACTATTTCCTCAATGGAGATCTCAGGGGCCTCATCACCCATCCCATCTACAGGCAGGCCCGGGTGTGGCTGACCACCCGTCATGGCCGTTGTCCTGTTATCGAGGACAACCAGCACAAATCTCTGCTTGTTGTGCACAGCATTTATGAGTGGGGGTATGCCTGCATGGAAGAATGTGGAGTCACCTATGAAGGAGACTATCCTCTGGGTGGTCGCGGCTGAGAATCCACAGGAGGTTCCTATGCTGGATCCCATGCTCAGGAGGTAATCTGCTGCAGAGTATGGAGGCTCTATTCCAAGGGTGTAACACCCTATATCTGTCGGGAATATGATCTCATCCCCTGAGAGTTCCAGTTCATCAGCAGCCCTCCTCACGGCGTAATAGAAAGCCCTGTGCGGACATCCCGGACAGAGTGAAGGAGGTCTTTCAGGTATATCCGGGACATCACATTCCCTTTCAACTGATGGTGCGCCTGTAAGCCCTGATATGGCTTTTCTGAGTATGTCCTCATTGTACTCGTATATCTCAGGGAGTGTGCCATCAAGTTTTCCATGGACATCAAGGTCCAGGCGGGCGGATCCCGCTACTGCAAGGACCTCCCTCTCCATTATGGGGTCAACCTCCTCAACAACCAGGACACGTTTAAGGCCTGAGAGGAACTCCTCCACAAGTCCTGCAGGGAATGGATACGTGAATCCAAGTTTGAGTACCGGTAATTCAAGACCAAGGGATTCAAGAGCATCGTATACATAGTTGAAGGCCCCGCCTGAGGCCACTACCCCAAGTTCTGAATCACTGCCCCCATTGAATACTCTGTTGAGTTCTGATTCATCTGCACGTATCCTCAGTTCCTTCATCTTATCAACAAGTTTCCTGTGCATCACCCTCGCGGTGGCAGGTACCGGTACAAATCGTTCCGGGTCCCTCCTGAAGAACCCCTCTGAAGGTTCACGCATCCTGCTGCCCACCTCAACCACTCCCCTCATGTGGGATACCCTGGTTGTTGTCCTCAGGAGGACCGGCAGGCCGTAATCCTCTGATAGTTCAAAGGCATGGTTCATGAATTCCAGTACCTCCTGGGGATCTGATGGTTCCAGGAGAGGGACGCATGCGAGGCGGGCGTAGTGTCTGTTGTCCTGCTCGTTCTGGGAAGAGAACATGGATGGGTCGTCGGCTGTGAGAACCACCATGCCAGCCCTCACACCGGTGTAGGCTGTGCTCATGAAGGAGTCAGAGGCCACGTTAAGGCCGACGTGTTTCATGAAGGTGAATGATCTGACACCTGAGGCAGCTGCAGCTGCAGCAACCTCCAGGGCCACCTTTTCATTCACAGAGAATTCAAAGTACATTCCTGCCCTCTTTGCGATCCCTGAGAGCACATTGCCTATCTCCGATGATGGTGTTCCAGGGTAGGTGCTTGCAACCCCCACCCCTGACTCTATCGCTGCCCTCACAGCAGCCTCGTTGCCAAGTAAGAACAGTTTATCGCCCTCTCTGGCGTTAAGTATATCCTCCAGTTCCATTAAATCACCTTGATGATGGTATATAAAGCTGATCCAGCCAAATCTGAGGAACCCATATGATATTCTTCACAATATCCTCAGCTGATCCAGCCAAATCTGAGGAACCCATATGATATTCTTCACAATATCTCTTTAACTGTTGATGGACTCCGGTGTTTGATTTTATGTTGAGTGCTGAACTTCTGATAACACTATGAAGATACCACTCAGCAGGACGCGCCGGTCCCGGAGCACTTCCAGAATACATATGTCTGTATTGTTTAAAAGATTATCAGTTAAAATCACAAACCTTAATATGTGTTGATAAACAATTAAAATTCAGTTCATTCTGAAGTTTTTCATATGAGTCAGCATGGAGATGGAAATGATAAATATCAGGGTTTTAAGATTTGAGCCGGGTGTAGATGAGAAACCACACCTTGAAAGTTATGAAATACCCTCAAAGGAGAACATGAAGGTCCTTGACGCCCTTCAACTAATAAATAAAATTCACGGAGCCAATATTGCATTCAGAAGCTCCTGCAGGGCAGGGCAGTGCGGTTCATGTGCTGTTAAGATGAATGGAGAAGTTGTGCTGGCATGCCGCGCTGAGGTGGAGGATGGTGCCATCATAGAACCCATCGACCTCCCCGTTATAAAGGACCTCATGGTCGATCGTGGAGAAATAGAGGAGAAGGTAAAGTCAATGCAGTTATATCTCCAGGCATCCTCTGAGGGAATCCAGAGGATCAGACCAGAGGATTACCTGGACTCCAAGAAGCTCAGGGGATGTATTGAATGCTTCTCCTGTATAAGCTCCTGCCCCGTTATAAAGGAGAGTTCAGAGTACGCCGGGCCCTACTTCATGAGGTACCTGTCCAAATTCGCCTTCGACCCCCGTGACACTGGCGACAGGGCACAGGAGGGCGTGGATAAAGGACTGTACTGCTGTACAACCTGCGGTAAGTGTGCAGAGGTCTGCCCCAAGGAACTCAATGTGCCCGGTGATGCCATTGAAAAACTGAGGGCAATGGCGTGCAGGGAGGGTTCCGGGCCCCTCGATGCCCACAGGAGAATCAAAAAACTTATCTCAGAAACAGGAAGATCCGTTGACAGGATAAAGGATGGTTTCATTGAATCAGTCGGCAAAAACCCCGGGTCACGGATAGGTTTCTTCACCGGCTGCCTGGTGGATTACAGGATGCCAGAGGTTGGAATGGCACTCCTCAGGGTTCTCAGGGAGCACGGCTTTGATGTTGACGTCCCGGAGGGACAGGTTTGCTGCGGATCACCCATGATAAGAACCGGGCAGGTCGACATAGTTGAGGACCTTGTTGAGAAGAACAGGAGGGCCCTCAGGGACTATGATACCATAATAACCGTCTGTGCTGGCTGCGGCGCTACCCTGAAAAAGGACTATCCACGCTACGGTGTTAAGCTGAACGTCCTTGATATAAGTGAATTCCTTGCAGACAGAATCGACACCATCAAAATGAAGCCAGTGAATATGAGGGTGACCTACCATGACCCCTGCCACCTCAAACGGGGCCAGGGAGTTGAATTCGAACCTAGGAAGATCCTGAGGAAGATACCAGGCCTCGAATTCGTTGAAATGGAGAAACCTGATCAGTGCTGTGGATCCGGTGGTGGAGTGAAGTCAGGTAAGCCAGAGATAGCAGAGGCCCTCGGCAGGAAGAAGGCAGATATGATACGTGAACTCGATGTTGACGCTGTTGTAACAATATGCCCCTTCTGTCAGCTCCATATCAGGGACTCCCTTGACCTTGCGGGCCTGGAAAAAGTCAGGGTCATGAACATACTTGAACTCCTGGACCTTGCCTATTCCGATTAAAGGGTTGAGAGACATGGAAGCCCTGGAAATGCTGGCAGAAAATATCAGCGTTGTCTTCGTCGAACCTGAAACCCCTGGAAATATCGGGTTCCTGGCAAGGGCAATGAAGAATTTTGGTCTGAGGACCCTGATCCTCATAAACCCCTGTGAACTCGAGGATGAAGCCTACTATCAGGCAATGCATGCAAGGGACATCGTGGAGGGTGCCCTGATTTATCGGGACCTTCATGAGATGATAGATTCCCTGGAGCCTGACTTCCTTGTGGGGACCACCGGCGTTCCTGGTGGCAGTTACAACGTGGACAGGATCCCCCTCAGACCATCACAGCTTGCAGATGCTATCAGGCCCTCCTCAGGGACCTTCATACTATTCGGGCGCGAGGGTGACGGTCTTTCCAATGAGGAGATAGGTCTCTGCGACATGGTTGTGAGTGTACCGACCTCAGAGGAGTATCCGATAATGAATATAACACATGCTGCAGCCATAATATTCTATGAGCTGTTCAGAGATAGGGAATTCAGATGTGAGGGCCTTGAAGAGGCCTCTGCCATGGAAAAGAGTCTTCTCCTGGAGGAAATGGATGAGATACTCTCGCTGATTGACATCCCGGAACATAAGCAGAGGGTGGCCTCGAGGGTGTTCAGGAACATCACCGGAAGGGCCTTCATAACCGCAAGGGAGGCCCACACGCTCAAGGGAGTCCTCAGGAGAATAAAGAACCGGATGAAAGGTTGATGGTGATTCTCTGTGCCCTTCAGTATCCCTGAGAATAAAGAACCGGATGAAAGGTTGATGGTGGTTCTCTGTGCCCTTCAGTATCCTTGATATCCTTGGGATGGCTGCATTCATCCTCCTCATCATACTCCTACCTGCAATTGTCAGGATGAGGATCTTCTCAGCCATTGAGGGGGCCATAGCCGAGCTCGAGGATATGGAGGGTGATGCCATGAAAATCCTGGCAGAACTTGCAGAGCCTGAGGACCCCAGGACCCTTGAGGATTACCTTGAATTCTTCATAATCCCGCCATCAGATATTGATCCAGCAGGGCTGGCAGATAGGTACCGCCGGCTCCTTGAGATGGGTGATCTGAGGCTCCAGAAACTTGTTGAAAGGTTTCCACCCGCTGCTGATACCGAAAGGAGGGCCTCCATCATCATGTGCATCAGGGTTGCTGCAGGAATGAGGGGGATACTCAAATTCCTCAGGCACAACCTTGAACTTGCAAGGAAAACCGGGAACCTTCAGATCCTTGTGGCACTCCAGATGAATCTTGAGCTGATCATGCGAACCGCCAGGGCCTACATGGACGGCTGCAGGGCCATATCACGCTGCCTTCCCATAGGTGATGGTGCAGGTCCCCTCACTGCAGGGATGCTGATAGAGAACAGGGACCAGAGGGAGCACCTGCATGAAATGGTCTATGTTAAAAAGAGGTTTATGGGGAAGGAAGTTGGTATTCTGAGGCCCAGAGGTCCCGGTTCAAGGCTCGGGATGATGATAAAGGCCATGGAGGAAATCCTTACCCGCGATGAGTTTGATGAGATAATAATGGTTGATGCTGCTGCAAAGCTTGAGGGCGAGAAGACCGGGGCTGTGGCCTGCGGTATGGGTGTGGCCATCGGCGGGTCCGGTGTTGAGAAGTGGTTCATAGAGAACATGGTGCTGGAACATAGAACCCACTCCATCATAATAAAGATGTCCCCTGAGGAGGCAATGAGTCAGATGCCAGAGGATGTCCTGGAGGGCTGCAGGGTGGCCCTTGAACAGATAAAGGGGATCGTCTCTGAATCCGATGCAGACTCCATCCTCATAGTGGGTACCGGTAACAGCAGCGGCATCCCTGACTCCGTGGAAAACCCCGATGAAATCAAGGTTAAGAAGGAGGATAATGGCAGAGATTAGAGAGGAGATGTTTTTAATGGCGATACTCAGTGACCGTGACATAAAGAGGTACATCGAGGAGGGCCTCATCACCATAGACCCCCTTGATGACCCTGAAAGACAGATACAGCCATCATCGGTTGATCTCAGGATAGGTAATGAATTTAAGGGGTTCCGGGTTATAAGGAAACCCTGCATAGACCCCAAGGACCCCTCAGATATAGAGTCCTATATGGAGACATTCCATGTTGAGGACGGACCCTTCATAATACATCCCGGTGAATTCGCCCTTGCAACAACCCACGAATACATAGCCCTGCCTGAGGACCTTGTTGCCAGGGTTGAGGGTCGTTCATCCATCGGGAGGCTTGGTATAACCATGCATGTCACAGCAGGGTACATAGACCCCGGTTTCCATGGAAGGATAACCCTTGAAATATCCAATATAGGTAAGATGCCAGTTGCACTCTACCCCAGACAGAGGGTGTGCCAGATAGTATTCGAGACAATGACGTCTCCAGCAGAGCGACCCTACGGGCACCCCTCACGTGACAGCAAGTACATCGGCCAGACAAGGCCCCAGACAAGCAGAATAAAGGATGACTATGAGATAAGAAACTCCAGACTGTAGAAGGGAGTGATTAATGTGAACCATGAAAGAACCATGACAGTTGCAAGGAAAAGAGGTTTCCTCTGGTCTTCATTTGAAATTTACTCAGGTGTTGCAGGTTTTGTGGACTACGGTCCACTGGGGGCAACACTCAAGAACAAGATAATGAACCGCTGGCGTGAATTCTATGTTGTGAGGGAGGGTTTTTATGAGATAGAATCCCCCACAATAATGCCTGAGGAGGCCCTCAAGGCATCTGGACACGTTGACCACTTCAATGACCCCATGACCCAGTGCAAGGAGTGTATGGATGTCTACCGTGCCGATCACATCATTGAGGACGCCACCGGACGCGACGTTGAGGGTCTTGAGAACCAGGAACTCACAGAGATTATATCAGATGAGGGGATAAGGTGTCCCAGGTGTGGAGGCCACTTAACCCATGTATGGAGCTACAACCTCATGTTTCAGACCCTGATAGGGGCCAGGGGTAAGAAGACAGGTTATCTGAGGCCTGAAACAGCCCAGGGCATATTCATACCCTTCAAGAGGCTCCTGAGATTCTTCAGGAACCGCCTGCCCTTTGGCGTTGTCCAGCTTGGTAAATCCTACCGTAACGAGATATCCCCCAGACAGGGAGTTATAAGGCTCCGTGAATTCACACAGGCAGAGGCAGAGATATTCGTGGACCCTGAAGACAAGACACACCCCGACTTTGAGGAGGTTAAGGAGGACATCCTCAGACTGTACCCTGCCAGTAGACAGATGGAGGACTCCGGAACTGTGGATATGACAGCCTCTGAGGCCCTTGAAGCAGGTGTGATTTCAAGTGAAGTCCTTACATACCATCTATGCCTCGCAAAAAGGTTCCTGATGGATATAGGTATCCCCGAGGATGCCCTGAGGTTCAGGCAGCACCTTCCATCTGAAATGGCACACTATGCAATTGACTGCTGGGACGTCGAGGCATTTACAGATTCCTACGGCTGGATAGAGATCATAGGGATAGCTGACAGGACCGACTATGATCTCAGGTCCCATAGCCAGCACAGCGGGGAGGATCTCAGGGTTTTCATAGAATATGATGAGCCAAGGAGAATTAGGAAACGTGCCGTGAAGCCAGACATGGGCAAACTTGGCCCAAAATTCCGTAAGGATGCCGCCAGGATAGCCAGTGCCCTCAGTGAGGTTGATGTGGATGAAATAGAGAAGGCCCTCGATGAAGAGGGAAGGTTCATCCTTGAGGGTGAATTCGAGATACTCCCTGATGATGTAAGTTTTGAGGATGTTGAGGAGGTTGTGACTGGCAGGAAGGTGTATCCCCACGTCATAGAGCCCTCCTTTGGTATTGACCGTATAATCTACACGCTACTACTGCACTCCCTTGTGGATGATGGGGAGAGGACCTACTTCCGTCTCCCACCCCATGTTGCACCGGTTGAGGTGACTGTCCTTCCACTGGTGAATCGGGAGGAGATGGTGATGACCGCCCTTGAGATAGAGAGAAACCTCAGAAGGTCAGGTTTTATTGCAGAATTTGATTCATCAGGAACAATAGGAAGGAGATATGCCCGTGCAGATGAGATAGGTGTCCCATTTGCAGTTACGGTGGATCATGAGACCCTTGAGGATGGTACAGTGACCCTTCGAAACCGTGATGACTGCAGTCAGGTACGGGTTAAGATTGAGGAACTGGTCCCCACACTTGAAAAACTCAGAGGATAAATCATTCCTCTGCCGGGACCACCTCATCCACATTAACATCCAGCATTTCACTGTCCAGACCCGTGGAGAGGCTCCAGTGATAATCAAAGAGCTCGTTACCCCACCGCAGGAGTTCATCACCGTGACCCATTATGACCCTTGTACTTGATGGGTCAGATCCTCCCTCCCTCCTGAGGCTCATCGCAAAAAAGGTGTCAGAGACAATATATGATATTTCCTGTTTCTCCTCAAGGATTCCGATCCTGAGAAGACCAGAATCCATTGCTTCCTTCAGATTCATACCTGCCGATTCCCTTAGAAACACAGGACAGCTATCAGGTGTGAGTATGACTTCAGCTGCTCCCCCGATCTCAAGGAAACGGCCTATGGCATCTGTGTGTCGGGGCAGGCACACCGAGAGCATTGCCCTGAGGTGGGTGGAGTTATCCAGCATCTCCAGATAGGTTGCATACGGCTCCTCAAGTTTACCCGGGCTGGCTTCAAGGGTGTAGGCGTCCCTGAATACATTTATCTTCATCAGAAATTCCAGGGGTATGACCCCTATTGAGTGTTCATTCCAGAAGTCCCTGTGAAGTCTGACTGCATCCAGTGAAGCTATGAACCTCGAAAGGACCGCACCCATAAGTTTCCCCTTTGAAGTCAATCTGCAGGAATCCTGACTCCTCTCAACCAGCTTTTTTGATTCTAATTCCATTAAGGAATGGGTTATGGTTGAATCTGGAGCCATCATACTCCTCCTGATATCAGAAATGGACCTTTCACCGTCCATCAGTGCAAATATAATCTTTGACCTGACCCGTGAGCCGGCCAGAAATCTGATGTCAGCAAGGAGATTCTGAAAATCACCTTCATCACGTGGTGATAACAGTTTAAATTTCATTCCGGTTCCCTCCAGATCAGCTAGTTCCCTGTTGAAAGCATTATCTTCGTAAGGTTCCTGAGTCCAAGCTTTTCTGATCTTTCACGGTAGTGCTCATAAAGCCGGAGGCCCCACTCAATGGCCCTGGCATCGGTGCTCATGATATCCCTGTTCTGGTCATAAAACCCGTTCCTATCAAAGAGGCCCAGTGACAGGAACTTATCGGTTACTGTGAAGGCAATCCTCAGAGCACCTTCAAAACGTCTTACCCTCAGGTTTCTGTTTTTAATGGATGTCCTTAAAAGACTGAAGCTTGCATTTAAAACCATTTCCCTTATAACACCGTCACTCAGAACGAGTTCGATGGGTACACCCTCCTCAAGGAACCCCTCATATATATCGATGAGATCCCTGTGGGAGATGGGTGAAACACCGTATATCTCACTGGAGCCCCTTATGAGTTCCCTGTATGTGTTATGGGGCCTGTATATATCTGCAGGTGATGCCACTATGAGTTCTGAATTGATGAGCCAGTCAATATCCTCAAGGAGTTCCTGAGGGATCCCGCTTATATCATGGTCAAGCCATATATCCTCAAGGCCATTTATAACCCTCACAGAATCAAACAGCTTCAGTGCGGAGAGTCCCATGAGTTTCATCTCCGGGGTGAGGCTGTAACGGTCCCCCCTCAACCGGACTGAACCCTCATCCATAAGCAGCCTTAGGTTACTGTAGAGTGCTGGCAGGCTGACCCTAACATCCCCCCTTATCTCATCAAAGGTTTTCGGTGATTCCAGAAGAGAAGCTATTATCCTGAATCTTGCCGCTGATTTAAGGATGAACTGAAGGTCATCATAAAGATATTCATATACATCAGTGAGTATCTCGCCATGCATGCATACACCACTCCTCTCACTACACTTATATCCTTCAGGGTTAAATATTTTGATAGAATGAAAAGGGAGGAGTTGAACTGATAGACAGTCATATACATGCAGATACTAGACCCATCGAGGATTTTGAGTTGATGGCTGTGAGTGGTGTTGAAGAAGCCATCGCATGTGCCCATGACCCTCTTGAGGCCCTATCAGCAGATGTAATCCTTGCACACCTCAGGAGAGTTCTCATGGTTGAGCCGGGGAGGGCCTCCCGTAAAGGCCTCAGACTGCACCTGGCACTGGGGATGCACCCGAGGGCCATACCCCCTGATCATGGGAGGGTCCTTGAAGAACTTCCAGCTCTCCTTAAGGATTCATCTGTTGTTGCTGTGGGTGAAATAGGCCTTGACTCGGGGTCAGAAATTGAAAAAGAGGTCTTCATAGAGCAGATGCAGATGGCAGATGAGCTGGGATTCCCTGTAATTGTGCACACACCCCGCACCAGAAAGGCCGAGATAACCCCACTGATAGTGGATCTTGTTGGAGAGAACATTGATGAGAGGAGGGCCGTGATTGAGCATGTTAACATGGATGTGCTCCCTCATCTGATTGAAACTGAATGTATTCTTGGCCTCACCGTGCAGCCGGAGAAGCTCACTCCTGCTGAAGCAGTAGAAATTCTCAGGGAATACGGGACCGAAAGATTTGTCATAAACAGTGACATGAGCTCTGCACCATCAGATCCCCTTTCTGTTCCAAGGACAGTTCACCGGATGAGGATGGAGGGCTTCGGGAGAAGAGAGATAAGGAGGGTGTCCCGGGATAACATCAGAGACCTCATCAAAATTAACTAATCCGGAACTCAAAAAAACCCATTAAAAAGCTCCAAACCTTGAAATCACCTTAAGGGCTGCCCTGTGACCTCCCCTGAGACATTCTAATGGCTCATATTCCCTGAGCCATTCTGACATGAAACCTGCTGCAAAGGCATCGCCTGCACCGGTTGTGTCGATGGCTCCAGCATCCTCAACCTTCATCTCCAGGGAATGGTCAGCTGAGAAGAAGGACGCGCCCCCTGGTCCATGGGTTACAACAACATTATCAACACCGACACCCAGTAACCTGGAAATCCCTGATTTACGGGACCCCGTGAGAATCTCAAGTTCATCATCATTCAGAAACAGGACCTCCGTTTTCCTGAGTACCGGTTCAAGGACATCGAGGCCATAGCCTGCCAGAAGGCGGCCTGGACTGAAGTAAATCTTCCTGATTTCAGCAACCCTCTGTGCAACTTCAACGTAGCAGCCACTAAGATGGACAGCATCTGCAGCCCTGATACACCGCCCCTCAGGTGTTCCGATCTCAAGTTCTGCATTGGCCCCCATATATGAATATATTGACCTTCTGCCTGAGCCATCAACTGATATGAAGGCCATGCCTGTAGGTTTTTCAACCACGGAAAGACACCCTGTGGATACACCCTCTGATTCCAGTCTGGCTCTTATTATTTCTCCGTACATGTCTCCGCCGGTGGCAGCCACGATGCCTGAACTGAAACCAAGGGCTGAGATCCAGACAGCGAAGTTGAGGGCGGAACCCCCTGGAAGGATGTGGATATCATCTATGTACATCTCAGAGTCAGGTTCAACAAAATCCTGCACCCTGAAGATAAAGTCCATGTTACAGGTCCCGACACTGACAACACGCATCAAAATAAATCACCGGGGGGTGATCATCTCCGCCCCATTAAACCGCTTATGAGTTTCGCAATAACTCCCTGCTTGTCAGGCTCAATTGGCTGGTATTCCTCGCCAATGAGGTCTGCTGCAAGCTTCATGAGGGCGTTACTTGCCGGTGACTTTGGATTCTTAATGACTATCGGCTCGCCAAAGGCGGCTGCGCGGCTTACCTCGGGGTCGTCCGGTATAACTGCAATTACAGGGACCTCGAGTATTGTTTCAACCTCCTCAACACTCAGGAAGGTTTTATCGTACTGTTCACGGTTTATAACAACACCTATTATGTTTATATCCAGTTTACTTGCAACAATCTTTGTCTTGAGGGCATCGCTTATTGATGGCACCTCAGGTGTTGTGACAAGCAGAAGTTCATCTGCAGCTGCAAGGGCTGCTACAGCGTCCTTTTCAAGCCCTGCAGGGGCGTCTATGAGTAGTATATCAGTATCCTCTATAAGGTAGGCCAGGGCATCCTCCAGACGGTCCAGCTTGACATTCCTCAGACCCTCAAGGGATATACCTGCCGGGACGACCCTTACACCGTTTGGTCCCTCATAAACAGCGTCCTCGATTGAAGCATTACCTGCAAGGACATCATGCAGTGTAACGGATTTTCCCTCCATCCCAAGGATTAATTCAAGGTTTGCCATTGCTATATCAGCGTCAAGTACGACAACCCTTTCACCGTAGGTTGAGAGCGCAACACCCAGGTTTGCAGTGATGGTTGTCTTCCCCACACCTCCCTTACCGGATGCAACTGTAATCACTCTTGTCATTCCAATACCTCCAGATAATAATCAGTCATTCCGATATAAATATTGTTACACGCGTCGCCTTTTTCATTACCCTACTTTGAAGACATGCAAGTCCGGTATAAAAATGTTGTTAGTTCTGGACAGGATATCCCGATCCAGGCAACAGTTGACCTTATCTGATCAGCGTATCTCAATACTCACCTCAAAGTTATCCACAATCTCAGGGAAATCCCTGAAGGTCTTCCTGAGCTCCATCTCGACGATGTCCATTATGTGGAACTTGAGTTTGTCCTCCTCCTTGGAGTCCCCCATTATCCTTGAGAACAGTCCCTTACCCTCATGTTCAACCATTATCTTTATCTTCCCACTGAGGTCATAGGCGTTGTCAAGGAATACTATGACCTCAGCACCCTTTATTTTGGGTATTCCAAGTATTGACATCTTTATCTTATTCATCAGGGTGAGTTCAACCCTCTCAGGGTCTATATCTGTAATTGCACCTCCTTTGTATGTCTCAAGAACCCTTTCAACCTCTTCTTCACCGATATCCTTGAGACCATATTTTTTCATGAGTTCATCCCTGCTGAGGGGTTTCCGGGTCTCTTCAGACTCATCTTCAGATTCCTGGACGGTGCCCTCAGTGAAAGAAACTTCAGAAGCCTGTGGAACTTCAGTATATTCTGTTACCGTTGCTTCCTCCTGAGAGGTCTCCTCAGAACTATCATCTGTTAATTCAGATGTTCCTTCATCACCCTCAACCTCCACATCCATACCTGAAGTCACTCCCTGATCAGCCTCGCCAGAAACATCTCCTGTTGAATCAGGAGCCACTTCACTGACCTTAACATCTTCCTCATTTTCAGTTACAGGTTCCCGGGGGGTTACTGGCTGCCTGTAGCTTGCCTCCTTGGGGTTGAAGTAGGACTCCTCCTCAACCTCGGGCATTTCAGTTATCTCAGCCGCAGTCTCTTCGATTCTGTAGATCTTGTTTATATCCATGAGATAGTCCAGCTGTGACCTTTTAAGGTCAAACAGTTCTATCAGGGTGTCTGTTTTATCAGCCACCTCCATTATCCTATCAAGAGCTTCCCCCTTCATGAAACGTCCGTAGGATGCTGCGACATGTGATCCGTCCCTGAAAAGGATGTAACCCTCATCCGATGCATGCGTAACCCTTATGAAGCCGTTGTATTCATCCCTGGCGAGTCTTTCAAGAAGTTCCGTGAAGTCTATTTCATCACCGTAGGATATCTTTGATGGTTTGGTGATTGGAAGCTCCATTACGTTCACTACCCCTTCCTGATGAGTTTGATTTCCCTTGGAGTTATTATAACAACATTCTTCTCCTTATTGCAGATCAGTATAGCCTCAGCTCCGTGGTTCTCCCTCAGATCCTTTATGCGTTCACCGACGGCTGTGAAGTCTTCAGGATTATCCCTCTGAATTTCGGTTAAGTCAAGTATAACCGGATTTTTCTCCTCGATAACCTGGGAAAGTGCGTCCTCCACATCCCCCAAGGATCCTGCCCTCAGTAGGATTATCTCATAAAACGAATGTTCCGGCACTATTATCGTCTCTGTCTCCTCGGATTCCCTTACTTCCTCGTCCAGTCCGACACTTTTTTTCAGCATTTCCAGAATGTCCCTCAACTAAATCTCCCCTATGTATTCCGTGATGACGTCCATCAATCTTGATGCCCCCCCATTTTTAACATCGACAACAGGAAGCCCGAAACGTTTTTCATATTCCTCCATTATTGATCTGTCATTAATGTTTCTTAAATTTAAGGAAATGCCTATAACCTTAGTTGGCTCGAGTGCCTCTATGGCCCTTATCTCCTCTTTTATTCCTCGAGGTTTTCTGTAGGGATGGTTTGGTCTGTGACAGAGCACTGTGGCATCTGGCATTGAACCTATGAGTATCGAAGCTGATAAGCCCCTGGGATGGGGGTTACCCCTTTCAGTCAGACTGGACTGCCCCTCTATGAATATGATGTCAGGGTTCTTTTCCTCCTCAAGGTACCTGACTGACCCCATGATGGCCGCTGCAACATCCATCACCGAAAGACTGCCTGCACGGAAGTTTATATCCACTGGCTGTTCCAGACCCATTTCATCGGTTGATATCACGCCAACCTCAAGGCCCCTCTCAATGGCCTCCTTTCCCAGCAGCCTTGTGGTTGTACGCTTACCGCACTCCTGTGAGGTTCCACCAACAAATACAAGCGGTGCCTTATGCCTGTAATTTATCTTGGGGAGCACCTCTGTGCAGCGTGAAGGGGCTACTCCAAATATCCTCCGGATGTTATCGAGCCTGGGGCTTATCTCCTTTATGGTCACATTCATCCTTTCAGCGAATTTAATAAGTGAAGTGTTCTCTGATAGGGGGAGTGATCTGAAGGAGGTGACAACGTTTTTGCCCTCATTTATTGCCTGGACAGCGTACTTGAGGGCTGTGCCCTCGGCACCTATGGGGAGCATGATGGCAACGCTACGGGCGTCTGTCTCCTTTATAAGGTCAAGAAGGCTTGATGATACCTTAAATCCGCAAAATTCAGTTCCATGTTTTTTGGGGTCGTCATCCACAAATCCTACCGCCTCAACACCCGCAAAGTTTGCGAATTTTTCTCCGCCACCACCACAGCCTATTACTATGAATGGATTCAGCTCCCTGAGTTCCTCCACAGAAGATAATGTGTGCAAATAATCACTCCTTTAATACTTGCTGGAATCAAATAGAAACTGTTAATTAGTTAGTCATACCCATTTAATTAATAAATGCTTAAAGCATATATATTTTAGGTGGAATACTCTGTTTATGGAGGCATAGTATGATAGCAAGAATACTTAAAGATTTAGGTAGGATCAATGGGGTAAACGGTTCCCTTGTTGTTGGTAAGGATGGTCTGGTAATTGAGAGTGAGGTGCCATCTGATATCGATGGGGAACTGGTTGCTGCAATGGCTTCAGCAGTGTTCGGTACCGCCGAGAGGTCAGCCGAGGAGATAAAACACGAGCCCCTTGAACAGGTCATGATTGAGGGTACCAGGGGTAAAACTCTCATGATAGATGCAGGGGAGGGAATACTTGTACTCATAACTGATGTTGATATAAATCTTGGACTTATACGTATAGAGATGAGGAGAAGCGCTGAACGCGTGAAGGACCTCCTGACATAATCTTTATTTTAGTTTTGGGGAGTATAAATTGAGAAAGCCCTACGTTATACTCATTGGAAGTGCCTCAGGTATAGGGAAGTCCACGGTGGCATCTGAACTTGCAAGGGAACTGAGCATAAAGCACCTCATAGAAACAGATTTTATAAGGGAGATAGTCAGGGGTATCATCGGGCCAGATTATGCGCCTACACTTCACAGATCATCCTTTGATGCCTACACAGCACTCAGGGACAAGGAGCGCTTTCAGGGAAATAGTATGGAGTCACTGATATGCGCTGGCTTTGAGGACCATGCCTCTTTCGTAATTCCCGCCATTGAGAAGGTCATAGAGAGGGCTGTTGCAGATTCTGATGACGTTGTTATAGAGGGCGTCCACCTCCTCCCCGGACTCATAAACACGGAAAAGTTCAGTGAAAATGCTTCAATTCATTTTTTTGTTCTGGCGGCCGAGGAGAATGTTCATAAGGAACGCTTCGTCAAGAGGGCCATGGAGATTAAGAGAGGTGGTAAACACCTTGAATACTTCCGGGAGAACCGCGTAATCCATGATTACCTTGTCAGGAATGCGAGGGAACATGGTGTCCCGGTTATCAACAATGATGATATAAACTGTACAATCAGGAGGATGCTCTCCTTCATAAGGGAGAACTGCACCGAGGTGACCCTCCAGCACCCGGTTGAACGGCTGGGTGATGTGATTGACATAATAATAAAGAGACATGGTGGCAGGATTGTTGATGTCTCCTACCCGATACCCGGGTTCTCGCAGCCCCTCAAACGTGAAGTGAACGTATATGATCCGGCTGAAGCTGAAAGATTTGTTAAAAGATTAAATGAGAGTCCCAAGAGGAAAAGAGATCTTGAAAGGCTCTACACACTCTCGAATAATGTTCACAGCCACCGAATATGTGCTCCAGATCCCGAAACTCTTCAGGAGATACTCAGGGAACTGGAAGAGAGTGGACTGGTCTACCATGATGAGGATGGGGACTGAAAGTAAATCCAGTAACATCAAGGGGTGACAGTGTGAATCAGCAGGATATGAAAATTGACTGTCCGGTCTGCGGTGGAGAACGGTGCATGACTGCAGTAACAAGGGTTGAAAAGATTCCCTACTTTGGAGAGATAATGGAGTCAGTACTAATCTGTGAAAGGTGCAATTACAGGAGCACCGACATCATATGCCTCGAACAGAAGGAACCCTCCAGGTACATCATCGAGGCCGGGGAGGATACACTCAACGCAAGGGTCGTTAAGTCACAATCAGCAACCATCAGGATACCTGAACTTGGACTCAAGGTCGAGCCAGGTCCCAGGTCAGCGGGTTACATCTCAAACATAGAGGGCGTTGTTGAAAGATTTGAAACCGCGCTTAAAACCGCCCTGAACCTGTTTGAGGATGATGAATCAAAGGAAAAGGCCTCAAAGATTCTTGAAATGCTCCATGAAGTTCGTGAAGGTGTCAGAAAAGTTACAGTGATAATAGAGGACCCCTTCGGTCAGAGCTTTGTGGGTCACCCCCTGGCCCTGAAGGAAAAACTTTCAGAGGATGAAATAAGGTCTCTGAAAACGGGATTCCTTGTTTTTGAATCAGAAGGGAATGATGATGAGGATTAATCCTCATCCACGTCCCTGAGTTTAAGTGTGCGCTGGATATCCATGGCCATGGAATCACAGTCCGCCTTTATTGCCTCAAGGTGGGCCAGGAGGCGTTCCTTCTCCTGGTTGATCCTTTCAATGTTCTTGTAGGGATATATGCACTCCTTAAGCATTTCATATTCCACTGTTGCATAGGGGTACTGGTTCAGCTGGGTGCAGACCTTTTCAAGGATCTCACCGAGGAACTTGTTCATCTCAACCTTGACTCTCTCACGTATCATCTTATCGCTGTCAAGGTGCTGTTTCATCAGTCTGACAACCTCTGCCTTTGCAAAGGGTAATTCTTCAGTTTCCTCTTCAGTTTCAGTGACATCAGCATTATTATTCTGAAACTCTTCATTTTCCATAATTTCAACCTCCATGGGACTATATCTATGTCAAGGTATATAAATGTATTCCATATAATTGAAGAAACCATCAATTATAATGTTAAGTGGACGGTATCAAATTAAGTAGATTGATGGTTCCAATCACCAGAATTAAAACTCATTTTAGCCCCCTTATTTCAAGGCTGAGGTCAACTGGATGAGCTGAAGCTGTTATGAAACCCATTGATATCACTTCAACGCCGGTAGAAGCATAAAGTTCAATATTATCCGGTTTGATGCCCCCTGATGCCTCCACTATGACATCATCCCGGAGCCCGCGCCTTTCAAGTTCCTCCAGGGTATTCCGGATTGTCTCAGGTGACATGTTATCAAGGAGTACTATATCAGCTCCGGCCTCAGCCGCCCGGACTGCATCATCGGGACTCTCAACCTCAACCTCAACCTTCTTTGTGAAACTCACATGATCCCTCACACGCCTCACCGCATCCTCAATGTTGCCCACAATGGCGATGTGATTGTCCTTGATCATTGCACAGTCATCAAGCCTGAAGCGGTGGGTGTCGCCACCACCAATCCTCACAGCCTGTTTCTCAAACCACTGAAGACCCGGCGTTGTTTTCCTTGTGGCCGCTATCCTTATACCATCATTTACCGCCCTCGCCCTCTGAAGCATGCTCCGCGTCAGGGTTGCTATACCGCTCATCTTCATCATGAGATTCAGCATGGTCCTCTCAACCATAAGGATGTCTCTGGCATCCCCTTCAAGGGTTAGAACCCTCTCACCGCCACTTATGGGATCACCATCATCCTTCCACCTGATGAGGGATATGGAGAACTCCCGGGCCATCATCTCGGCAACGTCAACACCTGCAACAACTCCCTCTTCCCTGGAAACGATATCCGCCACAACCCTGGTTCCCCTGTCAATGAGTGCCTCGGTTGTTATATCCTCAAATCCCACATCGGCCCTGATCATCTCCCTGATAATATCAATCATAAAGATCCCCTAAATTAATATAAATGGAAGAATTATAAATCTTATGTCCAGCAGGGAGATATGCGAAAGAAGAACATTTATGAAAGAGTGATATGATGGAAGTTACATTCCTCGGCACATCATCAGCGGTCCCATCAAAAAACAGAAACCACAGCTCCATAGCCCTCCGCATACCCGGTGAGGTATTCCTCTTTGACTGCGGTGAGGGAACCCAGCGGCAGATGGCCCTTGCAGGAATCAGTCCCATGAAGGTTACAAGGATATTCATAACACACCTCCACGGGGACCACATACTCGGAATACCCGGGATGATACAGTCCATGGGTTTCAGGGGTCGTGAGGAACCACTGGAGATCTATGGTCCGCCAGGGATCCAGGGACTGCATGAATGCATAATGAAGATGGGCTACTTCACCCTTGACTTCGATATCAACGTCCAGGAGGTGAGGGGTGGTACTGTTGTTGAAGAGGATGACTACCGTGTCACCTCAGCCCCGGCCTCCCACTCAGTATTCAACCTCGCATACTGCTTCGAGGAAAAGAAAAGGCCCAGGTTCCTCAGAGAGAAGGCCATTGCACTGGGACTCAAACCGGGCCCGGCCTTCGGGAAACTACACAGAGGCATACCCGTGACGGTCGGTGACAGGGTAATAATGCCTGAGGAGGTCCTTGGAAGCCCCAGAAAGGGCCTGAAGATATGTTACTCTGGAGATACCCGCCCCTGTGAGTCTGTTATAAAACTAGCGGAGGGTGCGGATCTCCTTATACATGAATCAACCCTTGAGGCCGGTAGTGAGGACAAGGCCGCTGAAAGCGGACACTCCACCGCCAGGGAAGCTGCAGAAGTTGCCAGATCCGCAGGGGTGAAGAGACTGATCCTCACACACCTCAGCACACGGTACAAGCGCACCGAGGTCATTCTGGAAGCTGCCAGGGAGGTTTTCCCCATGACTGAGGTTGCAGATGACCTGATGACACTGGAGGTAAAGGCTGATGACTCCAATCCTGAAAATTGAAACAATCTCCAGAGGGAGGTAAAGGCTGATGATCCCACTCCCGAAAATTGAAACCATTCTAATAATAACTGTAACCGTGATGGTGGCGGTCCTCCTTGTTAAGTGGACATCCTACTTCCTCAGGAAGTCAGCCAGAAAATGGGAACTTGACCTCACCCTCATACAGGTCATCAATGACATAATAAAGTACGGTGTTTATTTCATCGCAGCAAGCATAGTGCTGCGGGAACTCGGCATGGACATAACTGCGATAACCGTTAGCCTGGGAATAGCAGGTGTTTCAGTGGGTTTTGCATCAAGGGACATCATATCCAACTTCATATCCGGGATGTTCATCCTTGCAGATAAGAGCTTCAGGGTGGGTGACACCATCGAAGTTGCCGGCCAGCGGGGCAGGGTCAGGAGGGTTGGATTCAGGACAACGACGATAGAAACTCCGGAGGCCGGACTGGTGACGGTTCCAAACTCCACCTTCTCAAAAACAGCCTATGTAAATTACAGTGCTGAGGACCGTAGGAGGGTTGAACTGAGGGTCAACCTTGACTATGACATCGACCTGGAGAAATTTGAATCCGATGTGAAGGACATCCTCATGAGGGTTCCCGGGATACTGAAGGACCCTGAACCCGGACTGATCATACTGGAATTCACTGATACTGGCATCAGCGCCAAGGTAACTGCCTGGATCCCTGACCCTGACAGGGTGACAAAATACAGGTCCGTCATTGCCGGTCATGTGAAAAAAATCCTGAGGAAATACAGAGAAGGGTCATAAATGAAGAAAACAAGACTCTACGCACCCCTCATATGCCTTTTTTTCATCATGCTAAGTTCAGGTATCATAATAAAGGGATTCGAGGACTACAAGGCCCTTGAAAGATCAAGGACCCACCTTGAGAATTACAGGAATGCTCCCAGGGAGCTATTTGACCCTGTCCCCAGCAGCAGCGCCGGCTCCGGTGACCCTGTCATTGGAAGGCTCATCATACCCAGCATAGGGGTGAAGTGCTGGATAAGGGAGGACACCGTAAATGCCTATGAATCAGTATACCACTATCCTGAAAGCGTTATGCCGGGATCTGGTGGGGAGTGCGGAATCCTCGGACACAGGACAACCTACTCAGGACCCTTCAGGAAGATCGGAGCGCTGAGGAAGGGTGACCGGGTAATCATAGAGGATACATCATCCTCCATCCGCTACATATACGCTGTGACATCCAATGGTGATGATATAAGGTGGGACTACAAAACAAACCCTGTGAGGTTTTCCCAGAGCGGGGATGCAAGGCTAATGCTCATAACATGTTATCCCCCCTGCCAGAAGAAGGCTGCGTGGATAACACACTGCAAACTTGTAAAGAAGGAGAACATCTAAAGCGGGGGTTTTAGAATAATTGAAGAGATAGTGGGTGAAATCCTGGAAATTGATGGTGTCGAGGGGGTTATCATAACCGACAGGTCAGGGGAGATCCTCTACGGTGCCGGATCATTCAGCAGGGACGTGGGATCAATGGCGCAGGTGATGGCCGATGCCTCAGGTAAACTCATAAACCGGGCAGGGCAGGGGGAATACAGGTCAGCCGTGATGGAGTTCCCTGGCGGGAAGATGGTGCTCCTGAACGACAGACACCAGTTACTCGTAATGGCTGACAGGAGATCCAATCTCGGGAGGATTATTCTTCTTGCAAGGAAGACCATGCGCAAACTCTCAGAACCTGATATGGCCAGTGAACTGGCTTCCCTGAAGACGGCCATGGCCCCTGATAGGGATGAAGCTACAGTTACAGAACCAGAATACACTGCTGTTAGAGGAAAGCCCAAAATCAGCGAGGTTAAGGACTCAGATGTATCTGATACGCCTTTACTAGAATCCGATGCTTCTGCAGATTCCTCTGAATCTGATGCCATGGATGATGAAGCTGGAATGGTCGTCAGACCCCCTGAGGGCGAATCAGTGCCTGATGAGGGTGACCGTGAACCCATGGAATCACCCGGAATACCCGAGGTCAAACCTCCACTCTCACTACCCGAACTGAGGCCCCTTGAGGTCCCTGGTGACCCTGAGGGGCAGATCGAAACCGCCCTCACAATCTACGAGAACGTACTCCTTGCAATGTCAATCGGGGCCAGCAAGATAATGGGGGTTGCCCCGGCAGGTGGGATGCTCAGAAAGTCCCTTCCCTACAGTGAATGCCCTGAAACACTCAGAGACGTGAAGGTACTGGGAAGCGCATCCCTCGACTTCAGAAGGCTGAGAGAGAACATAGCGGGCTCAGGTCACAGTCTCGAGAAGATTAAGGAAGACTTCGAGAGGATAATCACGGCCATAACAGAAAATTATGGTCGTGTTATGGGGTATGATGCGTTCAGGGGGATGATAAGGCCCGAGTTCACCAGGATCCACAGGGCCTACAGTGATGTCATGGATGCACTTGGAATAACCGGGACCATTCACCCGGAGCTGAGGAAGATATGGGAGGAATGATCTCCTAAAAGAGGGACCACAAAAAACCTTCATAAAAGATAATACCGAAAACCCACTTCAGACAAAAAAGGTCTCATGGAAATCTTTATAAAACATAAGATTCTATTAATAACTGCATTAATTCTTAATTTTACTTATGATAACTCTCAGTAGGGATGCTTATGTTAAATCAGCTACAAAGAGACATTCTAAGGTTAAAGAAGGAAAAAAATGCAATCATACTCGCCCACAATTATCAGAGTAGAGAGATACAGGAGATTGCAGATTTCAAAGGGGATTCTCTTGAGCTCTGCATTGAGGCATCAAGGATAGAGGGAAAGGATATTGTCGTCTTCTGTGGAGTGGACTTCATGGCCGAGACAGCCTACATACTGAATCCTGATAAGAAGATCCTGATACCTGACAGGGGTGCTGAGTGTCCCATGGCACACATGCTCAGTGCAGAGGATGTGAAAATGGCCAGGAAGAGGTATCCTGATGCCGCCGTTGTTCTCTACGTTAACACCCTCGCAGAGGCGAAGGCCGAGGCTGATATCCTGTGCACATCATCAAATGCCGTCAGGGTTGTTGAAAGCCTTGACGAAGACCTGATTCTCTTTGGACCCGACAGAAACCTTGCATGGTACGTCCAGCAGCATACAGACAAAACTATAATACCCATACCAGAGGAGGGGCACTGCTATGTCCACAAGATGTTCACAGCCGGCGATGTAATGGCCGCAAAGGAGAAATACCCCGAAGCCGAGCTCCTCATACACCCTGAATGTGACCCTGAGGTCCAGGAACTTGCTGATCACATTCTGAGCACAGGAGGAATGCTCCGAAGGGTCCTTGAATCGGACGCCAAGAGTTTCATAATCGGGACAGAGGTTGACATGACAACACGCATCAGCCTTGAATCAGACAAGAAGACCATACCACTCCTTGAAGAGGCCATATGCGAGAACATGAAACTTCACACCCTTGAGAAGGTCAAAAATTCCCTTATAAAAGAGGAATTTGTTGTTACGGTCCCTGATGAAATCGCCAGGAGAGCCCGTAGGGCTGTTGAGAGGATGATCGAAGTATCAACATAGAGATCATGCCCACACAGATCCCTGAAAACCCCTGAATGAGATCATACCCTCACAAGATGGTACCTTCGTGATCCAAGACCAATCTCTTCTGCATAAACCAGCTGGTACCCTGAATCAACCTCAGTCCAGACCCCCCTGAACTTATCAGCGCCCTCCTCAAAATTCTTCTCAAGCATGGACCCCCTGAGGCCCAGCTGCTGGTTCACAAGATCATAACTTGCAGCATCTATTGCAACGGGATCACTGGAGACCAGTATCCCTATATCGGGTACGATGGGATAATCACTCCAGGGCACACAGTCACAGTCAGGTGTTATGTTCGTAAGGAAATTGAAGTATGCAATCTTACCCTCCTTACCTTTAATAGCGCCAAGGGAATATTCCATCATCCTTTCAATGAATGCTGGCACATCATCTTCCCAGTTAAGATCATAGACCTCATTTGGGCAGCTGTCCATACAGTTCATACAGGCTATACACTCATCATATTCAATCTTAACACCATCTTCAGTGAGGGTGATGGCCTCCACAGGACACTCCTCAACACAAACACCGCAAAGGTCACAGTCACCCATTATTACAGGTTTTGCGCACTCATGCTGTTCCAGTTTCCCATGGAGTGTTGCACATCCCATTGCAAGGTTTTTAAGGGCCCCTCCAAAACCACTCATCCCGTGACCCTTAAAATGGGACACCACAACCATCCCTGAGGAGTCATGGATGTCACCGGCTATCTTCACAGTATCAAAATGCTTCTGATTCACCTCCACGAGCCTTTCATTCCCCCCATGGAGTCCGTCCGCAATTATAAGAGGAGCACCGACAACCGCATAGTCAAAACCGTTCAGTATTGCGGTAACAAGGTGATCAACTGAATCATGCCTGGAACCATAATACAGTGTATTTGTATCGGTCAGAAAAACCTTCGCGGCGCTATCCTTGACCTTATCGACAATATGCCTTAAAATCACTGGACTTACAAAGGAATCATTCCCCCTTTCCCCAAAGTGGACCTTCACAGCCACCACATCATCCTCTGAGAAAAGATTGCCGCATACCCTCTCAAAGAGTTTCCCTATCTTACTCCCCTTATTCTCATCAGCAGATCTCGCCCTGAGGTCTGCAAAGTAAACCTTAGATGCCACAGAACATCCCTCCTATAAGAGATATCATCAAACAGAATATATAACCACCGATCACCTGCTACCTCCTTGAAGACCCCTCAGAGCACTTCAAAGAAAAGAGACACCAGTAATACAGTGCAAAGCATTAAATGTAATCCATTGACATATTTATATACACAGAAGGTGGAGAATTTGAAGAAAACCTGTTCTAACTTTTATAGATGTCTTTTTCTGGTTGCTATTTGTTTTTTCTGTGGAGGTAATGCATCGGCAACCCAGTGGGATGTGGGGTCAGGTCAGATCTACACCTCGATCCAGGCAGCAATTGATAATTCCAGCACCCTGGACGGTGACATTATCAATGTATACTGTGGAACCTATCATGAGGATGTCACCGTCAACAAGAAACTCATAATACAGGCTAATAACGGCGATGATGTGGAAATAAATCCTGCTAACACAGCATTCACCCTGGTAAAGGATGGAACCGGTGATGGCAGCGGAAGCACGATAAGGGGCTTCATAATAAACAGCCCTCCCCATGGTGTCGGGATTAATATAAGTGCAGATAACTGTAAAATTGAAAATAACAGGATTAATGGTGGTAAAACAGGAATCGCTGTTTCAGGATGCAACACCACAATCTTAAATAACGTTATTTCTGGTCCTCATGAGAATGGTATATTTGCTAACATTTCCCAGGGTTTCTTCACGGTTTCCGGAAACCGCATATTAAACATGAATGGTGATGGAATCATCTGTGGGGTTACTGTTTCCACGAACGGGACTTTAGACAGTTTTAATCTAAGCGGGAACACTCTGTCAAATATAAGCACTTCTAATGGTGCCGTATTCGGATTTCAGCTTGGAAAAAGCAAGGGTGCCGGTGGAAACCCCGAGCTGGCCAGTGTGGCCAGTTTAGTGGTTGCAGGGAACATCATTGATGGTGTAACTGCCTTCAGTGCCATTATGGGAATGGAAATAGTCAGTGATAGCGTTAATGCCATCATATCAGGTAACAGAATCTTCAATTTACAGGGTTCTGCCAACAGTTCTGTCTATGCACTTGAAGCAGCCATAGTGGGAAATGGGACCGTTGAAATATCCAAAAATATAATATCCTCCATAGTGGCGGGGCAACAGGCAGTTGGAATGGTTATCGTTGCCATCGGGGACCTTAAAATGGAAGGTAACCTTGTATCAGGTATCAGCAAAGCCAGTGCATCCGTAGCCATGTTAGGCCTGGGCCTCCTAAACAATGCAACCCTGAAAAATAACATTGCTTCAGATATCACCTCCCCGGGTGTGGCTGCAGGGATTGTGGGTGTTGCCCTGGCACATCTTGAAATGATCCATAACATGGTAAATGGAGTAAATGGAACCCGTGACGTTTCCATGGTGGCTGCAGGCTTTAACACAACAAGGGTCACCGGTAACAACATAGAAGGGGATGGCGCAGGGATAGGTATAGTGATCTGCTCACCAGACGGGACAATAAACTACAACCGTATCGCCAGCTACGAATATTATATCCAGAACTTTTTATTTTCCAACTTCGGGCCCAGCATCGATGAAATGCTTAAACCCCTCGATGATGCCATTAAAGAGCATCCAGAATTGGAACCCATCCTGAAGCCCATACGGGACGACATGGACAGACTCTTCCATCAGCTGGAAAACAGTAACACAAACGCCTCCTACAACTGGTATGGCACCAACAATCCTGATACCGCTAAATTCTTCCCTGGCAATGGAACCCTGAATTATTATCCCTGGCTGGTTCTGAAGATCGATGCAAGTCCATCCACCATAAATCCCTCTGAAACCTCAACCATTACCGCCAGTGTCTACCATGATGTGGCTGGTGGTGATCACAGTGCAGATGCCGCCCTCTTCTTCAGCGGCCCACGGGTGACCTTCACAACCAGCCTGGGGAACCTGGGCAGTAAATCTATAACAGTCCCCTGGACCAATGGTATGGCCATTACGGTTTTAAGGGCTGATGAAGGCCCGGGTACTGCCACAGTAACCGCCAGAGACTACCAGCTCGTTCAAACCACTGTAAATATTCGGGGATCTCCAGGTCCTGGCAACAGGACAAACACCACAACCGTCGTGGGGATGGAGACAACCGGTTCACCGGTGGCAGGGATCATAGTCTCCATGCTCCTGGTTCTTGGAGGCCTAACATCCGCCAGAAGACTTTAATCCCCACCCACCTTTTTTTATAGATTACCCCTTAACAACAAACTTAATTCTAAAAATGAGGTCATAGAACTCCTGAAGCCCCTTAATGCTTTACCTGAGTCTTCATTAGACTTGAAGGTCTTTGATAGAGACTAAGATGATAACTGATAAATAAATGAAGAAAACATAAATTATATGGGTGATTCTTGTGGACAGAAAAGAAGTACTGGAGCTCCTCAACATTGATTTCAGGCATGAACTCGAGGCCACCATGATGTACACCTACAATTCCTTTGTCATCGAGGACTGCGATATAAGCCGCCTGACCGAGGCCATTGCAGTCGATGAAATGAGGCATATGTGGTGGCTGGCTGACCTCATAACAAAGAGGGGAGGTAGGCCATCCATGGAGCTTGGTGAAGTGGAGTATGTTGGTGAAGATATAAAGGAGGGCCTTGAGAGGCAGATCGAGAAGGAAACAGAGGGCATTGAAGAGTATGAGAGGCAGATCGAGATAATAGATGATGATGAGGTTGTCGGTGTTTTAAGACACATTGTTGATGAGGAGAAGAGGCACAGGAAGGAGTTCCGGGAGCGTATAGCTCGACTATAATCAGCCTGTAATTTCCTGAATCGGCCCCCTCAGAACTCAGCACTCATATCTTTATCCATCTAACTATCCTCTTACCCAGCTTCGGAGCCACTCATATCTTTATCCGTCTGCGTATTCTCTTTCCTATTTCAAGGAAGGTTTCCCTTGATATTCTCTTTGGTGGACGGGGCCTCATGTAACCAAAGAAGGGGTCATCGAAGGTTTCACCGTTGACTGTGACCTTCCCCCTGTACCTGGGTATGAAGTGCCAGTGGAGGTGGGGTGGTGGGGTGTTCTGGCGGTAGAATGAGTTGAGCAGGACCCCCCAGTTGAACATGGTTGCCCCGAATTCCTTCTTCACAGCATCCTCAATTTCAGAGATTATGCGAAGCATTTCCTCCCACTCATCCTTCCTGAGGTTCCCAAGGAATTTCTCATCCCTCTTAAGGGCAACAACACAGGTGCCAAGGTTGCTCTGGTTGGGTGCCAGGAAAACAATCCAGTGGTCCCTTTCATAGAGATATTCCCCAAAATCGTATTCCTCAAAGACCACCAGATCCCTCCATCCTATCTATAAATAATGAGAGTTCAGCCACTATTGTTTCAACCACCTCATGAACTGTTTCATCCTCCCATGGCTCAGTTATCCTGAAGGAAACAAGAACATCCACCCCCCGGGGACCAGCAGAGAAAGAGTAGTCCCTGAATTTAGCTGCAAGTTTATCAATAGCTTCCTCCCTGATTTCATCCGGGATCATAAGCTTAAGTCTGAGTTTCCATCCTTCAGGGGATTTTTTGAGTTCATCAACAGCTACAAGGACCATCTTCCACCCTTTCCGGCATGATCCAGTTCATCAGTAGCAGGACCATAAATTCGCTTTTATGCCTCTCAGTCCTCAAGGACGCTTGAAAGGAAGACCATCATCTCGATCTCCTCCCTTGCGATGAAGTCCTCCATTTTAACCTTTGACTCCTCAGACCCAAAGGGGAAGTACTCCCTTTCATAGAACACTGTTATGATGAGGTCCCCTTCATCCCTTTCAGTGTCCTCATCCAGCCTCTCAATCAGCTTCTCAGTGAGCTCCTCATCAAGACCCGAGACCCTGTAACGTACATAGTTCATACCCCTATCTTCCCTGAAGCCAAAATCTTCAACCTTAACCTTCAAATAAAACACCACCCATCATTTATGTAGATTGGGATCATCATCAATAAGCCCCACAGAACACCATGCCTGCTCTGAGATCAGCTCAGTAGCTCCTCAATCACCACCAATAAATGACACTATAATCTCATTGTATTTTCCTATCTCATTCACCCCGAGGTGTCCGCACTCTGAATCGAATAGGACAAGTTCTGCTTTCGGTATTAGTTGAGCCATCGGGATTGTATCAAGTTCAGGTGGGAAGTAGCGGTCCTGGTTCACCCCGAATATGAGGGTGCGGGCCCTGATACTCTCCAGTTTCCCGCTGAGGTCATGTTTCATGGCGGCCCTGTTTCTCCAGATAACGTCATAGGGGTCCATGAGGGCCCCCTCAGAACCCATATCCATCATTGAGGACTCAAGTTCAGCATTTTCGAGGCCCTGGTAGTATTCCCTTGAAAGTCCGTGGAGGTACATGAGCATCGAGGCCAGCGCAAGTGCCCTCTCAGGCCTCCTGCCTGCCCTGAATTCCGGGTCCTCCTCGATGAGGTGGTTCATGTAGCTGAAGAGTGCATAGTTTATACCGCGCACTCGCCATGATGTCACAAGGGGTATGAGGAACTCCATTTCATCAGGGTACTCCGCAGCCCACTGAAGGGCCTGGAAACCGCCCATGGATGTGCCTATAACTCCCCTAACCTTTCTTATCCCGAATTTTTCATCTAAGAACTGCCTCTGGAAGTTGACCATGTCGAGGATGGTGTACTCCGGGAAATCCGCTCCCATCGCTGTTGTGGATGGTGATGCTGAGCCCGGTGATCCAAGGGAACTTATAGAGATTACGAAGAAGTTCTCAAGGGCCCCTCCCGGCTCTGTAAGGGCAGCTATCCTCCTGACTGATGAACAGTCCCCGCTCCAGCCATGTATGTATATAACAGCATTATCTATTACTCCCATATCATCAAAGGATGGTTTCCCTGTTGTTCTGTACTCAACGGGAGCCTCCTGGATTTTTTCTCCTGATTCAAACTGGAATTCTTCGATTTTGAAATAGGATGCTGGAATCTCCCCCATCAATTCGCCTCCCATCTCATTGTTACAGAACCTCCTCTCCATCCCTGTAAAGCTTTATGCACATTACCGGGCAGTTACCTGCAGCCTTTTCACTGCAGGATGGATCCTCAAGTTCAAGTGCCTGGATATCAGAAATTTCAACACCTTTAATGGATGAAATTCCATCATCTGCAAATTCAAATAGATCCGGGCAGCTGTCAATGCAGTTTCCGCATGATATGCACATCGTTCTATCCAGTTCAAGCCTGTACATGATGTCACCCTAAAAACTGAAGTCAAATATTAATATGGGGCTATTGCTAAAAATAGTTGGTGATGGATGGAGCAGCTGATGGTTGTGAGGAGAATGAGCCGCGGTTGTTGCTAAAAATACCTGATGATGGATCATGCGGGATGATTAAATGAGAAGGATTGATGCACTGGAACTTCAGGACAAACTCATAATAATCTACAAGGGTATGCAGCAGCGGAGATCCTTTGAAAAATTTTTCGGGAAGGATAGGTCCATGGAGAACGACTTCCTTGACAGACTCCTTAAAATGGATGCAGATGATCTCATCAGGGATGCCATAGTTGAACTCGAAGATTTAATCGGGAAGGAGAGCTACAGCCATGATGAGTGCAGTGACCCCTTTGAATGCATCGTGAACCGTGAATCAGTGGAGTACAAATGCAGGAGGTATGGAATCCCTGGACCTGAGGGGATAAAACTTGAAGACGTTGAATGCATTCTCTCAAGGATAATCTGAAGCCCCCCCTCAAGGACGTCCAGTATCCTGGATCAGGAGAACATGTTGAGAATGGCCTCCTTCAGGCCCCTTATAACATCCCCTGCAGATTGAAGAAGTGGGCTCTTAATGTTCCTGTAATCCCGGAGGTTTTCGAGACGGTTTATCCTGAAATATATGGGTGGATGCGGATCCCATGCTGTCCAGCCAGTTATCCTCTGTGACCCCCTTTTCTCCAGGGCAAGTTTCTGGTAACCTATCTTCCTGAGGGCCCTGGCCAGTACCTCAGGTTTACCGAGGGTCATTGCAGATAGCAGGTCGGCCCTGGCCTCAAAGAACTTTGCCACGAAGAATATTACGCCCATTGCAACGATTATGTAGAGTATGGGTGAAATGATAACCACGGGAAGGAGCACTGTGAGCCTCAGTATGAACTCAGCTGAGACTATGCTGAAGAGTATGATCGGGTCCCGTCCAACCAGGTGCCCCATCTCATGTCCTATGACTGCAAGGATCTCATCATCGGTGAGCTGAACAACCAGGCCAGTGGTTACAAGCACCAGCCCCCTCCCTGGACCTGGACCAGTTGCTGCAGCGTTTGCTATCATGGTATTTGCAAGCACCACCTTCGGTACCGGTATCCCAAAGGCTGATGCGGCTCTTTCAACTATTCTGTAGAGGTTCACCGTCCTTGACCTCTCATAAAGGGGATTGCATCTGAATCCATGCCTCTCCAGGACACTCCGGGCGTCATCACAGGTGGGGGGCCTTTTATTTGCAAGTGAAGCATCATAGATCTCCCTTTTTATCCTGACAACCGCATCTTCTCCCATTGTCTTTATAAAGAACCTGAATTCATCCTCTGGAAGCTGGAACTGGACTATGTGTACGCTGGGATTATCCTTTGTGAGAACCCACTCCCCCATCCTCGCGTATATCCTGTCAGAGAGGAGGATTATTCCAAGCTGCATGAGGAGAATTGCGATAACAGCATAGAAGCCAAGGATTACGAAGAGGATTATGTTCACCCCGAAGAACAGTACATAGACAAGGAGCATGCTGCTTCCGAATATCCCCCTGGACGCCATTCCCCTCCTCGTGGGGGGTTTTTCAGGGATTATATCCTCCCCCTCCACCCAGGCAAAGTATATTGTGTGCTGCCGGAGGACATCCTCAAAGACCTGGATGGATGTGAATATATCCGCGTATATTGAGTGGGCCCATTCCTCAAGATTCCGGGGGTAATCCAGGATCAGTTTAAAGTCCCCGCCTCCAATAAGCTCCCCGTATATCACCCCATCATTCCTTAAAGCCCTGAAAGCTATTTTGAGGGCCTCTTTTCTGATGTCAGTGAATTCTCCGGGGATGAGGTAGTAACGGTAGATGAAATCAAGTAGCTCCCCGTAATATGCAGGCGATATCTCGGTTCCTATGAAAAACTCCTTTATCATGGACACACAACTTTCTCCAGCTCACAGTTCGTAAGGTAGACATAAAATCTCTCAGACAGACTATAGTTTATATCAGGGTCGATATTAATATTTACACTGACAGGGTAGATTTAGTTGCCCGGTGATCTGCGATCACTGAGTACCAGTTACAGTTAACTGACTGAACTTTTCAATAAACGCTGAATGTGAACTGCATGAAGTGCAAGGTATCTGAAAATCCGTCGATAAAGGAGGCCTACCGTTTAATAGAGGATGGTATAAGGAAGAGGGCCCTTGTGGTGATACTCGCCTGCTGCAGTGCATCCTATGAGGGTCGTGCAAGGAGCAGGCTTGATGCCGGTGAAAGGCTGATCGTCATAAAACCCGATGGGACCTTCATGGTGCACCAGGACCGTAAGGTGGATCCTGTTAACTGGCAGCCACCCAAATCAAGGTCACGTGCCTATATCAAGAGGGGCAGCCTCTACCTCGAGAGTATCCGGAGGGACCCTGAAGAGCGCCTTGAGGTCGAAATCCATGAGGCCCACCTTGTATCATATTACCTTGCAAGGGACGTCCATGATCTCATGGTTGCAGGTCATGAGAACGATATGGGTGATATGATAATCATGCACCCCCACCTCATTGAGAAGGGTTTCCGGCCCGTTGCAAGGGAGTATGCCGTCACTTCAGGCTTCATTGACATACTGGGAAAGGATGAGAATGGTTCCCTCATGATAATTGAGCTTAAAAGCAGGAAGGCCGGAGTGAGTGCAGTTAAACAGCTTAAAAGGTATGTTGATGAGTTCAGGGAGGATAGGGTGGGTGTGCGTGGTGTTCTCGTGGCTCCATCCATAACCCATGATGCCATGGAGATGCTGGAGGAGGAGGGCCTTGAGTTCAGGGAGATCGAACCCCCACGGGAGCTGAGATCAAACAGGGGCGTTACACTGGATAATTTCCTTTAAAGCCTTTCTATAACCTCTGCAAGCTGTCTGAGTGTCCTGACCTCCATCACGCTTGCCCCGGCATCCCGGTAAAGTGAAACACAGCTATCCACGACGTCCCACTTCTTTTCAGGTTCAGGGTTAAGTATCAGAACCTTCCGGGCCCTCTCTGACATCTCAGCTACCAGTTCAACGCTCTCAGGGATACCATCCCTCCTTGGACCGGCCCAGTCCCTGCAGTCTGAGAGGATAACTATGTATGATTTTCCTGTGAAGGTTACGCCTTCAATAAAATCCCTGAATGCTGTGTACATATTGGATGTTCCGTGGATCATTAAATTCCTGATTCTTGACTCCCTGAGATTCCTGAAGGCATCGTAGAGGTCGTCCTCATCCAGCAGGTGGGTTGTCTCAACTATTCGGCTGTCGAAGTCAAAGAATCGTGAACGGTAGAATGTGCGCTGGGCTGCGTAGATTATGCAGAAGAACCAGTTGCTTATCCAGTCACAAGACCCGCTCACATCACTGAGGAATATGTGCTGGCTCTTCCTCTCCCTCGGTTCTGAGCGTATAAGTTCAAGCACTGTGCCCCCATGTTTAATGTTCTTCCTTATGCTCCGCCTTATATCCGGCTTCATCCTCCTGGACTGGCGTAGCCTCCTTGATCTTCTGTTGGCAATTTTTATTCCAAGTCTGCGGCATAGCTCAAATATCTCCGGGTCGAATGAATTGAGGGTGGACATGTCCCTGTCCATGACTGCGGCCACATCCATTGAAGGGTCAGTTAACTCCTCAATTTCAGGTTTGAGCTGTGCAATCTCCTCAATTCCCATCTCAACCTCTGAATTAGCTGAAAAATTTTCTGATGCCTTGAGGTGATGTAGCCCCTCGCTTTCCCCTGATCCATCTGATTCACTTTCTGCTGGAACTCCGAAGACCTCCTCGTAGGCCTCCATGAATGCGCCTGCGTATCTCACGTCCTTAACATAAACCGAGAAGAGGGCATCCCTGAGTTCAAGCCTCCCCTTAAATATCCGGTAGGCCTCAGATGCGTCCATGGTGCCCCTTACACTTACAGGGACTCCCTTATCCCTTAAAATGTTTGAGAGATGAATTATCCTCTTCATCTTTCCCCTCAACCGATTCCACAAGATCAAGGACCTTTGCTTCATCCGCCCTGTTCTTTATAACAACTCCAAGGGTTTCCTTAAGCGTATCAGAGTCCAAGCTATCCTTTCCAAGGGCCATGATGGTCCTGATCCAGTCCACGGTGGCCCTTATGGAGGGTTTCTTGATGATTCCCAGTCCCCTTATCCTGTTTATGAGCATTACAGTTTCCCTGATTAGGCCCTCAGGTGCTGATGGGACGTGAGACCTCACGATCTCCATCTCACGTTCAGGGTCAGGGTAATCAATGTGGATGTAAAGGCACCTGTCCCTTGTCTCGTCGAGGAGGTTCCTCTGGGAGTTGGAGGTGAGGAAAACCATTATATCATTTCGCAGGTCAAAGGTTCCAAGGTCATTGACCGTTATCTGCTTCTCCCCCAGGGCCTGGAGGAGGAAACTCTCGACCTCCTCATCTGCCTTGTCTATCTCATCTATCAGGAGCAGTGAGGGTTTCTCATTGATGAATGCTGATAAGAGTGGTCTTTTTATGAAGTAATCCTCCCTGAAGACGTCTTCATCGGATCCGTGGATTCGTGACTTTTCAAGGCTCAGAAGCTGTTTCTGGTAGTTCCATTCTCCGACTATCTGCTCGAAGGTTATGCCCTCATAGCACTGTATCCTGAAGAACTCTCTTCCCAGTGCCTCTGCAGTTTTTTTAGCAAGAAGTGTTTTACCAGTCCCGGGCGGGCCCTCCACGAGAACAGGTTTTTTCAGTTCCGATGAGAGAAAAAGGGTTATGATGATATCCCTGCTCGGTATGTATCCCACATTTCTGAGTGATGTGTCGATTTTATCCAGCTTTTCAGTTGTATTCATTCAAACCACTGCCAATGGGGTCTCCAGAATTAATCTGGCACCCCCTCTTAATAAAACTTTAGATGGGCTTATTCCAGTTCTGATGGTTTCACATGGATTTTAAAGATCTCAGACCCCCTTATAACATCCAGATCACATTCCATGCCGATCCTTTCCTCATTGAGGATTCTGTGAAGGTCGTCGACTGTTTCAACTGCTTCGCCGTCGAGGGCTATTATGATATCACCACGCATGACTCCAGCATCTCCTGCCGGACCATCTGAGAGTGATGCAACCATAACTCCCCTATCCGAATTCAGTTTCAGTTTCTCAACTGTTTCTGGCTTCAGCACCATGTTCTGGCAGGCCACTCCCAGGTGGGCCCTTCTTATTTTACCATCCTCTATGAGTTTATCTGCGACTTCCCTGACTGTATTTGATGGTATTGCAAAGCAAAGCCCCTGAGCAGGTCTTATAAGGGCCGTGTTTATCCCCAGGACCCTTCCGCGAAAATCAACCAGTGGTCCGCCTGAATTTCCAGGGTTTAGTGCTGCGTCTGTCTGTATAACCCCATCCACGAGCCTCCCTGTCATGGTCCGCAGGGATCTGCCGGTTGCACTCACAACTCCTGCTGTTACTGTGAACTGGAACCCGAAGGGGTTGCCTATTGCCAGGGCAAGCTGTCCCACCCTCACCCTCCTGGAGTCTGCAAATTCAGGTGTTCTGAGTTCATGCTGAGGTTCGATTTTCAGGACCGAGATGTCTGTGTGGGGGTCATCACCAACAACAGTTGCCCGGTACTCTTCCCCTGTGTTCAGTGTTACTTCAATTCTCTCTGCTCCGTGGACAACATGACTGTTTGTGATTATATGCCCGTATTCAGTGTATATGAGACCTGAACCTCCACCCACTGTCCTGTTTTTTGATCGGGCCACCGTTGTTACCCTTACAACTGAGGGGCTCACTCTATCGGCTGCGCCCATAACAGCCTCTGAGTAGGCATCCATTATTTCCTGCTCTTCAAGTTCTGTTTCACTAAAATCAGATCCTTTGTTATTATCTTTTGATTCAATCATTTTTCTAACTTTTAATTGGTTTTTAAGTTTATTTTAAAGGTTCTGGAACCTTTTTCAGGTTACTGAATTTTTAATTAAATTAAGTTATTAAAAGTCCTTATATATAAAGGTTTTCCTGGGGGTGGTGGGTTTAAATAGGGTAAGAAAGAAGGTATGATTATTAAGGTAAGAGAGGATAATAATGGATCTTCTATCAATGGTGCTCATAGGAGTTGGCCTTGCAATGGACGCCTTCAGCATATCCGTGAGCCGGGGCCTTGCACTCCATGAATCAGAGACAAACTACGCCCTGATATCCGCACTGTCCTTCGGAACCTTCCAGGCTGCCATGCCAGTTCTTGGATGGGTGTCTGGTCTTGAAATCCAGAGGCTCGTATCAGCCCTTGCACCATGGGCAGCATTCATTCTGCTCCTCATAATAGGCCTTAAAATGATCTATGAAAGCCTGATCATGGAGGAGGAAGAATTCATTTTCAGTTACCGTGAACTCCTTGTACTCTCAATTGCAACCAGCATCGATGCCTTCGCAGTGGGTGTGAGCTTCGCCCTCCTTGACATATCCATATGGCTCCCGGTAATTGTCATAGGTCTCATCACATTCATACTATCACTTGCCGGTAGCTACATAGGCGAAAGGGTGGGCCACATATTTGAAAACCGTCTTGAGGCCATTGGAGGCCTGATCCTCATCCTCATCGGTCTTAAGATCCTCCTGGAAAATGTTTCCTTCACCTGAATTTGTGGAAGTGTCTCTATGAGGCTTGGAATATGCCAGATGCAGGTAACCGAAGATAAAGAGGAGAATGTTGGTACTGCCGTTGAGATGATTGTGGAGGCCGCTGAGAGAGGCGCCCGGCTCATTGTCCTTCCTGAGATGTTCACATGCCCCTACGATGTAAACCTTTTTTCAGAGTATGCAGAGGATGAGAATGGATACTCCATAAGAACCATGAGGTCAATTGCCAGGGAACTGGGGATCCATCTGGTCGCAGGTTCCATCCCCGAGGAAACACCCGAGGGCATCTACAACACCTCCTTTGTGATGGACGATGGTGGGAACATCATCGGGAAGCATCGCAAGGTCCACCTCTTCGACATCAATGTTCCCGGAGAGATAAGCTTCAGGGAATCAGATAGCCTGATTGCAGGCGATTCCGTGACCGTTATAGAAACTCCCCACTGCATCATGGGTGTGGGGATATGCTATGATATGCGTTTCCCTGAACTTTCAAGGATGATGGCCCTAAGGGGTGCAGAGGTCCTTATATTCCCTGGGGCATTCAATATGACAACCGGACCGGCCCACTGGAGGCTCCTTGTAAGGTCAAGGGCCCTGGATAACCAGTGCTACTGTGTTGCTGCATCACCTGCAAGGAACCCCTCAGCGTCCTATGTTGCCTATGGCCACTCCATGATCGCTGATCCCTGGGGATCTGTCGTCTGTGAGGCCGATGCATCCCCCTCTGTGATCACAGCAGATATTGACCTGGAAGCCGTGGAGAGGATCCGGAGGGAGCTTCCCCTTCTGAGAAACAGAAGGCCTGATGTGTACGGCTGGAGATCTGGAGTATGATCATGATCCATAAAGGTGTTCAGCATGTCTGATAAAGCCGGAAGGACCTCCCTGCTGATACTGCTGACGGGTATCATACTTGCTCTGAGCTCATACCCTGTTACTGGCATGAGAATAGAGGGTTACTGGATCGTATCAGTTATATTCATAATTTCAATGGCTGTTCCATCATTCATATCAACCATAAGGAGCCTCGGGTCCCGTGGCTTTTTACTGATACTCGTTCTTGGCATCTATGCAATTTCGATTGAAACCCTCGCCATAATAACCGGTTTTCCCTACTCTGAGTTCTACTACGGTGATATGATCGGCCTGAAGATACTCGGCTACACCCCCTTCACGGTTCCATTCGCGTGGCTACCCCTGTTCCTTGGATCCGCCTACCTTGCAAAGGAGTGTGTTGAGGGCAGGGTTAAATTTCTGATCCTGGCAGCCCTTATTGCTGCATTAACCGACGTGGTTATTGACCCGGCTGCAGTTGCCCTCAAATTCTGGGTGTGGGTGAATCCGGGGATCTTCTATGGGGTTCCACTACAGAACTTCGCGGGCTGGATTCTCTCAGGTCTGGGGGCTGCACTGATCTCACTGGCAGTGACCGGTGACTCCCTGCAGGAGATGGGTAATGGTGCTGTATCAAGCCTTTACCTGATAATGTGTTTCTGGACAGGTGCCTGCCTCTTCCTTGGCCTTGAGATACCCTTCATTGCAGGCCTCATGCTCATTGCACTCATATTAAGAACAGCCAGGTTTAAGTTATGGTGAAGTGTCCCGTTGATGGGTTATATCCAGTGAAACACCCTGTAGTTTATGAGTGCAAGGAATAGAAGGCCGCCGAGGGCAGTGTTAACATGGGGTAAATACCAGTATATCTTCTCTATTCTTATTCTCCTTATTAGAAGCACTGAAAGGGAAAATGCCGGGTATATGAATACCAGGAAGCTCAGTGGATGGAATCCTGTAATGCATACTGTTATAATGGATAGCAGTAACCAGAAGAAGGCTGAAATTGCGAGAGCCGGTCTTCTGCCGATGAAAACGGGGGTGGTGTTTATACCTGCAATTCTGTCATATTCAGTATCAGGTACGGCCGAGAAGATGTGCATGGCTGCAACATGGCAGTAACCGGCAAAGAGGATCAGCGGGTCCGGAAGGGCGCCCGATGCAAGGTTGTATGCGAATATACCCGGCATTATATAGAGGTAGTTGGATGAGAAATCCAGGAATGGTCTCTCCTTGAAGCGAAGTGGGGGTGCGCTGTAGAAGTATGATAAAAAAAGGAATCCCATGAAAATTAGGGCCTCCGTAAGTGTCTGTGATAGCATCATAAGGAAGCTGATGACGGTTACCAGTATTATCGATCTCTTCAATCTTTTTCTCTCATCACGGGCCAGCATATGTTCTCTGGAGCCCTTCTTGGGGTTCAGAATGTCGGTTTCCTCATCCCACCAGTCATTAACCCCATATATGAAGATACTGGCCGGAAAGAAAAAGTATATCAGGTAGAGGTAGTAGGCAGGTGAGAGGAAATCTGCAAATCCTGACGCGGCCAGGGTGTATCCTATAACATAGGTCCCACCGGTGTAGATCCAGAACCTGAACCTGGATATCCTGAAGAGAAACCCCATATACTCCAGTATAGTCTTCATCTGAACACTGCCCCGACGATCATGGGCCTCCACTGACCCTGATGGAACCCATGAGGCGGAATATGTTAAACACCGCCCCTGAGACCACACGGCCCCTTGAAGGCTTCACCTTTCGGCTGTAGACTATCATGGGGTCCCTTTCAATGATCCTTGATGTCCACATGTACATGTCAGCCGCTGTCTTTATGGGTACCAGGTAACGGTAGGGGATGTACCGGTAGCCCCTCTCCGCTGTTCCCTGCCAGTCCCTGTAAATGTCTATCTGGGCCCTCAGAAATGACCGGAAATTATCCTCCCTCCCCCTTATCTCATGAGGATCAAGGGATTCGAGTCCAAACCTTTCAAGTTCATCCAGGGGGAAGTAGAGCCTCCCAAGCTCAATATCCTCTGCAATGTCCCTTATGAAGTTAACGTACTGCATGGCCCTTCCAAGGTACCTTGCATAGTGGTATGAATCAGGGTCAAGGCCCATTATGGATGCCATGAAGAGCCCCACGACCTCTGATGAACCAAGGAGGTACTCTTCGAGGGCAGACATTGTACTGTAGGATGATACTGTTATATCCATCTCCATGGACCTCAGGAAGGCCTCTGTCCAGTCATCTTCAAATTTTTTCCTCCTTGAAAGTTCCACGAATGAGTCAACCACCACGTCCCCTGTGATTTCACAGGAGTATGCTCTCCTGTACCTTTCCACGAAGTCATAGAAGCCATCAGTATCCTGCGGCACCCGGTCAACGTAGTCATCGGCCTTTCGAAGGAAGCTGTAGAGTATAAAAACGTCTCTCCTAACCTCCATTGGGAAGAAAAGTGTACTGTAGAAGTACGTTTTACTTCCCCTCTTAAATATTGAGTAAATTTTCTTGTCAATCAAAGACATATCACCCATTAGACTATTTTTAAGGTTTAAAGGTCTAAAAATTTGCAGTCATTACAGCAACCCTTTACCTTCCGGTATCCTCCATTATCTCATTGCAGACTATCTGTGATGAGACAAGTGTCATCGGGACGCCTATGCCGGGGTGGGTGTAATGTCCTGTGTAATAGAGGTTCTTAACCTTCTTGCTCTTATGTGATGGTCTCCAGAGGGCTGTCTGTCTCAGTGTATGGGAAAGCCCCAGGGCTGTGCCCTTGTATGCATTGTAACGGTCCCTGAAATCATTTATGGCGAATATCCTCTTTACAACGACATGGTCCCGTATATTTTCACCCACCTTCCTCTCAAGGTCATCCATCACCCTCCGGTAGAGGCCCTCCCTGAGTTCCTCGTTGTCCTCCATGCCCGGGGCGAGGGGGACCAGTATGAAGAGGGTGTCTGATCCCTGGGGGGCAGCAGTCGTATCTGTCCGTGAGGGTACATTCACATAGTAGGATGGTCTCTCTGGCCACCTCGCCCTCCTGGGGTCAAATACCTCCTGGAATTTATCGGCCCAGTCCCTCTCCAGGAAGAGGTTGTGGTGTTCAAGGGCATCTATAACCCTGTCAACTCCGAGGTAGGCTACAAAGGCTGATGGCGCCATTACCCTAGACTCCCAGTATGTCTCATCATAGGTCCTGTGGGGTTCATCAAGGAGTTCCAGTTCACTGTGGGGGTAATCAGCATTCACCAGGACTGCATTAGCTTCATAGATGTTCCTGTCGGTTATGACAGATGTTGCCACTCCATCGATTACCTCTATCCTTTTGACCTCCTCGTTGAAGTGGAATCTGGCTCCATGTTCAAGGGCGAGTTCATATATTGATTGGGCAACCCTCCTTATACCCCCCTCAGGGTAGAAGACTCCGAGGGTCATGTCGATATGGGACATTATATGATACATTGAGGGTGTGTTCTGGGGTGCGCTTCCAAGGAATCCCATTGAGTACTGGAGTATCTTGCGGGCCTCGTCACTCTTAAATCGCCTTTTAACGAAGTGTTCAAGAGATTCGAGTATGTTGAGCCTCAATCCTTGTAGCAGGAGCTTTCCATTAAGGAAGTCCAGGACTGACCTGTAGTCCCTGTAGAGCATTTCCTTCACAACCGAGTCGTAGAGTTTACCAGCTGATTCCAGGTACTCCCTGAGTCTTTCACCACCATCCTCCTCAAAGCTGTCAAAGAGTTCATAGTTCTTTTCAATATCAGATGATACATCAACGACCCTTCCCCCGTCGAAGAATACGCGGTATGCTGGTTCAAGTTTTTTAAGGTCATAGAAATCCTCTGGCTTGGCATTGAACTCTGCGAAGAAGTTTTCAAAGACGTCTGGCATGAGGTACCATGATGGTCCCATGTCAAAGGTGAATCCCCCCTCACTGTAGACGCTTGCACGTCCCCCAGGACCCTCATTCTTCTCAATGACAGTTACTTCCAGCCCCTTCTGTGCAAGGAGTGCCGCCGCAGATATTCCCCCGAATCCAGCTCCAACAATCACAATATTCATAAAACCACCACAGACCATATTAATAGTGTTATGTTGAAGCAGATATAAAAACTTCATTAAATGGATATTTCATTATTTAAATGTGCAGCAACAGGGATGTGTTGACCCATAGATATGATGTGAAAAGGAGGGGTGGATGAACAATGTCCCCTCTGATCCTTAAATCAGTTTAACTGAAGAATCAAAGGAACAGCACGTTATCGCACACTAACCAGTCCATTAAATCAACTAAAGAAAAGGAACAGCAAAAACTGATAATTTACTTGCAGGTTATCGTCCTGACTGGATCTTTTTAAGGGACTTGTTTGCAGCCTTCTTGAAGTCCTTATCACCCTTTCTTCTGGCCTTCTTGATGGGTTCTATGGCCCTCTCATCTCCAAGGTCTCCAAGGGACCTTACAGCTGCAAGTTTAACACCCCAGTCCTCATCATCAAGGGCAGCTATGAGGGGCTCCACTGCACGCAGATCTCCCAGTTCACCCAGGGACCTTGCAGCAAACTTCCTTACACCCCAGTCCTCATCACTGAGGGCCTCTATGAAGTGGTCTGTAACACGGGGATCTCCTATCTTCTTGAGTGCGAAGGTTGCGTATCTCCTGATTTCGCCCTCCGCTGTATCCATTATCTCCATAAGTTTCTCAAGAGATGCTTCACCAAATTCTGCAAGTTTTTCAGCTGCTTTAAACCTTACGGGATGACTTTCATCCTCCAGAAGAGCTATGAGCATTTCAACTGATTCCTCTGAAGGTTCAAGTTGTTCTATGGCCTCCATCCTCTTCTGAGGCTCCATTAGCCTCATTTCCTTCAACCTTGCATTGACCATGAGATCACCTGTTTTTTCCTGATATGCCGTAATCTCCGATGGTAACCTCTCCATTAACCAGAGACAACTGACTTCTGACCATGCCTACGTGTTCAGCTCCATCAATGAAAATTAATTTATCTCCCCGATGATATAAATATTCCACAGTAATTCAATGGAGATTCCCATGAAGAATCCTGCATGGAATACTGAAACGATCCGTGAAATAATCCGGCTTGGAAGGCTCCCCTTCCTTGGAGCCGGCTTTATACTTTATGCCACTGGAGCTGTCCTTGCAGCCATAGAGACTGGACATATCTCAGCGGAACAGTTCATCGCCGGTTACCTCATAGTTATGCCAGCACACCTATCTGTATCCTACAGCAACGACTACTATGACTTTGACCTTGACAGACCGGATTCTTCAACGAAGTACTCCGGTGGAAGCGGTACCCTCCAGAGGCACCCTGAACTGCGAAACTTCGCCTGGAGATTTGCAGTTTTTCTTATAGCCACATCCATAACACTGTCCATAATTTACACCATAACCTTCCGGAACCCCTCAGTACTTCTGCTTACTGTTTCTGGAAGCCTCCTTGGATGGTTCTACAGTGCACCGCCCCTCAGGCTTTCATACAGGGGCCTTGGTGAACTGGCAACCGCCATCACCGGATTCATATTTCCAGCCATGGGATACTCTGTAATGGCAGGTGGGCCTGACATCAGGATTCTGCTCTTCTCGGTACCGATAATGCTCTTGCAGCTCGTATTCATAATAAACGTTGAGATACCCGACCTCCGGGAGGACCTGCTGGGAGGTAAAATGACCCTTCCAGTCCGCCTCGGGGTCAGAGATTCCCGCAGGATAATGGTCCTTGCCTCAGCCGCCGCAACGGTGATGCTGGCCCTTCTTTCATTATCAGAGAGTTTCAGTCCCGGGATCAATTTCCTGGTAATAGCGGCCCTGTCACTCACAGTCACAATCCCGTGCATCCATTCACTCTATGGTTCAGGGGAGAGAGAGGATGTTGCAAGCAAATCTGAGCTTGTTATGAACTCCCTCATACTCTTCGGCATGCTTGACCTCATATATTTAACGACAGTCCTGGTGACCCCATGAAGACCTACAGACTCATGGATGACCTTGAAATATGTGACCTGTCCCTCATCATTGAGGATTCCATGGTCATTGCAGACCTCCACCTGGGCTACGAGCAGTACCTCAACACACAGGGTGTTATGGTACCCGGTTTCCAGTTCAGGAGGATAATTGAACGGATAGACACCATACGGGACGTGTCCGGAGCCTCAGGTATCATCATAAACGGGGACCTTAAACATGAGTTCGGGAGGGTGAGCTGGCAGGAGAACCGTGAGATCATCAGAATGATGCAGTACCTTGAGGAGAACTTCAGGGATATAACCATCATCAGGGGAAACCATGACGCCCTCATACCCTACATGTCACAGGTGTCACATCTCAGTGTCACCGAAACCCTCCGTATATCCGGTTTCCTCCTTGCACACGGCCACGTTGTACCCGAAGACCTTGATGCTGAGACAATAATCATCGGCCATGAACATCCCTGTGTGGGTTTAAGAAGCGGTGAGAGGGTTGAGAAGATCAAATGTTTCCTGCTTGGTCCCTTCAGGGACATGAAACTCCTTGTGATGCCCTCCTTTAACTTCGTTACAGAGGGTTCAGACATCCTCCATGAGGATATACTCTCCCCCTTTCTGAGGGAGTCTGAACTCACTGAATTCCTGGTCTATGGTGTTGAGGACTTTGAGATCTTCGAATTCAGGACCGTGGGGGACCTTCTGAAGTTTCAGCAGAAAACAGGTTATCCGGGTGATTGAATGATAAAGAAACAGGAGAGGATGTACACATCCGGAGAGATACACTCCATACTCCACCCATGGGTGAGTGAATGGTTCAGGAGGACCTTCGATGACTTCACAGAGGCCCAGAGGTATGCCATAATGGACATCCACAGGGGAAGGAATGTCCTGGTATCCTCCCCTACAGGGTCCGGCAAGACCCTCACCGCCTTCCTCTCGATAATCAGCGAACTGACGAGACTTGCAGATGATGGGGAGCTTGAGGACAGTGTCTACTGCATATACATATCACCCCTCAAGGCGTTGGACAACGACATTGAACGGAACCTGGAGGAGCCCCTCAGTGCCATCAGGGATATCGCCGCAGGGGAGGGCAGGGACCTTGAGATAAGGAAGGCTGTCAGGACAGGGGATACCACCAGCTATGAAAGGTCACGGATGCTCAAAAAACCACCCCACATACTGATAACAACTCCTGAGACACTCTCAATACTCCTTGTCGCACCAAAATTCAGGGAAAAGCTTTCAACCGTCCGCTATGTTATAGTTGATGAGATACACTCCCTTGCAGATAATAAGAGGGGAGTCCATCTCTCCCTCAGCCTTGAGAGGCTGCAGCACCTCGTGGGGGACTTCACGAGGATAGGTCTCTCAGCAACCGTCCACCCCCTCGAGAGGGTCGCGCGGTTCCTGGTTGGTTACAGCTACGGTTCAGAGAGGGAGTGTCTGATAGTTGACGTCAGCTACCTGAAGGAACTGGACATCGACCTCATATGCCCCGTGGATGATATCGTTGCCGCTGATCCCGAGGAGATAGGGAACGCCCTCTATGACATCCTCCATGACCTCATAGAGACTCACAGAACAACCCTGATATTCACAAACACCAGGAGCGGTACTGAAAGCGTTGTATATAACCTTAAAAGCCGTTTCCCTGAGAGCTACAGTGATAGCAACATCATGGCCCACCATTCATCACTCTCAAGGGAGATCAGACTTGAAACCGAGGAGAAACTCAAGAGGGGTGAACTGAAGGCGGTTGTTTCATCCACCTCCCTTGAACTCGGTATCGACATAGGCTACATAGACCTTGTGGTGCTTCTGAGTTCCCCCAAATCAGTTTCAAGGGCCCTCCAGAGGATCGGGAGGAGCGGCCATCAGCTTCACCAGAAATCTAAGGGGAGGATAGTTGTTGTGGACAGGGATGACCTTGTTGAGTGTTCACTCATACTCAAAAATGCCCTTGAGGGTAAAATCGACTCCATCAGGGTACCCGAGAACTGCCTGGATGTGCTGGCCCAGCACATATACGGGATGGCCATCGAGAACCCCTGGGACATCGACCATGCCCTTGAGGTCATAAGGAACAGCTACTGTTACAGGAACCTCAGGAGGGAGGATTACCTCTCTGTCCTCAGTTACCTGGCCGGTGAGTACGTGGAACTTGAGGAGAGGTACGTGTACGCCAAGATCTGGGTTGACTATGATAAGAACCAGTTCGGGAGGAGGGGTAAACTTGCAAGGATGCTTTACTCCACCAACATAGGCACGATACCTGATAGAAGCGCTGCGGTTGTGAAGTGCGGCGGTAAGGTCGTGGGGAGGATCGAGGAGGACTTCATGGAGAAGCTCAGGAAGGGGGACACCTTTGTGCTTGGGGGCAGAATATACCGCTTCAACTATGCCAGGGGCATGACCGTGAACGTCACTCCTGCCTCAGGGCCTCCGACGATTCCCTCATGGTTCTCAGAGCAGCTACCCCTCTCCTTTGATCTTGCATTGGATATACAGCGCTTCAGGGATATAATGGATGGAAAGTTTCAGTATGGGCGTTCCAGGAATGAGATAATGGAATTCATAATGAGCTACCTTCATGTGGACGAAAGGGCGGCGTCCTCCATCTACGAATACTTCCGTGAGCAGTACCTCTACGCCGGAATACCCAGTATAAGGAGAATGCTGGTGGAGTACTACACAGGTTTCGGTGGGAGGAAGTTCATTGTATTCCACAGTCTCTTCGGGAGGAGGGTGAACGATGCAATCTCCCGTGCAGTCGCCTACGTCATTGCCAGACGCTACCGGAGGGATGTTATGATATCTGTATCTGACAATGGGTTCTACCTCAGCTCAGAGGGCAAAATGGGTGGTCTTGAGGCCTTCAGGGAACTTGAACCTGAAAACCTGAGGAATGTGCTCAAGAAGGCCCTTGACAGGACAGAGACGCTGGCAAGCAGATTCAGGCACTGTGCTGGCCGTGCACTTATGATACTTCGGAGGTACAGGGGCGAGGAGAAATCGGTTGGCAGGCAGCAGGTTCGGGGTAAGATACTCCTCAAATTTGTGAGTGAACTTGATGATAAGTTCCCTATCCTCGAGGAAGCTCGGAGGGAGGTCATGGAGGACTACATGGACATTGAAAATGCCATCAGGGTGCTTGAATGGATAAGGGACGGTGATATGGAGATAAAACAGATCAACACCCGCATACCATCACCCTTCGCCTTCAACCTTGTGGCACAGGGCTACCTGGATGTCCTCAAATATGAGGACAGGATAGAATTCATAAGGAGAATGCACCAGGCGATAATAGATGAAATAAAAAGGTAGGTAGATGTCCTGAAAACTGGATCAGCTCCTAAGTATGAGCATCCTGTTGCCACCTCTCCTGAACTCATAGTCCACCTCCACCACATCAACATCAACTCCCCTCATCCCATTATTTATTAGTTCCCTTGCATAATCCGCCAGTTCACCGTTTTCCCTGACGATGGGGTACACCCTCACCTCGGAGCCCACCCTTGTGAGTTCTTCAAGGGCTTTTCTATGGAATTCCTGGTCAAGCCTGTGCTCGTAGATGAACAGGAGGTGTGATGAGACCACCAGGTCGAATTCACCGTCATCAAAGGGTAGCTCCCTGAGATCCCCCCTGATGTACAGGGCAGGGTTCAGTCTGTAGCTTTCCTCGAAGCAGCTGCATGCTTCAAGGCGTTTTTCAAGCATCTCATCAGGGGATTTATAGAATTCCCATTTAAAGGTATCTTTAATTCTTTTTAATTCTTCTGTGAGGGTCCGGAGGTGCTCCCTACACCTTTCACCGAGGATCCCTGGTTCCTCGCCGTACATGATGTCACATGCCCTCACATCAAAACCAGCTGCGGCCATGATGGGGGTGAATGAACTGGCACCCCCCGGGCAGTCCAGTATCCGGAGGTCCCTCAGGTCGGGAGGGTTGAGGTTGAACATTTTAAGGTACTCCCTGCATGTGCGGGCCGTGAATAGTGGCCCTTCCACCGGTTCTTTCATGGATTCACTCCTTCAGGTTCTGAAATTAAAGATTGTCATCTCATGGTCCACTACATTAATTATGTTCAATCACCTAATTCACCCTTCACCTCACCGAAATGTTTATATAGGAGTATTCTAACATATAGGTTTGTGTGTCTCATACACACATCACCCCCTTATTATGGCTTTCAACATCCGGGATATTCGTTCTGTTGAAAGCACAAAAAATATCAGCTTCCAGAGATGTGAAAAAATAAAGCACCTCCCCGTTTTTTCACTCCTAACAACCCCCCTTAAAATCTCTGGAAGCTACCCCCCATATTATCACATGCAGGGACTATTTCTAAGTTTATATGAAGGCCAGCTTCAATTTAGTGCATGTTATCATCTCACAGTTTTTCAGCTAAGATCACAGAATACATTCCGCAGATAAACAGAGAACCCTGCTTTTAAAGCATCAAAAGAACACTCCATGATATGAAACGCAAGAGAAACCCCTGAAGACAGAAAACTGATTTTAAAATTAAGCAATAATATAAATGAACAGATCCACATATTAGACTACATGAAAGCACTTGTGGTATATTACTCAAGAACCGGGAACACAAGGGAGGTTGCAGCCAGAATAGCCGATGAACTTGGATGCGATATCGAGGAGATCCATGATACCCAGAAACGTACAGGGATCATAGGATTTATAAAATCAGGTTACCAGGCTGCAAGGGGGAAGGACACCGTCCTTGAACCCTATGAAAAGGACCCCTCCAGTTACGACCTTGTGATAGCTGGAACTCCGGTATGGGCGGGTAAGCCATCTGTACCCATAAGCACCTACCTGAAGGAGAACCGTTCAAAGATAAAGAAGGTGGCCTTCTTCTGCACCTACGGTGGAAGCGGTGCAGAGGGAACATTCAGGACCATGAAGGAAATCCTTGGCATGGAACCCATCGAAACAGTCGCAATCACAGAGAGGGAGATAAAGGAAGATACCTGCGACTGCAAGATAGAACCCTTCGTAAGGGATGTTGAAGAACCATTCAGAGAACCATCAGAACCCCGGTGAATCCATATCCCAGGATGTTGAAGAACCATTCAGAGAACCATCAGAACCCCGGTGAATCTATATCCTCATAGTATGGTTTTATATCAATAACCGGGGAACCTTCCAGCGCATCAAGGCCCCTGACCCTCAGTATCTCCCCACACTCAAGTAGCTCCACAAGACAGAGCCCCACAGGGTTGGGCCTCGCAGGAGCCCTTGTAGAGAAAACACCCCTTTTCTTCCTTTTACCCCTAGGTACCACCCTTAAAACATTCCTCTCAGCCAGGTGCAGCCAGTATAAAACAAAGATGTGGCTGAAGAGTTCAAGACCGTCCACCGCATCCAGGTACTCTGGAAAGATGTGGATCTCACTCTCCTCGCTGGAAAACCTTCCCTGTGCCGGCGCATCGCTCCTGGTCCTGAAGGGGGACCTTACAACCCCAACGGGCCTTATCCTTATTTCCATGTCACTCATCTCAGCTCCGCTATAACGGTGCATGGTGCGCTGTCAACAGATCCAAGCATCCATGGAACAGCAAACACCCTCCCGGTAACCTCCCGGACACTGTCAAGTTTCATGTCCTCTATGAGAAGGAGGGGGTCTCCGTACTCGCGCCTCTCCATGAAGGCGTTCAGATGGGCCATCCTCCCCTCAGAGGGCCTTGATGAAGTGGATATCGATATACAGTCAATTCCAATAGCCCTTATCCCCTTGAAGTTTCTTCTTATATGGTCTATGAGTTCAGGGTCTATCCATGGATTGTCCCTGAGGTAAACATCCTCTCCCCTGCGTGACCCGAAACCTGTTTTTATGATGAGGAGCTCACAGTCAACAAGGTCAATGTCATCCTTTCCTATGGGGACACCTGGACCCGCATCCACCTCAATGATGGAGACCTCATTGAAGATAAGATCATCTATACTGTATTCAGAGATCCTCCTTCCTCCCTCAATGAAGTGGGCCGGTGCATCTATGTGTGTACCTGCATGGTTGCTGGTCCTGATGGTGTGGGTCTCATATCCATCATTCCCTACAGTGGTGTTGATGGTTATGCTGACATCCTCAAGGGATGGGTGGACCGGTGATCTGTCCTCAAGGTGATAGGAGAGCAGCTCATACATTTTTATTCCTCACACCGTGAATGCAGTTTACTGCACTGCTCTATGAAATCCACAACCATATTATCCCTTAGGTAATAGCGTGCCATCTTACCATCCCTCTCATAGTCAACCATCCCGGCGTTCCGGAGGATCCTCAGCTGATGTGAAACCGCTGACTGGGTTACATCCAGTAATGATGCCAGTTCACATACGCAGAGGGAGTCCAGTGAAAGCGCCCTGAGTATCTTAAGTCGTGTTGGCTCAGATAATATCTTAAAAATGTCACAGATCCCCCTTATCTCATCGATGGAGGGCATTTCAGCCCTCACCCTCAGCACCCGTTCCCTGTCTGTATGCTCAATTTCACAGATATCCCTCTTCATGAAATACTTTATAGATGGAACCGTAGATAATAATAACGCAGAGACTCTGGTGAAATATTCGGATGGATTAAAATGGCGGTGGACTGGATAAGGATAAGGGACCTTGTGGGAGAGGAGCACACCTACAGTACAGGTCCCCGTGGAAATGCAGTGGAGATTCGTGTGAGTGAGAGGAAGATAACCGTGACATACCTTCAGGATGATGAACCCGTGCAGAGGGTTTTTATTAAGTCCAATATTGTCTATTATGATTACAGTTCAGAGCATCTGAGAAAAAAGTACAGCTAGAATTGAATTTCGGCTGATCCGCTTTAAGTAATGGAATGATACCATGAAGACCATCATATTTGACATTGATAAGACCCTCCTTGTGGGTTCCCACTGCCACTTCTACTCCTTCAGGCTGGCATTCAGGGAACTGTTTGATGTTGATGTCAGGATAGATATCGGGAACATGCAGGGGATGACCGATAAGGAGATAATATTCAGGACAGCCGCTGAACATGGCCTTGAAATTGATGAAGACGATTTCAGGAGGATAGTTGACAGGATATCATACAACTACAGGCTGAACCTTGGCAGGGATAATATAAGGGCCCTTGATGGTGCCGGGGCGGTCCTTGAGCACCTAAGGGATGCAGGGATACCCCTTGGAGTTGTAACCGGTAACATTGAACCCGTGGCCTGGCTGAAACTCAGGGAAGCATCCTTTGATACCCACTTCCGGTTCGGAGGCTTCGGTAATGAGGGCTGCAGCAGGGCCTCAATTCTGAGGCTGGCCCTTGAAAGAGCTTCAGGTATCTATGGAAACCTCAAGGCAGGGGATGTTATTGCCGTGGGGGACACACCCCGTGATATTGCAGCCGGCCGGGAAGTGGGTGTTACAACGGTGGGGGTTGCAACAGGCGATTTCAGCATGGATGAACTTGAGGATGCTGGTGCAGACCACGTCCTTGAGGGACTGTTTGATGTTGATGCTTTTCTTGAGATAGCAGGGTATCCTTACCCGGTAACCTCAGAGGTTCCAAGATGATTCCTGCAATCAGATAAGGGATTTGTTATCATGAAAGATATCCAGAATAAAACCAGGAAAAGAGGGCTTTGTATTAAGATCCCTCTAACAATAAAAGACCAGAGAGAGGTGCTCAGATGAAGATCCTTATAACAGGTTCCTCGGGCATGCTGGGAAGCGACCTCGTGGACATCCTATCCCGGAGGCATGAGGTTGTAACATCAGGCTCCCTTGACATCCGTGACCTGGAGGGTGTTATGGAACTCCTCAGGGAGACCCGGCCCGACGCCGTTGTACATGCCGCGGCATTCACAGACGTTGACTGTGCAGAAACAGAGAGGGATACAGCATACCAGGTGAACGTGCTTGGCACCAGGAACATTGCAGCTGCGGCATCGGCTGTGGGGTCATCCATTCTCTACATATCAACGGATTACGTCTTTGATGGAGAAAAAGGTGATGGATACCTTGAATTTGATGAACCAAATCCCCTTAACTTCTATGGTAAAACAAAGTACCTCGGCGAGGTTTCGGTGCGTCAGCTTTCAGAGAGGTTCTACATTGTCAGAACATCATGGTTGTTCGGAAGGAACGGGAGAAACTTCGTGGGGACCATGGTTGAACTCGCTGAGAGGGGTCATGAAATAAGCGTTGTGGATGACCAGTACGGATCCCCGACCTACACCCGTGACCTTGCGGCATCCATCGGGAACCTGCTGGAGAGGCCGGCCTACGGGGTCTATCACCTCACAAATTCTGGTCAGTGCTCGTGGTATGAATTTGCCATTGATATATTCAATGAACTCGGCATGGAAGTGTGCCTGAAACCCGTGAAAAGCCATGAATTCCCCAGACCCGCCCGGAGGCCCTCATTCTCTGTTCTCAGAAACTATAACTGGTCCATGGAGGGTTTCAAACCCCTGAGGAACTACCGGGATGCCCTGCGGGATTACATCAAAGATGCGGGTTTTGTAAAATGAATGAAAGTCTTAGGAGGTGAAGCATGAAGGGAATAGTTCTTGCAGGTGGCTCAGGGACCCGCCTCTACCCGATAACAAGGGCTGTTTCAAAGCAGCTGCTGCCGATCTATGATAAACCAATGATATACTACCCCCTATCTGTCCTTATGCTGGCGGGAATAAGGGACATACTTGTAATATCAACACCCCGGGACCTCCCACTCTACAGGGATCTTCTGGGGGACGGCTCGCAGTTCGGGGTCAGGTTCTCCTACAGGGTCCAGGAGGAACCCCGGGGGATTGCGGATGCATTCATCGTGGGTAAAGATTTCATAGGGGACTCAAAGGTTGCCCTTGTTCTGGGTGACAATGTCTTCTACGGGCACAGGTTCAGTGAAATACTCCGCAGGGCGGCTTCACTGGAGGATGGTGCTGTCATATTCGGTTACTATGTCAGAGATCCGCGTCCCTTCGGCGTGGTTGAATTTGACAGTGAAGGCAGGGTTATCTCCATTGAGGAGAAACCATCACGGCCAAAATCAAATTACGTTGTACCCGGCCTCTACTTCTATGACAACCAGGTTGTTGAGATCGCGAGGAGGATAGAACCATCAGAGAGGGGTGAGCTTGAGATAACATCAGTCAATGAGGAATACCTCAGGATGGGTAAACTCAGGGTCGAGCTCATGGGTCGTGGTATGGCCTGGCTGGATACAGGGACCCATGATGGTCTCCTTGAGGCAAGCAGCTTCATAGAAACAATACAGAAGAGGCAGGGTTTCTACATTGCATGCCTGGAGGAGATCGCCTACAACAATGGCTGGATCACCAGGGAGGATGTGCTTGAAATGGCCGAAAAGCTTGAAAAAACAGATTACGGTAAGTACCTCAGGGACCTTGCGGAGGGGAACTTCCATGGCTGAATTCCGGTTCATAAAAACCAGCCTTGATGGTGCCATAATCATAGAACCCGAGGTGTACACGGACGAGAGGGGATACTTCATGGAGACCTTCAATGAGGCCATGTTCCAGGAAAATGGCCTTGAAGTCAGGTTTGTGCAGGACAACGAGTCCATGTCAGTTAGGGGTGTCCTCAGGGGACTGCACTTCCAGAGAGAAAAGCCCCAGGGAAAACTTGTGAGGGTTATAAGGGGCGAAATCTTTGATGTTGCAGTGGACCTCAGGAAGAACTCAGATACCTATGGTGAATGGACTGGCGTCAGGCTCTCAGATGAGAACAGGAGGGAGTTTTTCATTCCAGAGGGCTTTGCACATGGATTCCTGGCCCTATCAGATGAGTGCATAGTTAACTACAAGTGCACCGAGCTTTACCACCCCGAATATGACTCAGGGATCCCCTGGGACGACCCTGACATTGGAATAGACTGGCCACTTGAAATGGTGGATGATCTGATAATCTCAGAGAAGGACAGGAACTGGAAACCCCTCAGGGAGAACCCTGTATACCTGTGAGGAGATCTGAATGGAGAAGATTCTTGTAACCGGGGGGGCTGGTTTCATAGGGAGCAACTTCATAAGGTACATGCTCCAGGAACACCCCTACCATATAATAAACCTTGACGCCCTCACTTACTGCGGAAACCTTGAGAACCTGAGGGGGGTTGAGGATGACCCCCGCTACACCTTTGTGAGGGGGAGCATAACCGACAGGAAACTCGTGGATGGAATCATAAAGGACGTGGACGCCGTCATTAACTTTGCAGCGGAGTCACATGTGGACCGCAGCATCGAGGATCCAGAGATATTCATAAGGACAAATATCCTGGGCACACAGACTCTGCTGGAGGCCTCAAGGAAACATGGAGTTGAAAGGTTCATACAGATCTCAACCGATGAGGTCTATGGTTCAGCAGAGAAGGGTTACTTCACAGAGGAGACACCCCTGGCACCCAACAGCCCCTACTCCGCCAGCAAGGCCTCCGCGGATCTCATGGTGAGGGCATATCACAGGACCTATGGCCTGCCAGTCAATATAACCCGCTGCTCAAACAACTATGGACCCTACCAGTTCCCTGAAAAACTCATACCCTTAATGATAACAAATGCCCTTGAGAATAAGCCGCTGCCTGTCTACGGTGATGGGATGAATGTCAGGGACTGGATACATGTCCTGGACCACTGCAGGGCAGTTGACCTTGTTCTGCACCGCGGACGTGTAGGTGAGGTCTACAATATAGGGGGTAACAGTGAGAGGAGGAACATAGAGATCGTTGAGCTGATAGTGAGGGAGCTTGGCAGGGATGAATCCCTCATAAGGTTCGTTGAGGACCGCCCGGGACATGACCGGAGATATGCAATCGATGCCAGTAAGATACGGAATGAACTTGGCTGGAAGCCCCTTTACTCCTTTGAGGAGGGTATCAGGGAGACCATAAGGTGGTACATTGATAACAGGGACTGGTGGGAGAATATAAAGAGCGGGGAGTACCTCAGGTACTATGAGAGAATGTACGGTGGGAGGCTGCAGGGTTAGTGGTCTTTTTCTGATGGATGCTATTCCGGATCTCCCCAAGATTAATCTCCATGAAATTCCTGAGAAAGAATATTCCGGATCTCCCCAAGATTAATCTCCATGAAATTCCTGAGAAAGAATATTCCGGATCTCCCCAAGATTAATCTCCATGAAATTCCTGAGAAAGGATATTCCGGATCTCCCCAAGATTAATCTCTATGAAATTCCTGCTTGAGGGATCTGCAAGTATCCCCAGCTGTTTTTTTCCTGTTTTCAGGTGGGCCGCCTCGAGGATGTTCTGGATATCAGAGATGTCCATTTGAAGGACGGCCCTCACTCTCTCCCTGTCAGATTCTGAGAGCTGCGAATACCCCTCGATTATCTGCGACCTGAATTTTGAGGCCAGGTTTGTCCTTCCACGAGCCCAGCGCCTTAGAATGAATGATGGGACCCTTGTGAAGAGTTCAAGGGCTTCAATAACATCGTCCTCGGTTATTTTCATGATCATATCTGTGGCGATAGGTTTATATAACACTAACCCACAGAATGTTAGTAAGTACTTACATAAGTGGTATCATGGTCTCAACAGAGAAGAGGATAACCAATGCTGCAAGGGAACTCTTCATAAAGAGGGGGTACAGGGGTACAGCTACCCGGAGGGTTGCTGAAAACCCTGCTTCAAGGATACTTCTAAAGCATATGACAGGAGAGTGCCGGAAGGACGGAGCTCCAAGAATAGAAAGTGCCCTGAAACATTTCCTCCATGGTGATGAATGCTGCTTTGAGTGCAGGTTACTGTCCAGTATCCTTGGACTCATAGTGAAGAGGGGAGCAGATGCCTTTGGCGTGAAGGAGGAGGATATACGGGAACAGATGCATGATCAATACTGGTTCAGGGGCCTCATCAGCGTCCTCAGGGGCATCGGGTTTTTCGGTGTTAACAGGCCATTCATACCCGGAGCCCCCTTCCAGGTTGTATGGAACATTACAAAGCGCTGCAACCTGAAATGTAAACACTGCTATGAATACGCCGGTGAAAAGTCATCTGAAATGAAACCCTCTGAAGGTCTCAGGGTTATAGACACCCTCGCAGACGCAGGTGTAACATCCCTTGCCTTTTCGGGTGGAGAACCAAGCATACACCCCACCATAATAGAGTACATATCAAGGTCCCATGAAAACGGCATGTACACTGCCATGGCAACCAATGGCTACATCTTCAGTGACATGGATGCTTGCAGTAAATTCGTCGATGCGGGTCTGCAGTTTGTCCAGATAAGCATAGATTCAATAAGGCCAGAGGTCCATGACAGATTCCGTGGTGTTGATGGCTCATGGGAGAGGGCCTGTGAGGCCGTTAAAAACTTCTCAGAGTATGACATCCTTGTGGAGGTTGCGACCACTGTAACCTCAGAGAACTGTATGCATCTGTCCGGCATGGGTGAATTCTTCCATGATCTGGGTGCAGACTGGTTCATGCTCTACAACTTCATACCCGCTGGCAGGGGAAATGAGAACCAGGAACTGGACATAAGCCCAGGTGAAAGATACAGGGTCCTCTGTGATGCCCACCACAGTAACCTCCAGGAGAAAATCCAGATACTTTCAACGGCGCCACAGTTCGCACCCATTGCAGCGGGTCTCAGCCATGATAAGAAGATAATACCCACCCACTTCTATAACCCCGAATACACAGAGGAAACTCTTCAGCTGGCTGAATTCATCGGTGGATGTGGCGCTGGAAGATTTTACATTAGCATAGAACCTGATGGCGATATCTACCCCTGCGTATTTTTCCCCCACCGTGAGGATATGCGTGTGGGAAACATTCTCGAAGACAGCTTTGAAGATTTATGGAAGACAAATAAGGTCCTCAAGACCCTCAGGGACAGGGATGAACTCACAGGACACTGCGGATCATGCGAATCAAGATACATCTGCGGCGGCTGCAGAGCACGAGCCCTATCCTACCTTGGGGACATCCGTTCACCGGACCCTGGCTGTGTGAACAACATGAGGGAATGGTGCAGAATCTGTGGAGAAAAAGAGACTGGTGGTGTTTAATTGGACGTCGTGCTTATAAACCCCGAGGACAGGACAGCTGTGAAAAATAAACTGGGCTTTGTTTTGCCGCCCCTCAACCTGATGTACCTTGGAGCCTCCCTTGAAAGGGCATCCTTCAGTGTTAAGATAATCGACGATGACCTCCGGAGAATGGGAGTTGAGGGGGTTGCCAGACTCGTTGAGAGGATCAACCCCTTCATCGTGGGAATAACCGCAACCACCGCAACAATAAGAACATCCCTCGAGTACATAAAGGCCATAAAGGATCGTTTACCCAACGTCCTGACGGTTATAGGCGGTCCTCACCCCACATTTCTCCCTGTAGACACACTGATTGATGTTGTTGTCATGGGTGAGGGTGAGGCCACCATCGTTGACCTTGCAGAGAACCATGAGAGGGGAGGATCCCTGGAGGGTGTTGCAGGTATCACCTACCGCGATGGTGACAGGATACGGACAAACGAACCCCGGGCCCTCATAGAGGACCTTGATGAGATACCCTTCCCCGCAAGGCACCTGGTGCCCTTCAGGGACTATGAGACATCCAGCCAGGACGCCGGGGGGATGATAACCAGCCGCGGCTGTGTCTACCCCTGCAGGTACTGTTCATCATCCCTCATAATGGGTAAGAAGTTCAGATTCAGGAGCCCGGAGAACGTAGTGGATGAGGTTGAGGAACTTGTGGAGGTTTATGGCCTTCATGATATAGCATTCCTTGACGACACCTTCATGCTCCACCGACCCCGTGCCAGGGAGATCTCTGAGGAGATCCGGAGGAGGAACCTTGATGTGAGCTTTGTCACGTCCTCAAGGGTGGATATGGTCCAGGAGTCCCTTCTCAGGGACCTGAGGAACGCTGGAATGAGCACAATATATTATGGTGTTGAATCAGGGTGTCAGCGCGTCCTTGATATGATGAAAAAGGGCATAACCGTGAAGCAGGCCGAGGATGCTGTGAGGGTCACCAAGAAGGTTGGGGTGGATGTCATAACATCCTTCATACTGGGATATCCCGGTGAAAAACCCTCCGAGATGGACCGGACCATAGACTTTTCAATAAAGCTTGACCCGGACTACAGCCAGTACTCCATACTGACCCCATTCCCCGGCACCCCGATCTATGCGGAGCTCAAGAGCCAGGGACTCATTGAAGATGACTGGGAGAATTACACCGTTATAAAGCCGGTTATCAAATACGAGAAGCTCGGACTGAGCCGTGAACTCATCCAGAAAAAACTCGTGAAGGCCTACCTCAAGTTCTATTCAAGACCACGTTACCTCCTGAAGCACAGTTACATGATACGCGTATTCTTCGAAACCCTCTACAGGACCTATATCGAGCCAAAGATCCCCTTCAAAAAGGACAGATGATGGGTATATCTAATGAAATCAAAGCTCCGATGATAAAAAAAGAGTGGTGGTGGGTTCAGGGTGCCACCGGCATTCTGAACACCCCCACATTAACACCTCCAAGGCCCACACGGTTTATTATTCCAATTTTCCCTGACCCTTCAAGTTCAAGGTAGCTTGTTGAATTCCTTATAACCCTGAGACCTGCCGGTTCAAATGCTATACCCCCGTAATCCACTGAACCCGTGATTCTAAGGACGTTGTCAGGTGAAATGGCCAGTGCTGTCCCCCCTATGGTGACATCGGTGCTCAGATTACCGCTGGCCCTCAGATTCTGATGCAGGTCTGCTATGTAGAAACCGCCGGTGTTAACACGGAAGGACGCATTCCTGAAGGTGGAATTTCCGATGAGCACCGTCCCTCCCCCTGCGTACTGAATGGTTGAGTTGAGGTTTTCTATCCTTGAATCGTTGGCAAGTACAACCATTAATCCGCCTGTCTTTGTCCTGATGGTGATGTTGTAGATGTACCTGTTTGACAGGATTATCCTTGCGGTGCCTGTGTCCATTGTAATGTTCAGGTTCAGGTTTTCACCGTTCACCGCATGTTTAACCCCCGGAACTGGGCTTGTGGAATTCCTCTGTGTCTCAACCGTGTAAACCCTTTCTGATGTGTTTGTAAATTCAAGTTCAACGTCGCTGGCATTCGATTCAAGGTTCACAGTCACATATCTGACCTCTGATACCTCGCTTGAGTTAAGTGTGAAGTTCTGAGCCACCTCCTTATCCTTCGGCTGCAGGAGCGGTGCTGCAGATGCAACGATGAATGCAGCCACAAGTACTATGAGGAGGACGGCCCCTGCAATGTTCATCCTGTCCATCATAACACCCCCAGAATCATCATCAGAACTGTTATCACAAGGGCTGGAAGTGCAAATACCGATAGAAATGCCCTTCCGTAGTCGATTCCATGTTCAGCAGCCACGGCAGCCATGGCAGTTGTAATGACCCAGATGTACATCACCACAAGGAGTGCTGTGGATGTAAAGATGGTCCTCCAGAGTATCAGGGTCATGAAGGCAAATATTCCAACCACGAAGGGGGCCGCTGCAAAGCCCATCATCTTGAGGGTTCCTGCGAATGTCCCCTCCCCACCGAAAACCTTCGATGCAATTATGTGGGATATCAGAGCCCATACCAGAAGTTTTATGAAGGAAACAATCAGCACAGCAACTGCAAATAGAATGGGAACTGCAATTCCTGCTCCTGTTGCGGTCGACAACACACCCCCCAGCATGTATCCGAGAAATGCTGATAGGAAGATGTAGAGGTAGATGCCCTGACCTTCAAGACCCCTCTCTCTGACCCTCCTGAAGGCCTCCTCGGGTGATGCAAGGACAAGTATCATGTCCCTGGAAAAGTTCATTATTCTGTTCAAAGAATTAACCTCCCGTCATGTATCTCAATCTTCTCAATCCATATCAACTTCACCGCTCTTCGTACATTTCACAACAGCTGGAAAGGCATTCCCATGGTATCACCTCCCTTTCTCCTTGAGAGAATTACTCAGCCTCCCTCTCAATGAATTCCTTCACGTCCCTTATGGATGACATGAACTGGGCCGGAAATACTATCGTTGAATTTTTCTCTGTGGCTATTTCAGCCAGTACCTGCAGATTTCTCAGTTGAAGGGCCACCGGATGTTTTTCAATCACATCAGCGGCCTCTCCCAGCTTTGCTGCTGAGAGGTACTCCCCCTCTGCAGTGATTATCTTGGCACGTTTTTCTCTTTCAGCCTCTGCCTGTCTGGCCATGGCCCGCTGCATCCCCTCAGGAAGTTTTATATCCTTTATCTCCACCGTTGTTACGTTTATGCCCCATGGTTCGCTGTGCTCGTCTATTATCTCCTTTATCTTCTCATTTATCCTTGCTGTTTCTGAGAGGACCTCGTCAAGGACAAACTGGCCTATGACGTTCCTGACTGTTGTCTGGGATATCTGGTTAACCGCACCATAATAGTCCTCAATTGCAACAACGGCCCTGAGAGGGTCTGCAACCTTGAAGTAGGCAACTGCGGCCACATCTATTGAAACATTGTCCTGTGTTATTATCTTCTGGGATGGTATGGGCATCGTAACTATTCGAAGTGAAACCCTTACCATGCGATCAATAATCGGGATTATTATGCGAAGACCTGGCTCCCTGACGCCTATAACCTTCCCCAGTCTGAAAACAACACCCCTCTCGTACTGTTTAACTATCTTCAGGCTCAGAGAAATAATAACGATTATCACAGCAGCCAGCAATCCTGCAGTTAAAATATCCATATGCACCTCCCCCCATCTTTCCGTATGTTTATCTGGACCCGCGCCCATATCTAGATTTCGATGCGGAACTTGTCCTTCGTAATAGGGTAGTATACTGAAGTTGACAGTTAAAGTAAAACTAAAAACCATGAAAGGGTAAAGTATTTTCAGCAGTCAGATCAACTTCATAATGGGATTGACATGGATTACTGGAAGCTCATAAGAGCCAAGGAAATCACCCTACTATTCCTCATCATCCTTGACATAGTGCTACTCAGCTACATATCATTTTACCCATCAAATCCCTTGACCGTAAACGCCATAAACCAGTTTGACCTCATCCTCTGCGCAATCCTATTCATAGAATTCTCAGTAAACCTGAAAAGGGCGGAGGACCGTAAAAAATTCCTGCTGGAAAACTGGCCTGATATAATCGCATTCCTCCCGGTGGACTTCTTCAGGGCATTTCGTTTTATAAGGATAATAAGGGTTGTGAAGGTCATCGCCCTCTTCAGAAAGTACCTCAAGAAGTTTTTCGCCTTCCTTGTGGAGACACACCTTGACCAGGCCGTGGGAACACTCCTAATTGCACTCGTGGCCGGGACAATGTTCTTTTACATGATGGAGTCAGAGGTCAACAGCTCCCTCCATGGACCCCTGGACTCCCTCTGGTACAGTCTAACAACAATAATAGCCGGGGAGGTCGTGATACCCCCCAGGACCATCTATGGAAAGGCCATAACAAGCATCCTCATGCTGGTTGGTGTCACCTTTGTGGGGTTCCTGACAGCTTCACTTGCCTCATGGTTTGTCAGGAACCCCGATGAGGAGCGCGAAGTCCATGAAAGGATCGAGGAAATAGAAAGGGGCATAGAGGACCTCAGAAGGGAGGTTGCTGAAATCAAGGAGATACTGAAGAAAAGATGATTCATTATCTGAGGAATTTAATCTAAAGAGTTTTCTCATCGGGACACCGTTACTTTTATACAGCATGGCCCCTTAGCATAAATAAGTAATTCATCAACGAGGATAACATGGCAAGATCATCCTACATAATCATCGGAGCCATTCTACTATTCGGCGCCTACCTCTACGGGGTAACTGCACTGAGTCCGGTGGAACCTGTGGGGCGTCTGGGCTTCGTTAAACTGGCAAACCCTGACATGTATCCCGGGCACCCCCAGTCAAAGGTCCTGGCATCCTATGCGGCCCAGAGGGGATCCAAATGCGCCCTCGTGGTCCATTACGCCGGAAGTTCAAACTACAGACACTACAGGGAGGGCAATGTCACCATAATAGAACTCGCATACATCAGTTCAGAGTACCGGACCGACATAGACTGGGGCGAGGTCATCGAATCATTCATATTCGGGGTCCCGGATGGTAAATACCGTTACCGGGCGGACGGATATGAATTCGACAGTCTTGATGAGGCCATGGATTACGTTGAGAGTGTTGCCAGGAGTAAGGGACAGGAGGGTCCCATGCCCATGGTCTTCCACGGCACAGTCAGGGAGGGTAACGTTTTCATCAATCCTGGCTGCGGTTTCCCACTCTATGTCCAGATCGCCTGGAGGCAGTACGGTAGACTCGGAGCCTACTATTACATCGTGAAGGGGCTCCTGCATCCCTACCTGAACAACCCCTATGCCGCATATGAACTGAGCCACGCATCTGATCTCCAGAGGCTCTACAATGAGGGCGCCCTTGACTATACCGGATACGATTGAACTTCACCCTTTCTGGGGATTTTAAGGGCCCCCTCCTATCAGGGACCATTAAACTTCAATGATCCGCAGCCCCCAGCGGATTGACCGTTAACTACAAGCCTCGCCGGCCCATCAGTTCCCCATGAACTCTTCACGGATCCCTCTGAATTCTTCGAGTTTCCTCTCAGTCAGGTGCCTGTATAGAACCCTGATACGGGGGTTGTTTCCTATCAAGCTCCTTTTTTCATTTAGAAATGTCCAGAAGAGGGCATCCCAGACCCTGCACCAGTCCCCGCGCCGGTGATCACTCATCCTGAGGATGTAATTTGACGATGAGATGTAAGGCTTGGTTGCAATCAGTCCACCATCAGCGTACTGGCTCATGCCATAAACGTTTGGCACCATCACCCAGTCATAGGCGTCTATGAACATCTCCATGAACCACCTGTAGACCTCATCCGGGTCCGTGCCAAGGAGCAGCATTAAATTCCCTATCACCATGAGCCGTTCAATGTGATGGGTGTAGCCGTGCTCCAGAACCCTCCCCACAGCAATGTCATAGGGATCTATACCTGTTTCGCCATGGTAAAGTTTAGGATTGAGTTTCCTGCTGTGGCTGAAGAAGTTCCTTGTCCTCTCATAGGGTCCCTTAAGAATATAAACTGCCCTTATGAATTCCCGCCAGCCCATCACCTGCCTTACAAACCCCTCAATGGAGTTCAGTGGCGCATCTGCCCTGAGAACTGCCCTTATAACCTCCATGGGCGTGAGGAGGCATATGTTAAGTGAAGATGAGAGTACCGAGTGGAACAGAAAGGTCTCATCACAGGATATGAAGTCCTGGTAGCTTCCAAAGTTTTTAATCCTCCTCTCAATGAAGTCCCTCAGAAAAATCCTGGCCTCAGTGTGTGTTGTGGGGTAATTGAAGCGGTCCATGGATCCCGGGTTGTCAGAAAATTTCTCTGAAACATACTCCTTCGCCTCCTTTACGTATTCATTTTCTGGGAGCTTCACAGGGGATGGTACCTCCAGGCCGGGGGGCATTCTCTTCCTGTTTTCGGTGTCAAATGTCCACCTACCACCGGCTGGTCTGGAATTTTCCATGAGAATTGAAAGCCTCTTCCTCTCCCTGATGTAAAATGATCGCAGAAGGAATCTCCCATCCCTGAAGTAAGTGTCCATCAGATTCCTCCTGAAGAGGAATGGGGCCTCAATTTCAGTTATTTCAAGTCCCAGTTCCATGGAAAGTTTCTTCATTCTCGCCTCAAGTTCATGGTCAAGGAGCTCAAGTGTGTAGACGCGGTCATATCCCTCCATGTGGTCCCTAAGGTACCCCATGTGCGGGTCAGGGCTGTATTCTATGTATTCGGCTTTAAGACCCCTGGATTTAAGGTGATCATGGTAGTATCGCATTGAAGCCCGATGAAGTACAAGCTTGTTCTTATGGAATCTGAGTCCAAATACCGGGTCCCCAAAGAAGAGCTGGTCCTCCACGAGGATGAAACCTGAGGTTTTACCTGCCGCAGGGTGGTCCTCCAGGAGGTGGTGGGGGAATACAATGGCCACAGATTTCTCATCCATATCCATAATTATGTTGCATGATAACTATAAATCTAAAAGTTTTTTAGGACTCTGAGACATAAAATGTAATGGTGTTTACAATGGTTAAGTGGGGAGCCGTTATTCTTGGATTTATACTTTCAATTGTTTTTCCATACATCCTCAGCCCCTTTATTGGGCATGCTTCAATCCTTGGATTATTCCTGGCAGGATTTGTCGTTGGCCTCATGGTAAATGAGGGGGCCAGTGAGGGTTTCTGGAATGCGACTGTTGCGGGGGCATTTGGCGGCATATTGGTTGCCATTTTACTCACGATCTTTGGAACTGCTCTGGCCGGACCTGTAGGTTTCCTGATTGGAGCCTTTGCGGGTGGAGTGCTCGTGCTGGCCCTCCTGATTGTGTCAATGCTCTTCATGGGTATTGGAGGTGCGATTGGAGGTTTCCTTGCAGGTGACTGATAACGTTCATTCCAGAATATCTGAAAGAAGAGCAATGCCCCCTCTCGATGCTTACCTCCTATTTGCAGGTCTCCCGGTCAGATGAGCCCCCGTGCCGCTTTGAGTGGGGGTTCTATAATGGAACCGGTCACTAAAAGACCCGTTGACCTCCTGGAGCTTAAATGATGGGTGGGTTTAAGGAGTTTGTAGGATAACCTGCCCACTATAAAATTCCGTGTCCATTTCATTCCATTTTATCTTCCCTTCTAAAGGAAAAACTAATTAAAGGGATAGAGATAACATGTTCCCTTCTCCATCCAGATCCCGGAAAAACTAATTAAAGTGATGCAGATAACTAACTTTAAAGCGTACATCCAGGAGATGATCTTAAGATCAAGCACATCAAGGAGAGTTGAGATGCTTATAGGCGTTATATCAGATACACATATACCTGACAGGGCATCAGAGATCCCGGAGGCTGTTTTTGATACCTTCAGGGACGTTGAACTGATACTTCATGCAGGTGATCTAACATCCCCTGATATCCTCACGGAACTCGAAACACTGGCCCCCGTGGAGTGTGTGCAGGGAAACATGGACCGCCACTATGGTATAGAAACCCCCAGATCAAGGCTATTTGAGATCGAATCCTTCAGGGTGGGGCTAATCCACGGTGAGGTCTACCCCCGGGGTGACACCCAGCAGCTGAGGTACCTCGGCCTTGAACTGGGAGCCGATGTTCTGATAAGCGGGCACACCCATCAGCCCTTCATAAGGAAACTTGAAGATATGGTCCTCCTCAACCCCGGAAGCCCCACCGTTCCTCGCCTCACGGATCCAAGTGTCATGGTGCTCAGAATTGATGGGGAAAAACTGGACGCCGAGATAATAAGAACCGGGGCACCTGTATGCAGGTCCCTGAATTTCAGGAGGTGATCCTATGGGTAAAAGGTGGCAGGCCGAAAGGAAGAGGGACCACTACTACAGAAGCGCAAAGAAGGAGAACTACCGTTCAAGGGCATCCTACAAGTTACTGCAGCTCAACAACAGGTATAAACTTATAAAGAAGGGTGACAGGGTCCTTGACCTGGGCGCGGCCCCCGGGGGGTGGTCACAGGTTGCCCTTGATAAGGTCGAGGAGGAGGGACTTGTGGTTGCCGTTGACCTCCAGAGGATAAAGGGTTTCCCTGCTGAAAACTTCAGGGCAATAAGGGGAGACTTCACAGACCCTGAAGTGAAGGATAGAATAATCAGGGAACTCGGAGGCAGGGCCGACGTGGTCATATCAGACGCAGCACCATCACTCTCGGGTATAAGGGATATTGACCATCTGAGGTCAGTGGACCTCGTTGAGAACGTCCTTGACATAGCCTACAGGGTCCTTGACAGGAAGGGAAACATCCTGATAAAGGCATTCCAGGGCCCTGAGCTTGACAGGGTTATAAAGGAACTGAGGAAGGACTTCTGGAAACTTAAAACCACCAAGCCGGCCTCATCAAGGAAGGCCAGTGCAGAGATGTACATTGTGGGGAGGGACTTCAAGGGTAAAGAAAAATGGGAAAGAATAATCCACTAGAACCCACATGAAAGATAAGAGTAAAAGAAAATGGGAGAAAATGGTCCCCTGAAACTACATGAGGGCTCTCACATCACTCAGGGCCTGTGAGGCTACCTGTAACTGATATCTGGCCGTTTTAATCCTTTCATCAACCTCTGATTTGGGCTTGCTGGTCTCAAGTGCACTTTTAACGTCGTCTATAGCTGACTTGGCCTTCACAAGTTCTATTTCAGCATTCAGGTAGGTCTTCGTGAGGTTATCATTGTTCCTCTGGTATATCTCCTTCTTGACTGAATCGTACTGGACCTTCAGGGAAGAGTAGTCGTTCTGAAGCTTTGCAAGTTCATCGTACTCCTCCCCCCTGTTCACACTACCTGATATTGCATCTGAGATGGTATCAACACCTATGTAGGCAAATACCAGGATTGTTCCTATTATAAGAAGAACTCCCAGGACGGATATGGTCATTGAAGTCAGTTTAAAAAGGTTTATCCTTGATCTCTTCATTCTATCAACCCCGTTGTCGTGGATTCAGCTCTCAGTTCACAGTTTTATATCTGATCTGGCCCCTTCAGAGCACGTTAAACTAAGTTCTGTTTACAGTTATCTGTGCACAGACTAAGGTTTTATAATGGTATCATAATATACTTTCCATGATGAAAACCGTGGACAAGAGCAAGACACTTACAAAATTTGAGGAATTCTTTTCACTGCAGGACTACAAGGACAGAGTATTTGAGGCAATAGAGAAATATCCAAACGTCAGATCAATTGAAGTTGGTTATCTTGACCTTGAAATGTTTGACCCTGACCTTGCAGACCTCCTCATCGAAAAACCCGATGATGTGATAAGGGCGGCCCAGCAGGCCATAAGGAACATCGACCCCCTCAGAAAAAATGTGGACCTCAACATAAGGTTCAGCGGGATCAGCAACGTAATACCCCTCAGGGAGCTCCGGAGTAAATTCATAGGCAAGTTCGTGGCAGTTGATGGCATCGTCAGGAAGACCGATGAGATAAGGCCAAGGATAGTTAAGGCCGTCTTTGAGTGCCGTGGGTGTATGCGGCTCCATGAGGTAACACAGTCAACCAACATGATCACAGAGCCATCACTCTGCTCAGAGTGTGGTGGGAGATCCTTCAGGCTCCTTCAGGACGAATCCGAGTTCCTGGACACCCAGACACTGAAACTCCAGGAGCCCCTGGAGAACCTTTCCGGTGGGGAACAGCCCCGGCAGATAACAGTTGTCCTGGAGGACGACCTGGTTGACACCCTCACACCAGGGGATATTGTGAGGGTGACCGGTACCCTGAGGACCGTTAGGGATGAGAGGACAAAGCGTTTCAAGAACTTCATCTACGGGAACTATACTGAGTTCCTTGAACAGGAATTTGAGGAGCTCCAGATAAGTGAAGAGGATGAGGAGAAGATAAAGGAGCTTGCAGGGGACCCTAACATATATGAGAAGATCATAAGGTCCACCGCACCCTCCATACACGGCTACCGTGAGGTTAAGGAGGCCATAGCCCTCCAGCTCTTCGGGGGAACCGGGAAGGAACTGGATGATAAAACCAGGCTCCGTGGGGACATCCACATACTCATAGTGGGGGACCCGGGTATCGGTAAGTCACAGATGCTCAAGTACGTCTCAAAGCTGGCCCCCAGGGGGATATACACCAGCGGTAAGGGTACCTCAGGGGTCGGTCTCACAGCGGCAGCCGTGAGGGATGAATTCGGTGGCTGGTCACTTGAGGCAGGGGCCCTGGTCCTCGGGGATAAGGGTAACGTCTGTGTGGACGAACTTGACAAGATGCGTGAGGAGGACCGCTCAGCCATACACGAGGCCCTGGAGCAGCAGACCATCAGCATAGCCAAGGCAGGGATAATGGCAACCCTGAACTCCAGGTGCTCGGTCCTGGCAGCTGCAAACCCCAAGTTCGGAAGATTCGATAGTTACAAGTCAATTGCAGAGCAGATAGACCTTCCATCAACAATACTATCACGTTTCGACCTCATATTTGTGGTTGAGGACAAACCGGATGAGGAAAAGGACAGGGAGCTTGCAAGGCACATCCTCAAGACACACAAGGAGGACCACATGCCCTTCGAGATTGACCCTGAGCTCCTGAGGAAGTACATAGCCTACGCAAGGAAGAACGTCAGGCCGGTCCTTACAGATGAGGCCATGCAGGTCCTGGAGGACTTCTATGTCTCCATGAGGGCCAGCGCTGCAGATGAGGACTCACCGGTCCCCATAACCGCGAGGCAGCTGGAGGCCCTTGTGCGTCTATCAGAGGCCAGTGCCAAGATAAAACTTAAGGAACACGTCGAGGCAGAGGATGCAAGGAAGGCAATAAAACTGTCACAGGCCTGCCTCAAACAGGTAGGCTATGACCCCGAGACAGGAAAGATAGATATAGACAAGGTTGAGGGGAGGACACCAAAATCAGAGAGGGATAAGTTCAGACTTCTCCTTGAACTCATAAAGGAATATGAGGATGACTACGGTGGCAGGGCACCCACCAATATTCTTATAACTGAGATGATGGATAGATATAATGTAAGTGAGGAAAAGGTTGAAGAACTGATAAGGATCCTCAAGGACAAGGGAGCCATATTTGAACCCGCAAGGGGATACCTTAAGATAGTCTGAATTTTCCATTTACACACTTTTACTGGAGGTATCAGTTATGGATGATTATGAAAAATTACTTGAAAGGGCAATAGACCAGCTGCCCCCTGAAGTGTTTGAAACAAAACGTTTTGAGGTTCCAAAGGCATACTCCGTCATACAGGGAAACAGGACATTCATACAGAACTTCAGGGAGGTTGCAGATGCCCTCAACAGGGACCCGCAGCACCTGCTGAAATTCCTTCTGAGGGAACTGGGTACCGCAGGGAACCTTGAGGGTGGAAGGGCCATACTTCAGGGAAAATTCACCCACTTCCTCATAAATGAGAGGATAGAGGACTACGTGAACAAGTTCGTCATATGCCACGAATGCAACAGACCGGACACAAGGATAATCAGGGAGGGCCGCATATCACTCCTCAAGTGTGAGGCCTGCGGTGCCAAGGCCCCCCTCAAGAACGTCTAGAGAACAGAGAGGAGCAGCCATAGAAAATGTTCTGTGTCAGATGTGGTAGTTCTGATTCTGAATTATATGAAGGCCTCTGCAGGGACTGTTTCCTTGAGGATTACAGTATCCTCAAGATACCTGACAAAATAGAGGTCAGGGTATGCAGCCACTGCCGTGCAAAGTTTATAAGTGGCCAGTGGCTTGATGAAGGACTTCCAGACGAGGAAATCGTGTACAGGGCCCTTGAGGACAGCATAAGCTGGGATGAACCCGTTGAGAACCCTGAAATCGAACTCGAAATAATGCAGGAGAGGGGCACCATCTACAGGTGCCTTGTGGAGGTTGATGCAGAGGTTCTCGGGAAGCGGCTCACCCAGGAATACGAGGTGGAGGTCCGCATCACCAACACGGTATGCCCCACCTGCAGCAAACAGAGTTCCGGCTACTATGAGGCGGTTATACAGCTGAGGGCCGATGGAAGGGAACTTGCAGAAACCGAAATAGAAACAGCTGACAGGGTTGTCCAGAGGACACTCCTGAAACTTTCCAGGCGGGACAAACTGGCCTACCTCCCCCGGCGGGTTGAGGTAAAGGAGGGTGTTGACTACTACATAGGATCCCACAAATCCGCCCGGAAGGTTGTGGACGCCATTCGGGAGAAACTCGGGGGGATAACAATGGAGTCCCCCAGACTCATGGGTCAGGACAAGTCGACGGGCAAGGGACTCTACAGGACGTGGATATCCCTCAGGCTTGCGAATTTTAGGGTTGGAGACTTTATATCCCATCATAACCGAATTCTGGCAGTCATTGACCTCCGAAAGAATGGCGTGGGTGTGAGGGACCTTGAGACCCGTAAGGTGAAGAACGTGCTCTGGGGGGAATATGAGGATATGGATGTTTTGGCCCGTGCAGATGATGTGAAGACCACCACTGTAACCTCAAGATCCCCTGGAATGATCCAGATACTCCACCCGGAAACCTTCGAACCCGTGGACCTTGAGGCGGACAGCTACACATCAACACTGGATATAGGGGAACAGGTCCCTGTCATAGAAATCGATAAAAGACTCTACATCATCGAGGATGAGGCGGAGGAATGATTGAATGGATGATTCGCTGAAAACCATAACCCGTAACGTTCTGGAGGTCATAACCCCTGAAGAGTTAGTGGATGTCCTCAAGAAGGATGAACCCGTTGTCTACACCGGATATGAGCCCTCAGGAAGGATTCACCTGGGGCACGCCCTGACGGTAAGGAAACTCAGGGAGCTCCAGGACGCTGGCTTCAGGGTCAAGATACTCCTCGCAGATTACCATGCCTACCTCAACGGGAAGGGGAGCATGGAGAGGATAAGGGAACTTGCAGATTACAACAAGAAATGCTTCCTGGCCCTTGGACTCTCACCCGAGAGAACCGAGTTCATACTGGGATCATCGTTCCAGACAGAACCAGAATACACTGAGCTGGTCTACAGATTGGCTCTCATAACAACCCTTCTGCGAGCAAAAAGGAGTATGGCCCAGATAACCAGGGAATCCAGGGACCATAAGGTTGCAGAGGTCATATACCCCCTCATGCAGGTCATAGACATGGTTTACCTGGGTGTTGATGTTGCCCTCGGTGGGATGGAACAGAGAAAGATTCACATGCTTGCACGTGAAAACCTGCCCAGACTTGGCTTCAATGCCCCTGTATGCATACACACACCCCTCCTTCATGGAACCGATGGCTCTGAAAAGATGTCATCAAGTAAGGGTAACTTCATAGCCGTCGATGATTCCCCCGATGAAATACGGGAGAAGGTTAAGAAGAGTTACTGCCCAATGGGTGAGACTGATGGTAACCCCATCATCGAAATCGTGAAGTACTTCATAATGCCAGAGTATGGAATGATGACCATAAGGAGACCTGAGAAATTCGGGGGCGACCTGGAACTGGGACTCGATGAGCTGCTTGAGATGTACTCCAGTAGCGAGCTGCACCCCCTGGACCTCAAGAACGCTGTCTCAGACTACCTTGTGGATATGCTTGAACCTGTAAGGGAATACATGGAAGGTGTTTAGATGCTCTATGAGATGAGACTGCCGCCTGGAATAACACATACAACAATGGCTGAAATAATCGAAAAATATGAGGTTGAACTGATACAGACCGATGACGGCCCTGTTCTGAGGGGTGAAATGGAGGAACTCGAAATGGTGAGGGACAGAATTCTGGAGTCCCTCAGGAAGAGAATAGAGGAACTCGAAAACCCCGGCTCAAAGAGCTGATTCCACATAATAAGTTTCTATTTTTCCTGAAAAGGATCCGGGGCCACAGGCTACAGTATACCCCCTGAACATATGCCAAAATGAGGGGCCAGTATCTTTCTTATATCCCTCTGGATCAGATTAACCCCCCTTTCAGCATTTACAGTGTAGAACCCGTTTTTATCTGCAAGTTCAAGGTACCTTTCACGTACTCCTGCAAGGTATGATGGGTCCTCAAACTCATCGGTCCCGCCGCAGCGCTCCATGGCCACCTCCACGTCAAGGTCGAGAAGTATTACAATATCCGGTCGTGGAGCGAACCTGTTTATCTCACAGATCCATTCCTCAGGTCCCTGATACACCAGGCTGGAGTAGTAGCATCTGTCACTTACAACCACGTCCTCTGCCCAGTCACCCTCAATTTTGCTCCTCAAGGTCAGGCGGTCTGCTGCAAAGAGGAGGGCGAGCATCCTCTGAACATCCCGTGTCCGGGCATCTGGACCTGAAAGCATGCTCCTTATAAGGCCGCCGATATTAGAATCAGTTGGTTCCCTCACCTCATGGACCATGTAACCGTTTTCCCTAAGCCAGCTGGCCGTCAGGGCGGCATGGGTTGTCTTACCTGAACCATCGATTCCCTCAAAGCATATGTACATGGTGGTTAATCTATCAGGAACAGGTAAAAAATCTTCCCCTACCGAGGATCGTGGTTAATCCGTCAGGACCCATGAAAAGATCTTCTCCTCCGCTGGAGGACATAACTTTATAATGCTTCAGACACAGAATTATTTAGGATTATTTTAGTGATAATTGAGGTGGACCATGTCTAGAGCTAAGGTTATGGTGGTTGAGGATGAGAGCATAGTTGCCATTGATATCAGCCAGCGCCTTCAATCACTTGGATACGAGGTTACAGCCACCGTCTCCTCAGGTGAAAGGGCCGTTGAAATGGCCGAAAAAACAAGACCAGACATCATACTGATGGATATAGTTCTTAAGGGTGAAATGGACGGTATAGAAGCTGCTGAAGAGATAAATAAGCGGATGAAGGTCCCCATAGTCTACATAACAGCATATTCAGATGAGGAAACCCTCAAGAGGGCCAAGATAACCGGGCCCTTCGGTTACATAATAAAGCCCTTCGAGGACCGTGAACTCCACAGCGTCATTGAGGTGGCCCTCTACAAACATGAACTTGAGCGTAGACTGGCCGAGAACGATGAACTCTTCAGGGCAATACTCTCATCGGTTCAGGATATACTGTTCACAGCAGACAGTGAAGGCCTGTTAACGATGGTATCCCCCGGACCCCTTGCAGGATACGGCCTTGAAGCCGATGATGTTCTGGGAAAAGGGCTTGTGGAGGTCTTTGGGGATGAGGTCCACCATGAGATGATCGGAAGGGCCCTCAAGGGGGAACCTGTGACCTATGAATGGACATGGGCACCCCGTGACGAATTCTACTTCGAAACAACCCTCTCGCCCCTCCGGGACTTTGAGGGCAATATCACAGGGGTTGTGGGAATACACAGGGACGTCACCGAAAAGGAGACTGCAAGAAGGGCCCTTGAAAGGGAGACCCTCATAAACCAGGAACTCGCAGACCTCTCAAAACAGTTACTTGCATCAATGTCACTTGAGGAAATTTCAGATAGCATAACCCGGAAGGCAGAGGCCCTCACTGAGAGCAGATACTGCCTTGCGGGTTTCATTGAATCAGGTACGTTGAAGAATTATACCCTCACAGAGAACGTCAGAAGGGAGTGTCACCTTGATACAGATTCATTAAAACTGGGCGGTTTAATTGAGTGGATAATGAGAGAGAAGGAGGCCATTCTTCTAAATGACCCCTCCTCTGATCCACGGTACAGTGGTGTCCCAGAGGACCACGTGGAGATCAGCAACCTGATTGCGGTTCCAGCGGTCCTCAGGGATGAACTGGTGGGCATATTGATGGTCTCCGGGAAGGAGGGGGGCTATGATGAGGGCGACCTTGAAGTACTCCAGCGCCTTGCAGACATATACGCCCTCGCAATTCACAGAAAAATGGAAGAGGATCGTTTGAAGGCCAGTGAGGAACGTAACAGGGCCCTGGTAGAAAAATTCCTTAAAATAGTTACAGAAGTCCTCGAGGAGATTAAATAAACCTGATTTTAACCGGAGGAAATTTCATTTGGAGATACCTGAACTCCTTGCACCTGCTGGTTCCCCTGATACATTCAGAGTGGCCCTCAATGCCGGGGCCGATGCTGTTTACCTCTCAGGGAAGGACTTCGGTGCAAGGTACTATGCAGAGAATTTCAGCCTCAGAGAAATCCGGGAAGCCGTGGACTACGCTCACCTCCATGACAGGAGGGTCTACGTAACCCTCAACACACTCATAAGGGACTCTGAGACCCAGAGGGTATCGGATTACCTCCAGGAACTGCATGCAGCAGGGGCAGATGCAGTGATCATACAGGACCCCGCCCTGCTCTTTCTCAGGGAGGAACTCTCCATCGACATCCCCCTCCATGCATCAACCCAGATGACCGTCCACAACATGGCCGGGATCAGATGGGCAGAGGAAATGGGTCTTGAGAGAGTCATACTTGCGAGGGAGCTCTCAGTTGATGAGATCAGGGATATAACCTCAAGGGCAGGGGTGGATATCGAGGTATTTATACATGGAGCCCTCTGCTACAGCTACTCTGGACAGTGCCTGCTCTCATCATTCATAGGGGGTAGAAGCGGTAACAGGGGCCGGTGCGCCCAGCCATGCAGAAAGAAGTATGAACTCATCCAGCTCAAACCCGAAAGGAGGGTTATTAGCCTCCCCTCGAAGTACCTCCTATCGACCAGGGACCTCTCAGCCTACATGCACCTTGACAGACTCGTGGATGCCGGTGTCAGGTCACTCAAAATAGAGGGCAGGATGAGGTCAGCCGAGTACGTCGCCACAACAGTCAGTGTATACCGGAGGGCCCTTGATAAGATAAAGAAGGGTGGCTGGAGACCCTCCAGGAGGGAGTTTGAAAGACTGAAGCTGACATTCAACAGGACCCTGACCGGGAGCCACCTGGCCGGCGAGGACTTCATGGGCCGTGAATACCCCGGTGACCGTGGCCTTCCCATTGGATACGTTGAGAAGTACTCCGGGGGGAGGGCCCTCATAAGGCTGACCTCAGAGACCGTGCCCGAAAGGGGTGATGGTCTCTTCTTCCAGGGAAATGGCATGGGGGTCCGCCTCGGTGACCACCTGCTGGATGGGGGTATTCTATCGATTCCCTCAAAACCTGTCACTCCGGGTAGCAGGGTCTATCTCACAGGACGAAGGGAACTCCAGAAATTAACTGAAAGACTCAGGAGTTCACACCCACCCCACCTCTGGGACGTTGAGCTCCGCTTCATTGCAACGGAGGACGGTGAAGTTCATTTCACAGCGGAATGGTCAATGAATGGAAGGATTCTGAGGGAATCCATTGAAACGAAGTTCGAGAGGGCCCTCAGAAGACCGCTGGCACCTGACACAATCAGAGAACAGCTTCTAAAAGCCGGTGACAAACCCTTCAGATTAAGTTTTGCGGAATTCAGATACCCCGGAGGACTCTTCCATCCCATCAGTGGCCTCAATGCCCTGCGGAGGGAACTTCTCAGTAGGGTTGAGAAGAAAATAATTGAGGAGAAGAGATCCAGGAATGTTAAGGAGAAGAAATCGTCTGAGAAGGTTTCAGAGGGTTTCGCCAGTGGCTCTGCACCCGGGGGTGAAGATGGGAGTCCCTGCATCTCAGCATATGTTGAGGACCTCCCATCCCTTGAGATGGCCCTTAAGGCGGGGGCCGGGAGGGTGTACTTCGAACCCCAGATTCACACTGATTTCAGGGAATGTGACTGGAATGATGTCAGATCAATCCTCAGGGAAGCCATTGCCATTGCATCGGGCTACGATGCTGAATTCGTATGGAAGTGGCCTGATATAACCCATGACTGGCTTCTAAGGAGACTGCTCAAAATTGAAGATGAAATGCACCTCAACATCATGGTGGGTGGGTGCGGGATTCCCGGCTTAATAAAGAGTGATGTGAGGATATATGGATCCTCCGCCCTCAACATATACAACAGCATATCCGCCATGCTGATGTCAAGGAATTTCCACATGCTCACGGCTTCACCGGAGCTATCCAGGGAGGATCTCAGGGGTATGGAAGGCAACATTGAGATTCCGGTTCACGGTAACCTCACCGCAATGGTGACTCGGGACAACCCCTGGAGGCTGGTCCCCCATAGATTCAACACCATATCGAAGTCCAGGTGGGCTTTAAAGGATAGCAGAGGGGCCATATTCCCATTAAACCAGCTGATGGGCTGTGAAACCACAATCATGAACTCAAAGGAGACCTGCCTCATAGATTTCCTTCCATCACTGATGGAATGGGGTTTCAGGAATTTTTCCATTGACTGCCGCATCCAGTCACCCGAAAGAACAGGAGAACTTGTTGGATCATACATTGAGGCCCTTGAAACCCCTGAAAGAATAGGTAATATAAAGGAAAGAATTGTGGGAGATGCTGAATACGGGATAACAGCATCACACTTCAGGTATGGTCTCAGGGAGTAGTATAACTGCCATACCCCTCTCAGCAGCGAGCTTCGATGTGAATTATTGCACCTAATATCCCCACTCTTTCTGCACCCTTCTGCAGTAAAATCTGGGAGTACCCTCTCATCAACACAGAATACTTTCCACACGCACTCTGAATCCATATATATCCAGGGAACTTTATAGTTGTGTTGATGAATTCCAGAGATTCCGTGGGGGCCATCCTTACAGAGGTCAGTGGGATAGGGGAGAGACTGGCCAGGAAGATAATAGATGAATTTGGTGGGGAGGATGAGCTCCTCAAGGCAGTTAAAAACCTTGAGATTGACCGGCTTGTGGCAATTGAGGGTATAAGCCAGCGCAGGGCCATTGAAATAGCTAACAAACTCCTCGGAAATTCATTACCATCATTTTTAAAAACAGAGAAGGCATTTCAGATATACCGCGATATACTGGAATTAATGATGTCATATGCCCATACAGACTACGCCCGCAACCGTATAATGCTGCTGCACCCCTCCACAGACACCACTTCCATAAGGGAACATATAAGAATGGTCATTGAAGCGAAGAAGATGGTGGGGGAACTTCCTGTTGAGAAACTTCGGGGACTTCTCAGTAATATAGACAGACCCCGGGACCCCCCGATAAACTTCAATCCATCGAAGGCCATCCTGGTGGAGACACGGGAGGACTACGACCTCCTCATAGACATGGGACTCAACCGTTACCATCCCGTGATTCTCAATCCGGAGCCTGGTGAACTGGATGAATATGAACTCATAATCTATGTCTACTCTGAGGGAATGCTTGAACTTGAGGATACATTCAGCACCATAATGGTGACTGCTGATTCAGATAAACACGAAATTGTGCCTGAATGCGTCCTCAATTACTTCAGGAAAAACCTTGAACTCTTTCGCAACGCCCTTGAGATTAAGAGTATGCTTGGAATGGAGACCTGTCTCCATGAGGTCGTTGAGATAATGGATGAGCTTCAGGCTGCCGGTGATGAGGAGGTTGACATCGACGAAGTCGTGAATTCAGTCAAAGCCTGGGCTGATACGAAGCTCAGGGACCTCATAAAGGACATCGACCTCAGCGGTGATGAGGTACTGACCCTCCTGAACCAGGGTATGACAGCCAAACTTGAAAGGATATTTGATGATGTCCTTTCTGAGGCGCGCAGCATGATAAGAAAGCGAAGCGGTGTCGAATTTGACCCCTTCATAAAATCATATCCCCTCAAGATTGACCAGAGAGAGGTTGAAAGGGTTAAGAGGCTTGAGGCGGCTTCAAGGAATCTCAGGGAATTCGAGGTTAAGGTTGATGCTGCCACCAGACTGGATGAACTGCGGGTAGCAGTCGAAGGTGAAATAAGGGATATAATGGAATTTGACTACCGCCTCGCCCTCGGGCTCTTTGCCCATGAATATGAACTAACCGAACCGGAGTTCGGCGATGAAATAAGTCTAAGGGGAGCCCTTCACCTTAACCTTGTGGGATCCGGGAAACCTCAGCGTGTTGACTATCGCATCGGTGACCCTGACAATGTGGTGCTCCTGACCGGGGCCAACAGTGGGGGTAAAACAACCCTCCTTGAGACACTGGCCCAGGTCACCATAATGGCCCAGATGGGTCTGCCTGTCTGTGCCCTTGAGGCCCGTGTCAGGATTGTTGATGAGGTTTACTTCATCTCAAAGAAGAGGTCACTGGATGCAGGTGCATTTGAATCATTCATAAGGACATTCACCCCGATCACCACAAGTGAAAATTCAAAGCTTATCCTCCTTGATGAGCTTGAGGCCATCACAGAACTTGAAGCTGCCGTGAAGATCATAGCAACATTCATAGAGTTCATAGGGGAGTCCAGTTCCCTTGCAGTCATCGTTACCCACATGGCCCGTGAAATAATGAAGTATGTTGATGTCAGGGTCGATGGTATTGAGGCCAGGGGCCTTGATGATGACTACAATTTAATAGTTGATAGAACACCCCGCATAAACTACCTTGCAAGGAGCACTCCTGAACTTATAATAAGGATGATCTATGAGAAATCCTCTGCTGATGAGAGGATTGTCTATGGGAGGATACTTGAAAAGTTTCAGAAAACAGATAAAGCAGAAGAACAATAACCCACATTATGATTGAATATCTTGAAGGATATATACGGACTCTTAAAGGTGAGGATCCGGCCATCTATGAAACCTTTAACCGGATATATGAAGTGGGGTGCTCACAGGGATCCCTTAAGGTGACCGCGGGACTTGAAGAGAGATTTGATAAAAACTTTATTGAATCCGTGAAAGAACAGGAGATTATAAGGGTTTACAACCGCTGGACCGGTGAAGGGGCACTATTTAATTCATTTCGTCTAAAGAAACCTGTAATGGATCGTGGAAGTGCTAAAAAAATCCTGAAGGAGTTGCTCAGGGACGATACCATGTGTGATTTCTGCATGCCGGAACTGTATACCCCTGAAGATGATTTTGGGCGTGTAAGGGGCCGGCACTCCATCACAGCATCCAACATCGCAAAATATGACGCATGGAGTGGCCTTTTAATTTTCAAAAAACATAATCCCCTTGATTTTAGCTTCGAAGAACTTTCAGATTACCTCTCAACAGCTTCAAAATGGTTTAAAATGGCAGAAAAATCCTCAGGATTCCGTTTTCCATTTATAGTATGGAACTGTATGCCGCGTGCCGGCGCATCACAGATACATGGACATATGCAGCTTCTACTGGGGGAGAGGCCCTATGGAAAGGTTTCATTCCTTGAGGAAGTCTCCAGGCGGTACCTTGAAACCTATGGTTCATCCTATCATGACGATGTCTTCCGTGTGCATAGTGCCATCGGGCTGGGGGCTGAATACGGTGGTGTATCTGTATATGCGAGTATCACGCCGGTGAAGGAAAGGGAAATTAACATAACATTTAAAAGTGAATTTCACAGGGACAGTGAACTCCAGAAGTGCCTGTTTAAAATTTTGAGGTGCCTCATAGATGAAGCTGGAGTCCACAGCTTTAACCTCTCAATACACCCATTCAACCGGGAAATGAGTATTCCGGGCATTATAAGGATCGTTGACAGGGGAAACATAGCCTCAAAATCCTCTGATATAGGTGGAATGGAACTCTTTGGTAGTGCTGTTATTGGGAGTGATCCCTACATAATCTTTGATAGAATTAAGGGTGTCCTGGATGCCTGATTATCTATTTGACTTTCTGGATGAACTGAGGTTTCTGAGGAATGGCATGAAAACAGCGATAATTACAGACATCGATGGCACCATAAGTGAAATAGCACCGACACCTGAAGAAGCCTTTGTAGACGATGAAATGAGGGATGTGCTGAGGGACCTCGCATCAAGATACAGAGTCCTGGCATTTATAAGTGGAAGGCCAGTCCGTGAGGCACTCCGCATGGTTGGGGTTCCCGGTGCAGTTTATGTTGGAAACCATGGCCTTGAATATATAATAAATGGTAATTATCAGCGCTTCACTGAGGTTGAAGAATACATCCCTTTAATAAAAAAATGTGCCCTTGAACTCAGGGATAAGATAGATGAAGAGAACATCATCTTCGAGGATAAGGGAATCTGTTATTCCATACATTACCGTCAGTGCACTGACCCTGAGCTGTCACGCGAAAGGATACTCAAAAACCTCCAGGAGATACCTGAATCAAAAGGGCTTAAGGTGGACCATGGAAGAATGCTTGTGGAACTCAAGCCACCCCTTCATTACAACAAGGGCTCCATAGTAAGGAAGATACTGGAGGATTCTGATGTGTCATCCGCAGTGTACCTTGGAGATGATATAACAGATGCTGATGCCTTCAGGGAAATCAGAAAACTTGAATCAGAGAGAGGCATGAAAAACGTCCCCATCCTTGTATTATCAAAAGAAATATCTCCTGAAGTAAAGAACAGCGCTCGATTTTTTGTCTATGGCGTCTCTGAAGTTCTTAGATTTTTCAGATGGCTCCTAAAATAGTCCTGGTTATTATAATGTAATTGCATATTCACTGGAAAAAAATACTTATTAGTTCAGTAGGACATAAATATTGTTCATGACATCTGTTGTTGTCATGGCTGGGGGAAAGGGTACAAGAATAAGACCCTTAACATTCTCAAGGCCAAAACCACTTGTACCTGTTGCAAACAGGCCAATCCTCGATTACATAATCCAGAGGGTTCTTGATTCTGGTTACAGTAAGGTTGTGATGACCCTCGGGTACCTTAAAGATCAGATAAGATCCCACGTTCTCGCAGAGTACCCTGAGATTGACTTTAGATTCTCAGTCGAAAAGAAGCCACTTGGAACTGCTGGGGGTGTGAAGGCAGCCGCCAGTGAAATAAATGAAACCTTCATTGTACTCAGTGGCGATGTAATCTTTGATCTTGATCTGCGAGAAATGGTAAAATTCCACAGAAAAAAGAAGGCACTTGTCACAGTGGCGCTCACCCCAGTTGAAGATCCCTCACATTATGGGATAGCTGTTCTCGATGATGATGGGAAGATAAAACGATTCCATGAGAAACCACGTCCCGAAGAGGTCTTCAGCAAAATCGCAAATGCTGGCATATATGTGATGGAACCGGAGGTCCTTGAACACATCCCCCATGGAAGCTCTGACTTTTCAGCCGATATTTTCCCTGTTCTGATAGAGAGGGATGCCGGGATGTATGGATTCCTTTTCGACGGATACTGGAATGATGCCGGCAAACCCAACACATTCTTAAGGGCCAATCATGATGTCTTGAATGGAACGGTGACTCCTGAACCTGATGGTGAGATAGCTGAGGAGGTCCCCGGTAGATTTGGAAAAATATGGATCGGCAGGGATGTCGTTATCGGTGGCAGGGTCCGTATTGTGGGACCAGCTGTACTCGGGGATGGTTCAAGGGTAGATGATGGTGCATACATAGGTAAAAACACCGTGATTGGATCCTGTGTTAACGTGGGTGAGAACAGCTTTATAAGGGGGTCCGTTATTCTTGATGGGTGTGTGATTGGAAGAGGTTCTCAGCTTCTAAACTGTGTTGTAGATGAATACTGTGAAATAGGAGCAGGATGTGCAATTGACAGATGCGCAATAATTGGTCGCGGGGCATTTATAGGTCCCTCCACCGTTATCAGATCTCACTGCAGCGTCAGTAACCGTCTCAGGATATTATCTGGCTCCCTTGTGGACTCAGACTATCCGCTGGTACCTGAGTGATTCGCATGGCACGGTATGTACAGGATATAAGGGGTTCCGTTAACCGGGATATAGACTGTCAGTTTGCACTCAACCTCGGAATGCTGATTGGGGACTATGTGAGCTGCAAACGCGTCCTCATAGGACGGGATGCCCACACCCCATCCCAACTTATAAAGAGGGCCATCGGGACGGGATTGATGGCTGCAGGTGTGGATGTAATCGATTTCGGTGTGGCCACAGTTCCGGTTATACACCACCACATGAAGAGTTTCGACACCCATCTCATGATAAACGTTTCCCGTTCACCACTCCGTGCAGATGAAATAAACATCAAACTTCTCAGCAACCATGAAATACCCCTTGAACAGCGTCCCACCCTCTATGCGAAATATGAGGAACTTGGAAAGCTGATATATGTTGATAATTATCTTGAATCCTATGTTAGATCTGTTCTTGAGTTGATAGCCCCCTCTGTTAGTGAAAGGGAGTTCCTGGTTGTGCTTGGATGCGATGAAGGCTCCCCCCATAACGTTGAAGGTGAGATACTCAACCAGCTTGGGTGTCAGACCATCAACATCACATTCAGGGGATCCCTCTTTGGTAAAAACTTTCCCATTGCAAATCCATCCAGCATAGCCATGATTTCAGATGTTGTTAAGGCCGTGGGTGCAGACATGGGGGTTATACTGGATAATGACAGGGATACTATCTTCTTTATAGATGAGAGGGGACAGCTCCTAAGGGATCAGACTGTTCTATCAATATTTGCAGGGCATTACCTTTCAAGGGGGGATGGGCCAGTGGTGTCCTCTGTGGTTGCATCAAAATCCCTGGAGAAGGTTAGCAGAGGACGTCTCATAAGGACATCTGTTAACAACGTTCTCAATGAGGTTCACGCAAAAAACGCTGTTTTTGGCGGCGATGAACCTGGAATGTACATATTCCCTGAATTTCAGTGCTGCTATGACGCCACCTTCGCACTTTTAAAGATGCTCGAGATCATTACAGAGAAAAACAGGACACTCCACAGTCTCGCATCTGAAATATGTAAGTACAGCAGGGTTGAATTCAGTGTCGAATGTCCGAACGAATTTAAGGACCGTGTTATTGAGAGACTGCTGGAGCAGTTTCAGGAAAGTGATCCTGAACTTATTGATGGTATAAGGGTCGAGGACCGGGGAGGAGTTATTCTTATCAGGCCCTCAAGATTTGAACCCGTTCTGAGGGTTTATATTGAATCAGAATCTCCGGAGGAAGCCCAGAAAAGATCACGTGATATGATAGATCTTATAAAGAATGAAATGAGTGATCTGTATGGTGAGTGAGCTTCAAAAGCGTGCCATGAGGTTTCTTGAAGGCAAGAACCCTGTTATTGTATCCAACAGGGGGCCTGTGGAATTCTTCAAGGAAAATGATGAAACTGTTATGAAGAGGGGTGCTGGTGGCCTTGTCTCAACACTGCTGCCCCTCGTTGAAAGGTTCAGTGGTGTGTGGATTTCAAGTGCAATGACAGTTGAGGATGCAAGGGTCGCCTCAAGGTACCCTGAGAACCGGGTTCCACTTCCTGAAGATGATCCCAGATTCACCGTTTCATTCGTTATAGTGGATCGTGAGCGATATGAGTCATACTATAGCATTATAAGCAATCCCCTTCTCTGGTTCGTCCAGCACTACATGTGGAATACTCCCTACGATCCTCAGATAGATGATAAAGTTTACCGTGCCTGGGAAGATGGCTATGTCCATGTCAATAAAAAATTTGGGGATA
>NZ_AP018336.1:1135000-1570000 GCF_002356395.1 Methanothermobacter sp. EMTCatA1 | reverse complement strand
GTGTGAAGGCCGTCCAGGAAAAAATCCCAATATACATGGGTGCACAGGGTCCAATGATGCTCAAAACAGCAGGTGAAATCTCAGACGGTGCTCTTATAAACGCATCCAACCCAAAGGACTTTGAAGCAGCAGTCCCACTCATAAAAGAAGGTGCTGAATCCGCAGGTAAGAGCCTGTCCGATATTGACGTTGCAGCCTACACATGCTGTTCAATAGATGAAGACTCAGCTGCAGCTGCAAACGCAGCAAAAATAGTTGTAGCATTCATCGCTGCAGGATCACCACCACCAGTATTTGAAAGACACGGCCTCCCAGCTGACACAGGAGCAAAATTCGGTGAACTCCTCGGTAAAGGTGACTTTGGTGGTGCAATAGGAGCAGTTGATGACGCCCTCATGGAAGCATTCTCAGTTGTTGGTACACCTGACGAATTCATACCAAAAATTGAGGCCCTCGGTGAAATGGGCGTGACCCAGTACGTTGCAGGATCACCAATAGGTCCAGACAAAGAAAAATCAATAAAACTCCTGGGAGAAGTTATAGCAAGCTTCTAATCCCAGAAAAATTTTATTTTAAACCCTATTTTTTTAAACTATCTGTTTTACACTACCTGTTAAGAGGCTACTTCTACTGAACTGAATAGAGATTCCCCCTCCAGAACTCTATGAGAATTTCCTTAGAGGACTGAATAAATTTAAATAACCTGAAAACAAACTAACACTAAAAACTGTTTTGAGATTCAGATGATGGATAGGCTAACATTCAAGAGCAGAAAAAGGGCTTTGAAGAGAATAAAAAGAAGAAGTCTCAGTGAGCTTGCAGCGAGCTGGGTTCAGGATGATCTCCTTTATTCTGGGAGGGGCCGGGCCCTCTTCATGATCCTTCCAACCATGGGGTGTTCCTGGGCCCTCTCAGAGAGCGGTGGCTGTAACATGTGCAGCTACATCTCAGACTCCTTCCTCGAACCGGTGAAGTCCAGTGAAATCACAGAAATCTTCGATGAAATCATGTCACGCCACGAATTTGATGATAGGATGGCTGTTAAGATATTCACATCAGGAAGTTTTCTTAACCCCGAAGAATTCCCCGAGGATGCACGGACCCATATACTTGAGAGACTCAGCAGGATTGATGCTGTTGAGGAAATAATCTTCGAATCAAGGCCCGAATATATTGAGGAGAATGTCCTTCGTGAATGCTGTGAACTTGTACCTGGCAAGATAGTTGAAGTGAGCATAGGCCTTGAGACCTGTGACGAAAAAACCAGACTCCTCAAGATAAATAAGGGTTTCACCGGCAGTGAATTTGAAAGGGGGATAGGCATCATCAGTGGCCTTAAAGATGAGTTCATGTTAAAATCCAAGGCATACATCCTGGTAAAGCCCGTGCTGGTATCAGAAAAAAGGGCCATAGATGAGGCCATTTCAACGGCCCTTTATGCTGAAAAAACCGGTGTTGATAGGGTATCATTCTGTCCATCCACTGTGCACAGGGGGACAATAATGGAGGACCTCTGGAGGAGGGGGTCCTACAGGCCGCCATGGATATGGAGCCTTGTTGAGATAATTAACAGAACCAGAGAGACCGTGTCAATACCGTCAATAATGGACACCTCAGGTTTCGGGACGTCAAGAGGCCCCTACAACTGCAAGAAGTGTAACCGGGACCTCAAGAAGCTCATAATAAAATCAAACCTTGAGCAGGAAATGGTTCCTCCCTATGAATGTGAGTGCAGGGAGCGGTGGAGTGCAGAGTTAAAATTCTCAGAACTCACGGGATCAACTGATATAAGGTACGAAGATTACAGCTAGTGATGGCACAATCAGGACAAAGACTGATTCACATGATAGGTATAAGCGCTGATTTTGACCCTGTACACCTTGGACACGCCAGACTCATAGAGAAGGGACGTGAAATAGCTGATGAAACAGGAGATGAGGTTGTTATATACCTTAACAAGGACTTCAGCGCAAATCACGCGCCCTTCTTCGTCCCCTATGAGGCCCGTAAGGAGATGGCCCTGAAGGCCGGAGCAGACAGGGTTGTTCCAGTTGAGGGTCTGCACCATCGCCTCACCCTGGCCTACACGGTCCCCATAAGAATAGCCATGATGATAGAGGATGGCGTTGTTGACTATGTCGACGCAGCCAACGTCTCAACAGACCTCATAATCAGAAAGGCAAGGGAGTTTGCATCCAGGGGAATTTTCAGTGGAATACCCCGTGAACTGCCAAACAGGAACGTTATAAGATGGTTTGCTGTCAATGAATTCCTCTATGGTAAGTACGGCCGTAAAATGAGGTTCCATATAATTCCAGAGCTCACTGCCGATGGTTCAAAGATTTCCGGTAGGGAAATAAGGCAGAAGATAATTGAGAACAACCTTCAGATCCCACCCGATGTTGAGAGGGTACTGCCCGATACAACCATCAGCATACTTGAAAGGGAAATAGAGAGGGGCACGGTTCCAGGCCGCAGAAACCTTGAAATTATAAAGGAAAGGATGAACAACCTGTCACAGGCCGATCTCATGGAAATAGCATATCTAAACGCTGATGCTGTGAATTCCATAGTTAAAAACCGGAGATTTTACAGGGAGAATCAGATATGGGCTGCCTTCAGAAAGGCAGGGTATGGACCTGTCCTCACAAGGCTTGCCATGAGTTCCATTGAGATGAATGTCAGGAGGTCCGAGGTGCGGGACCTGATCGAGCACTACACTGAGAGGGGCTGGATTCCTCCGGATCAGAGTGTGACAAATGTTATAAGGAGGGCGTGGTTCGTATCAGAGAGGGTTGCTGAGGGTATCAGCTCAAAAAGGGCCAATGAGATGTTCCAGAGTGGCAAACACAGAGTGAATCCTCCATCAAAGGTGGAGGCTGGTCTGAACCTGCGAAGGGATGAGGTTAAACTGGTCAGGGACGGTATGGATGCCAAACTATATGTTGACCGGCGGGGTGTACTCTCCTGTCAGATAAGGAATGGTGCAAAGATAAAAAGCCCCCTGCACCTGCCGGCCCAGATGGCAACCTATCTCAGACTCATAATAGACTCCCACATAATACCCTTCAGTGCAAAGGTTAAAAGGAGAAGGGGTGGATTCAGAGTCCTTATAAAAATCAATAACCAGAGAAAAACAGTGTCAGAGCCATTATGAATGTCTATTTTATCTTATCCCTCCGCTCCACCACCGGACATTTCCAGTCACGGCAGAATGTCATGACTATCATCTCAGACTCAGTCCTGATGTGTATCCTCCAGCATTCATCATCATATGAACTGAAGTCAATGTCGATGATCCTTTTACCCACAAGTTCCATGAGGTTTTCAGCGCACTCCCTCTCAAGGTCTGAACTCATTTCCTCACCGTAGAATAGTATCTATTTTCACACTTATAACTGCATCTAACTCAGAGGAATGCGTCGAGGGCCTCATCAAGCACATCCCTGTAATCGCCATCTGCAGATACCTCAACATCCTTCAGTTTATCAAATATCTGCATTATACAGGTGGGCATGATGGGATCAATGACCTCCGCCAGCATATCCTGGACCTCCTTCATCTCCTCATATCTTCTTCTGGCATGGATGCATGAACCTTTAAGCCTTGAAATCGCTGATTCCCTGAAATCATTGCCCTCAGTGTATTCAAGCATCTCAAGTACGTCCTCCTCGAGGCCCATCCTGTGGGCTGCGGTCAGTGTTTCCCAGAGAAGCGCTGAAACACCCTTTGTGTAGCTGCTCCTTAACATTTTAATCGCCGATGCATCCCCTGGTTCCCGTCCCCTCACTTCAATGTTCAATCCATATCTGCTGAGCTTCATGAACTCCTCTGCATCCCTTCCAGAGGCTATGATACGTACATCGGCGCCCTTTCGCCTCACACTGCCCATTATGGCTGCATCCACAAATCCTCCCTTTTCAATTAGGGACGATGCCATGCGCACCGTCTCAGGTGATATGTTGTTAATATCCACGTATATCCCCCTGACATGTCTGCCTGCCCTCCTTGCGGCATCCAGTGCAACACCGGGTGTTACTGCGGATATGACAACCTGGCATGAATAAACATCCTCCTCTGACGTTTCAGTCACACCCACTGTCCTGGCCCTCTCAATGGTTGATGGGCTTCTTCCCTCCAGTGATGTGACAACCTCCACCCCCCTGCTCCTTAAACGTGAAGCAAGGGTCTGTGCGACTTCGCCAAAGCCTATAAATCCAACTCTCAAATAATCACCCCTTTCATGGTAATGGAATAAGCTGATAAAGCATATAAATACCTGCAAGTACTATAAGTGCCCCTGAAGCCCTCCTAATATCCCTGGAGCCTCTCAGGAGTCTCCTTAATACTGGTTCAGCCAGGAGGGTCACTGCTATGAGGGTTATGGTAAGTCCCAGGGTGTAAAGTGCCATGTTAACAAGGGCCCCTGGGATCCCTGCATATGCTGAATATGCGATCACACCTATTAGGTAGGGGCTGTAGCAGGGAGTCCAGGCGATGGCCGTCAGTAAGCCCATGAGAACATGATTTTCTGCTGTGGGAGTCCTGAGGGATATTAAGGGTTTTTCTGATAGAACAAGAAGCCCCATGATGATCAGCATGATTGAAGCCGGGATTCTCAGGTAGAGGAGATAGTGATTAACTGCGGCTGTGAATATGGCTGTGAGGATTATTATGAAGAGAAAGAGGGATGAGAAACCTGAAAGAAAAAGGAACCTCTCTTTTCTGCTGCCGATGAGTGATTCTGAGAAGAGGACAGGTATGACGGGTAGAATGCATGGTGACAGGACTGATAGTATTCCAGCCGTGAATGAAATGATATGGTCCTGCATGATCCTACCCCAGATAGGATATGAGTTCATCGGGACTCATGTAGCCCTCCTTTCTTCCGATCTCATTTCCAGAGGGATCCAGTATTATTACCGTCGGGACCCCGTAAATTCTGTACCTCGAGGACAGCGCTGGACTGGTGTCAACATCGATTTTGACTGCGATGAAATCCTCTGCCAGCCTCCTCTGGACCTCAGTGTTCTGGAGTGTCTCAGATTCCAGTTTCTGACATGCCGGACACCATGGAGCAGAAAATACCATGAAAACATTTTTACCTGTCCTAGAAGCCTCCTTTATGGCTTCATCATGTTCAGTATACCATTTAAGGTCCTTTTTATCCGTCGTGAAGCTCTGAGGCACTCTGGGCTGGACTGTATAGATGATGAGTACAAGTGAGAGTCCTGCGAGAAGTCCGAATAGGGCCCATTTCCTTGCTTCATCCAGTTTACCATGCTTCCTTTCTGCAGTTCATGATGACCTCTAAATCAGATCTTAACAGCAACATTGTCACCCCTCGCAACACCCAGGTCCCTTGCGATTGCAGAGCATTTCGCATTTAGAAGACAGAATATGTCCCTGGAACCATCAGATATCTCTGTTAGGCCCTCATAGTTACCCATACCCTTAGCTATTACGAGTTCGGTTCCATCCAGCATGTCCCGGAATTCATCTGAGAGTTCACTGTATACGATGCCCACAGAGTCTGTACCCGTAGTTACGATTTCAGCAACTTCATCAAGGCCTGCTTCGAGGGCGTCCTCCATGCATGCATCATTAAGGATGGGTTCGCCCTTAACAGCGACCTTCACGCTTAAATCATATTCGGCCAGTTTTTCAATTAGCGGCCTGTCGAAGAGGATCTCACCTGTGTTGTCAAGGAGGTAAAGGACCTCTGAGGCCTCCCTGAGTCTATCTTCAAGTAGTGGGACATGGTTTATGGTGAGGGGTGCCCTGAGGGACTCATGGATACCCCTGTCATGATCGAAGTCAAGGCCCAGTGCCCCGAAGTCTATTATGTTACCTGTTATTGCCACCTTCACATGGCTCTCAAGGTCGCTGCGACCTTCAAGGTAGTCCCTTACAGTTGGGAGGAACCTCAATGCGATCTCATTGCATCTCCTCTTCTCATCAAGATATGGGTCCTCTGATCCTGTCATATCCTTTATGAGTCTGTGCATCCGGGTCCCGAGTTCATTTGATACCTGTCCCCTCCTGAACCTTTCACTGAGGAGTTCGAGTATATTTTTCATGACCCTCAGTTTGAGTTCCTCATCATCGGTTGCAAGGTCGAGGGCCTCCCTGGCCTGTCTCAGGAAACACGGTGCGCATTCATAGTATACCTTCATCCACCCACCTTTAACCGCCGTAGATAACCCTTATGACCTCGATGATATCCCCATCAGAGATCTCCTCTTCCTCTATGACTATTTCGCCGTTCTTTTTCACAACAACCGTTTCAATGGGAATTTCAAGCTCCCCGAGAACATCCTTTATCCTTAGTGGAGCCCCTGATTCAAGTATTTTTTTCCCGTCATCCGTGATTACTGTAAACTTCATCCCTATCACCTGCATACTGGAGTTTCATCATCTTTTCGTTAATTCCTCTATAAATGTGCATGCCTTGCAGAGTTTTCCTGACGCAGGTTCACCGCATTTGACGCAGATGCCTGATCTCCCTGATTCCGATAAATCCCTTCTGAGGATCTCCTTTATCCTGTCGAATCCTCTGAGTGTTGAGTACATTATGGTTGGGCGTTTCACTGATATCTGCTTCAGGAAGTCACCTATCTCCCTCCTGAATGAACCTGATGCATAGGGACACCCTGCGAGGTGAACGTCCAGGCCCCGTGCAAGTACATAGAGGGCCACCTCCTTCTCGGGTATCTCCCGCAGGGGCTTGATTTTTGGTATGAACCTTCCACCTGCAGATGATGTCATGGGGCCTATCCGTGTGAGGTTCTCGAGGTTTCCCTCAAGGTAATTCATGACTATTGCCTGGGTCTCATCGTCGAGGTTGTGGCCGGTTGCTATCTTCGTTGCCCTGCTCTTCCTGGCCTCCCTGTTAAGTATCCAGCGTCTGAACACTCCACAGTAGGTGCATGCACTCCGTGAGGGGTTTTCCATTATCTCATCCAGTGTTATTCCTGCATAGTCCTCCAGACTGACAACCCTGTGGGGTATGCCTCTGTCGGCACATATTTTCCTGGCGATCCTTACTCCATCCTCACGGTACCCGCCTATACCCTCATCGATGGTGACTGCCTCAAGTTCTATTATGTTTCTTTCCCTGAGTTCATCAAGGATGTCAATGACCATCACGCTGTCCTTTCCACCTGATAAACCGACAAGTACCCTGTCTCCACGTTCTATCAGCTTATATTTCCTTATATCCCTCATTACCTTTTTTCTTGTTGTCTCTATGAAGCAGTCACTGCAGAGTAGCTGTCCTGAGTATTTCCTGTTTATTATGACATCCTCTGATCCGCATCTGGTGCACTGCATGGTAAATCTCCTGTAAATTGTTAATGAAGTTGTATCAGGCCCCTTCACCCACTGTCTCCTAAATCCCCTCAAACGGGAATGACCTCTCAAATAGTTCAAAATCCTGGACATAATCTTTGCCTGTCCTGAGGGCTATCTCTGCCTTCTGAAGTTCGGCCCCTAGGTAGGCTGCATGTTCGAGTCTGCTTACAAGATTTCTATTTATGATCTCCTCATATAATTTTTTGGCGCTGTCTGATGTCAGGGCAGTTCTGGGCTCCATTCCCTGGTAGAGCACGGCCTTTATTCGACCATCCTCCACCATAATCTTGAAGCTTCCCATTTTGTCCCTCACGAATTTCATTCCTCCCTCTGCCTCAATGACCGGGACATCAACCTTCTCTATAACCCCTCCTGATCTCCTCTTGTCCTTGAACAGCACCAGGTTGATACCGAGGTCCTTTGGAACAGAACCCCGGTTTCTGGCAAGGAACATCATCTGTGATGCCACTGATAGTTCATAAACACTTCCACGGGCCTTCCCGCTCTCCTCGGGCGTGAACAGTATGCTGACACCAAGCTCCATCCCGAAACCTGCCAGGAGGGCGTTTACGCCTGTGGAGTCAGTGTCCAGGAGCTCCGTCACGTTACCCACACCAAAGAATATGGGGTCAGGATTCCTCTCTGCGTACATCCTGCAGGCCATAACCGAGTCAACTATGCTCCTGCTGTTTACAGGGTCCAGCACCGGGTCAGCTATGACATCTATGCCACTGCACTTCCTTTTAAGCTCCTCCAGGGCTTCAACCCTCTCCTCCACTGTCTCTGGGACCCATCCCTCACTGTAATCTGTTGGAAGGATCACCGCAGGCACCCCATGTTTCCTGAGGAGCGGCAGAACCTCCCTGTAGTTTCCCAGGTCGAGGCTCAGTATCATGTCTGCACCGCACTCCACTGCAGCCTCGATCTCAGGCGGGTTCAGACTATCCACGCTTACCGGCACCTCCCCTGCTGCTGAACGTGCTGTCCTTATTATCTCCGGTATGAGGTCAGAGTTGTCCTCACCGGCAAGCATTCCAAGGTCTATCATGTCTGCACCGCTTCTTATGAAGTAATCGATACGTTCCCTGAGCCTGCCCTCCTCCAGCAGGATGGGTGCATTGGCCACCTCGGCGAGGACCCTCATGGGGAAGTCCCTCCCGGTCGGTAAGCCCCCGACGAGTATGTTTTCATCCCTCTCAAGGAGGGTGCTTATCCTTCTTTGATCGTTCTCAAAGTCCTCTATGAACTGGAGGGCCCTCCTCCTCTGTTCCTCCTCTATCAGTTTGTCGGCGGGTTTTTCTGTTGAGAGTTCAAGTTCCCCCAGGAGGTCCAGAACTATGGGAAGGTCGGCTGCATCGGTGGGTCCCTTGTATGCAGGTATGCCTGTCCTCTCCCCAATAATCCCCACATCCTTGGGTATGAGTCCCGGGACGATCAGGATGTCAGGTACCCCATCATCCGAAAAGTTAATCTTCCCGATCTCAGATATTATCCTTCGAGGTGTTAAAAAAGCTGCTATGGGAGTGTCAGCAACGTGAACATGAACTTCATGCTCGGAAGTGGATGATGCTTCCCTTACAGTCTCTGATGCAAGTTTTCCTGTGATTATGAGGACTTTCATTTCATTACCCCCATTAATTTTAGTTGACCAACATGTATATATATTAAAAATTTATAATGATTAACAATGAGAAATGGAGGTAAACTATGATCGAAATTCGCTTTCATGGACGCGGTGGGCAGGGCGCTGTTACAGCGGCAGAGATTCTAGCTAAAGCCGCATTTGAAGACGGTAAATATTCACAGGCATTCCCATTCTTCGGTGTTGAGCGAAGAGGAGCTCCAGTTATGGCTTTCACAAGAATTGATGACTCGCCAATCAGGAGAAGGTATCAGGTTTATAATCCGGATTATGTTGTTGTTCTCGATGAGGGTCTGGTTGACGTTGTTGATGTATTCTCAGGTTTAAAGGATGATGGTGTTGTTGTGTTAAACAAGTCAGAGGACTTCCAGGGAGGGGACGTTAAGGTTCACACCATCGACGCCACAGGAATAGCGCTGGAGACCCTTGGAAGGCCGATTGTCAACACTGTGATGCTGGGTGCCTTTGCAGGTGTGACAGGCCTTGTAAGCATAGATTCACTCATAAAGATCATTAAGGAAACATTCCCTGGAAAGATAGGGGAGAAGAATGCTGAGGCTGCAAGGATGGCCTACGAAGAGATGAAAAACTCAGGGTGAACATGATGGAATCACTTGGAGCAACCGTTAGAAAGCCTGGAAGCACCGTTAAAAACAAGACCGGGAGCTGGAGGACATTCAAACCCGTTCTTGATAAGGACAAATGTATAGACTGTGACAACTGCATACTTTTCTGTCCGGAAGGGTGTATAAACAGGGAACATGAAATAGACTATGATTACTGTAAGGGATGCGGAATATGTGCAGAGGAGTGTCCCGTTAAAGCAATTAAGATGGAGAGAGAAAAGTAGGAGAGACTTAAATGGTTCTTAAGGTTATATCAGCAAATCAGGCCGTTGCAGAAGCAGCAAAGCTTGCAAAACCAAAGGTTATTCCTGTTTACCCCATAACACCCCAGACTTCAATTTCAGAGTACCTTGCAAAATTCGTGGCTGATGGAGAACTCAAAGCAGAATATATAAGGGTTGAATCAGAGCACAGTGCAATGAGCGCATGCGTGGGCGCTTCAGGAGCTGGAGTGCGGGTTTTCACCGCGACCTCCTCCCAGGGACTGGCGCTGATGCATGAGATAGTTTATGCTGCAGCAGGTCTCAGGAATCCCATCGTCATGGCAAATGCAAACCGCGCCCTCTCCGCACCCCTCAGCATATGGAATGACCAGCAGGATTCAATAGCAGAGCGGGACTCAGGGTGGATGCAGATATACGTTGAAAATGGACAGGAAGCCCTCGATTCTGTCCTTCTATCCTACAGGGTATCAGAGGACAGGGATGTTCTGCTGCCCAGTATGGTGTGCCTCGATGGGTTCATCCTGACCCACACCGTTGAACCCGTGGACATCCCCTCACAGGAGAATGTTGACAGCTTCCTCCCTGAATTCCAGCCCCGGGTCATCCTTGACCCTGATGAGCCCATGTCACTGGGTACCTTCACAGACCCTGACTATTACATGGAGGCCCGCTATGAGGTCGAGAAGGCCATGGAGCGCTCAAGGAAGATCATTGAAAGGGCATGCAGGGAATTCAGTGAAATGTTCGGCCGGGACTACGGCTTTGTTGAGGAATATCGCTGTGAAGATGCAGAAATAATCCTGGTGGCCATGGGTTCAGTCTGTAGCACCTTAAGGGAGGTCATCGATGAACTCAGGGATAAGGGAAAGGCCGTTGGACTACTTAAGGTCAGGGTGCACAGGCCCTTCCCTGCTGAGGAGATTAAAAGGGCTGTTAGGAACGCCAGTAAAGTAGCGGTCCTCGATAAGAACATAACATTCAGTGTTGGCGGAGCCCTTTACACAGAGATAAGTGCCCTGCTACGTGACAGGGATGTTTATGGATTCATTGTGGGCCTCGGTGGAAGAGACATAACACCCGCACACATCGAGGAAATAGTTAAAAGGACGGAAACCCCTGAAAGAAGCGTCACCTGGATCGGTCTCAAGGAGGAATCAGAATGAAAATACCTGAAGAAGAATTTCTGGCCCCAGGACACCGTGGCTGCGCAGGATGCGGTGCTACAGTTGGAGTCAGACTGGCCCTGAAGGTTCTTGGAAAGAACACAGTAGCAGTATCATCAACAGGTTGCCTTGAAGTTATCACCACACCCTATCCTGAAACCGCATGGAGAATACCCTGGATACATGTTGCATTTGAAAACGCCGCTGCAGTTGCATCAGGCGTTGAAAGGGCCCTTAAGGCAAAGGGAAGGGATGACGTTAACGTAGTGGCCTTTGCAGGTGATGGTGGAACAGCAGACATCGGACTACAGGCACTATCAGGTGCAATGGAGAGGGGTCACAACATCATATACATCTGCTACGATAACGAGGCCTACATGAACACAGGTATACAGAGGAGTGCCTCAACACCCTACGGTGCCTCAACAACCACGTCACCCCATGGGAAGGAGAGCTTCGGTGAGGACAGACCCAAGAAGAACATGCCACTCATAATGGCAGCCCATGGAGTGCCCTACGTTGCCACCGCATCAATATCATATCCTGAGGACTTCATGGAGAAGGTCAGGAAGGCCAAGGAAACCGATGGTCCGGCCTATATACACCTTCACCAGCCATGCACAACCGGATGGGGTTTCGATCCTGCGAAGACGGTGGAACTCGGAAGGCTGGCAGTCGAAACAGGGTCCTGGATACTCTATGAGATAGAGGACGGTGATTTCAGGGTCACCTACAGGCCAGTGCAGAGGAAACCCGTTGAGGAGTACCTAAACGCACAGAAAAGGTTCAGGCATCTCACAGAGGAACAGAAGGCCAGAATCCAGGAATACGTTGACAGTGTATGCCAGGAACTCAGGATATAGCGGGGGATGGAATTGCAGAAGATCGTTATTCAGCCAGAGCTCTGTGATGGCTGCAGGGACTGTGAAGAGGCCTGTAAAAAACTTTACGGTGCCTCCCGCATAATGATAAGGGAACTCGACGACGTCTATTACCCCATAATCTGCCAGCAGTGCGAGGACGCCCCCTGCAGAACTGTTTGCCCCACTGATGCAATTGATGATGAGGTGGACCCTGAGAGGTGCATCGGCTGCGGCCTCTGCATGGTGGTGTGTCCCTTCGGCGCCGTCGTCATGGAGGACCGTAAGGCCCAGAAGTGCAGCCAGTGCCCGGATCTTGACACCCCCGCATGTGTAAAGGCGTGCTCAAAGAGGGCCCTCAGCGTCATAGACACTGAGAAACTCAAACTTGAAAGGCAGAAGAAATTTGTATCACGGATGGCGGGTGTCAGCAAGGGCCAGAGGGGATCAGATATCCTCAGCATACTTACAGCAAAGAGAAAGGCCCGGCAGAAGCTTGAACAGGAGGACTAGAATGAGAGAGCTGGTTTCAAATCCAGAACTGTGCGATGAGTGCATGAAATGTGAGAGGATATGTCCAAAGAACGCCATCCGGGTTATAGATGGTGTTCCAGTTTTCTGCATGCACTGCTCACCTGAAAGGGCCCCCTGCCTCAACATATGCCCTGAGGATGCCATAGTCGAAGTGGATGGTGCTGTGGTCATCCTGGAGGACCGGTGCATCGGTTGCGGTCTCTGCCGGGACGCCTGCCCCGTGGGTGCCATAACCCTGAATGAGAGGGGTGTTGCAGTGAAATGCGACCTCTGCATCGACAGGGATAAGCCCCTCTGCGTAATGGTATGCCCCAAGGGCGCCCTCAGTGAAAGCTCAGAGGATATGATGGCTGCAAAGAGGGATAAAATAGCCGGGGAGCTCAAACGCCTGAAAAATCTGATGAAATATTAAACTAATTTTTTATGGTGATCCTATGATAAGCAGGGAGACCGTTGAGGAGACCGTGTGCCGTCTGTTCAGGGAGGCTGTTATCAGGATACCCCCCGATGTTACGCTTGCACTTAAAAAGGCCTACCTACAGGAGGAAGACGAGATAGCCCTCCTCAACCTCAAGGCAATCCTTGATAACATTGAACTGGCAGAGAAGATGGAGGTGCCTGTCTGTCAGGACACCGGACTCCCCATCGTCTTTGTGAGGATGGGTGATGTTGAGGTTGAAGACCTCTATGAGGGTATAGCTGCAGGTGTTGAGAGGGCCACATTGGAGGTTCCGCTGCGCCCAAATGTTGTTGATCCCCTCACAAGGGAGAACACCGGCACAAATACCGGTCAGATGATACCTCAGATTGACGTTGAAATCACAGACACTGATAGTCTTGAGATAACAGTTTTTCCGAAGGGATTCGGGTCTGAAAACAACAATGCGCTCCTTATGGGGCTCCCCGGTGATGGAATTGAGGGGGTTAAGGACTTCGTTGTGAGGACCGTCCTGAAAGCCGGTGGAAAACCATGCCCCCCTGTAATTGTGGGTGTGGGTATCGGTGGCTCCTCTGACCTTGCGATGAAACTTGCAAAGAAGGCCCTCCTTGAACGTGTTGGGGAGAGAAATCCTGATAAAAAACTTGCATCCCTTGAGGAGGACATAATGAACTCCATCAACGAGTCTGGCAGTGGCCCCATGGGTATGGGTGGCAAGACCACCGCCCTTGACGTTAAGATAAAGACTGCCCATACACACACCGCAGGGCTCCCTGTGGGTGTCTGCATACAGTGCTGGGCTGCAAGGAGAGCCACTGCAATCCTGAGAGATCATATGTGAAGGGCTCCAGCGGGACAGGAAAAAACACATCTCATGCAGAGTATACATTCCGTACCGTTAATTTTTCTTCTTCCGGGATGAACATCCATCGGGCATTCCATGAGGCACCTCCTGCAATTTTTGCATTTTTCCTCATCAAATTTAACCCTTAAAACTGAAAGGTATGAGGATAACTTAAGGATAACGCTCACAGGACATATGTATTTACAGAAAGCCCTGTTATCCCTCAGGGTAGCTGCAAGAGCAACTCCGGTGGCATAATAAGCAATGTTACCCGCTATGAATGCCCAGAAAATCACGGTATCCGGATCTCTGAATATTTTAATTACAGACCAGGCAAGAACTGGTGCAAGGAAAAAAAGGACATACTTCACCAGACCCAGCCATCCATGCCTACGACCCCCAGATCTCCTGTAGGGTAACATGTCAAGCACCATGGAAGTCCAGCAGGCGTAACCGCACCAGCCCCTCCCAAAGAAGAGAGGTCCGAAAATCTTAGCAACAAAATAATGTATCACCGCCGACTGGAAGGTTCCGAGGAACAGATAGTACCAGAAACCCTCAATCTGCATGTTTTCACCCATTAAAATACCAGGATATAGAAGTATGTAGCTTCCAACCCCCACCTGAACCATTAACCTGCTGTATTCAAATTTTGAAGGCATCAGATAAATTCCGAAGGCCAGAAGAAGTCCAATGTAGACGAAATTAAAAATGTAAAATGCTTTTCCGGTGAATAAGAATAAAAGGGCTCCAGATGATGCGAATACAGTGAAAATAAAGGTTGGAATTAGGTGTTTATTCATGCTTCTCTCATCAGGAGGATCGTCCTATCAGCAATGCTGACAGCCTTCATGGCTTCTCACACGTTATCATGAAGATCGTCCTATCAGCAATGCTGACAGCCCTGTCACCAACCCTCTCAAGGAATCTTGCTATGAAGAGGAGATTAACCAGGTATGAGATTGATTCCTTATCCTCAAACATGCTTCTTGTTACATGTTCAAGTGTCTGGTCAAAGAGGTCATCTACCTTATCATCATCATGCCTGAGCTCCCTCGCCATTTCCATGTTCTGGTCAAGGAAGGCGTAGATTCCCTTGGAGAGCATCATCTGCACGAAGTCAGACATGTGCTTCAAGTCTTCAAGGGGTCTTCTTGGAATTTCCTCGTCCTTCAGTTTCTCTGCAGCCTCGGCTATGTTGGCCGCCAGGTAGCCTATCCTCTTGAGGTGACTCCCAACCTTAATGCAAGCCTCTATAAATCTCAGATCGCCTGCAACAGGTTGTTCAGCTGCTATTAAACTTATAGCCTTCCTCTCAAGGTTGAATACCATGTCATCTATTACCCTGCTGTTTTTTATTACCTTCTCCTTCTTTTCCCCGTCGTACTCCATCAGGAGGTCAACTGCAAGTTTATGTGTTTTGAGGGTTTTCTGTGAAACCTCCTCCATATCCTTCCTCAGATCCTTAAGCCTCTTGCGGAACAGTATCCGCGGATACTTCTTTTCCATTAAAAGTCCTCCTGGATTTTACTATCTGGATTTGTAATCCTCAATCAACCTTTCAATCGTCTCATCAGTCGGAACCCTTATCCTGTACCTTTCAAGGAGCTCCTCACGGGATGATTTATCAAGGAACATTTCATTTATTATAATCTCCGCATCAATGGGTATTGAAAGTTTTGATTCATCATTGAGTTCAATCAGGGTTTCGAAAAGGTCCGCATCGGCCTCATAGACCTCCACCACTGAATCATGGTTTATCTCCAGTCTCTCCATGGCCTTATGGCTGTGAGTCTCCTCAAGGGTTTTGAGGTCAATGTGCCAGGCTCCCACAATGTTATTCCCCGTTACGAAGATTATGGCCTCGTTTTCATTGTCCAGGATCCTTATATACGAAAATTCGGGTACTGAAGACCTTTTAAGGACGGTGTAGTCCATCTTCCTCGGGTTATCAAAGGGTAGCCACATTTAATCCCCCCAACTATTCATTTCATAAGTACACTGTAGAAGACCTTATGATGGATAACCCTTTTACCCACTATGAGATAGGCTATCCTGTCATCCATCCCCATAACATGGTGGCCCATGCTGAGCAGATTCCTTGCTACCAGCATAAGATTGCCTGATTCTGAGAAGTCCCTGTTTGACTCTTGAAGCTGGTTGTATAGATCCTGAAGCTGGATATAATTCCTTGTTGACCTTTTAAGTAGCTGGATGTCACGGTTCATGAGGGCCCCGAGTGCATCATTTATCATATCCTGAACCGTCTGGGACATGAACTCTATGTGTGGAGGTGTCCGGTCCCTTCCATCAATTGCGTACCTTGCAATGTAGGCAAGGAGTATGTTTATCCTCTCAAGTTCAATTGCACTTCTCATTATACTGGATGCCAGCCTAAGGTCCTTTGCAACGGGCTGGTGAAGGCCAAGGATTTTGAGGCATTCATCCTCTATCCTGTAGCTCTTCTCATTAACAGCGGCCGTTGTCTCTATCAATTCCCTTGCAGTCTCCTCATCCCCTGCAATGTAACTGGATACAGCTCTTCCCACCCTTTCAGAAGTTTCATTACCATACCCGACGGTTTCATCCAGGACATTTGAAAGTCTGCTTTCAAGGAGAGCACCAATCAATTTCCACACCTTATCCAAATCTTCCTGTAATGTAGTCCTCAGTCCTTTTATCCCTCGGCTCTATGAAGATCTGCTCTGTGAGACCGCTTTCAACTATTTCACCATGCAGGAAGAAGGCTGTGTACTTTGAGACCCTTGTGGCCTGCTGCATGTTGTGAGTCACTATGATTATGGTGTAGTCATTCTTGAGCTTGTGGATGAGATCCTCGATCTTGGTGGTTGATATGGGGTCAAGGGCTGAGCACGGTTCATCCATGAGTATAACCTCAGGTTCTATGGCTATGGTCCTTGCTATGCATAGCCTCTGCTGCTGTCCCCCTGAGAGTCCAAGGGCGGATTTATCAAGTTTGTCCTTGACCTCATCCCAGAGAGCTGCAGCCCTCAGGCTTTCCTCCACGCGCTCCTCTATGAAGTCCCTGTCATCGTATCCATGGACCCTGAGACCGTAGGCCACATTTTCAAATATGGACTTAGGGAAGGGGTTGGGTTTCTGGAAGACCATCCCAACCTTCTTTCTGAGCTCCACCACATCCATGTCAGGGTCATAGATGTCCTTACCATCAAGGTAGACGTGGCCCTCATGTCTGAAGCCGCTTATCACATCATTCATCCTGTTAAGGGTTCTGATGAATGTTGACTTACCACAGCCTGATGGCCCTATGAGGGCTGTGACCGTGTTCTTGGGTATCTTGAGGTTTATATCCTTGAGGATGTGCGCCTCGTCAAAGTAAACGTTCAGGTCCTCAACTTCGATTCTGTACATGCAGATCACCTATCTCCCCATCATCTTCCTTCTGTATCTATCAACAAGAGTGTTTGTTAGAACCGTGATTAAAAGGACGATTATCACAAGGACAGCCGCAGTGCCGTAGGCGTTCTTCAGTGAAATGCCCTCTGTTGCCAGCACATAGAGGTGCAGTGGGAGGGGTCTTCCAGGGTCGAAGATGGATACTGGCATTGAAAGTGCTGACCCCACAACGAACATTACCGCAGCCGCCTCTGATATGGCCCTGGCCATCCCCAGTATCACACCTGTGGTTATGCCGGGGATTGCTGCAGGGATAACCACCCTGTAGATGGTCTCCCACTTTGTGGCTCCAAGCGCCAGGCTTCCCTCCCTGTAGGATTGTGGAACCGTCTCTACTGAGACCTGGGCAACCTGGAATATGGTTGGAAGGGCCATGAGGGCCAGTACGAGTCCCCCTGAGAGGATTGACCACCCGAGTCCAAGGAAAACCACGAAGAATGATAAGCCGAAAAGCCCGAATACTATTGATGGTATTGATGCCAGGGTTTCTGCTCCGAACTTTATCAGCTTCACGATGCGTTCCTCTGTGGCATACTCTGTCATGTAGACCGCTGCCCCGACACCCAGTGGTGTTGCTATTATACCGGCTAGGAGTGTGACATAGATGCTGGATACTATCATGGGAGCTATTCCACCTGCTCTTCCAGAGTCAACCGGTTCTGAAAGCAGGAATTCCAGGTTTACGGCTGGCAAGCCCTTCATGAGTATGTAGCCAATTATTATGAGCAGTATCAGTACTGTCACGATTCCTGAAGCCCAGAAGATTCCCGTCATTATCTTCTGGCTTGTCCTGGGTGATATTATTCTGAAGGACATTTTAAGCCTCCTAGAGATATCCTCCACCTATAACTATCTTTTTCTTGTAGTGGAAGTAGTTGGCAACCACCAGCAGAGCCATTATGACAAAAAACAGGATGATGGCGGTGCCGAAGAGTGCACTGTAGTGCAGCCCGGTGGCGTAGCCCATCTCCAGTGCTATGTTGGATGTGAGGGCCCTCACAGGGTCCAGTATCGATGATGGTATCTGGGTGACGTTACCGGCCACCATGATAACTGCGAGGGTCTCACCGATGGCACGACCCATCCCGAGGATGATTGATGTGATGATGCCGGGCAGTGCCGCCGGGAATATCACCTTCCTGATGGTCTGCCACTGCGTGGCACCAAGGGCAAGGGATGCTTCCTTGTACTCAAGTGGCACCGATCTTATGGCATCCTCTGAGACGCTGATTATTGTTGGCATTATCATTACCGTGAGTATGAGTGATGCTGTTAGAAGTCCGAACCCGGTACCTCCAAGGCTGGATCTTATGAAGGGTACCAGGATGATCAGCCCGAAGAAACCATATACCACTGATGGTATTGCTGCAAGGGTCTCTATTACCGGTTTGAGTATCCTGCGCATTATTTCAGGTGACACCTCAGCCATGAATATTGCGCATAGGATTGAAAGGGGGACGGCTATGGCCAGGGACAGGAAGGTTATGTACAGTGACCCGGCGATCATGGTGAAGACACCATACTTACCATCTGAAGGTGCCCAGTCCATTCCAAAGATGAAGTTGGTGACCCCATACCCCTGGAATATGGGGAATCCCTCCCTGAATATGAAGACTATTATGAGAAGGATGGCTATTATTGAGAATATTGCGGTTATGAAAAGACCCTTCTCAATGAGTTTTTCCCTTGTTTTGCTGATCATGCTTTACCTCCTAGGTATCATCCGAGACATTTGCTATTGCCGGTACAACCTTCTGGCTCCTTACAATGGCCTGACCTTCAGGTGAGAAAACCCACTTTATGAAGTCCTTTACGACTCCCCTGGGTTCTCCCTTTGTCAGGAATTCAAAGGGAACCACCAGTGGATAGGATCCGTCTGCTATTGTGGTCTCTGAGGGTGTCACTCCATTCACCTCAAGTGCCTTCACATCGGAACTCATGTGTGCCATTGAAACGAATCCAATTGCGTAGGGGTCGCTCTTTATGGCCTGTTTCACGGATTCTGTGGAGCCCTGAACGATTGCATCGGACCTTATCTTCTCGTCCTTCATGACAAGTGATTTGAATGAGCTTCTGGTCCCTGATCCCTCCTCACGGACTATCACATGTATCTCTGCATCAGGACCTCCGACCTCCTTCCAGTTGGTTATCTTACCGCTGAAGATGTCCCTCAGCTGGTCCACTGTCAGGTCATCGACGGGGTTCTGGTTGTTAACGGCTATCACTATACCATCCTTACCTATCACGTATTCATGAAGGTCGTCCTTTTCCTCAGGTTTCAGGGCCTTTGAGCTGGTCCCTATATCGACTATTCCCTGCTGGACCGTCCTTATACCCATCCCGGAACCGCCACCCTGGACGTTTATCTTAACATCGGGGTGCTTCTTCATGTACTCAGCTGCAAGTTCCTCTGCAACTGGCTGAACAGATGTGGAACCAGCAATTTCAATTCTCTCATAGTCTGCTCCGGGTTTGATCATGATGTATGCGAGTGCGATGATAATGATTATTATGAGGATGTTTTTGGGTTTCAGCTCCATGTCCATCACCTTCAGTTATTGATTTCACCTATTGGTTAATAAAGTTCACTTGAAGGTGACGGAAAGAAAAAATTTTGTGGTTGTGAAAACCACTAGGCCTTTGCTGGTACAACCTTTTCTGATTTGACTATTGCCTGTCCCTCCGGGCTGAGGACCCAGTCTATGAAGTCCTTAACTGTACCCTCTGCACTGCCCTTTACCAGGAACAGGAATGGTCTCTGTATCTTGTAGGATCCGTCTGCGACTGTCTGCTCTGATGGTGCGACACCATCTATTTTAAGTGCCTTGACTGTTTCATCGAGATTGGCGAGTGATATGAATCCTATGGCGTTTGGATCCTGTTTAACTGCCTGTTTAACTGCCTCTGTTGAACTTTCAACTATGGCATCCTTCTTTATCTTGGTCTCTTTACCCATCACTATTTCCTCAAAGGCCTTCCTGGTTCCTGAGCCGTCTTCACGTGTTACCACTGTTATTTTTGCATCGGGGCCTCCGACCTCCTTCCAGTTGGTTATCTTACCGCTGAAGATATCCTTCACCTGGTCCTTTGTTAGGTCTGAGACTGTGTTCTTGCTGTTTACGATTATGGCTATTCCATCCTTACCTATAAGGTATTCTGTGAGGCCCTTCTTCTCATCGGGCTTGAGTTCCTTTGAACTTGTTCCGATGTCTGCTGTGCCGTCAGCGGCACTCTTGATACCGACACTGGATCCGCCGCCCTGGACGTTTATCTTAACATCGGGATGCTTCTTCATGTACTCAGCTGCAAGTTTCTCTGCAACTGGCTGAACAGATGTTGAACCAACAATGTCTATCTTCTCCTGCTGTCCGCCACCTCCAAGTGCCAGGACTGCGCCTGCAATAATTACAATTGCCACGACTATTCCTATGATCAGTTTGGTGTCCATTTTATCACCTCAACCTTTACCTTATCCTAGAACTATTTAAAATTTACTATTTTTGTGTACTTAATTACCTATTTTGTGAACTAGGCTCAATGTGCAGAGGAATTTAATTCACAATAGGTGAATAAAGGTGCACTAAATGTATTAAAATTTAAATACATGAAGATCAGATGGAGTGATATGATGAATGAAGGAATTATAAATGATATACTGCGGGTTAAAAATCCCAGGTGGAGGACCTCCATTACGCGTGTTGAGCCTAACCGTATTGTTACTAGGGGTTATTCTCAGGAGGATCTTATTGGTGGTGTTTCCTTTTCTGAGATGGTTTATCTTCTGATCAGGGGTGAGCTTCCCCCTCAGAATGTTGCGCGTATGCTTGAGGCTGTCCTGGTGTCCTTCTGTGATCATGGTGTTACTCCGCCGAGTACCCAGGCTGCCCGTATGATTGCCTCGGCGGGTTCTCCGGTTCATGCCTGTATTGCCGGGGGTCTTCTTGCCTTTGGTAAGAATCATGCGGGTGCCATTGAGCGTTCCATGAAGCTCTTCCAGGAGACCGTATCATCCTGCGACTCTGAGGATGAGATCCCTGATGCTGCCCTGAGGCTGGTGGATGATCATCTCCAGGCCAACAGGAGGATCCCCGGCTTCGGGCACCGCTACCACAACGCCGACCCCCGGGCCGTCAGATTACTGGAACTTGCAGAGGATTACGGCTGCGTGGGACCCCACACCAGCCTTGCACTGGAGGTCCAGGAGATACTCCTGGAACGCAAGGGAGTCCGGATGAACGTTGACGGGGCCAACGCCGGCATACTATCAGACATGGGATTCGACTGGAGAACCGGAGCAGGAGTATTCATGATAGGACGCCTCCCAGGACTCATATCCCACGTCTACGAGGAAAAGGTCCGCGAACCAGCCTTCAGAAAATTCTTCGAAATCGAAGAAATACAGTACGACGGCGAGGAGAAAAGAATATTAGAAGCAGATTACAGAACACTTAATGGGTCAGAAATATGGAAGACAACGAATACAAAAGAGCCAGAAAGAGAGTAGAGGATCTCAAGGGATTTTACATCCACATATCAGTTTTTACAATAGTTAACCTTACACTCTTCCTCATAAACCTCCTCTCAACTCCCGGAACATGGTGGTTCTACTGGATAACAGTATTCTGGGGAATAGGAATAATATGGCATGCCTTCGGAGTTTTTATAGGTGATAGGTTCCTAGGTAAGGAATGGGAGGAGAAAAAGATAAAAGAGTACATGGAAAGAGAAAAGAGGAACAGGTGAACCTTAATCAGGACCCCTCTCTCTCCCTCCGCCTGAAGCGTTCAGGTGTGGTTGTCCTCGGGATGTTCCTGTAGTATTCACCTGCAGTGTCGAATATCTCAATGGATATATCTGCTATTCTCTCAAGGGTCTTAACAATCCTGGAAAGGGATATGTAATAGGTTGACCTCTCCTTATCCTCAAAGGGTGTTTCAGCCATCTGGGTAGCGACACAGTTAAGGGCATTCTTCTGGATCCTGTGAATATCATCCTCAAGGGACATGAGAGTTGCCTTCAGTTCCAGCTTCTCATTCAGGAAGGCGTCCATCGCAGTTTTCACCATCTCAACAGCAATGGAGAACATATCCCTGAGGTACTCCATCATTGCAGGGTCAACCTCATAGGACTCCTTTATTGCAAAGTTTGCTATTATCGCTGAATGGTCACCTATCCTTTCAAGGTCATAGGCTATTTCTGTAAAGGCCATTGTCTTGCTGAACTCAGAGTAGGGATTCATTGCTATTGCAGTATCAACAGAGGAGCGCACCTTCTCATGCATTGTGTTTGTTATGTAGTCCATCTTTAGGGCCTCATTTGCAAGGTCCTCATCGTACTCCTCAAGGGACCTGAAGGATTTGTTGAGCTGTTTGCATACATGCTGTGCCATGTCCCTTAGTATCTCCTTTATGAAGAAGCTTCCAGCGTATTCCCTTGAAGTTACCTCCTCACCGAAGAGCTCAGGGAATTCATCAAATTTCTTTATATCCACAATGTAGGCCCTCCTCACAACGCCCTCCCTGATGAGGGGCTGCAGAAGCTTGGTGACGTACCTCCTTGTTATGCCAAGGCGTTCAGCGATTTCATCCTGTGTGGATGGGTTCTCATAGAGGATGACATCTATGATTGATTTTAGAGTAGCATTCTTTGTCTTATTTTTCATTCTCCTCAGACACCTCATCTTCAATTACTATAACAACGGATTCCCTGAATATGGATATGATCATGTAAATAAGGCCAAGAATAACCGTAAATGTTATCAGAACGTCGAATTCATAGAAAATAGCCCTGTAAACAGTTACCAGGGGCGAGTTAACATCCACAAGGCCCCTTAGCAGGACGATGAACCCCATGATGAGGAGCACATGACCATAGGATTTCTTTATGGTCTCTGGCTGCAACAGGGGGTATATACCCATCACCATGAGACCCACACCTATTGACCTGAAGAGGTTCCAGGATGTGGCCTCCTCAAGTAAATAGAATATCTGCTGTGGCCTCCACTGGAAATTTCCAAGAAGGTAGATGAACTCGATTATGACGATAATGAGGAGTGGTATTGCAAAGACCGCCCTGCTCTCAACCCTCTCTGTTTTAACATTCTTGAGGGGCTCCCTGAAGTAGTGGGAAAGTAGCTGATACAGCATTGAACCCAGAACGGCACCCATGACGGTTCCACCAACTCCCAGCTTTGAGGTTGTGAATGCAACTATCCCTGAGATCACACCCGCCATGAGTATATCAAAGGCCTTGGTCAATGCAACCACCCCTCAGCCATTCCTTCTGACATCTGCATTTTAGATCATATTATGCATATTTATTTTCTCTATTAGAGAACAGTTAGATTCTGCTGGTATATCAAGCTTTGCATCAAAAATGAATTTATTGATGATGAAGCCTCCGGTTATTCATATGGAGTGCATATAGGAGCATATCCTGTATTCCTCATCCTCAACTCTTACAGAGTAACTGGCTATTTCCCTCACTGAGCCGCTCTCAGTGTTTATGAGGTCAACTGAAATCCTGTCATCGTTTATTCTTAGCTGGTTGTGTGAAGGGAATGTCTCACCCCTGAGTTTCCTTGTTGTGGCTGTGCCAGAGTTCAGTGTAACCATTCCCTCAATCATCCACACATTAGGCACATGCTTGTGTCCGTTGAGCACAAAATCCACGCCGTATTCCTTCAGGAGTTTAAGAAGATCACCCGAGTCCAGGAGGATGTTCCTCTCACGCCCTGTGTTGGGTATGGGTAGCAGGTGGTGGTGAAATGTGACTATCTTGCACAGGTGATCAGGAACACGTTCAAGTTCCTTCCTGAGCCACTCAAGTTGATCCATTCCTATCTGACCATCGTTTATATCTGGCTCAGAGGAGTCAAGGCCTATGACCGCAAATCCAGAGTCGTGGTGAACAAACTTCCTCCTTCCTATTAACTTCTCAAAGTGGATAAGACCCACATTCCTTGCATCATGGTTTCCAGGGATTGTGTAGGTGGATGTGATGGTCCTAAGTTCATCCACAAATGCTGCTGCAAGTTCATACTCGTGTGAGTACCCCTCTGTTGTGAGGTCACCTGAGACTATTATGAGGTCAGGGTTCTCATTTTCAAGCTGGCGTAGAAGATTGTTCCTGAGCTGATCTGAGAAGTTCTTCTCACCGAAGTGCACATCTGAAATCTGGGCAATTTTTTTCTCCATTAGAACACCTTAAAATCAGTAGAAAAGCCTTAGGGGGGATTCGAACCCCCGACCTATGCCTTACCAAGGCATCGCTCTACCACCTGAGCCACTAAGGCAATCATCTCATGATCAGAACCGTTAAAATTCTTAGTGCAGGGGAAGGGATTCGAACCCTCGAAGGCCTGCGCCAGAGGATCTTAAGTCCTCCCCCTTTGGCCGCTCGGGCACCCCTGCATGGTAATTGATTAGTAGTAGAAAGTGGTATATTAATTTAACGGTCGTGTGTGGCTGGTAAACTTAATTCAATCTGATGACCATATCCATAGTGGTGGTCAATTGAAGCATGATGGATCAATCTGTATGCGGTGCGGTGCCTGTGTCAGTGTCTGTCCATTTGATGTCCTTGAACTCGAATATGAACTGATGGTGGGTGAAGGCTGCAGTGAATGTGGTAACTGTGCTGCGGTCTGTCCAGTGGATGCAATAAGGTGCTATCATGAAATATGATGTGGTGGTTATTGGTGGACGTGTAGCAGGCTCAACGGCGGCCTATCATGCTGCAAGGCTGGGCCTCAGTGTTCTGTTACTGGAGCGTAACCCTGAAATCGGGACCCCCGTGCAGTGTGCAGGTGGAGTGAGTGACAGTTTCTTCAAATCAACGGGTTTAAAACCGCTTCCTGAGTTCACATGCACAAGGATCCGGGCAGCCGCGGTGAACGGACCCCTCGGTGCCAGGATTGTGACAGAAAATCCTGTTGTGAGGGGATATATCCTCGAAAGAAAGTCCTTCGACAAGTACCTTGCACTGAGGGCCGCTGAAGCCGGCGCCGATGTACTCACAATGTCCGTCGCAGGGGACCTCATATTCAGGGGGGGATCAGTTAGTGGTGTGGTGTTCAGAGGGCTCGATGGAGTCCAGGAGGTTGAATGTGGAATGGTGATTGCCGCAGACGGTGTGCAGTCCAGCATCGCCAGGAAGGCCGGTCTTGAAACAGGTTTCAGGCCAGCTGACCTCTGCTCCTGTGTCCAGTACGAGGTTGCAGGAGTGGACGTGGACCCCGAAACCATGGAATTCTACTTCGGGAGCCGTTTTGCACCATCAGGTTATCTCTGGGTGTTCCCCAAGGGCGAAGGAAGGGCAAATGTTGGCCTTGGAATACGGAGAAAAAGCTGCTCAGAGAGAGGTCCCCTCAGCTACCTCAACAGGTTCATGGCGGAGAGAGGATTTAAGAGGATAGAATTCAATGCAGGAGCTGTACCTGTTTGCGGACCCGTTGAGAGGACCTTCACGGATGGTCTCCTGGTGGTTGGGGATGCTGCAGGACAGGTTGACCCCCTCACCGGTGGTGGGATACATGTTGCAGCTGAATGCGCAAAAATCGCCGGTGAGGTTGCCGCCGAGGCCATTGAATCTGGAAGGGTTGATGGTAGATTCCTCTCAAGGTATGAGATGAGATGGCGCAAAAAGATTGGTAAGAACCTTGAAAGGTCACTCAAATTCAGGAAGATCCTTGATGGGCTCAGTGATGAGGAACTCGATGCCCTGCTGAGATCCCTTGAAGGAAAAGATTTAAGTTCAATTTCAAAGATGTCCCTTCTGAGGATTTTAAAGGACTATCCTTCAATGTTAAGAATACTCAGAGATATTCTCTAAACTTATCAGGAATTTGTATGCTGAATCAACTCCTCTCTGCTGGGAGACGAAAATGTATACTGTCTGGCAGATTATTCCAACACTGCACTGATTTACAGTGTGGCGGGGGATAAGACATCCCCGGAAAATGGGCTACATTTAGAAAAGGGGGATTAAAAAGGACTCCACTCCCCTTAAATCGTTCCTCACATTCCTCTGGGATATGAAGATTATATACGGAGAAGATAAAGCCATGCAGCTTGCCGCTAAAATCGCTGGTTCCTGAAAAACCACAAAACTTATTTTTTCCAGATTAAATTATAAATTAGAGATTTAGGGGGGATTGTGATTGCATTCACCGATAAGATCAATGCTCTTCTGATGTCCAATGATGTTTCTGGCCTCATAGATGCCCTCAAAAGCCATGATTTTACCGTTAGAAGGGAGGCCGCAGTTGCCCTTGAGAGGATGGCAGATGAGAGATCTGCTGATGCCCTCATGGACGCCCTCAGATATGAGGAATGGCAGAAGGACTACCCCATACTTGCAGGTATGAGGGCGGCTGCAGCAAGGGCTCTCGGAAAAATAGGAAACCCCTCGGCGGTTAAACCCCTCCTCAGGGCCCTTGAGGATCCTGATGATGAAGTTAAAATAGGTGCAATGAGGTCACTCTCAGAGTTCCCATCAGAGGAGTCCCTGAGGGCCATTGAAAAATTTGTGGACCATCCATCAGAGGATATACGGAGGAACTCCATTGAGTCCATTGCAGAACTGGACCCTGAACTGGGCGTCAGATATGCATCCCGGGCGCTGGGCGACAGCTCATGGATGGTCCGAAAAACCGCTGCAAAGGTCATAAGAAGATTCGGGGATAAAAGGTGCCTTGAAGTCCTTCTGGATAACCTCGATGACCCCGACACAGAGGTCAGGCGCCATATACTGCTGGCCGTGGTTAATATGGGTGAATATGCTGTGGATCCCCTCCTTGAGAAACTTTCAGACCCGCAATGGCAGACACGTGCCATGGTTGTTGAGGCCCTCGGTGAGATAGGATCCCGAAGGGCCGTGCCCAGGCTTAAAGGGATGCTTGCAGGTCGCAGAAGGGATGAAAATCGTTATGTCCGTGGAAAGGTTGCCGAGGCCCTCGGACGCATAGGTGACCCTGCAGCCCTTGAGGACCTCCACATGACCCTCAGGGACCCCTACCTCTTTGTGAGGAGGAAGGCACGTGAAGCCATCGACATCATCGACGTTGAACCTGATCTAGAGGAATTCTATGACGGTGAAATAAGCTTCAGGTACCCCCGGTTCTGGAACATCTTTGAGACCCGCGACGGTGAGAGACTCATTGATGCATGGAGTGACAATCTCAAAATAGCCATAAAGAGGCGGAGGGCTGAGGGTTTAACTGCCGATGAATTTTCAGAGATCATCCTTGAAGTCCTGAATATGAGGGGCCTCCTTAACATAGCAAGGAGCAATATAACAGTTGACAGTGAACATGGATACATGATAACCGCAGATACAAAAAATGAAAGGATAGTGACCTTCATCTTCAAAAAGGGGGGATACATATACTACATCTACTTCAGGGGCCCCATTGAGGACCTGAAAGAATCATATAAATATATAAGGGTGTTCATAAACACCCTTCACGTTGAAATCCAAAGTTAGGGGAAGACGATGGATGGCTAGATCTTTTTCCCGTATATCTTCACTGCCTCCTCAAGGACCTCACTGAAGTCGGCGCGATCCCTCAGCTCAGCAAGGTCATCCAGGGAGACCAGTTTAAGAACATTCTCCTTGCATGCCTCCACACAGGCTGGCAGTATGACGTCTGCGTCCATGCAGAGTGTGCATTTCTCTGCTGATTTCTTCTCAGTGTTCATCACGATCATGCCAGCAGGGCAGGCCACCATGCATAGCTTGCAGAGTATGCAGGACTCCTCATCAACAACTAGGGCCCCGTCAACCTCCCTTATGGCGCCCACCGGACATATCCTTGCGCAGGGGGCCTTCTCTGGATGGCACTGCAGACAGAATAGGGGCATCCTATCTCCCTTCCTCGCCCTGGCAAGTCCGTGGGTTTCCTTGCACGCATTTATACAGTCATCGCAGCCACTGCACCTCGCAGGGTCCATGACCATCAGCATCTTCACTGAACCACCTCTCACTCTGATGCAAGTTTATCAAGGTAGTCTGGTATTCCAGAGGAGTCCCTTGGTCCAACAAGGACCCTCCAGCCAGTATCATCCTCTATCTCACCGCTTGCGGGAGCTGCAAGTCCAGGGATTATCATGACCTTGTCCCTGACCCGCTCCTCTATACCTGTATCCTTTATGAGATCGGCCACTGCCGGACCATTGAGCTGTCCCCCTGCCAGTGAAACGTCCACGGCCCTGCCCTCTGTATCAAGGACGAGGAGGTATGCTGTAACATCACCTGACTTGAGGTCCCCCTCAACCGTGTAGTAGGTGAGTGAGAAGTTGGTTGTGAGTATAACCGGGGAGTTCTCATCAACATCACCAAATTCATAGACACCAGGATCAACGGTCTGGGGCTTCCTCGGGTCGGTGTAGAGTCCCTGTCTGAGTGTTAAGACGGGCATGATCTCCCATATATCAGTTCCGGCGAGTATTAGGATGTCAGCGTACCTGTTCATGAGGGTGGCTGCCACTGTGGCCTCCCTTATGTTTGCCTCGATTTTATCGGATACCGTGAGCCTTGAGAGTGCAGGTATGCCCATGATTGGGAAGCGGAAGTCCTCGTCCCTGTCCTCAACTGCAAGGCGCCTTATCATGACGAAGTTGTCTATGGTGTCACCTATCCCCTCACCTGTGAATGTGCCGGGGTCAAGCACGATTTCAGTGACTCCCAGGGCCCTGAGTCTCCTTGAGAGGTTCTTCATCTCCTCAAGGTCCCCTGGTGAGAAAAGCACGAGGGGGCAGCCGTATGAAACTGAGAGATCCGCCATTTCACCAAGGTTGTCCTCCCTGGCGGCGTAGAGGAGCGGTTTCTGATCACCCAGGACCTCAAGGGCTGCTTTCATGGCATCTGCATCGAAGGTGCACAGGACCACAGGGAAGTTGAGTTTGCTTATGGCTTCTGCTGCTTCAGCAAATTTTTCAGAGCTCCCTGATCTGTTCCTAAGGGCTATTGCATCGAGAGTGAGTTTTTCGCCGGTACGCTCAAACTCCATGTCCATGATCCTTTGGGCTCTGTTCAGGAGCTCTTCTGATGGAAGATCATCTGGAAGATCAACCACAATGGCTGTTGGATTGTAGTATGTGAGTTCATACCTGTAGAGGACCTCATCACCACCCACAACCACCTGATTCTCCTCCGGCCCGAAGGTTATTTCCTTCACAGCAGGGGCCAGAAGGTTCTCCAGTTTCTGTCTTTCATCTCCACTGAGCTGTGGGCACTCATCAAGTGTGACCTCCTTTTCTATGAGCTTTGTGGCAAATGCCATGCATGAGGCCTCATTGCATTTACCACAGTTTGTTTTTGGAAGTAAACGGTATACATCCATGGCAGTGACCTGCAATTTTAAACCTCCTGGTATTCAAGTTCAGTTATCCATTCCCTCAGGTCAGGTGTTTCAGCTGTCATGTACTCCTTTGTGAAGGTTTCACCTATCTCCCGCAGCAGTCTGACTGAGGTGGGGTGTAGCATCATGAATATGTCCACACCTGAGAGCATCATGGTAAGTCCGGTTACGATTTCCCAGAGGGGCCCCCTGTAATCTGTGGGTCCCCATTCATCCTTCTTCATCCAGGCCTCCCTTGAACCCCAGGCGTTTGTGGTCCCTGAGGACATTGGCATCTGGAGATCCGAATCCCCCTTGAGGGCTGCCAGCCGGGTCCTTGTGATGACGTCTATTGAGAATTCTATACCGTAACCCAGGGCACATGTTGTTGGGTCCATGACGATGTCCTCACGTTTAAGTCCCTCCTTAAGCAGGTAACGGTTGAGGGTCTTCTGCATGTTGACATCTGTGATGGCCCATGAGAGGACCGCATGGTTGTGGTCGAGGGCTGCCCTTGCAACCTTCCTGTAGTCCAGGTCAAGGTTGGCAGATGCGAGGAGGCACCTTTCACCTTCAGCTGCCTCTGCAGCCTTTTCAAGGACCAGCGGGTCCTTTTCAGGGTCCCCGGATCCCCCTATCACCAGTGGGACGTCCACTGCCTGGAGGACCTCCTCGATATCCTTTGCGGCCTCCCTGGGGGATTTGTCCATGACCTTGGGGCCTGTTCCTATGAGGTGTATTGTGACCATGTTGGCGCCGTATTCCTTCACGGCCTTACGTGCCCAGTCCCCGGGGTCCTCCATGACGTCACTGAAGTGTTCCCTTATTGGTCTCGGCAGTCCAGGCATGGGTATGTCAAATACGTCGAATGTGACAACCGGCGGGTTTGGTTGTGGCTCCTCGAACCTGTAGAGGGCCTTCTGCCCCCCAAGGTAAACACTTTTGCGGGTGCCCTCACCAAGCTTTACCTGGGCAACCTCACCGGGGTATGACCTTATGGGTGGGTTGAACTCCTCCGCGGGCAGTGCCTCGACAGCCTCCCTTACCTCAACTGTTTTCTGTATGGCCTGCTGGACTGCAGGCATCAGGTAGAGTTCCAGTTCCTCAACATCCATCCTGAACTCGTTTATCTCGATGGATTCTGTGTCCTGAAGTAGTTTCAGAAGTTCCGTTAATTTATCCATAAGCACACCTCTATAAACTTAAAATCTTCTCTGCAACCTTTTTTATGGCCCTGAATGATTCAGAATCCTCAGGTAACTCATAGAGTGGTCTGCCCTCCATGTCGTAACTGGAGACAAGGGGGTCCTCAGGTATGACACCTATGACCTCAAGGCCATCATCCAGCTCCAGTCTGTCAAGGTCCCCCTCCCTTACCCTGTTGAGGACCAGGAAGACCTTCTTGAATTTTATCTCAAGTTCCTGTGAGAGTTCAACTATCCTCCTTGCGGTGAGTATCCCCCTCTTTGACGGGTCGGTTACAACTATCATTATGTCAACGTTCTGGGTTGTCCTCCTGCTGAGGTGCTCAAGGCCGGCCTCGGTATCTATGACTATGTAGTCATAGTTCTCTGCTATGTTCTCGATTATCCTTCGAAGCATGGTGTTGACTGCGCAGTAGCAGCCGCTTCCCTCGGGGCGGCCCATCACAAGGAGGTCAAAGTCCCTGGTTTCGGTTATGGAGGCCATTATCCTGTAGTCGAGCATGTCCCACTTGTTCGCCGATGGGGGTATCCTGCCTGCAGCGGTGTCCCTCTTGAGCTGTTCCCTGACATCACCCACGGTGCCGCTGACCGGAACCCCCAGGGCCTCAGGGAGGTTTGAGTCAGGGTCAGCATCTATTGCAAGCACATCTGCACCTGTTGATGCCAGGATCCTTATGAGGGAAGCTGAGAACATCGTTTTTCCCGTCCCCCCCTTGCCACTTACTGCTATTATCACGTAACCACTCATGATGGATTTATTTGCGCTTTATTATTACCTTCTCAGCGTAGATCTTTGCATTCTTGAGTACTATCCTGAATCCTCCGGTTGCTGGAAGGGTCATCTCAGGTGCCGCCATTACAGGGACTCCCTCCGGAATCGGGGTCTCCGCAGGGTATGCCTCCTCAACCTCCTCTTCTTCGAGTTCAGTTTCTTCAACGGCCGCCCTTTCAAGGACAGGGTGTTCATTATCCCTCAGGAATCTTCTGAGATCCTTTATTGATGTTGCATCATCCTCCGTTGCAATCTTGTCCCGGACGTCCTCCGGGATGAATTCCAGGACAGATTCCTTGAGTTCCCTTGGCATCCAGATCACCCTGTGGTATCCGCCGTCTGCCTGGAGGAATTTGGGTGACCTCATGTATTCAAGGCTGAGACCTGAGAAACCTTCAACCTGTTTTCCTCCTGAGCACTGCCCGGCCATTGCTGAGAATGGTATCCCGAGGGGCGTTTCTCCCCTGAAGTCCCTGTTAACAATACCTATACCGTCAAGTTCAGGTATGTAAAATGCCACTGCCTCGAAGCATCCGCAGGAGGTGTGGGGGTAACCGAATACACTGTGGAGGTATACCCTCTCTGTTGTACCCTGGGAATTTTCTTCTACTGCAGCGTTAACATTCGTATATTCTCCCCTCTCAGGGTCCAGGACTTCGCCCTTCTCAATTTCAAATATAGGACCATCAGGATCCATCTTGTATGCTGCACGGCAGTCGAACCAGTTTATGGCGCCGCAGAGGGCTGTCCTGTCTGGTGTTACTATGCATACGTGTGTGGGTGCGAAGGACTGACACATGAGACATCCATAGAAGACATCAACGTCCTCATCTGAAAGTTCCCTTGCCCTTGAATCCCTGGTCTCATACTTCTCCCTTGCTGTCTCAAGGAATTCCTGGACCGCTGCCTCATCTGTCATGAGTGTTACTGCTATTGATTCAATTATGGGGAACTCCTCCCTGAAGAGGACCGAAAGCGCCTTTCCTAGGTGTTCGAGCCTGAAACCTGCGTCCTTTGCCTCTGTACTCACACGACACCATATCTGGTCCCTCTGGTTGAGGTGCATGAATCCATTAACATAGTTGCAGAGCTCATGGAGCCTCCTCTCGATGACGCTTTCAAGTTCCTCCTCGAGTTCACTGCCCGCTACCTCAACGCTTATGGCGAAGGGGTACACCTGACCCTGTTCCATTTCATCTATCTCAGGTCCCCTGACCTCCACCTTTCCGTCCTCGACCTCGTCCTTAACCTGGACCAGTTCTGCTCCGATGGATTTGGGACCTGCCAGTTCAACGAACATGTTGGCTGATCTTATCCTCTCCCCCTCATGCATGGGACTTACATCGACTGGTATGTCTTCAAACATTGAATTCCTCCATTATCCTGATCATTCAGCATACATCTTTTCAAGGTATCTGAACCATTCATCATCATCCATGTTCGGGAATGATGCATCTGCATTTGAGTGGAATGTCTTGCATATTGTGAGTGTCTTTATATGTGGTGCGAAGTGTTTGAGGCTTGATAGGCCCTGGGATGCGATGTAGTATATGCAGCCTATGAATATTACAAGGTCATGCTGGCCCTCGCCGCGAATACCCTCCCAGGAGGGGTCCTTCAGGAGGTTTGTTATCTCCACGATACCGTGGGGCTCTGATTCTATGCCTGCCTCACTCAGTGACCTGTAGGTGTCTGCCGTTGCTACCACCGGTAAATCGAAGTGCCTTATGATTCTAACCGTATGTTCAAGCACTTCCTGGCGCTTGGCGAGTGGCCCTACAACCATAACTGGCCTCCTGGCCTTTTTTATCATCATGGTCGCAGTTTCGGGTGTTACGAGCATTGCCTGTTTTGGCCCGGCTATAACAGTGGGCTGCCATGGTATTATTCTGTCATTCAAGACTATCACCTCTCCAGGAGTGAGGGTTCCTTTGGAAGCTCCCTGGGTTTCCAGTTTTTCTCCTCAAGGATCTTCATGACGTCCCTCTTGTAGACTATCGGGATGTCCTTCTCGGTCCTTATGAACCTGTCTATATCGTCCGGGATCGTGCCAAGATATTTCCTGTGAAGGTCTATGTAGTTGCTGAGTTTCATCTGACGGCCCTTGGGTGTGTCTGTTGGTCTTATGCATAGCTTGGCTATCATGACCGTTGCCTCCTCACGGTTCTCTGCTGCGTAGAGGAGGTGCTCGGGTGCTGGCTCCCCATCGATAACTTCACCTGTTCTGAGGTCCTTCAGCTTCCACTTCTCCTCATCATCTGCCCTTCCAAGGAAGAGCCTTCGATACTTTGATCCGTGAGGACCCAGGACGACGGGTATTCCCCATCTGTTCACACCGGTTGCTATGGCAGCCGCCTTCTGGGAGTAGGCACCCCAGGCAACCCCACATGCACCCACACGGTTCAGTATGTAGTCTGCTATCTCCTCAAAGTTGCCTTCAAGGGGTTTCTGTGCGAATATATTGGCTATCTTTATGGCTGCTCCTGATATGTGTGCATTTGAGACGCATGACCCCATGTTGACGAGTCCCTTTGCATCGAACTGTCCACCGTATTTTTCATAGAGCGTCTGACCATCCTCGTCCCTGTATTCGCCTATGGACATTGCTCCGCAGCCTGTTGTTACGACGATGTAGTTCCTCTCAAGGAACTCCTTTGCCATCAGTGCGACGTCCTTTCCACCCTCAGGGTAGTTTGAGCAGCCCACAAATGCCACCACTCCAGGTATATCCCCCAGGACGATGGGTGCTCCGACCCTCCTTATCTCAACGTCCTGAGCCGGTCCCCTTCCAGCCCTTATCCTGTATTTTTCGTCCTTGACCCGTCTCTCACCTGCCTTTGTAACCATGGATACTATGGGTATGTTCCTTTCACATTCCTGTTCGCAGCGTCCGCAGGTGTAGCAGAGCTCCTCGATGGCCATCTCCTCAAGTTTGCTGAGGTCACCCTCAGCTGCCTTCTTCACGGCGTCCATGACCGGGAGACTGTTGGGGCAGACCCTCTGGCACCATCCACAGTCTGTGCACTCTGATGCCAGCTCGATTATCTCATCAATATCTGGCAGCTTTTTGAGGGATTTTCTGATGGGTGCAAGTTTCATCGCAGTCTTAACAGCCACCTCACCCACCTTTTCAGGGTCCAGTATCAGGGCACCCTCTATGTTACCGTTTATCAGATCATTCACGACTTTATCCGGGTCCTCATCGGTCATGTCAGGGAGTCCAAGGCACATCTTATCTGTTGTGGCGATGACCGCTGACCTGTTCTTGAGGGCCTCCTCCAGTACATCTGTCCTGACGCACTGTTCGTCAACCACTATCACATCTGCAACGCCACTTCTTATGAAGCGTAGCTGTTTTGATAGTGGACCTACAACCTTTGCTGCCTCATTGTACCTGGTCACATCTATTGCTGCACAGCAGATTCCGCAGACCTCAACCTGGTCCTCCATCTCATTCTCATCAAGGTAGTCAACTATGTCTGCGCCTGGCAGCACGTTGTGGCCTATGCAGAGAACAACCGGTTTCTCTGTATCTATGGTCCCGAATCCAAGTTCAACTAGGGGTGCGTCTTCGTCACCCTTTGGAAGGTCCAGGGCCACTATCTGGGCCAGGTCTGCAACTTCCCTTGTAAGGTCATCCATGAGGCCCGCATGGAATGCCTTTGATTCAAAGTCCTTGCTGTCCCCCTCCTGTCCCGTGTGACAGGCTGAAAGGAGGTGGGACATTTGTTCCTCAGCGTATTCCATCACCTCCCTCAGGTCTCCGAGTGTGGCGGGTCTCTTACCCATCACCGTCCGTGTTATTGGTGCCTCTATATCCACGTTGCTGCCGAGGTCTATCTTATAATCCTCTCCAAGCCTCTCTATGAGGTGGTCCACCAGGTGCCTTGCGTGTCCTGCATGGGCGGCTGTTCCTATCAGGCAGGCCAGCAGCACCGTCCTTGCCTGCTGTGTGGCTGCGTCTATACCACATGCTCCCTTCTTCCCGAGAAGTTCACATTTACCGTAGGTGCAGAGACAGCACATGTCACAGAATGGTGCATAGAATGGTTCGTACCTTTCAAGCAGTTTCATGTCCCATGATCTCAGGTCAGTCACGTGGGGACGGGGTTTCGGGCCCTTAACCTCTTCCTCAGGAGGCTTTTCCTCAGTTATTATTTCTCCTATAGATATCTGGATGTTCCTGGCATCCCAGAAATCCCCTTTAAGGTCTTTGGCTTTTTTTGATTCAGGTGCCACATCTATCACCAGTATTACTAAATCCCAATTGACAATTATTAATGATTTATAATGATGTTTTTCATTTTATGAAATCTATATATAAACTTTGTGCATTGTCGCTGAACACATAAAGAGAGAGGCCTTTTTAATAAATTGGGGGGATGTGCCAGGTGGAAGGATGATTATTACTTTATACACCCTGAGATCCCGACAATGATCATCCCTCCGCTCAGGGTGTGATATTACCACAATATAAGGGAAACCTAAGGTTAGTAATAATCACTTCAACCTTTATATTATATAAGTAGTTGATATAATGATTGAAATTAAAAAAGACTAAGGAGGCGATAGCTTGCATATTCCAGATGGTTTCATACCATTCCCACAGTACCTTGTGTACTGGCTTATTGCCCTTGTAGCCCTCTACTTCAGCATGCAATGGGCTAGAAGGGATCTCAAAGAAAGGCAGATACCACTGTTTGCTGTTCTTGCAGCGGGGATATTTGCAATACAGGCGATGAACATACCGATACCATGGGGTACCAGCGGTCACATGGTTGGAGCGGCCCTTGTTGCAATAATATTTGCAAGTCCATGGGCGGCTGTCCTGCTTCTCTCAATTGTACTGATACTTCAGGGACTCATCTTCGGTGACGGAGGAATAACGGCACTGGGTGCGAACATCTTCAACATGGGTATAATTGGAGGTTTCACCGGTTACTACCTCTTCCGGGCACTGAGATCAGCAGGTGAAATACCTGCAGTGATTGTGGCATCATGGGCATCAATATTCTTTGCAGCCATTGCCTGTGCAGTGGAGATGGGGATAGCAGGAACATTCCCCCTCATAGAGGGACTGTGGATGATGGGACTCTACCACGCAGTCATAGGCCTCATAGAGGCTGCAATAACCGTCGTGGTGGTTCTTGCAATTCAGAGCAGCCGCCCTGATCTTTTCTCCCTGAGGGACTGGGGGAAGAAAAGTGCTGAGGTGTTATCCAAATGAATGCCCGAGACAAAAAATTCATGACTGCCGGCATAATAATTGCCCTCATAATAGCTGTGCTGGCGCCGTTCCTTGCCTCACCAAACCCGGACGGTCTTGAGAGCACCGCCGAGAAGGTGATGCCAAACCCTGAAACAGAACCCGTCCTGGAGTCACCGCTACCAGACTACACCCTCCCGGCGCTGGGGGACAGTCCCTTTGGCGGTGCCGTTTCAATGGTAATCGGTACGATCCTGGTACTGGCCATAGCCTACGGTGTTGGCGCAGTTTTCAGGGGCAGGGAAGTTGCAGGTGAAGAGGGAGGAGATGAGTGATCCTCCCAATTAATTTTTTTCTGGTGAAGCCGAATGGAAGACCTCATAAACATCGAAAGGGAGAGCCTCAAGGAGAGTTCAATCCATAGGCTTGATGGGCGTATCAAACTCATAATAACCTTCATAATTATAGCCTCCGCTGTTTCAGCCAGCAGCGTGGTTACACTGATCTTAATGGAGGCGTATCTCCTCCTGCTTATACTCCTATCAAATGTATCACCATCCTACGCCATTAAGCGCATAATCCTCATACTCCCCTTCGGAGGTTTCATTGCACTCTTCCAGCCCTTCATACGGCCAGGGACTGTTATCTGGACCGGGCCCCTGGGTATGGATGTGACATTGGAGGGGCTGATCTTCGGTGCCCTGCTCCTCGGGAAGGTAACCGTGAGCGTGACGGCGGTAATCCTCCTATCCTCAACAACGTCAATGCAGGAGCTCGTTGGATCAGCAAGGAGAATCGGTGTCCCATCAGACTTCGCAATGCTTCTCAACCTCACAGTAAGGTACCTGTTCTTCTTCTATGATGAACTGGAGAGGATAAGGAACGCCCAGAAGACCCGCTGCTTTGACATATGGAACAAGAGGACAACATACAGCTGGAGGCTCAGGAAGGTGGGTGAGACCATTGCGATGATGTTCCTGAGGGCATATGAGCAGGGGGAAAGGGTATACCTCAGCATGCTGAGCCGTGGGTACAGCCAGGACAGTCAGATGTACACTGCAAGAAGCACTCTTGGCAGGTGGGATGTCCTCTTTGCAGCCGCAAACATCTTTATACTCGCGCTGCTCCATATACTCCAGCTCGGCTACTGGTGATTGGATGATCGAGCTTAAGGGTTTAAGCTACAGCTACCCGAACGGCACACCAGCCCTCAGAGGTATCAACATGAAGGTGGAGAGGGGTGAAAGGGTTGCCGTTATAGGTCCCAACGGGGCAGGCAAATCAACACTTTTTCTGCACCTAAACGGTATACTGAAACCAGCTGCCGGTGAGGTCATAATTAATGGTGAAAGGGTAGAGTACAGCAAGGATGAACTGATTAAGATTCGGCAGAAGGTCGGAATAGTCTTTCAGAACCCTGATGACCAGCTATTCTCACCAACAGTCAGGGAGGATGTTGCCTTTGGACCCATGAATCTCGGCCTTCCTGAGGATGAGATTGAGGAGAGGGTGGCTGAATCACTGGAGAAGGTTGGTATGAGCGGCTATGAGAACCGGGCGCCACACCACCTGAGCGGCGGGGAAAAGAAGAGGGTGGCCATTGCAGGTATACTTGCAATGAAACCTGAGATCATGGTACTTGACGAGCCAACAACCGGTCTGGACCCCGGGACAGCCGATGGTATAATCAGGATACTCCTTGAACTGAGCAGGGAGGGCATAACAGTCATGATATCCTCCCACGACGTTGAAATAATAAGCCAGTTTGCAGAGAGGGTTTTTGTCCTTAACAATGGTGAACTCATTGCAGAGGGCACCCCCCTGGAGATATTCATGGATGCTGAACTAATCAGGAGGGCCAGTTTAAGGCTTCCAAGGACGGCTGATCTGTTGAACCGTCTCAGGATGGCTGGTTTCGAAGTTGATGTGAAGCTGACTGTGGAGGAAACCTACCATGAACTCCTCCACCTCCTGGGTGGAGATGCGTACCACAGACTGCTCCATTTTCTGGGTGAAGAGAAACAGCACAGACTCATCCACCTCCTTGGTGAGAAGAAATACCATGAACTCCTCCACACCCTGAAGGAACAGTGAAAGTTCTTGATGCAGAGCAGATATCTATCAAAGCAGTCAAAAAATTAATTTTGGCTGTCGACCAGATGCTAGAGCTTTGGCTCAAGTCTTTTGATCATGAAGGCCATGAAACCCACGAGCATGGGGAAGAGGAACAGGTATATCATTATTATGGCTATGGGTGGTAGAACTGAACCCATGACCGTGGCGGCTGCAAGAAGCATGACAAGGAATATCACAGGACCGAGAATCGCCAGGAACATGTAGATCATTGTGAATGAATTAAGCTTCTGTGAATAGTCCTTGAGCTTCATCCTCATTTCATAGGCAATATCATCGGCTATAACATTCAGGGTCTTTGATAGGTCCCCACCACTGTTGAGGGTCCTTGTGATCTGGTAAACAGCCCTCTTAAGGCCATCAGATTCTATGCGGTTACTCATCTCAATTAGTGCATTCTCTGTTGTCTCACCATACTTGATCTCCTCAAGGGTCCTTGCAAACTCCTCAGAGAGTGCCCCGTAGCCTGACATTGCGACTGATCTCATACTGTCATGGAGCCCGAGGCCGGATTTGAGCTCGGTTGCCATCTGACGGAGGGCGAAGGGAAGTTCCCTTGAAGCCTCACTTGAACGTTTACCCTTCTGGAGGTTCGGGAGGAAGATTATAATTATCGCCATGAAGAGGACAGCAAGCATCATTGCAAGGCCTATCTCAATTCCAAATCCAAGGAGGACCATCACCACCAGGAGGACCGCTCCTGATCCACCTCCAAGGATCATTATGAGTTTAGGGTCAAGCTTTTCCTTCTCCTCCTCCTTCAGGAGTTCCTCAAGGGACGCCCTCTCAAAGCTGGCACGAGTCGCACTGTCCTCACCCCTCTCCTCCAGCCTCTTATCTGCTTCTATGAGTCCCTTGAAGACCTCTATCTCCTCAGGAGTCATTTTCATGCGACTTATAACGCGGGCAGAGCCTCTCTTTGAGAGAAATCCTGGCTTTGGTTTCTCTGAACTCCTCTTCAGAAGTCCTCCCGGCCTTCCAATGTGGGGTGTCTTCGGCTTTATTTCACCCATCTTCTGAACTGGCTTCTGGACACCCTCACCCACCTTCTTTGTGGATGTGAGTGTTATGCCGCCAAGTTTGTCAAATATATCCCTGATGGAGACCATTATATACGCCTCAGAGTATGCTGTCCAGGACACCGTCCGGGTCCCTGTAGTATTCATGGATGTAACGTCCCACCTCATCTATGCTCCTTATATTCTCATCGGCCATGTATTCAAGGACGAGCCTCCTCCTTTCAATTTCCTCCTCGATTTCATTTATGCTTATGGCCCTCAGTTCCGCTATATCCCGGAGGGTCTGGCTGGCTATACCAACATATTCAACCTTATCAGCCACGCTGTTCCACTCAAAGACCCTGTTGAGCTGGACGTTACCCTCCTCCATACCCACGACCTCGGCGACCTCCGTTATCCTCCTTATGGAGCCGCCCTCCGGCCTGTACATCCTGTTCTGCATTATTATGAAGTCAAGGGCCGGTATCATGATCCTGGGGACATTCATGGGCGGGTTTATGAGACGGGTTATGGTTTCCCTTGCTGTGTTGGCGTGGAGTGTCCCGAATCCACTGTGACCTGTGTTGAGGGCTGTGAATAGGGTTATGGCCTCACTGCCCCTCACCTCCCCCACAATGACCCTGTCGGGCCTCTGACGGATGGAGTTCTTTACGAGGGTGTCCATGTCAAGTTCCCCCTTACCCTCTATGTTGGGCGGCCTTGTCTCCATCCTGAGTACATGGGTGTGGGGTAGCTGAAGCTCCAGGGTATCCTCGATGGTTATTATACGCTCGGTCGGAGGCACGAATGCAGATACTGTGTTCAGGGTTGTTGTTTTACCAGAACCGGTACCCCCCGCCACTATGGCGTTGCATGGTTTCACACCCAGCCCATCTGTGCATACCCAGAGGAAGGCTGCAAGGTGGGATGACATGGTCTTGAAGTTTATGAGGTCAACAACAGTGAAGGGATCCTTCCTGAATTTTCGGATGGTGAGGGTGGAACCATCTGGAGAAACCGGGGGTATTGTTGCATTGACCCTTGAACCATCGGGGAGCCTCGCATCAAGTATTGGGGTCTGCTGGTCTATACGCCTGTTGACCTGCCTTGCGATGAGGTCGACGATGGCCTTTATGTCGTCATCGTTGTTGAAGACGACATTGGTAATCATCATACCAAGCTTCCTGTGGTAGACGAATACCGGTTTTTTGACACCTATTACCATTATCTCCTCAAGGTCATCGTCCTTTATTAGGGGGTCCAGTTCACCGTACCCCAGCATCTCCTGGGATATCTGCTTTGCCAGTTTGTCAACATTACGAACTCCCTTCATCCTGAGGAACTCCTTAACCTCAGACATGAAGGTGGATTCATCTATTCTGAACTCTTCACCCTTGGAGACTGCGACCTCAACCAGTTTTTCCCGGATCTCATTGAGGAGCTCCCTCTCCTTCTCAGAGAACTTGGGAAGGGAAACCTTGTACTGGGGTATGAGGTCTCCCTCAATTATCTCAACGTCCTTTAAATCAACCCGTGGAGAGGCTGGTTTTGGCTTGGGCTTCTCAAGTACCTTTTCGACCTTGAATTCCGATTCCGCCTGCCTCTCCTTCCTTTCCTCACGGGGTGGTTCTTCCTCATCCGCTGCAAATTCCCCGAGGATCTCCTTCAGAATTTCCTTCCGCTTATCCCTCATAGTACTCAACCTTTAATATGTGGAGGATAATATTTAAGTGTATGTCAGCAAGGTGTCCCGTCTGTGGGGAGGACCTCCCTGCCTACAGGGGCGGTGTTGATATCTACAGCCCCTGCGATGGGTGCATTGACCCCCACCTGAGTAAGTTCAGACCCGTTAAGGGCGTATCCGGTTCAGTTCTCAGGATCTGTGAATGCGGCCGGAGGCATCTTGACGCTGTCATGGCCCATGTCGCAGGGATTATGATAAGGGAGGGATGTGTACCTGAAGATGCCAGACTCAGGGATGTCGGGGCTCCCCTGATAACTCCAGCTTTACCCCTTGAATCTGCACCATTCCTTCCAGAGCGCTCTCTTGTTATTTTATCACCCCATCTTGATAAAGGAACCGCTGAAACAATCATGGAAGACGTTCCAGAGGTCAAGGGTGTTTTAAGGGGTGATATGCGCACTGTTCCAGGGATGATGGACTCCGGCACCAGACCCCATGTATATGAGCTCCTTGCGGGTTGCGATATGAGGTGTGACATCATTGAAACACCTTCCGGAGCTCTATCAATATACAGGAGGCAGAGCAGACTCCACATAGAGTTTTCATCCGGAAAGAACCTTAAGATTCAGACTGCTGCGCGTGAGATACTCTCACTACGCCCTGAGAATGTGCTGGATGCAACATGCGGCCCGGGGACCCTGGGGATATTCTCCCTTAAGGCCGGTGCCCGGAACGTTGTATTCAATGACATCTGGAGGGAAGCCTGTGAGATGACCCGCCTGAACCTGAGGGTCAATGGATTCCATGAAGGGTTCAGGGTCTACAACAGGGATATAAGGGAACTGCCAGATCTCATTGATGAGAGGTTTGATCTCTGCATCGTGGACCCCTTCCCTGGTGTTGATCCTCGCGAATTTATTGATGCTGCAAAGAGACTTGCAGAAAACACCCTGCTGATAAGATAAATCTGGCTGAATACACTCTAGATACCCATGTAGACCGCCACTGCCGGGATAACAAGTACACCCATGAGATGGGATTTACTTGTACCGGTACAGTGGGGTATGAGTCCAAAGGACGTTGATGTTATAAGTGCCAGGGCAATGAAGGGTATGCTGGCCCCCTCCATGGCTGCAAAAATGAATATGGATGCTGTCATGAAGAGCATGACCAGCAGTGAAATTTTTCCGTAATTGATTCCTGAGAGATTGGTGCAGAGATAATCAGCAGCCCTGATGGCTATCACAGCCGCCAGGGATACCGCCAGGAGGGAGGCTGATATGAAAAGGAAGATGTGACCGGCGTCGATATCCCGCATGATCCGGGATATGTAGACAGCAATGCCGCTCCTCGGGTTTCCAATTATGTAGAGCGTCAGGAGGGAGAAGAGGGCATCCGAGGTGTTAAGGCATGAAAGTGCAGTGATGAAGTCCCCTGGTGAATCCTCTCCTCCCGAACCCATGAGGGAACATGCTATCATCCCGCCCTGGGCGGGTCCAAATCCTGGTAAGAATCCCAGAAGGACGGATGCAAGTCCACCTGCAAGAACAGACCTGGCGGTGCCACCATCAAACTCTGTGAATGGCTCTATTTCCTGCTCAGGTAGATATGATCCCGAACTGAAACTGTAGGTCATGGTGCTGAGACCGAAGAAACCTGTGAACAGGGTCATCAGACCAAGTCCCGGGGATATTGGTGCCTGGAAAATAATCCACCCCATCGCCCCTGAGAAAAGAAAGAGTATAACTGCCCAGAGCAGTGTTTCAAAATTCCTGCTGAGCTTAAGCATCATGTAACCCGAAACAAGTATGAGGATTAACCAGATGTGCGGTCTGATAAATCCATAGAGGGGTGGTAACGCCAGGAGGAGAAATGGTAAAAGGATTATGGTCAGCAGGATTCCGCCAACACCACCAATCGTTGCAGCCCTTATTGCCTCACCAGCCCTCCCCTCAAGCACCATACGGTGCCCCGGCAGAACAGACAGGGCTGTTGCCTCATCTGGAACCCCCAGCAGGGTTGAGGGTATGAACTCAATGAGGGCGTGGGTTACAGAGAGGGATAATAAAAAAACAGCCAGGACCTCCTTCGGGAGGAAACTTAGAATCTGGCCTGATGCTGCAAAAATGAACGCCCCGACGGTATTAACATGGATACCCGGGATCAGACCCGTCAGTGCACCGGTTATGACTCCAAGAAGACAGGCAAAAAGGATTTCAATTATCCCCATCACCTGAGATGATCTGAAGTGTGTAAGAAAGGCGTTAAGATCACATCAGCCTTCTTACATCAGTAACCTCTATATTGCTGACACCCTCAATCCCGGAAAGGCTCTCCTCAGCAGCCTCTGTTCCGCCCTCGGCGTCACCAACAACAACCATAACATTGAGGGCCACGAGACCAAATGCTATGGGTTCCTCGTCTATTTTGTGAAGTTCTGTACCCTCAGGTATTCTTTCCTGGATCTCCTTTTTAAGGGCCTCAAGATCAACATCAGGGCTCTCAGGCATCACCTTTATGGTGGCTACTACATCTCCCATAATAATACCTCCCTAGAAAGTATTAAATTAATACTGATTTATATATTTTTCCTATGGTCCCTCGAATCCACACTTGCACCTGTAGGTATGGCCGAAGGTCCTGCACTTCTGGCACCTGTAGATCATCTCACCGCACATTGGGCATTCAAATTTCACATAGGTCTCAACCAGAGGTATCTCCTGTTTACAGGATGTGCATTCCATCTTGGTCATCTAATCACCTCTTATAACTGTACATACACATTCCGAAGCACCTGCCCTTAAAATGGACAGCACCCTGGAGGGATATTTCCCATTTACAACATAACAATCAGATTTCAGTTCAATCAGAAGTTCAGGTAGTGCTTCATCCACTGATGTCTCACCAAAAGATAGTAAGTCTTTAGCACTTATATCATTTATAAGTTTAGCATCACTGGCAGGTGGCCTCTCAGTGTATATACCATCTACATCTGTTGCTATTAAAAGTTTCGCTTTCAGCATATGGGCGATCATGAGTGAGAGGGAATCAGAGGTAACCCTCCATGAGTGTTCAGCAGGGTCAGTGTAACGCAGAAGCCCCGAAGGAAGTATAACGGGGGTTAAACCCCTCTTGATAGCTTCTCTGCAATCTGTAACAGTCCTCACAGGGACTGCGGATTCCACAAGATCTGAAATGAGCCTTCCAGTTATGTCCATACACATTATGGCTGCCTCATGATTTGCAGTATCAGAAAAACCGAATTTCCTATCATGGTATCGCACCATATCTGCAAAGGCACCCCCACCACAGACCACAGCCGCACCGGTACCCCCAAGGCTCTCAAGGAGGGCTGCGGCATGTTCTGGAAAAAGGCTTCCACCTATCTTAACAACCCACTCCATGGTAAACACCTGATTAATCTGCTGGAAGGACCTCACAGCTAAAGCAGCTTCAGATCACCTGTTATTTTATCTATCTTCTCATCATCATCGGGGCCTACCCCAAGGCAGGTTATGGTGCCGGCGGGTATCTGGGTGTGTCCCGCATCCCTCACCAGGTAGTTTGAGATTCCCGCCTCCTTAACAGCCCTGTATATCTCAAGCAGTTCATCAAGACTATTCACAGAAACAATGACCTTCTTTGAGCCTTCAAGTTCCCATTTTCTTATTTTATCCTCTTCAGTCCTTTTAAATGATCCTATGGAAGCATGACAGGCCTGGGCTGCTATTTTACCCTTCCCCATCTTCAGATCGGATCTCACTATTATGACCTGTTTCATTTTCCCACCACTGGGTTCTATCTTCCTTACCGCTAATAATGATTTCCAAGCTGAGGAAACGGGAAGCTACCAGCAACCATCTGATGCACATGTTAACCATCATGATCCTTACACAGCAACCGGTGTGTGTTAGTGTTACAGTGAAATTCTCCGAGGCTGAGTGATATAGAATCATGATATGGATGCAAAAAAGAGCTGAAAAAACGATAAATTTAAATACTATTGAGTTAAATATAGAACTGAGGTGATATTATGGCCGAATTACCCATAGCACCAGTTGGGAGAATCATAAAAAATGCCGGTGCCCAGAGAATAAGCGACGACGCAAGGGAAGCACTTGCAAAGATTCTGGAAGAAAAAGGCGAAGAAATAGCAAAAGAAGCTGTTAAACTTGCAAAGCACGCCGGCAGAAAAACTGTTAAATCATCAGACATAGAACTGGCCGCTAAAAAGTTATAGACGGTCATATATTTCTTATTTTTAATTTTTTCACATCTTTTTTCCTTCAGAGGAGATGCGTTTCCCTCATGGTTTAAGTAACCTTATTAACCGGAGAAACCATAATCATTCCAGGACTGATTTTTTTATCCCGGTATCCATGGTGATAGAATTGACCAGAATCTCAATACTCGATCATGATAGGTGTCAGCCAAAGAAATGCAACTACGTCTGCATAGAATACTGTCCAGGCGTGAGGATGGATGAGGACACAATAACAATCGACGAAAAGACAAAGAAGCCCATAATATCCGAGGAGCTGTGCTCGGGATGCGGTATATGTACAAAGAGATGTCCTTTCAATGCAATAAGTGTTATCAACCTCCCTGAGGCACTTGAAAACCCTGTGCACCGTTACGGGCAGAACCAGTTTGAACTCTTTGGGATTCCAGCAGTCACCTCCGGAGACGTTGTTGGACTAATAGGGCCCAACGGTATCGGTAAATCCACCATCGTAAGGATACTGTCCGGGGAACTGCGGCCGAACCTGGGTGACTTCCAGGACCCCCCTGGCTGGGACGAAATAATAAACCATTTCAGGGGTTCCCAGCTCCAGAATTACTTCCAGAGACTGAGTAAAGGAGAAATAAGTGTTGTCCATAAGCCCCAGATGGTAGACAGGATCCCCCGCTATGTTAAGGGGAAGGTTGAGGATCTTCTAACAGGTATAGACTCGGACAGGACCGATGAGGTCATTGAAGCCCTCGAGATACAGGAAATAATGGGCAGGGAGATTTCAAACCTCAGTGGAGGGGAGCTCCAGAGTGTGGCCATTGCAGCCGCGGCACTGAGGGAGGCAGACTTCTACTACTTCGACGAACCAACATCCTGGCTTGACGTTAGGCAGAGGCTCAATGCAGTGAAGGTAATAAGGTCCCTTGCAGAGGCAGGTAAGTCTGTCATGGTGATAGAGCATGACATGGCCGCCCTCGATGCAATGTCAGACTACGTCCACATCCTCTACGGTAAACCCGGTGCCTACGGGGTTGTATCCAACAGGAGGGGTGTGCGTGTCGGTATCAACACATACATAAGGGGCTTCCTAAGGGAGGAGAATGTCAGATTCCGTAAACATGAGATAGAATTCAAGGTGAAACCCCCAAGGGTCGGGGAGGAGGGTGACGTACTTGCAGAGTACACAGCCCTCAGCAGGGCATACCCTGAATTTAAACTTGATGTGGATGAGGGCACCATTTACCTCAATGAGGTGATCACGGCCTTCGGACCCAACGGTATAGGTAAAACAACCTTCGCCAAGATCCTTGCAGGTGTTGAAAAACCAGACGAGGGGAAGGTTAAAAAGAAGATAAAGATATCCTACAAGCCACAGTACCTCTCATCAGACTACACAGGAACCGTTGAGGAATTTCTCTATGCCAACGCCCCATCATATGGTTCAAATCTCTTCAAAAGTGAGATCATGAGGCCCTTCAACCTGGAGGAGATACTTGATAAACCCGTGAGTGGGCTGAGTGGTGGTGAGCTGCAGCGCCTTGCTGTTGCAGTTGCACTCTCCAGAGAAGCTGATCTCTATGTTCTTGACGAGCCGACAGCCTTCCTTGACGTTGAACAGCGCCTGATGGCTGCCAAGGCCATAAGGAGGATCATTGAGGGGAGTAATTCCTCTGCAATGATCATAGACCATGATATAATATTCATTGACTATGTATCAGACAGGGCCATGGTCTTCAGTGGAATGCCAGGAGTGGAGGGACATGCGTCAGCTCCCACAGAGCTCAGGGAGGCCATGAACACCTTCCTCGGGGAGGTGGGCATAACCTTCCGGAGGGACAAGGAGACGAGAAGGCCAAGGGTCAACAAGCCTGGAAGTTTCCTTGACAGGGAGCAGAAGGAACTTGGTGAGTATTACTATCTGAAAACAGAATAAATGGGGGCCCTGGAGCGGTCCCTCACAACTTCTTTTTTAAAACCTGTCTGAAAACAGGATATTTTAGAGGGTTTCAGATAGTTTAACCACGTGACCCCTGAATGCCAGCGATCTGGATATCCCTGTGAATAGCTGTTGAAGAGAATATTCCGAAGATCACCGGATGCACATTATCAAAGACATCTGTCTTTATTAAATTCTAAAGGCCTGAAAAAAGGGTTATCAGGATGGCCTCAAGAATTCCATGACATCCACAAAGTTCTCAGCGAATATCTCGACCTGCTCTCTTGGTATTGAGAAGCTGAGGCGTATGTACCTATCACCAAATATCTTGCTGGTGTAGGCGCCCTGCCTCACGAAGATCTTCCGCTTAAGCAGGTAGTCTGTAAGGTCAACGGGGTTAACCCCTGTTTCATATATGTCGATGGCCATCATGTTACCATTTGATGGATAAACCGGGAGGAAGGCTCCTTCCACCTCATCGACGGCAGCCTTAATGATCTTCTGATTACCGAGGGTCTCATTACGTATCCTTTCAACCCATTTAGCCTTTGATTTGAGGGCTGCAATTGCACCTGCCTGTGAGACAACATTTGTACCGAGATCATTTATGACTATACCCTTGACGGATTCAACGATATCGGATGTTGCAACAATTGCACCTATCCTCAGACCTGCCATTCCACATATCTTGGAGAAGCTGTAGACAGTAACCGTGTGCTCGGGTGCATATTCTGCTGCGAGGTGGTGCTCCCTTGCAAAGTCCCTGTAGGTTATATCGTGGAGTAGATAAACGTCATGGTCCACAGCTATGTCAGCGAATGCCTTTATCTCATCCCTTGTATATGATGAACCCAGCGGGTTCAGGGGATCTATGAGTGATATGAGACGGGTGTCGCGGTCCATGTTTTCAAGTACAAGGTCTGGTGTTAACTTGTAGTCACATTCACTGCTGTATATGGGGACCGATTTTACGCTGCATGCAAATCTGCTTGCGAAATTGTCAATTATCAGGTAGCCCGGGTCACAGGTTATGGCATTATCCTCGGGTTCAAGTATATCGTTCATGCACAGGTAGAGTGACTCAGTACCCCCTGCAGTTATCAGAGCCTCAAAGTCATCACCAAGGCCCAGATCCTTCAGTACAAGTTCCTTAAGCTCAGGAAAGCCTTCAGGTGGTGGATACTTGCAGTAGCTGCCCTCATTTATGCATTCAATCATGGCTTCCGCTATTTCAGAGTGATCATGAAGATGGTTGGTGTTCTGACCCATCCATATCATTTCTTTGTCCTTAAAGACGTAGTTAAAAAACTCATTTGAAGTTTTAAAGCCATTTGGTGGCACTTTTGCAGCTTTAGCATATTTTTTAGGAGAAATCATTTTATCACATCAGCACAGGAGTATCCATGCGAAAGAGAAGAAGGCTTCTCTTACCTACCCGAGGCTGAACCTCAATTAAACTCCACTTTAGGGTTTCTTATACCATATTAAACAAACCTCTTAATAAACTTTGTTTACCAGAGGAGCCCCTGTAATAAAATCCAGCCACATTGTCCTACAGATTGCTGAAATAGTCCCGTCATGGTTCATAGAATGCCATCACCAACAATCCTGAACCCCACACGGGAACCCTCCAGACGATTCCTGTGCCTCCTGAGAACAGCGAACCTCTCACCAGGCCTTTCACCCATCTCAAGCTCAACCATGACCTTGGACCAGTAACGGAGGATGGTGCCGCCAACAGGACTCACATATTCCCTTCCATCGTCCCCTGTAATGGAATATATCTGATTGGTTATGACAGCTGCAAGGTCAAACCTTCTGGCCATCTGTAGAAGGAGGAACATCTGCCTTCCAAGGTCAAGGTTAAAGCTGGATGCATTGCCCTCCTTCAATCTGTAGAGAGCGACCGCAGAGTCAAGGACCACCAGGTCAGTTGAGTCCCCATGTGTTTTGAGGAATGAAAATGTCCTCTGAAGTGCCTCACCCTGCTCTGTAAAGCTTGAGGGTTCAAATACTATTATGCTATCTGCAACCCCGTCGAATATATTACCTGAGACCTGTCTTATTCTCTCAACAGAAAGACCGCCCTCTGTATCAATGAAAACCGTGTTTTTACCCCTCCTCGCAGTTTCAACCGCGAGTTTGATGGCTATGTTGGTCTTACCTGAGCCGGGGGGCCCATAGAACTGCGTTATGGTCCTTCTTTCCACCCCCCCTCCCAGTATCCTGTCGATGGAGGACTCTGTGGGTATCCTCCGGTTTTCACCCATATCCCTTAATTTCTTCATGCATCAGCCCCTCTCAGGAGTACAGGGTCAAGAGGACCCTTACCCCTCCTCAGAACCCTTGGAGGGTTTACTGTGAGGTCAATCACAGTGGATGGCTCCATCTCCGGGCAGTCCCCTGCATCAAGCACCAGGTCCACAGCATCCAGGTCCCTGACAATCTCCTCAAGCCTTGGTGAGGGCGGTTTACCTGATATATTTGCACTGGTGGCTGTCACCGGGAACCTTGCTGCGATACGTCTGCATATCTCATCGTCCGGGACCCTTATCCCCACCCTCGACGATCCCCCTGTTATCACATCGGGGACGAGCTCATTCCTCTCAAGGACCACCGTATAGGGACCCGGGAGTATCCTCTCCATTAACTCCATTGCATCCCCTGATGGCCTTGAAAATCTGGGAATCTCATCAACACGGGATACACATATTGATACTGGTTTATGGGGTGACCTCCCCTTGACTCTGAAGAGTTTTCTTACAGCACCCTCATCCAGTGCATTAACTCCGAGGCCATATATTGTATCTGTGGGGTATATAACGATCCCTCCACCCTCCATCACAGATATTGCCTCCTCCAGAACGTCAGGGGAAGGGTTCTTCCTCGTAATTTTTCTGATAAGCATCGGAACACCTTTACGTCAACCACTCCAACCACGAAAACCGGCAGGGTGATCATTGCAAACCTTTATGTCAATCACAACACCACGAAAACCGGCATACCTAATCATATATATCTGTGCCAGATATAAATGAGTCCATGTTAAACCAGTTCAGACCGGTGATCCGGAGATTCATTGACCCCATTGCAGATAGAATTGCCCTGCCAGCAGATTACATAACACTGACGGGTTTCCTGGTTGCATGTGCTGCCAGCGCAGGATATGCATCTGGAAGCCTGATCACTGGAGCGGCCCTTCTCGCAGCAAGTGGATTCATAGATGTGCTCGACGGGGCCGTGGCAAGGAGAAGATTCAGGCCCACAGCCTTCGGTGGTTTCCTTGACTCTACCCTTGACAGACTCTCCGATGGTATAATCATCATTGGGATAACCGCGGGGGGATTCACAGGACTGCTAACCGGGCTTCTCGCACTCCATTCCGGACTCATGGTGAGCTATGTGAGGGCCCGTGCAGAATCTCTGGGCATTGAATGCGCTGTTGGAATCGCTGAGAGGGCTGAGAGAATCATTATAATCCTTGCAGGGTCCCTTGCAGGGTACCTTATCCATCCGTGGTTCATGGACGCTGCGATTATTGTACTCGCAGCTCTCGGTTACTTTACCATGACCCAGAGGATGATCTACGTGTGGCAAAGGCTGAAATAATGGAGGGGTGTTTCAATGGACTGCAGGGAACGTATAGAAAAGGATCTTGAACTTCTTGAGAAAAATTTAATGGAAATGAAATCCATAAAATTGAGTGATGATGAGGAGGCTGTCGTTGAGAGAGCTCTGAACTACAGGGATGACTCAGTCTACTACCTTGAGAAGGGGGACCAAATCACATCATTCGGCTGCATAACCTATGCCCATGGCCTTCTCGACAGCCTCAGGATGCTTCACAGGATAATATGATGGGATAAAATGAAATTTTTCCTGAAGGAAAGTAAAGTGGAAAAGCATGGGCGTCAGCACCTTGAAAAGGTCATGGAATGCTACCGGAAGTTCGAGGAACTGATGGAGGCATTCTACAGGGGGGACTGCAGGCTGGTCTCCGAACTCACAAAGGAGATAGCCATAAAGGAACATGAGGCGGATGAGATAAGGAGAAAGATGGAACTTGAATTCTATGAGGGTGCCTTCCTCCCATTTGACAGGGAGGACCGTATAATGCTCGTTGAAAGCATAGACAAGGTTGCGGATGTTATCGAATCAGCGGCCTTCACGGTGTCTCTCGGTAAGGTCGCATTCCCTGCTGAGTTCAGGGATGACTTCAGGGCTATGATGAAGGTTACCGGAAGGACCATGAGGGCCCTCCATGAGTGTGTTGAATCCCTTGAGACGGATCTGGGGGAGGCCATGAAGAAGGTTCATGAAATCGAAAGGTTTGAGGATGAGGCCGATATAATTGAGAGGAAGATCATAACTGGCCTGTATTCCGCCTACCGCGAGGACAGGATAGGTGTTGTCAAGTTCCTGGACATGAAGGAGATAACCCGTAAGGTTGCAAACATTTCAGACAGGGCTGAGGATGCCTCCGACCGTGCCCTCATAATAATCGCCAAGAGAAGAGGTTAATGTCTCTTGAAATGGCTGCCGAGGATCTGCGCTACCTCCTTAACAGGGGCTACCGTAAGCGTGTGGCCCTGAACTTTGTTGCAAACCACTATCTTCTTGGAAGGGAGGAGCGAAATTACCTTGCCAGGTGCGTCTTCTCAGATGAAACCGCGGCAAGGAGAAGATCCCGGAGGGTGAACCGAAACTCCCTCCGTGGCTCCTCTGTTTTTATTGATGGGTACAATGTTCTCATAGGTACAGAAAGCCTTCTCACAGATCAGTTTTTCCTGGCTCAGGATGGTTTCCTGAGGGATACAAGGGGCGTCTCCGGTAGTTACAGAATGAGTGACAGCACCCTGAGGGCACTGGATCTTATAATTGACTTCCTTGCTGATTCAGGAGTGGGGAGGGCCATATTCTATTTTGACAGGAATGTGAGTCACAGCGGGAGGCTGAGGAGTTTGGTTGAGGACCTGATGAAGTCCAGGGGGATTGAAGGCTGCGCCGTGCTCTCAAACTGTGTGGACAGGAGGCTCAGGGAATCTGATGGCATTGTTGCAACAGCGGATGGTGCTGTGGTTGATTCTGTTGAGAGAGTTGTTGACATACCCCAGGAGATAATGAAGGAGAGAAAAAGAATTAAAGGTTAGGAGATCCTGAATTCCTGAAAATGGAATGATATGAGATCTTAGGGAAAGATCATTCCATATCCTCAAACCTGTCGCCGAGTTTTTCAAGCACACCTGGTAGTGATGTGTATTCCATCTCATCTGATGGGAGCCTGTGTGGCTCAAATGGACCGTGCCTCCTCATATACTCCGCAACCTCAGAGGCGAGCTGCCTTGAGCGGTCAAAGGATGGATCATCAAACATGTCAACGGGTCCGACAAGCTTGCAATCAGCTACCTGGAATCCTAGGGCTATGACCCTTGGTGGTCCATCGAATCTCACGGGTGTTGCATCCCTCTGGGCTACAGGCATCAGTGGTCCGTTGTGGGATCCCCTCATCCATCCGCCGACGAGGTGGGGGAATGCGAAGGGCTCAACGACCTCACCTGCTGCAGGGAATCCGGACTGTGCCCTGACTATTGCGACCGGGTCGTCCTTACCTATGTATTTACCTGCCATGAGGTTCAGCCTCTCTGTACTCACTGATGCCGCAATTTCACCATCGTCCCTTCTGTGTATCCGCTTAATGACGTAGCGGCTGATTGAACCGAGAAGTGCCAGGAGGTCGTACATCTCATCAGGACATGCCATTGTAACCTTTTTGTGTTCGACGACGTCAAAGACCTCAAATTCGTATCCATTATGGAGTGATGGGTCGATCACAAGACCTGCTGTGTTGAATGGATCAGCGAACATTCTGAATAGTGGGAGGTTAAAGGCACCCGGTTCGGTTTTGTCGCAGCAGAAGATTATAACAGGGTCGCTTGGCCTCTCCTTGAACTCCATCTCGGCACAGCCGGGACCCATACCCTTTATGTTACCTGAGAATGTATCTGAAAGGAGATCCTGTCCAGCCCCATACAATTTTAAACCTCTTGCAACATCTGTCGCTTCCCTGAAAGCATTCCACGCTGTCTGATGGACCTCCTCGTTTTCTTCACCGTTTCTGTGGGTCATGATGAGGTCTATGTCGTCCCCACAGTTGGTTATATAGTAATCCTCAAGGATTCCTGTCTCCTTTGCGCCGGCCAGTATCTCGTCGCATTTCTTCTTTAAAGCTTCATGGGCAACTGCATGACCGGCTACACTTCCAACGTCTGCTTTAATTACACTAATGGTTGTTTTCATGTATTACACCTCCAGAAGATAGTGAGTTGATGAAATGAATCTTATATAAAATGTGAATCTGATTATTTAAAAAGTTATCCACCCTCCCCTACTACGTGGATCAGCTGAATATCCTCGTCTTTGAGCCCTTCCTGAAGATCTCTGCAACTTCTTCCTTAACATTGACCTTCTCTGATGCCTCCATGACTGCCTCTGGACGTGAGGCTGTTGATGGGTGGGCCGGCACGGCGCTACAGCCCCCATCTGGTATCACGGAGATATCGTAGGTGCCTATCCTCTTTGCAAGGTTCTCTATCTCCACCTTATCCATGCCTATCAGGGGGCTCAGAATGGGAATATTCACACCCATCCTCGTGGCAAGGATGTTCGGAAGGGTCTGGGATGCCACCTGGCCAAGGCTGCTCCCATCGACTATTGCAAGGGCCCCCTCCTCCTCTGCAACCATCTCTGCAAGATGGTACATCCCGAATTTGCAGAGCACGCAGGTCATCTTCTCGGGTGCCCCTCCACGACACCTTTCAAGATATCTTCCATAACTGAAGGTCCTCAGTTTGAATTCAACACCTGCAGAGTATTCTGCGAGTTTTGCAGCGATCTTTTCAACCTTCTCCTCTACTTCCTCACCTGTGAAGGGCGCATTGTCCATATGGACCGCCACCACCTGGCATCCCCTCTTCATCATCAGGTAGGTGGCCACCGGGGAGTCAATGCCCCCTGATAGGAGTGCCACAACCTTTCCCTGAGTCCCTGCAGGAAGACCCCCTGGTCCTGGTATTACCCTGTGGTAGATGTAGGTCTCATCCTCCCTTATCTCGAGGTGAATCTCCAGGTCAGGGTTTCCAAGGTCAACCGGAGCACCGATCTCCCCCACAACAACTGAACCAGCAAATGCCGCCATCTCCTGGCTCGTGAAATCATGCTCACCAACCCTCCGGCACCTTATGGCGAAGGGTGTTCTGCTGGTGAGGAGACCCTCAGATCTCAGCTCATGGATGTATTCCCTCAGTGCATCCTCTATGCTATCAAAACCCGTCTCAGCTGTTACAGCCGGAGAAAATGACACAATACCAAATATCTTTGAGAGTCTATCAAGGGCTTCATCCATGTCTTCAGGAAAAATGAATATCCTTCCATGTCTGAGCTCTGCTCTGCAGCTGAAGGCCGACTTTATGTTATGGAGAAGTTTTCCTTCGAATCTTCTCCTCACTGAGGGGCCCTTGATGGCGACCTCACCGTAGCGTGCAAGTATAACATCATAATCAAGAATCATAACACCCCCATCATCTGTACCTCATCCAAAACCATCCGCTCATCCCATGAGGAAATCCCCGTTTTCTATGAGCTTTTTGAGTTCCAGGGATAGTTCGCGGGCCCTTAACCTGTCGGACTGTCTGCATATGATGGGCACTGCCATTTCACCGATCCTGACTGTCCCGGTATCCATCTCATATGCTCCTGAAGGACAGGACCATGCGCATACTCCACAGCCAAAACACCTGTCAAGGTCCAAGCCGTTATCGATGGCATGTGTGGGGCACCTCCTGGCTGCAAGGCAGACCGCGCAGTCTGTGCACCTCTCCGGGTGGTGGACAGGTCTCACGTCACCACTCCAAACATCCTCATAGGTTATCTCAGTTATAACCCTTGAACGATCCCTTACATCAGCAACAGGAAGTTTTATATCTGAATTAAGTACCATGAGGTTCTCAAGAACCCTTTCTGATGTTACCGGTACTGGAACCGCCACTGTGTTAAATATCTCTGGACCTGCTGCTGTCCGGAATCCTCCGATGTAACGGGGTTTCATGTCGTGGAGGTCGCCGCTGATCATGAGGTTCGGCTTTATGGGGCTACTCCTTGTACCCTCTCCCAGTACTATGGCCCTGGCCCCGTTCAGAAGCACCCCGGTACCCTGATGGACGGTCTCCATTGATGGATCGTTTTCAAGGGGGTTGATGTCACCGCAGCCAGAGAAGGAAAGACCGCCGCAATTTTCTGGCATTTCAAATGCATTGAATATGGATTTCACTGGTGTTTCTCCTGGATTAACAAGGGCTGTGTAATTCCTGAAGGCCATGCGTGTACCAACTATCCTGGCTGTTTCAATATCATCCATGGTGACCGTTGACTCAACCACCCTGCCCTCCACAGACGTGACCCTGACCTCGACCTCAGATCCCAGGAGTAGGTCCCTGAACAGAAAACCTCCCCCATAGTCAGGGTCCTCCCTGCTGTGACCGGTCCCGTAAATGAAGAGGTCGACCGACCCGAGGTTCTCATTTGGGCATGGGCCAGGATAGGCAGGTATTCCGTTCAGCTCAACACTGGCTGCCTTGCGGAAGGAGCCCGGCTCTGACACTCTAAGGTGCATGACCGCTGCTGTGCCTGACATGACACCACAGGTGGCGGTGGTTACCACGTCAACCTCATCAGCTGATGGGACGTCACCATCACGGACCATGTCCTTTATCTCATCTGCTGTGAAGACAGCTGCATCCCCTTCAAGTATTCTCTCGTTTATCTCAGAGACGTGCCTGTCCAAATTAAACCCCCTACAGTCACAGTGAACCCGCCAGTTCCTCGGACGGTCCGGCCACAATGACATCAGTTCCTCACAGTACTGAGTGCAGCTCTCGCCTCCTCAAGGGCCTCATCCACTTTATCGGTCGCGGGCCCTGCTCCCTGTGCAAGGTGAGGTCTGCCTCCACCTCCACCTCCAAGCACGGCTGCAGCCTGTGATATGACCTCGTTGATCCTCAAACCTGCCTTTACAGCATCTTCAGATGCTGCTCCGACGATTTTGCCTTCAGGGTTCGCCAGGACAACGGCGTCGACTGTGGCTGATAGTTCAAGGGCCATGTTCTTCATCTCATCCATATCTGCATCGACGGTGTCGATTATCACCGTTAGGTCATTGATCCTCTCAGCCCTATCCTTCATCTCAAGGATCTTCAGTGACGCGACCTTCTCCTTGAGGCGTGAGACCTCATTTCTGAGGGCCTTCCACTCTGTGAAGAACCTTTCACAGGTCCCTGGAAGCTGTGATGGTGTGACCTTGAATATGTCTGAGCTCTCCCTCAGGATGTCCCCTGTCTTCTGCATGAGCTCAATGGCTGCTGATCCGGCAGAGAACTCTATCCTCTCAACTCCATCCTGTATGCGTTCTGTTCTGTTTATCCTGATGAGTCCGATGTCCCCTGTCCTGTGGACATGGGTACCTGCACAGGCCTGGACATCCACACCTGGAATCTCAACCACCCTTATCCTGGAGCCGGGTACAACTCCGCCCTGGTACAGTATGAATCCATACTTCCTCTCTGCAAGGTCCCTGTCCATCCACCTGACCTTCAGGGGTACGTTCATCATGACATACTCATTTGCAAGTCTCTCTATCTCCTGGAGCTCTTCCAGTGTTATTCTTCTGTAGTGGGACAGGTCTAGGCGTGAACTTTTAACTCCCTTCTGGGCCCCTGCCTGCCATATGTGGTCTCCCAGGACCTTTCTTGCCGCTGAAACTATGAGGTGGGTTGCTGTATGGTTTCTTGTGAGCTGAAGCCTTCTATCTGAATCAATAAATCCCCTGATGGTTGTTCCAGGTTCTATGCAGATTTCATCGTCTGTTCTGTGAACAACAACGGCACCTATCTTCTCTGCATGTTTTATTCTGAGTCTGCAGCCTTCAGCTGTAATGTATCCCGTATCTGAGGGCTGACCACCTCCCTCAGGGTAGAAGAGTGTTCTGTCGAGTATCAGACCATTCTCATGTATGCCTATGACCTCTGCCTGGAATTCCAGGCCATCAGGTTCATCATAGAATAGAAGCTCTGTTGCCGGGTAGTCCAGGTGTACATCCTCCTCCGGCATCTCGGTTTCTGTTTCATTCCTCTCTGCTACGAGGGTGTAGAAGTTGTCTGGAATTTTAACCTGAAAACCGGATTCCTCTGCTATCTCACCGATGGTCTCAGGGGGGATTCCATGGGAGTCATATAGTTTTATGAGGATTTCCAGGGGCATCTCTGCTTTTCCATCCCTTTTAAGGTATTTTATTGTCTTCTCAACAATCCTGCGGCCCCTCTTCACTGTCCTTGCATAGCGGTGTTCCTCGAGGTCGATGATGTTCAGTATGTGCTCATGATGACTCCTTATCTCAGGGTAGTGGCCCTCAAGGAACTCCACCTGGATGTTCATTATATCCTTAAGTGACTCCTTCATACCAAGGTCCTTCATGAGCCTCAGGGTCCTCCTGATTATGAGCCTTGCAAGGTATCCCTCCTTCACGTTTGAGGGTATGACCCCGTCTGCAAGCATGAATGCGAGGCACCTTGTATGGTCGGCTATGGCGTAAACTGATTCCATTGGGGCGGCTGCACGTTCCAGTTCCTCCACTGAGATGCCAAGTTTATCCGCTACCCTCTTCCTGAGTTCCCTTAAATCGGCGTAGGTCTCTATGTCCATCATTCCGGCCACTTGGGCGTTCTCTGCAAGTATCTCCTCATCGATCTTCACGCCTGTCAGTTCGACCAGTTTCTCGATTACCGGGCCAAGGCAGGCATCGTAGGCTGTTGGTGTCCCCTGTGATATCCAGGCGAACCTTTCAAGGCCATAGCCTGTGTCAACTATCTTGAGGGGGATCTCCTCCCTGCCACCATCAGGGAGGGTGCGGTACTGTATGAAGACGAGGGTTGCAAGTTCAACGCCCCTGACGCATACCTCATAGCAGGGCCCCTCGTTTCCACCTCCCTGCCACCAGGACTCTATGAATGTTATCTCAGATGGATCAATACCTATATGTGTTAAAAAGTCATGACAGTACTTTATGGTTTCTTCTTCCCAGTAGACAGTGTTATCCTCAGAATTGAATGCATGATGACCCCCCATTGTGAAGCATGTGAGATGTCTTCCTGTTCTTCCAACATTATCAACGTCATTGAGTCTTATTGATGGCTGCGCAACCACGAGGGGGTTTGCAGGGGGTTTCACCAGGCCAGATGTGACCCATGGTTGAAAGTTGTATATTGATGCCCCGACAAGGAATACGTCGTCCCGCCAGCGTTTTGCAAGTACCGGGTACCTCCTGATGGGTTCATGGCCCCTTTCGGCGAAGAACTCCATGAATTTATCCTGTATCTCATAGAGGTCATAGCTCCTGTCTGTGGCAGGGTTACCGATGAACCCGTATTCATCACAGGGGGCGTCTCCACATGTTGCACGTTCCTTCATAGACCAGAAGGTGTTTCCACAGGACCTGCATTCATACTTTCTGTATCCAAGTTTTTCAAGCTGATGGGACATGGTAATCATTGAAAACAGTTTTTATAAATAGAATCAGAATTAAGAAAAATAAATTTTTTGCCATTACAGAGTGGCAGAGGAAAAAAATAAAGGGGGATTTAACCGAAGAGTGCGCCGAGACCGGCTGCTGCTTCCTCTTCAGCTTCCTCTTCTTCTTCCTCTTCTTCCTCAGCTTCTTCTTCAGCCTCTTCGGCTGCTGCTGGTGCTGCAGCTGCTGCTGGTGCTGCTGCTACAGCTGTTGTTTCCATTGCCTCTTCGATATCAACGTCTTCAAGGGCTGCTATGAGAGCCTTGACCCTTGCATCGTCCACTTCAGCGCCTGCTGCTTCAAGGACGCTTTTAACGTTTTCTTCGTTGATTTCCTTACCTGTTGTGTGCAATAACATTGCTGCGTATATGTATTCCATATGATCACCTCAAATTTTATTTTTTATGGGTTAACTATTGCCAGTAAAGTGTTCATCCGAAGAGTGCGCCGAGACCGGCTGCTGCATCCTCTTCTTCCTCTTCTTCTTCCTCTTCAGCTTCTTCTTCAACCTCTTCCTCTTTTTCTTCAGGGGCTGGTGCTGCTGCCCTTGAAGACAGCTTCTCCTTCAGTTCATCATCAACTGCCTCATCATTAATCTCCGCAGCTGCAGCGGCCAGTGCAAGCATCTGTGCATAGGCCTTTGCAAGCAGGAGGTCTGTTGTTTCTGATGTGAGTATTGATGCATTGTATGCAAGGTTGAATGACTTTGAAGCTGCCTTCTGGATGATGGCAGGCATTGTCTCCCTGGTGTATATAACAGCGTTGACTGAGAGGTTGAATGCCTGTGAAAATGCCTTCTGGATATCAGACAGGGTCTTCTCTTCATCGATGGTCAGTACGTCTGCAGTGTAGACGGTCTGATTTTCATAGGCTGCTCTGAGATCTATTCCCACCTCAAGTGGCTGTATGTCAAGTCTGGTTAATATCCCGGCCACCTTGGGGGGGATCTCCTCCCCTGCCTTCACAACGACGTGGTCATTTGAAACCACAATCTTGCCCTTCTCGATCTTGGCAGGGATACCTATCTGCTGCAGTTCACCCAGTATCGGGCCCGGTGCAAATCCGGTATCCCCCTTGGGGACAACTATGTCATCCGGGGCTATGGCCCCTGGTTTGGCTGGAGCAGGAGTTTTACTGTCCTCAAGGATCTTGAAGAGCTTGAAGGGATTCATGTCTGTGAATATGAGTGCAGGCTGCCCCTCCATGTAATCGGAGAGTGAATCAACATTTTCAAGTTCTCTGCCAGCTTTCTCAAGGGCAAGGCTGATCAGGGTCTTCTTGGACATTCTGATGAGTGCACTGTCACGGAGTGTCTGGCGCATCTTCTGGAGCTGCCTTGCAGGTATGTCTGCAAGGTTGGCTATGCCAACCACTTCATAACCTTTAATGAGGTCATGGAGCTCCTGAACCTCTTTCTTCTTCCATTCAGCCACGTGAGCCATTTAAATCACCCTCACTACCGGGCCCATGGTTGTCTTAACGTACATGGACTTTAACTGGTTTCTTCCCTTCTCAAGTTTACGGTCGATTGTCTGAAGAACCGCCTCTATGTTCTCGGCAAGCTTCTCATCGTCCATGTCCTCGGTACCAACCACTGTATGAACCACTGGCTGGTCCTTGATTCTAACCTTAACCGTGTCCCTGAGTTTATTCAGGATGGGCTCCGGGTTTATTGTTGCTGGCACCGGTTTGGGCATCTTCTTTCTGGGTCCGAGAACGGGCCCCATGAATCGACCCACCAGGGGCATCATATCTGCCTGAGCCACAAAGAATTCATACTGGTTGGCAAGTTTCTTTGCTTCCTTACGGTTTTTGCCAAGTTCTTCAAGTTCATCCTTGGTTATCACAAGGTCGGCCCCTGCATTTTTAGCCTGGAGGGCCAGTTCCCCATCGGCGATCACGGCAATCTTCACATCCTTACCGCGGCCGTTGGGTAGAGAAACTTCCTCGTCAAACCTGTTCTCTGGTTTATTGACGTCAAGGTCCTTGATGTTAAGAATAACATCCATGGACTGTGTGAAGTTTCTCGGCCTTGAAAGTTCCTTGGCCTTCTTCACCGCTTCCATTATCTCTTGTTGCATTCTGAATCCTCCATGAACTTCAAAAAATAAGTTCATATGATGGGGTTAGTTATGTGGTTTTCAAGATTTATAAATTTTTATGATGTGAGGAGGTCATCATAGACTCCCTGGTCAACCTCTCTCTGAACCTCACGGGGGTCCTTACCGTTCACTGTTATACCCATGCTGACACAGGTACCCATTATCTCCTTGACTGCACGTTTGTAGTCATTTGAGAGGAGCGCATCGAATTTCATCCTCGCGATCTTCAGCACCTGTTCCATTGAAATGTCTGCTATCTTATCCATCCCTGGATCCTGGGACCCCTTCTCCAGCTTGAGTTCATCCATGATGAGGGCAGTTGTTGGAGGTGTACCCACTTCAACCTCAAAGTCCCTTGTATCAGTGTCCACTATGATCTTTACAGGGACCTTCATCCCCTCAAAGTCAGCTGTCTTGCGGTTTATCTCCTCAACTACCTGCATCATGTTAATTCCAAGCGGACCAATCGCAGGACCCAGAGGTGGTCCTGGAGTGGCTTTTCCACCATCAATAAGAATTTCAACGGTTTCTTTAGCCATTAATCAGCCTCCTTTTGTATTATTCTAATCTGATCACCTTTAACAGTTACTGGAATGGGCACGGCCGCCTCTATGAGTTCAAGCACAACTTCCTCCCTTGACTCATCTATGCGGATAACCTTTGCCCTTTCACCCTTAAAGGGTCCGGATATGAGTTCAACAATGCTTCCCTTCTTAATGGATGATATTATGGGCTCTGGCTTGAGGAACCTTTTAACCTCTTCAAAGTCGATCTCGGCCTCACCCTCTGTTTTACTTTCAACTACACCCCTGAGGTGGGGTACCCTTATTGCAGGGTTTCTCATGTCAATCTTTGATGAGGACTCCACCAGGATGTATCCCCTCAGTGATTCAGGGACGAGAATAGCGTTTATCTCTATACCACTATCCCTCACCTTTCTTGCAAGCATCCTGGCCACATTTTTCTCCTGACCCACAGAGGTCTTAAGGGCATAGATGGAATTTTTACTATCTTCCATTAAGAACACAACCTCATATATATAATTCACTCTACAGACCTTAACCCATCCGGATGCTAGCCCCCGAGGAGCTGGGCAATTATACTTATTATGAATCCAATGACGCCTATTATTATTATACCTATACCGGTTACCTTTGACACGTTGAGGTATTCCTCACGGCTCGGTTTCTTTGAAACCCTCAATACCCTCTTTGACTGTTTTATAAAATTTAAAATAGACTCCCTGTATTTCATGGTTTATCCCCGCTATTTATATAGTTAAAAAACAAGGGCTAGAATTGGGATGAGTGATGGAGTAATCTATCCTTCAAGATTTATAAAGGTTTTCCTTGAGTGGGGGTGTGTGGAAGAATATCAGAATACTCCATCTATAAATTCTTCCAGGACGGACTCATCGACTGAGTCCTTTTCACGCTGTTTTTCCTCCAGGAACTCCTTCTCTGCAGAGCCATGGGCCCCATAGATGTAGGGTGACCTTACACCCGCAACAACGATGGTCGTTCTTATGACGTTCTGCAGTTCATCCTGAATCTGGGCACCCCATATTATGTTTGCATCGGGATCAAGTTCCTCGGCAACAACCTCCACGATCCTTTCGGCCTCCTGGAGGGTCAGGTCTGAACTACCAGATATGTTTATAAGGGCTCCCCTTGCATTGGATATGTCAAGATCCAGCAGCGGACTGTTAAGGGCCTCATAAACTGATTCTAGGGCCCTGTCACCGGATTCGGCCTCGCCCATTCCAATCATGGCCATTCCTGAACCCTTCATTATGCTCCTCACATCCGCAAAGTCGAGGCTCACCAGTCCGGGTTTGGTTATGAGTTCAGTTATGCCCTTAACCGCCCTTCCAAGGATCTCGTCTGCAACCATGAAGGCCTTGTTGAGGGGCAGGTTGGGTGCAACCTCCAGTAGCTTGTCATTGGGTATGACAATGACTGTATCTGCAGCGTTCTGGAGTTTCTCAAGACCCCTCTCGGCGTTCTCCCTCCTCTTAAGGCCCTCTGCACTGAAAGGCATGGTTGCAACGGCTATAGTGAGGGCACCCGCCTTTTTGGCAAGTTTTGATATCACGGGTGCGGACCCTGTTCCCGTGCCACCCCCAAGGCCACAGGTTACAAAGACCATGTCAGCCCCTTCGAGTTCCCTGCGAATATCATCCTCACTTTCCTCTGCGCATTCCTCTCCCACTTCAGGGACGCCGCCAGCCCCAAGACCACCACAGACATTCTTACCTATGAGAAGCTTCCGGTTAGCCACGGAGTAGAAGAGGTCCTGGGCATCCGTGTTAACGGCTATGGTCTCAGCGCCCTCGACTCCAATCTCACTGAGCCTTGTTACGGTGTTGTTGCCCGCCCCGCCGGTCCCAACAACGTATATCTTGGCTCTGCTATTTTCAATTATTTCCCGGAGCTCCCTGTCAATTTCTGAATTCATTGAGCTGGAAGATGGCTTTTCCCTTTTCTCAGATTCCTTTATGGCATCGTTAATGAATTTCAATTACTACCCCCACACTTATCTATGAAATATGTTATTGTGATAAGACATATTTAAAAGCAACGGTTAATCTGGCACCGATGGAGCCATGGCTCACATTCAAAATTAAAAATCAATTTCTGTGACCTCAGAAAATACCGGCTCAAGGTTGGGGCAAAATAAAATTATTGATGGTCCACGTGGCCATGAATATCATGAATCTGGGCGGGACCCCCCATCATGACATGTTATGAAAAAGTTATGGCCTGGGCATGGCAATTATCTCATGGATCCTGAGGTCGAATACACTGTTCATATGGGCGGGTGTGAGTACAAGGGCGGTGTCAGCACCCCATGCTGTCCCACCTATGGCTATAACCTCTTCATCAACGGGGATGAGGCCAGCATCTGCAGCCATTATGGCTATCTCAACACATACCTTGAAGCCCTGGGAGACCATCCTCAGGGTTTCAGCCATTATCTCCACGGGTGTGACACCACCAAACCTGTTTGATATCCCTCTTCCAACGCCACTGAGGGCATGTGAACCCGCATAAACATTCACACCCCTCTCAAGGAGCGCATCCCTTGCCTCGTCCTCCAGTTCAAGTTGACCCTTCTCCCTGAAACCTGCATGATGGGTTACTGATACAATGTTACCTTCAACCATTTCAGATAATCTCAGGGCTGTCTCACCTGAAACAGATGCCACAACAAAATCCCTGATTCCGAGCTGGTCAGCCCTCTCCCTTACAAGTTCAAGGACCCTCTCTGTATTTTCCTTACCTGGTTCCTCAAAGTAGCATATCTTCTTCTCCATGAAAAACACCACCTACTTATATATACCTGATCTCAAATTATATTTGGATATATTTATGGCAGGTATAGGAAAAATTTTTATAAAGGTAGTAAACATATGAATCCTAATTAATATGGATCCCGTTATTTCTGACTCAAACAGAAGGTGATGCTATGAACGCCTTTGATTTTCTCACCCCCCCAAGGAGTGGGAAACCTCGAAAAAATGGAATAACCATGGTTCTTGATAAGGGAATGGGTCCCGCGAGCGCCCGTGACCTCATGGAGATATCATCAGATTACGTTGACTTCATAAAGTTTGGATGGGGAACACTCCCCCTCCACAGACGCGACACTGTAAAGGAAAAGGTAGATATGTACAGGTCATTCGATGTGGAACCCTATCCAGGGGGCACGCTATTCGAGATAGCCCACCTCAACGATAAAGTGGAGGAATACTTCCAGGAGGCCCGTAGCCTTGGCTTTGAAACACTTGAGATATCCAACGGGACTGTGGAAATTGAAACTGAAGAAAAATGTCGGCTCATTGAAATGGCTGTCGATGAGGGATTCATGGTCATATCAGAGGTCGGTAAAAAGGACCCTGAAAGGGACAGGCTCCTCGAACCCGATGATAGGGTCAGACTTGTGAGGGCTGACCTCAGGGCAGGCGCATCAATGGTTCTCATGGAGGCCCGTGAGAGCGGACAGAACATAGGTATATACGATGAGAGGGGAAACATAAGGGAGGACGAATTCAACCACCTCACTGACAGACTCCCCATGGACAGGATAATATGGGAGGCGCCTCAGAAAAGTCAGCAGGTTTACTTCATTTTAAAGATTGGACCAGATGTTAACCTTGGAAACATACCCCCTGAAGAGATAACAGCCCTTGAAACAATACGCAGAGGCTTGAGGGGAGACACTCTCGGAAAGGTGAATCTTTAATGATAGAGAAAATTACTGTAATCGGCGGTTATGATAAGTTCGGAGAAAAGGAGCCCGTAGAGCGGGTTGAAATAAAGAAGGGTGAAATATTTGGAGTTGTTGGTCCCACAGGCAGTGGTAAAAGTTCACTTATAGGAGATATTGAACAGCTGGCCCAGATGGACACCTTCTCAAAGAGGAAGATCCTTGTGAACGATGAAGAGCCAAGCTATGAGGACCGAACAAATCCCCGGAAAAAGATGGTCGCCCAGCTATCACAGAACATGAACTTCCTGGCCGATATGACTGTAGGAGATTTCCTGAGCCTTCATGCCAAGTGCAGGGGCGCCAGTGAGAAGTGTGTGGACCGCGTCATTGAACTTGCAAACACCCTCACAGGAGAGCCCATCAAAAAGGAGCATGACCTCACAATACTCAGCGGGGGTCAGTCACGGGCATTGATGGTTGCAGACGTGGCGATAATAAGTGACTCCCCCATTGTACTCATAGACGAAATTGAGAATGCGGGTATAAGGAAACACGACGCCCTCAATGTGCTGGCAGGTCATGGAAAGATCGTCCTTGTTGTAACCCATGACCCTGTACTTGCACTCATGACCGATAAGAGGATCGTCATGAAGCACGGTGGTATGCAGAAGATAGTCACCACCACCCCCCAGGAGAAGAGAATATCCCGGGAACTGAACAAAATAGATGAACTAATGCTCAGCCTCCGTGAAAAGGTCAGGAGGGGGGAGCTGGTTGAGGACATAGACCTGAGCGAAATAATAAATGAGTCCCAGTAAGATATGGATCTGAAGGATAAGGCCTAATTCAGGAGAGAGAAGTGAAACCTATGAGAATGGTAATTGTTGCCGGAACACCTGGATCTGGAAAAACAGCGGTGCTGATGCACACCCTCAGGAGCCTCAAATCAAGGGGATTGAAGTCATCCGTTGTAAAGATAGACTGCCTCTACACCGACGACGATAAGAAATTTGAGAAGGTCGGGGTGCCAACACTGGTTGGCCTGTCAATGGACATGTGCCCGGACCACTACGCCATCTACAACATAGACGACATGATAAAGTGGGCTGAGAAGAACGAGTCAGACTTCCTGATCGTCGAAACAGCCGGGCTATGTCACCGCTGCGCCCCCTACACAAAGAACTGTCTGGGAGTATGTGTCATAGACGCCACCAGCGGGCCAAACACTCCCCTTAAGGTTGGTCCTTTCCTCTCAACCGCCGATATCGCGGTGGTGACCAAGGGAGACATGATATCCCAGGCAGAGAGGGAGATATTCAGGGAGCGCATACTGGAGGTTAACCCCTCAGCAAAGATAATAGAGGCCAATGGCCTCAGCGGGCAGGGATGCATGGAACTTGCAGAGGAGATGATCGAGAGCAGGGAGGTTTCCCTTGAAAACGAGGAGCTCCGGCACTCAGCACCCCTGGCAGTGTGCACACTCTGTGTCGGTGAGACAAGGGTTAACAAGAAGCACCACAGGGGAATACTCAGGAGAATAGACGGCTTCCAGACCTACGAAGGAGAATGAGGAGAGGATCTTTCAGATGTCCCAGGATAAATCCCTTAAAGAAGAGGTAACTGCTCTGCTCCCAGGATACAACTGCGGGATCTGTGGCTATGCAAGGTGTGATGAGTATGCGGCCGCTCTGCTCAAGGGAAGGGCTGAGATCGACAGATGCCACTTCATGTACCAGGAACTCTTTGCAGATAACCTGAAAAGACTCCAGGACATCCTTAAGGAGGAGAAACTCCTTGAGGAGGAGAAGAAGATCTTCGGTGTCCTTGACGGATACGAGGCCGACTTCATACTGAAACCGCTGCCCGATGAGGGCTCCTGCCGGGAGATCCTCTTCCCATTCACGTCCACTGAACTGAGGAAGGGGGATATAATTAGATACAGACCCCTTGGATGTCCAATAACCCACTTTGCAGAGATACTGGATGAGAACCATGGCCTCATAACCGTGCACATCGTTGGACCATGTCACCGCCTCGGCATGGATGACTTTGAATACAGGGACATCGGAGTCTGCATGGTTGGTGGCTTTGAGGGTGTGATCGAGGGTGAGCTGCCAAATATCGGTGAAACCGTGCGTTTCCTGCCAGCCCACTGCATGATGCAGAAGGTCCACTCAGGGGTGGTTGTCCAGCTGGAGGGTAGAAGGGCTGTCATAGAGGGAATAGACCTCAAGGTATGGGCACCACCAGTGAAGGCCAGATGAAAATGTCCCCTGAGTACAGGACAGTGCCCGTGGTGACGGGTTACATAGAACCAGGCGCAGGTTTCTCAGAGATCATAGAGAGGTCCGGTGAGCTTGCCCGGGATGGAGATTTTCTTGTCATCTCAGAGACACCGGTCTCGGTTGCCCAGGGAAACCTGGTCGATGAATCCCGCTTCGAACCATCCATAACTGCAGTGCTGCTGGCAGATATCTGGTCAAAGTACATCTGGGGCTACCTCCTGGGCCCGATCCTCGGCATGAAGAGGAGGACCATAATGAACCTCAGAAGACTGCCACCCGAGGCAAGGGCCCATAAGGAGGTTGTCCTGAGATACTATGGACTTAAACACGCCCTTAAGCCGGCTTCCGAGGCCGGTATTGATCTGAGTAATGTGCCGGGGACCCTTGTTTCACTTCTACCTGAAAACCCATCTGGGGTGGCAAATTTTATTGCTGGTGAGATCCTGCGGAGGTTCGGTGCAGATGTTACCACGGTTATAATCGATACCGATGCAACCTACAGTATACTTGGAAGATACTTCACCTCCCTCCCCCTTGCAGTGCCCGGCATAAGGTCAGATACAGGATTCCTGGGTTACCTTGCAGGGCGGTTCTCTGGAAGAACCTGGCCCACACCCCTTGCATCCTCAAGGCCCGTGAAACTGGAGGTGCTCCTTGAGGTTGCATCAGCTGCAGAGGAATACCACCGCAGGAATACAGAGAGGGCAACGGTCTATGATATGGCCAGGGAATTCAGGGACAGACCAGGGAATATCACAGTGGAGATGCTATCCTCGGTTGAACACACACCGGCGGTTATTGTAAGACCTCCATGATAACAGTCATATCATGAACAATTTTCGTATTAAACTGGCCCCTTTATAAAATTTTAAATAAGATTAAGCACATAAATTGGAGTGCACTCAAAAAAAATTTGATGATCAGCATACCCGGTATGCAGTTATTTCTCAAGCTGGAGGATTTCAATTGATTGATGAGCAGGTGTTACAAGAGTTGATCCATGAAGTTATCACTGAAGAAGAAGAGGAAGAGGCCATACCAGTTCTGGAGTGCCTCATGAAGGGCAAGGTAACAGATGAGGAGATATCAGAGAAAACACAGCTTAAACTCAACATAGTCAGGAGGATACTCTACAGGCTCTATGATGCAGGTGTGGCAAGTTACAAGAGGAGCAAGGACCCCGAAACACAGTGGTACACCTACACCTGGAAATTTGAGCCTGAGAAGGTTACAGAGATGATAAAAAGGAAGCACAGCGAGATAGTAAGAAAGCTGAGGGAAGCCCTTGAGTTTGAGGAAAACAACATGTTCTTTGTATGTGTAAATGGGCACTACAGATTCACCTTTGATGAGGCCACAGAAGAAAACTTCACATGCCCTGAATGTGGTTCAAAAATGGAGTTCATGGATAACTCTGAAATAATACAGGAGATAAAGGACGAACTCAGTCTCATGAGAATAACGGATTCGACTCCATAAAAACCACAACAATAAACTCCTAGAACAGCGGATTCGACTCCATAAAAACCTCAACAATAAACTTCCCGTACATACTCCTGATTCTGATCAATCATAGTGGTGTCTCCTTGAGCATCCGTTTACTCCGGGTTGTTGGATGTCCAGAGTGGGTGATAAACCACTCCCTAGCCGTCAGAAAAAAGGCCCTCGAGTTATCACGTGACCTCCCGGTTGACATGAAGCTGGTGGAGGAGGGAGCCATTCTTCATGATATAGGCCGCTGCAGGACCAGCGGTGTTGAACACGCCGTGGAGGGTGCGCGCATCCTTGAAGGATTTGGTTACCCCCCCGAAGTTGTGAGGATAGTTGAAAGACACGTGGGGGCAGGTATACCCCCTGAGGAGGCAAAGGCCCTGGGACTTCCCCCTGGAGATTACATGCCAAGAACCCTCGAGGAGAAGATTGTTGCCCATGCAGATAACCTCATAAATGGCTCTGATGAAGTTGGTATTGATTTTGTAATAAAAAAATGGTCTGATCGCCTTGGAGCAGACCACCCTTCAATAGAAAGGCTTAAAAGGCTTCATGAAGAGCTTCTGGGACACCTATAAGTCCTGGAGACTTAAAGGGCTCCATAATAGCCATCAGAATGTCCCCTGGAACTGGGGATGTCACAGGAATCTCCTGGAAATATAAGCTCCTTCTAACTCTGTGAAAAAAGGAAACCACTTTAACCAGTATCCACATATTAGGTTACAGTACCAGCGGGAGGGGGTTATATAAACAGAAAAACGGAATGTCTGTGTCCCGATTGTCCCAGCTATCCTGATCATGGGGATGGTGAACTTTTCTTCTGTGAAGGCAGGAGCAGCAGGTATGAGGTTGAGGAGAGGGGTTGCCTCTGTGCATCATGCCCCATATACCGGGAGTATGGTCTCAGGGAGCTTTACTTCTGTAACACAGAATCACTGAATGGCATAAGGATGAGAAGACAGAGAAGATCCGAGGATGACCGTGAATATCTCAAAATAGTCCAGATAAAAAGGATAGCCCATAGTGGGGAGGTCCCTGTTGAGTCCATGGGATCCGAGAAGAGGCTGCCCCTGGGACTTGATGATCTACACTTCCTTCCAGCACAGGTTTCAAAAATCCCCCTAAATGCAGAGGACCTGGTTAAAACTGATGTAATCATCGGAATTGAATCAAAAAGACCTATGCAGCTCAGATCCCCCATAATAATAAGTGGTATGAGCTACGGGGCGGTTTCAGAGAAGACCCGCATGGCCATTGCATCCGTTGCAGACCGACTTAAGATTGGATTCAACTCGGGTGAAGGTGGAGTACTGCAGAGGGAACTTGAAAAGGCAGGCGATTACCTCATAATCCAGTATTCCACCGGAAGGTTCGGTATCACCGAGGATGTGCTCAGGGGTGCTGCTGCAATAGAGATAAGATTTGGTCAGGGTGCATATCCGGGTAAAGGAAGTTATCTCCCTCCAGACAAGATAAGCCCGGATGTGGCAAGGGTCCGTGGGCTGGCCCCCGGTGAGGGGTCATATTCGCCTGCACACCACCATGATATACGTGATCAGATGGAACTCGAAGAGAAGGTCAACGAGCTCAGAAAAATGAGTGGAGGGGCACCCATAGGTGCCAAGATAGGGTGTGGCAACGTGGAGGATGACGTTAAGGCCCTGCTTGATGCTGGAGTAGATTTTATAAGTCTTGACGGTTTTGGTGGGGGTACTGGAGCTGTTAACCCACATATAAGGGACAACACAGGCATCCCCCTCATCGCAGCCATACCGCGGGCCGTTAAGACCGTCATCAATGAGGGTCATGGCGATAGGGTGTCCCTCATTGCGGGTGGGGGTCTCAGGACAGCCGCCGACATGGCAAAGTGCCTCGCCCTGGGTGCTGATGCTGTCTACACAGGTACAGCGGCACTCATAGCCCTCAACTGTCAGCAGCACAGGTTATGCCACACCGGCAAGTGTCCGACAGGGATAACAACCCATGATCCTGACCTGCTGAAACACATGGACCTGAAGAGGGCCATTGAAGGACTTGAAAACTTCATAAAGGTTTCAACGGCTGAGATTGCCGACTTTGCCAGGATCACCGGAAAGGATGATGTGAAGAAACTGAACACCGAGGACCTCGTCGCCCTTAAAAAGGATGTCGCCGAATTAACAGGCGTAAAATGGTTGAAAGGCACTTAATATGCACTTAAAAAGGATTCTACCGGTGAAAATGTATAACGTTGTCGAAAGCTTATTGTACTGTCTGAACTGCGGATAGGCGCTGCATGAATATGATGTGATAAAGGTTGATAGAATGAAGGTCATATGTTCAATTGAGGAATCCCTCCACCGTCCCGAGGCTGTCAGGTGGCGGGAGAGAATGAGGTTAATGAGGCCCCTGGGAGATGTTGTTGTGGTGCTTCCCTGCAGCATGAAGAAGCCCTACTCAACCTCAAGGTCCCACAGAAAATTCACAGGAGTCACTAGAGGCTTCCAGGAGCTTATACTGACATCACCCTTCGGCATATGCCCCCGGGAACTCGAAAACACCTACCCCATCTCATCCTATGACGTTTCAACCATTGGAGAGTGGTCCCATGAGGAAAAGAAACTGGTGGGAGATGTCCTAAGGGAATATGTGGGTGACCTTGATGTCATAGCCCACGTGGATGGAGGTTACCTTGAGGTATGCATGGAGTACCTTGACTCCTTCACAGCAACCAGCATGAAATCACGGCCCACCTCGCCTGAGGCCCTGGAGAGACTTAAGAGGGAACTTAAGAGTTATGAAAAGATCCCACCAAGGGAGAGGCTGCTGCACATGCTTCGTTCGGTTGCAGTGTACCAGTTCGGACCTGGCGGAGAAAGGATTATACCTGAGGACTGCCGGGTCACCGGAAGATACCATAGAAAGATCCTCAAATCCGACGGCACCCAGATAGGCACCTTCATGATGGACCGTGGGCTCATCTCACTCTCACCCGAGGGTGGAAGGTCCCTTTACATGCTGGGAGTGAAGTGGGTTGAGATAGACTTCAACCTTGAAAGCAACACACTCTTTGCCCCTGGTGTTTCCGACGCCGACACGGGAATCATACCCGGTGATGAGGTGGTCATAGTACATGGAGGAGAAGTTGCAGGTGTAGGGAGGGCTGTGCTCAGCGGAGATGAAATGGTGAGGGCTGAAAGGGGTGTGGCTGTCAGAGTTAGGCGAAGGACTGGTTAATATCGCCTTGATATCCTATTTAATGGCTTTGCTTCCCTATTTAGATTGCGGGGAAAGGAACACTTTTAAATAGGGTTAGCTTAAAAATAGAGAATCACTACAGTGATTATCAAAATAGCATCTGAGGTAATAATAATGTCAGAAGAACTCCTGGAAAAGGTTAAGGAAGCTCTCAAGAAGGTTGCAGACCCACACATGGGCATAAGTATCGTGGAGATGGGTCTTGTTGAGAACATTGAAATCGAAGAGAAGGGTGAAACCATAGCAAAGATAACCATCCGGCCCACAAACCCTGGATGTATGAGTGCTGCGAGGATGGCGATGGACGCAAGGAACGTCGCCGAACAGGTTGAGGGAATTGACCGGGCCGAGATCACAGTTGAAGGCCACATGATGGCCGATGCCATAAGTGAAATGGTGAATAAATAGAGCCTCAAACTCATGAAAGGGGTCCCCAGGACCGTTGCGGTTGTTGGAGTGCCGGGTACCGGTAAAACAACCGTATGCAGGATCCTATCAGGGATGGTGAGACACACCTACATAAACTATGGGGAACTGATGCTCCGGGTCGCAGGTGAGTGGAACCTTGCAGAAACCCTGGAGGACCTCTTCAAACTCCCCATGAACCAGCAACACCTTATCTGGCTTGAAGCAGCCCACAGGATAAGGAGACTGGATTACGTGCTGATGGATCTCCATGGACTCGACCGCTCACCCCTGGGTTACCTTATTTCTCTCCCTGTTGACATCATATCCCCCGACATAATTGTAATCCTTGAATCGGATCCTCAGAGCATACTTGGGAGGAGAATGGCCGACTCAAAGATGAGGGTCAGAGAGAGCCCGGAGAGCCTCAGGGAGCATATGGAAATGCTCAGGACGTCCATGTTCGTGTGTTCAGCAGTCCTGGGCTCAGTGGTCAGCATAGTGGAAAACCATGACCCCGAAGAGGCCGCCCTTGATATCCTCGGGATAATTGAAGCCGCATGGGCTGGTGACACCACTCCATGAAGGGGTGTGTCTCCAGAACCACAGAAAAGCATATATAGGAGTAACTCCAAAAGTTGGAATCACCCCACTGATTCTTAATATGGGCCCGTGGCTCAGGTGGTTAGAGCGCACGGCTGATAACCGTGAGGCCCTGGGTTCGAATCCCAGCGGGCCCATCCACCTTTTTATATCGGATATCTGAGAATTCAAGACTGCAGGTTCCTTGTGTATGATACAAATTCTTCCAGGAGCTCCAGGGCAGCTCCAGATTTAACTGTTCTTTTTGCAGTCTCTGTTCCATCAGGCAGTGTATCAGCCAGGCCTGCAAGGTAGATAAGGGCCCCGGCATTTGCAAGGGCTATATCGAGTCTTGATTTCTGTTCAGGCGTATCATCACGTCCCCTGAGGACATCCATGAACAGCTCCAGGTTCTCAGCGGTGGTTGACCCTGCCCTCAGATGTTCAAGTTCTCCCACCTCAACTCCAAAGTCAGGGGGCATCAGTCTATCAATCCTGATCTCATCATCCTCAAGGAACGCCACCAGGGTGGGGCCAGCGGTTGATATCTCATCCAGGGCAGGGTTGAGGTTAGCATCGAATCCATGAACAACCATTGCACGGCGTGTTCCGAGGTTCCTGAGCACCTCAGCAACCGGACCCACAAGATGAGGGTCAAATACCCCCAGAAGCTGTATTCCCGCTGCAGCAGGGGATGTTAAGGGTCCCAGTATGTTGAACACCGTCTTGAAGCCCAGGGACCTCCTCACTGCCGTCACCCTGGCAGTTGCCCTGTGGAATAGGGGTGCGAACATGAATGAGATGCCCACATCATTGAGGGACCTCGCAGCTGCAGCTGCATCCAGTTCTATGTTCACACCTGCAGCCTCGAGTATATCTGCACCCCCACATGACCCGGTGACCGCCCTGTTACCATGCTTTGCAACCCTTACACCTGCAGCAGCTGCTATAATGGCGGCTGCTGTGCTTATATTGTATGACCTGAAACTGTCGCCTCCGGTCCCGCAGGAATCAACTACCTCATGGGACCCTGAAACCCTGACCCTGGGGGATTTATCCCGCATGGCCCTGGCAAAGCCTGTTATCTCATCCACAGTTTCCCCCTTCATTGCAAGGGCCGTTAGAATTGCGGCTATCTTAATATCATCAAGTTCACCGGCCATTATCATCTCCATCAGACTGTAGGCCTCATCCTCACTGAGGTTCCTGAAGTCCATTATTTCAGAGATCATCCTCCTGAATTTCATCCTGATCCTCCTGCGGCTTTCAGAGTGCCCACCATTTCATGGATCCTCTGGAGCATAAGCTCCCTGTCGCCGAGGTTCCCGGATATCACGTCTATGATGGCGCTTCCAACGATAACTCCATCGGCTCCTGCATCCCTCAGCATCCTCACATGTTCGGGTCTTGATACGCCGAATCCAACCATTACCGGCAGACTTCCCTCAGCCTTCACCCTTTTTATGAGTTCGATGGTTGCATCCTCAACCCTTGATCTTGCGCCGGTGACCCCCATCACCGAGACGAGGTAGTGAAATCCTGATGAGACCTCAGAGATCCTTTTGAGGCGTTCACTACCGGTTGTTGGTGCAACTATGAATATCTGATCTATATCATATTTTTCAGCGGCCCTGAGGGCATCTGAGGCCTCCTCAGGGGGGAGATCCGCTGCAAGTATCCCTGTGACCCCTGCTTCTGCAGCCCTCCGGTAGAACTCATCAACACCCATCCTGTAGATCAGGTTGTAGTATACCAGCAGGCCTATGGGTATGGAAGTGAATTCCCTGACCCTCTCTATAAGCTGGAAGCACTTCTCTGTTGTCATGCCTGCCCTGAGGGCCCGCAGATCAGCGCCCTGAACGCTTGTACCATCTGCTATTGGGTCAGAGAATGGGAAGCCTACCTCAAGGGCATCGGCCCCTGCATCCACAAGTGTCCTTATGATCTCAATGGATGTCTCCATATCAGGGTCACCTGCAACCACGAAGGGGACGAAGGCGCAGCCATCCGCCCGTCTGAACATCTCAGCATAACTCATTGATTTAGCTCCTGACATTACAATCACACTCCCAGCAAACCAGCAACCATGAACACATCAGCAATCACACACCCACCCCCAGCAAACCAGCAACCATGAACATGTCCTTATCTCCCCTTCCTGAGAGATTGACGATGACCGTTTTTCCCCGGTTCTCAGGTTTCTCAGCGTACCTTTCAAGGCAGGCTATTGCATGGGCACTCTCAAGGGCTGGCATTATACCCTCATATCTTGAGAGGAGCCTGAAGCCCCTGAGTGCCTCGGTGTCTGTTACCGGCTCATACCTTGCCCTGCCTGTATCCATGAGATGGGCGTGTTCTGGTCCAACACCCGGATAATCCAGACCAGCTGAGACAGAATGTGCCTCATTTATCTGACCATCCCCATCCTGAAGGACGTATGATAATGAGCCATGAAGGATTCCCTCTGAGCCCGCAGAGAGTGTGGCTCCATGGTTTCCTGACTCTATACCTTCTCCACCCCCCTCTGCACCTATGAGTTCAACATCATCATCCATGAAGGCAGAGAATATGCCTATGGCATTGCTTCCGCCTCCAACGCAGGCTATAACCGTGTCTGGAAGTTCACCCTCGACTTCGAGTATCTGTTCCCTGGCCTCCCTCCCTATGACGCTCTGGAAATGCTTCACCATGGTCGGGTAGGGGTGGGGGCCCATGGTGGAACCTATGAGGTAGTGGGTGTCATCCACGTTGCTAATCCAGTCCCTCATGGCCTCGTTTATGGCATCCTTAAGGGTCCTTGAACCTGAGTCGACCGGTATGACCTCCGCACCTGATACCTCCATTCTGAATACATTGAGCTTCTGCCTCTCAACATCCTCTGTGCCCATGTAGATATCAACGTCCATTCCAAACAGGGCCCCAGCGGCGGCGGTGGCTATCCCGTGCTGCCCTGCCCCTGTCTCGGCTATGATCCTGGTCTTGCCCATGTACCTTGCGAGCAGAGCCTGGCCTATGGTGTTGTTTATCTTGTGGGCCCCTGTGTGCAGCATGTCCTCCCTCTTGAGGTACACCCTGCATCCGAGTTTCTCTGACAGGTTCCGGGCATAGTAAAGGCCCGTGGGCCTTCCAGCGTACTCCCGTAGATGGTACTCGAGTTCAGCCATGAACTTCCTGTCATCCCTGTAATGGAGGAAGGCCCTCTCAAGTTCCTCAAGTGCCGGTATAAGAAGCTCCGGCACGAATATGCCTCCATATTTACCGAATTTTCCATCCATTATCATGATAACTCACCTCTCTGTAACCTGGACGGTTTCTGAAGTCCTCCCATCCTCCCCATGCACTCCATGAGTTCAAACATCATTGCATGATCCTTTATCCCCGGTGCAGCCTCAATGCCAGAGTTGAAGTCCAGACAATCGAATTCCAGTAAGTATTCAGGGTTAAGCCTCACAGTGGATGGTCCAAGGCCCCCTGCAAGGGCCACCTCAGGTGCGCTCCCATGACTTCTTATGAGGCGGAGCATCCCGAGGGCCAGTTCGGGTGGAATCATCCTCCCCGTCCCCCCTGTTCTACCACCGGAGCTGGAATCAAGCAGGACACATGAACATGGGATGTGGTCAAGAACATCCAGTGCACCGGGCTCCGGTGGGACTGCGACTGTTATCCCTGGATTAAACCCGTTTTCAGTGAGTACCCTCTTTATGCCCCTGGCATCTTCACATGAGATGGAGTGGAGCTGGATTCTCTCCACACCTGTTCTCTCAATGACCTCAGCCACCTCCACTGGATCGGAGGGTTCAAGGACGATCACGGCCTTCTCAGGAGGTATGAGTGATAGGATGTCCTCCAGTTCACCTCCTGTGAGGTGTCTGGGAGATCTTTCTATGTGTATGAGGCCCAGGAGGTCAGCACCAAGTTTATCTGCCAGTATTGCGTCCTCTGGCCTTTTTATACCGCAGATCTTTACGAGTAAATCTGCCAGGGACTCATGCGAACTGTTCAAAGAATTCATCCCCCGTGTACCTTCTTCTCCTGTCCCTGCACTGGCTCACCGCATCTATTATCTCCTCAAGGAGTTCCCGTGGGTTCTGGGCTGACATGGGTGCTGTGCCGATGAGCAGAGCATCTGCACCGTAACCTGCCAGTATCTCAGCATCCTCGGGGCCCCTGACACCACTCTCTGATACGAGTATGAGTTCATCGGGTACGAGGGGTGCCAGTGCATGGGTTCTTTCAAGGTCCACCTCGAAGGTTTCAAGGTCCCTGTTGTTCACACCTATTAGCTCTGCACCTGCTTCAAGGGCCCTGAAGATGTCAAGTGATGTGTGACACTCAACCAGTGGCTCCATTGAGAGCTCCCTGCATTTTTGAATCCCTGCCTCAAGGTCAGGGAATACTCCTGTGATTAGGAGAACCGAGGATGCCCCTGATGCCCTTGCATGGTAGATCTGGTACTCATCGACCAGAAAGTCCTTCATGAGCAGGGCTTTACCGTAATCTGTGGCCCTGGTCAGTAGATCCAGGGAGCCGTTGAAGTATTTGCCGTCGGTTACTATGGATACTGCATCGGCGAGGTCCCGGTATACCTCCATCATCTCTTCAAGGCCCCTCCCTGATATTCTGCCCAGTGATGGTGATGCCCTCTTGTATTCGCATATGAGAGATACTTTGCCTCCTCCCACTGCAGCTGGAAAGCTCACTGGCTCGTCCATGACTGTTATATCATCCCTTAGGATGCTGAGGGGTGTTTTTTTCATGAGTTCCTTAACTTCGAGTTTCTTTGACCTTATAATATCCCTGAGCATGTGTTCACATCCTGAGGAAATTTCTAATGACGGTTCTTCCGCTTGGGGTTCCGGCTGACTCCGGGTGAAACTGCAGCCCGTAGACTGGATATTCTCTGTGCTTTATGGCCATTATAATTTCATCTGATGTCACAGCAGTTACCTCTATATCGGCGGGTGTGTCTTCGGGTCTGCATATGAGTGAATGGTACCTGGTTGCCCTGAAAGGATTTGGAACGTCCCTGAAGAGTTCTGATCCGTCATGGAATACCTCAACTATCTTTCCATGGACCGGTTCCCCCTGGTCAACCCTTCCGCCAAAGGCGTGAAATATGCCCTGGTGTCCAAGGCATACCCCCAGGAGGGGCCTGTCCCTGAATTCCCCTATCACATCCATGCAAACACCGAAGTCACTCCTCCTTGAAGGATTGCCAGGACCCGGGGATATGATTATCTTTTCTGGATCCAGGGCCCTAAGATCTGATATCCTGGCCTCATCGTTCCTGAGGACCATTATCTCCTCATCCATCCCATCATCCCTGAGGATCTCCCCTGCAAGCTGGTAGAGGTTATGGGTGAATGAGTCATAGTTATCAATTATCAGGATCACGACCATTACCTCCTGGCGATAAATGAGGTTCATCAGAATCAAAGCCCTCACCTGCCAGTTCCATTGATTTAAGGACCGCCATGGCCTTGTTCTGGCACTCCACGTATTCCCTCTCAGGTACGGAGTCATGTACTATACCTGCCCCTGCCTGTATTCTTCCATATGACCCCTCAGCGACCATGGATCTTATGGTTATTGCGAAGTCTGCGTTACCGTTCAGTGAGAGATAGCCCAGGGCACCGGCGTAGGCATTCCTCGGCACCCCCTCAAGTGACTCTATTATCTCCATTGCCCTTATTTTTGGCGCCCCGCTCACTGTACCCGCCGGGAAGACCGCGCCAAGGGCATCAAGGGCATCCATACCCTTCCTGAGTCTGCCGGTTACATGGGAGAGGATGTGCTGAACATGGGAGAACCTCCTTATGGTCATGTACTCCGGTACCTGGACCGTGCCAAACTCAGATATTCTCCCGAGGTCGTTCCTTGCAAGGTCAACGAGCATGAGGTGCTCTGCAAGTTCCTTCTCATCTGACAGCAGTTCCGCCGCTATTCTCTCATCCTCATGGGTTGTTTTCCCCCTTGGCCTGGTTCCTGCGATTGGGAAGGTTTCAATCTGTTTATCCTCCACACGGACGAGCATTTCAGGACTTGAACCTGTTATCTCCCTGCTGCCAAGTTTCAGGTGGTACATGTAGGGGGATGGGTTAACCCTCCTGAGGGCCTCGTAGAGGGCAAGCCTGTCACCACGGAGCCTGTAGTCAGTGGCATTTGAGAGGACTGCCTGGAATATTTCGCCCTCAGCTATCCTCTCCCTTGCCTCCTCCACCATTCCAAGGTATCTCCTCCTTGAGAACAGGGTCCCCATGCTCCTGTATTTAAGGTGCCCTGTTGGGGTTTCCTCACGCAGCAGTTCTGATATTTCCGGGAGTCTGTTATCCTTGAGGCTGATGTAACTGCATTCTCCTGTGAGGTGGTTGAACATGATACCGTCAAGGAAGAGTCCGAATTCAAAGTCCGGGAAGTTTCCGGGGCTGAGGTTGATCCTGTCAAAGAACCTTGCAGCCTGATAGGATATGTAGCCAACAAGGCCCCCGCAGAAGCCCCTGGATTTTCCAGTGGGTCTTGTGAACTGCCTCAGGAATTCAAAGGGGTTTTCTGTATCAAACTCCTCCCTTGATCCCTCGTGTTCAACTTCTATAAAACCTGAACGGGCCCTTATTATCATTCGAGGCTCGAATCCGATGAATGAGTATCTTGCAAGGCCCGTGTCGCTTTCCATTGACTCCAGAAGGAATGATGAGTCGTATTCAGAATAAATACTTTTGAATAGTTCAAAGGGTTCTTTAAATTCTATCTTTTCCTTTACCGGGTTTTTCAGTTCTGTAATGCCAAAAACATTCACTCCTGTACATGCATATCACCTCTGTATCCACAAAGTACATATACACGGAGGTACTATTTAAATCTTGTCTGTATAATAATGTACATCAATGTGGTGAAGTGTATGTGGAAGCAGATAAAGCACAGATTTGAGGGATACCCCTCCCGCATGTATGTGGCCAGGAAGATCATAGACCTCGGGTTCAGAATAGACAGAAACGGCAAAATATACTGTGACGACGTTGAGATAAGCGATGTTGCCCTTGCAAGGGCTGTGGGGGTTGACCGGAGGACCGTGAGGGCGACAGCAAATACCATACTGGAGGACGAGAAACTGAGGGGCATCTTTGAGAGCATGATGCCGGCAGGAGCCCTTCTGCGGGACGCTGCAGGTGAACTTGACTTCGGTGTGGTGGAGATAGAGGCCGACGCCCGGAACCCCGGGATACTTGCGGCGGCAGCGAGACTGATCGCAGATAAGGGTATAAGTATAAGGCAGGCCCATGCAGGGGACCCTGAACTCGATGAAACACCCAGGCTCACAATAATAACCGAAACCCCCATACCGGGAGGCTTGCTCAAGGATTTCCTTAAAATAGAAGGCGTTAAGAGGGTTTCAATATACTGAGATCATTGATGGTGGAGAAAAAACAGGGCCTAGCTTAAAATCCATGAGAAATCTGGTTAAATGGCGGAATATCATTATCTGAAGTATTTCATGGATTAACATGATCCCTGATCAGCTCACTGCTTTGAAGCGTGACACTCTCAGACATTTTATCCATTTTTAAAGTATGCGTGATTTTTTAATCCCAGCACCCTACTGCCTTCAACCAACGTAATAAGTCATTGCTGATCCGTAATATATATATGAGTTTTTTGTATAGAATTATTATAAGTTAATGGAGGTGTCCAGGGTGAGAGGTTTTTATGTCCTGTTGCTGGCTGTGCTCCTCCTCGCGGTGTCTGTTAACTCTTCAGCCGCTGCAGAAAACTCCACACTGGACGACACGGCCTGCGCAGACAACTTTACAGTCCTTGAAGCACAGGGGGATGATGTAACGGGTGCACTGACCCATAATGTTACAGTGGATTCTGAGGGTGTGGTCCTCCAGACAAGGAACTACACCTGCGGACCCGCAGCACTCGCCACCGTCCTCCAGAGACTCGGAGTGAACACCACAGAGGATGAACTCGCAGGCCTTGCCGGGACAACCGAGGACGGGACCACCATGCAGGGCCTCCTGGAAGCCGCCAGGGCCAAGGGAGTGAACGCAACCGGCATGAAACTAAACATATCTGAACTCAAAGAAAACATGATCGCCTATACCATCAATGACGGCACGGGACACTACACCGTAATAAACGAAATCACCAATGACACCATCAAACTCGCAGATCCAAGCCTCGGGAACATCGAAATGAATATAGAAGAGTTCGCTGAGATTTATAGCGGATATACACTGGTTATAAAGGATCCCAATAACCAACACAAGTTAACAAAACTACAGATCAAACAAATAATCAAACAGATCAAAGCAATGATGGTATAACCACAACAGCACCTGTAGGTAATGTTACAGAAGTAAATTCAACCAACGTACGATCAAAAAGTAAAACTTTGACCAACGAAGAGATGCAAAACATCAAGGGTAAGTTCTTGCAGTTCATCTGGAGTGGTATCCAAGCGTATATGACAGTTTACGGGCTGAGTGGTATGGTGATAAAGTTAATCCTGGATTTAAGAGGGCATATATTAGGTCTTACAGGTGGGTTCACAGGTATCGTCTTGACAGATGAACTTTGAGGTGTTTTAATGGTCGTAGAGAGATTTTATGTCCGTTCAATTGCTCTGGGGGTTGTTTTTCTCTCAACCATTATCTTTTTATTTTCAGGAAATCTACCCCTCAGTGATCTTTTTTATAGAGTCTATGGTCCTGGACAGTTTCAATTTCTAATTTATCTCCTCCTTAATGGTGTGATCCTGGGGGGTCTGTTAGAATTATGTGAGGGAAACAAGTTAACTGCTGCCATTTCTCTTGTCATAATCAACATCATAGGCATTCTTTATTCAAGATACATGGACGTCACTCTAATTAAAAGCACGTCAGAAAGCTTATGGGCTACCTTACCCTCCCTGATAGTGCTTAACTACGCAGTTCTATTATCTAAACACATCTATTCGGAGGTATGTGAAAAATGAAACGGGCATATGTCCTGCTAATTGGTTTGTCAATGCTTCTCATCTCCTTGATAGTGGCATTCCCTCTAGCATTGTCCTTTGTTATCCTGGCAGGATTCTTTATCGCACATTTCAGTAAGATGGAAGAAAAAGAGGTTAACATGATTATAACAGCCATAGTATCTTTATTCATAGGATTACTGGGAGGATTACTGAGATCGATGATTCACCACAATATTTCATCAACCTGGACACTACTATCTGCTCATGGTGGACTCTTTTTCATAGCCTTAATTGGATACTTTTTCATGGTCCTAATACTGATGACAGTAGGATCCATGATAGACAATGTTATATCGAAAGCTAGATCAAAATCCCTTTGAGTTTCCGCAGACCCCACCACAACATCAATGACACCAGAAGATACCATCAAGACGGCACGGGACACTACACCGTAATAAATGAAATCACCAATGACACGATCAAACTCGCAGATCCAAGCCTCGGGAACATCGAAATGAATATAGAAGAGTTCGCTGAGATTTATAGCAGATATACACTGGTTATATGATCTAATAATCCAACACAAGTTAACGGAACTACAGATCAAACAAATAATCAACAGATCAAAGCAACGAGAACACCTCATCAGAACCCGTAAATAACCTGACAGATACCGCCTCTGATGTGCAGACAGACAACAGAACTCTGACTGATGAGGAAATGAAGAACATTAAAGGTAAGTGCTGGCAATTCCTAGCGCCTGTTACAATAGGTACAATAATCATTTCAGTTAGGAATAAATACGTGCCAAAAAAGTACTGGTGTTACATTGCTTATCATCCTCCGTTCAAAAAAGTGAGAGCTTATATCGGGAAAGACCACAGGATCCATTATATAGAATACGATGCCTAGACAAATACACATGTAAAAAGACGTCTATTGCATTTTATTTTTTTAAAATTAAATAACGGGAGGGTACTAAATGGAAAATAAGCCAATTATAATCAGCTTACTGATAGCATTCATAATAACTACCATTATCTCTCTTACAAGATATATGGAAGGTACTGGACTGATGCCGCCAAAAAGTGCCATAAGTTCGTGGATAATATTACTAGATATATTTGTTGTAGGTATGACACTAGGTTTAATAGAGGCTATTTTGGGTTGGATGAAAGGAAAAGGAACTTACGTTCATATTAATATTAGAAAATCGCCCGAAAAACTTTTAATTAGTGTTTTAGTTACAGTGGGGTTCAATTTTTTGGGTTTGTTAATTTCTTTAACCTCAAAGGTTCCTCTTGAAGAAAGTATATTTACAACTACAATGATTGGTTTCATGGTGGTTGCTCTAATGTGTCTTCTGTATAGCACTATGATAATAAGGCAAGCGCCTGCGTGAAACATGAAAATCAAAGCTTAAAACCGTATAAATGATGAGAGGTGGACTATCCCAAACAACATAGTCTTCATAAGAGTGAGTGGAGCCAGTGGGATCCCAGGCCTTTAAGCTATAGAGGATAGCATCATGAGGACATACAATGGATACTGGGGATATTATCCCCCTATAATATTCATGATAGACATACCCACATCAGAAATCACAGATAGGAATCCGCAGAAATCATGGTATACCACGTGAAAAATGAAAAAACCCTATTTTTCTTAAATTCTTTATTTTCGGCTTTTCCGAAACCAATCAAAGAAAAATAAATGGAATGGCTCTGTTGATCACAGCTCCAGGTTGTCCTCCTCTTCGAGGGCCTTCAGAAGTTCATCCCAAGCTTCAAGGGACTCCCTTGCCGCCTCATCAGACATCACCTCAATGGCGTAGCCTGAGTGAACAAGAACATACTTGCCCTCCTCAACATCATCCACAAGGTCAAGTTTGACCTGTTGCCTCACACCACCGAAGTCAACGGTGGCAATGTTATCCTCACTATCAATTTCAATAATCTGAGCAGGTGCTGCAATACACATTCAATAACCCTCTCCAAATTAATAGGATTAAAGTCAGAATACACTAATGTTTAGATAAAGATCCGTCACATATAAAGATTTGTGGGAAACAATGCCATTGAATTAATACCATGGTGTCTGATATGCGATGTGTTGTGATAGGGGGAGGGCCAGCTGGAAGGGCCGCTGCAATGGAGCTCGCAGCCCTCGACATGGACGTAATGCTTGTTGAAAAGAAACTGATTGGTGGGACATGCCTGAACGAGGGCTGTATGGTTGTATGTGGCCTCAATGACGTTGCAAGGTTCCTTGAGGAGGCCCGGCAACTCAGTGATCTTGGGGTGCTGGATGTTGAATGCTCAGCAGACTACCGCCGCATAGCAGGGGGTGTGAAGAGGACCCTTGAACGTATAAGGCATGTCACCGAGAGGGAGACCCTGGATGCCGGTATTGAAATACTTTACGGGGTGGCGGAGTTTGAGGATGATAGGCTCCTCGTTGAGGGGGAGGAGCTGGACTATGACAGACTCATAATCGCAACCGGAGCATCTCCCCTCATACCCCCCATTGAAGGCGCCAGCAAAGCCATAACATACCGGGACATCCTCGACCTCGACGGAATCCCTGATAAGCTCGTTATAATCGGTGGTGGGGTTATAGCAGCTGAATTTGCAGGCATATTCTCTTCCTTCGGATCAGAGGTCACGGTAGTATCAAGAAGCGGTTTTCTCAGTAAACTGGACCCCCTGATAAGGGACTATGTTTCAGAAAAGGTCCTCAGCGATGTCAGAATACTGGAGGATACATCAACCACAGAAATAGATGGATCCGGTGTTCAGACTTCTGGAGGCTACATAGAGGGCCTCCCAATGCTTGCAACGGGCCTCAGACCAAATTCGGATTTCCTGAAGGGTTTCCTTGAACTGGGACCCCGTGGAGGAGTTAAGGTGAATGACCGTATGGAGACCTCACGTGAGAATGTATATGCCGCCGGTGATGTTACAGGGGGCCATGGAACAACACCCGTTGCAAGGATGGAGGGTGTGGTGGCGGGGCTCAACGCCGCAGGTATTGAGAGGCGGGTTGATTACCGTTACCTCCCCTACTCAATCTCCCTCAGATACGATGTCGGATTCGTGGATATTCCTGGTGAGGATGGGAGAGAAGCCGTCATACCCGGCCTTGCAGGACCGGGGTCATTCTGGGGTGTTAATGATGGTAAAACAGGGATCAGCAAGGTCAGACTCCTTGATGATGGCAGCCCTTCAGGCATATACTCGGTTGCGCCCGGTGCAAGGCTCATCATGCCCTACCTCTCCCTCCTGATGAGGCTCGGTGTGTCCATGTATGAGTTTGAGGGCTTCGTTGAGACCCACCCCTCCACGGATTCCATATATAAGCTCATGAGGTTCCTTTCAAGGTACTGAAGCAGTCAATGGCACCCTGAAGGTTACTGTCTGCGGCATGCCTCCTCCTCTATGATCTCCGCAATTCTATCTGCAGCCCCCATCACGTCCCCACTGTACTTTCTGGCAGCCCTCCGGAGCTCATCTGACCTCTCAAGTGCTGCTGAAACAGCCTCCACGATATCCTCAGGGTCAGCCTCAAGGACCGCGCCCCTGAATACAGCCCCCATATTGTGGTACCTTCCATACTTGACACCCCTCAGTGCCACAACAGGGACCCCCAGTGCGATGGCCTCATGGACCATCACACCATCATCCGAGAGTACAGCAAGGTCAGCGATGCTGTAGAGGTCCTTCACCCAGTCAATGTAGCCCAGGTTTATTATTCCCTCATGGTCGATTATCTTGAGATACTCTTCCCTCAGGGGGTGGCCCAGCACCGTAATGTTCGCCTCCATGCCTGAATCTGCCAGCCTCGCTGCGGCCTCAGCCATCGCCTTAAAGAGGGATGATCCCGATGAAAGGACTATGGTCGGTCTGTCAGGGTCAAACTGTGGGGGCATCCTCCTGCAGGCAATTTCGGGGTCGCCAAGGGTTATATCATGACTTATTGGTGAGTATACACTTTCAACACCCTCAATGTCCCTGCCGAAGAGGTTTGACTCGGGCAGGGCCACGTTCCTGTTAAGCCTTGTGCAGACCTTTGCATCGGTGGGTGTTATCAGGATCCCGACTGCAGGGACGCCTGCAATCTTTGCTGCCAGGCACCCCACAACGGCTCCTCCCCCTATTACACCTACAACCACGTCTGGCCTGATGCGTCTTATGAGCCTCCAGGTCTCATAGATTGCCCTGGTGGTCCTGAGTGCTGCAGAGAGGAGTTTAGTTTTGCTTGCTGCATGGCCACCTGCCTGGGGTATCCTCACGCGGTGCCATTCAATGCCCCTCTTCCTGAAGAGTATCCCCGGTGCGCTGTGGTCAAGTGCGAATTCGCATTCAAATCCTCTCCTTTCAAGTGCGCCTGCTATATTAAGGGCTGTTATGGCGTCTCCTCCCATTCCGCGACCTGTTACCGTGAAAAGCGCCTTCATTATCATCACCAGCTCCATAAACATGATCTGTGAAAAAATTTCAGTGCAAAAACATCGTCTTAAAGTAGATTTAAATATTATACATTAAATAAGTGATTAATATGAACATAGGCCCCTATAATAACAGGCCGGACATGGGTCGCCTCAGGGAGATCATAAGGGTCATGACCAAGTACCACTTCGGGAATATCCTTGAGGCGGTTGGCCTTAAAAACAGGCTCTTCGAGACCCTTAAACTATATATAAAGAGCCCTGAGGAGGTACATGAACCCGCCCATGTACGTCTCAGGCTGGTTCTTGAGGAACTTGGAACAACCTTCATAAAACTGGGGCAGGTCCTGAGCACAAGGGCAGACCTTGTGGGTAGGGAGGTGGCTGAGGAGCTGGCCAAGCTTCAGGACGAGGCTCCACCGTTCCCCTTTGAGGATGTGAAGAGGGTCCTGGAATCTGAACTCGGAGTTCCCATGGAGGAAGTTTTCGCTGAATTTCAGGAGGAACCGGTTGCATCGGCATCAATAGGACAGGTCCACAGGGCTCGTCTAAGGAATGGTGATGCTGTTGCTGTGAAGGTCCAGCGCCCGGGCATAGCCGACACCGTGAAGAGCGACATAATGCTGATGAAGTACCTTGCAAAGCTTGCCAATGACAGGGTCCCCGGTTTGAGGTACTACAACCTGCCAGGGATAGTGGCTGAATTCGAAAGGGCCATCAGAAAGGAACTGGACTACCACCAGGAAGCCAACAATGTGGAGAGATTCCGTGCAATGTTCATGGATGATGAGACCGTTTACGCGCCCTACGTTTACAGGGAGTACTCAACAGGCAAGGTACTCACCATGGAGTATGTGGACGGTGTTAAGCTCACAGACATTTTAAAGTCAGATATAAAATTCAATGCACGGGTGATAGCCGAGAGGGGTGCCAGGTGTTACTTTAAACAGATATTCATACACGGGTTCTTCCATGCGGACCCCCACCCCGGCAATATTCTCGTCCAGAAGGGAAATGTCCTCTGTTTCCTCGATTTCGGGATGATGGGACATCTTGATCGTTCATTCAGGGACAGACTGGCAGAGCTTTTCATACTCCTTATGAACTATGATGTTAACGGTATAGTTAACCAGCTGAGGTACATGAACATCCTGACAGAGGAGACAGACCTTGAGGAGGTCAAGTATGACATAATAGACCTCCTTGACCGCTACTATGGTGCCGATGTCAGGAAGGTGGGGGAGATACTCACAGAGTTCACAATGCCTGGTATGATAAGGAGGCACAGGATAAGGATACCCCGTGACTTCGTGCTGCTTGCAAGGGTCATGAGCATGGCGGAGGACCTGGGTGAGAGGCTTGATCCAAGGTTCAATGGCCTTGAGGTTGCATGGGAGATGACCCATAAACTGATAAGAAACCGGCTCAACCCCCTGAGGAACCTTGATGAGGTGCCGGCGGCCATCATTGAACTGGAGCACATAATGAATGATCTCCCCCGTGGCCTGATAAGCGCCCTCCAGAAGCTGGAGGAGGGTAAATTGAAGATGGAACTGGAACACCGAAACCTTGACGAGATATCGGTGCGGATTGAACGGTCAACCAACAGGATATCACTTGCCATGCTCGTATCGGCACTCATAATAGGTTCATCGCTGGTCACGATCCCCCGGGAGGCCCTCATACTCGAGAGGTTCCCCTTCCTCGGGATATTCGGTTTTGCTGTGAGTTTTCTGATAGCCCTCGCACTTATAGTATCCATAATAAAGTCAAGGCGACTTAGCTGATGGTTAAATCACCGATTTTCTGATCCATGAGATGCATACGGATTGAAGAGAAGCCTCCTCACACCCACTGCGATTAAAACCGGGTTATCAACCCTGAAACTTCTTCTTCCAAGTAAAATTCTCCTCAGAAGATCCCCCAGGCCTCCGCCAGTCATTACATCCATGTAGAGGTCGCCGAAGGTTGGGTTTTCAATTCCGATTTTCTCCTCAAGGAACCCTGTGAGGTTCCCCCTCCTGAGGATGGCTGTGACGAGGGGGGCTGTGAGAAAGAGCATGAGAACTGACCATGGGCCTCCGGCGACGTAGAATGCAAGTCCCAGGGCCACTGCAAAGCTGTGGTTTCCGACCTCACCCATCATTATCCTTCCCAGGTAATCCAGGGGGGAGTAGGCAGCGCATACAGCCAGTACCAGGAGGGGTAGGTAGATGTCTGAACCAGCCGCGAATGCGATGGCTGCTGCCAGGAGGGACATGATTACTGTCAGGCTGCATGCAACACCAGGCTGCATATCTGCAATGTTAAGGGGCTGTATCATGAGGGCCACCAGGAGGGCGGCCGGTCCCATGATGGGGTATGTGAGGATGGTGACCGCTATGATACCAAGGCCCCTTGAGAGCTGACCCCACTCAACTGGAAGGTCACGGATCCTTCTCCTTCCTGAGAGGTCATCGATGAAGGCCAGGAGGCCCATGATGACAACAGGTGACCTCAGGGGCTCTGGCATGAAGACAGAGAGTACAATCCAGGGCACCAGACCCGTGCCCCGTGGTGTTCCTCCCCTCACATCAGTGTAGAGGTTCGAATCCCTCATACGTGATATGAGAGCCGCCATGAGAGGTGTCAGTGCAGCTACAGTGAATGCAGCCGCCATTATGGACCCGGGATCCTGTGAAGCATGCATTATGAATAGCGCATCCATTCCAGATCACCTGAAACCCGCTGATGTCTGGACCACAACGTTCCTTAGGCCCTCATCAATCATCACATCCTTCACCCTCATCATCTCATCCTCAGATGGTCTCTCAATATCCCTGCGCCTGAATTCGGGTCTGTAATCCAGGACGGTTACCTGAACGTCCCTGTTTATGGATGATATCCTTGAGGCCATGGCTGAGAGCTCATCTATGGATATGAGTGACCTGCTGTAGGGCACCCCCAGACCCATGAAGATGTCCCGGTGGTTCTCTGAAAGGTACCTGAATGCATTCCATGAATTATCAAGGTAAACCCTGGCGGTTTTCTCATCATGCAGTCCTGATATCTCCATGAAGGTCTCAGGCCTGAGGCCCTTGAGGTCAATCCCTATACGGTTCATTCCTGAATCCAGGAGTTCATCCAGATATTCAGGGGTAAGAATGGTTCCGTTGGTGTCAACATGGACGTTAACATCCCCTTTAAGTTCTCTGATTGCCCTGATGGTTGTGGAGAGCCATGTCCTGTTGAGGGTGCATTCACCGCCAGATATGGTGACAGTGCCGGTCCTGTAGATGGATTCAAGGCCCATGAGGATCCCTGCTGTTTCATGGGGGTCAAGCAGGTTTCCCTCTGATGTGAATGCAACCTGACTGTTCTGACACTGGGGACATCTCAGGTTGCAGCCATGGGTGAAGCACACCACCTCAACGGGAGCCCCTGTCTTCTCAGAAAATGGAGTTCCAACTCCACCGGCTGTGTGGGGACCAAAGCTGCTCACATACCTGAGTGGAGGTTCCGGTGCCGTCTCTATGACCATGCCCTCAGAGAGGGGTGTTACACAGGATGGTGCGATGCAGCCATCAATGGATACACTGCAGGCAAGGCAGGCCCCGGACCCGCAGGGTGAGAATACATCCCCCTCAGCCGGAATCATAGTCCTTCTAAGGCCCGCCCCCTCCAGGGCATCTCCAACTGTGCCTCCTGATCTGACCTCCCTCCCATTCACTGCTACCGTATATTCTTTAGGTTCAGGCTCCCCTGGCAGGATCGCGTCCTCAGGACATACAAGGAGGCATGCCCTGCAGCCAGTGCAGTTTTCACTGCATTTCAGTTCGCGGCAGTTTCCACATCCCCTGCATCGATCCTCAAGTCTCCTGAACATTCTGAATCCCCATGAAGTCACTGGATCTTGAATCTTAGAATCCCTGCCAGGCCTCCCAGTGATTCCAGCTGCTTTCCGCCCTCGTGTTCACTGCTTATGAGTACCACGGAACCGCCCATGCTCTCAACCATGTCGAGGTAGCCCTCAATGTCCTCCCTGCTAACAACCCTGTCCAGTACCAGGAGCTTCTCAACGGCCCCCATGTTAATGGCATCCATAACCTCAACCTTACCATAGACAACGGAGTCAGGGTCCCTGGCCAGCTTCTCAAGGAACTCGTTAACGTTCCTTATCTCAGAGGCTATCCTCTTCTCTGATGATACCCTTTCAACCGTCCCCTTCCTAAGGACCTCGGATATGCCTGCGCGCCCCCCGGTTCCGGTGTTCTCAAGTACCGCCTTCTTTGCGATTTCAGGATACCTCTCCATGAGGTAGTCATAGAAATCTGACTTGTAAAAGCCTGGTCCCGCTATTATGATTGTCTCAAGGTCTCCATGCTTCTGGAGTGACTCCACGATGCTCTCATAGAATTCCCGCCTCAGTTTACCCCGGTCCCTCTGCTGTATTCTCTTACCAGGAATGTGGCCTGTTATGGGGCCCCTGTACTCCACCCCGTACTGTCTTATGAGGCCCAGTTCAGCGACATCATCCTCCATTACAAGTATGATTGCCTTCAGATTCTTTGATGCCCTTACAGCCATCCTGAGCCTCTTAAGTGTCCATCTGCTCCAGTGCTCCTTCTGGATCCTCAGGGGTGTGTTGAGTTTTACCTCAAGGGTGTGGTGGGAGCCCATGGGTACAAGGTCCTCAGGGCCTCTCTCTATAACGCCGGTGGCCCTCAGTCTACCGGTGTAGATGTGGAAGCTGACAGTTTCCACCCTTATCCCAAGGTAAAATGTCTTTTTAACTCCCCTGTCACTTCTTATCTTCTCTCCACTGGTATCCTGTATCCTCCTCGTGGTCCTGGCTGATAGGAGGTCTCCCTCCTCTATTATGTGTGAGAGGTGCCAGAGATCATCAAGGGTTTCGGGTACGAGTTCAATGACACCGTTCTTCTCATCCTCTTCAACTATCCTCATGGATTCACCCTGAAAAATCATTGGCGGAGTTAATGATAATATATAAGAATGCTATTATAAAACTAGGAGTATTCTCATGGAAGGCTTCGGAGTGTAATGTGATGGGTGACTATGGATCTGGAACTGCAATCTTCCTCAGTATAATCGCCGGGTTTGTGATGCTCTTCTTCATCGATGGACTGTTTGTTTACACCTTCACCGGCTTTCTGGCAACCTACCTCACAAGGCCAGATAGGAGAAGCGCAGGGGAGGGGGGTACCGCATCCCTCCTACTTGCTGTTCTCAGCTTTGCCTCCGGGATGATATTCGGGCCAGAGATGCCTGGAAGAATCGCTGGACTTGTTGGACCTGATGTGTTCAGTCTGTCAGTGGGATTCTTGATTGTATGTGCCATCAGCCTCCTCCTTGGAAGTATCGGAGGTTACATAGCTGTTAAGGCCTTCAGAAATGATGTGGATAGGCTGTGAGTACTTGATGTCATGGATAATGAAACGGTAGGTAAGATGATTATCAGCATCATAGGGGGTACCCGTGGACTTGGATACTGGATAGCCAGGTTCCTGAGGAAGGAGGGCCTCAGGGTCATAATCACCGGGAGGGACCCTGATACTGGCAGATCAGCCGCCGGAAGGATAGGTGCGGAGTACTGCCGTGACAATGTGAGGGCTGCCTCACTGGCCGATGTTGTGGTTGTATCCGTCCCGATAGAGGTGACCTCGGATGTCCTCAGGGAGGTTGCGCCCCATGTAAGGGAGGGTGGACTCCTCATGGATGTGACCTCAGTCAAGGAGGAGCCGGCCAGGGTCATGGAGAGGTTCATAGCCAGGGGCGCCCACTACATCCCGGCCCATCCAATGTTTGGACCCCGTGTATCATCCCTTGAGGGGCAGGTCGTCGTCCTAACACCCTCCGGGGATAACCCCTGGCTTGATGATGTGATCCGGTTCCTTGAGGAGAGAAAGGCCCGTGTGATAGTCACCGACCCATCCACCCATGACCGTATGATGAGTGTTGTTCAGGTCCTCACACACTTCGCCTACATAAGCATAGCAGCCACACTGGAGGCTGAGGGTGTTGACATAAGGGAGTCCCGTAAGTTTGCAAGCCCAATCTACAACCTTATGATAGATACGATAGCCAGGATAGTGGCCCAGAACCCCTACCTTGCCTATTCGATCCAGACCCACAACACCTACGGGCAGGAGATGCGTGATTGTTTCCTGAGAACTGCTACCAGGCTAAACGAGATGCTGAGGGATGGGCGGATGGATGACTTTGTGGCAGGGATGGGCCTTGCAGCCAAGAACATAGATGATGTGGAGGCATCACTTGGAAGATCAGATAAGGCCATAGAGGCACTTAATCAGGAACTGATTGTGCTGAGGAACTCTGTTGGTCAGGAGATTGGCATCAAGCACATCTATTCAGGCAGGGTGCATGTTGGTGTACTTGAGTCTGTTACACCTGACTATGCCATGCTGAGGTCCGGTAAGAGGGTCATGAAGTTCAAGATCTCCAATATCAGGGTGCTGTCAGAGGAGGAACTCCGCCGCTGGAAGGTTGAAAACCTTGATCTGAGGGTCTATGATGTATCTGCTGTTTTTTCTGATTCCGTGGATCCAGAGGTCATAGCACACCTGATTGGTCTGCTTGAGTGTGTGGTTGATGTGAAAATTGTTGACCTTTACCGTGGGCCCCAGATACCCCCTGATCATTTCAGCTTAACCCTCAGAGTGAGGGTGTTTGACAGGGAGTGTTATGAGGAGATTCTGGGTGTTCTGAGGGGTATCGGTGCCTCAATAAGGTGATCCTGACCCTTTCTGTGTAACTCTGTTTAATACCACATCGCACAAAATCCATCTAATAGTATATAAACTTTACCGAAACATTTATATATGATTACCCGTACATGTATTATAGTAACCTAAATTTACTAAAATATTCCGTTAAATTAAATATCAACCGAAATCATAATAATAATCATAAAGAGGTGGGTTGTATGACAAAAAAAGAGATAAAATTAAAGGTTGCAGAGGCCCTGGCCCAGCAGGACGTCGGGAGGGGAATAGCCCGTGTGGACCCTGCATGCATGGAAAAACTGGGTCTTTCAGATGGAGACATAATTGAAATAGAGGGCAAAAAACTGACAGCTGCAACTGTAGTATCATCACAGTCCGACATAGGACTCGGAATAATAAGGATAGATGGATACCTCCGTAAAAACGCCGGCGCATCCATAGGCGAAGAGGTGACAGTCAGAAGGGCCGACGTTAAGGACGCCCAGAAGGTCGTTCTGGCCCCAGTGGACCAGGAGGTCATAATAAGGGGGGACATAAGATCAGCATTCCTCAACAGGGTACTTGTTAAGGGAGACATAATAGTATCAGGTATCAGACAGCATATATCCGGCGGCGGACTCTTCGACGAGTTCTTCAGGGACTTCATGGACATATCACCCCTCGGAGAGATCAAACTGGCCGTCGTATCAACAAGTCCCGCAGGTGTTGTGCGTGTAACACCCTCAACACAGGTCGAGATGCAGCAAAAACCCGTGGACGTCAGCAAACTCGAGGGCGTCAAGAACCTCGTTGACGTCACCTACGAGGACATCGGGGGCCTCAAGGAGGAGGTCAAAAAGGTCCGGGAAATGATAGAGATCCCCCTCAAGAGACCGGAACTCTTCGAAAGGCTTGGAATAACACCACCAAAGGGTGTCCTCATGCACGGACCACCGGGGACGGGTAAAACGCTACTGGCGAAGGCCGTTGCCAACGAGAGCGACGCCCACTTCATAGCCATCAACGGACCCGAGATAATGAGCAAATACGTCGGGGGATCCGAGGAGAGGCTCAGGGAATTCTTCGAGGAAGCAGAAGAGAACGCTCCATCAATCATATTCATCGATGAGATAGACGCCATAGCACCCAAAAGGGAAGACGTGAGTGGAGAGGTTGAAAGGAGGATCGTTGCCCAGCTCCTCACCCTGATGGACGGCCTCAAGAGCAGGGGCCAGGTTGTTGTCATAGGTGCAACCAACAGACCCGACGCCCTTGACCCTGCACTCAGAAGGCCGGGCCGGTTTGACAGGGAAATCGAGATAGGAGTCCCTGACAGGGAGGAAAGGAAGGAAATACTCCAGATACACACCAGGGGGATGCCCCTTGCAGATGACGTTGACCTCGATGAACTGGCAGAGATAACCCATGGATTTGTGGGTGCAGACCTTGAGTCACTCTGTAAGGAATCCGCCATGAGGGTCCTGAGGAGGGTGCTCCCTGAGATAAAGGCTGATGAGGAGATACCCAAGGAGGTCCTCAAGAAGATGGTGGTAACAAGGGCCGACTTCAAGGACGCCCTCAAGGAGATACAGCCATCAGCCCTCAGGGAGGTCCTGGTACAGGTCCCCAATGTTTCATGGGAAGACATAGGAGGCCTGGAGGGCGCAAAGCAGGAGCTGAGGGAGGCTGTTGAGTGGCCCCTCAAGTACCCCGACAGATTCAAGAAGTTCGGAATAAGACCACCTAAGGGTATTCTCCTGCACGGATCACCGGGTACCGGTAAAACACTCCTGGCGAAGGCCGTTGCCAATGAGAGCCAGGCAAACTTCATAGCGGTTAAGGGTCCGGAGCTCCTGTCAAAGTGGGTCGGTGAATCAGAGAAGGGTGTGCGTGAAGTTTTCAGAAAAGCACGTCAGACAGCTCCCACAGTGATATTCTTCGATGAGATAGACTCAATAGCCTCAGTGAGGAGTGGAAGCACCGCCGACTCCGGCGTAACCCAGAGGGTGGTCAACCAGCTGCTCACAGAGATCGATGGACTTGAAGAGCTGCAGGATGTGGCGGTTATAGCCGCGACAAACAGGCCCGACATCCTCGACCCCGCACTCCTCAGGCCTGGAAGATTCGACAGGCACGTCAAGGTTGAGGATCCAGATAAGGAGGCAAGGCTCGCAATATTCAGGGTCCACACAAAGGACATGCCCCTTGCAGATGACGTTGATCTTGAAAAACTTGCAGCCAAGAGTGAGGGATACGTCGGTGCAGACATTGAGGCTGTATGCAGAGAAGCCGCCATGCTGACCCTCAGGGATAACATGGACGCCGAGGAGGTCTCAATGAAGTACTTCCTTGAGGCCATGGAGAAAGTAAAACCAAAGGGCGGCGTAGAGGAGCAGGTCCAGTACCACTAACTCCTCAATAAATTTTTTTATTTCTGTAGAAATCTCATTTGGCTGGTCTGGAACTGTAATCAGAAGAAGCAGTGGGATTCCACGTTATAGGATTTTTCTATTTTTTCCCGTTAACTGTTATTACACGTGTTAGTGCATAGAGTGGGATTGGTCAGATTGGGGTGGATGATGCTTTGCCTCGATGACGAGATGGTTCTTATCATCAAAATCATGATATGGGTATCCACTGTCTAGATTTTTCTCGATTTCATTATAATCAGATGGGAATCATGCTCCGGCGACCAATAACTATACCAACCCAGAGGCCCTAATGCTTATAATAGTCCTGAACATCCGAATCCATGAAAACAATGGCAAAATATGGTAATGAAGCTAAAACTCTCCTAAATTTACCAACATTAATGGTCTCTGAGGGTGGTCAACAGGATGTGCTGTGATGGTCTGACATTAGCATCCCAGAAAAGTCCATTAACTATTTTTAAGTGATGACCCACAACCTATTATCTACAGACAAGGAACTCCAAGATGTTAACCGGGTGATGCAATGCCATATAAAGTTAAAGATATTTCACTAGCCCCTCAGGGCGAAAAAAAGATCAGATGGGTTCAGGAACACATGCCTGTACTTGAAAGGATAAAAAGTGACTTCTCAGAGGAGAAACCATTCAAAGGAGTTACCATAGGATCATGCCTTCACCTCGAACCAAAGACCATAAACCTTGGTCTCACACTCCAGGCAGGCGGTGCAGAGGTCGCCATGACCGGATGCAACCCCCTATCAACCCAGGACGACGCCACAGCCGCGGGGGCGAAGATGGGACTCAACATTTACGGGTGGCGTGGGGAGACAAACGAGGAATACTATGAGAACATACACCGCGTCCTGGACCATGAACCTGAAATCCTCATAGACGATGGTGCAGACATGATATTCCTTGTCCACCGGGAGAGGCCGGAGCTCCTTGATGGGATAATAGGTGCCTGTGAAGAGACAACCACTGGTATAAACCGGTTGAGGGCAATGGCAGCCGACGGAGCCCTCAAATTCCCTGTGATGGCGGTGAACGACGCCTACACCAAGTACCTCTTTGACAACCGCTACGGTACCGGACAGTCAACCTTTGACTCCATAATGGGGACCACCAACATGCTGATAGCCGGGAAGACCGTCGTGGTCTGCGGATACGGGTGGTGCGGTCGCGGTATAGCCATGAGGGCTGAGGGACTTGGAGCCAGTGTAATAGTGACCGAAGTGGATCCCATAAGAGCTCTTGAAGCACGTATGGATGGTTTCAGGGTTATGAAGGTTTCAGATGCTGTTAAGGAGGCCGATATACTCATAACAGCCACCGGGAACACAGACGTGGTTTCTGAATCCGAATTCATGAACATGAAGGATGGCTGTGTCATGGCGAACTCCGGCCACTTCAACGTTGAGATAAACCGGGAGGCCCTTGAAGAGCTCTCAAGGGAGACAGGAAAGGTTAAGGAGGACATCGAAGTGTTCATAATGCCTGATGGACGTAAAATATACCTTCTGGCTGAGGGCAGGCTTGTGAACCTTGCATCCGAGCGTGGCCAGGGTCATCCTGCAGAGATAATGGATATGAGCTTTGCAATGCAGGCACTATCAGCAAGACACCTCCTCCAGGAGAAACCAGACCCTGGAGTCTACCGGGCACCCGATGAGATAGACCTGATGGTTGCCCGGATGAAACTCGATGCCATGGGCATTGAGATCGATGAACTCACAGAAAAACAGAGACTCTACCTTGAAAACTGGGAAGAAGGAACCTGATCTATCTGCAGGTGACCATATTGGGATTTTTCAGGTTGATAGATAAGGGGGATGGCCCTGTAAGGTTATTTGTGGGTGGTGTGCATGGAAGGGAGGGTCTCACCACCATAAGGGCCCTCAGAAGACTGGGTTTCAATGACATAGATAATGGCAGGCTGATAATATACAGCTGCAACCCCACTCCCTACATCAGCACCCTCAACCCTGACTACTACAGGAGCCCCCAGGGGAGGGAGATACTCAGACTCATAGAGAAGTACCGGCCATCAACCTACCTTGAGGCCCACTGCTACCGCAGGGAAAACTATGATAAGCTCACAGATCCGTCAAGGAAGTCATCTGAGGGTGTTCCTCCACTCATAGAACTTGAAGAGGGTGTGCTTATAGGATCGGTGTCTCCACATATACGTAAGAAGCTCTTCAAACGTGATGATATCTGTCTCACAGTTGAGATGCCATGTCTGGATGGTGGATCAGACAGGAGTCTTGATGTCTATGTGGAATTCCTCAGGACGGTTGCATCCTCGGAAACCAGGGAAGAACTTGAACTTCGCCTTGAAGGCAGGTATCCTGTGCAGGTTGAAACCGCGAGAAGATATGCCCGGGAGTTCTTCGGGGAGTACCCGCCATTCTGATAGAGGATCCTGGACTAAAATCCCTGAAATCCAGAATGGACATGGTACCCCTTCAGCATATGATCTTCTGAGAGTCTATAAAGATCCGGAGAGGGTGAGAGAATCAGCAGGCTGAAATCATATATAAAGAGGCTCATAAGACTTGTTGAAATGGAGAGGGAAGCCGAAATAAGCGCCATGATGAATGAGATAAGGAGGCTTTCCCCCCGACAGCGCGAGAGGGCTGGAAGGGCTGTGAATGGATTGAACGGTAAGATAACCGGGAGGGAGCTGGGATTTCACCTTGTCAAGTACGGAAGACGTGACCCCATAGACACCCAGATATCCGTGGGTGACCTCGTCCTTATAAGTAGGGGAAACCCCCTCAGGAGCGACCTGACAGGTACCGTTGCAATGAAGGGTAAGAGATTCCTGGTTGTTGCCCTTGAACATGTTCCTGGATGGGCCCTCAAAAATGTGAGGATAGACCTCTATGCCAATGATGTGACCTTTCAGAGAATGATTGACAACCTCAAATCCCCAACCAGAAACGTTCTCAGGGTCCTGGGTTTCCTCTGTGGTACAGAAAAACCTTCAGATGGGGTTGATGGGCTTGATTTCCAGGCTGTGGACCCGGAACTCAACGAATCACAGAGGGATGCCATCAGGATGGCCCTTGGATCAGAGGATTTTTTTCTCATACACGGCCCCTTTGGAACCGGTAAAACCCGCACCCTCCATGAGCTAATAAGGCAGGAGGTCATGAGGGGCAGCCGGGTCCTTGTAACCGCCGAGAGCAACGCAGCAGTTGATAACCTCCTTGAGGGAATTGCAGGTCATGTTAAATGCGTCCGCCTGGGACACCCCCAGAGGGTTTCAAGGGAAAACCTGATGGAGACCCTTGCCTATAAAATTGAAAACCACCCTGAATACAGGAAAGTCCAGGAATACCAGGAGAAGATCGATGAACTCATAGAGGAACGTGAGAGGCACCAGAAACCCACCCCACAGATCAGGAGGGGCCTCAGTGACACCCAGATACTCATCAACGCCACAAAGAGGAGGGGTGCAAGGGGCATCTCACCCAACGTCATGATCTCAATGGCCCGCTGGATAGAGACAAACCAGAGGATAGATGACCTCCACAGTAAGCTTCAGGAGGCAGAGATGAGAATCGCTGACAGGATACTCCGGGAGAGCCAGGTTGTCCTTTCAACCAACTCATCTGCAGCCCTCGAGTACATAGATGGCTTAAGGTTCGATGTCGCCATCGTCGATGAAGCATCCCAGGCCACAATACCAAGCATACTCATACCCCTTGCAAGGGCACCAAGATTCATACTGGCAGGGGATCACAGGCAGCTTCCACCCACAATACTCAGCAGAGATGCATCCGAACTTGAGAGGACACTCTTTGAAGAACTTATCGAACGCCACCCGGGCAGGTCCAGGATGCTGAAGTGCCAGTACCGCATGCACCCGGCCATAATGGAGTTCCCCAACCGTGAATTCTATGATGGGAGGATAAGGGCCCATCCATCCCTTGAGGGTATATCCATCAGGGATATCATCGAGGATGTCCCTGACTCAGATATCTGCCAGAAACTCGCAGATCCCGACCCCGTCCTCTTCATTGACACTTCAGGACTGGATGGCTGTGAGCGCAGGCTAAAGGGTTCAACCTCAATACAGAACCCCCTTGAAGCGGACCTTGCAGTTATAATCTCCCGTTCACTCATGAGGATGGGTGTTAAACCTGAGGAGATCGGTATAATAACCCCCTACGATGACCAGGTGGACCTCATCTCATCCATGATAGATGTCGAGGTGAACAGTGTTGACGGATTCCAGGGACGTGAGAAGGATGTTATAATAATCTCAATGGTCAGAAGCAATAGGAATGGCAGTATAGGGTTTCTGAAGGATTTAAGGCGTCTAAACGTTTCACTCACCCGTGCCCGACGCAAGCTCATAATAATAGGGGATAGCCGGACACTCTCAGCCCACCCCTCCTACAGGCGGCTCACTGAATTCTGCAGAAAAAGGGGATTCCTTGATGAACCAGGCCTCGATGAGGTCATGAAGTGGGGTGCTTCATAAAAATTAATGCTTTCAGAACCAGTCCTCCAGGCTCTTCTGGGTGGAGGATGCACCCTCAAATTTTTTAAGCGCCGCCCTCACACGGTCCTCTGAAAAGCCGTGTTCAGTGCAAAGGAACTCGATAACACCTTCCACGTCAGGTTTTCTCCACCTGATCTCATAGTCCTCTGAAACCTCTGGCTCCAGAAATATCCCCCTGAGGACCTGGGGGTCGCCACCTATGTCAGCTTCAAGGTCCCTGATGACGTTGAAAATGTCGCCCTTCTCCCTGATGAGTTTGAGTCCCCTCCTTGCGCCTATCCCCTTTACACCCTCATTGAAGTCAGTCCCGACGAGTAGTGCCATATCCACGAGCTGTGTGTGGCTGATTGAGAGTTCCCTGAGGGTGGACTCCAGTTCAATGATCTCGGGGTCCTCAAGTTTTCCGCTGAGGGTGAGGTTCCTTACAACCCTTGGGGCGCCGAAAAGGAGACAGTCATAGTCCTGGGATGCCACGGCCCATGCATCGCCCATCTTAACCATGTATGATGCCTGAGCCTCCCCCTCACCGGGTGCCTGTACATAGGGTATTCCCAGAAGTTCCAGGAGCCTCTTTGAACTCTCCAGTATTTCTGAGGACATCCTTGCGGACCTTACAGCATATTTTCTCGCCCTGTCAATGTCCCCCTCCTCAAGGGCCCTCTTCCACTCAACCTCAGATTTCTTCCGGATATCAGCCCTCCTGCTCACGGTCTCGCCCTTGAGGTGATGGGACCTTCCATCGAAGACATATATGACCCTTATCTCCATCTCCATGACCGCGGCCGTCCTGTAGAGTATGCCGCTGAGGTGTGATGTTACTCTACCCCTGGAATCCATGAGGGGTGTTCCATCCCTCTGCCTTATGCTTGATAGGAACTGGTAGAGTGTGTTGGCTGCATCGACTGCAACTGTTCTTCCCCTAAGGTCCTCAAGGCGTATCCTGCGGGGTGATACAACATCCCTGAGTTTAACTCCCATATGAACACCCGGTGAATCTCTAAAACTCCTCCCTGAACCATTCGAAGGGGAAGGTCTCCTTTATCCTTATGAGAACCTCACCTTCATGGATGATATTGTAGGTCCTTGTGAGCATCGGGGAGTCTGTCCCGAAGATCTCCCTCAGCTGGGGGTTCGGGTTCTCAATGTCAAGGACCTCTATCTCCCTCCTTGACTCTATGTTATGCTTCTTCAGGATCCTCCCTATGGGTACATCGGCCCTTATGAGATCCTCCCTGAACCCATCGTCGAGCCTTGAGAGGGGGATGTATGATACTGCATGTATGAGGGGCTCCCTGTTTCCTATGACAACAACCCTGTAGTTCACAGGGTCTCCCATGGAGATGTTGAGCTTATCTGCTATTTCCTGGTTGCAGGGTATGAATTCCTGTTTGAGGGTCCTTATGGTCACTGTTCCCCGCAGAACGTCAAGTATCCTTGTTACCGAGCCGTCTGTTGAGAGCAGTATCTTCTGGGTGTTTGAGAGTTTCCCTATGAGCCTCTCAATACGTTCAATCTCCTCCATGACATTAACATCCATTTCCTGCCTCCTGTTGAGGGGCGCTTATTACCCCTTCAATGGCGGATTCTGCAACGACTGCCGGGTTGGCCAGGTAGACGCTGGATGCAGGGTCACCCATCCTTCCCCTGAAGTTTCTGTTGGTTGTTGCTATGCTGACCTCCCCTGGGGCAAGGACTCCCATATGGGCCCCCAGGCACGGGCCGCAGCCAGGGTTGCAGACTATCGCCCCTGCCCTGATGAAGGTCTCTATTATACCATCCTCCAGTGCCTTAAGGTAGATCTCCCTTGATGCCGGCGAGACTATGAACCTCACATCCTCATGGACCCTCCTGTCGCCTATAACCTCTGCGGCGATTTTCAGGTCCTCGTACCGGCCGTTGGTGCATGAACCCAGGAAGGCCTCGTCTATGTGGGTTCCCTCAACCCTGTGGACAGGGTAGACGTTGTCAACATCATCTGGACAGGCCACCTGGGGTTCAAGGTCTGAGACATCGAAGTGGTGATCCTCCAGGTACTGGCTGTCCTCATCTGAACTGTAAACCCTGAATTCACTGCCTGTCCTTGACCTCACATAGTCAAGGGTCTGCCGGTTGGGCTCCATTATACCGTTCTTTGCACCCATCTCCACGGCCATGTTGCAGATGGTCATCCTCCCGGAGACATCCATGCTCTCTATGGTGTCTCCTGTGAATTCCACGGAACGGTAGGTTGCACCATCAACACCGATCTCGCCTATAATGTGGAGTATGACGTCCTTTGCATACACGTGGCCCTCAGGTTCACCTGTAACCTCGATTCTCATTGCCTCAGGTACCATGAACCAGGTTTTGCCTGTTGCAAAGACCATGGCCATGTCAGTCGCCCCCATGCCTGTTGCGAAGGCTCCGAAGGCTCCATAGGTGCAGGTGTGGGAGTCCGCCCCAACAATGACCATTCCAGGTCTTACAAATCCCCTCTCAGGCAGAACCTGGTGGCATATACCTGCTGCGTTCTGGAATATGTTCACTATACCCTGTTCCCTGGCGAATTCCCTTGTGACCCTCTGGAACTCCGCGGCACCTATTGTGTTGGCTGGTACGTTGTGATCAAATACCATGACTATCCTCTCGGGGTCCCAGACCCTAGCGGGGCCTCCCCTTGAGGCTATATCCCTGAAGGTCCTGATGGTGGGGGGTGAGGTGCCGTCATGGGTCATGGCGAGGTCAACCCTTGCCTCTATTATCTCGCCGGGTGTGACCTCCCTGAGTCCTGCTGCCTCTGCGAGGATCTTCTCTGTCATGTTCATTTTAACCACCTAGAAGTCTACAGGTCCCCTTACGGACTTCACAATCCTGTAGAAGAGTTCATCGTTGATGTACTTACCCTTCTCCCTGTTTTTCTTTACCTCCTCCACTATCCTGCAGAGTTCATCCCTCGTAACATCGATGCCGTACTCCTCAAGTTTGGCCTTGACCGCACGGCACCCGGAGTGTTTCCCCAGCACTATCTTGCGCTGGTGGCCTATCATCTCTGGGAGGAATGGCTCATAGGTTAGGGGCTCCTCTATGACCGCGTCGACGTGTATACCTGATTCGTGTCTGAATACGTTCCTGCCGACTATCGGCTTGTTCTCAGGTACCTTCATTCTTGTGTGTTTCTCCACAAGCCTTGAAAGTTCATAGAGGACGCCTATGTTGAATCCGAGGTCAACCTCATAGATTATCCTCAGGGCCATGATCAGCTCCTCAAGGGATGTGTTGCCCGCCCTTTCACCTATACCGTTAACTGTGGTTGAGACTGCAGTCCCACCTGCAAGTAGCCCTGCTATTGAGTTCGATAGGGCCATTCCAAAGTCGTTGTGGCAGTGGAGTGCTATGTCAACCTTGATGTCCCTGCGCAGTTCCCTGACAAGGTAGTCCATACCCTGGGGGCTTATGGCGCCCACGGTATCTGCAATGTGGACCCTGTCTGCACCATAGTTCTCGGCCTTCCGGTAGATCTGCTTGAGGAAGTCGAGGTCCGTCCTTGTTGCATCCTCTGCTGAAAATGCCAGGAAAAGCCCGTGATCCTTGGCATACTCTATGGAGTTCATGCAGACGTTGAGGGCCTCCTCCCTTGTGAGTTTGAGTTTGTGTTTCAGGTGGAGATCTGATGTTGCCATGAAGGTTATGACTCCATCCACATCACAGTCTATTGCTGCGTCGATGTCATCCTTCTTTGTCCTGCAGAGTGCCAGTATCTCTGCATTGAGGCCCTCATTCGCAATGGACTTCACTGAAACTCTTTCCTGTTCTGATACAACCGGAAATCCGCTCTCTATCTGATGTATGCCGAGCTCATCAAGTTTTCTGGCTATTTCAAGTTTTTCTTCTGTTCCAAGGCATACACCGGGGGTCTGCTCCCCGTCACGCAGTGTTGTATCGTAAATCGTGATTCTGTCAGGAAATTTTAATTCAGCTTCTTTATTGAAGGGGCTAACAAAGTATCTCAAGGGATTACCACCTTAATGCTTTATTAAAATGAATACTTGGCATTTATTTAAAATTAGATATATTAGTATAAAAGGTTTGAGAGTGCATCCATATTCCGGTGGCTGAAATATGGTGGGTCATGACGTGTTATGGTATGATAATGATCAGAGACCGCATCAGTGAATTTGAAATATCTGAGGACCATCAGCCTTACTCCTCGCCCAGTTCAAGGAGCTCGAGGTATGACCTCCTCTCAAATCCGTCCTCGATGCCAAGTTTTCTGTAGAGCTCAAATATCTCCCGGAGGGCCCCGGCATAGTCACTTCCGTCAGGTAGATCCCTCTCAATTTCAAGGTAGGTCCCCAGGCCCATTACGGTGTCAATGGAAACTGTGAACTCCCCCACACTGTAGATCCTGCGTTCCTTTACAACCTCCCTCACCATCCTGAAGCCGAGGGATTCCAGTATCTCTGCGGCCGTCCCCGGGTCAGCGACCTCCGTCTCGAGTTCCTTTCTTGTCTTGCTCTCTTCATCTATCTTGGGGCCCTTATAGGTGATGAAGGTCCTCCCACCGGATCTTCTTATCCTCAGGGCCTCGTCTGTCCTTGCGAAGTCCCTGTGGGGGGCGTTGAAATACAGGTCATGCTGCTCCTCGTCAGAGACATGAACGCCTCCAACTGAGAGTATCTGATCAACCATCTCATCTCTATCATGAATTTTTGCCTTAACCTCAACCTCAATCAAATGCTACCACCCTTCAGTGCTCTAACACAGACATAATCATAAAGTAGAGTGCACATACCTGGATGCTCTAAAACAGTTTCAGAAACTCCATTACCACTCTTCAGTGCTGGCGATCTCAAGACCGGCGTATTCCCTCAGGAATATGCTCGCCTCTTCCAGCTGTTCAAGGAGCGTGTTGATTATCCTGTCCACTCCCTCATAGGGGTCCAGGAGATTATCCCTCTCATCCATAAGAGCCCTTCTCCTTTTGACATCACCCCTGACGTCAGGGTCCCTCATTTTCTCAAGGTACTCCCTCCTTATTAATCTCATGTCCATATGGAGGTTGTACCTTATCCTCTTCAGATTCCTTATAGCGTCTTCAACCTCCCTCAGAATCTTGAGGGCCTCCTCTTCAGAGGAGGGGTCTATTTCAATGCCCTCAATCCCAAGTTCCTCAACCTGTTCTTTGTAAAACCTTGGATCAATAACCACTTCATCCCCCTCTATTCATTAAGTATGTTAAATTATTTAAGGATGGTGCTTAAAATATGAAAAGAGTTTGATGATAGGCCGCAATAATTTTTCAATTGAGGAATGATAAACACTGAATATTAACCGCATTATTATTCATAATAACTAGTTTTTTACGTCAATATTAATATAGGTGCATTTAAATTTATATGTAGGTTTAACTTCACCGGGAGGTATCTAGTTGACAGATGTGGATATCAAAATAGAAAATATTGTTGCTTCAGCAACCCTTGGAAAATCCATTGATCTTCAGACAGTTGCAGAAGCCCTTGAGAATGTTGATTTTAACAGGGAACAGTTTCCGGGGCTTGTGTACAAATTAAAGGAGCCGAAGACGGCTGCACTGATCTTTGGGTCAGGCAAACTCGTATGTACAGGAGCCAAATCAATAGAGGACTCCAAGAGGGCCATAAAACTGACAGTTGACATGATGAGGACCATGGATCCTGACATACCAGAGGAATTTGAAATAAAGATCCAGAACATTGTGGCCTCGGCGAACCTTGGAAAACCACTCAACCTTGAGGCTGTTGCCCTTGGACTTGAAAATACAGAGTACGAACCTGAACAGTTCCCTGGACTCGTTTACAGACTGGATGATCCCAAGGTGGTGCTCCTGTTATTCGGTTCAGGTAAGGTTGTATGTACAGGAGCCAAGAGTGCAGAGGATGCTAAACTTGGAGTTGAAAAGACTAAGGCAAGGCTTGCCGAGTTAGATCTGATTTAATGGTGATATTTTTGATTAAACTTGTAGTTTTCGATCTTGACAATGTCATTATTGATGGTGAAGCCATAGACGAGATAGGAAAAATCGCTGGCGTTGAAAAGGAAGTAATGGAGATCACCGAGAAGGCCATGCAGGGTGATGTTGACTTTGAATCCTCAATAAGGGAGAGGGTTAAACTCCTCAAGGGAACAGCGGTGGAAGACATAAAGAAGGTTGCAGATGAACTGCCCCTAATGGAGGGCGCCGAGGAGACAGTAAAGACCCTCAAGGAGAAGGGGTACCTGGTTGCAGTTATAAGTGGAAGCTTTGACCTTGTGGCTGAACCCGTAAAGGAGAAACTCGGCATAGATTACCTCTTCTGCAACAGGCTCCATGAGGAAGATGGCATACTTACCGGTGAAGTGAGCGGGCCCCTTGTGGAAAAATCAAAGTATGATGTCCTCTGCGGGATCCTTGAGAAGGAGGGTATAAGTCCCAGGGAGTGCGTTGCAGTTGGTGACGGGGCCAACGATATATCCATGATAGAGGCCGCACGTCTGGGCATAGCCTTCAATGCCAAGCCAGCCCTCAGGAAGAAGGCCGATGCAGTTGTTGAAGATAAGGATCTGCGCAAGATACTCCCCATCATTGAAAAAGTTGCAGAGGCTGATGATAAATTGAACAAGATGAGTTACGACGAAGTTATGGAACTCAAAAATGAATACGAAGACAAACTCTCAGCAATAGCCTCTGAAAGGGATGAACTGAACAAAAAAGCACGTGAAATGAAGGAACTGAGGGACAATCTCAACAGTGAACTTCGTGAAACACTCAACAGGGCTGTTGAACTGAGAGATAAACGTAATGAAATAAACTCCCAGGTCGAGGAGAACAAGAAGCTCAGGGACCAGATAAACAAGGAGATACGCAAACTCGAATGGTCCTCAGGAGGAAGGGACCGTATAAAGATTGAAAATGAGATCAAGCGAATAGACAAGATCATTGAAACAAGGGTCCTTGACATTAACAAGGAGAATGAACTTGTCAAGACAGCGAACGAGCTTCGAAAGAAACTCATGAAGATTCAGGAGGACGATGAAACCCGTGAAAAGGCCCTTGAACTCAGGAAAAAGTCAGAGGAGTACCATGAGAAGGTTGTGGCCCTCTCTGAGGAGGCCCAGGGTTACCATGAGAAGATGCTGGAGTACTTCAGAAAAACAGATGAGATACGCAAGAAGGCTGACGAGGCCCATGAGAAGTTCCTCGAATTCAGGAGGATGGCCTCAGAGAAGCATGAGGAATTCAAATCAACCCTCGGTGAGATACGCCAGATAAACGAGAGAATAAACGCCCTGAGATCAGAGAACAGAAGTGCCAGGAGAAGAGAAAGCAGGGAAAAAGATATTGAAGAAAAGGAAAGGGCCCGTGAAATATATGAGAAGTTCAAAGAGGGCAAAAAACTTACAAAGGATGAGATTCTTCTTCTCCAGAAGCACAGGATAGTTTAGGGGATCCTATGGGTGGAGAAAAATCCTCAGACAGAGAGAATATGGAACCAGAAAATGGGAATCCATGCGGTGTTGGCACATCAGACAGCGAAACGGTTTACAGCAGAGATAATCCCGGCAGTGAAGAAACTTCAGATGATGAGAAGATAGAAGAGTGCTTCATATGCCATAAGAAGTTCAACATAAACGCCGATGATTCAAGCCATTATCATTACGGTAAGTACCCCATGTGCAGTTACTGCAGTGACTTCTACGGATTCTACAGGTGAGATCCCTGAGTGGTAAGATGCATGAAGTTATAATCTGTGAGAAGCCCAAATCATCTGAAAAGATTGCCGGGGCCCTCTTTCCAGACGCCATGAAGAAAAAACATGGAAAGGTGTCATACTGGGAACATGTGGAGGGTGATAAGAGGGTCACCATAGTATCAGCGGTGGGACACCTCTACTCACTCCGCCCCAGGCAGTCCAACGAAGAACACTTTTTTGACCTTGAATGGGCACCCATACACGAGATCGATAAGAAGAAGGGTTACGTTAAGGATTACCTCAACGTTATAAGGAAATTTGCAGCCGGCGCTGACCGCTACATCCATGCCTGCGATTATGACATTGAGGGGACCCTCATTGGTTTCAACGCCCTCAAATACGGTTGCGGTGAGGAGGCCCTCAGGAAGACCTCCAGGATGAAGTTCTCAACCCTCACCAGGGAGGAAATACAGAGGGCCTACCAGAACCCCATTGAAGTCGACTATGGGCAGGTCGACAGCGGCGCTGCAAGGCACATACTTGATTTTATTTTCGGAGTAAACATATCCCGCTCCCTCATGAAGTCTGTTAAGGCGGCCACAAATCGTTTCATAAAATTATCCGCCGGGAGGGTTCAGACCCCTACCCTCGCGATACTGGTTGAACGGGAGAAGGAGATAAGGGACTTTAAACCCGTCCCCTACTGGATAATACGCGCTGAACTCGGGGAAGGGATCATCGCCGAGAGCAAGAGGGGCAAGATCTTCAAGCGGGAGCTGGTCGACAGCATCCTCAAGAAGTGCCAGGGAAGTGACGCTGAGGTTAAGGATGTTAGGGTAAGGGACACCATCAGAAAGCCCCCGGTACCCTTCGACCTGGGGACCCTCCAGTCAGAGGCCTACCGTGTATTCGGATTCAGCCCCAAGAAGACACAGACAATTGCACAGAACCTCTACACCGAGGGTTACACCTCATATCCCAGGACATCATCCCAGAAGCTCCCGGAAAGTATAGGGTACGAAAAGATCCTCAAAAACCTTGCAAAGAACCCCCGCTTCGGAGTCCACATTGAAAGGCTCAGAGGCCCCCTCAAACCCCATGAGGGAAAAAAGGAGGATGATGCCCACCCGGCCATACATCCCACAGGTCTTCTTCCATCGGAACTCTCAAAGGATGAGAAAAAGGTTTATGACCTCATAGTCCACCGGTTCATAAGTGTATTCGGTGAGGATGCCATCCTCCAGACCATGAAGGTAGAACTTGAAATTGGAGAAGAGGAGTTCAGCTTCTCCAGGAAGAGGGTCAGTAAGGGGGGCTGGATGGAGAGCTACCCCTACACGAAGATGGAGGATGAAGAATTCCCTGAGATATCCGGCGGAGACTCTCTGGCTGTCAGGAGTGTAAGCGCAGATGAAAGGGAGACAAAACCTCCGGCAAGATACAACGAGGCTTCCCTCATCAGGGAACTCGAGAGGAGGGGTCTTGGAACCAAGTCAACACGTGCAGATATAATAGCCAAACTCTATGACAGGAAGTACATTGAGGGGAAAAAGATAAGGGTCAGTCCCCTGGGTGAGAACATAATTGACACCCTCACAAGGTACTGTGAGAAGATCACCAGCGAGGAACTCACAAGGCAGTTCGAGAGGGAACTAGAGGATATCATGAGGGGGAAGATAAGCAAGGACCAGGTTATAGATGAGGCCATCACAGAGGTAAGATCCATACTCAGTGACATAGAGGAGAACCTCAGGGACATCGGGAAGGAACTCTACAGGGCCTACCAGGACAGCAGGGTTGTGGGTGAATGCCCCGCCTGTGGTGGGAAACTCGTCATAAAATACTCTCCCAGAAACAGGAGCACCTTTGTGGGGTGTTCAAGCTACCCTGACTGCAGGACCGTTTACTCACTTCCAAAGGGCGCCAGTGTGCTTAAAAGTCTCTGTGAAAAGTGCGGTCTCCCCATGATATCCTATGGAAGGCCGCGGCAGAGGGCCTGTCTTGACCCAAAATGTGGTAAAAAGAAATCAGAGGTTGAAGAGGTTGTCGGTAAATGCCCTGAATGTGGTTCAGACCTCATAAAGCGCTCCGGACGTTACGGGGAATTCGTCGGTTGTAAGGGATTCCCGAAGTGCCGCTTCACATGTTCCGTTGATGAGGTCCCCGAGGGCTGAACTGAATGTCAGTGATGCAGGAAATTGCTGGTAATATTTCTTCAAGTATGAAAGTCTGAGGGTTGAACCGAATGTCAGTGATGCCTTTTGAGTTGTTCTGACCCTCATGAAACCCATAACCCCCAGAATTCAGAGGAACCAGAAAGACCCGCGAAAATATGAAAACTTATAAGTCACCGGATCAAAAACCTTATTAACATCATTAAGGTCCTGAATTTATTACCAGATGAAAGAGGCGGTGAAATGGATATCCAAGGTTTGCTTGAAAGATTGAAGCCATTCCTAATCATTGTCCTGCTCTTCTCGGTTGTCTTTTACATAAGAGCAGAGGCCAGTAACATTGGCGGAGTCCCTGCCGATGCCAAGAAATTCTATGAAGATGCAGATGGACTCCCCTATTTCAGCGAAATGGACTCCTACTATAACTACAGGTTAACAATGAACTACCTGACGAAAGGTATAATGGGTGATACCCTGGTGGATGGTAAACCCTATGACCTCCACTCATACTATCCCCCTGGCAGACCCGTTGACTACCCGCCCCTGATCGTATACGTTACCTCGGCTGCCTACAGGGTACTGAACTTCTTCGGGGACTTCAGCCTCAAGGAGGTCGCATTCTGGATGGGGGCCTTCATAGGTTCCCTCTGCGTGATCCCCGCCTACCTCTTCGTGAGGAGGATAACAAATGATTACGGGGGTTTTGCAGCTGCCCTCATAGTGGGGCTTGTCCCAACCTACGTCGCCCACACCTATGCAGGTTTCTTTGACACGGACATGTTCAACTTCGTCCTCCCGCTCTTCGTGTTCTGGTTCTTCACAGAGGGGATGCTGGCTTCCAGCATGAGGGGCAAGGTTGGATATGCCCTTGCAGCGGCAGTTTCAATACTTGTATTTTCAGCTGCATGGGTGGGTTACATATTCTACCTGGCGGTTCTCATCGTATTCGTTGCAGCGTACCTTGTCATTTCAAGGTACATCCTGGGAGAAAAACCGGAAGGCGAATTCGAGGGCAAACTTGACTGGCTGATTCATCAGAGAGAACTTTTCCCCCTCCTGATCCTCCTCATAGCTGGGGGAGTCCTCATAGGAGTGTTTGGAGGATTTTCAAGCCTTGCGGGTGCTGTAGGCGGACTCATAGGTGCCACCCAGATACAGGCAACCGCCCAGACCACGGCCTACCCCAACGTCTATGTCTCAGTCTCAGAACTACAGGTGCCTGAATTCATAACAACCGGTGCCGGGAACATCTTCCTCCCGGGTCAGAACACAATCGTTGGTGGGGTGGGCGGCCTGCTGGTATTCATAATTGGTGTTCTGGGTGTCGGAGCCCTGGTGTGGAAATACCGCCAGCCAGAGGTTGTCGTTGAGGAGTCAGAGAACAGGCCGCGGGCCGGTAAGAAAAGCAAGTTCATGAGGAAGAAGAGGGCGGCTGTTGCCAGTGAGGAGATGAGACACCGCTACCTGCTCTACGCTGTCCTCATGGCTGTATGGCTCATAATGAGTGGATATGCTGTTACCAAGGGTTCAAGGTTCATACCCACATTTGCAATGCCCCTGGGACTCTCAGCAGGGATATTCACAGGATTCCTTGTTGAGTACTTGAGGGTGAGGTTCACGACAACATCATCACTGGCACTGATCGTATTCGTGGCGGCGGTTGCCATGGTAATGCCCTTCGGGGTCTCAGTTGCGGTTAAGCTCCTTGCAGGGGTGCTTGCGGCTGGATTCATATACTCCGTGAAGAAGCCTGAGATAAGGGCGCCATTCATGATGGTTCTGGTGGTCCTTGCAGCTGTGGCCCCCTCTGTGAGTGGAGCCCACTCAATCACAACGTCGGTAGCCCCCGGTACAGATGATGGTATGTGGAACTCCATGCAGTGGGTAAAGAAGAACACCAGCAGGGACACGGTGGTCATGTCATGGTGGGACTTCGGACACCTCTTTGCGGTTGCAGCAGACAGGCCAGTCACCTTTGACGGTGGTAGCCAGAACACCCCGAGGGCCTACTGGATAGGTAAGGCCCTCACAACGAGTAACGAGACACTTTCAAGGGGTATACTCACCATGCTCTCAACCAGCGGTGATCTCGCCTATGAGACCCTTGACAACTACACAGATGACAGCGGAAAGACCGCCGAGATACTGACCGCGACCCTCGGACTTCCAAGAGAGGAAGCCAGGGCCGTCATGACCGGGCGCTACGGTCTCAGTGATACGGAGGCTGACAGTGTACTCAGGTACTCCCACCCGGCAAAGCCAAAGCCCTTTGTACTTGTCCTGAGCTCAGATATGCTCGGTAAGGCGCCATGGTGGACGTACTTTGGAACATGGGATTTCAAGAAGAAGACAGGGTCAAGGTATGGTTACTATCCATCCCTGGCAAGCTCAAAGCCCCAGGTGGTTAACAACACAACCGTTATCCAGACCGTGAACACCATGGTGGACCAGAATAACGTCCTGGGCACCATAATAGAGAAGAAGGCAAACACCACCAATGCAACGATAGCAGTGGGCAACAACATGACGGTTCAGAAGATAAACCCCCACAAGCTCACCATAATCGAGGGCGACCTCCTTGTTAAGAATGAGGTTGTTGACAGTGACGCCCAGCTGAGCCTCATAGTCATTGGAAGCGGGAACCAGTACACGACAATAATAATGAACAGGGAACTGGAGGACTCGGTCTTCACAAAGCTCTTCCTCCTGGGAGGATTCAACCAGACATCCTTCAAGTTCCTCCACCAGGAACCCGGTGTGCTGCTGTGGACAGCAGCATAACCCATATTTTTCATTTTACACGGCCATGATCTCTCTAAGAGATTAAGCCACTCAAAAACTCTTAATGAAAAAATAAATTTCAGTACCTCATTATAAAAACAGGCAATAAAAGAAGTTTCTGGCAGAACTTCAGTATCGCTTGGCCATCTTGGCCCTCAATATATCAGTGGCGCTTATCACGCCTATGATCTCATCGTCCTTCTCGACAAGGAGGCGCCAGACAACGTTCTTCACCATCTTCTCTGCTGCTTCCTTGATGGTTGCCCTGGGAGATATGGTAACAAGATCCCGCTCCATCACCTCCCATACCTTGACCTCTGCAAGATCATCCCCCTCTGCAATGGCCTCAAGCACATCCCATGTGGTTACAATTCCGACCCTGACACCTTCCTTCACAACCACCGAGCTTCCCTTGGCGTTCTCAACATAGTTCCTTAGAACATCCTCGAGGCTGGCAGTTATGTCGATGGTGTCAACATCCGTAACCATAACATCCTCAACCCTCATAAAATCACCTGCATATAATATGAAGGTTATGGGATATAAAATATAAGGGAAAATATTTAATAATGGATAATAGAGAACACTGAATGATTACACTGATTTTTCCCGGCTTCAACAATGTTCATGTGAGTGGTATGGATATCGAAGAGAAGATCAGAAAGATAGAAGAGGAGATTCAGAAGACACCATACAACAAGGCCACAGCCCACCATATAGGTAAACTGAAGGCAAAGATATCCCGCCTCAAGGAGGAGGCCCTCCAGAGGAAGACCTCATCTGGAAAGGGGAGAGGATTCCATATCAAAAAGTCTGGAGACTCCACCGTGGTCCTCATCGGTTTTCCATCTGTTGGGAAATCAACACTCCTCAACGAGTTAACCAGTGCAGAGTCAAAGGTGGGTGACTATCAGTTCACAACCCTTGAAATCGTCCCGGGCGTCATGGAGTACCGGGGGGCCCAGATACAGATATTTGACATACCCGGGATAATAACCGGGGCCTCCCGTGGGAGGGGCCGTGGAAGGGAGATACTCTCAGTTGCCAGGAGCGCCGACCTCATAGTGATAGTCCTTGATGTCTTCAACACAGACCACATGGACATAATCCTCAGGGAGCTGAGGGATGTTGGTATAAGACCCAACGAGACGCCCCCTGATGTGATTGTTAAGAGGAGAAAACTGGGTGGTGTGAAGCTCTCAGCAACGGTCGAACTCACACACCTTGATGAGAAGATCATAAGGTCAGTCCTCAATGAGTACGGAATCCACAATGCCGACGTCCTCATAAGGGATGACATAACCGTTGACCAGTTCATAGACGTCATGGAGGCCAACCGCGCCTACATACCGGCCATCACCGTTATAAACAAGATAGACCTTGTGGATGAATCCTATCTTGAGGGTCTCAGGGAGAAATTCCCGGAAGCCCTCTTCATCTCCGCAGACAGGGACATCAACATCGATGAGCTCAGGGAGGAAATATTTAACAGACTGGGCCTCATAAGGATATACCTGAAGCCCCAGGGTAAAAAGGCTGATTACGACGAACCCCTCATCATCAGGGAAGGGTCAACCGTTGGCGATGTGTGCCAGAAGCTCCACAGGGACTTTGTGCGTAAATTCAGACATGCAAGGGTCTGGGGGAGCTCTGTTAAATTCGACGGCCAGAAGGTGGGCCTTGAACATGTCCTCAATGATGAGGACGTCCTGAGGATCATAATAAAGAAGTGACCGCTTCTTATGGAAATACATGCAGGTGTGAAGATGAAGCTTGATGATATAAAAATTTCAAGAGCAATTGTTGAAGGATACATGGAGGATCTCCTGGACTACATGGAGATGGATGTTGCTATCGGCGGAGGGGGCCCCTCCGGTCTAACAGCAGGCTACTACCTTGCAAGGGCTGGTCTGAAGGTCGCGCTCTTTGAGCGCAAGCTCTCCATTGGTGGTGGAATGTGGGGCGGCGGTATGATGTTCAACAAGATCGTCGTCCAGGATGAGGGCCGTGAGATCCTCGATGAATTCGGAATAAGGTCAGAACCCTATGATGAGGGATACCATGTGGCTGATTCGGTGGAGGCGACCTCCACCCTGTGTTCCAGGGCCTGCCAGGCCGGACTGAAGATATTCAACCTCATGAGCATAGAGGACGTTATGATCCGCGACGAGGGGATAACCGGTCTTGTGCTCAACTGGAGCTCAGTTGAAATGGCGGGCCTCCACGTTGATCCCCTCACAGTCAGGGCCAGAGCAGTCATCGATGCAACGGGTCATGACTGTGAGATAGTGAAGGTGGTGGAGAGGAAGATCGGACCGGAACTCAACACCCCCGATGGCAGGATACAGGGCGAGAGGTCCATGTGGGCCGACGTGGGGGAGGCTGCCCTCATTGAAAACACGAGGGAGGTCTACCCCAACCTCTATGTGGCTGGAATGGCGAGCAACGCCGTATACGGCGCCCCCAGGATGGGGCCCATATTTGGTGGTATGCTGGTCTCAGGTCGACGTGTTGCAGAGATGATAATCGAGAAGCTGAAATGAATGTCTGCGTAACTTACCGCCCCAGAAACAGCCACCAAAGAACAGAGAGGCGATGAAAAAGGAGAAATGGGCCACGGTTCCAGTCAGCAAGGCGAGACTGTGAAATTATGATCTGCATAACCGGAACACCCGGCGTCGGGAAGACAACCGTGGCGGGTATATTGAGGGAGAGGGGACTGGAGGTCATATCCCTTGGGGAACTCATAAGGCAGAAGGGATTCGTCCTTGGACGCGACCCCATCAGGGGATACCTTGAAGCCGACATTGAGGCCGCATGCAGCCACCTCCAGGAAATGGAGGGTCTGGATGTGGTGGAGGGTCACCTCTCCCACCTCTGCAGATCCTGCAGCATGGTGATCGTCCTCAGACTCCACCCGGAGGTACTCAGGGGCAGGCTTGAGGGGAGGGGCTACCCTGAAGGTAAGGTTCTTGAAAACCTCGAGGCCGAGGCACTGGATGTGTGCACCGTTGAGGCCTTCGAAATACATGGGGATCGTGTTCATGAGGTCGATACAACAGGAAGATCCCCCCATGAGGTTGCCGATATCATCACCGATATCATGAATGGTTCAAGGGTATGCCCCCCGGGGGGAGTGGACTTCTCAGGGTGGCTTCTTGGATGATGGAAAAGCTTTTTAAATATGGAAACACAAATCACTTATAATATTCTTCTTGTGCAGTCAGTACACCATCTCAATGTGCAAGATGTGGATGTTCTATTCCGTTATGAGAGGTTAAACCTTGAGGAGAGGAAAGAGACCACGATGGATGTTAAAAATTGCTGAAGAGAGAATAGACATCCTTTTCAGAATGGCTGACCGTGAATTTTCAGCTAATCCCCATAGATCGCACAGGTACACCGAACTTGCAAGAAACATCGCAATGAAGTACAGGGTTAGAATCCCCAGGGAATGGAGGAGGAGGTTCTGCAGGAAATGTTACAGTTTCCTTAAACCCGGGGCAAACTGCACCGTCAGGATAGCTGATGGGAAGGTTAATTTTAGGTGCCACGAGTGCGGTCACATCATGAGATTCCCGTATATCAGGGAAAAAAAGGATAGAAGGAGAAATAAGATTGAGTCTCACACCACCAAAGAAGGAACTGATGAACAGGTCACTGTCGGCGCTCACAATAAATGTGGGGAAAGCCGGAGTGACAGGTAGCCTCATTGAAGAGGTGAAGAGGCAGCTCAAGGCAAATGAACTGATAAAGATAAGATTTGCCAGGACGGTGGCCTCTGAAAAAGAAAGTTATATTACAGAGATAGTTGAAAAAACAAATTCTAAGCTCATAGATTTAAGAGGAAATGTGGCAATAATTTTCAAAAAAAGATCTTAGGAGGATAAATATGACTACAGTTTATGACGTGCCAGCAGATCTGCTCATAAACAGGGTTGCTGAGGAACTGAAAAATGACAGTAAGGTTAAATCCCCTGAATGGGTTAACTTTGTTAAAACAGGTGTCCACAAGGAAAGAAGACCTGAGAATCCTGACTGGTGGTATGTAAGGGCCGCAGCCCTCCTCAGAAGAGTTTACATTGATGGTCCTGTGGGTGTTAACAGCCTCAGGACACATTACGGCGGTAAGAAGGACCGGGGCTCACGCCCTGAAAAGTTCAGAAGAGGTAGCGGTGCCATAATCAGAAGGGCCCTGCAGCAGCTGGAGGAATCAGGTCTAATAAAGAGGGAAGAAAATGGAAGGGTTATAACACCCGAAGGCAGATCATTCCTTGACAAGGCCGCTGCAGAGGTAAAGAAAGAAGTTGAAGGACTTGAAAGGTACTGAAACTATCCCAGAGGGGCCTCAGGAGGTTTCATAGTTGACAGACCTCGAAGAGATACGTCGCAAGAAGATGCTGGAGCTCCAGCAGAAGGCTCAGCAGCAGGCGATGGAAGCTGAAGCACAGGAACAGATGCGTCAGCAGCTGGAAATGCAGAAAAAACAGATAATGATGCAGATACTCACCCCTGAAGCCCGTAGCCGTCTGGCCAACCTCCGTCTGACAAGGCCGGACTTCGTTGAGCAGATAGAACTGCAGCTCATACAGCTGGCCCAGATGGGGCGTGTAAGGTCAAAGATCACCGATGAACAGCTGAAGGAGCTGCTTAAAAGGGTTGCGGGTAAAAAGAGGGAGATAAAGATCAGCCGCAAATAGTCTGGTAAAATGAATGCATGCGTACTCTACAGTGGCGGTAAGGACAGTTCACTGGCGGCTGTGATGCTCCAGCGGCTGGGGATACAGCCAGAGCTGGTGACTGTGAACTTCGGGATCCATGATTCATGGAAGCCAGCATCTGAGGCAGCTGCATCCCTTGGATTTCCACACCGTGTTCTTAAACTCGGCGATGAAATCCTGATGGACGCTGCTGAGACGATAATCAATGACGGGTTTCCGAATAATGGTATAAAGCACATACACAGGATGGCAGTTGAAGCCGCAGCCACCGAGTACGACATGGTTGCCGATGGAACGCGACGTGACGACAGGACCCCTAAACTAACAAGGGACGAGATACAGAGCCTCGAAGACCGCCTGAACATTGAATATGTGAACTTGGATGGTCTCGGTCACAGGACCGTTAACAGACTTGCATCGATGCTCTTCAGCCTGAGGAGGGAGAGAAGCAGTATCGATAACAGCTCCGACTACGAGGTTGAGGTCCGCCTCCTCCTTGAGGAGATGGGCCACAGTTCAGAATCATTCTTCCCTGTTCACTTCCAGACCAGGGTCACTGGCTGGAACACCAAAATGAAGGAGGATGCTAAATGAGTAGAAATAAACATGTTGCCAGGAAACTCAGAATGGCAAAGGCTAACAGACAGAACAGAAGGGTGCCCGCATGGGTTATGGTTAAGACAAACTACAGGGTTCGAAGCCATCCAAAGATGAGGCACTGGAGAAGGACCAAACTCAAGGTATAGGAGGACTGGATATGGAAAGGATTTATGTCATACCTCTCAGAAAGGCCAAGAACGTGCCAAGGACCATAAGAGCGCCGAAGGCTGTTAAGATTGTCAGGGAATTTCTCATGAAACATATGAAGGCAGACACCGTTAAACTCGACGAGTCAATCAACGAAAAACTCTGGGAGAGAGGTATCCAGAAGATACCCCCAAGAATAAAGGTCAAGGCCGTTAAGGATGAAGACGGTGTTGTTGAAGCCACACTCGAAGAATGAAATGATGGTGAATTATGATTAGAAGGATCAACCTCAGTGGAAACCCGAACCTGGGAGTTTACATCTCTGTAACCGACAGTGTGGCCCTGATACCACAGAACACCCCTGAAAAGTTTGAGGGTGTTCTCAGGGAAGCCCTTGAAGTTGAGGTCCTGAAGGTGTCCATCAGTGGCAGCAGCCTAAACGGTGCCCTTGCCGTGGGCAACTCAAATGGATTCGTGGTCTCAAATCAGGCCATGGACCGTGAAATCGATGCCCTTGCAGCTGCCGGTGTGGAGGCTGTCAGGATCCCTGAAAGGTTTACTGCAGTCGGTAACCTTGTGCTGGCCAATGACAACGGTGCCGTTGCAAGTCCACTGCTGTCAGATGATGCGCTGCAGGTTATAGGGGATGTGCTTGAGGTTGACGTTAAAGTATCCACACTTGCAGGCCTCAACATCGTAGGCTCCATGGGTGCAGCTACCAACCGTGGTGCCCTGCTGAATCCCCAGGCATCATCTGAGGAAATAGGTATCATAGAGGATACCCTGGGCGTGGAGGCCGACGTTGGCACAGTCAACCATGGAGTCACACTTATAGGTGCCTGTTCAGTGGCCAACTCAAACGGTGTCCTTGTGGGTGAGGAAACCACAGGGCCAGAACTTGCGAGGATAGAAGAAGCTTTAGGTTTTCTTGAGGGATGAAAATGAAGACAAAGATATTTAGGGTTAAAGGAAAGTTCCTGATGGGTGATAAGCTTCAGCCATTCACAAAGGAGCTCAAGGCAATAAGGGAAGAGGAAATCTATGAGAGGCTCTACTCTGAATTCGGGAGCAAACACAGGGTTCCAAGGAGCAAAGTTAAAATAGAGGAGATAGAGGAGATATCACCTGAGGAGGTTCAGGACCCGGTGGTCAAGGCGCTGGTCCAGAGGTGATCACATGGAAGACCAGCAGAGGCTCGAGGAGATAGTGAACCAGCTGAACATCTACCAGAGCCAGGTCGAGCTCATCCAGCAGCAGATGGAGGCCGTGAGGGCCACCATCAGTGAACTTGAAATCCTTGAGAAGACCATCAAGGATATACAGGGAAAGGATGGATCCGAGACCCTGGTACCCGTGGGCGCCGGCTCCTTCATAAAGGCAGAACTCAAGGATACCAGTGAAGTTATAATGAGTGTCGGTGCAGGTGTGGCCATAAAGAAGAACTTTGAGGATGCAATGGAGAGCATTGAGTCCCAGAAGAACGAACTGGAGGCAACACTTCAGAAGATGGGTGAAAACCTGCGTAAGATAACAGACATCATGATGAAACTATCTCCTCAGGCAGAGGAACTCCTCAAAAAGGTAAGGGGAAGTGGAGAGTAAGTGTTTGAATCTCTGAAGAAAAAATTCAGTGAGACCGTTGGTAAAATCACCGAGAAGGTCTCATCAAGCCAGGAACCCCTGCCCGAAGGGGATAAACCTGAGGATAGGGCCCTCGAACCCATTACAGAAGATAAACCTGAAGAAGAGGTCAGAACTGAAGAACCTGATGATATGAGTTCAGAGGAACCCGCCCCCAGTGAAGGGGAAGGGGGTTCAGGTTTCCTCTCATTCTTCCGTGAAAAAAAGATAACAGAAAAGGACGTTGACGATGTCCTCTGGGACCTTGAAATGGCCCTCCTGGAAAGTGACGTGGCCCTTGAAGTGGCTGAAAAAATTACCACAGAGCTAAAGGAAGAACTTGTTGGCAGGAAGGTTAAGAGGAGCACCGAAATATCAGAATACACAATGGAAGCCCTTAAAAAGGCCGTTGAGGATGTTCTCAGAGTTGACAGTGTGGACCTGCCGCAACTCGTGGAGAAGAAGAAACCCCTTGTCATAATGTTTGTTGGCATAAACGGGACCGGCAAGACAACCACCATAGCAAAGGTGGCCAGATACTTCATTAAAAAGGGTCTTGAGCCCGTGATAGCAGCTGCAGACACCTTCCGTGCCGGTGCAATAGAGCAGATAGGTCAGCACGCAGATAAACTCGGAGTCAAGCTAATAAGCCACCGCAAGGGAGCCGACCCCGCCGCCGTTGCCTTTGACGCGGTATCCCATGCAAAGGCCCAGGGAAAGGATGTCGTCCTCATAGACACCGCAGGGAGGATGCAGACCAACGTGAACCTCATGGACGAGATGGCCAAGATAAAGAGGGTCGTCAGGCCAGACCTCATAGTGTTTGTCGGTGATGCGCTGACAGGAAACGATGCCATTGAACAGGCAGCCCGATTTGATGAAGCCGTTGGCATAGACGCAGTTATACTGACAAAGGCTGATGCAGATGCGCGCGGAGGTGCAGCATTGTCCATAGGCTACATGATCAAAAGGCCCATAATATTCATGGGGATCGGGCAGGGCTACGATGACATAATGGAATTCAAACCAGAATGGATGATTGAACAGCTATTCGCATGAACTGATTAATGGACATCCATGCAGATAAAATACAGAATACAAAAATTTTTATACAGCCATGTCACATTACCCATGTGGAGACTTTCATATGGGTGTAAGGATACTCCTTGTAGAGGATGAGGCAATAACGGCGATGGATCTCCAGAGAAAGCTGGAGTTCTGGGGATATGATGTTGTGGGGGTTGCATACAGTGGTGAGACTGCAGTTGAACTTGCACAGAAGCACCACCCTGATCTAATTTTAATGGACATAGTCCTCAAGGGCCCCCTGAACGGTGTTGATGCTGCAAAAGAAATTCGTAGCCTTGACATACCTGTGGTTTTTCTATCAGCCCACTCAGAGGGCTCCACCATGGAGAGGGCCAGGGAAGTGGAACCCTACGGATACCTGATAAAGCCCTTTGATGAGAAGGAGCTCCTATTCAGCATTGAACTGGCGGTTCAGAGGCACCGGAGCCAGTTACAGATAAAAAAACTTAACAGAAGCCTGAGAATGCTCAGCGACTGTAACCAGGCCATTGTAAGGATAAATGACCCTGAAAAACTTCTGAGAGAGGTATGCCGGATCATCGTCGAGGTCGGTGGTTACAGGATGGCCTGGATAGGCCTTGCAGAGAATGATGAGGAGAGGTCTGTGAGGCCCGCTGCAGAGTACGGATTCCATGAAGGCTACCTTGACTCAGTAACCATCAGGTGGGATGACAGCATATACGGGGAGGGCCCGACAGGAAGGTCAATAAGGGAAGGGGAACCCGTCATAATAAGGGACACCGGAGAGGATCCCAGATTCACCCCCTGGAGGGATAGGGCCGTTGAGAGGGGATTCATGTCAGTCATTGGTCTTCCCCTCACTGTTAAGGGTGAGACCATAGGAGCCCTCACGGTTTACTCGGGGGAGAGGGATGCCTTCGATGAGGAGGAAGTGAAACTTCTCATGGAACTTGCAGGGGATGTGTCATTCTACATTGAATCCCGTGAAATCCTGAAGGAGATGGAGGAGAGGGTAGCCAGAACAGCTCAGAGGGAGAGAATTCTTAAGAGGATCTTTGAATTATCCCCCGTTGCAATACTGAATTTTCAGGTGGACCATGGGGAACCAGCGCTCCTGGAACTCAACAGGGAGGCCTCAATAATAACAGGGGTGAAGGAATGCTCTGGATCCCCGGGAGTCCATGACGTCCTCAGGGGTCTTGATGAGGAAGATCTGAAGAAGATCAAAGGGGCCATCATGGGGGATGTTGAACTGGAAGAAATGATAAGCTATCCCCACCAGGGAAGGACGAAATTGTTCAGGTTAAAGATTGTGAGGCCCTCCCCGGAAATTGCCTCGGTATTCCTTATCGATGTAACATCTGAAAGATAGTATCTGAACTTAAAAAAATAAACTGGGCCACATAAGAATAGCTCAGTCTCTGAATTCTGATTTCTCAGCCATGTCGGAGAACATTCACTCCCCCTCACAGGGGAATGCTGGAAGTGTCAGCAGGGCGACACTCCCATGAGGAACCATTCACTCCCTGTCACAGAGGAGTGAACCTCCAACCCCCACATCCTCCGGTGGGAACTCCCTTATAAGAACCGTTATTGTTGACTCCGGGAGGCCCATAATTTCGCTTGAGACCTCTGTGATACGCTTTACGAGTTCCCTTTTCTTTTCCCTTGTCAGTTCATTGCAGTTTATCTGGATAACAGGCAACTATATCACCACCCATAGGTATTATACTCATATAATAAATCCTTTAATAGATTCAGAGACCAGAAAATAGCAATTGCAGAGGAATCATAGATGATTGGAGAACAGCTCTTAAAGAAACTTTTTCCGGACTTTGAGGAACTTGTCCAGCCAGCTGGAATTGACCTGAGGGTTGATAAGGTTTACAGACAGATGGGACCCGGGTCACTGATTGATGATGAGAAGAACCTTCCACCCCTCGAAATGCTTGAGCCGCCCATCTACAGACTTGAACCCGGCAAAGCTTACCTTGCAAGTGTTGACAGGATGATAGAGATACCTGAGGGATATGCAATGCTCTACCTGCCAAGGTCAACCCTCCTGAGGTCCTTTGTATCCGTTCAAACCGCCGTGGGAGATCCTGGTTTCAGGGGTACCCTCCAGTTCCTTTTACATAATCATGGGGAATATGAGTATACACTAAAGAGGGGTGAAAGGATAGTACAGGCCGTGGTATTCCCGGTGGAGGGATCAGGAAAGTACAGTGGAAGCTACCAAGAATGAATTTCAATCCCATTTTGGTCTGATTTTAACACCTTCCGGGTCTTGGGCTCGTCCAGCTTCCCCGCGATTTCAATCCCATTTTGGTCTGATTTTAACTGGTCTCTTTGGGCTCCGATTGAGCATATAAATTATTTAATCAATTTAAATTTAATTTTAAGATTTTTTAACGTGCTATGAATTTAATAATTAGTATATGAGTTCCATTGTGGTTTAATGAGGATTCTGATTGTACGCTAAAACCAGATAGGCTCTGAGGCCAGTTTTTACTGAGTGGTCAGAGTGAAAGTTCATGGACAGCCCACTCAGTCAGCAATGCCACAAAAAACTTCCAGGATGACATCATAAGCTCTCCAAAAAATACAGGCCTCTGATGAACTGAAAGCGGCGCGGATGAAAAATAAAACCCGCATGAAAACCAGTACTGATTCTCCCATCGGCAAATGGCATACTGGCAACGGTGTGCCTAGCATGAAAACCAGTACTGATTCTCCGATAAAAAAGAATTGTCTGATGACATCATCAGAATGTACGGACCCTGTCCTCCAGCATACTCACTGATTCCGGGTTTGAGAGGGTGCTGACATCACCCACATCCTCACCCCTCACAATGGCCTTTATCACCCTCCTCATTATCTTACCTGACCTTGTCTTTGGAAGGTCCTCAACGAACTCTATGTAACTGGGACTTGCAATGGGACCTATCTCCCTCCGCACATGTTCACGCAGAACACCCTTGAGGCGGGGTGTGGGCTCCACTTTATCCCTCAGAGTAACGAAGGCCGCTATCTCCTCTCCCCTGAGGATGTCAGGTTTTCCAACCACCGCAGCCTCAACAACATCAGGATGGCTCACAAGGGCTGATTCAACCTCTGCAGTGCTTATCCTGTGCCCTGCAACGTTGAGGACATCGTCCTCCCTGCCCTGGATCCAGAAGTAACCATCCTCATCTATCCTTGCAACATCACCGCTGAGGTAGATGCCCGGAAATGTGCTCCAGTAGGCATCCACATACCTCTCAGGCTCCCTGAAGAGGGTCCTGAACATTGCAGGCCACGGTGTTTTTATCACAAGGTGGCCTCCGCTTCCACGCAGACTCCTCCCCTCATCATCCACAACGTCGGCTATTACCGTGGGGAATGGTTTTCCTGCGGAACCCGGCTTCAGGGGTGTCACAGGGAGGGGTGTTATTATGTGCATCCCGGTCTCTGTCTGCCACCAGGTATCCATGATGGGGCATCTGCCACCACCAACGGTCCGGTAGTACCACATCCAGGCCTCAGGGTTTATGGGTTCCCCAACGGACCCCAGTATTCTGAGTGTTCTGAGGTCATACTTCTCAGGCCACTTGTCCCCATATTTCATGAAGAGCCTCACCGTCGTGGGTGCTGTGTAGAGGATGCTTACACCGTACCTCTCAACCATGCTCCATATCCTTCCAGGATCCGGGTGGTCAGGTGCACCCTCATAGATGACCGAGGTTGCACCCTCAATGAGGGGGGCGTAGACTATGTAGCTGTGACCCGTTATCCATCCTATGTCAGCCAGACACCACCATATGTCCTGGTCCTTAACATCGAAGACGAACCTGTAGGTGGAGCTCACACCCACGGCGTAGCCCCCATGGGTGTGCACAACACCCTTTGGTTTACCCGTCGTGCCGGAGGTGTAGAGTATGAAGAGGGGATCCTCAGGGTCAAGCTCCTGGCAGGGACATTCATCGTCCATGCCCTCAACAGCCTCGCTCCAGTAGATATCCCTCCCATCCACCATGCTGACATCATCCCCCATGCGGTCCGCCACTATGACCCTCTCAAGGGAGGGGATCTCATCTGCGACCATATCAAGGGTTTCCTTGAGTCTTATTACCTTACCCCTGCGGTAGAATGCGTCTGCAGTGATCGCAACCTTTGCCCCGGCATCTGCAGCCCTCTCCCTGAAGGCCTTGGCCCAGAAGCCGCTGAACACTACACTGTGGACTGCACCTATACGTGCACAGGCGAGCATGGCTATGGGGAGTTCCGGTATCATGGGGAGGTATATGCTGACGCGGTCCCCCCTTGAGACACCCATATCCTTAAGGGCATTGGCCAGGCGGTTAACCTCCCTGTAGAGGTCATAGTAGGTGAGCTTCCGGACGCTACCATCCTCACCCTCCCATATATATGCCACCCTGTTTCTCTCAGGACCCATAACATGCCTGTCAAGGGCACTGTATGTGATGTTGAATTTTCCGCCTGTGAACCAGCTGGCATGGGGTGGTTCCCATTCAAGGACCCTGGTGTAGGGTCTGAACCATTCAAGTTCAGATGCCATCTCATCCCAGAACCACTCAGGGTCAGAGCTGGCCCTCTCAAGGAGCTCATCATAACCCCCAATACCCCTGGCGTCCATCCAGGCCCTTATATTGCTGTTTTCTGCAAGTTCCTCGTCTGGATTAAAAACCCTTTCCTCCCTGAGCAGAGCATCAAGCTGTCCTCTCATAAACAACCCCCTTCTGTTAATATTTTTTTAATTCATGATTTAAATAGTTGGCAGAATATAGATGGGTGCATGAAGATGTGTGCGGAGGTCCTTGCAGGGATCCTGGAGGAAGCTGGTTTCACCCATATCTTCGGGCACCCGGGTGAACAGATACTGCCACTCTATGAGGCCCTCAGAAAATCCGGGCTTGAACATGTTCTCATGAGACACGAACAGGGCGCCGTCCACGCCGCAGATGGCTACGCCCGGGCCTCTGGAGGACCGGGGGTCTGTGTTGCCACCGGAGGACCTGGCGCCCTTAATCTTGTGATGGGTGTGGCTGCAGCCAGCACAGATTCCGTACCCCTCATTGCCATGACCGGTGACCTGCCACGGGGTGGGGGCCCCGGCAGGTTCCAGGAGGTTGACCTTGAGGCGGTTTTCAGGCCCCTTACAAGGATGAGCATGACCCCGGGGAGTGGTGATGAGGCCTCCATGATGCTGGCTGACTCCATAAGCTCCCTCAGGAGGGGGCTTACCGGTGTCATACACATAAACCTGCCAAGGGACGTCCTTGAAGAGGATGCATGCCCCCCTGTGGGGCCATCTGAAGTGTTTAGGGAGCTTTCAGACATGAGCAGAGCGCTGGAACTTCTGGGATCCGCGAGAAGGCCCCTTATACTTGCAGGTGGTGGTGTAATCTGGGGGAACGCCGTTGGGGAGTTCAGGGAATTCATAGAGAATGCCAGGATCCCGGTGGTGACCACCTACAGTGCAAGGGGTGTTATACCCGAGGACCATCCACTCTGTCTGGGAATGACCGGTACCCGGGGGACCCCGGCAGCTAACCATGCTGCAGGGAACTGCGACGTTCTCCTGGTCCTCGGGGCGAGGCTCTCAGAGAGGACCCTGGCAGCCACAGGAAATCCCCGAGTAATACACGTCAACACTGACCCCTCTGTACTGAGGGGCGATGTTGTGCTTCAGATGGATGTGGGGGATTTCCTGAGGGAACTGCCTGAATTAAAAGGACCGGAGGGGTGGTTTAAGGAACTTGCAGCCTATCGGAGGGATAACCCGCCCATCAGTGAGTTACCGCCCCCCGGTGGGGGTGCATTTGTAACATCAGCTGCTGTGAGGGGTATTCTTGATGCAGCCCCCGATGCCACCATAGTCAACGATGCCGGTAGCCACACCACCTGGGTGACCCTCCACCGGCGGGTTCTCCGTGAGAGGTCCCTCATATTCTCCGGTGGCTTCGGGCCCATGGGTTACGGTCTCCCGGCGGCCATCGGTGCAAAGCTTGCAGACCCATCCAGGGATGTCATCATGATAGCGGGTGACGGCGGATTTCAGATGACTATCCAGGAACTTGGCACCGTTGCTGAGCTGGAGCTGCCCATCACCATGTGCATCCTGAATAACAAGAAGCTCGATGTTATAAGGCAGTGGCAGGAGATGAACTACGGCACCAGTTACTCTGTTGAACTGAAGAACCCTGATTTCATTAGACTTGCAGATGCCTACGGTATAGGTGCGGAGAGGATCCTCAGGGTGGAAGATGTCTCAGGTGCCGTGGAGAGGGCCCTTGAGTCAGGTGAACCCCGCCTCCTGGAGTTCATGGTTGAAGGGGAGGACATACCACTTCCCGGGGTCAGGCCCTGATCCCCTTGCATGGTGAGGGCCTGGGGATATGTGCTAAAGAATTCTAATCCTCTTAAGTGTCTGAAAATGATCTTCGGAGGTCCCTCACTGCATTAGGCTCCCGGAGGACCCCTGAACACGGAGAGCTCTTCGTCAACGAAGGGGACAGGGTGATTCCGGGTGGAGAATGTTTTAGGGTCCGCCAGAAAAAGGAGAAATCCGCAAAAAAATAGTATTTAGAGGTCCTCAGGGAGGTAGGTGTCTGCGACTGCTGCAACAGCCTCTCCCATTTCAACCTCAAATCCGAGCTCCCTGAGGGTCATCTCAAGGGCTGAAAATGTTGTTATAAGTTCCCTGTGGGTTATGTTACCCATGTGACCGATACGGAATATCCTTCCCTTGAGGTGGTCCTGTCCCCCTGCAAGCTCAACATGGTACTTGTTCCTCATTGTCCCCCTCAGTTCACCATCTGTAACTCCCTCAGGGAGATTAACAGCCGTGACCGTTGTTGATGAAACTGCTTCATCAGGGAACAGTTCAAGGTCGAGGGCCTTCACCGCATTCCTTGTGGCCTCTGCAGCTATCTTGTGCCTCTTTATCCTGTTGCTGAGTCCCTCCTCCATTATAACCTTGAGGGCCTCATGCATTGCGTATATGAGTGAAACTGCAGGGGTGTATGGTGTCTCAGGTGGCTCCGCGTCACCGCTCTTCCTGTACTTCTTGAGGTTCAGGTAGTATGTTCGGGGATTATCCACAGCTTCAATGACCCTCCAGGCGTCGTTGCTGAGGGTTATGGCTGCCATACCTGGGGGTGCTGCAAGGCACTTCTGGGAACCTGTAACACAGATGTCTATGCCGTAGGCATCAACATCGACCTCATCCCCTCCCAGGGATGAAACCGTGTCAACTATGTAGAGGGCGTCGTAGTCGTCCATTATCTTCCCTATCTCCCTGATGGGGTTAGCAACACCTGTTGATGTCTCATTGTGGACTACTGTGACTGCCTTTATATCATCATTCTCCTCTAGGGTGTATCCAATGTCATCGGGGTTAACGGCCTTACCCCACTCCACGTCTATGGTGATGGATTCGCCTCCAAAGGCCTCCACTATCTGGGCGAACCTCTGACCAAATTTACCCCCAACAACATTCAGGATCTTATCGCCGGGTTCTATAATGTTTGCAACTGCGGCTTCCATTGCAGCTGTCCCTGAACCCGTCAGAAGGTAAGACTTATTGCTGGTCCTGAAAACATCGGACATCATCTCAGTCGTTTCAGTCAGGATCCTGCCAAAGAGGGCGCTCCTGTGGTTAACAATGTTCTCTGACATTGCCTTAAGGACTCTCTGGGCCACCCTCGTCGGCCCGGGGATCATAAGCAGTGTTTCATCCATTTCCAAAAAACCTCCAGATTAAAGTGGATTTCATAACCTGTATCTATTTTTAATCTGTCCATTTAAAAAGATTTACATGAGTCTCGGCCAGCCATCAGTAGATTCGACCTGAAAATTCAGCCAGTCATTGGGCCTTGAAGAGGTGATTAACTGATGGATCGCGGCTTCAGGGCCTGAATCAGGCTCCTGAGCTCCAGCTCCCACCAGGAGAAAACCCAAAGAATGATATATAAATGTGGATAAAGTTATCCCATGGAAGTCCAGGTATGGCTCAGATGGTACACACGTATACTTGATGACTTTGGATTTGACAGGAGGGCTGATGAGGAGTCAGCATCATACCTCGACGCCTTCCTCAGGGAACACGGATGCCTGCGGGTTGATGACATTGATGTCCCATCCAGTGACTTCATTGTATTCGGGGCTGGACCATCACTCAGATCCCACCTCAAAAGGTTCAGGGCCCTTGATGAGCCCATGACAGTCATCTCGGCAGATGGTGCCACCACTGCACTCCTCGAGGAGGATGTGCTGCCTGACATAATAGTAACCGACCTCGATGGTAAGATGGAGGATATAATCGAGGCAAACCGGCAGGGGGCGGTGGTGGTGGTCCACGCCCATGGAAACAACCTCCCTGCCCTCAGGAGGTACCTCCCACTCCTCCAGAACATCATCGGGACAACCCAGAGCATCCCCCATGGCTGTCTCCACAATTTTGGTGGATTCACAGATGGTGACCGCGCTGTTTTCCTTGCCGCAGCCCTCGGCGCCGGTCGTATAGTGCTGGCAGGCATGGACTTCGGTGAGGTTGTGACAAGGTACTCAAGGCCTGATATGGACTCTGAGCTTGGACCGGCCGATCCCGTTAAAAGGCTCAAACTTGAGTACGCCAGCAGACTAATAGACTGGCTTGAGAGGAACGGGGATGTCATGATAGAGAAATGGTGAATTCAATAAAATGAACGTGAAGGACCATGAAAGGCGATAAGAGGCGCGATATAAGGGATATACTCCTGCATGATGAGACTCTCTTCAGGAACATGAACGCCTTTGACCCCGACTATGTTCCTGAGAACTACAGGTACAGGGAGTCCCAGATGGAGGCCCTTGCAGTGTGTATAAGGCCCGCCCTGAGGAATGGGAGGCCCGTCAATGCGGTTATACTGGGGTCCTGTGCAACAGGTAAGACAACCGCCATCAAGAAGATATTTGAAATGGTTGAATCAACATCAGAGGGCGTTGTATGCTGCTACATAAACTGTCAGCTCCACACCACAAGATTCGGGATCTTTTCACAGATCTACAGCAAGATATTCGGGCACCAGCCCCCTGAAACCGGAGTACCATTCTCAAGGATATATCAGACCATAATGCAGCACCTTGCCACCGAGAAGAGGGCCCTGGTGGTTGCCCTTGATGACATCAACCACCTCTTCTACAGTAAAAATGCGAACAAGGTACTCTACGATATACTTAGGGCCCATGAAGTATTTGAGGGTGTGAGGACCGGGGTATTCGCTGTTCTCTCAGACATCGAGTTCAGGTACGCCCTTGATAAAAATGTTGACTCCATATTCATACCCCAGGAGATCGTATTCCCTCCCTACACCCGTGAGGAGGTGTTCAACATACTCAGGGATCGTGTCAGGGTCGGATTCTACCCGGGTGTCATTTCCGATGAGCTCCTTGAGAGGATAACTGACCATACAATGGATACCGGGGATCTCCGCTACGGTATAGACCTCCTCAGGGTCTGTGGAAACCTTGCAGAGGCGGATGCATCGCCGGTGATAGGAGAGGAGCACCTTGAAAGGGCCCTGAAGAGCACAGGACCCGTGAATCTCATACACACGGTGCGAACCCTGAACGAAAATGAGAGGGAGTTTCTGAGGATACTTGCAGACGCCGGCGAGGATATGACAGCCGGGGCCCTCTACGAGCTCTTCAGGGAGAGCACAGGTTCAAGCTACTCATCCTTCAACAGGATCATTGAGAAACTGGAATTTTTAAGGTTGATTGACACAAGGCTCACCGGTAAGGGTGTTCGTGGTAACTCCCGGATTTTGATTCCACGTTTCAGCAGGGAGGACCTCCGAAGGTGCCCTGGCTTCTAATTCAGATACCCGCAGGATAATTTGAGTTTCCTCCCGCTGCGACGCTGATAACGCCCCACAGGAGGGCCATGAGAACCATTGAGATGATTAAACATGACCTCACATCCACCACAACAGCAAGGTGCCCGAGACGTCTCCATATACTGTTTGATTTCCTCAGACTGTGCATAATAATCCACTCCACTACCATGTTCATGTGGAGATTATTTAAGAAAAGAGATAGAGAGCACCTGAAAAGTAAAGAGTAAAGCACATACCGGGGATAGAGAACCCCCTCAATAACTCAGTGTATGTGCATCTTAAGTTCATGATCAATGTCACCTGCTGCACACCGGGAGGGAGACCATGAAAGGGTTTGAATTCTTTGATGTCACTGCAGATGCTGGATTCTGGGCCTATGGACATGACCTCGAGGAGGTCTTTGAGAACGCAGCCCTTGCAATGTTCGAGGTTATGACCGACACCTCACTGGTTGAGGCTGCTGAGGAGAGGAGAGTTGAAATCACATCAGAGGATAGGGTTTCGCTTCTCTATGACTGGCTGGATGAACTGCTCTTCATACATGACACTGAATTTATTTTATTCAGTAAATTCAAAGTTAAGATAGATGAGAAAGATGATGGCCTCCACCTCACCGGCACCGCCATGGGTGAAGAGATAAAGGAAAGCCATGAGCGGCGTGACGAGGTGAAGGCCGTGACATTCCATATGATGGAAATCCTGGATGAAGATGGGCTGATAAAGGCTAGGGTAATTCTGGACCTCTAATTGATGAGAAGAAATGATGGAGGATGGTTTGCATGAGTATACATGAAGAACTGGTTAAGGTGAGAGAATCCGTATGGGAAGTTCCAACATCATACAAGAAGGGGATGAGGGTGCCCGGGAGGATCTTCCTGAGGGAGGAGGCCCTCAGGGACCTTGAGAAGGGGGCCATCGATCAGGTGGCCAACGTTGCCTGTCTCCCGGGTATCCAGAAGTTCTCCATTGGACTGCCAGATATTCACTTCGGTTACGGCTTCAGCATTGGAGGTGTGGGTGCCTTCAGCGCCCGAACAGGAGTTATAAGCCCTGGAGGTGTTGGATTCGATATAAACTGTGGTGTGAGGATGGTCAGGACAAACCTTGACCATGAGGATGTCAGGCCAAAGATAAAGGAGCTCATAAACACGCTCTTCACCAATGTCCCCTCCGGTGTTGGGAGTAAGGGGAAGATACGCCTGAAACCCGGGGAGATCGATGAGGTGCTTGAAAACGGGGCTGAATGGGCCGTTGAAAACGGATACGGCTGGGACCAGGACCTCAGGCGCCTTGAAGAAAACGGTAAAATGGAGGAGGCCAGCTCAGAAAAGGTCAGTGAAAAGGCCAAGAAGAGGGGCATACCCCAGCTCGGATCCCTTGGCTCAGGTAACCACTTCCTTGAGGTCCAGATGGTTGATGAGATCTTCGATGAGGAAGCAGCCAGGGTCTACGGTGTGAGCCCCGGAAAGGTCGCCGTCATGATACACTCAGGTTCACGTGGCTGCGGCCACCAGGTCTGCTCAGATTACCTCAGGCTCATGGACAAGGCATACAGGAGGTACAAGATAAACATACCTGACAGGCAGCTTGCATGCGCCCCTGTGGACTCGGATGAGGCCCTGGATTACTTCCAGGCCATGGCAGCAGCTGCAAATTATGCCTGGGCCAACCGTCAGATGATAGTCCACTGGGTCAGGGAATCCTTTGAGGCCGTCTTCGGTATGACTGCAGAGGACATGGAGATGGAAATCGTCTATGACGTGGCCCACAACATAGCCAAGAAGGAGGTCCACACCATAAAGGGTCGTGAAACAGAGGTATTCGTCCACAGGAAGGGGGCTACAAGGGCCTTTGGACCGGGAAGGGATGAGATACCTCAGGAGTACCGGAAAATCGGTCAACCGGTGATAATACCAGGGACAATGGGAACATCATCCTACCTTCTCCACGGAACAGAGGTTGCCATGGAGGAGACCTTCGGTTCAACCGCCCACGGCGCCGGGCGTAAGATGAGCCGTGCAGGTGCCAAGAAGACCTACCGCGGCGAGGAGGTCCAGAGGAAACTTGAAAGTGAGGGCATCTATGTCAGGGCCACCTCCATGCCTGTGGTTGCAGAGGAGGCCCCGGGGGCCTACAAGGACGTGGACGTCGTTGTGAGAACCGCCCATGAAACAGGAATATCCCGCCTTGTGGCGAGGATGCTCCCCCTCGGCGTTGCCAAGGGATAGCCGGGGTGAAGCAATGATAGGGATCATTGGAGGTACCGGCATATATGAGATGGCTGAATACGGGAGGCTGGAGAGAAGGGAGTCCCTCATCACCCCCTACGGCAAAACACCTGAAATATCCGTATTCAAACTCCACGGGCGGAGGGTCGCCTTCATACCAAGGCACTCACCGGGCCATGATAAACCCCCGCACATGGTAAACTACCGGGCGAACATATGGGCCCTCAAAGAGCTGGGGGTCAGACAGATAATAGCAACAAATGCTGTGGGGTCTCTTAAAAGGTCCATAGGACCCGGGGACTTTGTTGTGCCCCATGACTTCCTCGACTTCACAAGGTCCCGTCCATCAACCTTCTATGATGAGAAAACAGTGCATGTAGACATGACAGAGCCCTACTGCAGGAATATACGTTCCGCCCTCAGCGGATCATCAGGTGTGGTTGATGGGGGGGTGTACGTGTGCACTGAGGGCCCCAGGTTTGAAACACCCTCAGAGATAAGGATGTTCCAGACCCTTGGGGGCACCGTGGTTGGCATGACAGGACTGCCAGAGGCCGTCCTTGCAAGGGAGCTTGAGATGTGCTATGCAAGCATATGCCTCGTATCCAACTATGCGGCGTCCATTTCACCCAGCAAGCTCACCATAGATGAGGTCTTCGAGATTATGGATGAGAAGAAGAATGATCTCATAGACATCATTGATGCTGCAATCAGGGACCTCAAAACAGAGCAATCATGTCCATGTCAGCATGCACTCAGAGGTGCCGACGTTAATAATCATGAGGAGGAATTATATGAAGGTTTTAATGATATCTGCAAGCCCGAGAAAGAAGAGCAACACCATGATGGTCCTTGAGCACTGCAGGGATGCTATAGAGAGCCATGGTGTTGAAACAGATATAATATCACTCCGTGGGATGAAAATCGAATCCTGCAGGGCCTGTCTGAGCTGTGCGAAGAAGCACCGCTGCAGGATAGATGACGGCCTCAACGATATAATCGACAGGATACGTGACTCCGAGGGCTTCATAGTTGCAACCCCTGTCTACTTTGGAACCGCCAGGGGCGACCTGATGGCGGCGCTGCAGCGGATCGGGATGGTTTCAAGGGCCTCAGACGGATTCCTGAGCTGGAAGGTCGGTGGCCCCATTGCGGTTGCAAGGCGCGGAGGCCACACCGCGACCATACAGGAGCTCCTGATGTTCTACTTCATAAACGACATGATAGTACCGGGTTCAACCTACTGGAACATGGTATTTGGATGGGCCCCCGGCGAGGTTGAAGATGACAGTGAGGGAATTGAGACCATAAGACGTTTCGGAGAAAACGTGGCTGAGCTTATAAAAAGGATAAATGGCGGTTCTTAAGATGAGGATAGCACTGGCCTCCTCCAGTGGGGAGGAGGTTGACCTCCATTTCGGGAGGGCCTCCCAGTTCCTTGTGTATGAATACAGTGGGGGTAAACCAAGATTTCTTGAGAAGCGGACCGTTGAAATCTCTGAAACCGGGAAACATCAGTGGATGAAAGCCCTTGATGCCATCAGAGACTGTGATGTTGTAATAGCTGTCCAGGCCGGCCTCAGGGGTAAGGTCGGGATTGAGGATGCCGGTATAAAATTCGTGGCCGATGAGGGCCCGGTTGAGGAAGTGCTTGAAAGGTGGATCAGGCACACCGAATTCATGAAGTCAGTGTAACCCGCATAACCCCATTTTCATGGTACTGTATGTATGGCTGTTCATATTCATGACCACACAGCACCCCAAACCACCATGTCAAGATTTAAATACTCCCTTATCCTATTATAGAGTATTCCATACTGGCGGTGTATGTAACTCTAAATCATGGTTAACCAGTTAAATATGAATTTTTTGAATTTATGTTAAATCCAGCTGTTTTTACGGTGTTAAAGATTAAGGTGATATAATGGCAAAGGCTCGAAGAAGGAGAGTACGTGATACATGGAAAGAAAAGAAATGGTATGTGATAAAAAGTCCTAAACTGTTTGGAGAAAACGAGATAGGAACAACACCCTCAAGGGACCCTGACTTCCTCCTCAAGAGGAGGGTTGAAGCCACCATGAGGGAACTGACCGGAGACTTCTCAAAGCAGTACGTTAAGCTGAAGTTCCAGATAGACAGCGTCGCCGGCAGTGAGGCCACAACCAGGTTCATAGGCCACCAGGTCACGACGGACTACGTCAGGAGCATGATAAGGAGGGGTACGAGCAGGGTCGATGCCCCGGTTATAGTTGAAACAAAGGATGGTTACAAACTTAAGGTCCATCCCCTGGCCATAACAATCCGGAGGGCGAAGTCCTCACAGCAGAAGTACATGAGGCAGAGCATAGAGGAACACCTCAGGGAAATCGCCTCAGAGAAGACCTTTGAGGAACTCGTGGAGGGTATTGTAACAGGAAAAATAGCCTCAGAAATATACCACCAGGCCAAGAAGATCTACCCCCTCAAGAGGGTTGAAATAATAAAGAGCAGGGTTCTGGAGGAACCAGCCTAATCAAATGGATCGGGACCCCTCATGATAGACCTCAACATTGGATACGTACTCCTGTGCGTATTCATTGGATTCTTAACCTACTATAGAGGTGCCCTCGATGTATGGGGGTCCCTTTTCATGATCCTTATGGGTCTTCTCATAATATTATCCGCCGGTTTTAACTGGCTCCTTCTTATTTTTATTTTCCTCGTTCTTGGCCTCCTATCAACAAAGTACAGACATGAATACAAGAAGGAGCTTGGTGTCTTTGAGGGAACCAGAAGCGCCAAGAACGTTATATCGAATGGGATAGTGCCCTTCATAATGGCTGCCTTTGGATACTATGACGGTTTTGTTGGGGGCTTCATAGGATCCGTTGCAACCGCCACCGCCGATACCATGGCGAGTGAGATCGGAGTTCTGCAGACACCGCGACTCATAACAACACTTAAGAGGGTGGAACCCGGGACCGATGGAGGCATATCATCCCTTGGAACCGCTGCCGGTATAGCGGGAGCCGGTATAATTGGTTTATCAGCATTTTTACTTGGTGTATGCCCTGATCCCATCAAATCAATGAAGGTGGCTGTGATTGCAGGGACTGTGGGTTGCTTCATGGACAGTCTTCTGGGTGCAGTCCTTGAAAGAAGGAAGTACCTCACCAATGAACATGTGAACCTCCTTGCAACAGTTACAGGGGCAGTTATAGGAATTATTTTAGGATAGAGATCATAAATCTAGGAAGGTGGGTTAATCATGAAAGGGGTAATAATGATAATAGACGGGATGGCTGACCGCCCGCTTGAGAAACTCTCAGGCAGAACACCTCTCGAGGCCGCCAGCACCCCCAATATGGACAGGATAGCAGAGTCAGGTATTAACGGTATAATGGACCCCATAAAACCCGGTGTGAGGGCAGGGAGCGACACATCGCACCTTTCAATCCTCGGATATGATCCATACAGGGTTTACACCGGAAGGGGACCCTTTGAGGCCGCTGGTGTTGGTCTTGACGTGAAACCAGGGGACATCGCATTCAGGTGCAACTTCGCGACTGCAGACGAGGATATGATAATAACAGACAGGAGGGCCGGACGTATAAGGTCAGGGACCTCAAGTATAGCCCGGACGATAAATTCAATGACCATTGAGGGCTTTGAGGATGTTGAAATAATATTCAGGGAATCAACAGGTCACAGGGCAGTCCTTGTACTGAGGGGACCCGGACTCGGGGATAAGGTCTCAGATGCAGACCCCAAGGTGGAGGGAAAACCTCCGAAGAAGATAAAGGCACTTGATGGATCCCCTGAATCCCTGAAGACAGCTGAGGTTCTCAACAGGATCGTTAAGGAATCCTATGAAATCCTGAGGGACCACCCGGTCAACACCGGGAGGATCGAAAGGGGTGAGGCCCCTGCAAACATAATACTCCCACGGGGGGCGGGTGCCGTTCCACGTGTTGAGAAATTCCAGGAACGCTACGGTCTGAAGGCGGCGTGCATAGCCGAAACAGGACTAATAAAGGGCATAGGGCACCTCACAGGCATGGATGTGATAGACGTTGAGGGGGCCACCGGGGGAATAGACACAGACCTTGAGAGCATAAAGAACGCCATATACAGTGCAATTGCCGCTGATTACGAGTTCCTCCTCATAAACATCGATGGTGCTGATGAGGCTGGACACGACGGCGACCTCGAGGGGAAGGTCCGTTTCATTGAGAGGGTCGACTCCATCCTCGGGGACCTGATGGGGGATGATATCTACTTCATACTAACGGCGGACCACTCAACACCTGTATCTGTCATGGACCACACAGGTGACCCTGTGCCCATCGCCATAACCGGGCCGGAGGTCCGTGTTGATGATGTCACATCCTTCAGTGAGAGGGCTGCCGCGGCTGGTGGTCTCTGCCGGATAAGGGGATCCGATGTCATGGACATACTCCTTGACCTCATGAACAAAAAGGAAAAATTCGGGGCTTAAGATGAAGGAGAAAAAACCGCGACTCTTCGGTACATCAGGTATAAGGGGCCGCTTCGGAGAGAAGGTCACACTGGAACTTGCAGCTGACACCGGAAGGGCCCTGGCAACCCACCTCGGTGGTGATGGGGAGGTTGTTGTGGGCTACGATACAAGGACATCCAGCCAGCTTCTGGAGAATGCCCTGATCGCCGGGATAGTAGAATGTGGCTGTGATGTTACACGCCTTGGAATGGTCCCCACACCCCTTGTGGGTTACGCAGCATCCCGTCTGGGTGCAGCTGCTGGTGTGATGATAACCGCATCCCATAACCCCGCCCCCTACAACGGGATAAAGCTCTGGAACCCTGACGGGATGGCCTACAGACCATCACAGGAGAGGGTCATAGAGGCCATAATACACAGCAGAGACTTCAAAAGGAAGGCCTGGGATGAACTGGGGTCCATGACCACAGTTGATATGAGGGATGACTATGTCAGGGCGGTACTCGAAACCGTGGAGATTAAAAAACCCCTCAAGGTCGTCATTGACTCCGGGTGCGGCGCAGCATCCCACCTGTCTCCCCTCATATTCAGGAAGGCCGGCTGCAGGGTCATAACCCTTAACTCTCAGCCTGATGGTTTCTTCCCGGGGCGTGACCCTGAACCGGTCCCTGAGAACCTCTCGGAGCTGATGGAGACTGTGAGGTCAACCGGGGCTGATCTGGGCATAGCCCACGATGGTGACGCAGACCGGATGGTTGCAATCGACGACCAGGGACGATTCGCAAGCTTCGATAAGCTCCTGGCCCTCATGGCAAGGGAGATTGGAGGTAAGATAATAACAACCGTTGATGCGTCCCTCTGTGTTGATGAATGCCTGGGGGACCGGGGCGAGGTCATAAGGACCCGTGTGGGTGATGTGCATGTGGCCAACACCATTGCAGAGGAGGGGGCCAGGTTCGGAGGTGAGCCCTCAGGTACCTGGCTGCACCCTGATTTCTGCATGTGCCCCGACGGGATACTCTCAGCCCTCAGGGTGGCGGAACTTGTATCAGCAAGGGGGCCCCTCTCAGAGCTGCTTGAGGAGGTGCCATCCTACCCCAACATAAGGGACAAGGTCCCGTGCCCCGACGAGAAGAAGGATATCATAATGGAGAGGGTGGCTGCTGAGCTCAGTGGCAAGTTCAGCGAGACATCAGACATTAACACCATCGACGGCGTCAGGATATCCCTGGATGATGGGAGCTGGGTTCTTGTGAGGCCATCAGGGACAGAGCCCTACATCAGGATCACCCTGGAGGGAAAGACAGAGGAGAAGGCCAGGTATATACATGAAAGGACCCGTGATTACCTTGAAAATGTGATAGGGTGATGGAATGCAGGCAGTTATTCTAACAGCAGGTGAGGGGACCAGGATGCGACCCCTCACCCTTACAAGGCCCAAGACAATGCTGCCAGTTGCAGGTAAACCCATACTGAAGTACAGTGTGGATGCCCTCAGGGACAACGGTGTCCATGATATCGTGATGATAACAGGCTATCATGAGGAGGCCGTCAGGTCCCACTTCGGCGACGGATCCGGATCAGGAGTCAATATAACCTACGTAAGGCAGGAGGAACGCCTTGGAACGGCTCATGCCATAGGTCAGGCCTCAGAGCTCATAGACGATGAATTCATTGTACTTAACGGGGACATCATCACGGATCCGGGGCTCATGGGCGACCTGATTGGGTCATACCATGAGAGGAAACCCGAAACACTGATGGTCCTCAGGGAGGTCCCGGACCCCACCTCCTTCGGGGTCGTTAAGGTTGAGGGGGACCGTGTAAGGGAGATCATAGAGAAACCAGGCCCCGATGCAGGGGCAGGGAACCTCATAAACACAGGCATATACGTGTTCAGCCCGGCCGTCTTTGATTATATAGAGAGAACCCCCCTATCCAGCAGGGGAGAATACGAGATAACAGACACCATAATGATGCAGGTGAGGGATGACCTCCCTGTGAGGGCCATAATATCAGACAGGGACTGGATAGATGTTGGCAGGCCATGGGAACTCCTTGAGGCAAGTGAAAGGCTCATGAAGGACCTTGAGGATTCCGTGGAGGGTGATGTGGAGGATGGTGTGACCATACATGGACCGGTTGCCATTGGCGAGGGCACCATTATAAGGTCAGGCACCTACATCCAGGGACCGGTCTACATAGGCAGAAACTGCGATATAGGCCCCAACTCCTACCTCAGGGCCCATACCTGTATAGGGGACGGTGTAAGTATAGGGAACGCCGTCGAAGTCAAGAATTCAATCATAATGGACGGTACAAACATCAACCACCTCAGCTATGTGGGGGATTCCGTTATAGGGATGAACTGTAACATAGCTGCAGGTACCAACATAGCCAATCTGCGATTTGATGATGGCCCCGTCAGGATGGTGGTAAAGGATGATGTCGTGGAAACCGGCCGGAGGAAACTGGGGGCTGTGTTCGGTGATGGTGTCAAGACAGGTATAAACTCAAGTTTCAACCCCGGTGTCAAGGTGGGGAAGGATTCCTGCATAGGTGCCGGCTGTGTGATATCGAGGGATGTGCCCTCAGACAGACTGGTGATACTCAGGCAGGAACACACTACAATTGAGTACAGGTGATAGGATGGGCTTCAGAGTCCTTGAGGGTGCCAGGATAGTGGGGGATGTGAGGATAGGTGATGGTTCCTCTGTATGGTACAATGCCGTCCTGCGGGGCGACCTTGAACCCATCGAGATAGGGCGCTGCTCAAACATCCAGGACAACTGCGTCGTCCATACAAGTCGCGGATACCCTGTCAGGGTTGGTGACTGCGTATCTGTGGGGCACGCCGCGGTCCTCCATGGGTGCATTGTGGCAGATAATGTCCTCATAGGTATGAACTCCACCATCCTCAACGGTGCAGTTATAGGGGAGAACTCCATCGTCGGGGCCGGGGCGGTGGTAACCTCAGGTAAGGAATTTCCCCCTGGAAGCCTGATAATCGGGACTCCTGCAAGGGCTGTGAGAGAACTCAGTGATGAGGAGATAGAGTCAATAAGGGATAATGCCCGGAGGTATGCTCTGCTGGCACGTGAATAACTCTCCAATGACCTGAGTTAACCGAGATTGTATGAAACTTAAGAGTGGTTCTATGGTAAAGATTCGGAATAAGATCAATGATATTGAACCCTATGTACCTGGAAGATCCATAAAGGAAATTGCAGATGCCTATGGTCTGAAAGAGGATGAGATAATTAAACTTGGATCCAATGAGAACCCCCTGGGCCCATCACCCGCCGCGGTGGAGGCCATGGAGCGTGAACTTGAATCGGTTCACAGATACCCCGAGTCAGCCCTGACCGACCTCAGGGAAGCCATAGCAGACTACGCAGGGGTTGGGATGGATCAGGTTATAGTGGGTGGTGATGGTGCCGATGAGATAATCGATGTCCTGGGGAGGACCTTCCTTGAACCGGGGGAGTCCTTCGTCGTGCCCATGCCATCCTACATGTACTATGAGTACACGCTCCAGGCCCATGATGCAAGGGCTGTCCATGCACGGTGGGACGTCAATGAGAACCGCCTCGACCTTGAATCGGTCCTGGATGCTGTTGATGAATCAACCCGCCTCGTCTTTCTCTGCACACCCAACAATCCCACCGGGGGCCTCATAGATAAGAAGGAGATCCGGGCTGTTCTGGAGTCAACAGATGCCCTGGTGGTTGTTGATGAGGCCTACACCGAATTCGCAGGTGTGGACAACACTGACCTCCTCCCTGACCATGAAAACCTCTTTATACTGAGGACATTCTCAAAGGTGATGGGACTTGCAGGTATGAGGATAGGTTATGGTCTCGGGGACCCCCGGATAATAGAGTACATGCACCGTGTAAAGCCGGTTTTCAGCCTCACGAGGCTATCCCATGCAGCTGCCCTTGCAACCATCAGGGACAGGGATTACATAAAAAAATCCACCGAGTACTCAATAAAAAGCAGGGAGTACCTCTACTCCGGGTTGAAGAAATTGCCGGAACTGAGGGTTTTCAGATCATATGCAAACTACATACTGATTGACGTGAGGGGGACAGGTAGGACCGCTGCTGAACTCTCAGAAGAACTCTTAAGGAAGGGTATAATCGTGAGGGACTGCACTTCCTTCGCAGGACTTGATGAATACTGGATACGTGTCAGTGTCGGCACCCTTGAAGAGGATAGAAAGTTCCTTGAGGTCCTGGGTGAACTGGTTCAGTGATTCCAATGAAGATTGGTTCAATGGCAGTTTCAACCCTCGACTATCCCGGAAAAACCTCACTCGTTATATTCACTGCCGGCTGCAACTTCAGGTGCCCCTACTGCCACAACCCTGAACTCATAGATGGGGGTGATGAAGTTGACCTCGAAACTGTCCTTGATGATGTGGAGAGGTACTCAGAATTCGTTGAAGCCCTGGTGGTGAGTGGGGGTGAACCCCTCCTCCAGGTCAATGCCCTCGAAACTGTCCTTGAACATGCACGTTCCCTGGGACTTGCAACGAAACTGGATACCAATGGCTCATATCCTGAAGCCCTTGAAAGGCTACTACCCCACCTTGACTATGTTGCAATTGATGTGAAGGCCCCCCTCCACAGGTACCCTGAACTTGCCGGTGCCGGTGCCGGGGGTGTGATGAGGAGCCTTGAGATCCTCAGGGATTCGGGTGTCACAGTGGAGTGCCGCACAACCTTCGTGCCGGGTCTAATGTGGGAAGAGGACGTAGAGATGATTGCAGATTCAATCGAGTGTGATGTCTATGTCCTGCAGCAGTTCAGGAACAGGGCCGTCCTTGATGAGTCACTCAGAGAAACAGAGCCTCCATCACCCCGGAGACTCAGGGAGATTGCAATGAGGGTCAGAGACAGGTTCAGAATGGTTAAAATACGTACAGAGGAATTCGGGGAAGAAGAGATCTAGATGATAACCCTCTAAGAGAATCCAGGAGGTGGAGACCCGTTGCCCATACTCTCATTCAGCAGCAGGGACATTGACCTTGTAACAGGCAAAAGGACCATGACTATAAGGCGCAAGTGGAAGAGACCCCTCAGGGTCGGCGACCGGCTCCACTGCTACTGGAACCTCGTCTCAAAGGACCGTGAAAAGGTCTTCGAAGCGGTGGTGACAGACGTTGAAACCGTGAGTTTCAGGGAACTCAGAGAGAACGATGAGCTGGCCAGGGAGGATGGTTTCAGGGACGCCAGACAGCTCGAAGAGGAATTCCAGAGGATGTACCAGGGTGAACTCACGGATGATACCGAGTTCCAGGTGATAAGGTTCAGAAAACTCCCTGTGGATGAATGGGAAGGTAAAAGAATCGATGAGAAGGCCATGATAACAAGAAGGGCGGACATACTCTTTGATTCAGGTAAATTCAGTAAATCAGAGCTATGTTACACCGCAGCCCTCAGGATAGACCCCAACGACGTCTACATACTCAACAGACTCGGTGACAACCTCACAAGGCTTGGGAGATTCGATGAGGCCCTTGAATGCTACAGGAGGGCCATAATGATAGAACCTGAGAACCCCTACATATGGAATAACATGGCCATAACCCTTCTGAACGCCGGGAGGGTGGATGAGGCCCTTGAGGCTAGTAAAAGGGCTCTGAAAATAAAACACGACCCGGACCTCCTCTACTGGAGGGGTGTGATGCTTGAGGTTGCAGGAAACCCCCTGGAGGCCCTTGAATCCTATGAGCAGTCCCTTGAAATTGACCCCCGGAACGCCGAGGTCTGGACAGCCAGGGGAAACCTGCTATCTGACCTCGGGCGGATGGAAGAAGCCATAGAATCATACAACAGTGCCCTTGAGCTTGCCCTTGAGGATGAACAGGACCCCAATGTCTGGAACCGTAAGGGTAACGCCCTCCTTGAGCTTGAAAGATTCGATGAGGCCCTTGAATGCTACAGGAGAGCCATTGAAATGGAACCAGAGAACGATGTCTACTGGACCAACATGGGGGTTGCCCTCCTTGAGCTTGAAAGATTCGATGATGCCCTTGAGGCCTTCAACAGGGCCCTGATGATAAACCCGAAAAATGAGGATGCCGGGATACTCCGTGAGGAGTGCCTTGAGAACCTCTAAACAGCTATTTTAGTTTTTCCATGGCCCTCTCGACCAGGGATATGCCCCAGCGGGCCATTTCATCCGCCTGCTCCTGTGTCTCTGACTCTGCGAAGCATCTGAATATTGGCTCGGTCCCTGAGGGTCTTATTATGACCCATCCGGCTTCACTGAATATTTTAACACCGTCTGTAGTATCTATGTCCCTTACACCCTCCTCATCTGCCAGCATCTTACTTACCAGGTCCATCACATCCCCTTTAATTTCATCGGGACATTCTATTTTCCTCTTACTGGAGTAATATGCGGGTAGTTCCGATACAAGCTCTGATAGTGGCCTGTCCTCATGGGCCATTATCTCGAGTATCGTGGCGGCTGTGAGGGCTGCGTCCCTCCCGTATACAAAGTCGGGGAATATTAATCCACCGTTTTCCTCGCCTCCAAATAGTCCGCCTGTCTCTTTAAGTTTTCTTGCCACCAGGAGGTCCCCTACAGCTGTTGTTATTACCTCTCCGTTGTTCTCTGATGCTATATCGTATATTGCTGAGGATGTTGCGACGGTGGTGACTATTATGCCTCCACCCTTCTCCTGGAGCATCCTCTTCTCAACAAGGGCGAAGGTCTTATCGCCGAGGACAAATTCTCCCCTCTCATCGATACATATTGTCCTGTCTGCGTCACCATCGTGGGCTATGCCCAGATCAGCCCCGGTTGACCTCACAGTCTCCATCAGCTCCGAGAGGTTCTCAGGGACAGGTTCAGGGTCACGCCCCGGGAAGAAACCATCAGGCTGAGAGTTAAGTGCTATCACCTGACATCCGAGTCTCCTGAGGATGTAGGGCATGGTGTAGGATGCTGCTCCACAGCCACAGTCAACCACCACCCTGAATTTCCTTCTGCGGATGGCCTCTGCATCGACCCTCGCTATGACACCGTCCTGGTACTCCCTGATTATGGAGGAGTTTGATGTGAGGTTCCCGATTTTATCCCAGGAGGCCCTCCTGAAATCTTCGCTGAAGAATATCCTTTCTATTTCCTCCTCCAGGTCATCAGGGATGCCTATGCCGTCTGAGTCAACGAATTTTATACCGTTGTACTGTGGGGGGTTGTGGGACGCCGTTACGATAACCCCTCCATCATAATATTTTCTGACCGCATACTGAACGGCTGGCGTTGGGAGTATTCCCAGGTCAACAACATCACATCCGCTTGAAAGAAGGCCGGATATGACAGCATTCTTTATCATTACAGTGGATGTCCTTGTATCTCCTCCAACAGCTATTTTACCTTCTACAGTTGAACCGTATGCTGCCGCAAGCTTTGATGCGAATTCAGGTGTTAAAACCTCATTTGCAAGTCTTCTAACTCCGAATGTGCCAAATAGTTTCTTCATCTTTTAACAGCCCCATTCACTGGATATTTGAATTGTTAATCACCAGTATGAATAAAGTCAGACATTCACTCCGTATGAATTTTTAATCACATTTACCTATTTATGATAAAGTCAGACATTCACTCTGTAAACAGAAAAGTCCCGGTTCCTGTAAACAAGTCTGGAGTAGGGGGGAGTCCTCTCCTCATTATCCAGGATTATGTATCCCACACGATCCCTCATTATATCATGCTTCGTATAGTTAAAGCTGCTGATATATTTTTCCACGTTGATTGAACGGATGGTTCCTGGCGCATAGCCGCCCGCCGATACCGGTTGCCCTGAAATCGCAACTATGGCGGGTTGGATGTGGTAGTCAGACACAACAACAGTTGCATGGTCTCCGTTATACCTGAACCACTCTGCAATATCGAGTTCAGAATCTGAAACCTCGAGTTTTATGGAGCTTGCAAGGGAGTAACCATCATAGATGCAGTAAAGGGATATAAGCAAAATAATGGCGTAAAAGGACCATTTGCCATTATTTATTCGTATTGAATTGAAAAGATCTGCACTCAGTGTTGCCATCGGGAAGAGGGCGAAGTACAGTATCCTGTCCGAGAGGACCTTCAAACCCAGAAGGTAGGCAGCTGTAAGTGCCAGGACGAATACAGTCCAGACAGCCATTATAACATCTTTTTTCTCCCTCCGCCCAGCCGCATGAACAATTCCTGCCAGTGAAAGGATGGTGAGCAGAACCCCCAGATGGGTGATGTATCCCTTTAAAGGCAGGGAACTGGTCGGCGGTGACCTGAATACAAAACCATATTTAACTATAAGGGGTGCATACCAGACCGATGCAAGTAAAAGACCGGACCCGAGGATTATTAGTAGATTCCATGGTCTGATATCATATTTTCCAATGTAAAGGACAATGGTTGAGAGAGTAACCACTGCTAAAATTATGGAGGCAGAAAGGATATGGGTCATTAACATTAACCCCAGGAGCAAGCCGGTTAAAACCGGATAAAGCCTTGAGCAACCTTCCATGGACCTGTAGTATCCATAAACAAAGAGGGGGATGGATATCATCGCAAGTGACTCAGGGATCGGGAAAATCATCCTCATGAAGAATAGACTTGAAAATAGGAAAATTCCCGTTAAGAATCCTCCCAGAGGTCCGTAGAGTTTTCCTGAGACATATGAAAATGACAGAACAATGAGAAATGCAAACACTGGCTGCATGAATCTGGAGACTGTGAAAAACCCCAGGCCGGTTATTTTACTGAGAAAAAGCATCATTATGTGAAAGAGGGGTGGATAATATATGGGTCTCCCATGGGGGGCGGAGGTTAGAGGATCCCAGAACACGATGCCCTTACCCATGTAAAGGGCGGCATTATGTATATGGTAATAGATATCCCATGTCAGTGGAACAGTGTACTTGAAGGTGGGTATTAAAGCCAGGGCAAATGCACATAGTGCCGGTAAAATGATTAAGAATACATCCCTCTTCCTCCCGATATCCATGTTCTCCCCTCCATAAATTAATTAGGTAATAGATAACTAATGTAGATGAGGTTTGTTAGCATGATTATTAAAGATATCCTCAGAGAAAATCAGGACTTCAGGTTCCAGGATCTCTCAGATCTAAAACATTCCCCGAAGCTGTGTATCATCACATGCATGGACTCGAGACTTATAGATCTCCTTGAGAGGGCCCTTGGGATCGGGAGGGGTGATGCGAAGGTAATAAAGAATGCGGGTAACATTGTGGATGAGGGGGTTATAAGATCCGCTGCAGTTGCCATATACGCCCTTGGTGTGAATGAGATCATCATAGTCGGGCACACCGATTGTGGGATGGCACGCCTTGATGAGGATCTCATAGTCTCAAGGATGAGGGAACTCGGGGTTGAGGAGGAGGTCATCGAGAATTTCAGTATAGATGTGCTGAATCCAGTTGGTGATGAGGAAGAGAATGTGATTGAGGGTGTTAAGAGGCTGAAGTCATCCCCCCTCATACCAGAATCCATAGGGGTCCACGGACTGATAATAGACATAAAAACAGGGAGATTAAAGCCACTTTACCTTGATGAAGATTAACCATAACCAGGGAGAGGCCTCAAACCTGAAGGTTCCTCTACGGCCACCTCAAGTAATCCCCTGTACTCCTTCACCCTCCCGGTTACCTGTACCCTCATCCCCTTCAGCAGTATGGGGGCAGGGCCATTCCTCTTTATTGTCTCTGCTGTTGATTCGAATATAACAGCCGTTATTGTGCCGGTGCCATCATTTATTTTCAGGAATATGATTCCCGAGTGTTCTGATTCGCAGACATCAACCACTGAGCCCTCGACCATAACCTTCCTGTCAATCATGCCCCTGTCAATCTGAGCTATTTTAATAGGGTCCGGTGTGAGGGTCGCCGAAGAGATTATCATTCCTGTGAACCCGGCGAGTCCCAGCATGGCTGATATTATGAGCAGTTTCCTGTCATCCAGAAGGGTTCCCATAAAAGTAATTAATACTTTGTACTATTTAAATATTACTGACCTGGTTGATCTGGCTGTCCGGACTGGAAGAGGGACTCTATACGTCCAACTGTATCAACATCGTCCAGGCACAGATCGTCCCTTATACGTTTCACCACTGGAAAACGCAGGGAGTAACCGCTTTCATACTCAGGACTCTTCACTATCTCACTGTAGGCGACCTCAAGTATTATCTCTGGCCTGACCCAGAGTTTCCGTCCCTTCCTCTCAATGGCAAGTTTTTCCATCCTCTCTGAGAGTTGCTGGAGCGTCTCATCGTCAAGCCCCGTTGCAACATGTGCAACCGTAACAAGGTCCCCGCTGTCCTCATCCCTGGCAGCCAGGAGATAGGATCCCACCAGATGTGCCCTTTTACCCCTGCCATAGGTGCCACCGACCACAATGAGGTCCAGGGTCTCTGGTTCTGCCTTAAACTTAAGCATCTTTTTACCCCTTATACCAGGTATATACGGCGCTTCGGTGTCCTTTATCATTATACCCTCATGTCCCTCTCTTATTGACTCCTCGAAGAGCCATAGAGCATCATCCAGGTTATCCGGGCCCACATCAACCATGCGACTCGCCTCAACCCTCCCAGGTATTTCTGATAGTATTGACTCAAGGACCTCCCTTCTGTGCCGGAGGGGCTCATCGATGAGGGGTTCTCTGTGGTAGAGGACATCAAAGAGGAATAGTGAGAGGGGAACCTCCCTTGTAAGCCTCTCCACATCATATTTTCTTCTGACACGCTGGAGTATGTACTGGAAGGAGGCTGGCCTCCCATCCATGGTGACTATTATTTCCCCCTCAACTATGTAGTCATCAGCTGGAAGGGCCTCCTCAACACCCTCAAGTATCTCGGGGACCGCCGCGGTGATGTTCTCAAGTCTCCTGGTGAAGATGGATATCTCATCGCCGCATCTGTGTATCTGAACACGTATACCATCATATTTGGTTTCACAGAAGGCCCTTCCAAGCTCCGTTATGGCAGATTCTATGCTGCTGGCAAGCTGTGCCAGCATTGGTTTCACGGGTCTTCCCGGTTCAAGGTTGAGTCTTCCAAGTCCAGGCTCGCCCTCCTCCCTTGCAACTGCGGCCACCATTCCCAGGTCATTTGTGAGCATGTGGGCCCTTTCAACGAGTGCCGGGTCAACCTCAAAGGCCCTGGCAATGGCGTCCCGTATGATTCCCTCTGCAACACCAACCCTCAGTTCCTCAAGGACCGTCCTTGTTATATAGCGTGCCTCCAGTGGCTTTGCCTGGGACAGGACCTCAACAAGTATGTTTATCTTCTTTGACTGTGCCCTATCACCAGAAGCTGATGCCAGGGCCTTCAGTCTGCTGTAAACAAATTCCACTGTCAGGGGTTGTGAAAAAAAGGTTGTTTGAGTTTTTCTGGAGAAGAGTTTTTCACTTGCAAGGCCTATATCACCCTGTTCCCTTATTTCGTCCTCGATTTCATCCATCGAAACCCCCACAACCAGGGATATTGCCTTCATGAGCAGCTTTATGCCAACCCCAAGTTCCTCCTCACTCCAGATTGGAAACACCCTGCCAAGCATCAGTATTGTTACATCGGGCAGAAGTTCCTTATCAACACTCCTCAGGAGTTCCGCAAGTATTTCAGTCTTTTCAAGGCGTTTTGTGGTTGATTCAAGTCTGTGGTATACCTCTGCAAGTTCCATATAGAGCAATTCCTTCATCCCCTAGGTAATCTGAACCGTTAAACTCCCATCGACCTTAAAACCATTCTTCAGTACCTACACTTCACAGTCATCCTTGTCTGCTGGCGCTTCCACCATGTCCCTGAAGTGTTTGAAGAGTTTCCAGGCCCATCCAACTGCCTCTTCATCCCTTGAAAAGAGGAATCTCGCAGGATCATAGAGGCCATCAGACATGAAGAGGGAAAGGGCCATTGCCGTCTCCGTTATTATGAGGCTGAACCTCAGTTCAGAATCGATGGTGCTGATCTTCACATTTTCCGTATCTTCAACAGGTTCAATTGCATCCACAACATTCTCTGAGAGGATCATCTCGGTCTTTATCCCCGCTTTCAGGAGGTCCCCGTAGAAGGGGTGGTGAACGCCTGAAAGGATCCAGACCCTCCCGGAGTTCATTACATTCTTTGTAACTACCTCATAGGGCTCTGTGAGGTTCTCGGGTTTTGCCTCGAGGAGTGATACTCCTTCAAGGGATTCTATGCTGTAGAGGAGTGATTCGGGTATGGATCCAAGGTCATGGTCAAGCAGAAAATCCGAGAGTTCCCTGATCACCGAGATTGTCCTTATAATCCCCTGAACCTTCAGGGATATTATCCTGCCGGTTGATGACAGTTCATACTTACGGTTGACCCTGCAGACCAGCCCCTTGTCCTCGAGCTGGTATATGGCATGGAGAATAGTTGATGAACTTGATTTTATGATGGACCTCATCTTAGAGAGTTCCATTGGACCGTCAATGAGGGCCATTAAAACCCTGAGCCTTATCTCGGATGAAAAAAGAAATTTGATATCTTTTCTGACTTCAGTGAAGGCTTCCAGCAAGGTAATGCACTCCTCTATTCAATGAAAACATGGAATTTTCCTGCCACGCCACAGATGGGGCAGGGTTCCGGAGGGATCTTCCTTGCGCAGAGATAGCCACAGATGCGACACCTCAGCACAGGTATATCAAGGCCGGCTGGTGCCCTGCCAGGGCCTCTACTCTTTCCCCGCCTCTCGGGTATGGATCTGAACTCAACGTCCTCATCCCTGACATAGAGTCCACAGTAGCATGTCCCGTATTCCTCAATATCAGCATCCCTGTAATCACAGGGGCACACTATATCCCTGTCCTCCTCGGGGTTGCCTGATGCGAGTCTGCAGGGGCAGGAATCATAGCCATATCTTTTCCTGTTAACCAGCATCCCCCTGAGCAGTTCCATGACGAATTCCCTGTCAGGATTAAGTTTATAACCTGATTTCTCTGCTGATTCCCTAACCTCTCTGTATAGTTCCTGGAGTTCATCCTTCATGATGATCCCTACCTGAGGGATGATTTTATTGAGAGTGGATCGAATCCCACCACCACTTCCTCATCGTTTATTACAAGTGTGGGGAATGAGAGGGATAGGTTCCACCTCTTAAGCTCCTCAATTACATTCTCACGTTCCTCACCCTCGAGGAGGTCGACGTATATATAATCGTAGGCCACCCCAAGTTCCTCCAGCAGCTCCCGTGTCCTTTTGCACCATCCACATGTGCTGAGTGCAAATAGCCTTACACTGCCCCTTTCAGTACCTTCAACATGCTCGAATCCCATAGGACCACCACTTTAATTATGGTTCTGATCTCTATTAACCCTTACCGGCATGTTAAGGATCGAGGCTGTGATTCATCTGTCTTCACGCAGTATCCTGAGGGCGCAGTATTCGCCACACATTGAGCACATCTCTGAATCCTCAATTGGGCACTGCATCCTGTATTCATATGGTTTTTTTGAGTCAAATGCCAGTTTGAACTGTTTATCCCAGTCAAAGGACCTTCTTGCATCAGCCATCTCAAGTTCAGATTCCCATGCGCCCGGTAATTTTCTGGCGGCGTCTGCAGCCTGGGCAGCTATCCTTGATGCAATTACACCCTCAATAACATCCTGAACCCCCGGTATCGCCAGGTGCTCTGCCGGTGTGACGTAACAGAGGAAGTCCGCCCCGTTCATTGCAGCGACGGCCCCGCCTATGGCTGCGCTTATATGGTCATAACCCGGTGCCATGTCTGTGACTATGGGTCCAAGGACATAGAAGGGTGCGCCGTCGCAGACCTCCTTCTGTATCTTCATGTTGGCGGCTATCTGGTCAAGGGGCATGTGCCCGGGCCCCTCAACCATGCACTGAACATCTGCATCACGTGCCCTCTCAACGAGTTCTGCAAGTGTGAGGAGCTCACTGATCTGGGGTATATCAGAAGCGTCTGCCAGGCACCCCGGCCTGAGGCCATCCCCGAGGCTGAGTGTGACATCATACTCGTAGGCCACTTCAAGGAGGTACTCGTAGTTGCTGTAGAGAGGATTCTCCTCCTGATTCTGCATTATCCAGGCTGCAAGGAATGCTCCTCCCCGGCTAACTATTCCCATTATCCTCCCTGATCTCTGAGCCCTTTCAACGGTTTCCAGGGTGATTCCTGAGTGCACGGTCATGAAGTCAACCCCATCCCGTGCCTGGTTCTCTATGGCCCTGAACATGTCATCCTCATCCATGTCCACCACGGCTCCATCTGACATGAAGGCCTCGACACCGGCCTCGTAGATGGGTACCGTGCCCACAGGAACGTCAACAGCCTCCAGGACCGCGGTCCTGACATCCCTCAGCATGGGGCCTGTGCTGAGGTCCATGACAGCATCTGCACCGTATTCGACAGCTGCAAGTGCCTTATCAACCTCCAGTTCAATGTCCTCCATTTTTGAGGATGAACCGATATTTGCATTGATCTTTGTTGAAAGATTTTCCCCTATGCCGCAGGGTGATGATTCCCGATTAATATTGGAGGGTATCACAATTCGACCATTTGCAATACCCCTAATGAGCATCTGAATGTCCAGATTTTCTTTCCGGGCAACCTCCTCCATCTCAGGGGTTATATTGCCCTTTCTTGCTTCTTCCATCTGAGTCACTTTGGATCCCTCAATCTTAATATATGAATATCCATAAAAATAATTTCATGATCAGGAAGCTCCGTGCAAGGGATATAATGCTCCGTGATGTTATTGTTTCCCACCCCGATGACCTTGTCGCAGCCGCCAACCTTAAGATGGTCCGTGCGAACGTGGGTGGTGTCCCTGTTGTGGAGGGTGATAAACTTGTTGGGCTCATAACCCACAGGGACATTCTGCTTGCCGGTGGCGAGGCCCTGAAGCTTCGGGTGAAGGACATAATGAGCCGGGACCTTGTTGTGATTGATGAGGAAACTCCTATAAGCAGGATAAGCCGTATAATGGCAGATACCGGATATCAGAGGATACCTGTTGTCAGGGATGGTAGACTGGTTGGACTGATAACCCAGAGCTGCATAATAAAGGCCCTTGCAGATTATCTCTAGTTTCATACCAGTGGCTGCGGGGAGCCTGAACTTTTCCCTGAATCCTTTATACCACCCATCCTTTTAATTCTGAGTTCAATGAATCTTTTACCATTCTTTGTGCATGCATATACAGGTATGGCTGATCCTACCTTCAGCAGCGCCCTTCTATCAGCTATTCTCCTTATGTATTTTGATGCGCATGATGTTACAACATCGGCTGTGTTAATCACTTTCTCGGCGCCCCTGTAGTCTATCCCGGTCAGGTGGACGGCGAATATGTAGATTTCGCCTCCATCCATTTCCCTCAGCCTCTCTGCCTCTGCCGGGTCAGCCACGGTGACAGCAACCCTATCATAGCCCATCTCAAAGGCCCTTTCAACCCCCTTAACCTGGTCTATCGTGGCTTTTTCGGGGTCAAGGACCTTTTCTGGTCCTATGGATCCTATAACCTCATCCTCGGGTGATGTTTCCACCACTCCTGATATCCTGCCCCCGATTCCCTGTGCAAGTTCGGGTTCGGTGACTATGACTGTGCCTGCACCATCACATACCATGACTGCTGCGTCCACCTCGCCCTCCTCGATGAGTGTTGAGATTATCTCAGAAATGCCAAATGATAGAAAATCCCTCATTCTTAATTCACGATTACCTGTACACATGCCAAAATCTTTAATGCGAAACTCAATATTTTGACGGATAGCCTCAGATGTGATTTTTTCAATGCCCCGGTACTTATGAAAGAGGGGACAGTAATCGATAAGTGGTTCGGATACATCAACCACCCTTCCATTCCTCACGGTGACACGACTTTTTCCCAGGGCCTCTATTACATGTTCACCCACAGCGAACACCTCAACAGCTTAGGGGTACGGAAACCCATCGGCAGGGTCCGGTTTCAGGATGAGGGAAGCATCGGATCTCAGGAGTGCATTGACGGTTGCACTGAATGAGCAGAGCGTTCCTATACCACATCCAACCCTCCTATCACCAGATAGGATATCCACAGTTATATAATCTTCCATCCTTACATGTTCCCTCACACCGACCCTGGTCATCCTCTGAAGTATCCTGTTTCCAAGGGCGCCCATGGATTTCCCGAGCCAGAAATGTTTCAGGGGACAGAGGTCACAGTAATTCTTAAAGATACGGTTCCACTTGCTGCTTCCAAATCCAGCATCTATCTCCGCCCTCACCGTTGCATAGGCTATGCAGCACCCCCAGTTCCTGCCGATGACCTCCCCATTCTCAAGGAGGGATACATGGATCCTGTTCCTCCTCCAGGTGACCCTGCCGGTCACCCCCCTCTCATACTTTTCCATTCCCGTGTTTCTGGATTTCCTGGATGCCATCCTCCTCCTGATTGATGGCACCCTCGAAGCTGCGATGTTTACTGCACAGACCGGGCAGAACCCTGATGCTGCAGATACAATTTCATCACCTTCTGCAGAGTATAGTATGACCTCTATGCCAGGGCCGTCCCTTCTGACCTCAACTGAACCCCCAGCCGACCAGATATCAGATATTATCATGGAGGCTGTGTTAACAACCCTCCCGTAGCCAGACATCTCTGCAACCTGTATCTGGTCTCTTCTGCCTGTCAGGAAGGGCGAGAGTTTATCTGCAGCTTCGTCATCCAGAAATCCTGCATTGATCTCGGCCTCGAGTATCGCCGGGGCCCAGGTTATATCTGAACCCTCCCCCACAGAATCCCCTGAAGGGTCAGTTATCCGGGCCCTGACACCCTCAGGGTACTCTGCTGTTTCAACCATGAAGCCGGTCCTGGAGATATCTGCGAGAATTGTATGGCATATCCCACAGGCCCCCTCTGAAAAATCAAGATCATCAGACACATTAAACCCCCGCAAAGAAAATTCATATATAATTAGGGTGGCATTCCATAATAATGATTGCACCCCTGACAGAAAAGTTTAAATTTGATGAAAACTGATCTTGTATAAGTCATGCCGGGGTGGCTCAGCTGGTTAGAGCGCACGGCTCATAGGGTATTAAGCAGTGCTCTGACTTTTTCCTGGGATACCGTGAGGCCGCGGGTTCGAATCCCGCCCCCGGCACTTTAACCCCCCATTTTTGCATTCAAAAAAACTTTTTTTTATCCTTAAATCAGGAAAAATATGAAAACTAAAAATGACGTTTCATTTAGATCGGGAGATAATCAAACATCTTCTTAAACGAACTGTTTTTGATTTCAGAGTGAGTCCAATGAGCATCCCAGACATCTGCTTTTCACTGATCTGAAGAATCTTCCCCACATGATCTCCAGTGATAGGCTCATGCTGCAAGCCGATATAGCTGTGGTCCTACAGGATGACCCCCTCATGACTTCAGCTACCAGCCACCTCTCAAACCCCAACATGATTTATATCAACACACACATAGTATTATGCAAGAACGTGAAAGAGGGTTTGAATGCCTGAGAGATATGAGGGTATGGCTTACTGGGAGATGGTCAGCCGGCAGATGGGTTTACTTTCAAGGGCAGACCAGTTAAAGCTCAAGGATTCCACTGTCTCTGTGATCGGCTGCGGGGGTATAGGTGGCGCTGCAGTTGAGATGCTTGCACGGATGGGTGTGGGCAGTCTCAGAATAATTGACAGTGACGTCTTTGACGTCTCGAACCTCAACAGGCAGCTCATGAGCAGCTTCAGGGACCTCAGGATCCCCAAGGTTGATGTTGCAGCGGAGCGTATTCGCACCGTAAACCCCTTCAGCAGGGTTGAGGTTTATCATGAAATCTTCGATGAAGAAAATGCAGCTGAAATAATAACCGGCAGCGATGCCGTGGTTGATGCCCTTGATAACATAACATCAAGGGTGATTGCATCAAGGAGGTGCGCATCAGAGGGAATACCCTTCATTCACGGCGCCATACATGGCTCCATGGGTCAGGTAACTGTATTCAGGGAGGGATCACCATCCTATGAGGAACTCTTCCGTTTGCCATCTGTGGGCCTTGAGCTCACAGCTGATGTGAAGGCCAGGTTAAAGGAGCTCTCATCAAAAACACCTCCGGTGATAGGTCCCGTGGCAAATATCACCGGCTGCCTCCAGGCAGCGGAGGTTCTCAAGTTGATCACAGGGAGGGGTGATGTGATAGCCGCCCCCCGAATGTTAAAGTTTGATCTCTTTCAGGGCGAACCATTTAAAATTGTTGAACTATCCTGAACAAAAAATATATAAACCAGTAGAAGGAAAGTTACTTCCGGTGAAGTTAAGCTCATGCCATGGAGGCATAACCCATGTCAGATAAGATTGGAAGAATAATAGCTAAAATGGATGAATGCGGCGTTAAATTCGTCCGCCTTCAGTTTGTGGACATACACGGAAAACCAAAGAATATGGCAATACCCCTGGTAAGGCCAGACCAGATAGAGGACATAATAAAGGACGGTCTCCTCTTTGACGGGTCATCAGTTGAGGGGTTCGTGGATATAAACGAGAGCGACCTCATCCTGAAACCTGACCCCGACACCTTCTCAACACTCCCATGGAGGCCAGAGGAAAAGGGTGTGTGCAGATTCATCTGTGACATCTACTGGCCAGACGGAAAACCCTTCGAGGGGGACCCGAGGTACGTCCTCAAGAGGGCCCTCGACAAGTACGCCCACCTTGGATATGAATACAATGTCGGACCGGAACCAGAGTTCTTCATCCTCGACCAGGACGAGGATGGCAACATAATACCCCACGACTGCGGTGCATACTTCGATGTTGAACCGGTGGACCAGGGAACCGACTTCAGGAGAAAACTCGTCATGGACCTTGAGGCCCTTAACTTCGACGTTGAGGTCAGCCACCACGAGGTTGCTCCTGGACAGCACGAGATAGACTTCAAATTCGACAAGGCCCTGAAGACAGCAGACGCAGTTATAACCTTCAAACAGGCCATAAAGGCCATAGTCGACAAGATGGGGTACATGGTAACATTCATGCCAAAGCCATTCTTTGGTGAAAACGGTAGCGGTATGCACTGCCACCAGTCCCTCTTCAAGGATGGTGAAAACGTCTTCTATGACCCTGACACAGAGACACAGCTCTCAGAGGAGGCCCTGTACTTCATAGGGGGACTTCTGAAACACGCCCCTGCGCTCACAGCTGTCTGTGCTCCAACAGTCAACTCCTACAAGAGACTTGTCCCTGGCTATGAAGCACCGGTCTACATTGCCTACGGCCTTAAAAACAGGTCAACCCTCATCAGGATACCTGCATCACGTGGAAAGGGTACACGTGTCGAGTTAAGGATGCCTGACCCATCATGCAACCCCTACCTTGCATTTGCAGCCATGCTGGAGGCAGGTATGAACGGTATACAGAACAAGATCGACCCCGGTGAACCAACCGAGATCGACGTTTATGAAAAATCAATGAGTGAGCTCAGGGAGATGGGCATCGAGACACTCCCATCAAGCCTCTGGGAGGCATACCATGCCCTCGAGGAGGATGATGTCATCAAGGGCGCCCTTGGTGGTCACGTCTACGAGAAGTTCATGGAGATCAAACACAGGGAATGGGACGACTACCGTGTGAGGGTCTTCAAGTACGAACTTGAAAGGTACCTTGACATCTAAGCCTCAAAATTTACTTCCTTTTTTTCTTAACCTTTAAATAAACCCTCCCCCTACTTTTTATATGGTGTTTCTGATGGCTGATGAGACCAACCAGAAGATGATGGAGATTTTAAGGATCCTTGCAGAGCATGATGATGTCCTCGGGGCAAAGATAATAGCATCCGAACTCAGGAAGAAAGGGTACAACCTCGGGGAACGGGCCGTCAGATACCACATGCGTATACTTGACGAAAAGGGCTTCACAGAAAGGGTTGGTTATGCTGGAAGGAAAATAACAGAGAAGGGGCTGCAGGAGATAAACCGTGGCCTCGTCTATGACCAGGTCGATTTCATATTCTCAAAGTTTGAGAGCATGATATACAATACAAGCTTCAACCCTGACACCCTCGAGGGGAAGGTTGTCGTTAACACGTCAAGGATATCCCCCCGGTCCATTGAGACCCTCAAACATGTTATGAGAAATGGGCTCTGCCTCAGCCCAAGGGTTAAGCTTGAAAGGGATGGTGATGGGTGCATAATAAGCACCATATGCGGGACAACCGTCGACGGTATCCTGCTCGCCAGTGGCATACCTGTCATACCCCAGTTCGGGGGCCTTGTGAGATTTGAGGACCATCAGCCAGTGAACTTCACAGAGCTCATAGCCTACAAGAAAACATCGATGACACCCCTGGAGGCCTTCACCTCAGAGAACATGACCTCGGTTCTCAGTGTCATTGAGGAGGGGGATGGGCTGGTACCGGCAAATCTCCGCCTCGTGCCAGGGACCGGAAGGGAGGACGCCGTGAAAATTCTGAGGAAACTTGAGGGAATCGGGATATCAGGGGTGCTCAAGGTTGGAGAACCCGGAGAGGACGTCCTGGGTGTCCCGGTTGCAGATGGAATGGTGGGTGTTGCAATCATAGGAGGTATAACTCCCCTCTGCGCCATCCAGGAGGCCGGCTACCGTGCAGAAATTAAACTGGCAGAGAACCTCATAGAATTCCAGAGCCTGAAGCCCCTTGTAAAGCCTGAGAGAAAGTTAATGATCTCTGCACCGGAAAGGGGTGTCAAGGTCCGCTTCCTCCTGTCAAAGGCCTGGAACCTCATAAACAGAGTGGATTTAAATCCAGAGGACCTTTCAGGAAAGGTTATAGCCAACATATCCCTCATAAGCAGGGATGATCTGGATTATGCCCTTGAGGTCATAGGTCAGGTCCTCAGTGAGAGGCCAGAATTCTCCACCCTCCCCATGATAGGAGTCACTGATGAGGGGGGCATGGCTGGAATTGCAACTGTATGCAGTCTCACACTGGATGGTGTACTGATAAAGAGCGGTATCATGTCCACACCAAAGTACGGGGGTCTGCTTGAGGCCGGCGGCAGGGAGCCCCGCTTTGTTGAGCTCACAGCCTACAGTGGTTCCTCCCTTGACCCCCATGAGATCTACGTATCAAAGAATATGACTGCGGTCCTTGAAGCCCTCAATGGACAGGGCAGGGTCCTTGCGAGTCTGAAGGAGGTCCCGTACCTTGCAAGGGACCATGCTGAGGGCCTGATTGAAGAACTCTCTGAAGCAGGGTTCAGTGTGCTCAAAATCGGCGCCCCCGGTGAGATACTGTACAATGCCCGCGTGGAGAAGTATCATGCAGGTATAGTCACACCCGGCGGCCTGAACCCCCTTGCAGCTGTCAGAGAGGCTGGTGTTGAGATAAGGATGAAGGCCATCGAGAGACTCATGGATCTCAGGGAATTCAGATATGTGGATGAAGTGTAAACCTTATTTTTATAAGCACCATAGGTGCATATAATCCAGTGGAAGGTGATCTCTTTGAAAAAGGAAAATAGAATAGCAACCTGTGACGAACTCTGCAGGTACATAAAGGAGGAGGTGAAGCCCGGGGATACCGTGAGACTATCCCTCGGCCGTGTGTATATACCTGGAAAGGTCGTCACCAACAACGCAGGGGTTCTGCAGATAAAGATCGACAGTGATATGATAAAGGGCCTTACAACAATTGATGTTGAGAAGCTGAAGGAGTACCTCATCGAACTTGAACATGAATGTGAAGGTGGGGTATGCCTGATCGAGGCAGTTGATGAATGAGGTGATACTGTGAATGCAGCCATTCAGATAGTTTCACTCATAGTGGCGGGATTTATACTTGTGAGTCTCATGGCACATTTCATGAACAGAAACGCCGCCTGAAACTTTTTTTAATTTTATTCTGGTTTCGTTGTAAGCTGTTCCATGACCCATAATTGTCTCTCTATCCTCAATGACAGTATTTATACAGCCTCCCTTTGATAACCATGTCCCCCTGAATGAAAGGGCGCATAGTGGATGGACATCCTCGCTGGAACGTACAATCACACAACTCTTTCCTGCATTTGATTCCGCGACTGAAATCTCTCCATCCTTAAAACCAAGTTGTGAAAGCGTTCCAGGGTTTAGGTAAATTTCTACAAGACCTTTATGAAAGGTAGGCTCAACGGAACCTACCCACTGTGGTGACATGACGGTTAAAAGCCTTATGGAATTTTCAGGGTGTGCCCCATCATGTTGCTCCATCTCGTAAGGCCTGTCCGATGGTAAATTGAACCTTCCATTTTCTGTATAGAATAAAGGCCCCTCAAATGGGACCGCAGGGAATCCCGGTGATCTGTATGGTTTTTCCAGTAGATCACAAATTTCTATTCCATGATAATCAAGAACCTTTGAAGCTATAATTTCAAGCCACTCCATCCTTGTTCCTTCCATATCAGCAAAACCCATGATCTCTGATAATCTCTGTAAAATCCAGAACTCGGAATGAGATTCACCCAATGGCTTGACTGCAGCGTTTACAGGAGACACGTAGGGGTGACCATAGCTTCCAACAAGGTCTGTTTCCTCCAGAAATGTTGTTGCGGGTAAAAATAGGTCGGCTGTATGTGCTGTATCATTCAAGAAGTGATCCACCATGACAACAAAATCAACTTCTCTTAGCGCATTTAGGGTCTGAATGGAGTTGGGTCCAAGGGTCACGGGATTACCTGCAGTTATAAATACACAGTTAACGGTTGGTGAATTCATATTCACTATTTCCCTTCCAAAAAGGGGCATTGACACCTTTCTACCATTTCCTGCCCCTTCAAGTGTAACAGATTCATCAAAGGCCCCATATTCATCAAAACCGCTGCTCACACCACCTCCACTCACACCTATATACCCTGATATGGCTGCAAGGGCATCTATGAATCTGCAGGCCATATATGAGTTGAAGTACCGCTGCAGACCCCAGCCAAGTATTATGCTGCTTGGCCCATCAGAGTATAGGTGTGCAAGCTTAGAGATTATTTTCAATGGAACCCCACTCAGCTCTGATAATTGATTTAAATTGAATTCATCAAGAATTGCTATATATGAATCAAAATTTTCCGCATGTTTCTCTATGAATCCAGAGTCATGAAGCTCTTCAGCCATGATAATCTTTGCCATTGCTATTGCAAGGTATAGGTCCTTCCCGGCTTCAATCTGACAGTGAATATCTGATTTCACTGCTGTTTGAGTCCTTATGGGATCGATTGTGATAACCCGTGTTCCATGTTTCTGGGCCCTCTTTATTATCCTCCAGAGATTAATGTCTGTGACGGCAGGGTTACGTCCCCATATGAATATGTTCCTGCTGTTAAGGTGATCTGACGGATCATGGGACAGTCTCCTCCCAAAGTCTTTTGATTGAGCTGCTATGGCTGCACCCCCGCATAGAGTTCCCCTGAGAGTTGTTGCTCCTATGAGATTGAAAAACCTCCTGTTGAGGAGTCTCAACGCTGTTCGTGCTCCAAAACCCTGATAATACACTATAGACTCAGCTCCGTGTTCATCCATGCACTCATTCAATTTATCAGAAATCACATGAAGTGCCTCATCCCAGGATATCGTTTTCCACTGCCTCCCATCCCTCTTCAACGGTTTTAATACCCTTCTATCAGAATAGAGCCTCCTTATATGATACCTCGCTGTATTTTTACATATAAATCCCCTTGTGTGTGGGTGAATACTGCTTCCTTCTATGGAATTGACCTTACCCCTGCTCACATTAACTGTAAGACCACATGAACCAGGGCAATCCCTTGTACATGTTGTCAGGACCTTCATTGATTTACATCCAGGTATTTAGTTAAATAATTGAACTATCTTCAGATCGGTTAAAGATTTCAGTACAGTACCTTGCCACATATACAGTCAGATTCATCTAATTTTATGAGTTGCACCACATTATCATTTTTTTTCAGCCTTATCTCATCGAATTTCCTTATTTAAGGAATATACTTATTAAATTCAATTTTTATAAGATTATCCACATCTACAGGTATTTTAACGTATTTCAAATCATCTGATGCAACAGCTCTCATCAGCGTCACTCACATCGGATATTTCATAACCCTCATCATAGTATCTTTCAATTATCAGGTTGGTGAGGGAATCAACAAATTCTATACCTCCACTGTAACCTGCAATTCTTATCCTCTGGGAACCAAGTCTATCATAAACCGGGAAGCCGACCCTCATGAGGGGTATTCCATTTTCTTCTGCCGCTCTACCGCAGTAAGAGTTCCCTATGAGAACATCAATGGGTTTTTCTGAAATATATGACTGTAAATCAAATATATCGGCGCCACTCATCGCCATACACTTGAAACCGTATTCCTTTTGAAGTTGGCTAATTTTCTCATTGAAATATATGCTCTCTGAACCTGTAAAAACGGCTGAAGGTGTCATTCCCATCTCAAGGACCATGGAAGTGATTGCCACTGCATATCCAGGGTCTGTAAAGATTGCAACATTCCTTCCATAGGTATACTGATGTGCATCAATCATGGCATCAATCAGGCGTCCCCTGTCCCTCATGAGGGACGGTGAAATACTTGCATCAAAGAGCTCCATTAACTTACCTATGAAACGATCGGTGTTTTCAAGACCTGCTGGGATCTCAAGACCGATATTTTTAATCCCATATCTACCTTCAAGTACCCGGCCGCCTTTACATCCTCCAAGACTTAGTGTTGCCATGGAGTTAGAGGCCCCCTCTATTTTACTTATGGGTGTTCCGTGCCGCGTTATGAAGTAGGGGTCTCCATTGAATGGTTCATCAAGGGATTCTGAGGTATCAGTTATCATGAGGAATTCCGTTCCCATACTCCTAAGAATACTCTTTAACTCATATGTGTCGGCTGGGCTCATGATGCCATTTATAACGTTAACCCTCTCTATCTGATCTGAGGGATCCCCTGCGATGGATCTGAGGATGGATGTGACTGCCATGTCATAGCCATCCACATGGGACCCTTTGAAGCCAGGTGTTGAAACCGGAATTATTCGGGATTCCGATCCCGCATCCCTGTAGATCCTCACAATCCTGTTGATGTCGTCCCCTATGGTCTCTGAAAGGCAACCTGAGATAACACCTATGACCTCCGGTTTGTAATTTTCCTCAACCGTTCTTATAGCCTTCAGAAGGTTTTTTTCTCCACCGTATACAACCGTTGCCTCGTTCAATGAGCTTGATGCAATATTAACTGGTTCCCTGAAATGCCTCGTTATCTGAAACCTCATATATGTACTGCATCCCTGCGAACCATGTATTAGTGGCATCGCTCCCCTGACTCCAAGGAAAGCCATGACGGCGCCAAGTGGCTGGCAGATCCTTCCGGGGTTTATTGTTATGTTTCTATTCATAACCGTACTCAACTCCGCAATTTAGAAAAGTTCTTGGTGCTGTCAGTTTCCATACTCTGCTGTTTACAGCCTTATCAACTTCCTCTGCAAAATTCAAAAATCCCCTGAAACATGAAAAGGGCTTTATCCTGTCATGATTAAATTCACAGAAAGGTATGCCAAGTTTGTATGAGAGGTATTTCTCTTTAGCTCCTGAGACAAAAAGATCTGGTCGATATTTATTCAACAACCTTGAAAGTTCAACTGGATTGGCGTCATCGAATAGTATGAGCTCTCTGCCAGATTTCTCCATTATTCGAAGGTAATCGTTGGGCAGACCATTCTGGGTTCCGCTCATGATAACCTCCATTCCCAGATCTTCAAATGCCCTTATGAGTGACCACGCCTTGTTACCTCCTACGTATATGGCCACCTTCTTTCCCTCAAGGGTATTCCTGTATCTGGCAACCTTCCTCTTTGTTTCCTCAACCATTCCAAGTACCCATTTCTCTGCTAATTCCAGTCCAAAGAACTCTGAAATTGAAATGAGGGAATCCATGGTTTCCCTCATACCAAAAAAATTGACGTTGATGTGTGGTGTTCCATACCTTTTTTCCATCTCCTCTGCGATGTATCCAGATGATTTGCTGCACTGTACAAGGTTAAGCTGGGCTTTGTGGGCGGCTGAAATCTCAGCCACGGTTGAATCACCGGTTATGGATGCAACAACCTTAACGCCCATTTTCTCAAGGAGCCTCTTTATCTCCCATAAATCCCCCGCCACATTGAATTCGCCCACAAGATTAACTGACCTTTCCCCTACTTCGGCATCTCCACGACCTATAACGTGATCAAGAAGGACATCACAGGCAAGCTGATGGCCTAAGGATTTATTGAAACTCCTAAAACCCTCAGACTGTACGGGTATTACCCATTTTCCCGTTTTATATTCTGCATTTCTGCATACGGCGGTGATATCATCGCCTATGACACCTGAAACACATGTGGAGTACACGAATATTGCTGATGGAGAGTAAATTTCGTCCACTTCAAGTATGCATTTGAGAAGTCTGTCCTCACCGCCAAAGACCACATCCTTCTCCTCAAGGTTCGTGGAGAATCCCGTCTTGTACAGATCTGACTTTGAACTTCTGCTGCCCCTTATATCCCATGTACATGCCGCGCATCCAACAGGTCCATGGACTATGTGAGCTGCATCTGTTATCGGCATAAGAACAACCCTTGCGCCTCCGTATACACATGATCTCTGAGTAACCATACCCGGTACTGATGCCTTATTGCAGCATGGACCTCCCCCTCCACTCCTTTTGAAGTGTCCTCTCCTTGAGGGGATGGTGTCGATTACCCTATCAACATGCCCCACCTGGAATTCAAGGTTACTTCCAGGAAATTCTTTATTATTGCTGGAGTTTCCAGTGCTGTGGTTCATAGTATTCTCTCAGTACTGTGTTTGTTATTCTGTTTAGAAGATTGACAGATCCACGGTAACCCACAACAGGAATCCTGTGATACCCAACTCTATCATATACAGGAAAGCCCATCCTTACAAGGGGTATTCCAAGATCCCTTGCTATAAGCCTTCCATCCGAATTCCCTATCATAAAGTCCACAGGTTCCTCTGTAAGTTCTCTTTCAAGTGCCCTCAGATCTGAGTTTATCATGACGTTTATCCTTTCATCTGCCTCAGATGCCACTCTTTTCATTCCCTCCCTGAAGACTTCATTATCGACACCGACACATGCATAGAGTGGTGTGATTCCAAGTTCACAGAGGAACCTTGACACACCCATTACCATGTCGGGATCCCCGTAAACAGCTGCTGTCCTTCCAAAGAGATATCTTGAGCTAATATCTGCCATTGAATCAATGAGGATGCCTCTTTCATCCAGAAGCTCTTCGCTCACATCTACTTCTGCTATTCTCACCAATGAACGGACGAAATCGTCTGTATTCCTGACACCAATGGGTATGTGGTGCTCCTTGGGAATATTGAAACGCTTTTTAAGTGTTTCTGATGCTTCATTTCCATACATTGACATTGAAAGTGTTCCTATACTGTTTGAGGATTCCTCTATATCAGAAACCACTGTTCCACCCTTAGGATAGAATGGCATTTTCTCTGTCTTTGATGGTCGTAGTGGTGAATCGAATGGATCCGAAGTGTCTGTGAGTATAATGGGGTCGACGTCCATCAACTCAAAGATGTGCCTTATCTCCCGTATATCACCCGGGTTAACAATACCTGGTATCAGGTTGATCCTCTCATTGCAGTCCCCCTCATCAACTGCAAGAGTATCTATAAACGATTTTATGGCATTTCCATATCCTCTTAAGTGATGTTCAACAAAGCTTGGTGTTGATATGCTAACCATCCTTGTTCTGAATCTTTCTCCAAGTTCTTCTCTTAATTCAGCCTCCGCAACCCTCAGGAATCCATCCACATCGTCACCAATTATCTCACTTGAACAGGTCGTTACAATTCCTACGAGTTCTGGCCTGAATCTCTTCACAAGATTTTTAACACCATCTATGAGGTTGCTCCTGCCTCCAAAAACCGCAGCATCCTCATGAAGCGATGTGACAGCTATTTCAGCAGGTTCACGGAAGTGCCTATTAAGACCATACCTCACAAAGGTGCTGCAACCCTGCGAACCATGGACTATCGGTAGACCCCTCCGTATGCCAAGGGTTGCGAACATTGCCCCGAATGGCTGACAGGTCACAAGAGGGTTTACCACAAGTTCCCTTGTTCTTTCCATCACATTTATTTCTGACATTCAATCACCTGCCTCAAATTCAAGGAGATCCCAGACAGGACTGTATATTGATGCATACATGTCCCTTGCGAGATTCAGGAACCCCTCAAAACCTATGTAAGGTCCGTTTTCGTAGGAATGGATGAGAACGCATGGTACACCAAGTTTATGGGCAAGATACTTCTCCTTTATACCTGAAAGGATGATATCTGGCCTGTATTTTTCAATGATTTCCTCAAGTTCCAGTGAGTTTGGATCATCAACTATCACCGTATTTTCTCTGACCCTTTTCTTGATTTTTTCATAGCCGTCTTCGTGTTCGAACATTGTTGAAACTGCAACTACCTCCATTCCAAGTTCATCCTCAAGGGGGCGTGGAAGGTGCCAGTTCTTAGGACCCCCTGAAAATACCCAGACCTTCTTACCAGCCAGTTTATTACGAAGATATTCAATTTCGGGGCCTATCTTCTCCATCCTATCCTTTATGACCTCCTCTGCCCTTTCAGGAATCCCAAAGTATTCCCCTATAGCCATGAGATTCCTCTTGCAGTATTCTATTCCAAAGAAATCAACCTTCATGTATGGAACATTGTAACGTTCCTCCAGAAGCCTTGCAATATATGTGGCTGAACGCTGACACCGGACCAGGCTAAGCTTAGCTCTGTGCATCCATTTTATTTCATCATGGCAGCAGTCTCCAGTGAATGTGCTGAGGACATTTATTCCCATCTCCTCGAAGTATCTCTTGAGAACCCAGAGGTCACCATCGATGTTGTACTCTCCTATGAGGTTTACATCATAGTCTGTTACTACCGGAGGCTCTGCAGTTCCCACAAGGTTCTCAAACAGTGTGTAGTTTGCAACCTGATGCCCCTTTGACTGTGTTGGACCCGCAAACCCGGGGGCATTTATTGCAACCACGTCCTTCCCTATTTCTTCTGAAACCTCCCTTGAAACGGCTTCAATATCATCTCCTATGAGACCGGTTGTGCATGTTGCATATGTGTAAACAGCATTTGCCTCTGGGAATTCTTTAGCAGCCTCGATGATGCATCTTTTGAGTTTATCCATACCCCCAAACACAACATCTGTCTCTGTGAGATTTGTGCCCGTTATATACTTCAAGTTGAAGTTTTCAATGGGAAAAAGGCTGCCATCAGGCATTTCCTGTGATGTGGGATACCTCTTTGTACCGTAGCCATATGCTGTGCATCCAACAGGGGAATGGATAACATGCAGAGCATCCTTTATTGCACCGGTTATGACACCCTTTGCACCCGCAAAGGCGCAGCCCCTCTCAGTCATGCAACCAGGGATTGTCTTTGTGTTACATGAGGGCAGATCCTCTTCGGGATCTTCCTTCCTCTTTATATAGACATGTTTTTTTCTCTCAGGTATTTCAGCGTCAACATCAAACAGTTTAAATGGCATTTAAATCATCCTTCAAGTAAGTCCATTCAATTCACTCTATTGAAGTGCCACATCCCCATTCTCGCCGGTTCTTATCCTTACAGCATCATCCACTGGGCATACAAAGATTTTACCATCCCCAATATTGCCTGTGTGGTTTACCTTCATTATGGCCTCCACAACCAGCTCCACGTCCCTGTCTTCAACCATGATGCTGATCATCCTCTTAGGAATATACCTCATTGTACCTCTCGACTCTTCAATACCCTCTGGAGGAAAGGGGATGTTAACATCGTCAATTATGGCCCTCTGATGCCCCCTTCCCAGGACTCTTCTGGCGTTCATGGCGGGAAACCCGAGAACTTCAAGGACATCCCTGGTCTTTTTCATTTTGTTTGACCTTATTATGGCTATTATCTCCTTCATTAAAACACCTAAAGACCCTCTTCCCTTGTCCTGATGGTATATGCACTTTCCACAGGACTTACAAAGATTTTACCATCCCCAATGTTACCTGTGAATGCTGTTTCATGGACAGTGTTTATGACCTTCTCTGCATCACTGTCATCCACAACTATGAGGAGCATGGTCTTTGGTAACTCCTCATAGTAGATCTCATCAAGGCGTATCCCCCTCTGTTTACCTCTCCCTGCAACATCCATTTTTGTTAGGGCTGGAAATCCAGCTTTATCGAGGGCATCAATCACCTCTTCAGACTTCTCTGGTCTTATTATGGCCCTTATCATCTTCATCTTTAACACCTAATCCATAACTCCGTATTTTACAACGAGTTCCTCCATTTCATCCATTGTCATTGGTTCAGGTATCACGAAGTCCTTGTTTTCAATTATTTTCCTTGCGAGTTCCCTGTACTCCTGGGACTGGTTACACTCTGGATCGAATTCTATGACCGATTTTTTGTTGAATTCAGCCTTCTGTACTATGTTGTCCCTTGGAACAAAGTGTATCATCTGTGTACCTATTCTTTCACAGAATTCTTCAAGAAGCTCTTTCTCCCCATCAACGTTTCTGCTGTTGCATATTATGCCCCCGAGACGCACTCCACTCTGCCTGGCATATTTAACCATCCCTTTACAGATGTTATTGGCTGCATAGAGTGCCATCATCTCCCCAGATGCCACTATGTATATCTCTTCCGCTTTCCCATCCCTAACAGGCATTGCAAAGCCCCCACATACAACATCACCCAGTACATCAAAAAATACAAAGTCCAGGTCCTTCTCATAGACTCCATGTCTTTCCATGAGGGTTATTGCAGTTATGACCCCTCTGCCAGCGCATCCTACGCCGGGTTCAGGACCTCCTGATTCAACACATTTTATTCCCCCAAAGCCTGTTTCAATAACCTTATCCGGTGTACATGCGACCTCTCCAAGTTCACGGAGGGTATCCATCATTGTTGTCTGCATTTTACCTCCAAGTATCAGGCGTGTGCTATCTGCCTTTGGGTCACATCCATGGATCATCACATTTTTACCATGGAAGTAGCTCATTGCAGCTGCAGTGTTTTGCTGTGTTGTGGATTTTCCGATTCCACCCTTTCCATATATCGCGATTTTTCTTACCATGCACCATTCACCATCTTCAACATTGCCGGAAGTATGCTTCTGCCTTCCGACAATTTCCAATTGTTGAAACATCTATTTAAATTTTTTGGTAAATGGTTAAAATAAAGAACAAAAAAGCAAAAACTGAACAGTTTTCATGAGAAGAAAATGGAAAAAAGAAAATGGAAAAAATAGAATTTATTTAGGATCGGACCTACTTAGAGGCCTTATACTCCCTTACCTTCTCAAGAAGTTTCTCGAGGATCTCCCTGTCTGAGAGGAGGTCTGTGTCAACGACCTTCTTCATCCTTATGGGGACACCCTCCATACGGTAGGCGGTACCCTCTGCCTCCATACCCACGATGGCCGGTGGAATTATGATATCAGCCATCTCGGTTGTTGGGGTCCTGTGGGGTTCAATGGCAATCACAGGGATTTCAGCCATCCTCTGAAGGGCCCTCTGCGGGAAGTGGGCTCCCGGGTCAGAGGCTATCACCATCATTGCATCGGCTTCCCTGTTCTGGAGAAGGTCGTTTGCACCTGTCTCACCAGGGTTGTACCTGGGTTCGCCCTCTGAGAAGTCAACACAGAAGGGGTATCCGCTCTCCCAGGTGCAGACCTGGTTGAACCCTGTAACGTTGTAGTGACCCCTCATGGGTATGAGTGTCCACTTGGCGTAGTCGTTGAGGTCCTGCACCATCATAATGGCTGTGTCGATGTTCCTGTGCTTACCCCTGCTGTGGGTTATACCCATACCGAAGAAGAGTATACCGAACTGTGCGTTTTTGAGTACCTCAACTGCCTCCTCGATCTGTTCCCTTGGAACACCTGCCACCTCATCGTAGAGTATCTCATGGCCAAGCAGGCATGCCCTCATTGCATCGAGGAGTTCATAGTCATGGTCAAAGTCGAGCTGCAGGTGTATGTCTGCAAGCTTTGCACTGTCAGTTTTCCTTGGATCCACCACTATGAGTGTCCTGTCTGATCTTCCCCTTTCCCTGAAGAATCCGCGGGCGAAGACGTTCCTTGACATGTGCCTGGGGTGGGCGTGCATCGGGTTGCATCCCCAGTATACCACAACATCTGCCCTGTTTTTAACCTCACCGAAGGTACAGATTGGGTAACCCACGTCCTGGAGGGCGAGGACTGATGGTCCATGACATACTGATGCTGTGTTGTCGATTACTGCACCGGCCTCCTCTGCAAGTTCAACCCCGACGGCCTGTGCCTCGCACTCGGTACAGCTCCATCCATACATCAATGGCCTTTTTGATTCTGCAAGAATCTTTGCTGCCTTGTCTATGGCCTCGTCGTAGCTAACCTCGACGAATTCTCCGTTCTTTCTTATGAGTGGTTTGGTGTACCTCATTGCACCCTCTGCATGCACGAACTTACTGTGACCTATCCTGCATGCGTTGATGGTTCCAACGATCTCGTTGCCCTCAACCTTACATATGATGTCGTCACAGAGGGTTCCGCAGAAGGGGCAGACCACATTTTTCACATATTCCATGATAATTACCTCCAAGAAAGTTTAGGGTTCTATGTGGCCGTTACATCCGACAGCCGCATAGACCATACCCTTAGCTCCTTTAATTGCGTGATCTCCTTCAAACTTGTAGTATGCTCCAGGGAAGGTTTCCCCGTTAACCTCTATGTCCTTTTCAACACCGAGGTACTTGAATCCTGGGAGGAATTCCTCTATCATTCCCTTGACGACTATTGTCCCGCCTGCCATTTCACCGCCGACCCTTGCAACGGCGTTGCCCTCGATTATTATGAGGCCGTTGTTCATGTGTATTCCAGGCATTATGTTAACATCACCCTTGATGATGATTTTGCCGCCGTTCATGTACTCTCCGATCTCGTTTCCAGCGTTTCCATGTACGGTTATGACTCCACCGCTCATACCTCTCCAGTCACCACGGTAGGAGGATCCGACGTAGTCGCCCGCATCTCCGAGGATTTCGAGTTCTCCTCCTCTCATGTCCTGTCCTGCCCAGGATTTTGCGTTGCCTTCCACTGTGATCTTACCGCCCTTCATACCTGCGCCGACGTACATGTTCACGTTACCCTTCACCAGGATTTCACCGGCGGTCATATCCTGGCCTATCCTCTTGGTGTTGTAGACATCGCCGTCGATTATGATTTTTATGTCGGCTGCTGAGTCTGCTGGTTCACCGCTGACCTCGAAGAAGTCTCCAAGCTTAACTACCTCGTTACCGTGCATTATCTGGATGTTCCTGATCTCATCTATTGACTTTCCTGCGAAGACATCAGGTTTGATGTTTGGTGCCTCCAGTGGCACTTCGGGCTGTTCCTTTGGAGTTAGTATTATTTCACTCATAACATCACCCCTTTAACTGGAGCAGATTTTGGCAGGTACTCGTCCTGCACAGGGTAGTTTGCAAAGTTGACAGAGTAGTACTGTTTGAATTTGCTCTCAACACTGGCGAGAACCTCGTTGTAGAGGGACTCATCCACCTGGGTGTCAATCCAGTAGGTCCTTCCGTGTGGTGAGGCCACAACTTCTCCGTCCTTAACAACTATTTCTCCGTCCTTGAGGACGTATGCTGCCCTTGAGAATCCTTCCTCAATGGCCATGTAATCTGCTGATGGATCGACTGTTTCAGGGTTGATGTTGTAGACTGCTATATCTGCATCTGCACCTGCTCCGAGGTGTCCCTTGGTTTCGCTGAGACCCAGGACCTTTGCAGATGTTACCCTTGTGATCTGTGCTATCTCTGAGAATGTGTACTCCCTGTCGATTGTTGCTATTGTACTCTTCCTCTGGGCCCACTTGTGCAGTTCTCCCTCAATGAGGTTCATCCTGTACTTGTTGCTCATGAGCCATGCGATGACCCGGGGGTACCGTGTGAATGGCCCTGCATTTGGACTGTCTGTTGTGAGGCACACCTTGGCGGGGTCGTCTATGAGGAGGAAGAGTTCCATTCCGATTGCCCACTGGACCGCTGGGACCGGTGCCCTTGCAGAGTATATGAATGGTACGACACCTGAACCTGTTTCGAGTTCCACGTCACAGTTTGCCCATTTGAGGCCGTTGAGTGAGTGGAGGTCGTATTCCATTGGACCGTCTGCGGTCATGGTGGTTGTCTCATCCAGGGTTATCTGACCAACGTCTATCACAACATGGTCGTTCCTGTTTACATAGTCAGCAACCTTTGGTGCCTCTGACACGAAGTCCCTCCAGGTTGTTCCACCGTAGCTGTGGAACTGGACATGGGTTGCATAGAGTACTGTGTCCCTTTCACCGGTTGCAGGGTCTGGTTTTATGTTCTTTGGCACGTCAAAGGATGCCAGGGTTGTCTCGTAGTTTCCAGGGTGTCCAAGGTCGTTACAGTGGAGGTGTATTGAGTGTGGTAGCTGGAGTTTCTCGTTGACCTCTGCGAGTCCCTTTATGATCTCTGCGGGTGTTATGTCAAAGTAGGGTGCGGGGTCATAGATTCCGTGGACGTTTCCACCCCATCCCCATGCTTCTGTACCGGCAGGGTTAACTATCTTTATTGCGTAACCTTTGGTGGCCCTGAGGAGCCATGATGCGTAGGCTGCACAGGCATCCACGTCGCCATCCTTCAGGTACTCCATCACGAACCAGTTGTTACCGAACAGTGGGTATGCTGCGTGGTCTATTATCGGTGTGTCGTGGAATTCCTCATGGGTGTGCCTTGCAAGCAGTGGTGGCATGGCTGCCTCCATTGCTGTGGTGTAACCCATCTGGGCGTACCTGTAACCTGTCATGAAGGTTGATGGTACTGAGAAACCGCTTCCGGCCCTTCCGGCCCTGAATTTTTCAGCGTCCCTGCGGCTGTCCTCTGGCCTGTACATCCTTCCCACGTTGACCTTTGCACCGGCTATGTGGGAGTGAGGGTCGACACCTCCGGGCATCACCATTTTTCCAGATGCATCAATGACCTTTGCGCTGTCACTGACGCTTTCAACTATTTTACCATCCTTGACGCAGATGTCCATCTTTTCTCCATCGACGTTGTTAAGAGGACAGTAAACAAATCCGTTTTTGATTATGTATTCCATTTGAATCCTCCCGCTGAGCTTTAGATCTGACCTACCTTACCGTAGACCTTCATGAGGGTTGGCATGTCAGGAACCTCTTCATCGGTGGGTATGATCTCCACCGGTATGTTCTTAAAGCTGGGTGTTGCTGTTGAATCAGTATCTGGCCTTATAACCCTGTTGGCCCAGGGCCCCATTGGTATGTAAACCATTCCCTCTGGGAGTGGCTCCTTAGCTTCAACAGCCTTTACAACGACATCCCCATATTCTGAGATGACCTTCACGTTGTCTCCTTCGCTTATTCCGAGCTGCTTCATCATGTCAGGGTTCATCTGAATTATGGCAGCTGCATCGACGTACATCTTAAGGTCCTTACCGGACTCTATAGCCTGTCCCTGCCAGATGGTCCTTCCTGTGTTTAGTATGACTCTCATTCTAATTCCTCCAGCCTGATTGCATCAACAGGGCAGCTTTCAACACATGTGCCGCACTTTCCACAGAGATCAGGGTTCTTTATGTTAACAACCCCGTCCTCAACTATCATGATGATCTCCACATCATCTGTTGGCCCCTTTCCACCTGCAACCTCGGGGCTTCTGAGGGCGTTCACTGGACATGCGATCACGCAGTTTCCACATCCATGGCAGAGTTCAGGGTATGCCTTAAGTCCTATTGCCATCTGATTACCTCCATTTATTTGAGTAGTGATTCAAAGGCGTTCTTCCAGGCCTTTGATTTGATTGGAGTGGTATTTATCCTGCTCCTCTTAACCTCTATTGCGTCAACGGGACATGACCTCTCACATGCGCCGCAGTATATGCAGAACCTTTCGTCCTTGTAGAGCTTGACTGGTTTTTCACCTGGTTTTTCTGGTTTAGGGAATGATAAAACGTTGCATGGGCATGCCATCACACAGGTTTCACAGGCCTGGCAGGTGTCCTCGTCGATTATGAGTTCTCCCTCGAAGGGCTTTGTCACCGTTGCAGCGTCAACAGGGCATATCTCCTGGCACCATCCACAGTTCACACAGAGTTCAGGGTCGATGTAGGAGGTTCCTGTGATCTCCGGGACCTTGATCTCGTATTCACCGTATGGGCATATCCTGCAGACCTGAGTTATGGCGTCAACAGGGCATATCCTCTTACATATACCGCAGTGGACACATTTATCCTCATCGACTCGTATGTCAGTCGCGACTGCTGGACTTGAGGAGGTCGGCACCTGGTGGTCTATCTCTATCGCATCAACCGGACACATCTCCTCACACATTCCACAGTAGATACAGGTTTCCTTGTCTATCTCGATCTCACCTGTTATGAGGTCCTTCCTTTCGGGCAGGTCCCTTGTTATGGTTATGGCATCCTGTGGACATGCTGTTTCACAGGCCTTGCACTGTATACATGTTTCATCATCTATCTCAGCTGATTTGATGATTTTTGGGTATTCTGCAAGTTCCTTTATTGATGTTCCGTCAATCTGAAGGTCCAGTGCCTGGAATGGGCAGATTGAGCTGCACATACCGCAGAGGACGCATTTGTTCTCATCGATGCATATCTTTGACTCGTCCTGTTCGGTTCTCACCATTGCGCCTGTCGGGTTGACTTCAATGGCGTTCACAGGACAGATTTCACCGCAGAGTCCGCAAACAGCGCAGAGGCAATCCTGGAAGATTAACTTTCTGTCTTCTTCACCGGTTCGCTCCACGGTAATGTTCTTACCTTCAATTACTTCGGTTGTTTCCATCAAGTTCTACCTCCTTTATTTCTATAGAATCAGTTGGACACATATCAACACAGATGAGACACCCGCAGCACCATTCGGATTCTATATGTGCCTTGAGGTCTCTTAAAGTTATGGCCTTCATAAGGCATGTGTCCACACATAGCCCGCACCCAATACATGAGTTCCTGACCTTTCCCTGAAATTTCTGCTTCTGGCACGTTTTTATGATGGTCCTTGTCATCTCTGTGTTCTGTGTAAGGGAGTGGGTGAGAAGAAGGAAGTCCCTTGGACACATCTCTGTTATTACCTTTGCAACCTCTATTGACCTCCAGGAGAGGTTCCTGCCGTTGAGGTAGTGAGAAACAGTTGATCTGTTCATGTTGAGAGCCTTAGCTATCTCTCTCTGTGAATGGCCCTGCTTTGTCAGATTTACAGCTGCTATGTATTTGAGTCCAGAAACTATATGTTTCGGCATAGGGTCACCATGTGTGTTAATCACACATTTGACCGCCGCCCATATAATAATTTTCTACAAAAATCAAATAGAAAAATATATATATATAGGTGTGTGGCTACCCCACAGGTTTTATGGTGACGGGTGTGAATTTCAGTTCAGGCATCCCTGATGCCGGGTCACACCCTCCCCCGGTGAGGACATTTGCCGGGGTCTCTGCAAAGTGGAATGTCATGAATACAACACCCTCCATGACCTCCCCTGCAACCCTTGCCCTCACCTCCAGAGACCCCCTCTCTGATTTCACGAGGACCGTGTCACCATCCTCAACTCCGAGGTCTGCTGCATCCAGAGGGTTAATGAGAAGTTCCTCACTCTCAGAGAATGAATCAAGTTCCGGCACGCGCCCTGTCATGGATCTTGTATGGTACTGGTAGAGGTTGCGGCCGGTTACAAGGACAAATGGATACTCCTCTGAGACATCCCTTTCCTGATACTCTGGCAGGATAAATGACGCCCTGCCTGTGGGTGTTGAGAATCTCTCAGAATGCAGGTACTGTGTGCCCTCATGGTCATCAGATGTGCAGGGCCACTGTATGCCACCATCCTGAAGCCGCTCATGTGATATGCCGGCATATGCTGGCACAAGTGCTGCTATCTCATTGAATATCTCCGAGGATGATCCATAATCAAAGCCCTCAGCCCCCATCTTCTCTGCCAGCATACAGATTATCTCCCAGTCAGTCCTTGCTTCCCCGGGAGCATCAATGGCCTTCCTGAGCAGCTGAACCCTCCTCTCGGTGTTGGTGAATGTCCCATCCTTCTCTGCCCATGCACATGCCGGAAGAACGACATCAGCAAGCTCAGCAGTCTCTGTCAGGAATATGTCCTGGACAACAAGAAAATCAAGATTTTCAAGGGCCTTCCTGGTCTTCTCAGCATCAGGTTCACTGATCAGGGGATTCTCACCCATTATGTACATGGCCCTCAAACGTCCCTCCAGGGCGGCGTCAAACATCTCAGGTAGCGTCATCCCGGGTCCCGGTATGGGTGAACCCCATTTATCAGAGAACCCGGATGACCCATCCAGCCCCTGGTAGCCGGGGAGTAGATCCGGAAGTGCCCCCATATCACAGGCTCCCTGGACATTGTTCTGGCCCCTGAGCGGGTTTATGCCTGCAGATGGTTTACCGAGGTTACCTGTAAGGAGGGCGAGGTTGCTAAGTGCAATCACATTGGCGGTACCATCAACGTGCTGGGTGATGCCCATTGAGTATATGATGGAGGCCGGCTGGTTTGATGCGTAGGTGATTGCAGCCCTTCTTATATCCTCGGCTTCAACACCGGTGAGGTTTTCAACCTCCTCCAGGTCCAGGGCCATGACCGCATCCCTGAATTCATCAAAGCCTTCTGTCCTTGACTCCACGAATACCCTGTCATGGAGACCCTCCTCAATGATGAAACGACACATTGCCATGATCAATGGAATGTCAGACCCGGGCCTGTTCTGGAGGTGGATGTCTGCAAGCTCCGAGATCCTCGTCCTCCTTGGGTCAATGACCACCAGCTTTGCACCTGAGCTGATGGCCCTGATTACACTGTAGGCCGTTATGGGGTGTGTCTCGGTGGGGTTGGTCCCCACCGCCAGGATGCATGCTGAATCTTCAAGTTCAGCTATTGAGTTTGTCATTGCACCGCTACCCAGCGTCATGCTGAGGCCACTTATGGAGGGTGCATGGCAGAGCCTTGCACAGTGGTCGATGTTACCGGATAACATCACGGTCCTCGTAAACTTCTGGAGGATATAGTTCTCCTCATTGGTGCACTTTGCAGATGCAACTGCAGCAAACTCATCACCCCGGTACTCTGATAACCTCTCAGCCACTTTGGATAAGGCTTCCTCCCACTCCACCTCAATGAAGCTGTCACCGACCTTTATGAGTGGCTTTTTAAGTCTTTCAGGGCTGTTTACAAAATTCAATGCAAATCTACTCTTAACACATAGTTTACCTCTGTTAACCGGATTATCAGGGTCTCCCCTTGAACTCACAACCCGGTCCCCCCTCACACCAAGGTAGATGCCGCAGCCAGCACCACAGTAGGGGCATACCGTCTTCACCTCGGTGAAGGGTTTCTCTCCCCTTAAAACAAGGGCCCCTACAGGGCAGACCTCCACGCATTCCCCGCAGGACACGCAGCTTGATTCGATGATGGCCCTGTCCATGAAGGTGGATATCCTGGTGTCATGTCCCCTGTAGGCGAAATCTATGGCCTCTGCACCGGTAGCCTTGCAGACCCTTACGCATAAACCGCAAAGAATGCACTTATCATGGTTTCTAACGAAAAAGGGGTTTGATTCATCTGGTTCTGCTTCAGGTAAATCGGGTCTGAGTCTCGAAAGGTCATCCTCTGTCAGATTAAGATAGGATGAGACATCCTGGAGACGGCAGTCCCCTGATGAGGGGCATGAAAGGCACTCCCTGCTGTGCTCTGATATCAGAAGGGATAGCACGGTTCTCCTGATATTATTTATCCTCTCTGATTCAGATACGAAGTTCGCACCATCCTCTACAGGAGTTTCACAGGCCGTTACAAGACGTCCCTCATCGTTTTCCACCAGACACAGCCTGCATCCCCCAAAGGGTTCGATACCCTCCCTGAAGCAGAGGTGGGGGATGTATATGTCATTTGCAAGTGCCGCCTCAAGGACGGTCATTCCATGTTCAGCCTCAACTTCCCTTCCATCTATTCTAAATTTAACAGTCCCCTTCATGTTATCTTCAGTGTCCTTTTTATGGTGAAACTTTATCACGATGCACAGATAAAGGTTATGAGTAGAGAGCGAGGTGAAGAGGATGAAGATCATCGGCGTTACCGGTACAAAGGACACCGGAAAGACCACCCTTGTGGAGAAAATCGTGGAGAAACTCACCGGGAAGGGCTACAGGGTCGCTACACTTAAACATACCCATACCGGCTTTGATTTCCCTGGGAAGGATACTGATAAGCACAGGAGGGCCGGTGCAGAGATCGTCGCCGGGAGTGGGAGGGAAACCTTCTTCCTCCTTGAAAGGGAGATGGGCCTTGAGGAGATAGCTGGCACCCTTGAAATCCTTGATGACCTGGACTTCCTCATAGTTGAAGGCTTCAAGGAGATGGAGTATGCCAGCGTATCAACCTCCGCCCCCGGCGACTTCACAGTGAAGGTTGTTGATCCCTTCTCACTGGAGGATGTGGATGAGCTCATTGATCTCCTGAAAAGGAGGAGTTATGGTCTGTTGCAGGACCTCAACTGCAAGAAATGCGGGTTCAGCTCATGCAGAGAGTTCAGAGAGGCCAAGATCCGTGGAGAGGCTGATGATGTCGACTGCAGGAGTCAGCCCGAGAGGGTTCTCCTCAGGATCGATGAAAAACCTGTCCCGCTGAACCCCTTCGTCCAGGAGTTCATATCAAAGACTGTGAGGGGTATGATTGATGCCCTCGAAACAGAAAGCCTTAAGAATGGAAGGGTTGATCTCATCATAAAATAGTCCACATGGAGCTCAGTCATGGGGAGGTGACTGAAACCATATAATGGCATCCACCCAATTTCAGAGGTAAATCAATGCATGTCCAGGACAGACACGGAAGACCGGTTATGTCACTGCGGCTATCCATAACAGGTCGCTGCAACGTTAACTGTATCTACTGCCACAGGGACGGAATGACCTCATCCCGGGGAGAACTGTCGGCTGCAGATATAGAGAAGCTCTGCAGGGTTGCCTCCGACCTCGGTGTGGGGAAGATACGTCTCTCAGGTGGAGAGCCCCTCATACGGGATGATATAGTTGAAATAGTTGAGAGGATAAATAACATCGGATTCCGGGACATATCCATAACAACCAACGGCACCCTCCTTGAAGGGTACAGCACGGCTCTGAGCGAAGCTGGACTTGACAGGGTCAATGTGAGCTTTGACACCCTCAACCCTGAGACCTACCGCTTCATAACCCGGAAGGATTACCTTGAAAGGGTTAAGTCTGGTATAAGCAGTGCCGTTGATGTGGGACTTGATCCGGTCAAGATAAACATGGTGATCCTCAGGGGTGTGAACCACCACGAGGTATGGGACATGTTTGAATTCTGCCGGGAGAAGGGCGTGGTGCTCCAGATAATTGAACTCCTCAAAACAGAAAGCTGCCATGATGACGCCGTCGAAAGATACCACTGCGACATCACCCCCATCGAAGCGGAACTTGCAGAGAGGGCGGACCAAATCAGAACCAGAAAATTCATGCAGGACCGCAAGAAGTACTATATAGATGGGGGGGAAATCGAGGTTGTGAGGCCCATGGACAATACAAGGTTCTGTGCAAACTGTACAAGGCTCAGGGTAACCCCTGATGGGAAGCTGAAACCCTGCCTCCTCAGAAACGACAACCTCGTGGATACCAGGGACGCCCTGAGGGAAAACGACACTGACCTACTTCGTGAACTATTCTTTGAGGCCATAAGAAGGAGATCCCCCTACTACACTCCATGAACTGTTTCTGAGAAAAGGATATTCGTTTGAGGGATCATCTAAATAACTAACTTAGTTGTGGCCTGAAGGTTGCGGCTGAAGTGTGCCCTGCCACCCATCTTCCTTCTCAGTAATCCCTGCTGAATAGGTTCTCCTGGGGGTAGGCGCCGGGAACCCTCCTGACAGCATCCCTTTTACATATATCAAGACATGACCCGCACTTGAGGCACTCATCCTGGTCTATAACATGCACCTCGTCCCTTGAACCCTTTATGGCCTCCGCCGGGCATGTCTTGATGCAGGCCATGCATCCATCACATTTTTCAGGGTCTATGATGTAGTGCATCAGTTCACTGCATGCTGCGGCTGTGCACCTGCCGTTTATGTGGTCACGGTACTCGTCCTCAAAGTATCTGAGTGTCGTCAGAACCGGGTTTGGTGATGTCTGGCCGAGGCCGCATAGTGAGGCTGCCCTGACACCTTCAGCTACATCCCTGAGGATCTCCGGGTCTTCAGGTCTTCCTGAACCCTCCACGATATCATTGAGTATCATGAGCATCTGCCTTGTCCCCACGCGGCAGGGTACGCATTTTCCACAGGACTCCCTCTGCGTGAACTCAAGGAAGTACCTTGCAAGTTCAACCATGCATGTGCGGTCCGATAGAACAACAAGGCCGCCTGAACCCATTATTGCCCCTGCAGATGTGAGGGAGTCATAGTCTATACCTGTATCTATAAGTTCAGCAGGGAGGCATCCCCCTGAAGGGCCCCCGATCTGTACCGCTTTCAGCTCTCCATCCACAACTCCCCCTCCAATATCGAAGATGACCTCCCTCAGGGTTGTGCCCAGGGGGACCTCAATGAGGCCGGTTCTTCTGACATCGCCCACAAGGGAGAAGGTCTTGGTTCCCCTGCTTTCAGGGGTTCCCATGGAGTTGAAGTAGTCTGCACCGTGCTGCATTATCATTGAAACAGCTGCAAGGGTCTCAACATTGTTTATAACGGTGGGTTTGCCCCAGAGGCCCCTTGTTGTTGGGAATGGGGGTCTTGTCCTTGGCATTCCCCTCTTACCCTCAATTGAGGATATCAGGGCTGTTTCCTCTCCACAGACAAATGCCCCTGCCCCCTCCTTTATCTTTATATCCAGGTCGAAACCTGACCCGAGGATATCCTTACCGAGGAGTCCCAGATTTCTCAGATCGGATATTGCTCCCCTGAGTCTCTCAAGGGCAAGTGGGTACTCTGCCCTGCAGTAGATGTAGGCCTCCCTGGCACCCACTGCATAGGAGGCTATGAGTATCCCCTCAAGCAGGGCATGGGGATCCCCCTCTATGAGTGAACGGTTCATGAAGGCCCCCGGGTCTCCCTCATCGGCGTTGCAAATGAGGTACTTCACTTCTGAGGCCTCCTGGCGACAGAGACTCCATTTGAGCCATGTCGGGAATCCCGCGCCTCCGCGGCCCCTGAGGCCGGAGCCCTTAATCTCCTCAATTACCTCATCAGGTTCCATTTCAAGGGCCCTCATGAGGCCCCTGTAGCCTCCGGTTGCCAGGTAGTGTCCCAGGTTTTCAGGGTCTATAAGGCCGCATCTTCGGAGTATCCTCCTTGACTGTCCCTCCATGAATTCCAGGGTGTAAACAGGTTCAAATGAGTCGCCATTGAAGGCGATGTCCACAGAACCTATGGGTCCAGCCTCCCCCGCCTCCACCAGGTGCTCCTGGATTATCCTCTTTGCGAGTTTACGGTTCACCGGGCCGTAGATGTAACCACGGCTATCCCCGTTGAATATGACCACCATGGGCTCGGCGTAGCAGAGGCCCATGCAGCCTGTGTGTATGATCCTGCAATCAACTGAGAGTTCTGCTGCCCTCTGCCTCATTATCTCCTCTATCTTCTGGGCCCCTGCAGACCTTCCGCAGGTGGCTGAACCTATAAGTATGGTAGCTTCGCCCCTGAAGAGGGACATGTATTCCTTCAGGGAGTCCCCTGCAATTTTTTCTATCATTTAAGACACTCTAAGACTTTTTTGGGAATATTTTACCTACCCTTGATGGTTTTATGCGTGATACAACCTCATCGTTCACCATTGCACAGGGTGCGAGGGAGCAGCACCCTATACAGCCCACGGATTCGAGTGAGTATTCCATGTCATCTGTAACGTCCCCCTCCTCTATGCCGAGGTGCCTCTCAAGTGCATCGAGAACCTGTTCCGCTCCGCTGACATGACATGCCGTTCCTGTGCAGACCATTATGTGCTTTCTCCCCCTTGGTTTGAACCTGAACTGGGCATAGAAGGTGGCGACCCCGTATACATGGGTCCTGCTAACCCCTGTGAAGCGAGCTGCTTCTTCCAGGGCATCCTCTGGAAGATAACCGTATGCATCCTGTATATCCTGCAGTATGGGTATGATTTCAGATTTATGGCCAGTGTAACCCGCAAATATTCTGTTTAATTCCTCGTCCATTCAAAACCTCCAGGTTAGAGAGTCATGAACTCAAATCTATTATAGATTAAGGACAAAAGATTGTTTAACTGTTAAGCAAAGATGGATATATGTTTTTAGATGTGAGGTGGTGGGTGCATGTCACTGTACAGAGAGGTTGATGCTTTCCGTGTGGACGATGAAAGGAGAAGGGTCCTTGAAAAGGTCGTTAATGACATTGAGGTGCGTATACGGATAAATGGTGGTATGGAGCAGCGCTTCACAGCAAGCCCCCAGGCCCTTGAGGAGTTTGCAACAGGTTACCTCCTTGGTGAGGGTCTGGTGGACTCCGTCGATGATATATTATCCATTGAAATCAGTGATAACATAATCGATGCTGAGATAGAATCAGGAGATCTTGATATACGAAGGGAGCTTGTGATGGGATCCGACTGTTTCGGTGGCTGGAGGCAGAGGGTGGAAATGGTGGAACCCGTTGATTCAGAGTTCAGGGTCAGGGCTGATGACATATTCAGGGCATTCAAGCGTATGGTGAACTCTGCGGTTGTCTGGAGGATGACCGGGGGTACCCATGTGGCTGCACTTGTAACAGGTGATGAATTCAGGGTTTTTGAGGATGTCAGCAGGCATGTGGCTGTCGATAAGGTAATAGGCTCCGGTGCAATGGATGGTGTTAATTTCAGAGAGAGCTTCATTGTCTATAGTGGTAGAATGCCAGCGGATATGCTCATAAAGGTCGTCCGTGCAGGGGTACCGATTATAGCATCCAACGCCGCCCCAACATCCTCAGGCTATGATGCTGCCCAGCGGACGGGTCTTACAATGCTCGGTTTCGTCCGCGGGAAGAGATTCAATATATACAGCCACCCTGAGAGGATAATTTAGGGATCGGTTCTCAGAATAGAGAGATTGGACAGCTGAATTAATACCGGACCGAACGCTTAAACAGCTGATAAAAATTAACTGAACCGGAACATCTGAAAAACCTGAGTTTCTGAATCCGATGCCCCGTGGCCTGTTAATGATGCTCCAGTTCACTGTTCTGCCATGATGGCTAATCAAAGGAGCTGTGCCTGTGGTGCAGATCCTCCTCCCTCTTATCAAACCTCTCCATGAGTTCAGCTATGATGCCGTCCAGGAATACCAGGGCTGATATCTCAAAGAGTGTTCCAAGGGGTGTTCTTGAGTGATGGTTGCCCCTCATCTGCCTCTTCATGTAATCCTTCTCACCGTCAATCTTTGTCCTTCCTTTTATGGTCACAGTAAGATCTGCCAGCCCTGCGAGGTCAGATTCAGGGTATGATGTTACTGCCACGACCTTTGCACCCCTCTCCCGGGCGATGGAGGCTGCATTCACGATGTAACTTGTCCTGCCCGAACCTGATATTGCGATCAGGACATCACCCTCATTTATTGCAGGGGTTATGGTCTCGCCCACCACAAAGGCGTTTATCTCAAGGTGCATAAGTCTCATGGCAAAGGCCCTGGCAACGAGGCCCGACCTCCCAAGTCCCAGGACAAAGACGTTGGCTGCAGACGTCAGGATTTCTATGAAATTATCAAGGGTCCTCTCATCAATATCCCTCTCCATCTTCTCCAGATTATGGATTATGTCCCTGATAGCCTCTTTTATTATCATCGCAACACCTATACCAATATATACTCTGTATGATATAAAAACAGTGGGGAACGGACCATCAGACCTTATTCCAATCCAGATGAAATGTATTACTCTGATCATAAGATGTGCTGAACCCATAGGACCCCAGGCTACCCCTGAAACCCATGACTGAAGGAGGATCTGAGAAAACCTGGCCACGGTAAAGGGCCTGGAATATGGTCCGGGTGGTTATGAAACCCTGAAGCCACAGAAATATCATAGGTGCTCAAGAAAGGTGTCAATATGGATATGAAGCCCCTCCCTGGAATGGAAATCAATGGGCACAGATTTGATCACAGGTTCTTTGAGACCCTCAGGGTTATAGGAGAGACCTTCTCACAGAGAAGGGCCGCCAGGGTTCTCGGGGTATCACCACAGGTGCTCAACAGGAGGGTGCTCAGGGCCGAGTCCCTCCTTGGTGTGAAACTGGTGAGAAGCAGTGGGGCTGGATCAGAACTCACACCGGAGGCCATGGAGATCCTGGGAGCCTACCTGCGACAGATTAAAATACTGGAGGGTTCAGGGCCACTGATGATAGCTGCTGGTTACATATCCTCAAACCTTGTAGAGGCCGCCATTGAGGGTCTGGGTGTGTCAGCATCCCTGTTTTCATGCTGTGATGAGGATTCATTCCATCTTGCAGAGAGGAGCATGCTTGATGCCGTATTCCTGGATGATCCCCTCCAGGCATACCGGAGGGACCTGGATTTTGTTCCTGTCGCCTATGACCACCTGGTCCTTGTTGGCAGGGGTATCAGGGATATCAGGGACCTTGACGGCTCCTCCTTTGTGGGGGTTTCGGGTTCTGCCCAGAGGCTGGCATGGGAGGTCCTCTCAGAGGCTGGTGTGGAATTTGAGGTTGTCAGGGAGGTGAGATCCCCATATCATGCCCACAGAATTGTCATGAATGACCCGGAGCTGCTTACGTTCTTAAGTGCGAGTCAGTTCAGCGGCTCCGACATCCTGAGGGAGGAGACAAGGCACGTTATAAGTGCAGTGAGGTGCCGTGATAGAGAGTGGGTCGATGAACTGATTGAGTTCATCACCGGTGAGGGCCAGGCCCTGGTTGCTGAATCCGGCTTTGAGCCGCTTCACTGAGCATGAAAACCCGCTGAAAAACCATTTATGGGATCAGTTCCCTGCATGAAATTTGAGGACCACATTTTATAAAAATCACCTTAATCCGCCTCAAAGTATAAAGTCCCACCCAATAAAGGATGCTCAACAGAACCAGGCCCAATCCATCTATAACGAATAATCCAATCACATTATAAACCAACCCCAACAGAATTAACCCCATATTTTTCAGGTGATCATATGAGTGAAGACAGAGACCTTCTTGCTGTTGGACATACCGCCTTCGATTACATAATACATCTGGATGAATTTCCAGAACCAAACACATCAACAGCCATAAAACGCATGAGGAACCTTCATGGGGGAGCAGCCGCAAATGTCGCCCTGGTGGGATCAAGGCTTGGTCTTAGAACATCCCTTGTATCCGCGGTTGGAGGCGACTTTGAGGGTTCAGAGTACAGGGAGCTCCTGGAGTCAAGTGGTATAGATATTGAATCCATGATCCTGGTGGCGGACGAAAGCACCCCAACAGCCTTTGTGATGACCGATTCTGATCACAACCAGATAAGCTACTTCTACTGGGGCGCTGCAAGGTACTTCAAAGACGCCGAGACACCTGAGGATGCCATAAAATCTGCCCGTGCAGTGCACCTTGCAACCGGTGACCCATCCTTCAACTGCAGGTGCGGTGAATTTGCAAGGTCCCTCGGTAAGATAATAAGCTTTGACCCGGGGCAGGACCTCCACATGTACTCCCGCAGCCAGCTTGAAAGGGCCGTTGGTGTATGCGACATACTATTTGGGAACCACCATGAAATAGATCGCATATGCAGCAAACTGTCGGTGGATATCCATGGACTCCGGGAGATGGGACCTGGGGTGGTGGTTAAGACCTACGGGAAAGAGGGGAGTATCATATACTCCGATGATGTGATAAAGATAGACGCAATACCCCGGGAGGCGGTTGACCCCACAGGGGCCGGGGACTCCTACCGGGCAGGCTTCATGAGGGCCTACCTCCGGGGCGCGGACCTCAAAACCTGTGGGCGGTTCGCATCTGCAGTTGCATCATTCATAGTAGAGGATGAGGGTACCCAGACAAACATCCCTGACACAGGAGAAGCCGTGAAACGCTTCACTGCACAGTGGGGCTATGAACCCCCGATATGATGGGGCCCGCCCCGACTCTGACAAACATGATACACCAGGCGTAGCAGGCAGCAAGCCGTGGCCCCTCAACTAGGGGAGACATCAAAGACTCCTTAAGAGTATTAACGGGGACTGAAACAGTAGTTTTTATAACTGGATGGAACCAATCAATATGATATCCATATATCTCATTTCCGCTGATCCAGATCATACCCTCACGGGTTAAGGGTCAAACCAGAAGGGTGATTACATGACTCAAATGGATGAAGCTAAAAAAGGTGTTATAACAGATGAAATGAAAGCGGTGGCGGAGGCAGAGAACGTCACCCCAGAGTTTGTGAGAAGAGGAGTTGCCAGTGGTAAAATAGCCATCCCAAGCAACCTTAACCGTGAAGAGGTTGCAGCTGTCGGTATAGGCGCCGGTCTGAGGACCAAGGTCAACGCCACCATAGGAACATCCACAGACATCGTCGACTTTGATATGGAGGAGGAGAAGGCCCGCATTGCAATTGAAAACAGGGCAGACACCCTCATGGAACTCTCAGTTGGCGGGGACCTGGATGAGATAAGGAGAAGAATCCTTGACCTCTCACCCATACCCGTTGGAAGCGTACCTGTCTACCAGGCAGCCATTGAGACCATAAGGGAAAAGGGAGCCTCCATATACATGGACGAGGACGTTATGTTCAGGGCCATCGAGAAACAGGCAAAGGATGGTATAGACTTCATGGCCATCCACTGCAGTGTCAACAGGGAAACCCTGAGGAGGCTCAAAAGGCAGGGCCGTGAGGGTGGCCTTGTGAGCAGGGGAGGCGCATTTGTATCCGCCTGGATGGTTGAGAATGGACTGGAAAACCCCCTCTATGAGAACTTCGATTACATACTGGAGATTGCAAAGGAACATGACTTTGTGCTCTCCATGGCCAACGCCATGCGCGCCGGCGCCATCGCAGACTCAACCGACAGGGCCCAGGTACAGGAGCTCATAGTACTCGGTGAACTAATTGACAGGGCAAGGGAGGCCGGTGTCCAGACCATCGTTGAGGGCCCGGGCCACATACCCCTCAATGAGATAAAGGCCAATGTGATACTCCAGAAGAAACTCTGCAGGGGAGCCCCATTCTACATGCTGGGACCCATAGTCACGGATATAGGGGCCGGTTATGACCACATAGTGTCATCCATAGGGGCTGCCGCATCAGCTGCTGCAGGTGCAGACTTCATATGCTACGTCACACCGGCCGAGCACCTCGCCCTCCCATACCCGGATGATGTGAAGGAGGGTGTCATAGCAACAAGGATAGGTGCCTATGTGGGTGACATGGTCAAGGGTATCCACAACGGGGAGAAGGACCTCGAAATGGCCAACGCCCGTAAGAAGCTCAACTGGGAGGCCCAGTTCGATGCCGCGATGTGCCCTGCTGAAGCCAGGCGTATAAGGGATGAGAGGCCCCCTGAGGACCCTGATACCTGTACAATGTGTGGGGAGTACTGCGCGGTCAAGATCGTTAACGAGTGGCTTGACAGTGCAGATACAAGGATCTTCGACTGAACCACCCACTCCTTTTTTTAGAGAAGATTAATATATTTTGAAGTTCACACACTTTTTTGTTGCACTGATTCTATCACGTTTTTTACAGGTGATCTCTTTGAAGCACTGGATTGAAAGGATAGCTGATGAACTGAAGGAGAGAGATGTTGACGAGCACGTTGTTGCCAGCGGAACATCCATATCAGGCTCAATACACATAGGTAATTCCTGCGACGTTTTCATAGCAAGCTCCATAGCCAAATCCCTCAAAAAGGACGGGTTCAAATCAAGGACCGTCTGGATAGCCGACGACCACGACCCCCTCAGAAAGGTGCCATACCCCCTCCCTGAAAGCTACGAGAAGTACCTTGGAGTGCCCTACTCCATGATACCCTGCCCTGAGGGCTGCTGTGAGAGCTTCGTCGAACACTTCCAGAGGCCCTTCCTGGAGGCCCTTGAACGGTTCAGGATAGGCGTCGAACACTACTCCGGGGCCCGTATGTACACCGAGGGCCTCTACAATGACTACATAAGAACATCCCTTGAAAGGGCCCCTGAGATAAGGGAGATATTCAACAGGTTCAGGGACAGGCCCCTGCGGGATGACTGGCTACCCTACAACCCGATCTGTGAGAAGTGTGGCCGGGTGAACACGACGGAGGCCTATGACTTTAGTGGGGATACCGTCAGGTACCGGTGCGAATGCGGCTTCGATGGGGAGATGGATATAAAATCGGGGCTCGGTAAACTCACCTGGAGAGTTGAGTGGGCTGCCAGGTGGAAGATCCTCGGCGTCACCTGTGAACCCTTCGGTAAGGACCATGCAGCAAGTGGCGGTTCCTATGACGTCAGCAGCATCATATCCGAGGAGATATTTGACTATCCTGCACCCTACCCGGTTCCCTACGAGTGGATAACCCTCCGGGGTGAGGCCATGTCCAAGTCAAGGGGTGTCTTCTTCACACCGGGCCAGTGGCTTGAGATAGGACCCCCTGAGAGCCTCAACTACTTCATATTCAGGAGCAAACCCATGAAGCACAAGGATTTCAACCCGGACATGCCCTTCCTTGACCTGATGGACCAGTTCGACCGGACAGAGAGGATCTACTATGGGATGGAGGATGCTGCATCAGAGAAGGAAGAGCAGAAGCTCAGGAACATCTACAGGGTTTCAATGATAGAGGAATTCGATCTACCCCTCAGGCCCTCCTACCGCTTCATGACGGTTGCCTGCCAGATCGCGGGTGATGACCCTGAAAGGCTCTATGATATCCTCAGGAGAAACTCACAGCTTCCAGAGGAGTTAATGGATCTTGAACTGGATCATCTCACAGATAAACAGCTCGAACAGCTGAATGAGCGTATAGAGAACGTTAAAAACTGGTTGAGACTCTATGCTCCTGAATTCGTCAAGTTCCAGGTTCAGGAGGAGCTCCCGGATGTTGAATTATCAGAGCCGCAGCTGAAATTCCTTCAGGACGTTGCGGACCTCATGGAGTCCCGGGAGATGACCGCCGAGGAACTCCACGACGAGATGTACAGCATACTCCGAAGGCATGGACTTAAACCCCAGAAGGCATTCCAGGCAATATACAGGGTCCTCATAGGTAAGAAGATGGGGCCAAGGGCGGCTTCATTCCTCCTCTCACTTGAGAGGGACTTCGTGATAAGGAGGCTAAGACTGGAGGCCTGAAATGAAGGTCAGGATTGTTGAAAGGGATGTGATGGACCCTCTGGCAGATACATGCATGGATGAGATGCCTGTCAACCGGGTGGGTGATGTTAAGACAGTTTCACTCCTCGACAACACCAAACCCGGGGCCAGAACCATACTTGAGGCTGTTGAGTCCTCCCTTGAAGGTTTAAGGTTCCTCTGGTCTGAGAAACCTGCCGGTGCGCCTGCATCAGAGGACCAGATAAACAGGGCCGGGGAGGGGGACCTCTGCATACTCGCCCTGGGTGACTGCGGCTCCTGCACAACCTGGGTGATCCTTGACGCGATTCGTCTGGAGGGTATGGGGGTTCCAACAATCTCCATCTGTTCAGACACTTTCAGGGAATATGCAGAGAAACTTGCAGCCGCCCATGGGATGCCGGGCCTCCGGATAGTTGAGATAGAACATCCCGTGGCTGGACTGGAAACTGAGGAGATTCTCAGGAAGGCCAGGAAGATTATGCCCGCCATAGTGGACCATCTGAGGTGATAGTTTGGTTAAAATTGACAAATCCTGCGGATGCCTCATAGATGACCTTCTGGATGATAACAGGCTCTGCGGTTCATCAGAGGAGGATATGAAGGTCATGGTAGACCCCGACCCTGAGAGGGTCAGCCTTGAGTTCTATGAGAAGAGGATGACCGATGGTCTCCCCATCATACCCCCCACAAGGGGACGTGTGGAGAAATTCTACAGGTACACAGCCAGAAAACCCGGGGATGTCATAGCGGCGTTACCCCCCAGGATGGGGATTGCGACTGTGGAGAAGGTGGCTGTTAATGCTGTCATGGCTGGCTGCATACCCCAGATGATGCCGCTCCTTGAATCATGCATTGAGGGTATCGGAAGGGATGAATTCAACCTTGCAGGTATAAACGCCACAACCCATCCTGTATCAGTCGCGGTGGTGGTCAACGGACCAGTGGTCAGGGATCTGAACTTCAATTCCGGGGCAGGGTGCCTTGGACCTGGAAACCTTCCAGGTGCAAGCCTTGGGCGTGCACTGAGGCTCTGCCTCATGAACATAGCCGGGGCTGTGCCCGGTGTGGGGGACCATGCCACCATGGGTTCCCCTGCAAAGTACACCTACTGCCTTGCAGAGAATGAGGATGAGAGCCCCTGGGAACCTTTACATGTTGAGAGGGGTCTATCATGGGGGGATAGTGCGGTGACCCTCCTGGGGGTTGAGGCTCCCCATAACGTGAATGACCACCGTAGCCAGAGGCCCGAGGACCTCCTTGACACCATAATCCATACAGCTTCCACCGCCGGCTGTAACAACAGCCACGTCCCTGGGGAGCTCCTTGTGATTATGAGCCCGGAACATGCAGAGACCCTTGCATCCCATGGATGGACACGGGATGATGTTAAAAACTATATCCATGAGGGGGCCGTTGTACCTGCAGAGATGGCTGACCGTGGGGGGAGGAAGCTGGATGAGGGTCTCATTGTGGATGGCATGGTCCATATAACCAGGAGCCCCGCTGATGTTGTTCTCGTTGTGGCAGGCGGTGCAGGAAGGCACACCATGATAGCACATGGATTCGGTGGCTCATCAGAGTCCCAGACCGTTCCTGTGAGGTTCCCTGAAGATTGAATCCTCCCAGTGGTTCTCCAGGTTCTCTTCTATTTTTCATTCTGTCACGGCTGGCTACCTTCTAATATTGAAAATTGAGGCACTGGTTTGTTCTCTGTCATTCAACTGAGAAATTAGCTATCGGCATACCGGCAAAAATAAAAGAGATTCAGTTAGTGGCTGAAACCATATTAAAGTCAGAGGTCTATTCTTCGTCTATCAAGAAGTTCCTGCTGTTTACCCCTGTTCCAGCCACCGCTTGAGGACTTGGCACGGCCCACCTGCTGTACGTAACCTGTGATCCTCTCATACCACTCAACCTCATCCCTCTCGCCGCAGCGTGCACAGGAATCCTGCAGGCCCCTCATGAGGGTCTTGCACCTCAGGCAGAAGCTCAGGGCATTGCTGTACGCCCAGAATCCTATGTCACTCCTCCTGCAGATCCTCCTGGTGAGGCCCTCAAGGGCTGCTGGGTCAGGTTTCGCCTCACCCAGCCATGCATTGAATATGTGCCCGCCGGGTGTCAGCGGGTGGTACTTCTCCTCGATCCTTATCTTCTCAACAAGGTCCACCTCTGCATTCACGGGTGTGTGGCTGGAGTTGGTGTAGTAGTATGCCCCCTCGGTGCCCTGGAGCACAGCCTCCTCAGGGTAATGCTCATGGTCCAGCATTGCGAATCTGTGGGCTGTGGACTCTGCAGGTGTCTGGAGGACACTCCACCGCCATCCTGTCTCCTTTTTGAGTTCAGCTGCACGTTCATTTATGTGCTCTATGACCCTCAGGCCGAACCTGTTGGCTTCAGGGCTCTGTATACCTGCCCCGAGGTGGTACTCGAGCATCTCATTGAGTCCCGTGAATCCGAAGCTCATTGTCGCATTCTCTATACGGTAGTACCTCTCACCGTCTATCTCCTGGGAGAGGAATGGGAGCAGGTGGTAGTCGTCCAGGCATCTCTGAGCCTGGCTCCTCCTTATCCTGAGCACCTCAACCGCCATGTCAATGTACTCATCAAGGTACTCGAATAGTTCATCATCATCCCGTGACTGGTAGGCTATCCTGGGGAGGTTGAGGGTTATGTAGGCAAGGTTTCCTGTCCTGAGGCAGTCCTTCTCCCAGTCACCTGTCCAGTTATCTGCAAGGCTCGTACGGCAGCCCATGTAGTTTGCCATCTTGCCCCTGTAATCCGCCAGCATGTTTATGAAGTAGGCTGTCCCGTACTTGGATGCCAGTTCATGGACCAGGCTCAGTTCCTCATCGAATTCCCCCCTGAAGGTCTCCCTCCGGAGGGAGTATATGGTGTTGGGGAAGAGGTGGGGCTTCCCATCGGCATCACCCTCCAGGAGGACCTCAGTGAAGGCCCTTGTGAGCAGCCTTGCCTCCTCAGCGAAGTCACCGTATACACCAGCATACTCCCCGCGGGGCCCATAGGCTGGTTCGTCCTCAAGGAACTCAGGGACCCCGAACTCCAGGTTTATGCTTGTGAATGGTACCTGACTTCCCCTTGCAGCGTAGGCCATGTTGAGGTTGAATATGAACATCTGGACCGCCTGTTTGATCTTCTCATAGGGCAGCCCTGAGGCGAAGGGTGCCACGAAGACGTTCCAGAGGCTCATGGCCTGGCCGCCGGACATGTTCTGCTGGGATGCAAGCATTATCTCCCCTGCATGGTTCATTAGGGTCTCCAGGTGCTTTGGTGGTCCTGCAACTGATGTGTGATCCCCTGTACCATCAACCCGGAGCCCGTGCCTTATGAATAGCCGGAGATCGTGCTGCAGGCAGTTAAGTGGCCGTGCAGCGAAGAATTCGAGGTCATGGATGTGTATGTCGCCTGACATGTGGGCGTCTGCGAGCCTGGAGGGGAGTATGTGGAGCAGTGAGTACTGTTTGAGGGCCTCATCAGCCACGTACTTGTGGACGGTTTCAGGGTTATGGATCATGTTGGCGTTGTCCCTGGAGCCGTTCTCTATGAGGTTTGTGATGTTGTAGACCGGGATCCCGAGACGTGTGTACCTCTTCCTGAGGGTCTCAAGGCCGTGCTCTATGAGCTTTGTGTTAACAACCTCCCTTATCATGGGGGCTGTGAGGTATTCCACGTTCAGTTTCTTGAGCTCCCTCCAGACCTCGGTGGCGATTTCCCTTGCAACATCCTCTGAGGCGCCAGTCTCCCTTATGAGGTTGTCCTCTATCTTCTTCTGGTCAAAGGTCTCTATCTTATCCCTTGATGTCCTCACCCTGAGCCTGTTGGCTGCAAGGTAACGATCTGCCAGTTCCTCATCCACCTTCCTGAGGGAGTCGTAGACCAGGATCTTTATCTCCTTGGTGGTTATTCCATTGTAGACAGACCTTGCAACCTCTGAGGCCACATTCTCGGAGGTCCATAAACTGGCCCCCAGGTTCAGGAGGGATTTTACAAGCTTTTCATGGCTGAATTTTTCCCTTACACCATTATTTTTCAGTACACATGTTTCTGCCTTTGTTGGCATTGCAGCCAGAAGACGTGAATCATCAATCACAGGATCACCACATAACTCCTTATAAAATCTAATGTCTAAGTAATTTTATGTCCAGCATCCATATTAAATGTGACCCCTTGAAAAGCATCGGCTGCCTGGTAACACCTTTATAAGGGTTTAAATGTATGTTATATATTATTCATTTAATAAGGCATTCATATTGGGGACTGTTCGTATGGGGGAAATTAAGGGTCTCTGCATCACCCGGTCTGTTTTTGGCAGAAAGAAAAATTAATTGGGAATAAAACCTCTATTCGAGCCTTATCTGAACTGCACCTATCCTTGGTGCCAGTACATTGTAGAAGAGGGCTGTGACTGCATATGCTATGAATGCCCAGATGAATGCGCCGACTGTTAAAGCCACAAGTATGAGGATACCTGCAGTGTACTCTCCTGCAATGGCTAAAATGATCAGTGCTATTAGCCCCACTATTAAACCAAGGACCGCGGCGATTGACCCGGTTATGAGTCCAAGTGGTATGGCCTCTATCCCATCTATACTCACAAGGCCCTCACCGAACTCGCTGAGTTTCAGTTTTATGGGTGTTATCCGGGGTGCCAGGAAGTTGTAGAGGAGGAGGCCTATGGCAATTATCACGAAGGATGCTATGAATGTCATTACCGGTGTTAACACGATGTTTATGACAGTCCCGAGTGCCGTTGCAGATCCAACCGCAGCCATGCTTGATACAGCAGATGGTTCAACTGTCTTTGCAATGTTAGCCACGGTGTTGAAGAATATCCACTGGAGAGGGGCTGCTAAAAGCTGGTATATGAAGTTCAGAAGCGCTGCCACCGCGGAGAGTATCAGTGATGTGCTCACGATGTCAAAGGACTCCACCTTCTCCATAGCTATCAGAGCAAGCTTGATGCCTCCAAGGCGTGGTGTCAGTCCATTGTAAATGTATGCCCACAGAAAAGATTCCACGATGCTGAGCAGAAATACACCCACCGGCAGGACCACCAGTCCAACGACGGATATGCCAGTAATTATCCCCCCAAGAGACCTTACTTCAGCTGGAAGGGCAGATGAAATTGCCCCAGCGAATATAAGGATCAGGAGAGCGAATATGAATGCCCATATCGCCCCTATGGAGGAGTTCATTATTGTGTAGGGAACAACCCTCACAGACTTTATTTCTTTTAAATCCATCTTATCACCATATTAATTTATGGTGGCAGGACATATAAAAATTTATGAGAAGATTTTTTGAGGTATTAAGAAGAATATGTGTCTTCCAGACCGATCAGAGCCATTTTTCTGATTCCTCAAGGACCCTCTCAACCATCCTCCTGGCTGATCCGATGTAGGTCTCAGGGTTCATTATCTCCTCAAGGTCCTCCACTGTAAGGTAATCCATGATCTCGGATCTCTCAAGGACCACATCCCTGAGGCTTCTTCCTGTCCTGCTGGCCTCAATGGCACACTGGCGTACAGCTGCATATGCTGTCTGCCGACCCATGCCCCTCCTTGTTAGCTCAGCCATGAGCCTCTCCGCCATTATCAGGCCTCCTGTGAATTCAAGGTTCCTCTTAATATTCTCAGGGTAGAAGACGAGGTTGCAGAGGACATCCAGTGTCAGTTTAAGTATGTAGTCCGTGAGGATGCATGCCTCAGGAAGGATTATGCGTTCGGATGATGAATTTGTGAGGTCCCTCTCATGCCATAATGGGTTGTTCTCCAGGGCCGCGACAACATAGGACCTTATAACACGCGCAATACCACATATCCTCTCTGCAGTTATTGGGTTCATCTTATGAGGCATGGTACTGCTGCCCACCTGTTTCTCAGGGTCAAATTTCTCTCCAACCTCCATTATCTCTGTCCTCTGAAGGTTCCTGATCTCGAGGGCTATCTTATCAAGGGTTGTGGCTATGTTGGCAAGGACCATTATGAACTCTGCATGGTTATCCCTCTGGACGACCTGGTTGGATATCAGGACCGGTCTGAGTCCCAGTATCTCTGAGACCCTCTCATGGACCTCCAGGCCCTCCTCCCCCAGGGCCGCTGTGGTCCCGACGGCCCCTGTCATCATCCCGACACAGAGCCTTTCACTGCACGCATCAAGGCGCTCCAGCTGCCGGTGGATCTCATCTGCCCAGATGGCGAATTTCATGCCATAGGTGGTTGGGAGGGCGTGCTGTCCATGGGTCCTTCCGATGCAGACCCTGTCCCTGTTTTCATCCGCCAGATCAAGGAGAACCTCAAGTACCCTGGTGAGTTTATCCCTGAGAACCGAGATTGAGTCCCTGAGAAGCAGAGAATTGGATGTGTCAACAATGTCATTGGATGTTGCACCGAAGTGCACATATTCCCCTGCGTCACCCTCACACTGCTCTGCAAGGGCCTTTACAAGGGATGCTATATCATGCTTTGTGTCCCTCTCAATCTCATTAACCCTTTCAAGGGTTACAAATTCTGTGCTGGCCTTCCTGACTATCTCAGAGGCCGCTTCAGCAGGTATAATTCCAAGTTCGCCCTCTGCCTGTGCAAGGGCCGCCTCAACGTCGAGCATCTTCTGGAGCTTATTTTCAGCCTCCCAGATAACCCTCATTTCGGGTGTCCCGTACCTGAATTCAACTGGATGAATGGCCATCTTAACACTCCTTGATCATCCCGAAAATCTGAGTACAAGGCAGAACACTGCCAGTATTATGCTCATCACAACTACCTGTTCCGGTGTGAGTTTCGGTCCCTTTGTCTCCTCTTCAAAGTACCTTACAAGACCTGCACCGCTGGGTGGAAGTGTCTTCTTATCCTTCTTTGCCATGAAAAATCACCATAAGTTTGATGTATAAAACTTATTATATCTCTGCAGATACCATATAATATAAGTTTCACTAGCTGAAACTGAAGGACATCCACAGATTATTGAAAGACAATTCAATGGAGTTCAGGTTTACGTGTGATGTATCATGATGGACTACTTCAATGAGCTTGAAAGGGAGACAGAACGCCTCTATGAGATCGCAAGAAAGGCGAGGTCCAGGGGGCTTGATGTAAGCACCACCCCTGAGATACCGCTTGCCAAGGATCTTGCTGAACGTGTTGAGGGGCTTGTTGGTCCCGAGGGAATAGCCAGGAGAATAAAGGAACTTGAAGCTGACAGGGGACGTGAGGAGGTTGCATTCCAGATCGCGGCTGAGATAGCCTCCCAGGCTGTTCCCGACGATGACCCCGAGGAGAGGGAAAAACTGGCAGATCAGGCCCTGAGGACCGCCCTTGCAATACTCACTGAGGGCGTGGTTGCAGCGCCCCTTGAGGGTATAGCCAAAGTCAGGATAAAGGAAAACTTCGACAAATCCAGGTACCTGGCAGTGTACTTCGCAGGGCCCATCAGGAGCGCAGGGGGTACAGCCGCCGCCCTCTCAGTCCTCATAGCAGATTACATACGCCTGGCTGTGGGTCTGGACAGGTACAAACCAGTAGAGAGGGAGATTGAAAGGTACGTTGAGGAGGTTGAACTCTATGAATCAGAGGTCACGAACCTCCAGTACTCACCGAAGCCCGATGAGGTGCGCCTTGCAGCCAGCAAAATCCCTGTTGAGGTGACAGGGGAACCCACGGATAAGGTGGAGGTGTCCCACAGGGACCTTGAAAGGGTTGAAACAAACAACATCCGTGGGGGCGCCCTCCTGGCCATGGTTGAGGGGGTTATACAGAAGGCACCCAAGGTCCTCAAGTATGCCAAGCAGCTGAAACTTGAGGGCTGGGACTGGCTTGAAAAGTTCTCAAAGGCACCCAAGAAGGGTGAAGGAGAGGAAAAGGTTGTTGTGAAGGCAGACAGCAAATACGTTGAGGATATAATAGGTGGAAGACCCGTCCTTGCCTACCCCTCAGAGAAGGGTGCCTTCCGTTTGAGGTACGGGAGGGCCCGTAACACCGGCCTTGCAGCCATGGGGGTGCACCCTGCCACAATGGAGCTCCTCCAGTTTCTGGCCGTCGGGACCCAGATGAAAATCGAAAGGCCAGGTAAGGGTAACTGTGTGGTCCCGGTCGACACAATAGATGGACCCGTGGTCAAACTCAGGAACGGTGACGTTATACGGATTGAGGATGCTGAAACCGCGTCCCGGGTCAGGTCAGAGGTTGAGGAGATACTCTTCCTCGGTGATATGCTGGTGGCCTTCGGTGAATTTTTAAGGAACAACCACGTCCTGATGCCGGCGGGCTGGTGCGAGGAGTGGTGGATGCAGACCATCCTCTCATCCCCTAAATATCCCGGGGACGACCCCCTCAACCTATCATACTACAGGACCCGCTGGAATGAACTGGAGGTGAGTGCCGGGGATGCCTTCAGGATTTCAGAGGAATACGATGTACCCCTGCATCCACGCTACACCTACTTCTATCATGATGTGACCGTCAGGGAACTCAACATGCTCAGGGAGTGGCTTAACACCTCACAGCTGGAGGATGAACTAGTTCTTGAGCTCAGACCAGAGAAGAGGATACTGGAGATCCTTGGGGTCCCTCACAGGGTGAAGGATTCCAGGGTAGTTATAGGGTATGATGACGCCCATGCACTTATAAAGACCCTCAGGAAGCCCCTTGAGGATTCATCTGATACTGTGGAGGCACTGAACAGGGTCTCCCCGGTCAGAATAATGAAGAAGGCCCCCACCTACATCGGCACACGTGTCGGGCGGCCTGAAAAGACCAAGGAGAGAAAGATGAGACCAGCCCCCCATGTCCTCTTCCCCATCGGAAAGTATGGGGGTAGCCGGCGTAACATACCCGACGCTGCAAAGAAGGGTTCCATTACCGTTGAAATAGGACGTGCCACCTGTCCATCATGCAGGGTCAGCTCCATGCAGTCCATCTGCCCGAGCTGCGGCTCAAGGACCGTGATAGGAGAGCCAGGTAAGAGAAATATCAACCTGGCGGCCCTTCTGAAAAGGGCGGCTGAAAATGTTTCTGTGCGTAAGTTAGATGAAATAAAGGGGGTTGAGGGTATGATATCCAGCGAAAAATTCCCTGAACCCCTCGAAAAGGGTATACTGAGGGCCAAAAATGATGTTTACACCTTCAAGGATGCCACGATACGCCATGATTCCACAGACCTCCCCCTGACACACTTCACGCCCCGTGAGGTGGGTGTGAGTGTTGAAAGGCTCAGGGAGCTTGGCTACACCAGGGACTGCTATGGAGATGAACTTGAGGATGAGGACCAGATACTTGAACTGAGGGTCCAGGATGTTGTCATCTCCGAGGACTGTGCAGACTACCTGTTGAGGGTTGCAAACTTCGTCGATGACCTCCTCGAGAGGTTCTATGACCTTGAAAGGTTCTACAATGTTAAAACAAGGGAGGACCTTGTGGGTCACCTGATAGCCGGCCTAGCACCCCACACCTCTGCAGCTGTCCTTGGAAGAATCATAGGATTTACAGGTGCATCTGCATGCTACGCCCACCCCTACTTCCATTCAGCCAAGAGGAGGAACTGCGACAGTGATGAGGACTCGGTGATGCTCCTACTGGACGCCCTCCTCAACTTTTCAAAGTCCTATCTACCCAGTTCAAGGGGTGGCAGCATGGACGCCCCCCTTGTTTTATCCACCAGGATAGATCCAGAGGAAATCGATGATGAATCCCACAACATAGACGCCATGGACATGATACCCCTGGAGGTCTATGAAAGGAGTTTTGACCACCCGAGGCCATCGGAAGTGCTTGATGTTATAGACAACGTTGAGAAGCGCCTCGGGAAGCCTGAACAGTACACTGGCCTCATGTTCTCTCATAACACTTCCCGGATAGATGAGGGCCCGAAGGTGTGCCTCTACAAGCTGCTACCGACCATGAAGGAGAAGGTGGAATCACAGATAACCCTTGCAGAGAAGATAAGGGCCGTTGATCAGCGGAGTGTTGTTGAGGGAGTCCTCATGTCACACTTCCTCCCTGACATGATGGGTAACATAAGGGCCTTCTCACGCCAGAAGGTCCGGTGCACAAAGTGCAACCGGAAGTACCGTCGCATACCCCTCAGCGGGGAGTGCAGATGCGGGGGTAACCTTGTGCTCACCGTCTCCAAGGGTTCCGTCATAAAGTACCTTGAGATATCAAAGGAACTCGCATCAAGGTACCCCATAGATCCTTACCTGATGCAGCGCATCGAGATACTGGAGTACGGTGTCAACTCCCTCTTTGAAAGTGACCGCTCAAAACAGAGCTCACTCGACGTATTCCTCTAACGATTTACGCTCCAGCTCCTGAGATTAACCTTCTCCCTGCCTCTCCCTCAACCTTCTTGCAGGTGGGGTGTATCCCCTGAGGGTGAGTGAGAGGGATACCACTGTCACTGAACTGAGGGCCATTGCCAGACCCGCGTATTCTGGTCTGAATACGATTCCCAGGGGGTAAAGGGCTCCGGCAGCCAGTGGAATCAGCACAACGTTGTAGGCGAAGGCCCAGAAGATGTTCTGCCGGATCCTTGATATGACCTTCCCTGCCAGCTGGAGGGCCGCTGGAACATCAAGGGGGTCATCTCCCATGAGGACCACCTCACCGGCCTCCCTGGCTATGTCTGTTCCGCTACCAACCGCCACTCCGAGGTCGGCCTCTGCAAGTGCGGGGGCATCGTTTATACCGTCCCCGACAAAGGCGACTCCTTCACCCCTCTCTCGAAGCTCGGCCACCCTTGTTGCCTTATCCTGTGGGAGGACCTCTGCAATCACGGTCCCTATCCCCACCTCACGGGCCACAGCCTCCGCGGTTTTCCTGTTGTCCCCGGTTATCATTGCAGTGCCTATTCCCATCCTCTCCAGTTCCCTGACAGCCCGCGCTGAACCAGGCTTTATCTCATCTGAGACCGCTATGATCCCCTTCACCTCGCCATCCACTGCGACTATGACCACCGTCTTCCCATCTGATTCAAATTTTTCAGGGTCCCAGTGCTCCAGGGGGATGCCGTATTTCTCCATGAGGGCCCGGTTACCTGCAAGTACATGGTGTGAGTCCACCCTTCCCTCAAGTCCCATGCCGGGTATGGCCCGGAAGTCCTCGGCCTCCGGGACGTCAACCCCCTCCTCCTCGGCCCTCTCAGTTACTGCAGCTGCAATGGGGTGCCTGGATTTTCTCTCAAGAGCCGCTGCCAGGCCCAGCACATCACCAACCATGTCTGTGACCCTGGGCCTTCCCAGTGTCAGTGTGCCTGTTTTATCGAAGATCACGCACGATATCCTGTCGGATACCTCAAGGGCCTCACCCTTCTTTATGAGTATTCCAAGTTCAGCGCCCCTGCCTATACCCGCTGTGACAGCGGTTGGTGTTGCAAGGCCCAGTGCGCATGGACAGGCCACCACAAGTACGGATATGAGAACCGTGATGGACAGGAGTAACCCTGCACCCTCAACAAGGTACCAGAAGAGGAAGGCTGATGCTGCAACAAGCAGAACTGCGGGTATGAAATAGGATACTGCCCGGTCAGCAATCCTCTGTATGGGAGGCTTTGATGCCTGGGCCTCGTCAACGAGTTTTATTATACCTGAAAGGAAGGTTTCATCACCGGTGCGTTCAACCCTGAACCTCAGGATGCCGTCAGTGTTTATTGTACCTGCAACGACCTCTGATCCGGGTGTTTTAAGGGCCGGGAGGGGCTCACCTGTTATCATGGACTCATCCACATAGGAGGATCCCTCCACAACCTTTCCATCGGCGGGTACCCTGTCCCCTGGTCTCACAATTACCTCATCACCCACATCTATCTCGTGGATCCTCACCTCAACCTCCCTGCCGTCCCTGAGGACCGTGGCGGTGTCTGGCTGGAGTTCCATGAGCCTCCTCACAGCCTCTGACGTTTTACCCCGGGCACCTGCCTCCAGGTACCTTCCAAGGGTGAGGAAGGATGCCAGCATAAGTGCGGTGTCATAGAACATGAAATCGGATGGTAGAATCCCTGCGGTGCCCAGGATGCTTGACAGGAAGGCCACTCCTATACCCATTGAGTACATTACATCCATGTCAAGTGTCCCGGATCTCAGTGATCTGAGGGCCCCCCTGAATATCGGTCCTGAGACATAGATGAATGGTATGATTGACACCAGCAGCATGGATATACCCCCGCCGGGGGGCTGTAGACCGAGGTACATCATCGCCATCAGGGGGACTGACACTCCGAAACCCACTATTATTCTTCTAATTTTTGGTTTCAGGTCCTCACTGATCTCTTCACCCTCCAGACCGCTCACGGTGTACCCTAGATCCTCCACCGTCCTTTTGAGGTCCTCCACAGAGGTCAGGGATGGGTTATAGGAGATGTAGGCCTTTTCAGCTGCGAGGTTGACTGTGGCATTGCTTACGCCCTCAAGTCCCCTCAGGGCGGATTCTATTTTCTGTACACACATCGCACAGCTCATGCCACCCACAGCCATGGCTATGTTCTCATTGAGTACAGTGTAGCCGGCTTCCTCAATGGCGCCCTCCATATCGGAGAGATCAACCCTCCGGGGGTCATACTCAACTGAAACCTTTCCCTCAACCAGGTTGACCGCAGCATCGCGGATTCCATCCAGTTTTCTGAGGGCCTCCTCGATCTTCAGTGCGCATGCAGCGCACCCCATCCCGCCTATCCTTATCGTTATTCTTTTCATTTACATTCCACCAGATCCATGATTCAACCTGAACTTCAGCCAATCAAGAGACCAGCTCATCCCTGTAGATTATGCCATCCCTCACAACCAGGAGCACGTTCCCGGGCCTGGAGAGTTCGTCTATCTCCTCCACCGGATTCACCTCAGTTACAACAATATCTGCAATTTTACCCTTTTCTATTGAACCTATCCTGTCCTCCCACCCCATGCATTCGGCTGCATGTATGGTTCCAGCCCTTATGGCTTCCAGTGGTTCCATGCCGGTCTCTGTAAGGTAGGATAGTTCAAGCAGGTTCATTCCATGCTCAACAACACCTGAATCTGTGCCCATAACCATCCGCACGCCCTCATTGTAGGCCATCTCCATGTTCTCCCTGTGGACTTCTGCCACCTCAATGGCGTCCCTGCGGCTGTATTCCGCCAGTTCTCCCCTCAGGGCCTTATCGTTGTTGAGGCGGGTTACCAGGAATGTTGGTACCAGGTAGACGCCCCTTTCAGCCATCAACCTGGCGGTCCTTTTATCCAGGTATGTTCCATGTTCAACTGAATGAACACCCGCCTTTATGGAATTCTTTATCCCCTGGAGACCATGGGCATGGACCATAACATTTTTACCCCTGAATGATGCCTCCTCAACTATGGCTGCAAGTTCTGACGGTGTGAACTGGGTGTCCGATGGTCTGTCCGTGCTGCTCATGACTCCACCAGTCGCCATTACCTTAACAACATCCGCCCCTGCCCTCAGGACCTCCCTCGTCCTCTTCCTCACAGATGGGATCCCATCACAGATACCGGAGGGTAGCCCCCTGTATCTCCTTTCAATGTTGAGTCCGGATCTTGTGTGAAAGTCGAAGTGGCCTCCTGTGATTGATAGGGGCGTGACGCTTATCTGCATCCTGGGCGCCTGGATGATGTGGCTGTCGGAGGCCATCTTAACACCGAGGTCTGCAAGGCCAGCGTCCCTTACCGTTGTAACACCTGCCTGGAGGGTTGCCCTCATGTTCTCAAGGGCCCTGTAGAAGTAGAGTGAGAGTGGATCCTCAAGTTTGCTCTCTGTCCTGAACCCATCTTCCATTAGATGGGTGTGCAGGTCAATGAAGCCGGGGAGAATGAACTTATCAGAGGCATCAATAACCTCAACACCTGTGACACTACTCTCAATGGCGGTTATCCTCCCCCTATCAACAAGCACGTACCTCCTTTCATGCTCCCCTGAATGGATGTCCAGAACTTCACCCTTCACTGCAAATCTCATGGAAAAACCCCTGAAAATACCCTTATGGTCACCTTCAATTCTGTAAGGAAAATATATATACAACGGAACCTATATAGATTTAGGGGCTGATCTACATGTTTTCTGAATCATTTTTACTGGATGAATCCGGTCAGTCATCCTCAGAATACATACTCCTCTTCGGAGCCATGGTGGTCATTGCAATACTCGCACTGATAATCTACAGGTCCTACTTCCAGAGGAGCAGACTAAACTCTGCCCAGGACACCGGGGAGGTACGCTGCAGTACCGATAGTGGAAGTGCCTCTGAGAACCCCCCGACAAATAACACCTCCGGCCCTGGCCCGGAGCCAGAACCGATACCCCCATCGTTCCCGTGAGCAGCTTGAACTGCTGGCCCCATCCAGGAACATGAAAACCTATATTCTAGATTTTCTCAGTACTATCTGCTGTAACTCATCCATCGTTACCGAGAACATAAAAACCTATATTCTAGATTTTCCCTCATAGTCGGAGATGAGTGCAGCTACCATGACCGCGCCGGCCATGTTCATTGAGAGGTCCCTCATTGTGTCTGAGTACAGGGCAGCAGATGGCTCATAGTAGATTAAAAACCCTGTGATTTCATATAAGAGACAGAAGAGGACTGCAGCCGATACCGTGAACATGAACCTCTCCCACTGGCTCAGTTTTTTGAGTGCGCCATGGAGGAGTGTTGAAAGATAAATTGCCACCACAAGACCCGCAGTAAAGTGCTCGGCCATGTTCACTGCAAGGGGCCCTGAGGCAGCCAGTAGCTTCAGTGCAAATTCAGCGGGGGGATACATTATGACTGTTAAGATGAAGATCCTCCTTTTATGGCCATCAAGGAATCCCTCCGGTTTATAGACGATTATTATGGCGGAAAAGATCAGTCCCGCCAGGAGCTTAAAGTTCATGTCAGGATGGGAAAGGAGGAACACCGTTAACCAGACGATCAGAAAAACCGGTACCCATTTATCATCAAAAAATGAGAGCTTATAATCATTAAAATCATCAATAACCATGAAATGCAACTCCTTAGCACCCAAAAACCGTTCGAATTATCCCATGAATGAATCTCTGGTCCAGCAAGTTCTTACTTTTATCTGGGGCATCATTACCAATCCGACCATAACATTATATATCCATCATAAATTATTATTCATGGTGATCGATGATGGAAATTGAAGTTAACTGGAAGGCAGTTGTTTCTGGTATCATCCTTACAGTCATCCTTGGACCCCTCCTCAGATTACTGATCCCCTCATTGATGGGCGTGCTTTCAATTCTCCTGGCCTCTGTGGCCTGCGGTTACATCGCAGATAAGGATTATCTCAACGGTGCGGTGAATGGGGTTATCATGGGGGCCGCCGTTGGCATCATAAACATCCTCATGGTCTACATCAAAACTGGTATCATGAATATGCCGATCCTCTCAATACTTATATACGCCCTTGCAGGTGATATGAGCCTTGGATTCCTTGGTGGGAGCGCCGGCAGCATACTGGGGTCCTTCAGGGACTAGAACCTTATTTTTCCCTCCTCAGCATCCACCTCAACCTCCATTGAATCCTCCAGAAGACCGAGGAGGTCCTCCGAGGGTCTGTCCACCATGGGTATGCCGGCCATTATGGCCCCGGTTGCGATTATTGGCTCCGCGTTCAGGCATATTATGGCGGCCGGAGCTGTTTCGTTCTTTGCCATCTGAAATATGACATAGGACCCCACCGTGGAGCCCTTACCGCCGGGTATGAGGAGAACCTTCCCCTTCATGCTCCTGCCATGGAGGGGGTGTTTCTGGTCAATAACCCTCCCCGTGCCGGGATCAACTCCTCCGAGAAAGCTCAATGGTTCAGTTGATACCAGAACTGGACCTCTTCCCTTTCCACGTGATATAACTCTGCAGTCAACTTCCACCGGATCATCTCCATACCTTTAATCATTCAGTAAGTGGTCACGGATATTCAGTAAAATCCATGGACCCACCTGCATGTCTGAAGACCTAGACAACATCCTTTTTCATGATCTCCCTTAAAACAGAGGTTGCATAGCACCCCCTGGGTATTGAGAATTCAACTGTAAGGCCCTCCTGGCTCTCATGGGCATCCACGTCCCATATCCTGAAGCGTATCGCCCTCCTCATGCCATGGCTTCCCAGTTTGGGGACCTTTATTGAGTTGAAGTCCTCAAGGGACACTCCCTCATCCTCAAGTATCCTCCTCTCAATCTCACCGGGCCTTCCACTGGCAAGGGGGACCTTGCTGCCATATAATGGTGCTGTCGGATGGGCCTCGAAGTTGAGGATCAGCTCCTCCAGTTCATCTTGATCAGCGTCATGTATTATGTGCTGGTCATTATCAATGACTATATCGCCGGGGATGTGGGTGTTTATGCCGAGGGCCACCCTCTCACTTACTGCCCGGTTGAAGAGGTATGACTGGTAGGCGTGGACGAACATCCTCTTCAGGGGCTTCGGAAGTGCATGGATGGCCCTCACGTATGATTCGTCTGAGAACTCACCCCTACGTAGATCCCTGAGCATCGGTCTCAGCATCATCCTCTCATACCTCATTGATGATGGCATGAGCTCATATGCCTCCTCAAGGTCGCCCCTGTCATAGGCCCTCCTGGCCTCTGAAACAATCTCTGATTCCCCCTCAAGGGGGTTACCTATGTAGCTGTCAACCGCGCCCTTTACATCGCCATGGACAAGTGCCCGTCCAACAAGGTGCGTGTTTGCCCTTGGACTCCCAAAGCGCTGCCAGCCATAGTAATTCGGGACACCCTTAGCCTCAAGTTCCTGGAGGGTGGCCTTGGCTGTCTCCAGGGGTTCATCGATTTCGGTGTCCCTTATCCGGATCCTGAAACGGTTGCCCAGCAGCTGACCCATCCGGAGTTTCTTCTCATTTGCTGTGACCCTGAGGAATTTAACGTTTCTTATCCTTTCCTCTATGGCCTTAACCTCTGAGGGTGCTGTGTTGCTCACACATATCCACTGTCTGGTGACGGCCCTCTTATCCTTCATGCCAGCGAATCCCATCCTTCTCCTGTCAAGGTGGAGTTCCCTTGCAATGTCGAGGAGGACGTCTAGGGTTGTCCTGCCCTCCTTCTCTATCCATATCCATGTGTTGGGGCCGCTGCCACTGGGCTCTGTGAGGGGGATCTCCTCCACCTCAAAGTCCCTGTTATGCACCCTTATTCTTCCACCGGTCCCCTCTGTTGATGTGACATAGGTTTCTGCATTCAGCATCGTTTTACTCCAGAATTTATGTACTCAGTCGATAATGTTTCTGCATTCAGCACCATTTTAATTATATAATTCGCTATCCACTGAAGGAAGGCCCAGTTCCCTGAAACTATCCGTCCATGATGATGTCTGCCCTACATCCCAACCTTAGCTGGACTATCTCCTATCCACTATACGCTTGGGCCTGCCCTTAACCTTATAAAATTCGAGTTCGCCTGGCCCTACGAAGTTGAATATTATCTCAAATGTTCCCTCAAGGTAGGCATCATGCAGGTCCCTCTTATATTTGAAGAAGGCCCCTATAAAGTTCTCCTGGATTATCTCCTTGGCGCAGTTTCCTGGATCCTCACATTCAAGGGAGACCCTCATGGTCACTGTGCCCTCATCCTCGTCCCCGTAGAGGAAGGCCTCATATTCTCCTGTGAGGTAATCCATGTTCTCCCTCTGGAAAACCGCTGCCTCAACGTCAACACGGTTGAATGGATGACCGGAGATCCAGAAGGTCTCTGCCTCCCTTTCAGGGTTCATTATCCTCATGTGGGTCCTTCCACACCTGCACGTGTCCCTTGATATGACCACGGTTGTGTCCTCGGTGTCATAGTTGAGCAGGAGTGTGCCGGTCCTCTCACCAACGGGTAGCAGGGTTGTCAGGACTATCCTGCCGCATTCCCCATCATCAACGAAGTCCCTGAGGTTGGGGTCATAGACATCCAGGTGTACGAGGTCCTCGGGGACGTGGAGTCCCTCCTTGATGTGGCATTCCCCACACATGGTCCCCTCGGTGCTCCCATAGGTGTTGTAGACATCAACTCCCCACAGTTCCTCGACGTATGCCCTTGATTCCGGCGCAAAGCTTTCACCACCGACCACCAGCCTCTTTATGCTTGACTCCCTGGGATCAATTCCCTGCTCCTTCATTCGCCTTGCGAGCCTCAGCAGTTTGAATACGTTTGCAACTATCCCTGTTGGCTGGTAGTTCTCCATTATCCTCACAGGAAATGTGCATTTGCCCTCAGGTATTATTGTCATTCCTATCTTCTGTGCTGCCAGTGTCATCGTGTTGGCCCCGACATTCATGCCGTAGGATGCGCATACGACGACCCGGTCACCTGTTTCAAATCCCTGGGATACAAAGGACCTCGCATACTTCTCTGCGTACCTCTGCCAGTCCCCCCATGTGAGGAAGAAGGACTTTGGTCTTCCGCTGGTGCCGCTGGTCTCATGGATGGTGTAGATCTCCTCCCAGGGGGCGCATTTAAATTCAAATCTGTCCTTTTCAGGTGGCTGGTTTTTCCTTACTGTTTCACCGCTTATTATAGGGAGCTCCCTGAGGTCCTCATGACTCTTTATATCTGAGGGCCTGATATTGTTCTTCCTGAACCATTTGCTGTAGAATGGAGAGTTTTCATATGCATAGTTAACTGTGTACCTTATCCTCTCCTCTACAAGGGCGTCCAATTCGCCACGTTCCATGGTCTCTATTTCAGGATTGAAGTAGGTCCCCATAACAACCACCATCTCCAGACATTAGTTTGTCGTCCATGAAATAAAGATTTGCTGATGATCTCCATCCCGACATGATCAGAGCAAGAATGAGAAGAGATTTGCTGACGGTCCGCTTCAGGTTCCGCTTCCAGCGCTGATTCCAGATCAGACGGTACACTGGGACGGACGCAGTTACTTGATGGTTTCGCCCTTTAAATAGAATCAGTGGATTTTAATGTGAAGGTGAGTGCCCTGACCGGGACTTGAACCCGGGTAATAGGATCCGCAGTCCTACGTGATATCCGCTACACTATCAGGGCAAAATGAGAGTGAAGGGTAGTTTATACCATCCTATATTAATAATTTTCCATGCAGGTATTTAAGTCTTGCATCAGGGTTTCCATAGATAGAGTCTGAAGGTGACGTTTCCCCGCGACCTCACAGCCACGTCTATGTCTTCTGCATCCTCCATTGAACCACGGGATGCAACGGTAACCTCACCGGTCCCCCTGTCAGCTGTGAGATTGTAGTCCATCCCCTCAAGGGTCCTGTTGAGGAAATCCGATGCCATGGTTGGGTCAGGAGACTCTGCAAGGCCATCCAGTATGCTTTCACCTGATGGATAGGACGCCATGGCATCAAGGACATCCCCTGCTTTCGGAGATTCAGGGGTGACCAGCGGGGGGTCCGTGTTGATGACGGATGCCGTTACTATGAAGACCACTGTGAGTGCAAGAACCGCGTCGGTTGTGGATATGTAGCCCCCATCATCCATGATATCCCTTCAAGAAGGCTGTACTCTCTTAGATCTACTCCCTGGAGATCATCCGGACCACCATGTCCTTCTTCTCTATGGCACGCCTTGCAGCATCCTCAACCTTCCTCTTCATCTCCTCAAAGTCCTGGGGTGTTTTATCACCCACCATCTTCTTTATCTGGGTGTATGCTGCCTCACGGAAGAGTGGCCTGAGTTCCTCCTCTGAACCGTCCCTCAGGAGAACCGGGACCCCTGAGTCAGTTACCCTTCCTATTTCTGCAACATCAACGCCTGCACCCCTTATGGTGTCCATAACATCAGGGGCCACGTCCTCGGGGGCTATTATCATGAGCGAATCTATGGAGACGCCGAGGGGGTCAATTTCAAGGTCCTGCAGCATCGCCAGGACACTGGGGTTTATCATGGACATGACCGCATCGGCATCGAATTCCAGTCCAACCCCGGCTGTTGAGGATATCTCATGTGCATCTCCCCTCAGACCGCCATTTGTAACGTCTGTCATTGCATGGACATCGCCCAGGAGCCCTGAATCCATTATGGCCTCGGAGGCCCTTATGAAATTCACGTCAAGAGTCTCCCATACAACATCGAAGAGTCCATGGTATATGGCGGTTGTGGTTATTGTCCCGCCTCCTGACCCCTCTGTTAGGAGTATGACGTCTCCGGGCTCTGCACGCTTCCTGGCTGTTGGTGGTGTCTCTGAAAAGCCTATGGCCCCGACTGCGCTGACAAGCCTGTCACCAAGGACCATGTCACCCCCGACCCTCAGGGTGCTCCCGGCGACCACCGGGACGTCAACGAGTTCTGATACTGCTGCAACCCCTGCAGTGAAGTCAAATAGTTTACCGACGTCACCATCATCTGCAAGGTGGAGGTCGCTTATGAGGGCCACGGGCCTTGAACCCATCACACACACATCCCTCAGGGCTGCCCTGGTGACATGGAAGCCCCCGAGGAAGGGGTATTCGCTTAGGCGTGAGTGTATCCCATCCACTGCGGTTGTTATGTATACGTCCCCACTTCCTGTTTCAGTCCTTACGACGCCACCATCATCCTGTGCCTCAGGATTTATGAATGAACGTGTCCCTGTGCTTGAAACGATATCTGCGATCTTCCTGTGGACAAAAAAGTCGCCCTCACCCCGGGACCCGACCCCCATCTCACCCATTCCAACCCCTGCAGGGGGGTATGATATTATGGTCCTGAGGCCGTCGTCCAGTCCGCCGGTTTTAAGGGTATTCTTAACCTCATAGATAACCGCGTCCGCCATCCGGATGGATGTTTCCCTGTCTGTATCCTTGAATTCCAGTATAAGGTCAGCCAGTGCGTTCCTGAGTGACTCCTCATCCATGGAATCCATGTTTCGCCTTACAAATCCCTCTATATCCATTATCCAACCTCTCACTGATCTTTCATGCCCTGATTATCTCTACAAAGTTCCTTAGAACATCCAGTCCGGCTTCCCCGCTCTTTTCAGGGTGGAACTGGGTTGCATGGATGTTATCAGATTCGATGGCCGCTGTCATCTCAACCCCATAATCTGTCCTTGCAACGACCACATCGGTGGAGGGTTCAGCATAGTAGGAGTGGACGAAGTAGAAGTACTCATCCTCAGCACCCTCAAGGAGCTGTGAATCCTTCACAATTACCAGCTGGTTCCAGCCCATATGGGGCACCTTATTGCCAGGGGGTATCCTTATTACCCTTCCAGGTATAAGGTCAAGGCCCTGGACACCGGGAGATTCCTGGCTCTCTGAAAGAAGTACCTGAAGCCCTAGGCATATCCCCAGGAAGGGTTTCCCGTCCCTTATGTTCCCCAGAAGGGTTTCCCTCAGGTCCTCGAGTTTGGCCATCGCACTTCCGAAGGCACCGACACCCGGGAGTACGAGTGCGTCAGCGGCTGCAAGGATCTGTGGATCGGATGTCACACGGGCATCTGCCCCTATCCTCCTGAATGCATTGGCTATGCTCCTGAGGTTTCCGCTTCCATAGTCTATGATGGCTATCAAGACAGCTCACCTTGTATAGTAATCCTGGACCCTCACGGTGTCGTTGAGGTGTGGTGTTGACACCTCATGGAGTATGGTGTTCTCCATCGCCACTATGGAGTGCCTTTCTCCCGGCTCTATGCGGATGGTGTCGTTCTTGCTGAAGTACTCCTTCCGGTTATCGAATTCTATGTAACCTGAGCCTGAGATTATGTACATGGTCTCATCCTTCTCCTCATGGTAATGGAATGATGTGCGGTAGCCCTCCCTTATGAAGAGCTCCTTTGTGAGGTACTTCTCGGTGTTTATGAGGATCTTCTCATAGCCCCATGGCTTGTCCTCCCGGTTACGGTACTCCTTCCTTATCTCCTCAAGTTCTTTGGAGGTGTCGATGGCCATCCAGAAGAGACCATCCTCCCTGTAGTAGCCCAACTTGTTCTCCTTTGCCATGAGGGGGAAGAGTGTCTTTTCGATGTCGCCTGACTCAAAGTCGCCGAAGTCGAGGTTTCCCTTGGAGAAGTAGACCCCTGCGTTGATGTAATAGTCAAGGAGGGGTTTTTCCCTGAAGTTCACTATCTTATCACCGCTGGTTTCAACTATGCCGTAGGGTGACTGCATCCTGGTTATGAACATGGTTAGGGGGTAATCTGACATCTCACCCAGGTGTATCATCTTCTTTATATTGAGGTCAGCCACAACATCCCCATTCCTTATTATGCACTGTTTCTCTCCATCTATGGCCTCCATGCCAAGCCTTATTGCGTTAAGTGTTCCCAGTGGTTTCTCCTCCCTTACATACTCTATTCTGAGTCCCTTGTAGTTATCACCATACCTCTCCTCTATCTTTTCCCCGAGGAAGCCTGTGAGGAGGTAAGCCCTTTTTATGCCTGCATTTTTGAGGTCAAAGAGCTGCTTGTCAAGAATTGTGTAGCCATCCTTTATCTCAATGAGTGGTTTTGGTATTCTCTCGGTGAGGGGTCTCAGGCGTTTCCCGAATCCCCCGCAGAGTATCATTCCAACTGTTTCAGCCATCATATCACCTTTTCAATGTTTCTTCTAAGGGCATCTCCAAAATCAGATTCCACTATGCTGCTCTGTCCCAGTGTCCTTGCATGGGCATCCAGCTCGGCCACCACATGGGTGTAACCAAGTCCCCTCAGTGGCTCCACGAGTCTGGGTCCATCGGTAACTGCCACTGATTCAATATTCAGTTCCTCAACTGGAAGTGCATGGGGAACTCCGGATACCACTGCAAACTCTATTTTCTCATTCCTTAATATTTCTGCGGCCCTTGCACCGGTTATGGGGTACTCATCCAGGCCACCTGTTATGTGATCCACCCTGTTACCGCTCCTCTCTATCTCTGATAGTATGCTCTCTGCATGCCTCCGTATCCTTGGAAGACCAACATCCCTATCAAGATTCGCGATTATAATGGGGGGGTTATCAGGGTTCAGTGAACTGAAGGGCAGGGTCAGGATGTCAGCGAATAGATAGGATGTCTCCTTCTTGGCATTGAGGACAAATGCCACCCTTCTACCTTCCATTATGGCTTCAAGGACCCTCAGAGCCACCTCATCCTTATCATCACCGTAGGATGGGCGGATGTATTCCCCCTGAGCCATGCCCCTTGTCTTCTCAATTTCGGTTGCGAGTTTCAGCATCTTTATCTGGCGCTTTGCCTCCTCTTCCGGGATTATACCCTGCTCCGCAGCTGCCTCCAGGACTATTATGGCACCCTCGGTGTTATCACCCTCCCCGAAGCCGCCATGGGATTCCACGGCGAGGACCCTTGCAGGTATACTGGCCCTCTGGACAGCCTCCTTCAGGTCCTCGCCGATTATCATGCTGGCACAGGTGCCCACCACACCCACAAGCTGGGGGGAGAACATTTCATATGCCTTCCTGAGGGTCTCTGTGAGTTTGTCGGATGCCCCGAAGATGAAGTCCTGCTCTGACATCGCGGTTGTTAGAACACGGACTCCGTCAGTTTCAAGGAGTCTCCCTGTCCTGAAGCAGCAGCCGTGGGGGCCGTGGAGGATTATCACATCAGCGTCAAGGTCTCTGAGTGTGTAAAGTGATGCAGCTATTGGGCTGGGTCTTGGATGCAAATTCCTTCACCTCAAATGTCTGTAGTGATGCAAACATGGGCTCTCAGTCGTTCCCGGGATCCCTGCAAGAACGACCCTCAAGGGTCTGTAGTGGTGCATTGGGGGACCCCGGATGAGAAGTCCTTCCTCATGATTCATATCCATGGATTGATTAATATTCATTTAGAAGCTTACATATATAATGATGGTTGCTGTGATCATAGAGAACCCCATAAGGGGAAGCTACATTGAAAGGCCCAACAGGTTCACGGTCGCTGTTCATGTGGATGGTGAGAGGCGACTGGCCCACCTGAGGGATCCCGGGAGGCTCAGAGAACTTCTGATACCTGGAAACGATATTATACTGAGGAAGGCCCCCCCTGGAAACCGGAAAACAGAGTTTGATGTTATAGCCCTCAGGAGGGGTGATGAGTGGGTACTTGTGAATTCGGGCTTCCACAGTGACCTTGCCGCCATTGTAATGGAGTCCTCAGCCGTGGATGAGTTTCAGGGTTTCAGGATAGAAAAAAGAGAATACAGCTTCGGTAGAAGCAGAATCGATTTTCTGCTGGCATCTGAAGATGAAAGGATGCTCGTTGAGGTTAAGGGTTGCACCCTTGTCAGGAGAGACCTTGCACTTTTCCCTGACGCGCCCACAGAGAGGGGCAGGAGACACATTGAGGAACTGGAACATGCCCTCTCTGAGGAATACCGCAGCAGTGTACTCTTCCTTGTATTCGGTAAGGGGGCACGTTTTTTCTCCCCAAATCATGAGATGGATCCTGAATTTTCATCGGCACTGAGAAGGGCCCATGAAGCGGGTGTGAATGTAATAGCACACTCCATGGCCACTGATCTCAATGGGAACGTCCTTGTGTATCCCCTCAGAAGAATATCCGTACTCTGGCCTGATGAATCGCCCTGAAGGCTCTGAAAGTTCAGGTCCCGATGTAATCCTTCAACCTTTCAATCTCCTCTGGTTTTCCTATGCCCAGTATTATATCCCCTGCCCTGAAGGAGTAATCCCTGGGGGGATCTATTATGAGTTCATCTCCACGTCCCACTCCGATTACGATAACCCCCGTCACCTCATGGATGTCGGCATCAAGAACTGAGATTCCCTCAAGTTTGCTCCCCGCGGGGACCGGAACTTCCACCATCCTCCTTGTGGACTCCTCTGCGAGTACATCCTGTACAAACATTGCCTCATAGCCGTCATCGATGCTCCTCGACATCAGCCTCCCTGATATGACAAAGGGGGATATCACCTGATCAGCCCCTGCCATCCTCAACTGCTCAATGTTCTCGTATCTCTCAGCCTCGGCTACGATCCTCACTGATTCATCGATCTTCCTTATGCCAAGTATGCAGTGTATGGTCTCTGAATCAGATTCAAGGTCAACTATAACTGCCCTTGCACCCCTTACATTGGCCTTTTCAAGGTCAGAGATCCTCGTGGGATCCCCATGGACAAAGCTGGCCCCGCTCCTCAGGACCTTCTTCCTTACATTCTCATCCTCTGCAAGTACAAAAACCTCGCTCCCCCGGAGTTCCCTGAGGCACTCCAGTGTGCTCTCACTCCAGCCACATATAACCACGTGCCTTGATTTAGCCACATCTATCAGCCCCATTAATTTCATCTGCTCCCTGTTTATGAGGAACTCTAAAAGTCTTTCAACTGCAACCGCGAAGGTTCCTATGCCAAATACGATCAGGGTTACCGTGAAGTACATTCCAAGTGGCGTTGAGGGACTGTAGTCACCGTAACCAACGGTTGCTATTGTTACAAAGGTCCAGTAGAGGGAAACCGTCCATGACTCCCCCTCTATGAAATGGAACCCTGCTGTGCCGTAGATGATCACAGCAAGGACAAGGAGGAGGATGCGCGTGGCCGGGACCTTTAAGACCCTCGGAAGATGCTTTCTTATGATCTCAATTACAAGGACCATCCTATCCCCTCAGGACTCATCAATCACTGTCAAAGATTCCACCACCCATCAGCATCCAGTTACTGTCTGTAAACAGCGAATGCGCAACCAGCCATTCGTCTATCATCGCCTCAGATAGAGGAGAATCAGCACAGCTATCACAACAATTAGAATGATAAGGACAAGAAGCCATAGCCAGTCCCCACCTGCAGAATCATCAGCGCCACCAGAATCATCATCGTCGTCGAGGTCAATATGTTTTCCTGATGAACTCTTAAACCCCCCGCCAGCCTTACCCGTCATGGCTGGTTTCAGGGGATCCCCTGAGTGGGCCATGCAGGTCCCTATCGATGAACCCGCCACAAATATCATGAGCATGAGAAGAGCTAACCATCTCATACCAGCACCTCCATTTCTTTAATTAATCATAGTTCATTCCGGGCCCTATAAATTAGTATCCCTGTATGATCAACCATACAACTCCCCGTAAGGATTACATAATTCTTCAGACATAATACTCTACTATGAAGGTGAAATGTGAGGAATGCGGGGAAACCTACACCCTAAATGATGGGGAGGACCCTGATGATTACACCTGCGAATGCGGCGGAAAACTAACAAAGGAAACTGAGTTGAGGAAACTAGCCCTTGCGGTGGGATTGATTTCCCTCCCCTTCGCCCTCATAGGACATTCAGAACCCATATGGATCTCTTTTGGTTTAGCCGCGATACTATGGTTCAATGGGAAGGACACATCCTTCGATGATGCCCCCCGTAAGATTAAGGTCATTGCAGTCATCGCAGGGCTCTACTTTATAGGTATATTACTCATCTACTGCTATACATCGGCTGCTATTGTGGTCATCCCTCTAGCCATAATCTACTATGTCCTGAGCCGCACACTCTTGTAGTTGAGTTCTTTTAGCCTATCCAGTTCCGCTTCAACATCCCTCACTGCTGGCCCCTGCCGGGGTGGGTCCTGGAAGGATAGCAGGCACTCCGTGAAGGAGGAGTATGGCATCTCCAGTATGTACTCGAGGGGCCAGCCAGCCTCCACAGCTAACCTGTAGATTTGCCTTTTGAGGATGACCCACTCCTCCGCTGACCTCCTCCTTTCTTTTTTATTCTTCTCATCCTGGTCCCTTCCATACTCCTGGCCCTGATAAATTAGTATCCCAGAATCCATGATGTTCAGGCCAGCCTCCTCTGTATGAACTTCCTCATCTCATCGGTCAGAAAGACGATGGGTGTGAAGAATATCAGGATGAACCACTCCCGGATTCCGGGTGGGGATGTGCCGAAGATGGGCTGCAGTGGTGGCAGATAGATAACAAGGAGCATCACCGAGATTGCAAAGACCATACCTGCCGGTATCCACCTGTTCCTCAGGAGGCCCACCTCAAGTGCTGATGAACGGAGGGTCTGTGAGGAGAGAAGATTGCCCAGCTGTGCCATGACTATACCTGCAAAGACCGCCGTGGTGGCCCTCATGTAGAGGGGATCGCTGGCTGAAAGTTCCTGTCCTGGAAGCCATCCCCCTGAATAGAGAACCAGGAAGTATGCTGCCATGATGAGGGCTGCCTCAATTGTTCCTGTGAACAGGTAACCCCTCAGGATGACCTCCCTGTTAAGGAGCCTCTCTGAGGGGGGTCTCGGTGGCAGTTTCATCACATCAGACTCCGGTGGGGATCTTCCAAGGGCCAGGGCCGGTAGGGTGTCTGTTCCAAGGTCTATTGCGAGTATCTGCATTATGGTTATTGGGAGGGGTATGCTGAAGAGAACCATCATGATAAATGGGACTATCTCAGCTGTCTCATGAGAAAATATGTAGGTTATGAACTTCCTTATATTCTCATAGACCGTACGACCCTCCCTGACCGCGGTCACGATACTTGCAAAGTTGTCATCTGCAAGGACTATGTCTGCTGCCTCCTTTGCAACATCGGTGCCGCTCCCCATGGCAACACCTATATCTGCCTTCCTGAGGGCGGGTGCATCGTTAACACCGTCACCTGTCATGGCAACGATCTCATCTGAGTCCTCCAGGACAGATGCTATCCTCATCTTATGTTCAGGGACAGCCCTTGCGAATATAAGGTTCCTCTCCCTGGCCAGTATACCCCTGAGTTCGGTGTCTTTGAGCTTATCCAGCTCCTTTCCCTTGATTATTCTGCACTCACCCTCCACTATCCCGATCTCCCTGGCTATGGCCTCTGCTGTGAGACCATAGTCGCCTGTTATCATTATGATCCTTATACCTGCAGTCTTGCAGTGCTCCACAGCCTCCTTAACCCCCTCCCTTGGTGGATCATACATGGCTGCCATGCCCACCAGTATAAGGTCCCTCTCAACCTCACCGGGGTCCCTGACTTCAAGGTCCTCTGGGAGTTCCCGGTATGCGAAGGCAAGTACACGGAGACCCTTCGAGGCCATTTCATCATGTATGCCTATTATCCTTTCCTTCTCATCTTCATGTAGGGCTCTGACCCTCCCATCCACAGAAATGCGTTCCGATAATCCTATTATCTTCTTTGGCGCTCCCTTGACGTAGGCCACCCTCTTTCCTGATTTCTCATGGATTGAGGTCATTGATTTCCGCCTGGAGTCAAAGGGGAGCTCTGTTATCCTGGGCATCGCTTCGAGTTCTGCCTCAGCATCAAAGCCCAGTTTCTCGGCTGCAACAAGGAGGGCGCCCTCGGTTGAATCACCCAGCACACTCCATTCACCTTCCTCGTGTATGAGGGCCGAATCGTTGCAGAAGGTGGCTGCCCTCATGAGCAGCTTCAGCTCGGCCATGTCCCTGTGGCTCACTGGTTCCCCCCTGAAGAGGAACTGACCCTCTGGTCTGTAACCTGACCCTGTGACCTCGATGACCTTATGGGGGATCCATATTTTCCTGACCGTCATCTCACCCCTTGTGAGGGTCCCTGTCTTATCTGTGCATATGATTGTCGTTGATCCCAGTGTCTCCACACTGGAAAGTCTCTTCACAAGGGCGTTTTCCCGGGCCATCTTCCTTGCGGAGGCCGCAAGTGAGAGTGTGACGCTCGGGAGAAGGCCCTCCGGGACGTTTGCAACCATCAAACCAATTGCGAATATGAATGCTGTTTCAAGGGGGAGTCTGACTATGTAAAGGTTCACCAGGAAGAGGATGACACCCATGGCAACCGCCAGGGCCCCTATGATTCTTGCGGCCAGGGATATCTGTCGCTGGAGAGGGCTGGGCTCCTCACGCACCTCCTGTGTGAGTGCCGCTATCCTGCTGAACTCGGTGTCCCTGCCGGTTGCAAACACGGCGGCCCTTCCTGTACCTGAAGTCACCTGGGTGCCTGCAAAGAGAATGTTCTCTGTGTCTATGTAGTTATCAGCCTCCCTGACCGGGTGTGATACCTTTCTCACAGGTTTTGATTCTCCTGTCAGTGCTGATGCATCCACCCTCAGGTTGTGTGATTCAAGGATCCTTGCGTCGGCCGGGACGGTGTCCCCCTCCTCAAGGATTATGACGTCCCCGTGCACGACATCAGCCGCGGGTATCAGGACCTCCTTTGAGGCCCTTATGACCTTAACCATCACAGGCAGAATGTTTTTAAGGGCCTCTGCTGCCTTTTCAGCCTCATATTCCTGCCAGAAACTGAAGAGTGCGTTTATGATTATAACCATTACAATGGCGACTGCGAGCTGGTAATTGCCTGTATGAAGGACAGTATGGCTGCGATCCAGAGCAGCAGCGCAAGTACGTTGTAGAGGTTTGATAGAAAAAGCAGGATGAGTGGTCTTCTTTTGACCTCCTCAAGTTTGTTGGGGCCGTGAATCTTGAGGCGTTTTTCCGCCTCCTGGGGGTCAAGGCCTGATTCTGATGTTTCAAGCCTCTGCAGGACCTCCTCCACTTCAAGTTCATATATGGCTGTCATGGTTCACACCACATTTACACTTGAAACGCACCACCCTCATTATTAAATTAATGTAATACTATCATCCCATCCTGTGGTTGCACAGCCACCAGCTTCATCCAGGGGACTTACACTTGAAATGCACCACTCATGTTATTAAATTAATGTGCTATCCTATGAAACTATCTGCTGCAGATGATGCTTATTATGTCCCCATCCTCCAGTTCATGGTCGGATGCGACCCTCATACCCTTTCTGGCATCCACCGCATGGAGGAAGGAGTCACCTATCTCCGTGTGTATCAGGTAGGCAAGGTCCCTTGGACTGGAGCCCCGCGGTACAAGGATGGCGTCTGGGAGCACATTCCCCTTCTGGTCAGTGAATCTGTGCTCATCCTCAACCGGGAAGACAACTATCATGTCCAGAAGATCAAATACGGCCCTGTTGATGGCCTCCTGGACACCTGTGCTCCCGTAAACCTCCAGGACATTTTCACGTATGTACTCAAGGGCCGCCCTCTGTTTATCTGTGAGCTTTGCTTCATCGATTATCTCAAATTCACTGCCACCGGGGGTGTAACTGATTAAACCCGCCTCTGCTGCCCTTCTGAGGGCCAGTTCAGCCTCTGCAGATGCGGGTACCACGTGGGGGTAGGCATCCTTCAGGCGCTCAATATTCTCACTGGCTGATGGAAGGTCCGCCTTATTTGCAACTATGAGCATTGGCTTTGCTATTCTGAGGAGCTCATCAAGGAACTGCAGAAGCTCATCCTTCCCCCATGAATAAACATCGGCATCCACCTTCCGTGATGCCTCAATGATGTCCTCAGGTGTTATTCCGGTGCCTGAGAGCTGTTCATGTATGATTCGGTTCATGTCGAGCTTCTCTGAAGCAGCCTTTCTGAGGAGCCTCTCCCAGTTCCTCTCGAGGATCCCGTAGAGCCACATGGTTATCTCCTCCTCCAGGAACTCAACGTCCTCCAGGGGGTCGTGGCTTCCTGATTCAACGGGTCTCCCCTCCTCATCGGTGGAACCTGAGGCGTCTATGACGTGGAGAAATGCCCTCGCCTGTCTGAGGTCATCAAGGAACTTGTTCCCGAGGCCCCTCCCCTCATGGGCCCCTGGTACCAGGCCGGCGACGTCTATGAGCTCCACTGGTATTAGTCTGACACCATTGATGCACCGGGAGTTCCGGGGGTTGCATTCAACTCCAAGTTCCCTGCAGGGGCATCTGCAGGATGCATAGGCCACTGCATGGTTGGCATCGATTGTTGTGAAGGGATATGATGCAACCTCGGCCTCAGATAGGGTGGCTGCATTGAAGAATGATGATTTTCCAACGTTGGGTTTTCCTGTGACTGCAATCTGGATCATTGTTATCACATTAATAAGTAGTGCCGGGATATTATAATAAAATGTTGGTATGGGACACTCTCTTTAATGGAGAGATTGCTGAGACCCAGTGAATACCTGCTCCATTGGGCTGAATTTGATGGAATAGGGGTAATTTTATGACTCTGAACATAGTGGGAATAGGTCCAGGATCGCCGGATTACATCACACCCGCTGCAATGAATGCAGTTATGAACTCAGAAGTTGTATTTGGAAGTCGCAGGGCCCTTGAACTTTTTCCATCCGCCAGAAAAACCGTGGTCCTCGGTGCCAGGGATATGGATGAGAAGTTAGGAAGGGCTGCTGAACTTGCAATCTCCATGGAGGTCTCCGTGCTCTCCACAGGTGACCCTGGATTTTCAGGGGTCCTCAAACCACTGAAAAGGATAATATCCTCCCGTGGACTCCCGGTGAGGGTGAAGGTGGTGCCTGGAATCAGCTCAATCCAGCTATGTGCAGCGAGGCTGCTGATACCCTGGGACGATGCAGATGTCATCACCCTTCATGGACGTGGCGAGGAGGGAATCCTGGATGTAATTGATAATGGGAGGCCAACCATAATCCTGCCCTCAATGAATCCATCAAAGACAGCAGCATTCCTCATTGAATGCGGTCTTGACCCTGAAAGGAGGGTTGCTGTCTGTGAAAGGCTCAGCTATCCCGATGAGAGGGTCCTGAAATCAACACTGAGGGATGTGAGTGAATCTGAATTCAGTTACATGTCCATCCTCGTTGTCCTCTGAATCATTCATTTACCTCTAATTCCATCCCCTTCTCTGATATCCTGAAAACGACACGTCAGCTGAAATACTCTGCCACCGGAGCCGTGATTGTATATAACGAATTTTCAGCTGCTGATGCTCCGGATGTTTTCTGAGGCTGATTAATACTGAATACTTCTCTATTAATAAAAATCCCTTTTTAGATTGTCCCTCCCATTGTATAACTTCATGAAAACAGCTGGTTTATTTTTTTGAAGTGTAAACATAATTTCTTAATTTCAAGATCAAACCGTAAATTATATTCATTATAACTGTAATAACAAAGTTCACCTTTGGGAGGTGATAAAATAGACCTATATAAAAGGTTTTCTATTCTGTTTTGCACCATATTCCTCCTACTGATACTGCAGGGTACAGTAGCTGCAGAATCAAACTATACAGTGGACTATTCAACCTACCTTGGTGACAAAGTCGTTGACGAGGCACGTGACGTCTATGTGGACGACTCAGGGTACATCTATGTGACCGGATCTACACATGTAAATGGATCCAAGGATGTATTCGTCACCAAATTTAACGTGACAAGAGAAGTCATATACCATACAATATTAACTGACACATCAGGAGACGACTGGGGCCACAGAATAGTTGCAGATGGAGATGGATACGCCTACGTTGTGGGCGAGATAAACCATGACGGTCTGAAGGTTGCGGATGCCTTCATATCAAAAATAGACCCCTCAGGCAAAGAAGTTAAGAGGGTATACATTGGCGGCTCAGGCTATGACGTTGCAAAGGGCCTTGCCATCGATTATGAAGGCAACATTTACGTCAGTGGCTACACGATTTCAACCGTCCTCAATGTATCTGAGCTGGGTGGGGGTACAGTTATAGTGCCGGGGACCAACCCAAACGCAACTCCACTGACAGACTGGACCTATCATGGTGGATACGATGCATTTCTTGCCAGGTTCGACCAGGACCTCAATCCTGTCAATCTAAGATACTTTGGGGGATCATGGGACGACTACTGCCAGGGGATCGCCATTGACTATGCAGGTAACATATACATTACGGGATACACCTACTCAGATGACTTTCCACTGACATTTGACGCCATATCCGGTGATAAAAGGGGAACCACCGATATATTTCTATCAAGATTCACTCCAGACCTGAATTGTGATTATTCAACCTACCTTGGAGGTTCAGGACCGGATTTCTGTTATTCAATTATATCCAGGGACTCCCTGATTTACCTCGCAGGTAAAACCAATTCATCTGACTTCCCTCTGACACCAAACGCCTACCAGAAAATAAGGAACGGCTCCAGTGACGGTTTCATCATGGTATTCAATGACTACTCAGTGGAATACTCAACCTACCTCGGTGGGCGCGGAGACGACTCAATAAACGATATCACACAGGACATCCTTGGAAACCTCTACCTCACAGGTTGGACAGGATCAGATAACTTCCCCTTAACACCCGGAGCATACGACAGTTCCTTAAGTGGTGTGGATGCCTTCGTTATGAAATTCAGCATCCCGAAAGGCGTCCTCTACAGCTCCTACCTGGGGGGCATTGAGGCTGACCAGGGCTACGGTGTGGCGGTTGACAGGTACCAGAACATCTATGTTGCAGGGAAAACCTGGTCCTCAAATTTCACGGTAACTCCAGATGCCTGCAAAAAGAATCTCACAGGACTCTCAGATGGTTTCCTTACAAGATTCACACCATTCATAATAAGCAACATCAGCGTGACACCCCTCAACGGGACAGGACCCCTCACAGTAACCCTTACAGGTAACATAACCAACTACGGTGATTCCACAGGGTGGTACAGACTTGACCTCTACATAAACGGTTACAGGACCGCTGGAAAGTGGGTCGAGGTTGGTTCACTGGAAACAGAGCCCTTCGAGTTTGAATACACCCTGAGAAACAGCAGGGCATATTCTGTGGGTGTGAACAACTTCCCACCAGCAACTGTGAGGGTATTCCTCGGGCCCCTGATAATCCCTGAGAACCTCCGGGTGACACCATCAGGTGGCCAGGAGCCCCTGAAGGTGAATGTGACAGCTGACCTTGTAAACTACGGCGACCTTCCAGACAGCTACACAGCAGAACTTTACATTGACGGGGTGCTCGTTGACAGCAGGAATGTCACGGTGAACGCCAGCAGCAGGACCACCGTATCCTTCAACAGGACCCTTGCAGCAGGCCTATATGAGATCACCATAAACGACCTTGAACCCGAGCTGGTCTATGTCATGGAGGGGGAGAAGTTCTACATAGAAAACTTCACACTGACACCCCAGAGCGGAGCAGCACCACTGACGGTTACGGTCAGCGCCATGATCACCAATATCGATTCAAATCCAAGGAGTTACACAGCCACCATATACGTCAACGGTGTTCCCGATCACACGGAGGTCCTCAATATTCCAGGTGAAAGCACGGTACCCTTCAGCACCAGCATACTCCTTCCTGATAGAGGATTCTACACGATATCACTCAACAATAATGTCTCAGGAACCGTCAGGGTCCTCAGTGAGGCCAACTTCACACTATCCAATGTTACAGTTTCCCCGGTGGATGGCAAATCACCACTCAACGTGACTGTCACTGCAATAGTAATGAACAACGGTGACCTCGCAGGTGATTTCGCAGTGACGCTCTACCTTGATGATGTAGCCTGGGAAACCAGAACCGTCAGTGTCCCTGGTAAGAGTTCGGTGCTGGTTTCATTCAGAAAGGAGCTCACCTTTCCAGGCGAATACCGTCTGCGTTTGAACTCAGGCACTGATGTGACTATCAGGGTCCTTGAGCCTGATCCAACGATCACAGGGTTCAATGTCACGCCTGTGACAGGCCCGGCCCCATTAAGTGTAAGGGCGTCCCTGAACGTGACAAATCCCCACGACCTGGTTATAGGTTTCACTGCAAGGCTAATGGTTGATGGTGTGGTCGTGCAGGAGAACATTGTGAGTCTCAGTCCGGGCGAAACAAGGGAGATCGCCATGGGGACACTTCTAACCCCTGGAAACCATACTGTGGGAATCAATGAGTTCAGTAAAATCGTGCGTGTCCTTAGACCTGCCAGCATAACCCTCTCAGATCTGCGCGTGACACCATCTTCAGGTTTCAGCCCTCTTACCATAACAGCCACTGCCACTGCCAGGAACACCGGCGAGGTTGACGGGAATTACACTGCAGTCCTCTACATCAACGGTCTGGCTGTGGATGAGAAGAATGTTACAGTTGGGGCCGGTAGAAGCGTCCAGGTGGCATTTAATCACACCATAGACAATCCCGGAATATACCTGGCTGGAATAGGATCTCTAACCCCACTTGATGTGAGGGTACTCAGTGAACCTGCAATCTCAAACCTCAGTGCCACACCACTCACCGGTGTTTCACCACACAGGATAATAGTCACGGCCCTTGTAAGCACCACTGAGGAGGGGTCTGGAAACTACACTGCAGGGCTCTACATTGACGGTGTGAATGTCCAGAACAGGACCGTTAGGGTCACAGGTCCGGGTTCAGTGCTTGTTAGCTTCACAGCGGATATCAGTGAACCAGGTGAGCACCAGGTGACTGTCAATTCCCTTTCCCCGGTCACAGTGAGGGTTCTAAGACCCGCAACCTTCATTGTTGACAGTCTAACTGTTTCACCATCCACCGGAGTCATACCCCTCAGAGTCAATGCATCTGTAAGGGTGACAAACATCGGAGACATTGCCGGTAACTACACCGCAAGGCTCTACATTGACGGTGTGAATGTCCAGAACAGGACCGTTAACGTGCCTGCCGGTGGGGATGTCACAGTGTCATTCACATACAATATAACGCAGAGGGGCAACCACACGGTGTGGATAGATAATCCGCCAGGCATCAATGTGAACGCACTGAAACCAGCCACACTTGAGATAAGATCATTCAGTGTTACACCGGGAAGCGCTGTGGGGTCAGTGAACGCAAATGTCAGTGCAGAGATTGAAAACAGTGGTGACCTTGAAGGGGAATTCAGCATACCATTCTACCTAAACGGGTCACTCATAAGGAACGAAACCATCAGACTCGGACCCGGGGAGAGAGGAAACATAAACTTCCAGCAGTACCTATCCGGACCCGGTGTCTACACCTTCAGTCTGGGTAACCTCAGGAACAGCACAGTATACGTTAACCCGGCCAGAAGAAAATACTCCTTCACATTCAGAAATACAGGAAAGTACACCACCACAGTGACATACTATGTGACGGTTTATTCATCAACCGGTGCAAAACTTGGATACCGGACATTCAAGTTCACACTGAAACCCGGCAGAAGCTACTCAGCAACCATCGGATACTACCCATACGATGCAAGGATAGTGACAACGAGGAAGATCTACAACCCGAGCAGGTACACCAGGACCATAAAACTCTCAGAGACCTTCAGAGCCGACACACTATCAGCAACGCTCAACTACAGCAACACCATAAGGGGTTACAGGTACGTGTACATAAAAAAGACCTTCAGGGCGGTTAATATGAGAATAACCGTCACCTGATCTTTTTATTTTTTGGATTAAAACATCGATTCAGAGCTTCTACTAAAAACTTATTCTGGATAACATCAAATCATTGCAAAAATCAGCTGCCGAATTGGTCTCAAAAAAATTTGTTGCACAAAATAAGATAAGGAAAAATTATTATTCAAACATCTTCCTCATGCAGCGCCTTATTGTACCCTCGGCAGCCTTTCCACCCATGAGGTTCTTTATCTCCTTTGCAAGGGCCTGTGCAGCAACCAGATCCGTGTGCCTGATCTCACCCTTCTCTATCCATTTATTTACCTCATCATCAAGGTCTGATAGGGTGTTGAGTGCTGCATCCAGTTCCTCCTGCTCCTCAAGGAGGTGCATTGATTTAGCGCTCCTCACAAGGAGTTCAGGGTTCATGGCCTTGAGCATTCCATTAACACCTGAGGTTTCAACGAGTGAAGCTATGGTCTGGAGTGTCATGAGGATCTGCTTTTCAACCATCTCCTTGGGGGCCCTGATTATCTGTGTACCCACATAGTAGTAGTCAAGGACACCTGAAAGTGTGACCGCTGTAACAAGTGACCCCATATCTGCAACTGCACTTGATACGTCGGCTGGTACAACATAGGCTACCTTACCGCAGCTTTCAGCGAGTTCAACGCATCTTGATATCTGTTCATCTGTTGCTATGTCAAGTTCACTGCTTGAGTGACCCCCTATGACATAGTGGCCGTGCTGTGGTGTACCAGGGACGGCTGCAGGGTGCATTGATGCTATACCCAGGTCCTTACGATCCCTTCTAAGCTCCCTTTCAAGTACGTAGTAGAGTACCACAGGTGAGACCGTACAGGTGTTTGCTATGACAGCCCCCTCTGGCAGGTGATTTGTTATGTTCTTTGCTATCTCAAAGGTCTTCTTACCGAAGGGTGTGAAGAGTACTGCTATTTCAGCCTCACTGGCTGCCTCTGCATCGTTGTCTGTTACTGTGACCCCTGCATCCTCAACCACCTTCCAGTGTGCATCATCCAGCATATCCCTTGCTGGTTCTGCCAGTACAACGTCATGTCCGGCCTCTGCAAATTCAATTGCCATTCTGCTTCCACCGTAGGGTGCCTCACCCCCATATTTTTCAGGCAAGTTCAGCTGGTCCACATAAAGTTTCTGGTTACCCGCGCCATAAACTGCAACTTTCATAGTGCTCACCTAACATTAATATATTGTTAAGTAATTTGAATGAATATTATAAATTTTGGCATTTTTTTCTTTGAAAAAATTAGGAGCCCCCAGCATCCTAAAATACATTAAGAAGTCAAAAATTATTTTAAAATTTGATATACTCCCATTTAAATTCCATATTAAGATTTAAAGGTCTTAAATATGATATAAATTGAAATAATGACATCTGAGATGGAAAATTTTTTAATAAAAGATGGTGATTCTATAATACAGTGGCCTTAAAGGTGGTAAAAAGAGGAAAAATCAGGTGCTCAATGTACTGATCATAAAAAATTTAAGGGATCTATTCTGGCTCGGGTTCGCCGTAAAGCTGCTCTGCTATCTTCTCCAGGGTTTCAATACCCTTTGCCTCCTTCTTGAGAAGCGGGACCTCTGCAACCACCTTATCACTGAATTTCTCCCGGATCTGCTTAAGCCTCTCCTGCTGGAGTTTTCTGCGGGCATTACAGAACTCGCAGTCGCTCTCCTCCGGGAGGACCTGGTTCACTATTACGCCGTCGGCGTGGATACTGTACTTCTCGAGGGCCTTCATTGCCCTCTCTGACTCGTAGATGGACATCTCCTCAGGGATGACAACCATCTTGAAGGATGTCCTCTCAGGGTCTGACATGACCTCCCTTGCAGCGTTTATCTGCTTCTTGGTGGCCTCCATGTCCTGCAGCGCCCTGTCCTCCTCTTCCTCATCACCCATGAATGGGAGTATGTTCTTGAAGGCCTTGGCCATGCTTCCTATCTGCCTCCTTATCTTTATCATCTTCCCGACCCATGAGTCCATTATTTCAGGGAAGGATAGGAGGCGGAGGGTGTGACCGGTTGGTGCCGTGTCAAAGATAACGATGTCGTATTCATCGGTTGTCATGTACCTCAGGAACTGGTCGAAGGCCGCAGCCTCATCGATACCCGGGGACATTGATGCCATGTCCATCTGGTCCTGGAGCATATCCAGGCCCATGCCAGGGTTCATTGCAGCCTGTTCCTGAAGTTTTGCCTGGTACTCCTCCATTGCAACCTCAGGGTCTATCTCAACCGCATAGAGGTTCTCGGTTATCTTTGTGGGGGTGTGGCCTATCTCCCTCTCCAGTGAATCTGAAAGTGAGTGTGCAGGGTCAGTTGAGATCACCAGGGTCTTTTTACCTGACCTTGCCATCCAGAGGGCTGTTGCAGCCGATATGGTTGTCTTACCAACTCCTCCCTTTCCACCTATGAATACAAATGTTGTTTTGCCCTTATTGAACTTGAAGAGATCCTTAAATGCCATTATACTCCTCCTGTAAAATTAATCATCGATCCAAGATCAGCATCACTGATATAAGTTTTTCTACCTCTTTTGATAGTTATATAAAATATACCCTACTTACTTTTAACCATTGCTGTTTGATGAGAGTGGTTCCATGAAGTGTGTTCCCGGGCTTTGTTCTGAAGTGGTATCGGTAATAGAGGATTTCATAAGGCAGAAGGTGGCTGAGAGTGGAGCCAGCGGTGTGGTGCTGGGGCTCAGTGGTGGTGTGGACTCAAGCACAGTAGCATACCTTGCAGTTAATGCTCTGGGACCTGACAGGGTCCTCGGGCTAATCATGCCATCCAGTACTACCCCCAGGGATGATCTGAGACATGCCAGGACCGTTGCAGATGAACTTGGAATTGAGAGTGAAACCATAGACATTGACCCCATCATAGAATCCCTCACTGGGCTCTGCAGCCACAATGCGAATGAACTGGCACTGGCAAACCTTAAACCAAGGGCCCGCATGGTGATCCTCTACTACCATGCCAACTCCCTGAACCGGCTCGTGGCAGGTACCGGTAACCGGACCGAGCTACTTCTGGGTTACTTCACCAAGTACGGTGATGGTGGAGTTGATATGCTACCCATCGGAGGACTGTACAAGGGACAGGTCCGTGAACTTGCGGGGAGGCTGGGTGTTCCCCCTGAGATAATAAAAAAACCTCCCACAGCCGGCCTCTGGCACGGCCAGACCGATGAGGAGGAACTCGGCATGAAGTACGATCTACTGGATGAACTCCTCTGCCTCCTGGTTGACAGGAAGCTCCCGGTGGAGGAGGTCGCATCCACCCTATCACTGCCACCCTCAGAGGTTGAAAGGATTGCCAGTATGGTTAAGGGATCGGAGCATAAACTGAAACCCCCTGAGGTCCCGGATATCTGGGAGGTGATGGAGTGTTCACACTGATCTACATAACAGCATCCTCAGTGGATGAATCAGCATCCATCGGACGTAAACTTGTTGAGGAGAGACTCGCTGCCTGTGTTAATATAATCCCCTCCATAAGGTCCATCTATCACTGGGAGGGAAGCATGGAGGAGGATGAAGAGTCAGCCCTCATTGTTAAAACGTCCCATGAACTGACCCCGCAAATAATTAAAAGAGTCAGGGAACTACATAGTTATGATAATCCATGCATAATATCAATTCCCATAACCGGGGGATCTCGTGATTACCTTGAATGGTTAGATGATGAAGTTAAAAGGCCATGATGGCGGTGATTCAGTGGATATTGAAAGAAAATGGCGTGATAGATGGAGAGATGCTGGCATATTTCAGGCTGACCCTGATGACAGAGAAAAGATATTCCTCACAGTCGCTTACCCCTACCCCAGTGGTGCGATGCACATAGGACACGGGAGGACCTACACTGTCCCTGATGTCTATGCACGGTTCAAGAGGATGCAGGGCTACAACGTCCTGTTTCCCATGGCCTGGCATGTCACAGGGGCCCCTGTCATAGGGATAGCGCGGAGGATTCAGAGGAAGGATCCCTGGACCCTCAAAATCTACAGGGAGGTCCACAGGGTCCCCGAGGATGAGCTTGAACGTTTCAGTGACCCTGAGTACATAGTTGAATACTTCAGCAGGGAATACCGGTCTGTTATGGAGGATATGGGCTACTCCATCGACTGGAGGCGTGAATTCAAAACCACGGATCCCACCTACAGCAGGTTCATACAGTGGCAGATAAGGAAGCTGAGGGACCTTGGCCTCGTAAGGAAGGGCGCCCATCCTGTTAAGTACTGCCCTGAATGTGAAAACCCTGTGGGTGACCATGACCTCCTTGAGGGTGAGGGGGTTGCCATAAACCAGCTCACACTCCTCAAATTCAAACTTGGAGACTCATACCTGGTCGCAGCCACCTTCAGGCCCGAGACAATCTATGGGGCCACCAACCTCTGGCTGAACCCTGATGAGGATTATGTGAGGGTTGAAACAGGTGGTGAGGAGTGGATAATAAGCAGGGCTGCCGTGGATAATCTTTCACACCAGAAACTGGACCTCAAGGTTTCCGGTGACGTCAACCCCGGGGACCTGATAGGGATGTGCGTGGAGAATCCTGTGACGGGCCAGGAACACCCCATACTCCCGGCTTCCTTCGTTGACCCTGAATATGCCACAGGTGTTGTGTTCTCTGTCCCTGCACATGCCCCTGCAGACTTCATAGCCCTTGAGGACCTCAGGACAGACCATGAACTCCTTGAAAGGTACGGTCTTGAGGATGTGGTTGCTGATATTGAGCCCGTGAATGTCATAGCAGTGGATGGCTACGGTGAGTTCCCGGCGGCCGAGGTTATAGAGAAATTTGGTGTCAGAAACCAGGAGGACCCCCGCCTTGAGGATGCCACCGGGGAGCTATACAAGATCGAGCATGCGAGGGGTGTTATGAGCAGCCACATCCCTGTCTATGGTGGTATGAAGGTCTCTGAGGCCCGTGAGGTCATCGCTGATGAACTGAAGGACCAGGGCCTTGCAGATGAGATGTATGAATTCGCTGAGCGACCTGTTATATGCCGCTGCGGTGGCAGGTGCGTTGTGAGGGTCATGGAGGACCAGTGGTTCATGAAGTACTCTGATGACGCCTGGAAGGACCTCGCCCACAGGTGCCTCGATGGCATGAAGATAATACCCGAGGAGGTCCGGGCCAACTTTGAATACTACATCGACTGGCTCAATGACTGGGCATGTTCAAGGAGGATAGGCCTTGGAACAAGGCTGCCCTGGGATGAGAGGTGGATCATCGAACCCCTCACAGACTCAACAATCTACATGGCATATTACACCATCGCACACCGCCTCAGGGAGATGGATGCCGGGGAGATGGACGATGAGTTCTTTGATGCCATATTCCTAGATGATTCAGGAACCTTTGAGGATCTCAGGGAGGAATTCCGGTACTGGTACCCCCTTGACTGGAGGCTCTCTGCAAAGGACCTCATAGGCAATCACCTGACATTCCATATATTCCACCACTCAGCCATATTCCCTGAGTCAGGGTGGCCCCGGGGGGCTGTGGTCTTTGGTATGGGCCTTCTTGAGGGCAACAAGATGTCATCCTCCAAGGGCAACGTCATACTCCTGAGGGATGCCATCGAGAAGCACGGTGCAGACGTGGTGCGGCTCTTCCTCATGTCCTCAGCAGAGCCATGGCAGGACTTTGACTGGAGGGAGAGTGAGGTCATCGGGACCCGCAGGAGGATTGAATGGTTCAGGGAATTCGGAGAGAGGGTCTCAGGTATCCTGGATGGTAGGCCAGTCCTCAGTGAGGTTACTCCAGCTGAACCTGAAAGCTTCATTGGAAGGTGGATGATGGGTCAGCTGAACCAGAGGATACGTGAAGCCACAAGGGCCCTTGAATCATTCCAGACAAGAAAGGCAGTTCAGGAGGCACTCTATCTCCTTAAAAAGGATGTTGACCACTACCTTAAGCGTGTTGAGGGTAGAGTTGATGATGAGGTTAAATCTGTCCTTGCAAACGTTCTGCACGCCTGGATAAGGCTCATGGCTCCATTCATACCCTACACTGCTGAGGAGATGTGGGAGAGGTATGGTGGTGAGGGTTTTGTAGCAGAAGCTCCATGGCCTGACTTCTCAGATGATGCAGAGAGCAGGGATGTGCAGGTTGCAGAGGAGATGGTCCAGAATACCGTTAGAGACATTCAGGAAATCATGAAGATCCTTGGATCCACCCCGGAGAGGGTCCACATATACACCTCACCAAAATGGAAATGGGATGTGCTAAGGGTCGCAGCAGAGGTAGGAAAACTAGATATGGGCTCCATAATGGGAAGGGTTTCAGCTGAGGGCATCCATGATAACATGAAGGAGGTTGCTGAATTTGTAAGGAGGATCATCAGGGACCTTGGTAAATCAGAGGTTACGGTGATAGACGAGTACAGCGTACTCATGGATGCATCTGATTACATTGAATCAGAGGTTGGAGCCAGGGTTGTGATACACAGCAAACCAGACTATGACCCTGAAAACAAGGCTGTGAATGCCGTTCCCCTGAAGCCAGCCATATACCTTGAATGATCCTCAGACAGCTCTTTTCCTAGAGTATAAATCCAGACCCATTTTTTCTCTTTTCTCTGCAAACATATGAAAAAATGAGAATTCCTCAAAAGAATATCCAGACCCATCTCTCTTTTCTCTGAAAAATTATGAAAAAAGAATCCTTTCTCAATGGTCGATAAAATCCTCAATCCATCCACACAGACCTTTCAACCCGGTTCACAAGGGTCCCCACACCCTCAACGGTGGCCCTCACGGTGTCCCCCGGTACCATCTGGCCCACACCAGGGGGTGTGCCAGTTGCTATGACGTCCCCTGGCTCCAGTGTCATGACATGGGATATGAACTCAAGGAGCTCGTGGACCGTGAATATCATGTTGGACGTGTTTGAGGACTGTCTGACCTCCCCATTGAGTTTCAGGGATATATCAAGATTATCCGGAGTTACATCAGTCTCTATTACAGGTCCTATCGGGCAGAAGGTGTCAAAACTCTTTGCACGTGTCCACTGACCGTCCCTCCTCTGCAGGTCCCTTGCAGTTACATCATTGAGGACAGTGTAGCCTGCTATGAACTCAGATGCCGCCGAGGAGTCAACCCTCCGGGCCCTCTCTGATACGACGGCTGCAAGTTCAACCTCATAGTCAACCTCTGAGGACATCTCAGGATATATCACTGTGTCCCCATGACCTATCACGGTTGTCGGCGGTTTAAGGAAGATGATCGGTTCATCAGGGATGTCCATTCCAAGTTCAGCGGCATGGTCCCTGTAGTTGAGGCCCACACAGACTACCTTGGATGGGGATACCGGTGGTAGTATCCTCACATCATCCAGTGAATGTTCAGCAATGACCTCAGGGTTATCTGAGAGGTATTCCTCCTTCCGGATCTCCAATATTCTTCTGTTCTCTGTGAACCCGTGAAGGAGCCTTCCATCCTTCATGAACCTCAGGAATTTCAATTCACTCACCCTCAGGGTATTATCCTCTCAATGGGCACAACAAGTATATCCCTTGCCCCCACCGCCTTGAGCCTGTTTATGAGGTTGAAGACCTCCTTTTCATCCACCACTGCGTGTACTGCCACAACCCCGTTATCTGAGAGCACCTCTGAGACCGTGGGGCCTGTCATCCCGGGCATCAGGGCCCTGACCCTGTCAAGGTTTTTGCGGTCGATGTTAAGCATCACCAGTCTCTTCCCCTCGGCATCTATGACTCCGCGTATCCCTGTTCTGAGTTCCTCTATTATCCCTGATTTGGTGGCGTAGCTTTCCCTGTTTGCTATGAGCTTAACCGAACTTTCGAGGATGGTGTCGATTACCCGGAGGTGGTTCATCCTGAGGGTTGTCCCTGTGCTGCTGAGGTCTGTTATGAGGTCAGCGACTCCAATGAAGGGCGCTATCTCTGTTGATCCTGTGAGTTCAACAACCTCCGCATCTATACCGTGCTCCCTGAGATAGTTCTCTGTTATCCCCGGGAACTCTGTGGCTATAACTGCACCCTGAGGTATGTCCTCCGGGCCCCTGATGGTGGAGTCCTCAGGGGCTGCAAGAACCAGGCTGGCCCTCCCGTATTTGAGGTCCTCCAGGATTTCAACGTCACTTCCCCTTTCAACTATGAGGTCATAGCCGGTGATCCCCAGGTCAGCGGCACCGTCGGCAACGAATTCAGGTATGTCCGCTGCTCTGCTGAACATTACCTCAATCTGGGGGTGCTGTGTCTTTGAGAATAATTTCCTGTTAACAGTATCCTTAAGGCCGACACCCGCATTTTCAAGTAACCTTATTGCAGGCTCGCTTATCCTTCCCTTGGAGGGAACCGCTATTCTTATCTTCATTCAATCCCTCGATGACTGGTTAAATTTATTTTACATTAAGCTCCTGCAGGGTTTATTCATTCATCTGCAGGATCTATCATTCTTCACTGGAGATTAACTTATATCTCTTTCAGGAAACCTATATAATAGGTTTGGAGTCCGGTCCCTGACCGGATTATAAGTTAGAACTTATAAGTTATAAGGTGGTTCCATGGATAATGAAAGCATACTGATAACCGGTCCAGAGATCCTTGATGCGGGGGGAATCCGGCGGGGATCCGTCCTCATTGAGGATAACAGGATAGCTGATGTCTCGAACACCCTCAGCCCGGGGGATGCTGACACCGTTATTGACGGAACAGGCAAGCTCCTGATCCCTGGACTTGTGAACACACACACTCACCTCTCAATGACACTCTTCAGGGGGATTGCAGATGACCTACCCCTTGACAGGTGGCTGAACGATCACATATGGCCTGCCGAGACCCGGCTCAACGGGGATTACTGCTACGCCGGAGCCCTGCTGGGATGTATCGAGATGATAAGATCAGGTACAACCTCCTTCAACGACATGTACTTCTACATGGACCACGTTGCACGTGCCGTGGAGGAGGCAGGCCTCAGGTGCGTCATAAGCCACGGTATGATAGACCTGGGAGACACTGAAAAGATGACGGCCGAACTGAGGGAGAGCCGCAGGATAATAAAGGAATGCCATGGGATGGCAGATGACCGCATAAGGGTTGCGCTTGGCCCTCACAGCCCCTACACGTGCTCAGAGGAACTCCTTAAAGAGACAGCTGCCCTGGCCGATAAAAATGATCTCATGATACATATACATGTCTCAGAGACAGAGAATGAGGTCAGTGAAGTCTCCAGGTCCCATGGAATGACCCCTGTGGAGTACCTTGATGAGGTTGGGGTGCTGGGCCCACGGACCGTGGCTGCCCACTGCGTGTGGCTGAAGGACTGGGAGATTGATGTACTTGCAGAGAGAGATGTGAAGGTCTCACACAACCCCTCAAGTAACATGAAACTTGCATCGGGAGTATCCCCGGTCGCCCGGCTCCTCCAGAGGGGTGTTAACGTTTCACTGGGAACCGATGGCGCCGCATCAAACAACAACCTTGACATGTTCCAGGAGATGAAAACAGCCTCACTGCTCCAGAAGGTGAACCTTGAAGACCCTACAGCGCTTCCAGCCATGGATGTGTTCAGTATGGCCACACTCAACGGTGCCAGGGCCCTTGGAATCGACGCCGGTCTTATAGCGCCTGGTAAGCTCGCTGACATCGTCATACTTAATACCAGGAGGCCCCACCTGACTCCCTGGAGAAACCCTCCGTCACACACGGTATATTCTGCCTCAGGGGCCGATGTGGACACCGTCATATGTGATGGGAGGATTCTCCTGAGGGATGGAGAACTGGAGGTCCTGGAGGAGAAATACGTGATGGAACTCGCAGAAGCAGCTGCCGCGGAGCTAACAGGATGATGGCCCTCTTTGATGTTGATAAGACCCTGATACACCGCTCTTCCGCCCATGAGAATGCCTTCAGGCACGCCTTCAGGGAGGTCTATGGTGTTGATGCCGGCGTGGAGCTCATAGACTACCATGGAAAGACAGACCCTGTGATAGCAGAGGAGGTCCTCCTCCTCAGGGGCCTTGAAGGTGAAGAGATAGAGGGTCAGCTGCCCAGATTCCTCCGGGAACTCAGAGAATACGTGAAACATAACATAAATGAAGAGAATATAGAACTCATAGATGGCGTGGAGGAGTTCCTGAGTTTCCTTAAATCCATGGATGTACCTATGGGCCTTGTTACAGGCAACTGAGGGAAATAGCATTCATGAAGCTCGAAAGGGCAGGTATTGCAGGTTACTTTTCCTTCGGCGGGTTTGGTAGTGACAGTCCTGACAGGAATAAGCTAACAGAGATTGCGGTTAGAAGGGGTCTCAGGATCGGTGCAACCGGGAGTACCGTGCTCTTCGGAGACACTCCCCATGACATGAGGGCTGGTGACCATGTTGGGGCTGTTAACATCGGCATATCAGCAGGAAGGTACAGTGATCGGGCCCTGATGGCGGCAGGGGCCCGCCATGTATTCCCTGATTACAGAAAACCTGAACTCCGGGATACCGTGCTGAAGATCATGGCAGGTGATCATCGGCAGCAGATCATATGAGCTGACCTATGTTTAAGGTGGACCTAGGCTGATTTAAGGCCCCTCTCTATGAAGCCGGGTCTTCTGTTCCTGTTGAGGACTATGCTCTTAAGCCATTCAGGTCTGGTTTCAGGGAAATCCTTCCTGTAATGGGATCCCCTGCTCTCCTCCCTTATCAGGGCTGATTCCACCACCATTGATGAGGTTACAAGCATATTTTCAAGTTCGAGGGCCTCGATGAGGTAGGTGTTAAAGCCAGACGTCTCAGGGACATTCAGATCCCCCATCATCGTCGTGAGGTCCTGGATAACTGCTCTGGCTGATTCAAGGGATTCACGGCTCCTTACTATGGCAACACCGTTCCACATGGCCTCATGAAGCCTGTCCCTTATCTCGGATGGGCTGTGTGATCCTTCGGCCACCATTGACTTTATACGGTATTCCTCCTCCTCAACAGTAGACTTGATAGACGCCGGGGCTGATTTGATGGCGTTCCTTGCAGCTGCTATCCCGGCCCTCCTTCCGAATACCTGGGTATCCGCCAGTGCATTGCCGCCCAGTCTGTTGGCTCCATGGACACCACCGGTAACCTCACCGGCTGCAAAGAGGTTCCTGAGGTTTGTCCTGCCCCACTCATCTATCCTGACGCCTCCCATGAAGTGGTGTGCTGTGGGTGCCACCTCCATTGGCTCGGACCTTATATCAATACCAACATCCTGGAACTGGAGGAGCATGGTCTCAAGCTTCTCCTCTATGACCTCATCGGGCAGGTGGCTGACATCAAGGTAGACTCCACCATTCCCGGTGCCCCTCCCCTCCATGATCTCGGTGTAGATTGCCCTTGCAACAACATCCCTTGTTGCCAGTTCGCCGCGGGGGTCGTATCTCTTCATGAACCTCTCCCCCTCACTGTTGAGGAGTATTCCGCCCTCACCCCTCACGGCCTCCGTCACAAGGACCCCTCTCCTTGACTCGGGGTAGACCATGCCCGTGGGGTGGAACTGGACCTGTTCCATGTCTATGAGGTCAGCCCCTGCCTTCCATGCCACTGAAAATCCATCACCGCCCTTCTGGATGGTGTTGGAGGTAACGGGGTAGATGTGACCGGCCCCACCGGCTGCCAGGATGGTTGAAGACGCCCTGAAGGCCACAGTGCTTGAGTCCCTTATGGACACACCCATGGCTCCCAGTACACGGTCCTCCTCCACAAGGAGGGATGTTATCATGATCTCCTCAACTGTCTCTATATCCCGTCGTATGACCTCCTCCTTGAGGGCTGTTATCATCTCATGGCCGGTGCGGTCCCCCTGGTAGCATGTCCTCCTGTAGGTCTGCCCCCCAAAGGGCCTCTGGTCAAGCAGCCCGGATTCCTGTCTGTCAAAGAGGGCTCCATATGTTTCAAGGTCCCTCAACCTGTCGGGTGCCTCATCCACAAGTATGCGGACAAGCTGGGGGTCATTGAGGAATCCCCCACCCCTCATGGTGTCCTCGAAGTGCACATCCGGACTGTCCTCGGGGTCAACACATGCAAATGCAGCGTTGTATCCTCCTTCAGCCATTCCAGTGCACCCTGATTTAAATGATAATCCCTTTGAAACTATTAATGGCGTGAGATTGTGTTCAGAAACTTCTATGGCTGCCCTGCAGCCAGCTCCACCTGAGCCTATTATCAGAACATCACATTCATAGACCTGACTTTCCATGGACAATATTTTTAGCATTCATTATTATAAGGTTTGGCAGTCAATAGTTAAGGTGATGAACCATAACCGAGAATAAAGTCAAGCTCAGGTGATGAACCATCACCCGGTCCTCTACGGACGTTCTAATCTGAGGGTGATGTATGGATTTAAGCCTTCAATCAGGATCAGTCGCCTGATTTATTCGATAATGATCACTGGGGGTTCTGTTTGAAAAGAAAGGATATAGTGAAGCTTTCAAGGAGGGACTTTGAAAGGGCATGGCTTGAAAGTGGGAAGAGTCTAAGGAAACCCCACCATGACATGCAGTATCCACGCCTCCGATTCGAAACCGGAAAATCGCACGTACTCTATGATACCATCTGGATGATAAGGGAGGCCTACCTGCGCCTTGGATTCAGTGAAATGGTGAACCCTCTCCTCATAGACGAGGAGCACATATACCGCCAGTTCGGGCCCGAGGCCCCTGCAGTCCTGGACAGGTGCTTCTACCTCGGGGGTCTCCCAAGACCCGATATCGGACTCGGGACCGGGAGGATCCAGATGATAGAGGATATGGGCATAGATGTGTCTGATGAGAAGCTAGAAAACCTGAAGGAGGTCTTCAGGTCATACAAGAAGGGGGATCTTTCAGGGGACGACCTCGTCCTCGAGGTATCCAATGCCCTTGAAGTTGAGAGCCACGACGGTCTGAGGGTCCTTGAGAGGGTCTTCCCTGAGATAAGGGACCTCAAACCAGTCTCAGGGAGAACCACCCTCAGGTCCCACATGACATCAGGATGGTTCATATCACTCCAGAACATCCACGACAGGTACAGGATGCCACTAAAGCTTTTCTCCATCGACCGCTGCTTCCGGAGGGAGCAGAAGGAGGACTCCAGTCACCTGATGACCTATCACTCCGCCTCCTGTGTGGTGGTTGACCATGAGGTCCCCCTTGATGTGGGGAAGGCCGTTGCAGAGGGGCTCCTCGAGCACCTGGGATTTTCAAGGTTCAGGTTCCGCCCAGATGAGAAGAAGTCCAAGTACTACATACCCGGCACCCAGACAGAGGTCTACGCCTACCACCCTCTCCTTAAGGAGTGGGTTGAGGTGGCAACATTCGGCCTCTATTCACCGATAGCCCTTTCCATGTACGGGATAGACCAGGAGGTCATGAACCTTGGGGTGGGGGTTGAAAGGGTTGCCATGATCCTCAACCAGGCAAGCGACGTGCGTGAAATGGTCTACCCCCAGATATACGGTGAATGGCGACTGTCTGACAGGGACATCGCCGAGATGCTCAGGATAAACCTCCACCCTGTAACCTCAGATGGCCGTATGCTCATGGAGAAGATAGTCAAAACCTGGAGGGCCCATGCAGACGCCCCGTCCCCCTGCAGCTTCGAGGTCTACAGTGGGGAATTCCTTGGGCGGAGGATAGAGGTGAGTGCCCTTGAGGTGGAGGAGAACACACGGCTGCTGGGACCCGCAGTATGGAACACCGTTTACATACATGATGGGAACATCCTGGGTGTGCCACCTGGAACCGAGCTCGACAGCGAACTCATCACCAGGGCCAGGAAGGAGGGCCTGAACACCGGTATAACCTACATGGAGGCCCTTGCAGCCGAGGCAGCCTACCGCATAGAGGAGATGGTTGTAAGTGGCGCCGAGGAGGTTGAGGTGAGGAGCACAATAGCAAGATCCCTCTCTGACCTGAACCTCACCCTTGAGGACACCGCCATGAGGTACATAACCGGTAAAAACCGGGAGATCGACCTGAGGGGACCGCTGTTCTCAACAATAAGGTGCAGGTTAAGGGGGTGAACCTCTGATTATCAGAGGAAAGGTGAAATCAGGTTTCGGTGAGGGGGCCTACTTCATAACCCGTAGCGTATACCGGGACCAGTTCAGGGAAAAACTGGGCTTCGATCCCTTCCCCGGCACCCTCAACATAGAGGTCGGTGACCCTGAAATTGTGGAGAGGATAAGGGAGGGGGCCCCTGTGATACAGGGAGGCGGTGGCTTCGGTGATGTCCTCTACGTTAAGGCCCTGCTCAACGGGGTGGTTGAGGGGGCCATACTCTTCCCCCTTAAGACCCATCACCGGCAGGGGTGTCTTGAATTTGTGGCCCCTGTGAACCTCAGAAAAACCCTTAAATTAAGGGATGGAGATACCGTTAGCCTGGATATAGACACCAGTGAAATTCAGGAATAACAGACATCAGGCTGGAATGAATAGATAATAGCTCAGCATAGCCGCCGATTAAATCTCAGGATAAAATATACATCAGGATTATCAATGGAGATTGTGATCATGATTCAGGAAGCCCTTAAAGCACTTAGAAGGGGAGAAATAGTCCTTGTATTTGATGCAGATAACCGTGAAAGAGAAACAGACATGATCGTTGCTGCTGAGAAGATAAAACCGGAGCATATAAGGATCATGAGGAACGACGCCGGGGGACTCATATGTGTGCCTGTCTCCTGGGAAAACTCAGAGAAGCTTGGAATACCCTACATGACCGATATAATGGAGGAGGCGTCAGGGAGGTACCCGGTCCTGGGAAAACTATCCCCCCATGACATACCCTACGATGAGAAGTCCGCCTTCTCCATAACCGTGAATCACAGGAAGACCTTCACCGGTATAACCGACAATGACCGTGCCCTCACCATAGGTGAACTTGCAGGGATCTGCAGGGATGATAGACATGAGAGCTTCGGCGACCTCTTCAGGTCCCCCGGTCATGTCACCCTCCTCAGGGCCGCTGATGGCCATGTACTCAGGAGGGGGGGTCACACCGAGATGAGCATAGCCCTCATGGAAATGGCCGGACTTACCGGTGTTGCTGTCTGCTGTGAGATGATGGATGACAGGACAGGTAACTCTCTTTCAACAGAGGACGCCATGAAATACGCCAGGGAACATGACCTTATTTTCATGAGCGGTGCAGAACTTATTGAATCATACATGGAGTTCAGATCATAGAGGTGTTCATAATGGAGAGGCTGAAGATAGGGATCAATGGACTTGATGATACCATAGGCGGTTTCCCCATGGGGAGATCTGTTCTGATAACAGGGGAGCCCGGGTGTGGTAAGACCATCTTCGGGCTGCGGTTTGCCATAAGCAGCTGCATGGAGGGTTACAACACCGTCTACATAACAGCAGAGGAGGACGCCAATGACCTCCACATACAGGCAAACTCCTTCGGCTGGAACACCCAGGAGCTGGAGGAGAAGGGACTCCTCAACTTCATAGAACTTACAGGTATAAGGGCGAGGATAACCGAGGCAGAGCTAAGCATGGACATGGACCCCATGAAGGGCAACTTCACCAAGATAATACATGACATACCCCCCGAGGCCGAGGTGGTTGTCATAGACAGTCTGGGTGGCTACACAGCCAAACTCACAGCCTATGAATTCAGGAACCAGTTTGATCTCCTCGTATATGAGCTCAAACAGCGGGGTATAACATCCGTCATAATACTGGACAGTGCAACCTCCAAGGAGTTCAATGAACTTGCTCTCTTCTCGGTATACGGCGCCATAAAACTTGGTAGAAGGGAGAACCCCTACACCGGTCGCAGGGAGCGGATAATGGACATAGTCAAGATGAGAAGCACCAAAACACCCCTCCAGTTCCTCACATATGAGATCGGTGGCGAGGAGGGTATAACCATAACTGAGGGTGAGGAGATCCCTGAAGAGGATATGGGAATCTAAAACCTGACCTGATGGTTTAATTCCCGGAAATAGGGGATCCAGCCCCTGATGGCTGGGATCCCAAAGACGGGGATTCAGGGACTGAATACCTTTTTGATTTCTTCAGGGCCCATATAACCCCTGAATTCTGGTTTTTTTGCGAAGCTGATGAGGGTATCAACATCAAGGTGCTCCTCCACGGTCTCCATGGCCTTCAGGCAGAAGTCCTCAAGTTTTATCTCAACCTCGGGTGTGCCGCCCCTCTCACTCATCTCCACCCTCGGAATGGCAAGGTACCTTCCGCCTGATGCCCTCTCAAATATATCCATATCATAGACCCTGTTGAGTATTCCGCAGGAGACCTCAAGGCCCAGTCCCTCAAGTACCGATATGTGGGCGTCAAGATCAACCACCGCAGACTCTATACCCCCCTTGCTGCAACCTGCCACCATAATCAGGGGGATACCTGCTGCCAGGGCAATCTCAGCCCCGGAGTAGGGTGTTATATCGTTCAGGAGACCTGTGAGGATGCTCATAACGCCCTCGATGAGTATTATGTCGTATCTTCCCCTCACAGATTCAAGGACATCCCTGAGCTCCATCCAGCCCAGGCGCCCTATCCTTATGGATGAGTGCTCCTCCATGGGCTCCTTTATGAGGTAGAGGGCCGGGACTATGTCCCTGACATCGGGTCCCACCTTGATAACGCCCACCCTGAGGCCCCTCCTCCTCAGGGCGCCTGCAAGGCCCGTTAATATGAATGTTTTGCCGGAGTCTGAACCCGTGGATGCTATCATTATGGCTGGTGGGGTGCCCCTCGTCCCGCCCCTATCCATAACACGTATCCCCGTTGATATCCCGAGCTCAGATCTCAGAGCTTCCCGCAGTTTCCTGTTGGCTTCAAGTATCCTCTCCCTTGCAGTTTCATCCGCATCAAGGAATTTGAGGATGTTACTGACAAGGGTCTGGTTCTCATCGAGGCATCCGTGGACCATGGTCCCTGCCACGTTACCATCATCACTGCAGACCCCTGATAGGATCTCCCCTGGCCTTTCATGATAGTCTGCCCTGACTATGCGGGACTTCATTATCTCAGGTGCATCACCACGTATCTCACCGTAGGTATGGCAGTGGAAGCCAGTTATCCTCTCACCTGACATCCCTGAGGTCAGGAAGGACTCGCCGGTTATGGTGGCCTCCACCCTGTCGTTGCTTATCATGGGGTGGAATGTTACGTTGAGGAGCCCGAGACCCTCCCTGTAAACAGGGCATGGCGATTTTCTCCCTATATCGGTCCTCTCTGCCAGGGCCTGGAATCCTGAGCATATACCCAGGACAAATTTTCCGTCCGATGCCATCCTTCTTATCTCAAATGCAAGTTCAGGTGAAAGGCTTCCTGACTCAACGATACTTCCCCCTGGTATTATGATCCCGTCCAGGACCCTGTGGGCCCTTGAACCGTTTACAAGACCATTGCTTCCAACTATATCGGTGGGGAGAAATCCAAAGTTCTCAAAGGCAGGGACCGATCCCCTGATACAGACGAGTCCAATCCTCATGGGGGACACTCTCTTACAGTGAAGCAATCTCCCTCATGGCCGATACTATCATGCCATCATCTCCTGGCTTTGCCTGGAGCTGCAGGCCAACAGGGACTCCGCCCACATCCCCTGCAGGTATGCTTGCAGCGGGTATACCTGCAAGGTTAGCTATGACCGTGAGGACATCGTAGGCGTACATCTCCATTGGTTCAAGCTCCTCACCCAGTGTGTGGGGTAGCTTTGGAACCGTTGGCCCCGCTATTATGTCCACATGGCTGAGAAGCCCTGTTATCTCCCTCCTTATGAGGGATCTTGCCTGGAGGGCCCTCTTGTAGTATTTTCCAGATAGTTCCTTCTGACTGATGTAGGAACCCATATGTATCCTCCTGAGGACCTCCGGACCGCAGACATCCTCTATCCTGTGACCGTACTTTCTGCCGTCATACTTCCTGGTGGCTGAAAAGAATTCAACGTAGTTTATGAGGTAGTAGGTGGGGAGACAGAGGTCTATGTATCCAAAATCCAGTTCAACTATCTCGGCGCCCTCATCCTCCATGGCTCCGAGTTTCCCCTGAATAACCTCATCTATTGCCTCATCTGTGACCTCAAGGAACTCCCTCACAACACCGACCCTGAGGCCCTTCAGTTCCCTCTCCACCTCAAGGTCCGGTGAACTGTCCAGGGTTGTGGGGTCTGCCGGGTCATAACCTGAGATGACATCCAGTGCAAGTGAGATCCCGGATACATCTGCTGCCAGGGGTCCTATCTGGTCAAAGCTCATGGCAAGGTCCAGGAGGCCCTGCCTGGATACTGCCCCATAGGTTGGTTTGAAGCCCATTACACCGCAGTGCGATGCTGGATTCCTTATTGAACCCCCTGTATCTGATCCCAGTGCCAGGTCACACATACCAGCAGCCACTGCAGCAGCGCTCCCGCCGCTTGAACCTCCCGGGATCCTCCCGGGGGCTGCTGGATTGTCTGTTGGGCCAAAGAATGATGTCTCGGTTGAACTCCCGGCAGCGAATTCGTCCATGTTGGTCATGCCAATTATTATACCGTCTTCTTCCTTTATGCGCCTTATAACAGTTGCATCGTAGCTTCCAGTGTAATTTTCGAGGGTCTTTGAAGCTGCTGATACGTTGAAGTCCTCCACGTTGATGTTGCTTTTAACTCCTATCACCAGGCCCGCCAGTTTCCCTGTCTCCTTGCCGGAGGCTATCCTGGCGTCTATCTCCTCAGCCCTCTTAATCGCCTCTTCACCCCTAACCTCCAGGAAGGCGTTGATGTCATCGTTTTTTGCCTCAATCCTCTTAAGAAATTTTTCAAGATTTTCTGATGCGGTCAGGCCATGATTCTTAATCATATCAACCTTATCAACAGTTTCCATCTTTAACACCCTTATATTTCAAGTTGAAGTGAGATATAAGTCTGATCAACCTTAATAGCTGCCATGACTGCCTCGAGGGTGGAGTTTCCGGTCCATGGACCGCCGGGACAGCCATGACAGTACTCATCCGTGGTTTTAATTTCATTTCCAACACTAATAAATGTGAGATGTTCAATATTTAAAGATTGGTAGATTGACCCTGATTGTTATTAAATGGGGACGGTGGATGCATGGAAAAAACAGTTGTGCTAACCAGGAGTGATGTTGAAGGCCTTCTTAACATGGACGACTGCCTGAAGGCGGTTGAGGGTGCCTTTGTCCAGGAGGCCCTTGGGAGGGTTCAGATGCCCCCTAAGATGTACCTGTTCTTCAGGAGATACAATGGAGACCTCCGTGTCATGCCATCCTACCTTGAGGAGCTTGAGATGGCCGGTGTTAAGTGCGTCAATGTGCACCCCTCAAACCCTGATAGGCATTCCCTGCCAACGGTAATGGCTGTCATAGAGCTTGTGGACCCTGAAACAGGGTTCCCCATTGCACTCATGGATGGAACCCATATAACCGATATGAGAACGGGTGCCGCTGGCGGTGTATCGGTGAAGTACCTTGCATCCAGGGACGCGTCAAGGCTCGGGATAATCGGTGCCGGAAGGCAGGCCTGGACCCAGCTCATGGCAATCAGCAGGGTGGCGGATCTTGAGGAGGTCAGCGTCTACTGCAGGACACCGTCAACGCGTGAAAAATTTGCCTTAAGGGCTTCAAAGGAATATGAAGTCCCCGTGAGGGCCGCTACAGATCCAAGGGAGGCTGTTGAGGGTATGGACATCGTTGTAACCGTCACTCCATCAAGGAGTCCTGTGGTCATGGCAGACTGGGTGTCGCCGGGTACGCACATATGTGCCATGGGTGCAGACGCCCCAGGGAAGCAGGAACTGGACCCTCTGATACTCAAAAATGCCCGTGTATTCTATGACAGCCTGGAGCAGGCAACCCACAGCGGAGAAATAAACGTGCCCATCACCGAGGGGATCCTCAGGGTGGATGACCTCCAGGGAAGCCTGGGGGATGTTATGACAGGCAAGATTGAGGGTAGAACTTCACCCGCTGATGTGACCGTATTTGATTCGACTGGACTCTCCATTCAGGATATAACAACAGCATGGATGATCTATGAGAGGGCCGTTGCCGGTGAAGTGGGTCTGGAGGTGGATCTTCAGGGATGACTGGAGGCACCCTGCCGCCGATAATCATCACAGATGACTGGAAGGATCCTTATACTATGAGTGATAGAAATTGATATGGAGCTGATAGCATGTACCCCACCAGGACGTATATGAATGAACTCCTCACAAGGATGGACCATGTCTTCGAGAGGATGAGGATAGTTAGCCGGACAAGGTCCCTTAAAAGAGAAGAGATCGAAGAGATAGACCACCACCTCTCAGAGATAATGAGGATACTGAACAGATACAACTGAAGCCGTGGAATCATGATCAGTATCCTGCTATTCGCCCTGACATCATTTCTGATTGGACTATCCGGGGCCATGGCCCCCGGACCCCTCCTTACCGTAACTGTTTCAGATTCCATCAGGAGGGGATTCAGGGCCGGACCCCTCCTTGTGGCCGGCCATGTCCTCGGAGAGGCTCTCCTTGTTACTCTGATACTGATGGGCCTGGGTTATATCCTCAGATCAGGCCCTGCTCCAGCCATCCTTGGGACTGCAGGTGGAGCAGTCCTCATATGGATGGGAATCCTTGGTTTCAGGGATTCTGAAGACACTGAAAATATCCCTGAGGGTGGGTCAATCCTTCGGGGGGCCATCATAAGCTTTGCGAACCCATACTTCTTCCTGTGGTGGGGTGCGGTGGGCGCTGCCCTGATGTACAGGGGACTGGAGCTTGCAGGCGTCCTTGGGCTCCTGGCATTCCTCGCAGGTCACTGGTCATCTGACCTCACATGGTACAGTCTCGTATCATTCCTCTCATCAAGGAAATCCTTCAGAATGAATGGAAGACCTTACAAAATTGTTATGATGATTTTAAGTCTATTCCTGATTCTTTTTGGAGTCTACTTCTTAATTGAAAGTCTGAAGGCCATTTCAGGGTATTCCTAGGATGTTTATGGGTCTCGCTTACAGGTGCCACTGTATCCTCTCAAAATCTTAATACCATAAAAAACATATATTGGTCCGATGAAGGCCGTTGTTTTTGATAATTCAGGGACACTCATAAGGAGGTACAGGGCCCTCAAGGATCTTAAAACCGGTAAGATATGTGACAGCATGAACTCACTTGATGTTGTTGATTACCGGGACCGTAGAGCACTCGTGGTACTTCAGACGGACCCATCCACCTGTATAGTGAATGCCAGGCCCCACCAGACAATCTACGAATTCATAGAGAGGAACCATATAAGGTTCAATATAAGCTACGCCAACACCGCAGTTGATCCCGGTGAAATCCTTGAGGTCCTAAGGGATGACCCGGCCACCGTGGGGGACATACAGGATACCATAGATGCTGTTGCAGGGAAGAACTACAACATACAGATATGCAGCGGTTCAGGTTTCATCGTCAACATGGACCGGGGGAGGGTGGATTTCACCATAACAGCAGGAGGAAAGCTCTTCCCGGAGGTCCCCCATGTTATCGGTGAACTCATGGACAGGAAAATCGACATATACATTGCATCGGGGGACAGGAAGGGGTCCCTCATGGAACTTGCAAAGCTCCTGGGAATCCCCACTGAAAACGTATTTGACACTGCAGACACCGAGAGGAAGGCAAGGATAATACGTGAACTCCGGGGGAGGTACAGCAAGGTCGTTATGGTGGGTAATGGCATCAACGACATCCTTGCACTTAGGGAGGCCGATATAGGGGTTCTTACACTCCAGCAGAGGGAGCATGTCCCCCAGAGGCTTATAGAAGCCGCTGATTATGTAATAGAGAATATAGGAGAGCTGCTGGATATAGATATCTGAGGTTAAAACCTGTAAGGGGGGTGTTTTATGGCTGAACTGAGCATAATCCAGGTGAACGACACCCATGGATACATTAAAAGCCATCCCGAACTTTTCTGGGAGGGCCGTGAAATCGTATATGAGACCCTTGGTGGTTACCAGCACATAGCTGGACTCGTTGATAAAATACGCAAAGAGAGGCCCGCTCTACTTCTTGACTGCGGGGATACCATCCACGGCACATACCATGCCGTGAAGAGTCGGGGCGCTGCAATGATCCCCCTGCTGAATGAGATGGGATTCAAGGCCATGACAGCTCACTGGGAGTTTGCCTACGGACCTGAAAGGTTCATTGAACTCTCAAAGAAGCTCAATTACCCTGTACTTGCCATAAACTGCTACCGTGAGGGTACCGAACGGCTGGTATTCCAGCCCTATGAAATCCTTGATGTTGGGGAACTGCAGGTGGGTATCATAGGGATAGCATCAAACATCGTAGATAAGGTCATGCCACCCCACTTCAGTGAGGGCCTTGAATTCACCCTTGGCCTTGAGGAGCTCCCCGGATGGATCGATATCCTCAGGAATGAGGAGAGGGTGGATCTCACCGTTGTGATATCACACCTCGGCTTTCCACAGGAGGTTCAGCTGGCATCTGATGTTGAGGGCATCGATGTGCTGCTGAGCGCACACACCCACAACAGACTCGAGAGGCCCCACATCGTTGGAGATACCATAATCATACAGTCAGGCTGTCATGGCTCCTTCATCGGGCGCCTTGACCTGGAGGTGGATGATGGTGTCAGGGGATTCAGCCATGAACTCATGAAGGTGAGGGGTCCCTCAGATCCTGATGTTGAGGAGATGGTGCTCAGGATAACTGAGACCGACAGTGACCACCTCGAAACAGTCGTGGGCTCCACCAGGACCCACCTTAACAGGTACACCATACTGGAGTCAACCATGGATAACCTCCTCCTAAAGGCCGTGATGGATACAGGGGACTTTGACCTTGCATTCTCCAATGGGTGGCGTTACGGTGCCCCTGTGCCGCCAGGAGATATCAGAATTGAGGATCTCTGGAACATTATACCTGTAAATCCTCCTTTATCCCGGGTGAGGTTAACAGGCAGGGAAATATGGGATATGATGGAGGAAAACATTGAACTCGTATTCTCAAGGAACCCCTACAATCAGATGGGGGGCTACCTCAAGAGGTGCCTCGGACTTGAGATGTACTTCAAGATCGAGAACCCTCCAGGTGCAAGGATACAGAAGATATTTGTAAATGGCAGACCCCTTGACCCGTCAGGGACCTACAGTGCCGTCTACGTCACATCCCAGGGAGTCCCCTCCAGGTACGGTGAGGACCATGAGGAGACCGATCTGAGGGCCATTGATGTGCTTGAAGAATACATCGCGAGAAACAGCCCGGTGGACGCCGGCCTTGAGGGGAGGATAACACCCGTGTAGCGGAGGTGGTGTCATGGTGGATTACCGTGTGGTCTTCCACATAGATGAGGATGATGAGTCAAGGGTTCTGCTCCTCATCTCCAATGTCAGGAACCTAATGGCTGATCTCGAATCCGTCAGAATAGAGGTTGTGGCTTACTCCATGGGAGTTAATGTCCTCAGAAGGGATTCTGAGTACTCAGGGGACGTATCTGAACTCACAGGTCAGGGTGTCAGGTTCTGTGCATGCTCAAACACCCTCAGGGCATCTGGTATGGATGGGGATGACCTCCTGGAGGGAGTCGATGTTGTATCATCCGGTGTGGGTCATATTGTAAGAAGACAGACAGAGGGATGGGCCTATATAAGGCCCTGAATCATTGCATTTAAGTATATCAAGTGCAGAGTCCTGAAAAAGTGCCACGAAGCTAAAGGAGCCTCTTTAATATGAGAACTGCGTAGGCGGTGGAGCTGTACTCCGGTGCAATGGGTGTTAAGATGAGTGCAAGGATGGCTGCAAGAGGCATTAAAAGATTCTTCTTCAGGATTAAGCGGTATTCATTTTCTCCGATATCCATTAAACCATTCCTCTGGGTATAGATCCAGCTCATGGATAATAAAAGACCTATGGTGAGCATATTCAGGTGGAACAGGATATTGGGTGTTACAAGGTCTCCATAATTACCTGTCAGCTTTGTTGAGAATGGTACCAGGACAACGACCATGAGCCAGACGATGTTTATCCATATGAATCCCGTGTCAACCTTCTCCAGTTTCTCGAAGTGCATGTGGTTAACCCACCAGAAGACGCCGAGGAGGAGGAAACTGAGACAGTAGCTGTACAAATCAGATGCAAGGCCCATGATGTAGGCGTCCATTGCCGGAACACTCATGGTGCCGGTGGGCACATCTATGCCCAGAACAAGTATGGTCATGGCGATTGCAAATATGGCATCAACCAGACCCTCCAGTCTCTTCTTTTTCATGACAGCCACCTCAACGGACGACCTCCTCAAGGATTCTTCTGCTCCTGATTACACCATCATAGCTGTTCAGTTCTATCACACCCCTCTCTATGGATCCCAGGAGTTTAAGATCGACTGTGCCCTCCCCGAGGGGCAGGTGCTGGTCCCTCTTCCCGTTATTGTCACTGATGTGATAGTGGGCTGTTCTTTTGATCTCCAGGAAATCCTGGAGACGCCCTGTAGTGTTGGCATGTCCTATGTCAACCGTTGCGTAGGAGCCACATTTTTCAACAAATCTCTCATGTTCTGCAGGGTTATTGCAGAGGTAGGAGAATCTTCCGGGCATGTTTTCGACTGAGAATTTTATGGACAGATCCTCTGCGTATTCAACGCATTCACCAAGTGTTTCAAGTGCGAACTGGAGTGCAGCACTCCTTATCCTGTCCTCCCTCCGGTGGACCACTCCAGGGTGGGTTGTGACTGTTGTTGCACCTATCCTTGATGCAAGTTCAATTGTCTCGACCATCTGCCTCCCTGTCTCCTCCCTTATACCCCGGTTCATGCTTGCAGGGTTCAGGTCTATGGTGGGTGCGTGGATAAGGACCTCGAGGTCGAAGGACTCGAAGACTTCCAAGGAATCCCCGTCCTGAAGTAGCCTTCTTGGCCAGTAGGGTCCCTCACAGAGGAGCTCTACAAGTTCAAAACCGTCATCCTCTGCTTTCTGAAGGATGTTTTCCAGTGGCTCCATGAAAAGCGCCAGGGTTGAAAAACCAAGTCTCATATCAGATCCCGGTAGATCTTCTATTTATCGGGGCTTATGAGTCTTTCCATTTGATTGCAGTACCCACAAGTTACCCGCGCAGTTTCACGGGATACCGCCAGATTCCCTCCCCATCATCACCGGTTAAAGGACGCCTCATCAATATATCACAAACTTTATATATCATGAACATTTTATTATGGCAAATAGATATATCGTAAAACTGATATATTGTGTGTATGAAAACATCAGTTTCTCTGGAGATGACTCTATGTGCGCAGAAGAAGGTCCCCTCACCGGTGAGGGGGGTGAATTCGATGAAAAGATAATAAAAAGCTTCATGAGAGGATTTGGAAAGACAATGATCCTCTGGATGATAAGCAAGGAAAAAATACATGGCTACGAGATAATGCGACGCCTTGAAAGATTCTACTCATTCAAGGGCATGCACTGCAAGAACATAAAACCGCCCGGACCCAGCGTAATCTACCCGGTACTCCATGACCTCGAAAGGAAGGGACTGATAGAGGGCAGCTGGGAGATGCACGGTGAGAAAAGAGTGAAATACTATGAGATAACCCCTCTCGGTGAGAAGACGATAGAGAGGATCCGGCAGATAATGAGGGACCATGTATCAAAGATATGGGAAGACTTCTGGAATGACATGTTCCCCGCTGAAAGGGAGGATGAAACATGAAATATGCGATAGAAACCTTCGATCTCACAAAGGTCTACGGGGACTTCAAGGCGGTGGACAGCCTGAACATGAAGATAGAGAAGAACTCCATCTTTGGTTTCCTGGGGCCCAACGGGGCCGGGAAGACAACAACCATAAAGATGCTCACATGTCTCATCCCGCCAAGCTCAGGGACCGCCAGGGTTGCAGGTTATGATATACTCAAAAACCCCGATGAGGTCCGGCAGCAGATAGGCATGGTTCCCCAGAAGGTAAGCCTATACGAGGACCTCACAGCAAGGGAAAACGTGGAGATGTGCGCAGACTTCTATGGCATGCCCGAGGATCTGAAGGAATCAAGGATAGAGGAGCTCATGGAACTTGTGGACATAAAATACGCTGCAGACAAGCCAGTCGGGCAGATGTCAGGTGGCCAGCAGCAGAAGGTGTCACTGGTTGCAAGCCTCATACATCAACCAGACATCCTCTTCCTGGACGAACCAACAATCGGCCTGGACCCGACAACCAAGCGGGTGCTCTGGGACCTCATAGACGAACTGAACAGCAGCGGTCACACCATCATACTCTGCTCCCACGACATGTACGAGGTGGAACTCCTCTGTGACTACGTGGGGATAATAAATCAGGGCGTTCTTGCCGCCTTTGACACTCCACAGGGGCTCAAGGACACAGTGATAAAGGAGGAGGAATCCCTCAGAGCAAAGGAGATCGGTGGGATACTGGACAGGATCGACAAGGAGACGCCTGAATCCGAGAGAAGGGCCATCCAGGAGATCAAGAAATCAGAGAGGATATGTGCCAGTAAGGAGATAAGCATGCTCATTGTGAACCTCACAGATGATCTACTATCTGAACTGGAAGCCCTACCGGTTACACTGGACGTTAAGAAGCACCATACAGGAAGGATAATCCTTGAACTCGATGAAACATGCGAAACTGCCGTTAATGATGTTCTGGCGGCTGTTATAAGGAACAACGCCAGGATAACCTCAATTTCAACAAAGGACCCCTCACTCGAGGACGTATTTATGAAGGTTACAGGGAGGTAACCGTTATGGAAATGAAAAAGGTTATGTGGATGCTTAAGAAGGACCTGATAGTCCTCTGGAGGCACAAACCGCGCCTCATATCCATCATACTGTTCCCCATACTGATGATAACCCTCTTCGGTTATGGTATGGGCGGTACCCTTGAGAATATACCCGTGGTTATAGTGGAACAGAGCAGCGGTCCGGTGACAGACCAGACCGTTGATGCCATGAGGAACATGAGCCTCTATGATATAAAGGATATCCTGAAGGACCCGGAGATCGCCAGGGATATGGTGGACGCCGGGGAGGTCAAGGCAGCCATAATACTGCCACCTAACTATGATAACCTCACATCATCGGAGCCCACCGTGGTCATGTACCTTGACTCCTCGGATCAGCTGGCAAGCCAGGCCCTTGTACCGGCAACACAGGCCCTCTTCAGCAAGCTATCCGGGCAGCTTGCTGTGGAGAGGATGCAGGGCACATCCATGAATGCACAGAATTCAACTCCAAGTTCAGGTTTCCAGAGCATGGTCAGCACCATAAACCTCCAGATTGACAGAATCTACGGGGACGTCAAGTACATGGACTTCCTTGTGCCCGCCATACTGGCCATGACCATAATGTTCTCCTGCATGTTTGGAATGGGTCAGTCCATTGCGGGTGAACGGGAAAGGGGAGAGCTTGCAAGGCTCTTCATGACCCCCACAAGTGTAGCCACAGTTGTGGGAGGTAAGATAATCTCAAAGCTTGTGATAGAAAGTGGAAGGGCCCTTCTCCTGCTCTTCATTGCAATTCTTCTCTTCGGTATCAAGATAAATGGTAGCATGCTCCTGACGGTCCTGCTACTGATACTGACGGCCCTCTGCTTTGTCGGCTTTGGTATAATGATATCAGCCAGGGTGGGGACCCAGGAGGACTACATGCAGATGGTCATGCCCTTCGCCATGCCCATGATGTTCGTATCAGGGGTGTTCTACCCCATTGAGACCATGCCCTGGATATTCCAGAAGATAGCCTACGTAGTCCCCCTCACCTATGCCAACAATGCCCTCCGGGCAGTCATGCTAAAGGGCGCCGGTGCTGGGGACATAATGGTTAACCTCCTTGTGCTTGGTGGATTCACCCTCCTGTTCTTTGCGATGGGTGTTACCCGTTTCAACAGGGACATTTAATGTAATTAGTTTAATGTGGTGATAGAAATGATGAGAAAAGGTTTAATCGCGGCACTCATAATCCTTGGGATGATCCTCAGTCCTGTATCAGCAGCTGACTGGCCGGTATTCCATGGAGACGAACAGCACACAGGTTATGCAAAGGAGCCAAGCGACTTCTCTGCAAAGACATGGTACCTCTCCATTGGGGGTATAAAGTCATCCCCGGCCATATTCAACAAGGTGGCCTACATAGGATCCCTTGATGGGAGGCTCTATGCAGTGAACCTTGAGACCGGGTCCGTGGTCTGGAGCTACAAAACAGAGGGTGCCATCGTCTCATCGCCGGTGGTTGTAAATGGGACCGTATTTGTGGGTTCCTGGGATGGATACCTCTATGCAATAGACACAGACACCGGAGACCTTGAATGGAAATTCAAAACAGGTAACAGGATAGAATCATCACCTGCAGTGAGCGGGGACACCGTCTATATTGGATCTGATGACTGCAGGGTATACGCTGTGGACAGAGACGATGGCTCCAAGAAGTGGGAGTTCTACACCGGGGACGCCGTTAAATCATCACCCCTCCCTGTGAATGGCACCTTATATGTGGGTTCATTCAATGGTAAGGTATACGCCCTCTCAGAATCCGACGGGAACGAAGTATGGAGTTACACGTCAGGGGACGCCATAAGATCCTCACCAGCCTTCTGGAATGGGACAGTCTATGTGGGGTCAGATGACGGGAACATCTACGCCCTATCAGAGTCAGATGGGAATGTGATCTGGAAGTACAGCCTCGGCGACCGTGTATATTCCTCCCCATCAGTTGACACAGAGGAGAACAGTGTCTTCATTGGATGCGATGACGGGAACATCACATCCCTGGACACCAGGACCGGTGCCCTGAAATGGTCATTCCATACCGGTGCCCCTGTACGTTCAACACCGGCTCTCTTTGAGAACATGATAGCGGTGGGATCAGATGACGGGACACTCTACATCCTCAACAAGTACAGTGGCAGGGAGGAGTGGAGCTACTCCCCAGGCTACTACCTCTTCAGCTCACCTGTGAGTTCCTCTCCAGTGGTCTACGGCAAGACAGTCTACTTTGCAACCGAAAACGGATACATATACGCCCTTGACTCCAAGAAGAAGGAGGCTCCTACCTCAGTATTCGCCTACTACATCATTGCAGTGATCCTTGTAATCGCCGGAGCTGTTATCGGACTCAGGAAGGTTGCAGGAAGAAGATAAAATACCCATTTTAATTTTTAAAGGGGGATAATCCGATGTTCAGGACACTCATAATCTATGAGAGCACCTATGGGTCCACAGAGGAGGTTGCATCTAAAACCGGGATGATACTTGGACCATCGAGGTGCTGCAGGGTCCCTGAATTCCAGGAGCCCTTCAGGGACTTTGAATTCTTTGTAATTGGATCCGGTGTCTACCGGGGGAGAATGCACCCACGAATAACTGATTTTATAAGGGAAAACCCATGGCTCAGGGAGAAACCCGTGGCACTCTTCTCAGTTTCCCTGAGTAGAGAGGATGGTCTGAGAGCCATTAAGGAAGTTGAAGATCTTATCGGAGGTAGCATATATTCCCGGGCGCTTGGTGGACGTATGAAACTCGGCGAACTTTCAGAGGAGGACCTTGCTGATCTCCAGGCGTTCTCTGAGGTCACCGGTATTGAGTTGAGTGACGTTGATCTCCTGGATAAAGGGGAGGTCACTGAATTTGCACTTGAACTGAGGGACATCCGTGACTCCCTCATGACCTCCATTGATGAGGGTGAACTCCGTGGATTCATTGACGAATTCCTCAGATCACACAACACCTGCACCCTTGCAACCTGCCATGGAGGACAGCCACGGGCCACACCCCTTGAGTACATATATGATGGGGATTCCCTCCTCATAATCAGTGAGGGTGGTGAGAAATTTGCAGGTCTCCCCGAGAATGAACGGGTTTCAGTTGCAGTATACGAGGACTACACATCCATGAGCGACCTTGCAGGGATGCAGATAACGGGTGCTGCCAGCATACTCCATGGAAAGGATGCTGAACATGTTTATAAGCTGAGGGGTCTCAACCCGGATGCAGTGAAGGATCTGAACATTGATATGAATGTCATAAGGATTGATATCATGAAGGTTGAATTCCTCAACAGTAAATTCAGGGACCTCTCAGCATGCCCAAAGCAGGTCCTCTGGGTTAAAAAAGAGTAATTAAAATTGACTGCACGTAAAAACCCTTAAATGATTAATCAGAGGTCACTGCAACCTTTGATAATAAAATATAAAAAATGGAAACCTGTGGCTTCCATCTTTTATATTTTTAATCCTTTCGGAGCTGAATTTCTATTGCTGAAACATTGGTAGCGGTTCCCTCGTTACCAATGATCTCCTCTGTGCATATGTCGATGTTCTCTATCTGTATGTCTGGTATGAAGCGGTTCCTTACAATCTCTGCAACGTCAACAGCCCGGCTTATGGCTCTTCCACGGGCTTTAAGGATCACTTCACTGGTCCCACCGTTCATCTGAGTAACCACGGCCAGAACATAGTTCATTACAGGCTTGTTTCCGATGTATACTACATTCTCCTCTGACATCACTTAACCTCCAAGAGTGTCTGTAATAAAGATAGAAACCCAAGATTATATAAACTTTGTGATATGGTAACTGAAAAATTTAATAACAATCATGATCCCCATAAACAGCCCCGCACATTCTAGCACCAAGGTTAACAGCCCCCCTGAAACCTGCTGTGAGGCTGGATCCATGCATAACATCGATGAGGGGTGCCCCTGAAACCTCAGATATGCGGGTCTCTGCAAGGCCTCCCAGTATCAGTTCGGGTTCAGTCCTGATGATGGCCTCCTCAATATCAGAAACATCGACCCCGACAAGTATCTCTGACCTCAATCCAGGCACCCCTCTAAGGTTTTCCAGTGTGTAATCACCTATCATATCCATTGATACAAGAACTGGCTTCATCCGCAGTTCAGTTATGAATTCTGTGAGTGCAACGGCCCTTGTTGGTCCTGAAACTACCGCCACCCTCAGACCCTCAAGTTCAGCCCTTATTCGATCCCTCTCCTCGATAAAAGCTGAGAATTCCTCATTTATGGGATAATCGAGGTTGAGATACCCGAGAACCTCCCTGTAAAATCTGAGTGAATTTGAAAAACCTATGGGGATGGGGTGGTGGATGAAGGGTGTCCCGAAGTTCTCCTCAAGGAAGCGGCAGGGGGCGATACCCGAGACATCACAGAAGGAGCAGTTGAGGTGGCCCGCCGGGATCATGGTCATGTCCCTGATGCTGCATCCTGATGTCAGGACACAGTTCACATCCACCCCCATCAATGATAGGGACTCCCTGACCTCCCTGAGGTCGGCTCCGCCCCTGAATTCACCTATTATGTTGACTGAAGGCTTAGATGATGGCTCCATCCTCCAGCAGAATTTATGGATGAGTGCCATCATCACCTCCTCATATCCCTCACCCTGACTGGATTCAAATCCACCGGCACTGACGGTTATGAGCTCCGCGTCCACGAGTTCTGAGGTCTCATCTGCAACCCGCCCTATATCCTCTCCGATTATGCTGGTTGCACAGGAACTCATAATTACTATGATATCAGGTTTTCGTGTCCTGTCAACCTCTATTATCCTGTCCCTGAGTTTCTCTGATGCTCCGAAGACCACGTCTGATTCTGATAGTTCTGTTGATGCCACAGCTATCCTCCGCCCGCCCCTGGCTGTGAGTAGATAGCCTATATGGTATGCGCATCCCCTGGGGCCATGGATGAGGGGTACTGCATTTTTTATGCCTGTCACCGCCCTCACGGCACCGAAGAGCTTGCAGGTTGAAACTGGCCCCATATCATACCAGCTCAATCACTTTTCTATTTAAGGCTCAGAATCTTGTTTATGGCGTCCAGTACTGCCTCAACACTCGCCATGACTATGTCCTCCCTGGTGGACCTTCCTGTGGCCTTGTTACCCTCCCCGTCACTCATGACAACGAAGACCTCTGCAAGTGCGTTTGTACCACCAGTTATGGCCTCTATGTTGTATTCATCGAGTTCTATGTCTGCTGTTTCACTTACAAGGCTTTGTATGGCGTTTATTGCAGCATCTACAGGTCCAACCCCTGTCATGGATGTTGTCTTGACCTCGTCACCGATTCTGAGCTTAACTGTGGCTGTTGGCATCACACTCTCCCCTGTCATGACTGCTATGCCCTCCAGCTTCACTATTTCCCTGCTGGCCTTTCCAAGGATGGTGACGGCCATGGCCCTCAGATCAGCATCCGTGATCCTCTTACCCTTATCTCCAAGCCTCTTGACCTGTTCATAGAGTGTGCAGAACTGTTCCTCCTTCATCTCTATTCCGTATTCCTGGAGCTTTGATCTGAGGGCGTTGGCTCCTGTGTGTTTACCAAGGACTATCCTCCTCTTGTGGCCCACCATCTCAGGGGTTATTGGTTCATAGGTTTCAGCCTTTTCAAGGACTCCATGCACGTGTATGCCGGCTTCATGTGCAAAGGCGTTTTCACCGACTATGGCCTTGTTGGGGGGCATCCTGACACCGGTTATCTTTGAGACGAATTCTGAGATGTTGACGAGTTCCACGGTTCTTATATCCACCGGGAGGTCATACCTGGTTATGAGGGCCATTACAACCTCCTCAAGGGCAGCGTTTCCTGCCCTTTCACCGAGACCATTCACTGTTGCATGTACCTGTGATGCCCCGGCCTCCACCGCTGCAAGGGAGTTGGCGACTGCCAGGCCGAAGTCATTGTGACAGTGCACGCTTATGGGTACCCTGAGTTCCTCCTTAAGCCGGGATACCAGGTGGTTCATGGCCCGGGGTATCATGACCCCGACGGTATCCGGGACGTTTATGATCTCGGCACCGGCATCCTCGGCTGCACGGTATACCTCAACCAGGTAATCAAATTCAGTCCTTGTTGCATCCTCCGCAGAGAACTCAACCTTCAGGCCATGTTCAGCCGCATATTCCACTCCAAAGACCGCCCTGTCTATTATCTCATCAGGGGACATTTTGAGCTTGTATTCCCGGTGGAGTGGTGATGTCCCTATGAAGGTGTGTATGTAATCAACTCCACAGTCTATTGCCGCGTCTATGTCCTCACGGAGCACCCTTGCCAAACCACAGATATTTGCTTCAAGTCCGAGTTCAACTATTCTCCTTATGGAGTTCATTTCACCTGGAGATGCTGCAGGGAACCCTGCCTCGATTGTATCGACTCCAAGGGCGTCGAGCTTCCTTGCTATACCCGTCTTTTCCTCCACTGTGAGGGCCACTCCAGGTGTCTGTTCACCATCCCTCAGTGTTGTGTCAAATATCCTGACATTCTCCGGGAGATTCATTTCTCCTTTAACCTCTTCTATGTACATCTTGATTCCCCGTGGTCTGGCATTTTATCTGCTTAAATTTCTGTGGGCTACAATTAAAAGCTTTTACACACAGTATGTTATAAGTTATATCTTATAAGTTATAACCCGGGTTCCCGGGTGCCAGGTAATTTACAGAAAACCATTAAACCGCCATGCTCAGGCTCAGGAAATTTCTGAGACCCGGGGCAAGGCCCAGTATAAATATCACAAGCTTGAGGGCCTCTGAATCCATATCGGACTCAACGTATCTATCAATGGCATAGAGGGCCGTCAGTATAACCGCCATCTTCAGGGGAAACATGACCATGGCAGTGCCCGTGAGGCCTGTTAGGGCTGATGGCAGCACATGCTGCTCTATATAGCCGTACCAGTCAACGGCAACGTAGGTTGAGGATGCATCGAAGAGGTGTGCATATATAACAGGGAGGTTCATCCTGCCCCGGAGGAACTCCCACCTCAAGCTCAGGGCGTAAAATGCTGCTGAAAAAACTGAGAACACTCCGAGGACGGAGAGGAAGGGTACCGGATCTATGTGACGTATGCTGATGAGGTTGGGCGCAGCGAGGACAGAGCCCGTGGCAAATATAAGTTTCCTGTAATCCCAGCCACGGGTCTCCTCAAGTTTAACCGCGGCTATTAGTGTTGCTATGGTTGTAAGGCCCACAAGGATGTATATGCCCGGGGTTACCAGAAGGTGTGTTAGCGGGTATATCCCGTTATCAACAAGGGCCCTTGCACCGGAGCCCAGGAATATGAAGGGAAGCAGGGGCACAAGTAGCTCGCCTGGATCCTTTTTAAGCCATCTGAACATCCTGAGTATTATCAGAACAGCTATTCCGAGTACAATCCCGAATACGACCGTGTTCAGTGGTGTGTAACCAGGGTGCAGGTAAAAGAAGTTGCTCTCAAGGAACTCGATGATTTCAGATATCATGTCACTCCCCCATGTTGAGGAGGTATGTCTGTCGAGGGCTGCAATGCATCTGATGACCGTGCCATGCCCGCATACGCTATTGAAGAATAGATTCCACTGGGAGGGTCAAATATGAGGTGTGCTGCCCAATTAGAGTTATCAGGATCAGACATAATCCCTCATCCTTCCAAGTAATTTCTTGTTTATGACCTCCCTCACAATGAGTGGGAGTGGTGTCCTGCTTCCTGCTGGCTCTGTTTTTCCCTTAAGGATAGCCCTGACTATATCATCAGCCTCGCCCTCAGAGTCAACCAGGGTGAAGGAGCTTCCAACGGCCTCCAGAAAGTGGGCGTCACTTGCACCTATCTCTGGTATGCCTCTTTTCCTTGCAAACTTCCGGGCCCTCCAGTTCGAGTAGCCCACGATGTACCTGGAGTTCAGGGTCTCGATGGCGTCAACACGGATGTTACGCTCATTCACAAAGAGTCCCTGCCGGTACCTCACAAAGGGGTGGGGTATTATGGCGACTCCATCCTGGTCATGTATCTCATCCAGGGTCTCGACCGGAGTGAGTCCCCTCGAGATCTCCTCCTGGATGCCAAGGGCAACGATATGTCCAGCAGATGTGCTGAGCTCCATTGCGGGTACCACGGTTATGCCCATTCCCCGGGACTCCTTGAGGGCGATTATTGATCCCTTCATTGTGTTGTGGTCTGCAACTGCCACCGCATCAAGACCCACGGCTGAGGCCCTCCTGAGGATCTCCCTGGGGGTTCCCCTCGCATCACCAGAATATACGCTGTGTATGTGGGGGTCTATCCTGATCATCCCATCACCCTGTACTCAATACTCCAGCAAAACAACACAAACATCAACTCACCCTATACTCAATACTCCTTATGAGACCCACGGGTCCTGTCATCATAACATCCCCCGCCGGTGCTGCATGGTGGACATCAAGGTCTATACCGTCAAGTATGCCCCTCTGGGGACCGGTTGCAACCACCTTGACCGGTTCGCCAACAGCATCAATGACATGGGCACCGTGACCGCCATCTCCATGGATTTCACCGTGGGTCAGCTCACCCAGGCAGAGCCTTATAATGAAGTCCTCGAGTTTAGCCGGTGAGAGCATGCGGGTGTGGTGCTCCATGACACCATGTATCCTCCCTTCAAGGATGCTGGCTGCCAGGGTGTGTCCATTTCCCACGTCCACCACGACAATCGGCTCATCTGAACTGACTGCAGGATCCATGAGTGCCCCGGTCACTGAGGCGAACTTTGAATCCATGATGAGGGTGGGGTGTCTGATGGCCTTCTCAATGGACTTCATCCTTGTGAAGTACTCAGGGACGTCTCCCAGGTAGGAGAACTCCTCCGGGGGGATGGGTACGGATAATTTCTCCCTGATCTTCATGAATCTGAAGTTCCTATCACCCATATCACCCCCGGCCCCGTGGTCCTGTACAGCAACACCCAGCAAATCAAAGTCCAGATCAACGTCAAAGCATGCAAGTGCCCCTCTTATGGCCTCAAGGTCTACGTCCCTGAATTCAATGCTCTGAAGTCCCGGGTTTTCCTCTGATATCTCTATTCCCATGGCCATGACCCTTTCAGGATCATCCCTGACTGTCCTGGCTGCTTCAGGTGTCATGACCACCCGGTTTCCGGCTCCGATGTGTTCAAGTATTGCACGTGTAACCGGGCCCCCGCCCATTGTCTGTCCACTGATAAAGACATCGCCACTGATCCCCCGGATTCTCCCTGCAATTATCCTTGTTGGTGAGGGCATTACCATCTTCAGGGAGTTCTCTATCCTGTCGATCCCCGTGTCATGGTACATTATATCCTGGGTTCCGGCCCCCACATCAACTGCAAGTATTTTCATGTGGGAAACATATCTCATCACTGTTTATTAACCATTCCCTTTGATGTACATATATGTACAGTAAAGTTTTAAATAGTTCTTTAAAGATATCTTACTGCATGGAAATGATGATTTCATCAGTAGGGACCAGTTCCAGCCATGAGGTGATATGATGAATAAGATCGTTCTTGATGAAAATGAAATACCAAAGAAGTGGTACAACATTAACCCGGACTTCCCTCACCACTACCAGAACCAAAAAACCCTGAGGGTGGGAAGAACATTGAAAACCTGCCAAGGGTATTCTCAAGGGGAGTGCTTGAGCAGGAGATGTCCATGGAGAGATGGATAAAGATTCCCAGGGAGGTCATGGACGTCTATAAGATGATTGGAAGGCCCACACCACTATTCAGGGCAAAGGGCCTTGAGGAGATGCTGGACACTCCGGCAAGGATATACTACAAGAGGGAAGACTATTCCCCCACAGGGAGCCATAAACTGAACACCGCCATAGCCCAGGCATACTATGCCCGGAAGGATGGTGCAGAGAGATTAACAACAGAGACCGGTGCAGGGCAGTGGGGAACAGCCCTCTCCCTTGCCTGCTCACTGATGGACCTCCAGTGCAAGGTCTACATGGTCAGAGTATCCTTCAACCAGAAACCCTTCAGAAAAACCATAATGCAGCTATACGGTGGTGAGGTTGTACCATCCCCAAGCAATCACACAGAATTTGGTCGCAGGATGCTCAAGGAGGACCCCGAACATCCCGGATCCCTGGGTATAGCCATATCTGAGGCCATGGAGGAGGCTCTCCAGGAAGAAAACGTCTACTACTCCCTTGGAAGTGTACTTAACCATGTGCTCCTTCACCAGACCGTAATAGGTCTTGAGACAAAGAAACAGCTTGAAATCGCAGGTGAAACACCAGACATCATGATAGGGTGCGTTGGAGGGGGCAGCAACTTCGGGGGGGCCATCTTCCCCTTCGTGAAGGACAAGCTTGATGGTAAGCTGGACTGTGAATTCATTGCTGCAGAGCCAAAGTCATGCCCAACACTCACAGCCGGAGAGTACCGCTACGACTTCGGTGACACTGCAGGCATGACCCCGCTCCTCAAGATGTACACCCTCGGCCACGACTTTGTACCCCCATCCGTCCATGCCGGTGGCCTCAGGTACCATGGAATGTCACCCCAGGTCGCACTCCTCGTGAGGGAGGGTGTGATCAATGCCAGGGCCGTTCCCCAGCACACCATATTCGAGAGCGGCGTCAAGTTTGCAAAGGCAGAGGGTGTTGTGCCGGCCCCGGAAACATGCCATGCCATAAGTGTGGCAATCGATGAAGCACGCAAGTGCCGGGAAACCGGTGAAGAGAAGACCATAGTTATCAGTTTCTCAGGCCATGGCCTCCTCGACCTTAAGGGATACGGTGACTACCTGGAGGGTAAAATCTAAACCCCTCCACCACCTCACCCCTACTGATTTTTTTCTCCCGGAGCCATCCAGAAACGGTGATGGCCGCTTCAATAGATATAAATACCATCATCACCTACACTAAAATTAATTTATATCAATCTCATCAAGGTGATCTGATGGACTACAGGAACATAGTTATCGGTGCCATGGTTCTCATCATAGCACTGATGGTTGGTTTCAATGTTGCCCTGTACCTGGGGGCCCAGGACCAGAATGTAACCCAGCTGGATTGGTCAGATAATGCAACAACAGATATGAGTTTTGCAAATGAATCCCCGGCACCGGTCAGCACCGACAACACAAAAACCACCACCAAGAAGATAAAAACAAACACAAGCAGTGCTGAAAACAGCACAGAAACATCTGAACCTGAAGAACCAGCAGGAAACCAGACCACATAGGAGGATTTTAATGTACAGAATAGGTGAAGCACTCATAGGAAGCGGCAACGAAGTCGCGCATATAGATCTCATCATAGGGGATAAGGAGGGAAACGCAGGGGCCGCCTTCGCAAATGGTCTCACAAACCTTTCACTGGGTCACACCCCACTTCTATCAGTCGTAAGACCCAACCTCATGACCAAGCCCGCCACACTCATCGTGCCAAAGGTCACGGTGAGCTGCCTTGAGGATGCCGATAAGGTATTTGGTCCTGCCCAGACAGCAGTGGCACGTGCAGTTGCTGATTCCGTTGAGGAGGGCATAATCCCCGAGGAAAAGGCTGAAGACCTGGTTGTTATAGTCAGCGTATTCATACACCCTGAGGCAGAGGACTACAGGAAGATATACCAGTACAACTACGGAGCAACCAAGCTTGCCCTCAGAAGGGCCATGGAGGGCTACCCATCAGTCAGAAAGGTCCTCAGTGAAAAGGACCGCGGAAGCCATCCCATAATGGGCTTCAGGGCCGTGAGGCTCTGGAACCCCCCATACCTGCAGGTTGCCCTTGACCTCGATAGCATGGAGGAGATGGAGAGGATCATCAACACCCTTCCTGACAGGGAGCGTATACTGCTTGAAGCTGGAACACCCCTTGTCAAGAAATTCGGTGTGGGTGTTGTCAGGAGGATAAGGGAGCTTAGAAGGGATGCCTTCATAATAGCGGACCTCAAAACCCTGGATGTTGGAAGGATAGAGGTCAAAATGGCTGCAGATGAAACTGCGGACGCCGTTGCAATATCAGGCCTCGGGACAGTTGAGTCCATTGAAAAGGCCATCCACGAGGCCCAGAAACAGGGAATCTACTCCATACTTGACATGATGAACGTTGAAAACTTCGTCGATAAACTCAGGGGACTCAAATACAAACCCGACATTGTTCTCCTCCACAGAAACGTTGACCTTGAAACCCTCAGAGCTGAACGTGGAGAGGAACTTGGTGAAATGAGTGAATGGGGTAACATCAGGGAGATAAAGGAGATCCTTGGACCCAGGGGCCTTGTGGCAGTGGCAGGGGGAATAACACCCTCAAAGATGCAGGAGGCCCTTGACAGCGGCGCAGACATAATAGTCGTTGGCAGGTACATAATAGGATCAAGGGACGTCAGGAGGGCTGCAGAGGACTTCCTTGAGCACATGCCCCAGGACCCCGACACCATGAGACTGCCCCTCGACGAGGACGAAGCAATCTAGAACTGGAGGGGGTTGCATGATACTCGGTATATGTGGAAGCCCCAGGAAGCAGGCAACAGAACATGTCCTTGAAAGGGCCCTCTCAATGCTTGAGGATGATGGCCTTGAGACAGAGTTCTTCACGGTGAGGGGTAAGAACATCTCCCCCTGCAGACACTGTGATTACTGCCTGAGGAATAAGGAATGTGTGCTGAAGGATGACATGTTCCCCCTATATGAACTACTCCGGAGGGCCGCCGGGATCATAATTGCAACCCCCGTGTACAATGGAGGTGTCAGCGCCCAGATAAAGGCCATCATGGATCGTTGCCGGGCACTGGGTGCTGAAGACTATGACTCCCTCCGCGGGAAGGTTGGTATGGGTATAGCTGTTGGTGGTGATAGATGCGGGGGGCAGGAGCCAGCCCTCATGCAGATCCACACCTTCTACATACTCAACGGCGTCATACCCGTAAGTGGAGGTTCCTTCGGTGCAAATCTGGGGGCCTGTTTCTGGTCAAGGGACACCCTTGAGGGTGTTAAAGAGGACTCATATGGATTCAAAACCCTCAAAAAGACCCTGGGCATGTTTAAAAGGTTCCTGGACTCTGAAGGACCCTGAAATTCTTTTTTATTCGGAATTTATTTAAATCCGTCAACTCTTTATTTCTGGTGATTCAATGGCATCTTCAGGCACATCCAAACTTCTAAAGGGCAGTTTCCTTATAATGATAGGCAACCTCCTGTTCAGGGTCGGGGGCTACATCTACAGGGTGCTCATGACGCGTCTGCTTGGACCCGAGGGCTACGGTTTGCTTGGACTCACACTCCCCTTCCAGGGAATATTCCAGATACTGGCAGCGGGGGGCCTTCCTCCAGCCATTGCAAAGTACGTGGCCCAGCATAGGGCTCTGAATGAGGAGGAGATGGCGCGCCAGGTCGTTGTGACATCCCTAAAGGTGATGATATTCCTGGGTATAGCCTTTTCCCTGGTCATGTTTTTCACTGCCCCCTGGCTTGCAAATGATTTCTTCCACAAACCAGCGGCCCAGTACCCCCTCCAGGCGGTTGCCCTCATAACACCATTCAGTGTCATTGTTGGGGCATTCCGTGGAGCATTTCAGGGCATATACCGCATGGAATACGTCGTGATTACAAGGGCTGTTGAGCAGGTTTTCATGATAACAATGGCTGTTGTATTCGTCATGGCAGGTTTCTATGCAGCCGGGGCGGTCATTGGCACCTCCATGGGGTTCCTTGCATCAGCCATCTCAGCCATAATCATCTTTCGCAGACTGATAAACAGTTACTTTCCGCCCGCCCCACCCGAAAAGAGACTGGGCCTCAGGGAGGAACTTGGACTTGTCAAGACCCTGATATCCTTCTCGATCCCGGTCATAATAACCGCCCTCTCTGAGATGGCCATATACGACATAAGCGTATTCGTAATAGGATACTTCATGGCAACAACCTCGGTGGGGTACTACACCGCCGCCGATCCTGTTGCAAGGCTCCCTCTTGTGATATCAATGTCTGTAGCCACGGCTGTACTTCCAGCAGCCTCTGAAGCATTCGCCCTGAAGGATCAGAATCTCCTTGAGACCTACATTGTCCAGTCATACCGGGTCGTGACCCTCCTTGTGCTGCCAATGTGTGTGGGTATAGCCGTGTTCTCAGGGCCCCTCCTTGAACTCCTCTTTGGGAGGGACTTCATCTTTGGGGCTGGGGCCCTCAGCATACTCGTGGTGGGTATGAGCTTCTACACCCTCTTCATGATATCATCAAGCATAGCCCAGGGGATAGGGTACCCCCGCCTCCCCATGTATGTCCTGGTGGGTGGGACCATCATAAACCTTGTACTCAACGTTGCCCTTGTACCCATGCTCGGGATCGAGGGAGGGGCCCTTGCAACAACCCTTGCAGCCCTAATTATAATGATCATAATCCTGTGGAAGACCACACAGATAACAGGTGTGAAGCTTCCAGGGATGGCGTTCATCAGGATAGCCACTGCATCCGGGGTTATGGGTGGTTTCATGATTCTGCTCCCCCAGAACATCCCAGGCCTCCTTGCAGCCATCATCTTCGCTCCCCTGGTTTATGGTCTGAGCATTCTCCTTGTCGGTGGTGTTGAGAAGAGGGATGTGAGGCTCATTCGAAGGTTAGGTGCAAGGATGGGGCCCCTCAGTGGTGCAGTTGCAAGAATGGCTGATCTGATGGACCGGTGGGCGAGATAGTTGATGGCATAAAGATATAAAGAACCGGCGCCATAGGTTCTACAATGAGATTTGCCTGTAGAATCCCTATCAACGATCTTGAAGTTCCGGTTGATGAGAGAATGTTCAAGCTCCTCAACCTCATCCACAGGATGGGCTCCATAACAGTTGCAGCAAGGGATGCTGGAATTCCCTACAGAAGCGCCCTTGCATACATACGGAACGTCGAGGATATCCTTGGCGAGAACATAGTGGAGACCCGGCGTGGTGGAAGGGGAGGTGGTGGAGGCAGCAGGCTCACAGATACAGGCCTGATGATCATCAAGGAGTACCTTAAACTAAAGAGGGCCCTCGAAAGACAGAGAACTGTGAATGAACTTGAGGGTGTCGTTAAGGAGGTTTCAGCGGATGGTCTCAGGGTTGTGGTAGGGGGTTTCACCATTGATGCCGCCCGTGCAGAGGATGTATCCGCCGGGGACAGGGTCATCCTCCTTGTTGAACCCGACGATGTTGTCCTGATGAGGGAAAGGCAGGTCACAAGCATGAGGAACATCATCAGGGGGAGGGTGACAGGTCTTGAGATGAAGGGGGACATCGTAAGGGTCAGAGTGGACGCCGGTGATGGACTTGAAATTGAAACCCATATAACACCGGCTTCACAGAGGAACCTCCAGCTTAAACTGGGCACAATGATCTACGCCGGTTTTAAGGCAGTTGCTGTTACCGTCCTGAAGATATGAGGTGTTCACATAATCTCAAAACGCATTAACCTTTCATGAAGATGGGAGTGGTTCACTTGAAGATAATTGTTGATCCAGATAAGTGCACAGCATGTGGCGAGTGCCGGGAGGCATGCCCCAAGGGTGGTAAGATATGGACCATCCAGAGAGGGAAGCCTGCAACCCCATCAAATCTTGAATTCTGCCACCAGTGCATGATCTGCGCAAGTAAGTGTCCTGAGGGCGCCATAAGAATTATCAGGGATGATAACTATGAGAAGAAGTATGAAGACGAGGGAAACCCTTGAAACCCATGTGAAGGTGGATCTTGAAATCGACGGGAGTGGAAAATCAAGCGTGAACACCGGTCTCGGATTCCTTGACCACATGCTTGAATCAGTTGCACGCCATGGACTCCTTGACCTGGAGGTTGAGGCGAGGGGTGACCTGGAGGTTGACGACCATCATACCGTTGAGGATGTTGCCCTCACACTGGGGGAGGCCCTGAGGGAGGCCCTGGGTGATAAGAGCGGTATAAGGAGGATGGCCCATGCCATGGTCCCAATGGATGATGCCCTTGCAACCGTTGCCCTGGACCTCAGTGGAAGGCCCTATACGGTCCTTGAACTGGAATTCGATGATGCTGTGATAGGTGATGTGAAATCACAGAACATAGGACACTTCATTGAGTCCCTTGCGGTATCTGCAGCCATGAACATCCACGCCTCCGTGAGGGGAAGGAACGACCATCACAAGGCCGAGGCTCTATTTAAGGCCCTTGCCCTTGCAATCCGGGACGCTGTCCGGGTTGAACACGGGGAAATTCCAAGCACGAAGGGCAAATTGTAATATGGAACAGGATATGGGATGAAAACTCCAGTTCCAGATAATTTAGCCGGCATTCCGGCTCCACTGAAACAGTAAAGCACCTCTCCACGCAACCGTAAGCCCCTTTTTTTCATTGATTAACATGAGTCACCTCCATGGTGGATTGTGCCTCAGCCATGTTCATCCAGAGACCACCATGGGGACCCAGAAAACATCAGACACGCTTCAAGTATATCCATTCACTGATAATATCAAATCTTAATTTGTAAACATTTATTAACCTTTTTTAACATATATTGTATCAGGATCAGGCTCACCGGCCATGATCATATCATTGAAGGACTGCAAATCGCGGTTATCAACTGGAATGGGGGTGAACGTTTTGTGTGAACTTTTAGGAATGTGTTTCAACCAGGAGGTGCAGCCATCCTTCTCCTTGAGGGGTTTCAGGATGAGATCAGAGCGCAACCCCCACGGATGGGGGCTTGCCTTCTATCCGGACAAATCCGTCCAGGTGTATAAGGAGCCAGTAAAATCCAGAAAAAGCATTATGGCGGAGATCATGGAGGGCTATAACCTTATCAGATCCAGCATCATAATGTCCCATGTCCGGACTAAAAGCAGTGGAGAGATCTCCCACAAGGATACCCATCCTTCCAGAGGGAGTGGGACGGTAGAGAATATGTATTCGCCCACAATGGCACCCTAAATGCAGAATTTAACCTGGAAGACGGAAGATACCGGCCAGTAGGTGAAACTGACTCTGAGATAGCCTTTTGCCATATCATGAACCAGATCAGCGAAAAGGGGGTTACATTCAAGGATGAATCAGAATACAGGTGGCTATGGGACCTCCTGCGGGATATAAACCAGCGCGGAACATTCAACTGCCTTCTATCCGATGGCAGGCATCTCTTCTGTTACCATGACCATGCCGGATACAATGGTCTCTGCCAGCTGCACCGAAGGGCACCCTATGATAAAGTGAAACTCCTGGACGATGACTACGAGATAAACCTTGCCCATGAGAAAAGACCCGACCAGGAGGGCTACATCATCGCAAGCAATCCTCTGACCAATGAAAAATGGGAAGAATTCCAGGAGGGTGAACTGAGGGTCTACAGGGATGGTAAACTGGTATACAGCTCCGGAGAATAGGTTAATCTGAACCTCTCCATCCCCACTTCATTTTGCTGTGGAACTTCAAAACTTGTGTGGATGTCTTTTCAGCTGAGACCTGTAAAATTATATTAAAGGGAGAAAAAAGTAAAATCAGAACTGATCTATTCTGGTTTGGCCAGAAGATCAGTTTTGCTTAATGTTTCGCCCTCTTTACCGTGTGGTGTTCTGAGGACGGTGTCGTTGGCCTTTTCAATCTCCCTTGCTTCTACTGCAAGTTTGGCTGCTGCAGCCAGCATTTCATGTGCTGATGCAACTATTGGTATGTACTTGTCTGGATCCTGCACCATGAAGCAGCCCTTAACGTCTATATCTGCAACCTTGGTGGCTATCTCATATGCTGCCATGGCCTTGGCCTTTGCATATGGGTTCTCATATCCTGCTGCCTCAACAGCCACGTCGGTATCTATAACAACCTGTGGAAGTTCAGGAGCCTTTCCAGCCTCAACATCGGCGATCATGGCATCAATTGTGTTCTGAACGACCCTGTATGCACCTGTGAATGCCAGAACCTTTATAACGTCGGAGTTGAAGGATGCCATCTCTGTTGGGTCCAGGAACTCCCTCCTGGCACCTATCATTGGGTCCGCCTTAACTATGATGTAACCGAGTCCCTGTTCCTCTATTTCATCCTTTACCCTCAGACCTGGAGCGTCACCAATTATCATGGCAGGGACGTCAGCCTCTGATAGGAGTTCCCTTGCCTTTGCAGGGCCCGGTGCACCTGGGTTTGGACTTATAAATATAACAAAGTCCCTGTCCATTTCAAGCATGGTGGGTACTGCCCTCTCAATTTCATCAGGGTTCATCTTTGCACCAGAACCAACCACACAGACATCTATGTTTGGCCTGTCGGCCCTCTCATCTAGTAACAGGTCAAGTACCGGTGAGGTCCCGATGTTACCGCATCTTATTATCCCAATTTTTACAACCATTAGATCACCAGAATCTTATTATTTTGCACCTTATTAAGTATTTTATGATTTAAAGATTATGATTAAGCTTTTATATCAGTAGTATATTTTTCACGGTTGCTGGGATGCGGATGGTTAAAATTCAAATTATAAATAATATTTTAATCATTTAATTTAATATTAAATTTATTAATCACAGGGTCTTTCAACAACAAGGACATTGCCCGTGAAGATCCTTGAAAATATCTCCCTCTTAACTGTGATCCTCCCAAGTGCAGGGTCCGCAAGTGTGACATTTCTCTCATCCATGGACATGATGACTGTGTAGTGACATGTGTCTCCATACTTAACAAAGACTATGTGGTTTTTTCTAAGATCATTGAGTTCCATTTTAACTCCCCTTGCTCTCAGGCCCTTTGAACTTGCTGCAAGGATCAGTCCATACATTGTGGTACCTGATTCGTCTGTACCTGCAAGTTCTGCAAGTTCTGCCTCGGTACAGTTCACTCCAAGGTTTCTGAGGACCGTTGCAAGCGCTGCCGGTCCACAGCTGTAGCTCCTGCTCTGCATGACTATAACCTCATCACCCAGAGATGTTCTCATAATAAAAACCTCCATTTTAATACTAATGTTAATAATTAATTATTAAATGTTATTAATAAATGTTGGTGATCTGTGGAATATGAAAGAACCTCAGGGATCTCCAGAGAAACAATCAGCTGAGAATATGAGAAGAGAATACAGGTAGAGCTACCGGAAAAAACAGGTGCGCAGAAAGCCAGAACAGCCTACCTGAAATGTCTGCGGGCATCCCAGATTCGTTTCATGGACTTAAAACCACCTCTGGGACCGGCAAATTCATTAAAATCTTCTACAAGCTCTGAAAGCTTGCTTAAAGCAGCTTCAGCGTTTCTAACAATGTCTGATGCTGCTGGTGGTCTGACATCATCCACCACATCCCTCAGATCACCAGCATCAGCAACCGGTATCCCCACCTCACCGGCGAGGTCAACACTGGCATGCCTCCCGTGGAAGCCCTTAATCTTGATGGAGGGGACACCCAGTACCGCCGCCTCGATTGTGATGCCCATTCCGGCACCGTATACCATGAGGTCAGCGGCGCTCATGAGGGAGGGAAGGTCAACGAAGCCCTCAAGTACCTCCACGTTGCCAGATTTTACAAAGCTCCTGACATAATCCGGGCTGAAACGGAACGGGACAACCAGGACTCTCCTGTCAAGTGCTTCAACCCCTGAGATCACCTCCGGTATGTCCCTCCTCCTCAGGTCCCCGCCAAGTACAAGGAGGGTGTAGTCCCTTATCCCCGGGTCTACGATCTGGAGGCGGCTCACATAGAGGGCGTGGGGGTATCCTCCGATGACCTCAACATTCTCAAGGAGGTACTGGTCCTCAAGGTAATCCCTGTAGCGTCCTGAGGGTGCCGTTACAATGTCTGCGAAGGCTATCATCTCGATGGGGTTGTAGATATCCTGCTCAACGTGGAGGACACCGATACCCCTGAGACGTGAAGCCGCTATGGCCTTCCTGACATCGCCGGCATTTCCACATGTGAGGACCAGGTCCGGTTCTATCACCCCGAGGTGCCTCCAGGTCCTCATGATATCCCTAATGACAAGTGCTCCAACCTCAACCGCCCTCCCTGAGCGGCTCCTACCTGCACCCATGGAATAGAATCTTGAACAGAGGCCATCAAGGATCTCCCTAACACCATCACCATGACAGAGGCAGTGATAATCATGTTCAGTGTCTTCCATGAGGGGGTGGAATGTCTTCGCAGGGGCCATTTCAGCTGCAACTGCCAGCCTCAGAGTAACACCTCCAGAGAACGTATATTGCTGATATAGATCCTATAAGGTAGAATACCCAGACCACAAGGTCCGTGGGTCCTGTTTCAACCCATACAATTGTCTGGGCCAGTATGATGGAGTATATGCCAGTGAAAAAGCCTTCGAGAACTCCCTGAATTCGGTGCATGAGCCCCAGAAGCAGGCCCAGTATAAACATCTGGAAAAGCATTGCATGTAATCCAAAATCGAGGAGGGATGGTCCAAAAATCGTGGAGGTTGTGGAGTGCCTGTAACCCAGTACAGCCTCCCCAACGATTGCCCTGGGGTCGGTGGAGTGGATGTACCCTGTCAGGGTGTAATAGAGAAGTTTGCCGCCTGTTGCACCCTGGAGGGATATTATCCTGTCAAAGACTGTGAGGGTGTAGCCTGCCCTGTAGAGGAGAAGTTCGACAGGGTTAAGGGTCCAGGTCTGCCACTCAATGGATTTAACTGCAACGTAGCCAACAAGAAGAGCTGCAACTGCAAGCGCAGAGATTAAAACTCCCAGTTCCCTCCAGGAGGGCCTGGCTGAATAGTAGAGGGTTATGGTGCCGCTGAGGAGTATGACCACCACAGTTGTCCTGTAACCTGTGAGGGCGAAGAGAATGGCCCCCATGATGAGGGGGATGTAGTATTTCCTCCGTGGATACGCTGCCAGGAGTATGTTGATGGATGGGAGGAATAACAGGTATGAGATGAACCATAACTTTGTGACAGCCCTTGCCTTGAGGTATCCGCTTAGGAGTGGGATTCCCCCCAGAAGATACAGGTTAATGGCCTGGATGAGAATTCCGGCAATCACTAACGCCACGAGGAATGGTTCAGAACCTTCATGGGTCCTTATCTTCCCTATCCTGAACCCTGATGATAGGTAAAAACCTGCAATGAGGGCGACCGTTCCGGTGGCAATGTAGATGATGGAAAGGGCTGAAGGTGGTTCAAGTCCCCTCAGGCCGAGTCCGGTTCCGGTCAGTGCCAGGGAAAGGTAGATTATAATGACAGCCACCACTGAGTATGGTGAAAACACATCAAACCTCATTTATGGTCCTCCTCCCTGGCAGCAGAAATCCCTCCATGCTAAAACTCCCAGGCATTCCGTGTGAAATTTGCAGCAAACTGTGGGCAGGATGCAGCATGTATGTGGATGTAGCTTGCAAGGGATGAGCCTGATGTGATACCATCAAGGGAATCCACTATCCCTCTCCCCCGGAGGACCCTGAAGGCGAATTTTCCGCCTGAAGCCCCCAGGACCCTTGAGTAGTGGAACTCATGTCCCCTGAATTTATCACCGGCCTCTGTGATCAGGTTATCCATCACTGCCTCGGCTATCACGTAACTCAATCCCTGGACGCGTCCTGTCATTTCAGCGGGGTGTGGGAAAACACCGCACATTTCACGTTCATCGATTGAACTCATGAGGTACATGAGGCCCCCGCATTCCCCGAAGATAGGTCTCCCATCTGCATGGAACCTCTGGATGGACTTCCTCATTGAGGTGTTGGATTCAAGTTCCGCTGCAAAGATCTCGGGGTATCCCCCACCGATGTAGACGGCGTCAACATCTGGAAGCTCCTCATCGTGTATGGGGCTGAAGGGAACCACAGATGCTGCGTTGTCCTCAAGGGCCTCAATGTTCTCCTGGTAGTAGAAGTTAAAGGCCTCGTCGATGGCAACACCTATCCTAACCCTCTTTCTGTTTCCCCTCTGCCAGAGAGGTTCCCTTTCACCCCTTATCTTCCCTGCGGAGGACATTATATCCTGAAGGGCCTCCAGGTCAATGTACTCCTCCATTGCAAGGCCCCACTTCTCGATTTGGGCTGCTATGGTATCCCTCTCAACTGCAGGGACAAGGCCGAGGTGTCTCTGTTCAACCTCGAGTTCACTGCTGCGGGGTATGCCCCCAATAACCGCTGTGCCGGTCAGTTCCTCCACCGCCCTTCTGGTCTTGAGGTAGTGCCTCCTGTTCTTGACCTGGTTCAGTATGACGCCCTCTATTTTAACCTCCCTGTCGAGGCTTCTGAATCCCAGGACCATTGCTGCAGCGCTCTTAACAAGGCTCCTTGAGTTTATTATAAGGACAACCGGAGCATCGAGGGCCTTTGCAACGGATGCAGTACTTCCTGTATCCCCTATCGGGCTTATACCCTCATATAATCCCCTTACGCCCTCTATTATGCCCATCCGGGATCCTGATAATTTCATGGCCCTTGTGAATGCCTCCCTTATCTGGGCCTCTGTCATGAAGAATGAGTCAAGGTTCCTTGAGGTGTTGCCGGTGGCCATGGTGTGATAGGATGGGTCTATGTAGTCTGGGCCAACCTTGAAGGGCTGCACGCCTCTACCTGAGAGCGCCTTCATTATCCCTGTTGCTATTGTGGTCTTACCAACCGCACTCCCTGTCCCTGCAAGTACAACTCTCATGTATGATGGTCAGCGCTCAATTTATTTAAATTATTTGTAACAAACAGAGAAAAATGACCGGAGCTGATGGAATGCATCAGCCCCGTAAGATACCCTGCGGCCGACAGAAGATGATGGAGTTTAGAGACTGCATCAGCACCTGATAAGGTACCTTGCCCTTGCTGTGTGGGACTTTCCATGTACAAGACAGAAATCCGCGTCACAGTGACTGCATACCCACATACCCTCTGGACAGGTGGGACCCTTCTCATACCTCAGTGTACCGTCCCTGCCACAGAAGGGGCAGTGGTTCCTGAAGGCAGCCCTGTGTTCAGCGTAGTCTGTGTGGAGTGAGCATGAACATCTACCCACCGATTCAACGTACTGTGAAGTTACCCTGTGGTAAGATGCTCCCACATCACGGGATATGCGTCTGTAGGCCCTGACGTGTTTCCTCTTGTAGACCTTCTTCCTGTAGTAGGCCTTTGTATGAACCCTCTTTTTCTTGTAGGTGTGCTTTGCTGCAGCAACCTTAACCGGCTTCACGGTTACAAAGTTCTTCCATCCTCCGCATCATGGGAAGCAGCCACACCTGCTGCTACCATGGGAAGGAGGAACAGGGATGTAATAAAAAATCGCTTAATTGTACCGCCTCCAATCCAGAAATACGTTTATCGTTCCCTCTGGATGGTAGGAATATAACTGCGAAGCCATATATAAATATTTTGCCTCCAAATCAAAAAATAAGGCATCATAAAACTCTTTTTTTCAATTAAAACCTTTTAATCCTTTTTCAAATATGCTGATAATGGATGTGTCATTTTTATTTCCCCTTTAAACCTCTTTGACAATCTAAATCGTCTTTTTCGAAAAATAAGTCATTTTAAGCTCCTTTCTGGTTGCGATGGTCCAATGGATTATACTGAAAGAGGCTGCAAAATCCATCTGGATCATTTAGAGGTCTGATTCGAATTTCGTGCCTGATTCGGTGGTTTAAATTGTGAAATAGCCGTTAAAATGTTCATATATCCAACTGTCATTAAAACTCATTTAATGGTTAATTTCTGGTCATCTGGCAGTCCAATCTAATGGTAAAATCTGGCAGTCCATGTACTGGTAAAATAATTAATAGAAGCCTCCACATATATACCTCCATGAGTCTCGGTGAAAGGGTCCAGGTACTAAGTGACAGCGCCCAGTTTGACCTGTGTGATTACAGTGCTGACCCATCACAGCGAAATACAGCTGTCCCTGGCATCTACTACACCAGTTACAGGGGCTGCAGGGTCCCCCTCTTCAAGGTGCTCCTCACCAACAGGTGCTGCAATGACTGCAGGTACTGTATAAACAGCTCATGCGAGATGCCGGTGGAGCTCAGCCCTGAGGAAATTGCCAGGGTATTCCTTGACTACTATGAGAGGAGATATGTTGATGGTCTCTTCCTAAGTTCCGGTGTCAGCCACGACCCGGATGAAACCATGGAGCGTCTCATAGAAACCCTCAGGATCCTCCGTCTGGAAGGCTATGGTGGTTACATACACCTCAAGATCATACCGGGATCCTCCATGGATAGCATAAAGAGGGCCATGGAGCTTGCAAGCCGTGTGAGCATCAACATCGAGACAGCCACCCCCGATGGCCTGGATGAGCTTTCATCAACCAAGGATTACGGTGTTGATATACTCCGGAGAATGAGGTGGATACACAGGTTACGGAAGAGGCACCCCGAACTTGCACCCTCAGGTCAGAGCACACAGCTCATGGTTGGGGCCGTTGATGAAACAGATGAGGATATAGTGAAAAGAGTCGGGTGGATCCATGACCGTTTCTCAATTAAAAGGGTTTACTTCAGCGGCTTCCAGCCCATGGAGGGCACTCCCCTCGAATCCAGGGATGAAGCTGATCCTATGAGGGTTCTTAGGCTTTATCAGGCAGATTCCCTCCTCAGTTCCTATGGTTTCAGTCCAGATGAACTCAGGTTCAGTGGGGGCTACCTTGACACGGACCTTGACCCGAAATATGCTGCTGCAATGGATATGGATATCTTTCCGGTTGACCTTGAGAGCGCACCCTACCATGAAATCATAAGGGTCCCCGGGATCGGTCCCAGGTCTGCCAGGAGAATAATTGAAATGCGCAGCAGGACACACCTCACACCTGAAAGGCTCAGGAAGATGGGTGTGAGAATGAATAGGGCAGAACCATTCATATACCTTGATGGCTTCCAGTCCACACTGGCTGAATGGGGTAAAGATAGAAGGGAGTGAAGCAGCCATGGGCGATCCACAGCTGCCTAAAGTTCAGAAAACAGCTCCCATATATCCGGGTACTTATCCCTCACCGCCTGCTCTATAAGGGCAGATGCCTCCCTGCTTATGCTGAATTCTGGCTGCGTCTTTTTAAGGTACCTTAAAACAGCTGCTGATCTTGCAGACCAAAGGGTAACCCTGGGATTCTTCTTAACTTCCCGTATGACCTCCTGGATGCGTGCATCATCATCCCTTCCTGTATCTTTTTCAGGTTCCTTCCTTGTCCTTGACTGGATCAGTGCATCCAGTCCCATTCCAAGGCCCTTCTTCTGTGTCATCCTATCCCTCCATTTCAAGTATTTCAGCTGCAAGTTTCATGTAGGCCTCTGTACCTGTACTTTCGGGGTCATAGGTTATGCAGGGCTTACCGTGGCTGGGGGCCTCTGCAAGGCGAACGTTCCTGGGTATCCTTGTCCTGAAGATGTTCTCCCTTTCACCGAAAAACTTCTCAACCTCCCTCTGTACGTCCCTTGCAAGTCGTGTCCTTGAATCGTAGAGGGTCAGCAGTATCCCCTTTATCGGACAGGGACTCTGGAGTCGTTCTTCCACCAGGTTCATTGTCTTCAGGAGGTCTGCCATGCCCTCAAGGGCATAGTACTCTGCCTGTATGGGTATTATGACACTGTCAGAGGCCACGAGGGCGTTGAGTGTGAGTATGCCCAGGGATGGTGGGGCGTCTATGAATATGTAGTCAAAGTCATTCCTCACATCCGCCAGTGACTCCTGGAGGATGGCATGGTATCCTATCTCACTGCTGAGCTCTATCTCGGCACCGCTGAGGGATATGTTGCTGGGTGCTATGTAGAGGTCCTGGAGCTCTGCAGGCATTATCACAGAGGACAGTGCTGCCTTTCGGCTCAGGACCGTGTATATTGTTGACTCCAGTTCTGACTTGTTTATCCCGAACCCAGTGGTTGCATTGCCCTGGGGGTCCATGTCGATTACAAGAACCCTCCTGTCAAGGAGGGAAAGTGCTGCTGACAGATTAACGGCTGTTGTTGTCTTTCCACAGCCACCCTTCTGGTTTATGATTGAAATTACCTCTCCCATCTCATCACCTGATGATCTAAGTTATAATTTATAACTTATAAAGTATATGTGATAAGTTATAAGTTATCAGATTAAAAAAATTATTAGAAGTTTATCCTCTCGGAGAGTTTAACAGGTAGCGGCAGTCTTCTGAAGGGCATGCCCTCTGTTTCAGCCCTTATACGTTCTATGAGTTCATCCAGGCCCATCTGGAGCTTTTCACCTGTTTCCCTCACATTGACCGTGAGTTTGCCCTCCATTTCACTGTCACCTATAACAACAACGTAGGGGACCCAGTCCTGGGCCGCATTCCTTATCTTCTTTCCGAGGGTCTCTGATCGGTCATCCAGGTCAGCCCTTATGTCAGCTGCGATAAGTTCTGATACCAGGTCACTGGCATATTCCATGTGGCGCTCTGCAATTGGAAGCACACGTACCTGGGTGGGTGAGAGCCACAAGGGCAGCATAGGTGGTTTTTCATCCATTTCAATGGCCGTCTTCTCAAGAAGGCTGCATATGACCCTCTCAATGCTGCCTGTTGGACTGCAGTGGAGTATTATTGGGTTTGCCTCCTCCTCATCACTGTTAACATAGGTTATCCCGAACCTCTCACCGCTTTCAACGTCAATCTGAACTGTTGGATTCTCTATCGGTCTTCCAAGGTAGTCTATAGCTGCGAAGTCCATCTTGGCAATCCAGTAGTGCTTCCTTGAGGGGAGTATCTCCAGGAGCACTGGTTTTCCGATTTTATCCGCTACTTCATGTACCCATTCCCTGTACTCCTCATAGAAGTCAGCCGTGGCCCTGAATATGACCTCATAGTTCACCTGGAGGTCCTGGCCGGTCCTCATGCACATCTCGACCTGCCTGGCGAATTCCTCAAGGGACTGATCAAGGTCAGCACATACCGTGTGGAGATCCGGCATTGTAAAGCCCCTGAGCCTCTTAAGACCAACCACCTCGCCCTTCTTTTCAAGCCGGAAGCTGTAGGTCGAGAGTTCATATATGGATGCAGGCAGGTTCTTCCAGGTCAGGAAGGAGTCTGAAAGGATCCTGAAGGCTCCGAAACAGCAGGCGTATCTCAGCATGAGCTCCTTCCTGTTCTTCATCCTGTACTGTCTTTCACCGAACTTCTCTGCATGTACCCTGATTGCCTCATCCTCGAGGTCATACATTATGGGTGTCTCAACTGGCATTGCCCCCTCACTGGTGACAAGCATGTAGACGTAGTCTGCAAGAAGGTCCCTTATCAGCCTTCCCCGGGGGTACCACCGGAGGTGTCCAACGTCTGCTGATGGCTCATAGTCTGCAAGTCCCTTCTCCCTCATGAGCCTAACGTGTGGTGGTTCTTCACCAGAGGATTCAAGTTCGCCAAGCTCATATTTCACCAGGTTCTCAAGGTCCCTGTTTTTGAACTCGAAGTCTCCGGGTTTAACCGTCTCTCCCCTATGGAGTATGAACCACTCGGATTCCTGGCTCTCCTCCTCCACCTTGGGGGGCTGTGGCCTTATGCTCCTTGATAGCTCTGAGAGTGGGTGACCCTTGCAGGATATCTTGAAGGCCTTGTACCACCCGAAAGGAACCCTTGAGACATCAACACCCTCGCTGCGCAGGGCTGATTCCATTCCCTCAAGGACCTCCACCGCTGTTTTGGGGGAGCTGAGCGAGGAGCTGAGGTGTGCGTAAGGGTATATCACGACTTTCTCTGCCTTAACGTCATTTAAAACCTTTATTATCTCATTAACCGCGTTTTCAATTACTGATTCAGGGTTATCCTCATCTTCGGCCTCCACTGCTGTGAAAACCACCAGGGACTCCCTGAAATCTCCCTGCATCTTATCTTCAGGGATTTCCTCTGCTATCCCTGTTTTATTCTTTGTCTCGTATTTCAAGTAATCAGAGTGAATTAACAGTATCCTCATGCCATCACCTTGGTAAGAATAACTAATGTTATTGTTTTTAAGGTGAGGGTTTTTAAATATTGCTCCAGTGGATCTTTAAACCCATAGTAATGTTCAGATGATGACCCTTAAGGGATCTCCTGAACCTCTTCAATGAGGTACATTCTGTGCTGATTGAAATGGAAATGTCCTGTCTCTGAGATTGAAAGGATCTTAAGGTGACCTCCCGGCACCTCCCCCCCATACCGTGTCGAATATCCGGGCATAGTTCTCTGCGATCTCAGGGTACTGGTTCCATATCCCGATGGCGGTTTCAGGGATGGGTGCACCATCGGGTGTGAAGCGTGAGAATATCCACATCATCTCCTGTGAATCCCGGACAAGCATCCTGACAGGGGGTATTTTCCTCACCTCAACCTCACCGGGTACATCAATCATCTCCCTGGCCATGATCCTCACCTCAACTCCACGACCGGTTATTCTATCAAGGGCCGGGCGGAGTGCCTTTATTTCATCCCTGAATATGAAGCCCATCCTCATCTTGAGTTCCTTCCTTGAACGGGATATTATCTCCAGTTCCTTCTTCACAATCTTCTCCTGTCCATGGATGAGCCATACAGGTGCCGGTACCCTGGCAACCCTGTCCTCATAGATTTCGGTAAGCCTGGACATGGCCTCATCAAGTTTTTTGATGATCCTACCCTTCTCCCTCCTGAACACCTCTGAGGGTGGCACCACATGGTACCTCATGGGTTTACCCCTCTCAACCTCCACGAAGCCCCTGTCTGAGAGCTGCCTCAGGACCTCATAGACCCTTGATCTTGGAATGCCTGAGACCTCAGCAACCTCCACTGCCCTGGCAGATACCAGCGAGACCATTGCAGTGTAGGCTGAGGCCTGATAATCTGTCAGACCCATGATCTTCAGGGATTCATTAACACCTCTATCCATAAACACACCTCACTCGTTATATCCCTAGAGTCCCCTCCCCATCTATCTGTTACATTTTATACTGAAATAGTGACAAAAATTATATATAATTTACTGCCAGTTTTTAATATGGTGATTGAAAATGAAGTACCGCTGCAAGGTATGTGACTACATATATGATCCGGAGGTGGGTGACCCCCGCTCAGGTATAGAACCCGGGACACCCTTTGAGGAACTCCCGGATGACTGGCTCTGCCCTGTGTGCAACGTGGGCAAGGACCAGTTTGAACCCCTCAGGGGTGAAATAAAACGCGTGCGACCCGAGGATATAGACATGTTCTGTTATCAGTGCTCCCAGACCGTCCGTGGAAGGGCCTGCACAATCAGGGGAGTCTGTGGAAAGGAACCAACAGTTGCCAGACTCCAGGACAACCTTCTATTCGCAATAAAGGGAATTTCAGCCTATCTCTACCATGCCAGGGAACTCGGATACACTGATGAGGAGGTGGACGCCTTCCTTGAGAGGGGATTCTATTCAACCCTCACAAACGTTAACTTCGATGCCGGGGAATTCATAGACCTTGCCCTTGAAGCAGGTGAGATGAACATCAGGACCATGAATCTCCTGAAGAAGGCCCACATTGACACCTACGGAGAACCCGAACCCACCGAGGTTAGGGTGGGGGCCCTTGAAGGTCCCGCCATAATCGCAACCGGCCACAGCCTCAGGGCCCTCGAGGAGCTTCTGAAGCAGACCGAGGGTACCGGCATAAACGTCTACACCCATTCAGAGCTCCTGCCAGCCCATGGCTACCCTGGACTCAGGAAGTACCCCCATCTTGCCGGCCAGCTCGGAGGCCCATGGTTCGACCAGAAGGACACCTTCTCACGCTACACTGCGGCCATACTTGGAACATCTAACTGTGTCCTGCTTCCCCGCGACGATTACAGGGATCGCATGTTCACCTGTGGTGTTGCAGCCCTGCCCGGCGTTGAACACCTGGAGGGCTATGACTTCAGTCCCCTCATAGATAAGGCCCTTGAACTACCCCCACTCAGTGAAGAAGATGCCACGACCCTAACAACAGGATTCGGGTTATCAACCATACTCTCACTGGCAGATAAGATCAGGGAGCTGGTTGAGGATGGTAAGATAAGGAGATTCTTCCTTGTGGGTGGCTGTGACTCCCCCCTCCCCAGGGCAAAATACTACACCGAGTTCGTGAGAAAACTGCCAGAGGACACCGTTGTCCTTACACTGGCCTGCGGAAAGTACCGGTTCAACTCCATGGACCTGGGTGACATCGAGGGGGTCCCGAGGCTCATAGACCTCGGGCAGTGCAACGATGCCATAGTGGCGGTTGAACTCGTTGAGGCCCTCAGCAACCTCTTCCAGATGGATATAAATGAGCTGCCACTCAGCATAATCCTCAGCTGGATGGAACAGAAGGCGGCCGCAATACTGTGGAGCCTCCTATCACTGGACCTCAAGGGCATGTACATCGGCCCAATCCTGCCTGGCTGGGCCAACGAGGACATAGTGAAGTTCCTGGTTGATAACTATGACCTCACACCAATAGGTGACCCTGAAGAGGATATCAGGAAGATACTGGGGTGATGGGAATGGAACTCACAGGAAAGGTGATGAAGATCAGTGACCTCATCGATTACCAGGACGGCTCGGTGGTCAGCAGGGAGATAATCCGCAAAGAGACAGGTACAGTTACCCTCTTTGCCTTTGACAGGGGTCAGGGCCTCAGTGAACACACCGCCCCCTTCGATGCAATGGTACAGGTCATTGATGGTGAGGCCGAAGTCACCATAAGCGGAGAGAAGCACCGCCTGGTTGCAGGTGAGATGATAATCATGCCTGCAGAAAAACCCCACGCCGTGATGGCTGTGAAACCCTTCAAGATGCTCCTCACCATGATAAGGTCCTGATCCAGGTCAATAAAACAGCAACAACCAGTCTTCTGATCTATGTTAAGAGAACAGCCAGCAACCCGGCTGTTATGATTGCAACGAAAAGGGTCCCCACCCTTTTCCCGAATTTTTTTGTTCCAAGAACAAGGGCTATTCCCCCCTTTATAAGAGTGTTTGAGATCCCCGCCAGTGTTATGGCGGCTGCAGCAGTTGATTGTGAGATGGAGCCCCCTGCTGCAAGGATTGACATGCTCACAGTTATTGCATCAACATCAGCAACACCTGAGATCACACTGGCCACAAGTACACCCCCACGGCCAAGATAGACACTGGCAGCCTTTGATATGAAGAGTATTGCAAGGAATAGGGCCCCAAATATTAGGGCCGGTTTGACAGAAAAGGGATTTTCAATCTTGATGTCTGAATCGATCCCTGATGATGACCTTATGAACATGGCTGCAAGCATAACACCCAGAACACCCATTGCAAGCATGGGAGGGGCCACATAACCCACAAGTGAGGAGTTAACAACTGAGACCTCCAGCAGTATCCTGAAGAACATCATGGAACTTGAAATGACCGCCGCGAATACCGCTGGTCCCATAAGGTCCTCTGAATCCCTCACCCTCCCTGCCATTGCAGTTACAACTGCAGTACTTGAAACCAGACCCCCTATGATCCCTGTAGCCCCAAGGCCCCTTTCGGGTCCGGCTATTTTCATGGCTATGTATCCAGCATAACTTATTGCAGATATGAAAACCACCATGAGCCAGACCTGGTAGGGATTGAAGACACCCCAGGGGCCAGTTGCGGTGTCAGGAAGGAGGGGGAGGATTACGAAGGCTATTATCAGGAACTTTATGGTGTCTATCATCTCCCTCTCACTTATCCTCCTCACTGCAACGTGTATGTACCTCTTCAGGGCCAGAATGGCCGTTACTATGATTGAGAGCATCACCGCCAGCCGGTAGTCATATGCAACACACATGGCCCCCAGGAGAAATGTGACAAGGGCAGCCACCTCCCCGGTTACCCCGATATCACCGCCCTCCCTGGTGCTTGCTGTGTAACTTACGACTATGAGGAGGATGATCCCAAGGAATGCCACAGGGAACGCCAGGAAAAACTTCCCTGAAAGATAGGCTGACAGTGCCCCTACAAGTGATATGAGCATGAAAGTCCTTATACCTGCAAATTCTGTCCTCTTGATCCGCCGCTCCCTCTCAATACCCACCAGCGCACCTATTGCAAGGGCTATCAAAAACTTAATTACCGGGAAGTCCATGTTATAATATATGGCAGTAACTTTAATATTAATTATCCCCCAATATTTAATAAAAATCGGGTTGATGATAATAATGGTGATTCCATGAAGAGTGATACAATAAAGAGGGGAATCCAGAGGGCACCCCACCGATCCCTCCTGAGGGCCTGCGGCCTGACAGATGATGACTTCGAGAAACCATTCATAGGTATAGCCAACAGTTACACTGACATAGTCCCCGGGCACATCCACCTGAGGGAACTTGCAGAGGCTGTTAAGGAGGGTGTGAATGCTGCGGGGGGTGTCGCATTTGAATTCAACACCATGGCGATATGTGATGGAATAGCCATGAACCACGACGGGATGAAGTACTCCCTGGCCTCAAGGGAGATAGTTGCAGACACCGTGGAGAGCATGGCCATGGCCCATGCCCTTGACGGCCTGGTGCTGCTTCCAACCTGTGACAAGATAGTCCCGGGGATGCTCATGGCAGCGGCCAGACTTGACATACCGGCCATAGTCGTGACCGGCGGGCCAATGCTCCCTGGAGAATTTAAGGGAAGAAAGGTGGACCTCATAAACGTTTATGAGGGTGTTGGAGCAGTCAGCACAGGTGAGATGTCAGAGGATGAACTGGAAGAACTCGAAAGATGCGCCTGCCCGGGGCCAGGATCCTGTGCGGGTCTATTCACAGCCAACACCATGGCATGCCTGACAGAGGCCCTGGGCATGAGCCTCCCTGGCTGTGCAACCGCCCACGCCGTAAGCTCACGTAAGAGGCAGATTGCAAGGCTCTCAGGTAAGAGGATAGTTGAAATGGTGCAGGAAAATCTGAAGCCAACCATGATAATGAGTCAGGAGGCCTTTGAGAATGCGGTTATGGTTGACCTCGCCCTGGGGGGCTCAACAAATACCACACTCCACATCCCGGCCATCGCAGCTGAGATCGATGGACTCAACATCAACCTGGACCTCTTTGATGAGCTGAGCAGGGTAATACCCCACATAGCATCAATCTCCCCGGCAGGTGAACACATGATGCTGGATCTTGACCGGGCAGGCGGGATACCGGCCGTCTTAAAAACCCTGGAGGACCATATAAACAGGGAATGTGTAACATGCACAGGCAGAACAGTCCAGGAGAACATTGAGAATGTGAAGGTAGGAGACAGGGACGTCATAAGGCCCCTTGACAGTCCAGTCCACAGTGAGGGCGGTCTTGCAATACTCAGGGGTAACCTGGCGCCCCGGGGATCGGTCGTGAAACAGGGAGCCGTTGCAGAGGACATGATGGTTCATGAGGGTCCTGCGAAGGTCTTTAACAGTGAAGATGAATGCGTGGAGGCCATATTCGGTGGCAGGATAGATGAGGGTGATGTGATCGTCATACGCTACGAGGGGCCCAAGGGAGGACCCGGCATGAGGGAGATGCTCAACCCGACATCTGCAATTGCAGGCATGGGCCTTGAAAGGGTTGCCCTTATAACCGATGGAAGGTTCTCAGGTGGTACAAGGGGGCCCTGCGTTGGCCATGTATCGCCTGAAGCCATGGAGGACGGTCCCCTTGCCGCGGTGAATGATGGGGACATCATCAGAATAGATATACCCTCAAGAAAACTTGAGGTTGACCTTAGTCCCCGGGAAATTGAGGAGAGACTCCAGAGTGCAGTTAAACCCCGCCGCAGAGTTAAGGGATGGCTTGCACGTTACCGTAAACTGGCAGGGTCCGCAGATACAGGTGCAGTACTCAGATAGGTGTCCATATGAATGACAGACGCGAAGTAATTGAGGCAGCCGCGTACCTCCTTCTGCTTGTGCTGGCAGTGGTTGCCTCCCAGCACATGAACGTGGTTGTATCAGGGAGCATGGAACCCGTCTTCTACCGTGGAGACATCGTCATAATCGAGAAGACCAGCTTCTTCGGGGTCCAGGAGATGGACCCTGAAAGCATCAGAAAGGGTGACATAATCATCTATGACGCCACCTGGTTCCCTGAACCCGTGATACACCGGGTCATAGGCGTTGAGACTGACAGAAACGGGGCCAGATATTACATCACAAAGGGTGATAACAACCAGGACCCGGACCCGGCCCCTGTCTATCCATCACAGGTTGAGGCGAGGGTGCTGACGGTGGGTTCACAGCCCCTCATGATACCCAGGGTTGGATACATAACACTCTGGCTTAAGGGACTCTGAATAAGGCAGGTGAAGAGATGTTCAGGTACATTGAAAAAGAGGCTAGGGATTCAATAACAGCAGCACTTGAAAAGCTCGGAATAAAGGTACCCCCGGAAATAAAACTGGAGGAACCACCAAACCCCCAGCTCGGGGACCTTGCATCCACAGTATCCTTCGAACTTGCAGGTGAACTCAGAAGGGCACCCATTGAAATAACGGCGGATATAATGTCTGTGATAGAAACCCCTGAAATATTTGAGACCATTGAATCCAAGGGGCCCTACATCAACTTTTTCGTCGATTACGGCAGATTCTCCAGCAGACTACTGGAGTCCATCCAGGATGACTACGGTTCACATCCCCCCAGGGAGGAGAGGGTGATCCTGGAACACACCTCGGCCAACCCCAACGGTCCCCTTCACATAGGCCATATAAGGAACGCCATCATAGGGGATTCCCTTGCAAGGATACTGAGGATGGCTGGCTACGACGTCGAAACCCAGTACTATGTTAATGACATGGGGAGACAGATCGCCATGATAGTCTGGGGCCTGCTGAACCTTGATGGAGACCTTGAGGACTACCCCGGGGATAAGATGGACCACAGGGTAGGTAAACTCTACTTCGAGGTCAACCAGAGGCTAAAGGAAAATCCAGGGATCAGGGACGAGGTGGATGAACTAATAAGGAAGTATGAGGCAGGGGAGAACGAGGAGCTATTCAGGAAGGTTGTTGAGTACTGCCTCAGCGGGATGGAGGAGACCATGAAAAGGCTCCACGTTCACCACGACCGCTTCGTATGGGAGGGCCAGTTCGTCAGGGATGGTACCGTTGACAGGGTGATAGAATCCCTCAGGAAAACCGGTTACACCGGCGAGAACGACGTCCTATACCTCGACCTTGAGGAATTCGGCCTTGAGAAGGAACTGGTGCTCACACGGTCAGATGGAACCTCCCTCTACTCAACCAGGGACATAGCCTACCACCTCCAGAAGTCAGAGGAGGGGGATGTTATCATCGATGTCCTTGGATCGGACCATAAACTTGCAGCCGAGCAGGTGGGGATTGCAGTGGAACTCCTGGGAGGTAAAAGACCCGAGGTCATATTCTATGAGTTCATAACACTCCCTGAGGGTTCAATGTCCACCAGGAGGGGTGTGTTCATATCCGTGGATGAGCTTATGGATGAAGCCCACAGCAGGGCCCTTCATGAGGTTAAAAAGCGGCGGGATCTTCCCGATGATGTTGCAGATGATATTGCAGAGTCCATCGGCAACGGTGCCATAAGGTACTACATAGCAAGGCTCTCACCCGAGAAGCACATCGTATTCCGGTGGGATGATGCCCTCAGCTTTGAGCGTGGCTGTGCATCCATCCAGTACGCCCATGCAAGGGCATGTAAACTCCTTGAGAAGGCGTCATTCACTGGTGAGGAGGATATTGAAGATGGATGGAAGCCCGAAGGTGATGAGAGAGAACTTGTCCGTCTTCTTGCACGTTTCCCTGTGGTGGTTGAAGAATCTGCACTTGCAAGGAGGGTTCACCCTGTGGCACAGTATGCCCAGGACCTTGCAAATACCTTCAACAGTTTCTACAGGTCCACGCCTGTTATAGGATCTGATTTTGAGGGTGCACGCCTTAGACTTGTTGATTCTGTTAGAAAAACCCTCAGAAACGCCCTCAATCTCCTGGGAATTCATGCCCCGGAGACCATGTAGGATCACTTCGGATCCTTCATTAAAATTTTTTTTGAGTGGCCTGGAGTCTTTGGACTGGATCACGATCATTAAGGTTTTTCTATTAATTAATTGACGGATGAAAAATTTCTTTAAACATGCATCAGTGGCATTCTGGGGTAAGAATATGATCCTGCCATACACCCTGCGTCACGATTCTGGTGTCCTGAATGAATATGATAAGGTTTTAATGAGCTTTAAGCCCATAAACCTGCTGAGTGGAACTCATATATCCCCCATGAGCCAGTGCATTATGGCCTTCTGGGCATGGAGCCTGTTTTCTGCCTGATCCCAGACAACCGAATGGGGACCGTCAATAACCTCGGCTGTTGTCTCCTGGCCCCTCACAGCCGGCAGGCAGTGCATGAATATGGCTTCGGGAGCTGCAAGTTCCATGAGCTCCATATTCACCTGGTATGGTCTGAAGACCTCTAAACGGTCCTCAGCCTCGTCTTCATATCCCATGCTCACCCAGACATCGGTGTAAACCACGTCGGCCCCCCTGACAGCCTCGGAGGGATCATGAATTACCCTTATCCGTGAACCTGTCTCATCTGCTATTTTCCCTGCCATCTCCCTGATGCCGGGGTCAGGTTCATAGCCGGGGGGGCAGGCAACATCCATGTCCATCCCCAGGGTGGCTGTTATGAGGAGGAGAGAGTGGCAGACATTGTTACCATCACCCACAAAAACCAGCCTTCCATCGAATCCCCCCAGCTTCTCCCTGATGGTCTGCATATCGGCCAGGGCCTGGCATGGATGTTCCAGGTCTGTCAGACCATTGATGACCGGGACAGATGCCTCGCCTGCAAGTTCAACCACGTCGGAGTGACTTATGGCCCTTATCATTATTCCATCAACGTATCTGCTGAGGGTCCTTGCTGTATCCGCTATTGGTTCGCCCCTTCCAAGCTGAAGGTCCGATGCAGAGAGGTAGAGGGGCTGAGCCCCCATCTGGAATGCCCCAACCTCAAAGGATACCCTGGTCCTTGTTGATGACTTCTCAAAGATCATGGCAAGTGTTTTACCCCTGAGGATCTTTTCCCTGATCTTCCCCTCCTTGTAGTCATCTGCGAGGTCAAGGAGGTCCACCACGTTATCCATGTCACATACAGATAGAAGGTGCTTCATCTGCCCAACTCCCTCAGGACCGCAGGTCCTCCATATGTTTAATCCTCTTCTCAACGAGTTCCCTGGTACCTATATCCCTCCTGTGGTAGAGCCTTCCCTTCACATGGGCCGTTGCTTCCTCACAGAGCTCCTCTGCAGAGTATATGTCATCTGCAGGGGCCACGAGTGCAAGTGCACGGGATGATGATGTGTATATGTGATCATCCTCCTGGTTCACAGCCGCATAATAGGTTATGACGCCCATATCCTCTATCTTCTTCTCGTCAACCTTTATCTCGGCGCCGGCAACACCTGATTCAGGGTAGCCCTCAGGTACCAGATACTTGCAGACCGTTGCAAGGTTCATGAAACTTGCTGATTTAAGGTTTCCATCCACTATACCCTCACATATTTCCAGCATGCTGGATTCAAGTAATGGGAGCACGTTCATTGCCTCAGGGTCACCGAATCGTGCATTGTACTCTATGAGTTTCGGACCATCTGCAGAGAGCATGAACTGACCATAAAGTATGCCCCTGTAGGGCCCTGTCTCCTTCCTTATGGCATCAACCGTCCTCTGCATTATTTCCACGGCGTCTTCATAGTCCTTCTGTGTCAGGAATGGAAGAAGCCCGTCTGAGTCAGAATATGATCCCATCCCTCCTGTTATGGGGCCCTGGTCGCCCTCATAGGCGTGGGGGTGGTCCTGGACTGCTGGCATTGGCACTATGTGTTCACCGTCGGAGAAGGCCTGTACAGTGAATTCCTCTCCAACAACCCGCTCCTCTATCACCACACTGGGATGACCGCCTATCCTTTTCTCAATGACCTCTGTTGCGTATTTGAGGGCCTCCATGTTATCCCTGAGGTGTTCTCCAACTATCTTGACGCCCTTTCCTCCTGTGAGGCCGACTGGCTTTACAACTGCCTCACTGTCAAAGTCTTCCATGAATTCACGTAGCTCCTCAGGGTCACTGAAGACCCGGTAGGTTATTGACCCCGGTATTCTGTAATCCTCAAAGAGTTTGCGCATGAATGATTTATCTGTTTCGATGCGGGCTGCATCCCTGGTGGGTCCCACCGAGGGTATACCTGCCTCCTCAAGGGCGTCCACCAGTCCAGCCTCAAGGGGGGCCTCCGGCCCTATGAATGCCATGTCAACTCCCTTCTCTGATGCGAACCTGACCACCCCTTCGGTGTCAACTTCAGGAGCAACAGTGAATTCCCTGGCGAGCCTTGATATACCCGGGTTTCTGTTACCCATCACAGAGTATATGGTTGCTTCATCTGCCAGTGCACTGCATATGGCATGTTCCCTTGCTCCTGTTCCCACAACAAGTATTTTCATCGGATAATCCTCCTGGAAATTGATAAGGTTAAATCTCCCTATTGTTTTATATAATCTTAGCACTTATTTGAAAGTATATATTTTATAGGAAATATGTCATTAATAATAATGACAGATTCCGTTCAAGGTGTTTCCAATGAAAGGTGGCCAGGCAATAATCAGATCACTTCTGGATCAGGGAGCAGACACCGTATTCGGATACCCCGGTGGACAGTTACTGCCACTCTATGATATGCTCTATGATTCTGAACTTAAACACATCCTCGTAAGACATGAACAGTGCGCAGCACACGCTGCAGACGGATATGCAAGGGCCTCAGGAAGGGTGGGGGTCTGCATAGCTACCTCCGGTCCCGGGGCAACAAACCTTGTAACAGGCATTGCAACGGCCTACATGGACTCAGCCCCCATCGTGGCCATTGCAGGTCAGGTCCCAACACACCTCATTGGAAATGATGCATTCCAGGAGGTGGACATGATAGGGATAACCATGCCCATCACCAAGCACAGTTTCCAGCCATCAGACGCCAGCGAGATACCTGCAATTGTCAGGGCAAGCTTCCACATAGCAAAGACAGGACGGCCAGGACCGGTTGTTATAGACCTCCCCAAGGATATACAGGAACAGGAGATCATGGAGGAGGTTGATGACCTGGAGCTCCCAGGGTACAGGCCCAATGTAAAGGGCCACCCCCTCCAGATAAAGAGGGCCGCTGAACTCATAAGGAGGTCAGAAAAACCCGTCATACTTGCTGGTGGAGGAGTTATAATATCAGGGGCGTCCAGGGAGATAAAGGAATTATCAGATCTCATAAAGGCCCCGGTGACAACAACACTCCTTGGTAAGGGTTCCTTTCCTGAGGACCACCCTTCAGCCATGGGTATGCTCGGCATGCACGGCCGCAAGGTGGCGAACCTGACAGTGGACGAATGCGACTGCCTCATAGCCGTTGGATGCAGATTCTCAGACCGTACAACAGGGAACGTTGCAGAATTCGCCCCCAACGCCAGGATAATACACGTCGACATCGACCCCGCTGAGATAGGTAAGAACGTTGGGGTTGATGTCCCCATCGTTGGAGATGCAAGAAACGTCCTCAGGGAACTCATAGCAAAACTCAAAAAATATGAAAAGAGGGACAGCCAATGGCTTGAAAGCGTCCAGAAATTCCGTGCCGATTGCATGCCAAGGATGAGCTATGATGAGGTGCCCCTGAAGCCCCAGCAGGTTATAAAGGAGATAAGCCAGGTCCTTGATGACGAGACGGTCGTTACAACGGATGTGGGACAGAACCAGATGTGGATGGCCCACTTCTACACATCCCGTGCCCCCAGAAAGTTCATATCATCAGGAGGCCTTGGAACAATGGGCTTCGGTTTTCCAGCCGCCATAGGTGCCAAGGTGGCACTGCCTGATAGTGACGTTGTTGCAGTGTGCGGTGACGGCGGATTCCTCATGGTCTGCCAGGACCTTGCAACCATAAGGGAATACGACATCCCGGTGGTGATATGTATCATGGACAACAGGCACCTTGGAATGGTGGCGCAGTGGCAGCGCCTCTTCTATGATGAGAGAATGTCCCATACACACCTGGGCGAAGTTCCGGACTTTGTGAAGCTGGCTGAATCATTTGGAGTGGAGGCTGAGAGGATAGAGGAACCCGGTGAAACCTCTGAAGCCCTTTCAAGGGCAATAAGGTCTGGTGAACCTGCCCTCCTTGATATAGTGATAGATCCTGATGAGATACTCCCCATGGTCCCCCCCGGCTGTGGTCTCACCGAGATAGTGGGGGAGTACCGGGTTGAAAGGGAGGACCCCCAGGAAATTAAATACTCCCCAGGGAAGGCGGATGGTGATTGAGATGGAACCCGATACCCATATCATAAGCGCCCTCGTGGAGCACAAACCAGGAGTGCTCCAGCGAGTTGCAGGACTCTTCACAAGACGTGGATTCAACATTGAAAACATAACGGTCGGGGAATCAGAAACCCCAGGCATTGCCAGGATGACAATAATCGCCAGGGGCGACGACAGGGTGCTTGAGCAGATAACAAAGCAGCTGAACAAGCTCATAGACGTCATAAAGGTCAGGGACCTTGAACCCGCGGCAACTGTTAAGAGGGAGCTCTGCATGGTCAAGGTCCACGCCCCATCAGAGAGTGAAAGGTCAGAGATAATACAGTACACCAACATATTCAGGGGGAGGATAGTGGATGTGAGTCCCGATGCCCTGACAGTTGAGGTTACAGGGGACTCTGAAAAGATAGACGCCTTCCTGGAGCTTCTGAGGAACTTTGGAATAAAGGAACTCGCAAGGACAGGGCCAACTGCAATGTCCCGTGGAAGCAGGACAATGTGATGCTCAATGCGGAAAAATTCCGGATCAGACCGGGACTCCCATAAATTTTATTTTAAATGAGCTGTTAATTAGAACTTGAGGAGGTTTTTTATGAAGATATACTATGAAAATGACATTGACATGGAGATACTGGCAGATAAAAAGATAGCGGTTATAGGTTACGGGAGCCAGGGCGAAGCCCAGGCCAGGAACATGGCTGACAGCGGACTCAACGTGATAGTTGGACTCAGAAGGGGTGGTAGCTCCTGGAAGAAGGCCCATGATGATGGCATGAATGTCATGACCATCGAGGACGCCTCAAGGGAGGCCGACATCATACACATACTCATACCCGATGAGATACAGGAAACCGTTTTCGAACAGTCAATAAGGCCCTACCTCAAGGAGGGTAACACCATATCCTTCTCACATGGATACAACATACACTACGGCTACATAAAGGCACCCGAAGGAGTCAACGTTACAATGGTGGCCCCGAAGGGTCCGGGTGCCATGGTAAGGAGGACCTACCTTGAGGGCTTCGGCATACCCGGCCTTGTGGCTGTTGAGGTTGATGCAACAGGCGATGCAATGGAGCAGGCACTTGCAATGGCAAAGGCATGTGGACTTGCCAGGGCAGGGGTCCTTGAGACGACCTTCAGGGAGGAAACAGAGACAGACCTGTTCGGTGAGCAGGCTGTGCTCTGTGGTGGTGTCACAGAACTCATAAACACGGCATTCAAAACCCTTGTGAGGGCCGGTTACCAGCCAGAGATAGCCTACTTTGAAACCTGCCATGAACTCAAACTCATAGTGGACCTCATCTATGAGAGGGGATTCAGGGGGATGTGGCACAATGTGAGTAACACCGCAGAGTTCGGCGGCCTTACAAGGAGAGGAAGGATCATAACAGAGGAGACTGAGAAGGAAATGGATGAGATCCTCAAGGAGATCCAGAACGGTAAATTCGCCAAGGAGTGGGCCCTTGAGAACAGGGCGGGTGCCCCCATGCTCAAGAGGATGAGGAAGCTGGAGAGTGAACTGGAGATAGAGGAAGTCGGGTCAAAGCTGAGGAAACTCTGCGGACTCGAGAAGTAAACCCCCCTTAACTTCTTTTTCAGGTGGTTGGTTTGGTATTCGTGGGTATGGACCATGGGACCACGGGTGTCTCCTTCACCATCCTCGGTGATGATGCTGAACACTTCAAGATAGGGAGGGAGGACCTATCAACAGGTAGAGCCTCCGCCCTTGATGAACTCAAAGATAGGGTTCCCCTCAACGAGATAGACCTCATGGCAATAACCTATGCCATGGGTGACGCCATAAGCACCATAAAGCCCATTGAGAGGGTGAAAAACAGGGGTATAATCTCCATTGGAGGGGCAGGTAAGGTCACAGGCGGTGGAACAGCAGTATACAGTGAAATCGAATCATCGGGGATACCCACCCTCCTCATACCTGGCCTCCACCGGAACACGCCCTGCCTTGATGAGAGGTTCAGGGCAGCCTACTCCCACCATGCGAGCCCCGAGAAGGTGAGCATCTGCTACAACGCATACCTTGAGACCGGCTGGGAGAATATGATCGTATCAGACATAAGTTCAAATACCGTCACGATGCTGATACAGGATGGCAGGATAGTCGGTGCCATGGATGCATGTGTAGGTGCCATGGGAGTTATACACGGACCCCTTGACCTTGAAATGCTCAGGAAAATAGACGATGGTGAGAAAACAGCGAATGAATGTTTTTCACATGCAGGAGCAGTTAAGATAGCGGGTATCGACACAAAGGTCTCAAGGGCCAGGGAGGAACTCCTTGAGATGTACCGTGCAGGTCGGGATGAGGCTAGGCTTGCCCTCGATACCATGATGATGACCATTGCCATGGAGATATGGGGACTTGCAGGTATCTCCAGTGGAATCGATGGAATCGTCCTCACGGGATCTGTTGGTGCCATGAGGGAACCCTATGACTTCCATGGAAAGCTGAAGGATATGGTGAAGGAAATCGCAGATGTAAGGTGTACGGATCCCACCTCAGGCTCCATGGGAAGTGCCCAGATAGCAAGAGACATATATAATGGTAAAAGGGAGATCCTTGGAATAGAGGTGGAGGTTTAGCTACCAGTTCTTTGCCAGATAAAATCAGTGCACACTTATTCCATGGCTATGAAGGCTATCTTGGTGCCCTTAATAAACTGGATGCCCTCTTCTGTCTGTAGAACCGTGTTAAGGTAGTTATCAATTGATATGAGTTTTCCCCTTGTTTCTTCATTGTTCTTCAGGGTGAGTAGAACGTTCTTATTTTTAAATTTCAGGAACTGTTTGTTAACCCTGAATTCCTTGTCACTGCCCTTCATTATTAATCCCCTTAACTGATTTAGTAATCCTATAATGATTCACATATATATAGTTCACAGCCTTAAATTTCCAGCACGGACCACACACCTGTAATGATTCACATACACTTCACAGGCTTACTCCCTCAGCACAGACCACTGCCCAGCTACGGTAACGCGGCCACCAGACACCGACTATTCCCATGCTATCCTCAGGAGTACTGTTAAAGCTGCAAACTGGCATATATTAACACTCAGAACAGGAAATCCGATTCCATGACCCTGGAATCCTTCCCTCGTTATCATGAAGATTATGAATATTGTGTTCTGCAATATCAGAAGGACTGTGAAGGCCACCAGTCCCAGTGTGAAGCTGGACTTTATCTTCCTGTAGCTTGAAAGATAAATTCCGAGAAGGATCAGGAGAAGGAAAACATTCAAAAGCCCCACTATTATGGCAAGGAACGTGAAGTTCTGGTCCTGGATGAAATCATGGGCACCCCTTCCCCTCATTCGCACACCTCGATTCTGCTCCATATCTCCTCAAAGAGGGGGTAATTATCCTCCATTACATCTGAAAGAAAGTACATTTTACCATACCTATCCCCTGAGGATACTATGATCTTATTCTTCTCAAGGACCCTCAGATGATGCTGAACTGTCTTGTAGTCAAGTCCCAGTGCCTCGGCCAGCTGGTTGTTATTGTATGGTCTCTCATGCAGCATCCTGATTATCCTCCCGCGGTTGTGACCTCCCCTTGTACCTGCAAGAAGCCACCATAACAACCTCTTCATAGGGACCACATTCAAAGTTCTGGATGGAGTTATGGTGGTCCCTCCAGATATCACTTTCTTATGCCCCGGTGAAGCAGCGTCTTTGATATGCTGCTCCAGATCTGATTATCAACTGGCTTTCTGAGTGCAGAATGTTGATCTCCGCCTGAAATCCGATCTCGGCCACGCCATTGCAGCTGCCAGAGAGGAATTCATGTTTTAAGGGGATGATATCTGATTTTTGATGTGCCTGAAAATCCCCCTGAATTGCTTCCAGTATATGTGTATGTGGATTAATGTTCCTATGACCATGAGGATTGCCAGTTCGGCGTGCCAGTAGGTAACCGATGGGTTAAGAGCCGTTTTTATGCCGAGGCGTATGAAGAGGAGGAGGAGAACCCCTGTGACTCCAGTCCCTGCATAGCCAGCTGTCAGGATGATATTCCAGATCCTCCTGTGCACTGATCCCCTGATACGGCCACTCCCCATCAGGTAGAGTGTGATCATATAAGCCGCGATCAGGATGAGGCTCAGGGGTATGAGATGATAATCTGTGGTGGGTTCCTCCACTGAGGGATGCTGCAGTGTTTCATCTGGAGCATCAACCCCTCCACTGTGAACTGAATCGTCTGAAGTCGCCGCGGAATCATCTGAGGTGCTCTGATCATTAGAGCTGTCCCGGGATGTATCATCAGAGGTGCTGTAGTCTGTGGTTGACTGTGAAAGGTCACATATCCCGTCTCCGTTAAGATCCGTGAACCTGGGGCACTGTCCGGGGTAGGGGTCATTCACAAGTCCATAGGGACAGGAAGCACCACATGCTACGCCAGCCGCCATGATACCTGCGAAGGGCAATACCCCGGTTAGAGTCCTTAAAATTCTCCTGATTCTCATTTTCCCACCCCAATTATTCTCCTCAAACTCCCCCTGTAGCAGTGAAAGTGGAAAACTGTGAGGGGTATGAGCGCAATCCCGGCCTCCACGTGCCAGTAGAGCAACTGCGGGTTGAGGTAAAACTTCACACCGGCTTCAGTAAGCAGCATGAGGACGAAGCCCCCAATTCCGGATATGATAAATGCCAGCAGTATTACGAGATTCCAGAGGTTCACATGAAAGGCCCTGCCTATAAAACCCGTCCTGTAGAGTAAATAGGTGACCATATAAAGTCCCGTGACGGGTATTGCCGGTAAAATACTGTATCCCATCCTGTTATCACCTTTAAGTTCTCTTTTTATAATGGATGGGTATGCCTCTTAAAAGAAATTTTTCCGGATTTAGACCCAGATCTCCACCAGATTCACAGGTATAACAGGTCACGGTTGGGACCTGGATGGCTGTGGATAAAAATCAGTTCCATGCTCTAATCAAGCCAGCCCTCCATTGAGTCAGGGCCTGCTGTGCAGTCGAGTGATATGGGGGTGAGGGTGGCGGTGTTTTCAGCCTTAAGTGTGTGGACATCTGTACCCGGAAGGTCTGTACCTGCAGGGTCACCATCTATCCAGTAGTATGGGCGTCCACGGGGATCCAGCCTTTTCTTTATGTGAACATTGTACATCCGGTCCCCCAGCCTCGTGAGCCTTATCTCATCGCTTGCTGGATGAGATGGGACATTCAGATTCAGGAAGTCAACACCCTCCGGGAGTCCCCTCCTGAGTATCCTCGATGCAACCCTCGCTGTGAGTTCAGCTGCCAGTGAAAAGTCAACGTCAACATGTCCGTCATGGAACTTGATATCACCCCGTCTCACCTGGAGAGAAACTGCCAGGGATGGCACCCCATGCACTGCAGCCTCCATTGCCGCCCCTATTGTCCCTGATGTTGTCAGTTCTGATTTACCAAGGTTCTCACCCATATTTATCCCTGATATCACGAGGTCGGGCTTTTCATCCATAAGCTCGAATATCCCTATGATAACAGCGTCGGTGGGTGTCCCCGAAACAGCATAGGCCCCTGATCCATCCCTGAGGGTGACCTCACTTACCCTTACAGGTTCAAAGAGTGTCAGCGCATGACCTATCCCGCTCTGCTGCGTGGCGGGGGCCACTATGATTGTCTCCCCAAGGTCCTCAACGGCCCTTCTTGCTGCAATGATGCCTGAAGAGTTAACTCCATCATCATTTGTTATAAGAATCTTCATTGCTGATCATCTTCCTCCATTTGAACTAAACTGATACCAATCATCATTATCTTATGCTCAATTATGTTAATTCTCGCCCTTATCTTCTTCTATGGATCCAAAAAACTGATGGTTGATCTTCATCAATAATCATCTCTATCTTTTTATAGTCTTTATATCAAATTTTAAGTATATCTTATAACATAGCTCTATTAAGTCTAACCCCGGCAGGTGGAAGAATTGAAGAAACAGAAACTGGTGGATTTTATTGCCAAGGTCATGGAGGATTCTGGTTTTAAGGTTTACAAGGACTTCAGGACCTCCCAGCATATAGTGGATATCTACGGAATTCTTCCAACCGCCCTCGGGGACATCGGGGTCGTTGTTGCCTGTAAGAATTATGATGAAAACTGGAAGGTTGGAATGGATGTTCTGAAGGAAATGGAAATGGCTGCAAAGACCCTCAAGGCATCCAAGGTCGTAATTGTAACGACATCTGATTTCTCATCCCAGGCAAGAAATTATGCTGTGAAGAGAAACATGAAGCTCATAGATAGGAAGGGCCTTATACGGATTGCAGAGGACTTCTCAAAGAAAATCCAGGTCCCTGAAGAGGAGGATGAGGAGTACCCTGAAGAGGAGGAGGTTGAGGTCTACACTCCCCCATCAAACATATTCCACACTGCACCCCAGAGGGGGGTTCTATCAAGAAGGGAGAGCCGCAAACCTCTGGCTCCAGTTATAAGGGGTCTGATGCAGAACACCATAATACTTATCCTGACAGTTGTTGCTGTGTCATTCATCATTGCGACCCTTCTGCAGCTTGCGGCTGGTCTCGGAACGAGCCTCACCGGTGTCTTGAAGCTGATGATCGCAGCAGCCCTATCCTATGGTATACCCTACCTGGTGGAGGAGGACGGTGCCGTTATAATGATAAAGGGTACGATAGTATTTTTCAGTTCACTCCTTCTGCTCGTCATCCTGATACTGATCTGATTCCCGTCACCAAAAAACCAGGTATCTGCAGTATATGTGCAATGGCAAAGCAACCTGAATCAAAAAATAAATTTTTAGGTTATCTTCTTGAGATAACCATTCCTGCTCCAAGTATGCCTATTCCAGCCACAAGTAAACCTGCTGCTGCGCCTGTCTCCTGCATTGGGACCATTCCTGCTCCAGCTGCTGGAACTTCCTGAGATTCCTTTATCATGATTGTTGCAGTGTCATTATTGTTTGTGGTATTGAGGTCTGGCTGATCCCCTGAGATTGTTGCTGTGAACTGTGCGGTACCTGACGCCGTGGCCCTCTGGTGCACAACAAGTTTGTAGACCGCGCCCACAGGGAGGTTCCCGATGGTCCACCGGCTGGTCAATGGGTCGTAGGATGGATCATTGTAGATCCAGTTTGCCCCACTGTCCCATGAAACCTCATGTTCAAGGTACTCAAAGGGATACTGACTGCTCCTTGTTATATCGACCTTCACTCCGGTTGCATTTCCAGGGCCGAGGTTTGTGACTGCAACTCCCTCAAAGACCTCATCGCCAACGCTGGCAGTGGTTATAATGTTTTCATCAAGATCAAGGTATTCTGCGTCCACTGCAAGATCCGAATTTACCTGTAAGTTGTCATCAGTTTCCTGGGCAGCTGCAGCTCCCATGGCAAGGAAAATCATGGCAACCAAAAGAAATCTGTACATTTTTCACCCCCCCCAAATTCTAACATCGGAAAAATAAATTCCAATGTACTGTTTGTTATTTATCTTTTTCATTGATAATATATAGGGGGTGAATAATCAAAAGCACCTGTCACTGACAGTGCCTTAATAGTGCTGCCTCCTGGCCATGTTCTATGAACACTGAAATGCATTAAATAAGTTTGAGAGTGGCGTGTGCCTCTGAAAAAATGAAAATCCAGTGGGCCGGACGAGATTCGAACTCGTGACCACCTCGGTGTGAGCGAGGTATCATACCCCTAGACCACCGGCCCCTCTGAAGCCCGAAGAATAATAAATGGGCCGGACGAGATTCGAACTCGTGACCACCTCGTTGTAAGCGAGGTATCATACCCCTAGACCACCGGCCCTCAGTGTGACTTTAAATTTTCACAATATATAAAGTTTTCCGGTTATGGAGAGCATTAATATAAACCTCCGACCATAACATACCCTACTAAAGTTTTCCGGTTATGGAGAGCATTATATAGGCCTCCAACCATAACCTATCCTAGTAAATCACCTGAGGTTATTATCATGTCATGCGAAGCCAGTGGAAAGATATGGTTAAACGGTGAAATGGTTAAATGGGAAGAAGCCACCGTCCACGTACTCTCACATGTTGTACATTATGGATCATCTGTCTTTGAGGGAATAAGGTGCTACAGGAACAGTAAGGGGTCAGCCATCTTCCGTTTGCGGGAGCATGTTAAACGCCTTTTTGATTCTGCAAAGATATACAGGATGGACATACCCTACACCCAGGAGCAGATATCTGATGCCATAGTTGAGACCGTCAGGGAGAACGGACTTGAGGAGTGCTATATAAGACCCGTGGTATTCAGGGGATACGGTGAGATGGGTGTTCACCCGGTGAACTGCCCAGTGGACGTCGCTGTGGCTGCCTGGGAATGGGGGGCCTATCTGGGTGCAGAGGCCCTTGAGGTTGGTGTCGATGCTGGTGTTTCAACCTGGAGGAGGATGGCGCCAAACACAATGCCCAACATGGCAAAGGCCGGCGGTAACTACCTCAACTCACAGCTTGCCAAGATGGAGGCTGTGAGACACGGCTATGATGAGGCCATAATGCTGGACTACCATGGCTACATAAGTGAGGGTAGCGGGGAGAACATATTCCTCGTCAGTGAGGGTGAAATTTACACCCCCCCTGTTTCATCATCCCTTCTGCGGGGGATAACAAGGGACTCCGTAATAAAGATAGCCAGAACCGAGGGTGTTACCGTGCATGAGGAACCCATAACCAGGGAGATGCTCTACATCGCAGATGAGGCCTTCTTCACAGGTACAGCCGCAGAGATAACACCCATCAGATCAGTTGATGGTATAGAGATAGGTGCCGGGCGAAGGGGTCCCGTTACAAAGCTACTGCAGGATGAGTTCTTCAGGATAATCAGGGCAGAGACAGAGGACAGCTTCGGATGGCTCACCTACATCTGATGATGAGGTTATAAGTGATAACTTATAAGTTAAAAGTGATGTTCATGGACGTTTTTCAGGCCATAGTCATTGGAACAGTGCAGGGTTTGACCGAATTCCTGCCAGTAAGCAGCTCAGGCCACCTGGTGCTGGTGCCGGAACTTATGGGTGTTAGCTCCAGCCTCGCATTCGACACCGTGCTGCATGTGGGCACACTGGTGGCTGTCATTGGATACTTCTGGAACGATATAGTTCACATGCTGGGGGCCTTCCTCTCAAGTCTGAGGGACATCCCCGCAGGTAGATTCAGGAGGGGAATCATTGAGGACCCCTTCAAGAGGCTTGCCTGGATGGTGATCATCGGTACTGTGCCGGCCGGCCTTGCTGGTGTACTGTTCAAGGACTTCTTTGAGTCACTTTTCAGCAGTTTAACCGCCGTGGGATTCTTCCTGCTGGTCACAGGCTTTCTGCTGTGGGGATCAGAGAATATCAGCAGGCGTGTGAGGGAGAAGCTTCCAGTTGAAAAACTCGGTGTCAGGGAGTCACTCATAATAGGGTGTGCCCAGGCCCTTGCCATAGCACCCGGCATATCACGTTCAGGTGCAACAATCTCTGCGGGCCTGTTTCTCGGCTTTGAGAGGGAACTTGCAGCAAGGTACAGCTTCCTCCTCTCCATACCTGCGATACTCGGGGCCGCCCTCATCCAGGTCAAGGACATTGGAGCCGGAATGGACCTCCTGGGTGCCAGCATGGTTGCAGGGTTTGCTGCAGCGGCTGTGTCAGGTTACATAGCCATAAAGTTCCTCCTTAAACTCATAAAGGAGAGGGACCTCTACATATTCGCCTACTACTGCTGGGCACTGGGTATCCTGATCCTTGCAGCCGCCCTCATCTAATGGTGAAGCTGTATCCGCACCACCTTTTTTATTCAAAGCTCTTCGTTTTGTTAAAGCAGATGCATAAAGGTTAAAGGGTTTCAGATACCAGAGCTTCTGAATCGATTAAAAATCAGAGTTCCACAGAGAATACATGGGCATAGAAGTATCTCCATGATACCGGTCCATGGGTGAGGTTATAAACCCACCAGGTACTCCAGAAGACCTCCAGAATTGCTGCAATGGCGAATAAAAGTATTATAAGCGGGATAAGGTATGCAAGGTTCTCCCTGAGGGCTGTGACGAGAGGTCCTCTGGACCTGTGCTGGATGGTCACAAGGAGGGACCTCACAAATACAAGGGCTGCCTGAAGTGAAAGTAGACACCCTGTGACCTCAAGGTGCAGGTGCAGTGTCCCCGCATAGATCAGGAGGCCCCTGACACCCCAACCCACCAGAAGGTTATGTAAGAGGGCCCCTGCAAGGACGAATATCTTAAGAACAGGATAAAATGTTGCCAGGGAGAAGATGAACACTGTAACCTGGGTTATGTTTGATATGAATATCCAGAAGGCAGTTGCTAACAGGTAATCGATGAACTGCTCCCTGAGACCAGGGAATGTGGAGAAGTGGACCACCATGTCCCCTGTGAGGAACCCATAGGCCAGTGGTCTTCCTGAGGCATCCAGTACAAAGCCAAGAAGGTAGAGTGCCATTGCAAAGGCAAGAATTCCAGGGTGTGGGATGATCCCATCCCACCGGGACCCTGAAGCCATCTGGAACCTCCATTAAAGGATTTCAGGCCAGTATTGTATTGCAGAGTTCCTCGATACGCTCCCTCACCATTTCAACGGGTATGCCATGGAGAAGTGCCAGTAGCATGGCGCCGCCGGCCCCAACACCCTCCTTCACAGAACCGTTGAGGTACTCATGGAGCCCCCTGTGCGACGCAGACCCGAAGTCAGGGTCAACCGCATAGATGTCAATATCACCTATCTGCTCTGCTATCCTGTTTATATCGGAGGTGCTGTCCTCGGCAACGAATATGGTCGTTGCAATTGCTGTATCTGAAAAGTCGAAGTCCGGGTCAATGGCCCTCATAAGGGCGCAGACCGCTGTCATCTGGGTACCCCCTGCAAGGGTCACCGGTACAGTGCTGCCCATGCATATCCCTGCAACCGCAGGTATCATGGGGTCCCCCACTGCCTCCACTGCCCTGAAGGGTTCCCTGGAGCAGTCCCCCTTCTCGATCCCTGCATTACTGAGTCCTGCCATCACAACCTCCCTCTTGAGGTCATGTGGGTTGTGGGGCATGCTGGCGCTGACCCTGAAATCAGCATCATATCCCAGGGCCGTTAAAACGCCCAGGGCAGTTGTTGTACCTGCCGGTGTGCTCTCACCCACCACCAGATGCTCTGTGAGGGAGGAGAGGGTCCTTCCAACCATCAACCCCCTCTCATATATCCTTTGAGGTTCGGTGACCGCCCTCCCTGTCCTTATATCACCTCCGGGTTCGGAGTTAATGTTTATATAGGGAACATCAGGTTTAACCGAGGCGCCTGCATCGGCGACCATGAAGGGGACCTCTGCAAGTTCCAGGGCCGCCTTGGTTATCACCGCCGGTGTGGGGGCTGCCTCCCCCTCCACGATGGTCTGGGGTATCTCAGGAAGACACCTGGGGGCATCATGAACTATGAGTTCAACGTCAGCTGCTGGAGTGTACTCTGTGAGTTCAGGGCTTGCTCCTGCCCCTGTTATTCCCGGGATTCTTGATGTCTCGGTTGTTGCGACGGCGCAGATGAACAGGGAATCCCTGTCAGTAACACCTTCAAGGTAACTGCCGGAACCATAGATCTTCAGTCCATCAAACATTTCCATTCACCTTTCCAACGATACAATAGTTATAACCGGAGATACATAAATTAGTTACACTCCAGAAGGAGCAGGGTCACAGGTGGTTAATTAAATGTTGTGTCTTGGTATAGAGGGAACTGCAGAGAAGACAGGTGTTGGTATCGTCGATGAGGCTGGAAACGTCCTATCACTGCGGGGAAAGCCACTTATACCTGAAAAGGGAGGTATACATCCCAGGGAGGCTGCTGAACACCATGCAAAATGGATACCCCGTCTCATTGCTGAGGCATGCCGTGATGCAGGTGTTGAACTCGGGGAAATAGGACTGATATCGTTTTCGAGGGGTCCGGGCCTTGGACCAGCCCTCAGGACCGTTGCAACAGCAGCTAGAACACTCGCACTTTCACTTGATGTTCCGATAGTTGGTGTTAACCACTGCATAGGTCACATAGAGATAGGCCGGCTCACCACAGGGGCCAGTGACCCTGTTTCACTCTATGTGAGCGGCGGGAACACCCAGGTCATAGCCTTCAACGAGGGAAGGTACCGTGTCTTCGGTGAAACCCTCGACATAGCCATCGGTAACATGCTCGACCAGTTTGCAAGGGAATCGGGCCTGGGACACCCGGGCGGTCCGGTCATTGAGCAGCTTGCATTGAAGGCCTCAGAGTACATTGAACTTCCCTACAGCGTTAAGGGGATGGATATATCCTTCTCAGGGCTTCTAACGGCTGCTTTAAGAAAAATGGAGGCTGGTGCAGGCCTTGAGGATCTGGCTTACAGCATCCAGGAGACAGCGTTTTCCATGCTGGTGGAGGTTACAGAGCGGGCCCTGGCATACACAGAAAAGAATCAGGTCCTCCTCTGTGGTGGAGTGGCTGTTAACAGGCGTCTGAGGGATATGCTGAGGGAGATGTGCCAGGAGCACCACGTGGAATTCCACATGCCTCCCCCTGAGTACTGTGGTGATAACGGTGCGATGATTGCCTGGCTCGGTCAGCTCGTCTACAGGTATAATGGACCGGACGCCCTGGAGGACACCACGGTGGTGCAGCGTTACCGGACCGATGAGGTGGATGTCCCCTGGATGAGGGAATCAGAGGCAGGAATAGAGCTCCCCCCTGACATCCTGGCCAAGGGTGCCGAGGCAAATATCTACAGGGGCCAGTGGATTGGGAGGCCCTGCATAATAAAGGAGAGGATATCCAAGGGTTACAGAATACCTGAAATTGATCAGAAGCTCAGGTCATCCAGGACCCGGAGAGAGGCCAGGCTCATCAACCAGGCCAAGGGCGCCGGTGTGCACACACCAGTACTGTTCGATGTCGACCCTGATGGAGGGGTTATGGTCATGGAGGAGGTTCGCGGCACCCCATTCAGGGACGCTGTTGAGGATACAGAGCTCTGTTCAAGGATCGGTGAGGCCATAGGGAGGCTCCATCACGCGGGTATAATACACGGGGATCTCACAGGATCCAACATAATCATCAGGGGGGGTGATGTGGTCTTCATAGACTTTGGACTTGGGAGGTTCTCAGATGAAATCGAGGATATGGGTGTGGATCTCCTTGTCCTCAAAAAGTCCCTTGAAAGCACCCACTACGCCCTGGCCGGCGAGTGTTTCAGCAGGGTCCTTGAGGGGTACGGCAAGATAATAGATGCTGACATCCAGTCAAAGATAAGGGAGATAGAGTCCCGGGGAAGATACACTGACTGAGCTCAGAATTAATATCCACACGATACTAAACCCCATGAATACACTGACTGAGGAGGTTCATCATGAAGGTAACATTTATAACTGGTAATAAACACAAGTTATCTGAGGCAGAGAAGATATTCCATGGTACTGGAATAGAACTGATGCATGCTGATCTGGGCTACCCGGAACTTCAGGGAACACTTGAGGAGGTGGCCCGCTACGGTGCAGAACATGCTGCCAGGATCATGGATGGTCCTGTGATCGTTGAGGACGCAGGACTATTTATAAGGGCTCTTAAATGGTTTCCAGGACCCTATTCTGCCTATGTACAGGATACCATAGGAAACCATGGCATATTAAAGCTCATGGAAAATGTTGAAGATCGCTACGCCGAGTTCAGGTCGGCTGTTGGGTTCTGCACCCCCAACTCCGAACCCGAGGTTTTTTTAGGCGTGGTGAAGGGACGTATAGGTACTGAGGAGCGCGGAACAATGGGTTTCGCCTTCGACCCGTTATTCTATCCTGAAGGGATGGATAAAAGCTTCGGAGAACTCAGTACCTCAGAGAAGAACAGGTTTTCGCATCGAAGCAGGGCCCTTAAAAAATTTGCAGAATGGTACATTGAAAATTATGAGGTGATTTGATGTCTCTAAAACCTGATTGGGTTGAATACTCAAATGAAGAAATAGAGGATCTTATAGTCAAACTATACAGGGAGGGTAACTCCACCAGCAAAATAGGTATAATACTGAGGGACCAGCACGGCATACCCAGCGTAAAGGCCGTTACAGGGCTTAAAATAACACAGATACTTGAGAAGCATGAAATGAAACCTGAATACCCTGAGGACCTCATGAATCTCATAAGGAAGGCTGTTAACATAAGGGATCATCTTAAGGAACACCCAAAGGACCTCCACACAAGGAGGGGCCTTCAGATCGTTGAATCAAAGATAAGGCGCCTTGTCAGGTACTATGTGAGAGAAGGTGTCCTTCCTGAAGGATGGAGATATGACCCACAGAAAGCAGCCCTCCTCGTCAAGTAAACTCCCCGACTCAATTCTCAAGAGGGGTGCAGAGGCCTCAAAGGTCCTTGAGGAGCACCTTGAAAGGGGAAACATAATAAGGATCATCTCGCACAACGACGCAGATGGTCTATCAGCCGCAGGAGTTGTTGCAAGGGCCATTTCATCCATGAATGGTCAGTTCCACATCTCCATCCTCTCGAGGCTGAAGAAGGAGTTCATTAAGAAATTGTCGGGAGAGAAATACTCCCTATTCTTTTTCTGTGATATGGGAAGCGCCTACCTTGAGGAGATATCCCGCCTGAAGGGTGATGTCATCGTCGCTGATCATCATCAGCCCTCTGAATCCGAGGCAGGACCCCATGTTGTTCACATAAACCCTCATCTGCATGGTCTTGATGGTAGCAGGGACCTCAGTGCATCTGGAACGGCCTACCTGGCCACGAGACTCCTTAACAGAAAGACCGCCCCCCTTGCCCTTGTGGGTGCCCTGGGGGACATGCAGTACACTGACGGATTCACCGGTGCAAACAGGTTCATCATGGAGGAGGCTGTTGAAGAGGGTGTCCTTCAGGTCCACAGTGACCTCAAGCTGGCATCAAGGTACACCGAGCCCCTTTACCGTTCCATTGCATACACCTTCAACCCGGCCCTGCCTGGCCTCACCGGGGATATGGAGGCTTCTATGGGCTTCCTTGAGAATATAGGCGTATCCTATGGCGTTAAATATCCTGACCTGTCCCCTGAGGAGAGGGATGTTCTGAGGGATGAACTTACAAGGATAAACCCTGAGATATTCGGAGAGGTATTCACGAGCAGGGAATTCCGGAATATAGGTGACCTCTCTGACATTGCAGGGGTGCTTGATGCCTGTGGAAAGAACCGTAAATATGGCATAGGAATCGGACTGTGCCTTGGTGAAAGGGAAGGTGCCCTTGATGTGGCCCTCGAGCTCCAGAAGAACTACCGTGAGGAGCTTGTGAAGGGCCTTGCATGGATAAGGAGGGAGGGCTCCACCACCCTGGAGAACCTGCAGTACATCTACAGTGAGGATAAGGCCTTCAAGGGGATCATGGGGACCATAGCAAGCATATCACTCTCCCTCAAAATTCTTGACCCTGACATCCCCCTCCTCGGACTTTCACGGATGGATCAGCACGTTAAGGTATCTGCAAGGACAACCAGGCCAGCTGTTGAAAGGGGTGTTAACCTCGGGGTTGCCCTCAGGGATGCCGCCGCAAGTTTTGGTGGTACCGGGGGAGGACATGATATAGCGGCCGGGGCGATGGTGCCCTACAGGGATATGGAGAGTTTTCTGCAGCTTGTTGATGAGATACTGGGGACCCAGACTGGTCCCTGAAGAGACACCATGTGTGGGGTTGGAAAAGTGTACCTTGATAGGACAGAAGAGAGGATGTATGATGGTGAATTCGGTGAGACAGTCCAGCAGAGTATGGAGATACTTGTTGCCCTGGGTGATATCTATGGTGCTGAGAGGATGGTTGACATATCCTCTGCCCAGGTTTCAGGGGTATCCTACAAGACAATAGGGGACGCCGGTCTTGAATACCTGGAGGACCTCCGTGCCAGGGGTGCCGGAGTGAAGGTTGCAAGTACCCTTAACCCTGCGGGGATGGACCTCCAGAGATGGAGGGAAATGGGATTCTCAGAGGAATTCGCCAGGAGACAGATAAGGATAGTGGAGGCATACTCTGCCATGGATGTCATGAACACCTGCACCTGCACCCCCTACCTCATAGGGAACGTCCCCCTGAGGGGCTCCCACGTTGCCTGGTCAGAGTCCTCTGCAGTTTCCTATGCCAACTCTGTTCTGGGAGCCAGGACCAACCGTGAGGGTGGTCCAGGGGCCCTTGCAGCCGCCATATGCGGTAAGACCCCGGAGTATGGTTACCATCTCCAGGAGAACCGGAGGGCCACCCTGAGGGTTGATGTTGAATGTGAACTCTCGGGCTCGGATTACGGGGCCCTGGGTTACATTACAGGAAAAATTGCCGGTGAGGGTGTCCCATATTTCACTTTCACTGGCCATCCATCGGCTGATGACCTCAAAGCCCTTGGGGCTGCCATGGCGTCGTCCGGTGCGGTTGCACTCTACCATGTTGATGGGGTGACACCCGAGTACATGGAAGCCTCTCCTGATGAAGCAGGGGATAGCATTACGGTTGATGCCGGGGATATACTGGAGGCAAGGGAGGAGCTGTCCACCACTGATGATGATCCTGACCTCATATGCCTGGGGTGCCCGCACTGTTCCCTGGATGAGATCCGGAGGATAGCCTCATTTTTAAGGAAAAATAAGCCTGCCTGTGACCTCTGGGTGTGCACCTCTGCTGCCATAGGAAGTGCTGCCAGCAGGATGGGCTACACAGACGTTATAGAGGCAGCAGGTGGGATGGTTGTATCTGACACCTGCATGGTGGTTGCACCTGTGGAGGATCTTGGCTATGAGGTCCTTGGTGTTGACTCTGCCAAGGCCGCCAACTATGTCCCTGGTATGTGTGGCCTTGATGCCGTCTATGATGACTGGATGAACCTCATCAGACCTTAAAAGTTATAACTTATAAGTTATAACTTTTCCTCTGGAGGGCGCTTCCAAGCTGAAGCCCTATTGATGAAATGTTCTCAAGGCTTATCCTGTTGTAGGGTTTAACACTGTAACTTGCCAGGTTTAATATTCCTGTTATCTCCCCTGAAAACTTAATCGGAATCATTAGAATTGTTCTTATATTGTTTCTCCTTATGGACTCATGTATCATGCGGTATTCAGGCGACTCAGAGGTTATGTATATAACCCCCTCCTTCTCAATGGACCTCTCAAAGAGGTCTGTGAAGACCCCGGCCATGCACATTCTGCTGAGGGTTTCTGGCAGGTTCCTCTGAACCCTGAGCTGGAGTTCCTTTTTCTCCTCCATGAGGTATATGCATCCCATTTCAAATTCCAGGGTTTCTATGACGGCCTCGATTGATTTTTCAAGCATTTTTTCCTCTTCCTCATCACTGTTTATGATTTCGGAAACCCTGTTCATGGCCAGAAGTGTTCTTATGAACTCATCCTTCTCCTGTCTCAGTTTCTCCATTTCTAGATACTCTGAGACCTCGTCGGCCACCATCTCTATGATTTCAAGGCTCTGTGAGGCTATGGAGTCCTCGGGGCTTCTGATTATAAGGGCTCCCCTCGCCCTTTCCTCTGTGATGAGGGGTACTGAAAGCATGAGACCCGAGTCATGCCTCCATGATACCGTCTCGAGGGTTTCAATGCTCCTGTAGATGAAGTATTCAAATTCAGTGAGATCCTCTGACTCAGGGTATTCGTAGGCCCTGCTGAACCCTGAGGCATCGCTTAGGACCACCGAAAGCTGTTTAAGGTCCATTATGGTGGATAATTCATCCCTTATTGAGTTCATAAGCTCTTCAAGGCTGCCAGAGGATGATCTCAACCTTGTGATTGTGAGGAGGACCTCAAGTTCATTCTTGGAAAATGAGGAACTTGCAAGGTCCCTTCCTATTATGACCCAGAAGTTGTTTACAGGTGTGACTGAAAGGCTGTAGTTCCTCCTTATCCCATCCCTTCCCCTCAGATCGACCTGTATCGTGCCCCGGGATTTCATTCTGTTCTCAATGAGGACCATGCTCTCCCGGTCCATGATGTCCCCAAGGCACTGTGCACCGGGGAACATTCTTCTGAAAAGGCCGTTGGATACTACTATGTCCATGAGGGTGTTTATGGTGAAGACGAGTTTATCAGGGTCATCTATTTTTCTTTCAAGTTCCAGGAGTTCCAGGAGGTTTCTGTGAATTTTTGATGCGTTTTTTATAAGCTCAGAATCTCTGGATGTGTCTCCAGTGTATTCCACAGTTCCCTCAAGGTCTCCCGCAGGCATCCATAGTTTGCTTCTGCCAACCGTCCTGTATGTTACAAGACCCCTGGCCTCCAGTATGTGAAGGTACTTGAGAACCGTTGCCCTGCTCCTGTTTATTCCACGGGTTATCTTGTCGAGCATGCACTCCTCTGGAGGATTTGATTCCAGGTAGGACATTATCATCTTCTCGGTTTCAGAGAGTTTCTCCACTGACCTCACCCCATGATAGCTATGGTATAACCATGAATTATAACTTTAGAGAAAAATTTAAATATTGGGTTTTTATACTTTATCGTATAGTTATACTATCATGTATAGGTGGTTGTATGGATTACAGGAAGATTTCAGAAGAACTTAAGGAACTCCTGGAAATGGAGGGCAGCCCCGTGGCTGTCAGGTTAGTCAAGAATGAGGAAATATCTGGTGAAAAGCTTGAAAAGAAGAGGCACTGCGAGTTCATACAGGATGCACGCTTAAGGGGTGCCTGTGGCTATGCAACTGCAGACGAACACCTCTGCAGGGGTGGCGCAGCGGTCCTTGGACTCTGCAGGGTACCACCCCAGGTTGCGGATGGAAGCCTGTACCATAAACTCGGAAACTACAGCACACTGGAAGCTGCTGCTGAAACCGTAGAGGCCGTTCCCGCGGTGAAAGGGGAATACCATGCCTCAGTCTATGCACCGCTCGAAGAGGCTGATTTCGAACCAGACGCCGTTGTATTCATACTTAAACCGGCCCAGGCGCTTAGACTCAGCCAGGCATACCTCCATGACAGGGGTGGCAGAATAAGCGGGGACTACTCAGGGATACAGTCACTCTGTGCAGACGCCGTTGCAGCTGTAAGGGAGAGGGGCATCCCAAACATGACAATGGGGTGTAACGGTTCAAGGAAATACGCCGGGATCAGGCCCGAGGAACTTGCAGTCGGAGTACCAGCATCTGACCTTGAGGGAATTGTGGAGGCCCTCAGAAAATTCAGGGAAAAATGGGGATAAAAATGAAATTAAACCTCAGGGGAGTAAACAGATACGCTGCAGCTATAATAACAGACAATATACTTAAAAATGGTGTTCAGAACCTCCAGCTGATCCTGAAGGAGGACTCTGAAGAGGTCAGGAGAGTTGCAGAGAAGCACCATATGGAATATTCTCCCAGAGAAACAGAAAAGGGGCTGGTGGTTAACATTTCACCTCAGGGTATTGAAGAGATAGATGTTACCGGAGAAACCTGTCCCGGCCCGGTTATAATCGTAGGGGATAGGCTCTCCTCAATGGAGCCAGGGATGAGGATAAAGATAAAATCAGAAAGCAGTGACGTGATCGATGACCTTGCACTCTCAGCTCCTGAAATGAAGGCAGAGGTCATTGAAAAATCGGCCAGCCACCTCATCCTTGAAAAAACAGATGTTAGCAGGGAAAGGGAATTTACAGGAAAGGATAAGGTACTCGTTGTCCAGAGCAACGGGACAGGGAATGCAGAGAGGGCCTACGCCACCTTCATATTCTCAAAGGCTGCCCTCAGCATGGGAAAGGATGTCACAATATTCCTCCTCATGGATGGCGTGAGCATTGCAAGGAAGGGTGGTGCAGCCGCCGTAAAACACCCGGCCTTCCCGCGGCTGGATGAACTCATGGCCGAGGTCATTGAGATGGGTGTTAAGATCTACGTCTGTGAAATGAGCGCCCAGTTCAGGGGGCTCAGAGAAGATAACATGGTCGAGGGCTGCAAGATAGCAGGTGCAGCCACGTTCATAACACTGCTTAGTGACCCGAGCTACGCAGTGGTGAACTTCTAGAGGTGATGAAATGTATCAGGTCATTATATTCGCACTCCTCTTTGCAGGAATCTCATCAGGTTTCATAACCTTCCGTATAATGGGGATGAGGATGGCGCCACACTTCGGAGTCCTTATCCTTGCCCTCATTGCAACGGCAGCAAATATCATGTCTGGCAATGTAACCCTGAATTACGTTGCAGTGGCTCTGCAGGTACTCACAGGGATTTCAGCCTACACACAGTTCCTCCCGGTTCTGAGGGACAGCTTCCAGACAGCTCCACTCTACGCCTGCCATCTGAGCACAGTCACCGTTGCTGCGGTGCTCGCAGCTGCCTCAGTCCCACTTTAACCTCCCTTAAATCTTTTAGACCGGTTGAACACGCATCATCCCCAATAAACCCCCATTTATTCCTTCTTTTAATCTCTTAAACCTCAAACTAGGAAGGCCAAAGCCTCAGGTAACCTGATTTTCAGCACTGAAAGGAACCTGAACCTTAAATAAATTGATGACCAGATAAAAGACCATGGCAAGGTACATAGAGCACCCCCTCATAAAGCCAGAGAAAATAGAGGCAAGGACCTATCAGCAGCTGCTGGCAGCAGATGTCATCAGAAAGGGCAACTCAATGATAGTCGCCCCCACAGCCCTCGGAAAGACGGTTGTGGCTGTCCTTGTGGCTGCAGAGAGACTCAGGAAATACAGGGGCTCAAAGGTACTCATCCTATCACCCAGCAAACCCCTGGCCATACAGCATGAGGAGAGCTTCAGGGAGTTCATGCTTGCAACCTGCACATCCCTTACAGGTAGCATAAAACCTGAAGAGAGAAAAGAACGGTGGATTAAATCCCAGATAATATCCGCCACGCCCCAGACAGTTGAATCAGACATCCTGGCTGGAAGATACGACCTCAGGGACGTCTCACTCATCGTATTCGATGAATGCCACCGCGCAGTTGGATCATACTCATACGTCTTCCTTGCATCTAATTATATACAGAACGCCAGGCACCCCCTCATACTGGGACTCACAGCGTCTCCGGGTGCAGATGAGGATAAGATAAAAACTGTCTGTGAGAACCTCTTCATGAATGAGGTTGTGGTGAAAACAGAGGGGGACCCTGATGTGCGCCCCTACCTCAAGCCCATAAAAATAGAATGGGTAAAGGTCAGGATGACACCGGAGCTTGAGGATATAAGGGAACTCCTCAGGAAGGTCCTTAAAAATCGCTTGAAGATGCTTAAAAACCTCGGTGTTATAGACACCATCAGTGTGGGTAAGAAGGACCTTCTGAAGGCAAGGGGCCGTGTCCAGAACAGGATAGCGCGATCAACGAGCCCTCCAAGGGCATGCTACAGGGCCATATCACTCCTTGCATCCTGTATAAACGTGGAACACGCCCTTGAACTTCTTGAAACACAGGGCATAAGGCCACTCCACCAGTACCTTCTCCGGCTAAAGGAGAAGAAAACAAAGGCTGCTAAGGGTCTCCTGGCAGATCCGGACTTTACAAGGGCCATGCACCTCACAAGAAGGGCCATGATGTCAGGGGTGGAACACCCTAAACTTGACAGGCTAATGGAGATACTGAAAAGGGAACTTAAAGGAGATGAAGCAAGGATAATAGTGTTCACACAGTTCCGTGACACCCTTGAGGAGATATACCAGAGATGCAAACGTGAAGGTATCAACGCAGTTAAATTTTATGGACAGAACAGCAGGAGCGGAGAGAAGGGCCTCACCCAGAAACAGCAGAGGGATATAATAAAATCATTCCGCATGGGGAACCATGACGTGCTCCTATCAACCAGTGTCGCTGAGGAAGGTATAGATATCCCCTCGGTGGACCTTGTGGTGATGTATGAACCTGTTCCCTCTGAGATAAGGATGATACAGAGACGTGGAAGGACCGGGAGGAAGAGGAAGGGCCGCATGGTTGTCCTCATAACAGAGAAGACCCGCGACGAGGCATACTACTACTCAAGTATCAGGAAGGAGAGATCCATGAAGGAGAACCTCAGGGGCGGGTCAGTTAACGTGGAGGTTAACCCCATAATGGAACCCTCAGGGGAGGGACCCTTCATCTATGCTGATTCCCGGGAGGTCAACTCAAGGGTCCTCAGGGAACTCAAAAAGATAGGAGTGGATTTTGAACTCAAACCCCTTGCAGTTGGTGACTATCAGATAAGCGAGGATACTATAATTGAGAGGAAGACAACACAGGACTTTATTGGTTCAATTATAGATAAAAGACTGTATAAACAGGCAAGGGAGATGGTCAAAAACTTCAAAAGGCCTGTTATGATCATAGAGGGGGAGGACCTCTATTCAGGATTCATAAACCCGGACGCCGTGAGGGGTGCCCTTGCAGCTGTTGCTGTGGACTTTGGAATACCTGTAATCCCCACGAGGTCAGCCGAGGATACCGCTGCAATGATAAGGAGGATAGCCATAAGGGAGCAGAGGGAAGGCAGGCCTGATATGCGTGTTCGCACGGATAAGAAGCCACTGACCCTCAGGGAGAAGCAGCTCTTCATCGTGGAATCCCTGCCAAATATCGGTTCAAAGTACGCTGAAAGGCTCCTGGAAGCCTTCGGATCAGTTGAAGGTGTTATGAACGCCTCAGAGAAGGAACTCCGTAGCGTGGAGGGTATAGGTGCAAAGAGGGCTTCGGAAATCAGGAGGGTCATTGAGGCAGAATTTAAGGGACCCGATGAAGCCGCATATAAATTCAAGGAGTAAGGTGATTGGACTTGCGCATACTTATGGATGAGAGAGGTAAAAAATATCTCCTGGAAGAAGGAGAGGACTTTCAGAGTGACATGGGGATCATCAAAGCAGAAACCCTGGAGGATTCCAGGCCCGGGGATGTCCTCAAAACCCACCTTGGCAGGGAGATTTACGTCCTTAAACCCGGACTCTCAGATTACCTTGAACTCATGGAGAGGAGGTGTTCAATACTCCTTCCCAAGGACATAGGAATGATATGTGCATATACAGGGATAGTTGAAGGTTCAAGGGTTGTTGATGCGGGTACCGGTGCGGGTACAGTTGCAATGTACCTTGCCAATCTGGTGGGAGAATCAGGGCACGTCACAACCTATGAAATACGTGAGGACTTTGCTGAGATAGCAGAGAAGAACATTGCAGCCTTTGGATTCAAAAACGTGGAGGTCAAGAACAGGGATATAAAGGAGGGTATAGAGGAGGAGGACCTCGACCTGGTTTTCCTTGATCTGCCCAGGCCCTGGGAGCTGATGGAGGATGTCCATGATTCCCTCCTGAGAGGTGGGTGGGGAGTCTTCTACAACCCCTACATTGAACAGGTGAAGCTGATACACAGGATAGGGTCGAAGGTTGGATTTGCAGATATAAGGACATTTGAAACCATTGAACGTGAAATAGAGGTCAGAAAGCAGGGTACAAGGCCCAGAACAAGGATGGTCGGCCATACAGGGTATCTCACCTTCATGAGAAAGATTTAAGGAATAGGGTTATACATGAAAATCTGGAAGGGGTACTGATGTTTGAAAACGTTATCTCAATAAAGGATTTTAAGAGGGAGGATATCGACTTTATCCTCAGGGAAGCCGAGAAGATGGAGCCATTTGCATCGGGAGAAAAATCCTCCAGCGCCCTCAGAGGAAAGATACTTGGCATGATGTTCTATGAGCCATCCACAAGGACACGCTTATCCTTTGAAACTGCCATGAAGCGTCTGGGAGGGGACGTTGTTGGATTTGCAGATACAGGGGCGACATCTGCCGTTAAGGGTGAGAGCCTGGCTGACACCGCCATGATGCTTTCAGCCTATTCCGACGCCATAGTTATAAGGCACAACCTGGAGGGTGCAGCACGTTACATATCAGATGTTGTGGATGTTCCAGTGATAAATGCAGGGGATGGTGCCGGGCAGCACCCAACACAGACCCTCCTGGACCTCTATACCATGAAGAGGTTCTTCGGGAGGATAGGTTCCCTGAGGGTTGCACTGGTTGGTGACCTCAAGTACGGGAGGACTGTCCACTCACTGGCCTATGCCCTGGCTGTTTTCGGTGCCAGTATGAGCTTCGTATCACCACCCGTCCTCAGAATGCCTGATAACATCATACATGACCTGAGGGGGGCTGGTGTTGAAGTTAAAGAGACAGAAAGGCTTGATGATGTCATAGATGAGGTGGATGTCCTCTACGTTACAAGGATACAGAAGGAACGTTTCCCTGACCCTGAGGAGTATTCAAGGATAAGGGGAGCCTACCACATAGATGGATCCACTGTGGCTGATAGGGACCTGATTGTGATGCATCCACTCCCAAGGATAGATGAGATATCCCCTGAGGTGGATTCCCTCCCACAGGCCATGTACTTCAGGCAGGCGTTCTATGGTGTGCCGGTCCGGATGGCCCTCCTGAGGCTGCTGATAAGTGAGAGGAGAGGACCTGAAAACCAGAAGATAGTTTGACCGGGATGGCTCTAGAAAAAAGCTTTAAACACCCCAGAGTGAGTCCTCCAGGAGGGAAGTTTCGCACTGCAGGTCTATGATATTTGTACGTCCCTTTCCCCTTCCCCGTGAAACAGTATTTGTGGATATCAGGCCGAGCATTTCAAGCTCGTTTATGAAGTCAAATATCCTCCTGTAGGAAACAGAGTCCCCCTTTGCTATTTCCTTGTAGACTTCATAAAGCCTTCCGGAGGTTATTTCCTCCTTCCTCTTTGTGAGGTAGAGTATGGCCTCAAGCACCCTCTGCTGCTGGCTCGGTAGTGTCAGTATTATGTCCGTGATCTTGTTGTGTTCTATGTAGTCCTTGGCCTCCCTCACAAAGTCCCCCAGGACTTTATCTGAGTCCCTTTCATCGGCAATTTCACCTGCTGTCCTGAGGAGGTCCAGGGCGTACCTTGCATCACCCTCCTCCTTGGCTGCCAGAGCTGCGCATAGGGGTATGACATCATCATCAAGGGCACCCTCCTTGAAGGACATCTTTGACCTCTCCTCAAGGATATCAACAAGCTGCTGGGCCCCATAGGGTGGGAAAACTATCTCCCTGTCTCTGAGGCTGCTCCTGACCCTGGGTTTTATGAATTTCTTGAATTCCACGTAGTTACTTATGGATAAAATGGAGACATTATCTGTCCTTGTAAGGGTGTACAGGAGTCCATCTCCATCATTTCTGAGGAGTATGTCTATTTCATCAAGTACGACCATGAGTATCATGTCCTGGCCAAAGGCGTTTTTCTTGAACATGTTCCTGAAGGTGTTCACGATTTCAGCCTTTGTCCAGCCACGGTAGGGGACATCACGACCGAGCTGCTGGCATAATCTTGCTATGACCTGGTACTCTGTTGTGTAATCTGTGCAGCGGATGTATTCAGTCCTTATATTCACGTCACAGTCCTTTGATGCCTCCTTCAGCTGTTTCATGGCAAATTTTGCAACGGCAGTTTTCCCTGTACCTGTTTTACCATAGATTGTAATGTCTGGAGGTGTCACTCCATTGAGGGCCTCAACCCAGTACTTGGCTATTGATCGTATCTGCTCCTCCCTGTGAGGTAATCTGTCAGGAAGGAACCTGTGATCAAGATATTTCTTATCCTTAAAAACAGATTCTTTGTCCCCTATCTCATCAAAAATGTTCATGGTACCACTTCAACTAATTTTTAGAGAAAACTGCTGCATCAAATTATCAATAAAGGCCCTAAAATCTGGATACAGTGAAATTCAGGATGACCTTTTCAGCTGGCAGCGCCCCGTACTACCATCCCCTGATGTGGGAGTGTGGTAGATTTCAAGTGTAAATTTTCTTATTCCAACTATTAGATAAAAGTTTTTATTAAAACCAGCTTGATTTATAATAACGTATGTGGGACATCCATTTCAAGTGTAACCATCTGCATCCTCGATGGGAACTCATGAGAGATGAATTTCAAGTGTAAAAATCCTGCTGTTCCTCAACCATTTCTCTGATTCAGTGGGAGATGTGTGAGACATTCATTTCAAGTGTAATCTGGCCATGATTCTGGTGACCTGTAAGAGAGACATTCATTTCAAGTGTAACTTAGTATTAATTGATCTCGATTTTTTGAGACATTCATTTCAAGTGTATTTGGGGTTTTTGTTTTTCGCTCTGTAAACCAGGCTGAACTAGGAAAGAACCTTTACAGTTGAACCTGATGTCACTATTTTAAACAAATTTTTAATAATAAAGTTACAGTTGAAATTGACCTCTCTCTCTCAATCCTGAATAAAGTTTCGCTGGTTACAGTTGAAATTGACCTCTCTCACCTGGGCAACTAAACGAGAGAAAAAACTTTACACTTGAAACCATTGACCCACACCCAGAGAAACAGGAAACCCAAATGATTTTACAGTTGAAAACCATCCCCCACATATGAAAAATGGTTACAGGGAGTCCTTACAGTTGAACCGGACCTCCCCTAGACATACATGCTATCATGTTCTGGTCTTTCCTCACCGAAACGTTCCTGTATCATCCACATGACCTGAAGTTTTGCCCTGAAGACATTTTTTATACTTGAAATCAATCTGTCCTTTGAAAGGCCGTCGAAGAATATTTCATCTGTCACGAGGTAACTGTTAAGGACGTTTTCTGGATGGTCGAGCTGGAAATCAACCCCGAACCGGTTAAGCGTGAATCTGACCTTCCATATGAACTCAGTCCTCTTCTCCATGCTGAGTGCCCGGATCCCTGCCTGGTGCTCTGGACTGACACTGGTTGCGCAGGCTATGAGAATCATGTCATCCTTTCCGGCGGGCTGGATTATATCGATAACGTGATCCTCAGGGTAGTTCACAACATAGTGAAATCTGGCGTTTTCGTCAGGAACCTCCATGCGGAGGAACCCCTCTTCATCAAGCCATTTCTTGATCATTTCTTGGGACATGTTATCACGGCTATAACTATCTCCCTTCATGAATATATAGATAAAAATTATTACATGTCTCAGATATATAACAGAGCACAGTTAAAAGAGGAGTACATGAATGAAGTTTCAGTCCTCCTGCTTGCTGTAATCATTGACCTACTCATTGGGGAACCACCACACCGGCTTCATCCGGTGGTCTGGATGGGGTCAGCAGTGGAATGGATGCGGAACATCCTTGGAAACAGCCGTATATCCGGCATAATACTCACCATTGCAGTTGCAGCGCCCTTCACAATCCCACTGTTCCTGATCAACCATCTTCAAGACCCCCTGAATCTCATTATATCCTCCATCTTACTTTCAGCGGTGATATCCATAAGGATGCTTGTAACCTCTGCCCTGGAGGTTGGAGGATCCCTCAAGGAGGACATTGAAGATGCCAGGAGGAAACTTTCAATGCTCGTCAGCAGGGACACCACTTCCCTCTCAGATGAACAGATAACCTCAGCGGCGATTGAGACACTCACAGAAAACATCACGGATTCGGTGACAGCCCCCATCTTCTATTTCATCCTCCTGGGCCTTCCAGGCGCCTTCCTCTACCGGGTGATCAATACACTTGATGCTATGGTGGGCTACCTTGACAGCGAGAACAGAGACATAGGATGGTTCCCTGCAAGGCTGGATGATATACTCAACTACATCCCATCAAGAATCACCGGTGTCCTGATGGTCCCTGCAGCCCTCCTACTCGGCATGAACTGGAGGGGATCCTTCAGGATTCTTTTGAGGGACGCCCGGCGTACTCCAAGCCCCAACTCAGGTTTCACCATGGCTGCAGCGGCAGGGGCCCTTTCTGTTCAGCTGGAAAAGCCGGGTGTCTACGTCCTCGGGGATCCATGTGATGGACTGGACAATGAAAAACTTCTTGATGCCGTGAAGCTGAGTTCCCTGACCCTGATACTGTTCACGTTAGCTGCAGCAGGGGTAATGCTGGTGATACCATGATAGTTACAATACTCACACTAACAGAGAGGGCCAGAAGACTCGCAGGGGAGATGAGGGAGAAACTCCTCCGGGACCCGACTATTCTTTCGGTTGAAGTCATGCACCGGAACATGGATCTGGGGAATGTTTTCGCTGAAAGCGACATTATAGTGGGTATAATGGCTGCAGGTATAATGGTGAGGAAGATAGCACCACTGATCAATAACAAACTATCAGACCCGGGGGTCCTGGTTGTTGATGAAAAGGGGTCAAATGTTATAAGTCTACTTTCCGGTCATGCGGGGGGTGCCAATGACTTTGCAATTAAACTTGCAGGTCTGATAGGTGCTAATCCCGTTATAACAACATCCACAGACGTCAATGGCCTTGTTGGTATTGATACCTTTGCAGCGAGGTACTTCTACAGGATCCTTGACCCCCACCTTATCAGGCACTTCAACTCCTCAATTATCCAGGGGCACCGGGTTGAACTTCACTCCTCCAGGGACCTTGAGGCCCTGATTGATGATGATATGCGCAGAACCTACACCTATGTCCCGGAGGGGGACGAGGTTGTGAGGGCCCACTGCAACTCAAGGGTCATGAGGCTTGCACCCCTCAAGCTTTCAATGGGGATAGGGACAAGGAGGGGGGTTGGATCAGATAGAGTAATCGGTCTCATCAGGGAAACCCTGAAACTGCTGAAAATACCCCCCGAACGGCTTGATGCCATTGCAACAGGCTACATGAAAAGGGATGAGGATGGTATCAGGGAGGCTGCCAGGCTCCTAGGAGTCCCCCTTGAATTCATAGGGCCCCAGGAACTCAGATCCCAGAATACTCTCTCATTTTCTGATTTCGTCTATGAAAAGTTTGGTGTGGGAAGTGTATGTGAAGCAGCAGCCCTCAGCAGTGCAGGTAAGGATTCAAAACTTGTAATAAGAAAAACAAAGTCCTCTGGAGTTACAGCTGCACTTGCAGTTTCAGGGACACCAAAAGCTTTTTAACCCAGATGATATAAACCAGATTGAATATAAACATTATTCTGTATTCTTCAAGAATTCAGCAGGGAGGACTCAATATGAGTAACGAAACATTCAATCGCGTTTCTGAAATTTTAAGGCACATTATGGAAGACAACAGCGTCCCCAGGAACATTAGAAGAGCTGCAGAGGAATCAAACGAAATTCTGAATAACCCTGATGAGGACAGCACCGTCAGGGCCAGTACAGTTATATCCATACTGGATGAGATAAGCAACGACCCCAACATACCCATACATGCGAGGACGCTGGTCTGGGAGATACTCAGCGAACTTGAATCCATAAGGGAATAAAAAACTGTTTCTGAATTTTTCAGGGTTTTCCAGAGGTTAAGATAGTTTTACTATTTTTAAGTGATGATATCTTTTTCCTGGATTTTTTGAGGGTTCTGCCTGTGCACTTAAGTGCTGATTATTTTTTCATGGATTTCAGGGTCTCGGCTATGAACTGGGTCCTTGCAGACTCCTCAATGAATTCCGCCAGTAGAAGGGCGTCCCTTAAACCTTCACCTGCACATACAACTCCATGGTTCTCCAGGATGGCAGCATCCTCATCAACCATTACCCTGCCACATTCAGCTGCAAGTTCTCTGCTACCTGGCGGGTGGTACGGGACCATGGGTATGTAACCCCTCCCGAGACCCATGAATCCCTCCATCTTCTCAATCTGGACTCCTGCAATGGAGAAGGCCCTCGCATGGGGCGAATGGGTGTGCACTATTCCACCCACATCTGGCCGTGCCCTGTATACCTCAAGGTGGAGTCCCAGTTCGGATGATGGCCTCCCTCCCCTGATGACCCTTCCATTGAGGTCCACCACAACAACATTCCTGAGTGAAACCTCCCCCAGGGGGACCATGGTCGGGGTTATGAAGACCCTATCACCCATTCTTGCACTCACATTTCCACCTATGCCGGATACAAGGCCGGTCCTGTAAATATGAAGTGAAACATCAACGACTTCTCTTATCGGGTTCAAGTGTATCACCTTGGATTACATCAACATACGGTTGCAGGGTTCAGGTGTAGATAACATTCAGCTGAATTCAAGGAGTTTCATCACACCCCTGTTAAGCACCGGGACCTGGCCGCAGGTTGGGACGATGTTGTAGATCTTCTGGAACTCTGTCTGGGACTGGAAGGTCCCTGAATTTATGAGGTGCACTCCCTTGTACTTTTTGTAGGCATTTATGTGAACATGGCCGGTGTGGAGTATGTGTGGGACCTCATCGATGACCAGGTGGTCCTCTATCTCAGATGCCAGCGGTGTTCTCTCACCATATATCGGTGCAAGGTGCCTCTTCTCAAGGAGTTCCTCCATTATGAGGTCTGACCTTTCATGTGAGAGCCCGTTGACACTCATGGCCATGTCATCAAAGCTACGGCCATGGTATATGAGGGTCCTCACACCGTCAAGGCTCACAAGGGATGGGTTGCTGAGAAATTCTATGTTCCTGATACTGTAGAGGGACTTTGCATATTCCTCGGGTATTGCTGGCTGGGGCTCCGCTATCCTCGAGGAGTCGTGGTTTCCCGGGATCATAACGATCTTTATGTCGCTCCTTATATCACCGAACAGCCTTGCAGCCTCCTCATACTGTTCATGGATGTCCCTTATAAGGAGTTCCTTTTCCTGTCCAGGGTAGATTCCAATGCCATCAACGATGTCACCCGCAACCACCAGGTACTTAACATCCGCTGCAAGGCTTCGCTGCTCCTCTGAACCGAAATCCCCGTTTATCCATTTCACAAATTTCATGAAGGCATCCTCAAGGAAGGTCTGACTTCCTATATGAACATCTGATATGAAGGCAACTGAGAAGTCCATCTCCTTCTCCTGTATCCTGGGGACCCCGGGGTGGAATATCTCGGAGGCAACCACGAACCTTCCCTTCTTGGTTCCATGGACACCCACAACCTCATCCCTCACGATTTTCTCGGACTTCTCAAAGAGCTTATGGTTTTCGTTGTGCACAACAACACTGATTTCACCTGTATCATCCTCAAGTTCAATAATCCTGTGATTGTTCTTGGTGCTCCGCACATCATTGACCATCCCTATGATGCTGACGACGTCCTCTCCTCCCCGGAGGTCAGCAATTGGCATATGACCCTTCAGTTCAGGGCGCTTACTGAGAAGGTTCTTCAGGCTGCTGTAGCGGCTGTTGAAGTATGCGATCATGTCCCCTATCTCACCACTGGTGTAGGACCGGTTACTTGTATCACTTATCACCTCAAAATCGAAGTCCCTCTCTGCCGGGACCATGAGAGGACCCCTGGCCTTTATCTCCGCGGGGTTATCTATTTCAAAGAATTCATCAAGCATTTCAGAGGTTAAAACAGTGAATTTACCACCATTGCTCTTTATCTTAACTATGAGTTCTGAGGACACGCTTGCAGGATCATCCATTTCCCTGAGCCGGAAGTAGGCATTATCCTCTATGAGGATCCCTTCCCTTGCAAATTTTCCGATTATCTCGTTCATTTTAATCCTTCACTGCCCTGTAAGGTGGTTGTTAACATCTAATTCAGAAAGTTTTAAAATGTGTGTGCAGTAAAATATTTTATTGAGTTCATATATTCTTTATCAAAATATTAATTTACCCTTTGGGTTTAATCACAGAGAAAAAGGTGATGCATTGCCAAGGATAATCAGACTCTTCCTCTTCCTCATCATGTTCCTGGCCTTCTTTGAGGTGGGACTTATAAGCTCATACACCCTTGTAACGTCAAAGCCCCCGGACATAGAAAAACTCCTGGACATGCAGATAGACACGGTCTCATCCTTCCTTGATTCCGGTAAAAACATAACCTCCACGATTACCGGAGGCCCCGAGGAGGTCAGAATAATAAACAATGCAGACGTTGCAGATGCCCTTAAAGCCAGGACGGGACTGGATGGTATAAACATAAAATCCCTCAACGCAACAACCACCCAGGATACCTCCCTTGAGATGATTGATATCAATATAACGGCGACAGGTTACCGTGAAAACCAGACAGGGAAGGGCCAGATAGTGATAAGACCAACTGAACAGTTCAGTGTAATTGCAGCTGCAAGGGCACAGACAAGGTCCTCGGGGGTCTGGGTCGATGTGAAGACCCTGAGGATTTTATCTGTGACAAGGATCTACTGAGTCTGTCATTTGCGACAGCTTCATGATCAGTGTCCTTCTTAGAGGGATTTAATCAAGTCTTAGGCGGTTGGTGGCTTCATGATCAGGATAATAGGAATTGGACCAGCAAGGGATGATATAACCATAAGGGCCCTGCGGGCCCTGGAGGATTCTGACGTCGTTATAGGGTATGCGAGGTATATCCGCCAGATAGAGGACCTCCTTGATGGAAAGGAGGTCATAAGGAGTGGTATGGGGGATGAGATTGAGAGGGTGGAACTTGCAATTGAAAAACACCGCGAGGGCCTTGATGTCGCACTTGTGAGTTCAGGGGACCCAGGTGTTTACGGCATGGCCAACGTATTCTTCCAGATATTTGATAAATATTCAGGCATCGAATTTGAGGTCATACCCGGCGTCACAGCGGTTAACTACGCCGCATCAAAGCTGGGAGCACCCCTCCACGACTTCGCGGTTATAAGTCTGAGTGACATCCTGACACCACTATCTGAAATAATGGCAAAGATCAGGGCCGCCGCAGAGTCCGGGATGATAATAGCCCTTTACAATCCACTGGGAAAGAGGAGGAAGAGGCCCTTCAGGGAGGCTGTTGAAATACTGAGGTCTCTGCTGCCCCCTCAGACACCGGTTGGCATAGTAAGGACCGTGGATGGGGCCCCTGATGTGAGGATAGTGGACCTTGAATCCCTTGACGAGTCCCTTGTGGACATGTCAACAATAGTGCTGGTGGGCAACGTAACCACCTACACAAGGGACGGTCAGATGATAACACCAAGGGGCTACGCCGTGGAGACACCCCTCCATGAACTTGCAAGGGAGTTCTACGAGGAAAATCCACTGGGAAAAGCCTCGGGTCCAGATGAAAACTGTGAGTTCTATCCCTGTCACTTTGAAGGCCAGAACTGTGCATTCTGCTACTGCCCCTTCTACCCATGTGCGGAGGGATCCACAGGCGGGCGATGGATAAGGGACCGGGGGGTGTGGAGCTGCCAGGACTGCACATGGATACACACAGACAGCGCAGTTGAATGCGTGAAGAGGAGCCTGGGGGATATAATTTCAGGGCCAGATGATCTCATGGACAAAAAGAGGGAGCTCCTGAAACTCCGTAGAGAGTGCCTGATGAGGGGATGATCACCAAATTTTTAAGTATGCAGTTCAGGCATCTCCAGGTTATTCATAAAGGAGTATCTTGAAGATCTCACTGGCACCTGATTTTGGATGATCTTCATGAGCACCCGCGTCCCTCACAGCAACATATTTATTTTAATTTATCCAATATCAACCCACCAGCCCAGGAGGATGAAAGTTGTCTAAGAGTGTTAAGGATATCCTCATTGAGATGAAGAACCTTTCGGAGCTCATGGTGGATCTTGCATACTCGGCACTGCTATTCAACAGCAGGGATGCAGCTGAAGAAGTCATAAAACTTGAGAACAAGGTTAACAGACTCAACTATGAGATAAAGAAGGAATCTCTTCTTGCAGCAAGGTCTGTTGAGGACGCTGAGGAGCTTACAGCCCTTCTTGAGGTGGGTGAAGCTGCTGAGAGCATTGCAAACTCGGCCAAGGATATCGCCGACCTGGTGCTCAAGGGAATAAAGCCCCATCCGGTCTTCAAGATGGTCATGGAGGAGTCCGACGAGATCATCGTCAGGGTCACCATTGAGGAGGGATCCGAGCTCGCAGGGAAATCCCTGGGGGATCTTCTCCTTGCAACCAGGACTGGTATGAGGGTTATAGCCATCAGGAGAGGTGAGTCCTGGATCTATGGACCCGACAGGAACACGGTGCTGGCAGAGAAGGATACACTCATTGCCAAGGGGAACGAGGCGGGAGCAGAGCTACTGTTTGCACTGGCAAAGAATGAGATGACCCTTGAGGATATTGGCTGCAGTATAGAATAGTGACGGGATGATGGAAATGTTAGCAGGTGATATTCATGAAGAGAAGAGAAAGATTGCTGAGGATGACTCGGATCCTGCTTCAGTCCCTGCTAACATTCACCGTGAACATCTCCATAGCAGCCTCAAGGGGATGGGTAAGGGCATTTAACCTATCAAGAAAGTTTGGCAGCTTTTTCAGGGATTCCAGGAGGATTCTCGGGGAAAGCTTCGTGGCCCTTTTCATCTGTGCAATCGGGGACCTTATAGCCGGCATATTCCTCGGTAAGATGTCCCCAATGCTTGAATCATACCCGGGTCTCCTTGTACTCATACCCGGGGCCATAGGTATGAGGGGTAACATCTTCGGAGCCCTGGGCTCACGCCTTGGATCTGGCCTCCATATCGGTGTGCTCTCACCTGAACTGCGAAGATCAGATGTCCTTGCAGATAACATTGAGGGGACCATCATACTGACGGTGGTCATGTCGCTCTTTCTGGGCTTCATGGCATGGATCTTCTGCCAGCTCTTTGGCTTTGAGAGCATGGGGATAATGGACTTCACGGTTATCTCGGTCATCGGGGGTATAATATCAGGGGCTTTTCTGCTCCCTGCAACGGTCCTCATATCCCTTAAGAGCTATGAAAATGGATGGGACCCGGATAATGTCACCACACCCCTGATTGCAGCTTCAGGAGATCTTTTCACCCTACCATCAATATTTGCAGCCCTCGCAGTCCTTGAGATGGTCAGGAACGGATTTTTTGAATGGATACTCTTTGCCATATTCCTTTTGATAGGTGCAGCCGGACTCATAGCCGGCTTCAGGGGGAGATACGATCTCAGGAAGATTATCAGGCAGAGTGTACCTGTCCTCCTCATATGTTCGGCCCTCGGAACAACTGCAGGTACAGTTCTGAACAGTAAACTGTCATTTATACTGGACAACCCGGCAATACTGGCACTTGTACCTCTATTTTCAGGTGAAAGCGGGGACCTGGTGAGTATACTTGGTGCAAGGCTCTCCTCAGGGCTTCACTCAGGTATAATTCCAGCATCCCTGAGACCCCACGGGGAGGCCCTGAGGAACTTTGGGATAATAGCTGTACTGTCCCTCCTCATATACCCTACCATAGGGCTTCTGGCCCACCTTGTAAGTGATTTCCTTGGCATAGGGTCCCTGGGCCCCTTCAGTATGGTTCTCATAAGTTCCATGGCCGGGTACATGCTCACACCATTCCTCCTTCTTGTGGGCTTCTATCTCAGCTCGGCATCATACAGACTCAGACTTGACCCTGATAACATCGTGATCCCCCTCTCAACGAGCATGACGGATCCGGTGGCAAACACTTGCCTGGTCATAGCCATTATAACAATCATGGGTCTCTGATCAGAAGGGAGCTGTTATGACCTCAAGGACGCATGGCTGGACCCGGAAGTAGTCTGGTGACATGAGATAATCCCTGCTGCCGCGGGGAAGGGCCACAACGGACACCCACCCACCTCCATGTACGTGCAGCCATGCCACGCCCTCACCGGTCAGATTGAGTTTAACACTCCCATATATGAGATCCACCTCATCAATGTGGCTGTTCCCTGTATCCAGCATCCATGAGCCCTCCGGGCTGTCAGAGATCAGATAGTAGTCCAGTGAACTGTTAAATCTAAAATTCATGCAGGTCCAGTTCTCCGGGTGTCCGCAGGGACAGACAGCCTTCTGGAGTTTTATTACATGGCCTGAGAGGAAGTTGCAGTTAACGGGTATTCTCATCACTGAGATCTCATCCCCGCTGATGTTTTCACCTGCGACCAGGGGCCTGATGCTGGAGTTGATGGGTCTCAGGACAAGCTGCACCCTCATACCCTGGAAGGCCCTGCCAAGGAGTTCCGGCCTGCTCTGTAGTTTCCTGAACTTTTCATAGGATATCGTTCCCCTCTCACCGGGCACTGCAAGTCCAGGGGATTTACAGGCGCTTACAGGAATTTTTTCCCAGCTGGGCGGATCCCCTGGAGTGTTTACCAGGATATCAGCTGCAGCAGCGGCTTTCTGATTCACGTGACCCTCCCGGAACTCCTCGCTGAGGCGACTCTCCTGCATGTCCACAAGTTCTGCAGATGTTCCCAGGATAAGGGCCACTATGATCAGTGAAAGCAGAAAGTCAGTTGACAGTATCATGGTTTCCCCATCCGTACTCTGGCGAGGGCAGAGGGCTGGCCGGGGTTATCATTGTCTTCTCACCCCGTACTTTGTCATGTGACCTGCGTCCAGGTAAATGATGAATCCTGAGATGTTCAGTGCTTCGCCAGTGTATTTTTCATTAAAGAGGACGTGGTCAATGGATACCGGGGCCTCTCCTAATTCCTTCGACGGGATTATGAATGTTTCAAGCCCCATGTGTGGGCAGGATGTTTTTCCCTCCAGTCTGCAGAGGTAACAGGCACCATCCCTGCTTTCATGGTAGTATCCATTGAGGATGCAGGCATGGACCCCCTCAGATCCATGGGAGGTGTAGGGTTCGTAGGGGCATCTTCTTATAATGAGGGGCCCCTTTGCATTGATGTAGGCTCCACCATCCACGCCACTGGAGTTAAGATACTCTGCGAGGGCATCACCATATTCTATTGTGGTGTTACTGTGTTCAAGCCTCCCGAGGACCCTGAAGGGCAGCGGATCCGGGAGTCCATCAACCGTGACCCTCACAGAAAGGTTCTCAGCGTGTTCAATGTTCCCTGCCCGTATTTCAAGTGTTGAGTTGACCTCAACCTGAAAGGGGGCCTCTGTTCCTTCAACCGAATTCACCCTGCAGCTTGCATTGACGTTCCTGTGGCTTCTGCATAGACGGTCAATACGCTCCTGCACTCTCTCCCTGACCAGATCCCTGACATCATCTGAGGGAAGGGTCCCATTGATGGCCTCCCCTGCGGTTTCATTGAGCACATCCATTGTTATGATGGGGACGTTGTCCCTGATGTCCCATGCAGCACCCTCTACACAGGCTGAAAGTTTTCTCTCCATGTTCATGTCACTGTGTGCTTCACCGAGACTCAGAATCATGGCCGTGATTATGATTACGGGTATCATCAGCAGTAGGGATGCACCTGCCATGACGTATCCACAATCATCCATAATATCACCAAATGAAAATTAAGTATTACAGATATAAAAATATTACCTAAATATTAATAAAGTATTATTAATTCTTTGTGCTGGAGAAAATGAATATGGACCCATTTTAGGACTAAAGGACGCCCATAACACATTAAAAAGTAGCTGCGAGCAAGAGGGATCTTTATTATTCCCTCAGGGAGGCAGTGATTTAAATATCAGATGACCGTATGATTTAATTATAATGAACCAAGATAGATAATGAAAAGTGATTACTGTATGGAGGTTACATGATGACAGAAACCGTCAGGACATGGCGCCATATACCCCAGCGCTACAATCTTACAGGATCAAAATGTCTTCAGTGCGGGAATGTTTTCTTCCCCAGCAGGATAATATGCCCGGAATGCAGACGCAAGGGCAAACTCGAGGAATTGAAGTTCAGCGGGAAGGGAAGGATACACAGTTACTCCGTCATAAACACCCCCACCGACGAGTTCAAGGACATAGCCCCCTACGTGGTGGCCATAGTTGAACTGGAGGAGGGTGCAAGGGTAACAAGCCAGATAGTTGACTGCGACCCTGATTCAATAGAAATAGGTGATGAGGTCGAGATGGTATTCAGGAAGGTTAGAGAAGAGGGCGAGGATGGAGTGATATCCTATGGATTCAAATTCAAACCAAAAACCTAAGATAGGCGTTCTGCTGGTGGGGCACGGCAGCCGCCTCCCCTACGGTGAGGAGGTTATAAACGGCATAGCTGACATCTACCGACAGGAGGCCGACCACCCCGTTGCAGTGGGCTTCATGAACATGTCAAGACCATCAATACCCGAGGCAATAAATGAACTTGCAGCCATGGGTGTTGAGAAGATCATCGTCACACCGGTTTTCCTGGCCCATGGAGTGCACACCAAACATGACATACCCCACATACTCGGCCTTGACAACGGTGCCGAAGGCCACCATCACCATGAACACGAACATGAGCATGAAGAATTTGAATTCGATGGTGAGATAGTCTATACGGAACCCCTCGGCGCTGATCCAAGGATAGCCGAGATAATCAGGGACAGGGTTAAATCAGCAATTTAACTGTTCCCATCCAACTATTTTTGATAAAATGCATGATAGAATATCCTCCCTTGGAGAAAAAAAGCTCATATCCAGGATAATATCCAGAGCAAGATCAGTTTTCGGATCATCAGAGGTCATGGGCCTCGGGGACGACGCAGCCCTCATTGATGCAGGGGAAGAGTTCCTGGTACTAACCTCTGACCTCCTCCTTGAGACCAGACACTTCCCTGACCCTGAAAGGCCACGGGACATGGGCTGGAAGACAGTCACTGTTAACATGAGCGACCTTGCTGCAATGGGCTCTAGACCTGAAGGATTCATCCTTTCGGTGGCCCTACCCGACCTTGAACTGGAATTCTTTGACTCCCTCATGGATGGCGTGATAGAGGCATGCTGCCACTACCAGGCTCCACTCATCGGAGGGGACACAAACGAGGCCGATGAGATAATACTCTCAGGAACAGCCATCGGGCGGGCTGAAAAGGACATGGTCCTCATGAAGTCCGGGGCCAGGCCAGGGGACCTCGTGGCTGTCACGGGACCCCTGGGAGTTGGTGCAGCAGGGACAGAACTCATCCTTTCGGGTAGAGATACAGGGGGCTTTGAAAATGCGGTTGAGAGATCCCTCAGACCGGTGGCCCGCATAGAGGAGGGACTCATCCTTGCAGAATCAGGTCTGGTATCCTCGGCCACCGACATAACCGATGGCCTTGTAAGTGAGCTCGGGGAGCTCATGGATGCAAGCGGGACAGGCATGAGGATATATGAGGATAGGCTGCCCCTGGGCAGGGAGGTCCCTGAAATTGCATCCATTCTCGGCAGGGACCCACTGGAACTCGCCCTATACTATGGAGAGGACTTTGAACTGGTATTCACAGCACCACCCACCGGGATGGAAGAACTCTCTGACATGATGGAGCTCCATGTAATCGGTGAGGTCACCGTTGGAGGTGGAATTGAAATGGTTGATAAGGATGGAGTTACATATAAACTTCATGTGAGGGGCTATGAACATCTCAGCCCCGGCTAGGGGGTATGCCATGAGGAAGGAAGCCATACTTTATGAAGGGGTCGATGACAGGCTCAGGTGCCTGGTATGTAACAGGAAGTGCCTGATACCTGAAGGTGGGAGGGGCTACTGTCTCACCCGTGAGAACAGGGACGGCAGGATATACTCACTCACCTATGGGGAGGTGTCATCGGCAGCCGTTGACCCCATAGAGAAGAAACCTCTCTTTCACTTCCATCCAGGGACCCTTGCATATTCACTTGGAAGTGTGGGCTGTAACTTCAGGTGCAGGTACTGCCAGAACTGGAGCATATCCCAGGCCAGGATAGACGAATTCCCCACAAGATACATTTCACCGGAGGAGGCAGTTGAAAATGCCCTCAGCGCCAGCTGCAGGTCCATAGCCTGGACCTACAATGAACCCACCATGTGGCTTGAATACACCCTTGACTCAGCGGAACTTGCAAGGGCCGAGGGTCTCTCGACGGTCTATGTGACTAATGGGTACATGAGCAGGGAGGCGCTTGACATACTGGGCCCCCTCCTGGACGCTGCAAACGTTGACCTCAAGGGAATGTCAGAGACCTTCTACAGGGAACTCTGTGATGCAAAACCCGGGCCAGTGCTTGAGAACATCATAAGGATGCATGATATGGGTATCCACATTGAGGTAACAAACCTCCTCATACCAGGATACAATGACTCAGATGATGATATAATGGCCCTCATAAACTTCATGGTCTCTGAGGTCGGAGTTAGGGTCCCGCTGCACTTCACGCGGTTCTTCCCACATTACAGGATGCAGGACGTGCCACCCACAGGAACTGACAGGCTTATGAGGGCGAGGGAGCTGGCACTTGAGGCTGGAATGAAGTACGTCTATGTCGGTAACCTGCCAGGCACCGATGCAGAGAACACCTACTGTCCGTCCTGCGGGGAGGTGGTTATAAGAAGGAACGGCTACATCACAGATACCTCTGGACTCGCTGATGGCAGATGCAGATCCTGCAACTCCAAAATTGATGTTGTTACTGACTGAATTAAGATTCAAGCGAATGATGATGTTTAACCATGGATTTATAGCTTAAGGAAAAGGGGGTTGAGGCCCCGGTTACTCTGACCTGCTGACCCTCTGGAATTTTTCAGCTGAAGCAAGGGGCGCGGTTGCATCGACACCAACCTTGGTGGTGGTGCCATCAGGCAGTGCTGCAGGATCAAGGGATGAACCCCTGGCCCCTGGAACTATGAGGATGTCATCATCACCCTTAACCCTGGTTGCAATGGCATATTCAATTTCCTCAGGGTCAAGGACGTCTATATCCTCATCCACAACCACGACATGCTTCAGGGAGGGGTGTGCTGCAAGGGCAGCCATTATAACGTTCTTACCATCACCTTCAGTCTGTTTTTTAATTGATACAGCGGCGTGGAGCCAGCAGCACCCACCCTCCGTCAGAACAACGTTCCTTACAGTGGGGACTGTATTCTTAACGGCCCTGTATATCCTTGGCTCCTGGGGGAGACCCTGAAGGAGACGGTGCTCAAAGCCGGCTGGCAGAATGGCGTGGTACATTGCATCCTTCCTGATATGCATCCTTTCAAGGGAGATAACAGGTTCATCCCTTACAACATCATAGGTGTCTGTCAGATCAACAAAGGGGCCCTCCCTCTCCCTCACACCACAGAGTATACGTCCCTCAAGGATTATCTCTGCAGGGGGGACCTCCATGTCGACTCCCTCACATCTGACAAGTTCCAGTTCACCTTCATGGAAGGTGTTCGCCACCTCCATCTCATCTGCATCGATGGGTATGGAGGTGGTGGTGGCAAGGAGCGTTGCAGGGTCCATACCTATGGCTATGGCTATTTCAAGGTCCTCACCCCTCTCCTCAGCCTTCTGGAGGTAGGTGTAGAGGTGCCTGGGTACTATGCGGACAGCCAGCCTGTCATCACCGATGACCATCATCCTGTGAATTGAGGCGTTCCTCACCCCTGTATCAGGGTCCCTGGCAAATATGACCCCTGCAGTTATGTAGGGTCCACCATCCCTCCTGTAGTGCCTGAGGATGGGGAGCTCTGAGAGGTCAGCCCTCCCTGATCTGTAACCATCCAGTCCCCCCACGCTACTGATTGGGGTGGGGTTTTCCATGGCCTCAACGATCCTGTGGGTTATCTCATGGACCCTGCAGTTCAGGGAGAGGGCTATCTTCTCCCGGGTATTGCAGAGCCCTGATATGACGGGTATATCGGATTCCTTCAGGTTTTTGAGTATAACAAGGTCCCTTGGATGCTCTCTGAGTATGCTGGCAGCCTCGAAACTGGTTGATACCTCATCCTCAACCACCAGGGCCTCCTCGCCGATTTTATCAAGAAAGTTTCTCATTCAATCACCATCAGAAGTTATGGAACGGCTCTTTATCCTGATCTCCATTTTTCATATTTAGAACTTAACGGAACGGCTCTTTATCCTCTTTATCCTCGATTCTATCTTTTCATCGTATATTCCAAGCATTTCAGCAGCCAGTATTGCGGCGTTACCACCGTTACCTACCCCCACCGTTCCAACAGGTACACCCGGCGGCATGTTGATCATTGAGAGGAGTGAGTCCCAGCCGTTCATCTTGAGGGGGCAGGGAACCCCTATCACCGGCCTGTCGCTGAGGGCAACAACAGCACCCGTAACATGTGCAGAGAGGCCGCTTATGGCTATGAAGAGCTTCACGTTCTCCATCTTCTCAAGGTACCTCTCAAATCTTTCAGGGTACCTTATGGGTGATATGACGTTCAGATCATAGCTTATACCCATCCTTTCGAGGAACATGGTGGTCTTCTTGGCTATCTTCATGTCAGAGTAGCTGCCAGGTATCACAGATACCATGGGGTCATCCTGGGAATCTGACGGGACCTTATCACCCATGGGAGGCATTTCAACCTCCAGGGGTGCATAGTAGGACCCCTCTATGCTGTTGAGCACCTGACATTCATCTCTCCGCACGCGTTCATAGAAACCTCTCCTTAGATCTGCAACCCTTTCCCTTACCCCGGGATCTCCTATCCCTATTATCTGGGCAGCGAGTATTGCGGCGTTTTCTCCCCTGTCTACCCCCACAGTGGCGACGGGGGCAGGGAAGGGCATCTGTGAACATGCAAAGAGGGCGTCGAGCCCTCCAAGTTTAACGTCAACAGGGACCCCTATGACGGGTCTGTGGGTGTTTGCAGATATCATGCCTGGAAGATGGGCTGATAGTCCTGCTATTCCTATGAATACCTCAACACCCGCCTTCACGGCCTCTGAGACTATTGCCTTTACCTTTTCATGTGTCCTGTGGGCTGAGGCAACCCTCAGGTCATAGGGTATCCTGAGTTCCTCAAAGATTTCCATTGCCTTTTCGGCTATCCTGAAATCAGATGCACTTCCAAGGAGTATCATCACTCTGGGCTTCATCTGGAGATTCACCTTTAACTTTATATATAGAGAATCTATCGGAGGTCATATTTAATAGATGGCACCTCCCGCAGGGACCATTTACAGGTCTTCATAACAGTATATAAGGGGATTCTACCAATAGAGAGTTACAGAGTATCAGAAGGTGTACTGATGTCATGGCTCATTCTCATGGTTGTGTTCTTTCTATGCGCTTTCAGAGCAGTGAAGGATAAAAGCCACACTGTATCGGTGGTTATACCTGCATTAAACGAGGAAAAAACAGTTGGAAGTGTAATTGAAGCAGCCAGAAAATCAGATATGGTGGACGAGGTTATCGTTGTGGATGATGGATCCACAGATAATACTGCTGGTGCTGCAGAGGATGCAGGCGCCACTGTTATAAGGCATACAAGCAACCGCGGAAAGGGGGCAGCCCTAAAAACAGGTTTCAAGCATTCCCGGGGCGACATAGTGGTCTTTGTCGACGCTGACCTTGAGAACATGACAACAGAGAAGATTGAAAGGATGATAAAACCCATAATAACGGGGAGGGCCGACCTCACAAAGACCAGATTCAGAAGAAAGGCCGGGAGGGTTACTGAGTTAACAGCCAAACCCCTTCTTAAGTTCTTCTTCCCTGAGATAAAATTTGAACAGCCCCTGAGCGGACAGTTCGCAGCTAAAAGATCGGCCCTTGAGAAGATGAAATTTGAGGAGGACTACGGGGTTGATGTTGGCATAGTACTGGACGCCGATGTCCTGGGCCTCACCGTGAGGGAGGTGGATATCGGGAGCATACACCATGACATGGCGAGCCTGAAGGATCTCAATGTCGTCGCCAACGAGGTTGTTAGGACAATAGTTGACAGGGCCCTGGAGTACGGCAGAATAACCATGATGGATTCCATGGGGAAATCAATAAGGATGTGCATCCTTGGTCTATCACTCACAACCCTTGGGGTCTTCAGCATATTTTTCATAAGGGCCATACCAGCAGTCCTGGGTGTCATAATATCCCTCACAGGATTTATAATGGCGGTCTACTATTTTTTAAGGCTCATCAGGAGATCCATCTATGTTTTCAGGCGTTCAGCAGGTAAGCTTCAGACAGTGAGGTCCTTCATCTACATGCACTTCCCCATACTCATATCTGCCCTCATACTCATTGCAATGATATCAACCCTCCTTGGAGCCGTGGAGGTGGACGACGGGAAAATATCCATTGAGCCAACATCTGGAAACCTTATAATATGGAAGAAGAGCAATGAAAACAGGACATTCGATGTCAGGGGACCCTACAGAGTTGACAGTGCCCTTGAAAATGAAAATAATTCAATAAGAATTCCTGAGGAGGCCATAAACACCCTTGACCTCAATTACGGCGACCGCATATTCCTGGCCGGAGAGGCCTATACACTTAACAGGACACGGGAAGGCGAAACCAACATAATGAGGGTACCATCCGGGGCAAGGAACGCCCTGGGGCTCAATGTGGGTGATGTTATCCAGGACGGGAACCTCCGCAAGGTGTTCAGCAATGTCTATGCACTGAGAAACATCTCAGACTCAAATCTGACGGTCTACAATGGCATCATAATCCAGGATGATGATTCACCGGGGGCAGAGGTCCGGGTCTATCTGGATGACAGGATGGTTGCCCGCACCACAGGGGCAATGGAGAATGGGACCTACACAGTTTACGTGGATGGTGTTGCCGCGGGCAGGATAATATTCAGGGGCAAGGACACCGATCACAGGATTTACTGGGGAGCTCATGTAATAAAAATTGAGGTCCGGAGCGGGGCCATGGATGATATGCGCTTTGCTAAATCCTCTGAGGGCAGGTTCCTGAATGTATGGCTCTGATCAGGTGGTCTGAGTTCCCTAGCCCACCTGGATGCCTCTGAAGAGCCCCATAAGTAGCATGGATTTATTCCGTACTAGTAGTAGACCCTGGCGGCCTCCTCCGGATCATCGTAGAGTCCAAGGGCTGCAAGGGCCCCTATCTTGCCCTGAGAACCGGTAACCTCGATTAGCTCCACGCCAAGTTCCCTGGCAACCCCTTCGGCTTCCTCCACTTCCATGAGGGTCCTCTTGGATTTTGCAGAGTACTCCCTCAGTTTTTCAGGCACCACTATACCCCTCAGGACTGCCATGGCTGTCTTATCTGAGAGGGTGTTATCCCTGAGGAGGTCCCTTACCAGGGCAACCAGTTTATCTGCTTCACCGGGTCTGACTGCAAATGCAAGGGCAACCGACACACAGTTCTGTGTCTTGTGTGGGTTGTGGGGGTAGAGCTGTACCGTGACATGGTCGATGTACTCAAAACCCTGTTTTCTGGCCTCCAGTCCTATATTGTTTGCAAGGGTCCAGGTGGCCCCGCTCTCTGGCGTGTCTGTGTCATCTATCCCGATAACAACCTTCTCAAGGCGGGGGGTTATAACAGCGGCCCGGCCCGGCTTTGAACCACCACCGACCTCGTAGAGTTCTATCCTCTTAACACCCTCAGCCATGCCCCGGCACATGGCGGCGCCGACACCTGCACCTGCAAGGCCTGCATGCACAACACGGACCTCATCACCCTCAACCGCCACCTCCTCTATTCCAGCGGCGTTAAGGCTGGCCTGGAGTTCTATAGGAGCTTTACCTGTACGTGCAAGGTAGCTGTGCCTGTTACCGTCTCTCCGGGCCCTCTCTATGAGTCTGCTGGATCTCTGGTACTGGTATATCATCCACTCTGACCCTGAAACGCAGGGGTGGTACTCCAGGATCTCAACCATGTCCCTGTCCACCATTGTGAGGACCTTCCGGTATGGTGAGATCCAGGGGTCCTGGAACCTCTCCTTCAGGTCAGATGGCCTGAGTATTTCCATGGAAGCTCCCCGGAAACTAAATATCCTCTTTAAGTCTTCTGTACATTTTAACAGCTGCCTCAACAGCCCTCTTGGCGTAGTCAACGCGCTGGTGGGCCTCGAGCCTCGTCATTCCGGGTCCTGATATTCCGAGGGCCACGGGCTTGTCATAATCAAGGGCCAGGTCGGCTATTTTACGTGAGGCGTGCTGCACGACTATCTGGTCATGGTCGGTGGCTCCCTCGATGACCGCCCCTAGGGTTATCACGGCGTCTATCTCATCTTCCAGAAGGAGTTTCTTCACTGCAAGTGGCATGTCAAACACGCCGGGTACAGCAATCACCCTGGTTATCTCTGCATCAAGGAATCTGGCATGTTCCTTTGCAAGTTCCAGCATCATATGGGTTATGTCATAGTTAAACTCAGCTACAACAGCCCCTATCCTGACTTTTTTCATTCAATACCTCCATTTAGAGTACAAGTGCACCTGCAATGGTACTCAGGACCATTATTATCACTATCAGTAATGCTATTGCCTGTGCCTTATTCATTAAATCACCCCATCCCTGCTATTTCCTCGAGGGTCTCTCCGAGGAGCTGGATTTCCTCTGATGTGTTGTAGTAGTGTATGGATGCCCTGACGGTGCCGCCGGTTTCATGGAGCGCCAGGTGCTTCATTGCAGGTATAGCGCAGTGGTGACCACTTCTAACACAGATCCCGGCGGTTTCGTCAAGAATCTTTGCAACGTCGTGGGGGTCCATGTTATTTATGTTGAAGGAGAGGATACCATAAATATTTTGGGGGTCACCATAGCATTCAATACCATCGATGGATGAAACGGTAGCGTGGAGTTCCTCTGTCATCTTCATGCCATGTTTCTGGATCCTCCTGATTCCTATCCTGTTCATGTAGTCTATTGAGGCACCGAGGCCTATGAATCCTGCAATGTTGAGGGTGCCGGCCTCAAACTTCGCCGGGAAGTCCTCGAGCACATATCCGTCCTCTGAGACATCAAGCACCGTACCTCCCCCCAGCATCAGGGGTTCAAGTTCTCCCTGGACATCAGTGCTGCAGTAGAGGAATCCCGTGCCAACAGGTCCCAGGGTCCCCTTGTGTCCAGGGAATGCTGCGAAGTCAGCCCCAATGGCCCTCACATCAACCTCCATGTGGCCTATCGACTGGGCGGCATCAACCAGGTAGAGGGCCCCCACGTCATGGGCTATCCTCCCTATCTCCTTCACGTCCTGCACCGTACCGAGGGCATTGGAGATGTGGGTCACGGTGACGAGCCTTGTGGTCTCATCAACGGCGTCCTCTATTCTGCCGGGGTCCACCACTCCCCCTTCATCTGCCTTCACCACCCTCACATCAACTCCCCTCTCACGGAGCCTCAGCCAGGGGAGGAAGTTGGAGTGGTGTTCGATGTTTGGCACAACAACTGAGTCCCCCTTCCTGAACCTGAGTCCCCCCGCCACGATGTTGATGGCCTCAGAGGTGTTCTTGGTGAATACTATCTCATCACTGGAGGCGTTTATGAACCCAGCCACCTTCTCCCTGGCCTCCTGGAGTTTCCTGGTGGCCCTTAGCACCAGGGAGTAGGCCCCCCTCCCGGTGTTGGCATTGTATTCCTTAAAGTATTCTGTCATGGCCCTGACAACCGGGAGTGGAGTGGGGGTTGTGCTGGCAGCGTCGAGGTAGACATGATCCCTGAGGAGGGGTATGTCTCTCCTGACGTCCTCTGTACGCATGAATATCAATCCTCCAGGTGTCTGGCTATCTCGGCAGCCATCTCCATGGTGCCAAGCTTCCCACCGAGGTCCGGTGTCACAAGACCCTCTGCAAGGGTTTTTTGGAGTGCTTTTTCTATTTTTTGGGCTTCTTGTTTTTTGTTGAGGTGTTTTAGCATTAGTGTGGTTGTTAGTATCATGGCTGTGGGGTTGGCTATGTTTTTTCCTGCGATTTGGGGTGCTGATCCGTGCACTGGTTCGAATAGTGCGTTTTTTTCTCCTATGTTTGCTGATGGTGCGAGTCCGAGTCCTCCGATGAGTCCTGCGGCTTCGTCTGATAGTATGTCTCCGAATAGGTTGGTTGTGACGATGGTCTGGAATTCCTGGGGCTGGGTTATGAGGTACATTGCTGTGGCGTCCACGTAGTAGTCGGTGGCCTCCATCTGGGGGTATTCTGATGCCACTTTATAGAATTCGTCTCTGAAGATTCCGTCGGTTTTTTTGAGTACGTTGGCCTTGTGGACTGCTGTTACCTTTTGCATGCCCTCTTTCTGGGCGTACTGGAAGGCGAATTGGCTGATTCTCCTGGAGGCGGTTCTTGTTATGATTCTTTTTGCAACGGCGCCCTCAGGGGTGTACTCCTCGTCACCGACATAGAGGTCCTCGGTGTTCTCCCGCACAATCACAAAGTCAAGGTCCGGGTAGAGGCAGGGGACACCTGGCAGGGACTTAACAGGCCTCAAATTCGCAAAAAGATCAAATTCACGCCTCAGGCGGACTATAACGTCAGCTGCGCTTTCACCCGCAGCCCCGAAGAGGGTTGCCCTGGCTTCACCCACGGCTTCAAGGGTCTCCTCTGGCAGTGCCGTCCCTGTCCTTTTAAGGCAGGCATCACCGGCATCTGCATGTATGAATTCAAGGTCAAGGTCGAGGGTGTTCAGGATGTGGAGGGCTGCCTCCATCACCTCCACTCCGATTCCATCACCGGGTATGACTGCTATCTTCATTGATTTCACCCTTTAAAGTCTCCCTTTTTCTTGAGGTAGGGTATAAGACCACCCTTCTCGAGTATCTCAACCATGAAGTCCGGGAGTTTCTTGAAGGGGAATTCATCATCTCCCCTTATTATAACACCCCTATCGAGGTCCACCTCTATCTCATCACCCTCATTGAGTTTCTCTGTTATCCCCGGGGCCTCAAGGAGGGGTATTCCAACGTTTATGGCGTTCCTGTAGAATATCCTTGCAAAGGACTCTGCGATTACCGCGGCTATCCCGGCACCCTTCAGGGCCAGGGGGGCGTGCTCCCTGGATGAACCGCACCCGAAGTTTTTTCCGGCGACGATGAAGTCACCGGGTTTCACCTTTGACGGGAATTCAGGGTCCAGACCCTCCATCACGTGTTCCCTCAGCTTCTCAGGGTCCCTCATTACAAGGTACCTTCCGGGTATGATTATGTCAGTGTCCACGTCGTCCGGGAACTTCCAAACCTTTCCTTTCATTACCATCACCTCTACTTCAGACTCCCAGGGTGGGTTATGCTGCCCTTCACTGCAGATGCGGCTGCCACGGCTGCTGAGGAGAGGTAGACCTCTGCTTCGGGGCTTCCCTGCCTCCCCCTGAAGTTCCTGTTTGAGGTTGAGAGGCTCACCTCCCCTGGTCCGACCAGTCCAACGTGTCCTCCGAGGCAGGGGCCGCAGCAGGGGTTGCATACCAGGGCTCCTGCATCCACGAATATCTCAATCAGTCCCTCGTCAAGGGCCCTGCGGTAGACCTCCCTGGAGGCAGGTATGACGAGCATCCTGACACTGTCTGAGACCTTCCTGTTCTTCAGTATGGCGGCAGCGTCCCTGAGGTCACTGAGCCTTCCATTTGTGCATGAACCAAGGAAGACCTGGTCTATCTCTGTCCCCTCCACCTCGGTGACGGGTTTCACATTGTCCACATTGTGTGGACAGGCGACCTGGGGTTCAAGGTCACTCACGTCGACCTCCATGACACTGAGGGATGGAGCGTCAGGGTCTGTTTTGAAGACCCTCCAGGGTTTACCTGACCTCCTCCTGACATAGTTCAGGGTTTTTTCGTCAGGTTCCACGATTCCTGTCTTACCACCCATCTCTATTGCCATATTTGAGAGGACCATACGGTCGGATACACTCATTTCTGCAACGGTTTCACCTGCAAATTCACAGGCCATGTAGGTTGCGCCATCGGCACCAACCCTCCCTATTATGTTCAGTATGACGTCCTTTGCATAGACGTGCTCCCTGAGTTTTCCCCTCACATCAAATCTCAGGGTTTCAGGGACCCTGAACCAAAGTTTCCCAGTTGCAAATACCATGGCCATATCTGTTGAACCTATACCCGTTGCGAAGGCTCCGAGGGCCCCGTGGGTGCAGGTGTGGGAGTCTGTACCCACCACGACCTCACCGGGCACAACATGGCCCTTCTCAGGGAGCACCTGGTGACAGACGCCTTCACGAACGTCATAGAAGTTCCGTATTCCCTGCTCCTCTACGAAGTCCCTCATTATCATGTGGTTCTGGGCGGCTTCAATGGAGTCTGCAGGGACCTGGTGATCGAATATCACAACGATTTTTTCAGGGTCCCAGACCCTATCCTCACCTATGGCCCTGAAGGACTCAACCGACAGGGGACCTGTGAGGTCATGGGTCATCGCAACATCTATATCCGCCATAACTATTTCACCGGCTTCCACCCTATCCTTACCTGAAGCCCTGGCAAGTATCTTCTCAGAAACAGTCATAGACATCTTCTATCCTCCTTTAGCAGAATAATTGAAGGGTTCATAAAGGTTCCAGCAAGTGGTCCATGGGGCAGTCTGTGAAAATTAGAGCCTCTTTAACCTTCTGATGTCCCCATATGTTCACTGGATAACTGTCTTTCGCCTTCATACTGAAAAACTCGTCTGAATTTTACATCTATATTTTCACCCGGCCCTATAAATACTTTGATAATAAGATTTAAATATATAGTAATAACTTATTAGTTTTCAGGAGCTCACCAAGTCTTTTATAGACGGGGCGTGATATTATTAATCAAGTGAGGGACCCAAATGAAGGAAGAATTGAAGAGGGAATATGAAAGAATTAAGGACAGGATCTCCCCTGAGGAATTTGAGGAACTCATAGAAAAAAAGAAAGAGGAATTAGGGGACATAGGATTCATGGATGACCTTACCATTGCATCGACAGTCGTTGATGATATCCTGAAGGAAAAAAACACCATGCTATCCGAGAAACCCGAACACAGGATGGACACAATATCCAAGCTTGAGGAGGGAGCCGAAACCCCTGTGACAGGGAGGGTCATGAAGATATCAAGCCCCAGGACCTTCACCACCAGGAAGGGAAGGGAGGGGAAACTCGCCAACGTGATAATCGCAGATGATACAGGTGAACTCAGGGCAGTGTTCTGGACAGAGAACATCAAGCTCCTCAAGAAATTCAGGGAGGGCGATGTGATAAGGATAAAGGATGTTAACATAAGGGGAGGATTCGGCGGCAGGAAGGAGGCCCACCTCATGCCAAGATCCACCGTGGAGGTCCTTGACCCCGAGGACTACCCTGAATTCCCTGAGTACCGTGAGGAGATAACCCCGATAGGAGATCTGGTGGAGGATGATGAGGTCAATGTCATAGCAAGGATCACAGGAGTATCCCGTGTAAGGACCTTTGAGAGGGACGGAAGGGAGGGCAGGTTCATCTCCCTGGACATCATGGATGCAACGGGTTCAACGACCTACACCCTCTGGAACAATGACGTAAACCTCGTTGAGGAACTGGGACTGAAGGAGGGTGATGCAGTGAAGATACTCTGGGCCCAGCCAAGGAGAAGGGACGATAAGGTTACCCTCACCCACACCAGCCTCACAAGGGTGGTGCCGGGTGAATACGATGTACCTGAATTCAGGGAGGAGCTCGTGAAGATAGGGGACCTCCATGAGATGAGAAACGTCACTGTGATGGGCCTTGTGACAAAGGTCAATGACCCGGTAGAATTTGAGAGAAACGACGGCACAACAGGTTCTGTGAAGTCCATTGAGATAGCCGATGACACGGGATCTGCAAGGGTAACCCTCTGGGATGAGGATACACGCATCAAAATCAACAAGGGGGATATCATCAGGATATCAGGTGCCAATGTCGAGTTCGATGACTTCAACCAGTCCTACAGGATAAACACGAACTTCAACACCCGCATCACCCTCAACCCTGAATCCGACGGTGCACTGCTGAAGGTCCTTGAGGAGTACAGGGAACAGATGAGGCCAATGAAGATATCTGAGATACTTGAAATGGAGGATGAGGGAGAGGAAGTCGATGTCGTTGGAAGGATCTTCAGCCTCAGTGACCCCCGCGAATTTGAGAGGGAAGACGGGACCGGAATCGTGAGGTCAATGGAACTTGCCGATGAGACAGGCAAGATAAGGATCAGTCTCTGGGATGAAAAGGCCGAGAAACCCATGAATATCGGCGACGCAGTCAGAATAGAAAACGCACGCATAAGGCTTGGACTCTACAGCGTGGAACTCAGCGCCGGACGAACAACAAGGATAGTGAACCCCCTGCCAGAGGACATGGAGGACCTTCCATCCTTTGAGGAACTTGAGGAGATGCTCTATCAGACAAAGAAAATAGCCGACCTCGAGGAGGACGACAGGAACATAAGGATAATTGCAAGGGTCGTTGACCTCTTTGAACCCAGGGAGTTCCAGAGGGGTGACGGCACCCCCGGACTTGTGAGGACAGCTGAATTCGCTGATGACACGGGATCAATAAGGGCCAGCCTCTGGGACGATGCTGCTGAGAAACCCCTGAGCATAGGGGACCCCGTCAAGATAGAAAATCCCCGGGTGGTTTTCAGGGATGATATGGGTGGTGGAAGACTTGAACTCAGCATAGGAAACAGTTCAAGGATTGAACCGGCCAGCGAGAGGGACCTTGAGGGTCTCCCATCCTTCGATGAACTCCAGGAGATGCTCTATCCCCACCGTGATATTGCGGATCTGGATGAGGATTCAAGGAACGTCCTCATAGAGGGTGAGCTGATCGAGATGTCAGGAAGACGGATTCTCTCCATAAAGTGCCCATCCTGCAATGAGAGGCTTGATCTCAGCGATGAGAACATATGCAACTTCTGCGGGGAACTGGTGGATGAACCACGCTACCTCCTCATGATCCCCGGGAGGATCATGGACGACACCGGTGAGGTCATGATAACCTTCTTTGGAAGGGAGGCAGAGAGTATCCTTGAAATGACAACAGATGAGGTTGTGAACATTATCAACCAGTCTGCAGATGAATCTGCACTTGAAGAACGTGTGGAGGATCTGAATGGAGTAACCGTGAGGGTTATTGGCAATGCAGATATGGATGTTTACAGCGAGGAGCTAAGGTTCATACCCAGAAAGGTCGTAAAGAAGGAACTTTAATTTACCGACGATCCATGCTTAATGAATATTTAAAGATTTAAGGGAGATTAAAATGGTTGAACTGGAAGATCTACCAAATGTAGGGGCTAAAACAGCACAGAAATTAAGGGACGCAGGTTTCGGTGACATGATGCGTCTTGCAACAGCCACAGCCAAGGAACTCTCTGTGAAGGCAGAGATTGGTGAGGGCGTGGCTGAAAAGGTGATAGAGGCTGCCAGAAGGGCTGAGAAGATAGACTTTGAAACAGCCTTCGATGTCATGGAGAGACGGAAGGATGTGGGGAGGATCACAACGGGGAGCAAGGCCCTCGATGAACTGATAGGTGGCGGAATCGAGACACAGGCAATAACCGAGGTTTTCGGAGAATTCGGGTCAGGTAAGAGTCAGCTGTCCCATGAACTTGCAGTCACGGTTCAGCTGCCAGAGGAGAGGGGAGGACTGGATGCTGAGGCTGTTTTCATAGACACAGAGAACACATTCCGTCCTGAGAGGATTGAGCAGATAGCAAATGCCTTTGAACTTGACCTTGAGGAGGTTCTGAATAAGATACACATTGCAAGGGCCTTCAATTCCAGCCACCAGATCCTCATGGCAGAGAAGGTCAATGAGCTCATCCAGGAGGGTAAGAACATACGCCTTGTGATTGTGGACTCCCTCACCGCCCACTTCAGGGCAGAGTATGTGGGTAGGGAGGCCCTTGCAACAAGGCAGCAGAAACTCAACCAGCACCTTCACACCCTTCAGAACATAGCAAACACCTATAACGCCGCGGTATTTGTCACAAACCAGGTCCAGGCCAGACCGGATGCGTTCTTCGGAAGCCCCACCAAGGCCATAGGTGGACACGTGCTTGGTCACGCCGCAACCTACCGTATCTGGCTCAAGAAGGGGCTTGCAGGTAAGAGGATAGCCAGGCTGGTTGACAGTCCCCACCTGCCCGAGGGTGAGTGTGTCTTCAAGATAACAACCGCGGGTATCGTTGATTAAACCAGATTTATTTTTTGATTTTTATGGGTTCCACTGAGACTGTACTGTCGGTGCTGGTTCTTGTCCTCCTTGGTTACATCCTCAAGGTCCTCGGGGTTCTCGGGGAGGAGGATGCATCCACCCTCAACCGGGTTGTCATCAATGTGGCCATACCATCCCTCATATTCACGTCCCTCTACCGGGCAGACCTATCAGGGATCTCAGACCTTGTACTCATACCGGTTATCTGCATGATTACGGGCACACTCTCTGGAACGATTGCATATCTCTGGGCAAGGAGAAGAGGACTGGATTCAGGTAAAACATGGGGTTTAACTGTAGCTGCAGCGATGATGAACTCCGGTTTCCTGGGTTACCCGGTCACAGCAGGGATATTCGGCTCAGAGGGACTTGTGAGGGCCATATTCTATGACACCGGCACCACACTGATGTTCACGTCCCTCGGACTTCTTCTATCACACATCTCTGGAGGTGAGGGTTCCAGAATCATGAAGAGGGCCGTCTTCTTCCCTCCTCTCTGGGCCTTCCTGCTGGGGGTCATCTTCAACCTCTGGGGACTTCCCACAGGCATTGCCGGCACCATCCTCGGATACCTCTCAGGGGCGGCGGTTCCGCTCATAATGATATCCCTGGGCCTTACACTCAACTTCAGATTTTTAAGGCATTCGGTGGCCGATGCGACCCTTGTCAGTGGTCTCAGGCTCCTCATATCTCCACTCATGGCAGCCGGGATCTCCTATGTCCTTGCATTCAGGGGACTTAACTTCTCTGTCACGGTACTCGAGGCTTCAATGCCCTCTGCAATGCTTGCAGCGGTACTTGCAATTGAGAACGACCTGGACGTGGACCTTGTATCATCATGCATATTCATGAGTACAATCCTAAGTCTCGTGTCGTTACCCCTCTGGTCAGTTGTGCTCTAAAAAGTCACAGCAAAATACACACAGAATAAACATTTATTTAATATACCTGAAAAAAACTGAGGAAAGTGTAATAGTATATAAACCTTACTTAAAGTTTTTGATAGAAATATTTATTTAGCACTGTGGTATACCTTACATCAACTGACTATCATTGCTAGATACCCCTATGCAAGGTGATCTAATGGCAGAAGAAAAAAAAGAAGAAACAATGGAAGAACCAAGAATTGGTGTTTACGTCTGCCACTGCGGTGTAAACATCGGCGGTGTGGTTGACATAGAAGCTGTCAGGGACTACGCTGCAAAATTACCCAACGTTGTAGTTTCAAAGGACTACAAGTACTACTGTTCAGACCCAGGTCAGCTCGAGATACAGAAGGATATCAAGGAGCTCGGACTGAACAGGGTTGTTGTGGCTGCATGTTCCCCAAGGCTCCACGAACCAACCTTCAGGAGATGTGTTGAGGAAGCAGGACTCAACCAGTTCCTCTTCGAATTCGCAAACCTCAGGGAGCAGGACTCATGGGTGCACATGGACGACCCTGAGGGTGCAACAGAAAAGGCCAAGGACCTTGTGAGGATGGCCGTTGCCAAGGCAAGGCTCCTGGAACCTCTGGAGGCATCAAAGGTCAGTGTGGATGACAAGGCCCTCGTCATCGGTGGTGGGGTTGCAGGTATACAGACAGCCCTTGACCTTGCTGACATGGGATTCAAGACCTACATGGTTGAGAAGAGGCCAAGTATCTCAGGAAGGATGGGTCAGCTCGACAAGACATTCCCGACCCTCGACTGTTCAATGTGTATCCTCGCACCTAAGATGGTGGACGTCGGTAAACATGACAACATTGAACTCATAACCTACGCTGAGGTTAAGGAAGTTGACGGTTACATAGGTAACTTCAAGGTCAAAATCGAGAAGAAACCCAGATACATAGATGAAGATCTGTGTACCGGATGCGGTTCCTGTGTCGAAGTATGTCCGATTGAAATGCCAAACTACTTCGACGAGGGAATCGGTATGACCAAGGCGGTCTACATACCATTCCCACAGGCAGTTCCACTCTGCGCAACCATCGACAAGGACTACTGTATAGAGTGCATGCTCTGTGATGAGATCTGTGAGAGGGGAGCCGTTAAGCACGACCAGGAACCAGAGGAAATCGAAATCGAAGTGGGTACCATAATCGTGGCCACAGGATACGATGCCTACGACCCAACCGAGAAGCTCGAATACGGTTACGGCAGACATACAAACGTAATAACCGGTCTTGAACTTGAAAGGATGATCAACGCTTCAGGTCCAACCGATGGTAAGGTCATCAAACCATCAGACGGTGAAAAACCCAAGAGGGTTGCCTTCATACACTGTGTCGGTTCAAGGGACGAACAGATCGGAAAACCATACTGTTCCCGTGTCTGCTGCATGTACATAATGAAGAACGCACAGCTCATAAAGGACAAGATGCCTGATACCGAGGTCACACTCTACTACATGGACATAAGGGCATTCGGTAAAGGATTCGAGGAATTCTACAAACGTTCACAGGAGAAATACGGAATCAAGTTCATCAGGGGACGACCTGCTGAGATCCTCGAAAACCCTGACCTGACACTCACAGTGAGATCAGAGGACACACTCCTCGGTAAGGTCACAGAGTACGACTACGACATGGTTGTACTCGGTGTGGGACTTGTCCCACCAGAGGGCTCTGAGAAACTCAGACAGACCATAGGTCTATCCAAATCTGCAGACGGATTCCTGATGGAAGCTCACCCAAAACTCAGGCCGGTTGACACACTGACAGACGGTGTGTACCTTGCAGGTGTTGCTCAGGGTCCAAAGGACATTCCTGACGCTGTTGCACAGGCATCAGGTGCAGCTGCACGTGCAGCAATACCAATGGTTAAGGGTGAAGTGGAAATCGAGCCAATAGTCGCCGTGACAGACTCCGATGTCTGCGGTGGATGTGAGGTCTGCATAGAACTGTGTCCATTCGGTGCCATAAGCATAGAGGAAGGCCATGCAAACGTTAACGTGGCCCTCTGTAAGGGATGCGGAACATGTGTGGCAGCATGCCCATCAGGTGCCATGGACCAGCAGCACTTCAGGACCGAGCAGATCATGGCCCAGATCGAAGCTGCACTCAACGAACAGGCAAAATAGATGGGTTAACCCCATCAAATCCTTTATCCTTTTTCTAACTTACATAATACTCCGAGCAATCGGATTCGGAATCCCCCCAGCTATCAACACGCGTTTTTTATGTTGACATCGCAACTGGTAATGGAAGTTAACACCAATTTTATATTGTCATTGCAACTATTTTCCTATTGGAGATGATTTTCATGGTCAGCAATCAGGATTATACCGAGAAGATCAGACAGCTTATGAAGGACCATAACAGCTGGATGGAGTCAAGCATTAACCTCATAGCAAGTGAAAACATAACGAGTTCACGGGTGAAGGAGGCACTCCTCTCGGATCTATCCCACCGATATGCAGAGGGCCTCCCCGGTGAAAGACTCTATGAGGGATGCAGGTACATCGACGAGATTGAAGAGTTAACAATTGAACTTTCAAAGAGGCTCTTCAGGGCGGAACATGCGAACGTCCAGCCAACATCAGGTGTCGTGGCAAACCTCGCCTGTTTCTTCGCCACAGCAGAGGTGGGCGACCCCATAATGGCCATGGAGGTCCCCTACGGAGGACACATATCCCATGCCAGGGTCAGCGCAGCCGGTGTAAGGGGTTTCCAGATATACACACACCCCTTTGACTTTGAGAACATGAACATAGACGCCGATGCAATGAAGAAGAAGATACTGGAGGTTAAACCAAGGATAATACTCTTCGGCGGAAGCCTCTTCCTCTTCCCTCACCCTGTGGAGGAGGCTCTTGAGGCCGCCGAGGAGGTGGGGGCAAGGATAATGTACGATGGTGCCCACGTCCTGGGCCTCATTGCAGGGGGCTACTTCCAGGACCCACTACGTGAGGGCGCCGACATGCTTGTTGGAAGCACCCACAAGACCTTCCCGGGCCCACAGGGCGGTATAATCCTCTGCAGGGAGGAACTTGCAGCTGACATAGATGAGGCGGTGTTCCCCGGACTTGTGAGCAACCACCACCTCCACCACGTGGCCGGCCTTGGGATAGCAACGGCAGAGATGCTGGAATTTGGAGCTGAATATGCAGCCCAGACAATCAATAATGCCAGGAAACTCGCTGAAAACCTCCATGAACTCGGATTCAACGTGTTATGTGAGCACCTTGACTTCACAGAGTCCCACCAGGTGGTGATGGACGTCTCTGATATTGGAAGGGCAGCAGAGATCTCAAAGAGGCTCGAGGCCAACAACATAATACTCAACAAGAACCTCCTCCCATGGGATGATGTGAACAGGTCAGATGACCCATCAGGGATACGCATAGGTACACAGGAGATAACAAGGAGGGGCATGAAGGAGTCAGAGATGTCAGAGGTTGCAGAGTACATCAAGAGAGTTGTTATGGACGGAAAGGATGTCAGGGACGAGGTTGCAGAGTTCATGTCATCATATACCCGGGTCCACTACGCCTTTGAGGACTCGGAGGCCTACAAGTACATGGAGATCCAGTAGATGAGGATTGCCTGGGCATTCACAGGTGCAGGCCACCTCCTCCTTGAAAGCGTCGAGGCCCTTGAGGCCATGGTTGAAGGGGGACACGAGGTGACCATTCTGCTCTCAGGCGCAGCGGAGGAGGTCCTGAGGATGTACGGCCTCCTTGAAAGGGTTAAAAGACTTTCAGGGGGTTACTACCGGGAACTCATAACCGAGGACCAGGAGGGCTACAGTTTCCCCATAACAGGTAGGCTTTCCATGGGAAGATACGATCTCCTGGTGGTCTCACCTGTAACCTCCAACACCGTGGCCAAGGTCGTCCACGGCATAGCAGACACCCTTGTCACCAATGCAGTTGCCCAGGCAGGCAAGGGTGGGGTGCCGGTTTACTGTGTACCCGTTGACCTTGAGGAGGGCGACGTTGAGACGGTTCTGCCATCAAAACTTGAACTTGAACTCTGCAGAGGATGTGAACCATGTCTTGCAGCTGCAGCATGCCCCGAGGACGCCATAGTTCCGGGTGTTGAGATAAGACTACTCAGCTGCAGGGGCTGCGGCGCCTGCAGAACAGCCTGTCCCCACGGCGCGGTCTCAGGGGGCCGGATCATAACCATACACATGAGGGAAGTGGATATAAGGAACACAGCAAGACTCGCTGCAATGGATGGAATAAGGGTTTTCGCAAAACCCGGGGAGATTCTGGAGAACATGGCGCACAGTCATATCTAAGCAGGATAATACAAAAACCATCCGGCAGCTATTCAAACACCGAAAGGCACCCTGATCAGTCTTAATAATAGACAATAAAAAAAACCAAAAAACTTAATTTTTTTCAGGACCATATAAACCTCAGGGGTGTTTTTTATGGAGGGTAAACGAATAGATTTTCTTCTGGAGGAACTCCGGAACCCGGACTGGGTCGTGCGTGAGGATGCCGTGGAACTACTTGCAGAGGTGGCTGACCCACGTGCAGTGGGGCCACTCATTGAAGCCCTTGATGATGAGGACTACCATGTGAGGGAGGCTGCAGCGCTCGCCCTTGCAACCTTTGATGATAGGATGGCGGTTGAACCACTCAGGGAGCACCTCTCGGATGATAAACCTGGAGTCAGATATGCGTGTGCACTGGCCCTCGGGATACTGGGTGATGAGGATTCAATCCCGGACCTTGAGGAGCTCCTTGATGATGAGAGCCCGATGGTTAGGAGGGTGGCTGAGGTCGCCATTTCTGAGATAAGGAAACGTGCAGCTTAGTTCTGAGTTCTGCTCTGGCTGTTGCTATCCGGTATGAGCATCTGGCAGATCACCTACTGAAATCATATCAGGACTGCAGGTCCCTGAATTCGATTGTATCCCCAACCCGGGTCCCTGAATCCCTGATCTTTCCCTCCCTGAGTTCTATAACATACCTTGCGGGTTTCCTGGGGTTGTAGATCTGCCATGGCCTGAGGGTTACACTGTCAACGACCCGCATATCTCCATCAACAAATAAAACGTCCAGCGGGACAAGCATGAAGAACATGTGTATCCCTGAGCCATACCTCCCCCTCCCCACAGGTATCTCCAGCACAAGTCCGGTTTCAACGTCCCTGCGTAGCATCAGGCCCCTGAAGCGTGACATGAATGTCCTGGCAAATCTGACGGCACCCAGACTGGTGCCCCGCGTCTTATTAATGACCTCTCTCTTCATCATAATTTCTCCTGAACTGGATGTATATACTTATTTATATCATCACCCCAAAACCATAAACCATTACTGTGGATATTCATCAGGAGGTTATCACTGTGAGAAATATTATCGTTGAACCCCTTAACCAGACACCAATCGAGGATCAGAAGGTGGAGATAGTTGAAAGGAAGGGCATAGGGCATCCGGACAGTATAAGTGACGGGATCGCGGAATCAGTGAGCAGGGCCCTATGCAACGCCTACCTTGACAGGTTCGGTGCAATAATGCACCACAACACCGACGAGGTTCAGATAACAGCCGGCGAATCAGCCCCCCAGTTCGGAGGCGGCGAGGTCATAAAACCCATGGAGATACTCCTCACAGGGAGGGGCATAGCAGAGGTTGATGGTGAGAAGATAGGCCTCGACAGGATAGCCATCTCAGCGGCCAAGGAGTACCTGAGGGAGAACATACTGAACCTTGATGTTGAAACCTGCGCCGTGGTTGAGTGCAAGATCGGCCATGGCTCAGGGGACCTCAGGGATGTATTTGCCAGGAAGGGCAGGGCACCCCTCTCAAACGACACATCCTTCGGTGTTGGATTCGCTCCCTTCTCAGAGACAGAGAGGATAGTCATGGAGGCAGAGAACCTCCTGAACTCACCCGAATTCAAGAAGAAGCACCCTGCCGTTGGTGAGGACATAAAGGTCATGGGGCTCAGGGAAAATGATAACATCACACTCACGGTCGCCTGTGCAATGGTTGACAGGTACGTCTCAGACCTCGAGGAGTACCTGGAGGTCAAGAACGTTGTGAGGGATGAGGTCTTCAAAATCGCCTCAAAACTCACAGACAGGAACCTTGAGGTCTTTGTCAACACCGCCGACCGCTGCGAGGATGATGAACCCTCAGTCTACATCACTGTAACAGGGACCTCCGCAGAGATGGGTGACGATGGATCAGTTGGAAGGGGTAACAGGGCCAATGGACTCATAACACCCAACAGGCCAATGTCAATGGAGGCAACATCAGGTAAGAACCCCATAAACCATGTGGGTAAGATCTACAACCTCCTCTCAAACCAGATGGCCGGAGATATAGTTGAAAGTGTTGAGGGTGTTAAACAGGTCCACATAATGATACTGAGCCAGATAGGAAAACCGATTGACCATCCAAAGGCTGCAACAGCCCAGGTGATCCTTGAGGACGGGTATACAATGGATGAAGTCACAGGGAAGGTTTCAGGTGTCATGGACGCCTGGCTGGAGGACATACCCAGCATAACCGAGATGTTAGTGAAGGGACAGCTCAGGACCTTCTAATATCCAGCTGAGGGAGAAACACATGCCAATCCAGGAAGCCGAAAAATCCTACAGACCCCACAGGATCGAGGAGAAGGTCCAGAGTTTCTGGGAAGAAAGGGACATCTATGAACGGGTGAAGGAACTGAGGGAGGATAGGCCACGCTATTCATTCCTTGACGGCCCACCCTACTGCAGTGGAAGGATTCACCTCGGCACAGCATGGAACAAGATAATGAAGGATACATACCTCCGCTTCAAGTCAATGAAGGGGTTCAATGTCAGGAGGCAGCCTGGATGGGACACCCACGGTCTCCCCATCGAACACAAGGTCGAGGGACTCCTTGGTGTCAGGAGCAAGAAGGACATTGAGGACAAGATTGGAATCGAGGAATTCGTCAACAAATGCAGGGAATTTGCAGTTGAGAATAAGGCAGTCATGACAGGCCAGTTCCAGCGTCTGGGTGTATGGATGGACTGGGATGACCCCTATGTAACCTTTGACCCCGCCTACATGGAATCATGCTGGTGGACCCTCAAAAGGGCCCATGAAAAGGACCTCCTTGTGAGGGATCTGAGGGTCATAACCTGGTGTCCACGCTGTGAAACAGCCCTGGCCCTGGCAGAGATCGACTACCATGATAAGGAGGACCCATCAATCTATGTGAAGTTCCCTGTTTCAGGGGACACCCACATACTTGTATGGACAACCACGCCCTGGACTCTCCCTGCGAACATGGCGGTTGCGGTCCACCCGGACTTTGAATACGCCTACGCACGCCTTGATGGAGAAACCTACATAATGGCAGAGGCTCTGGTCGAGAAGGTTCTTGGTGAAGAAGCCGAGATCCTGAAAAGGGTTAAAGGGACCGAACTAGAGGGTTTAACCTACAGGCACCCCCTCGATGATGAGGTACCCCTCCACAGGGAGATTGAACACAGGGTGATCCTGGGGGACCACGTAACCCTGACAGAGGGGACAGGCTGCGTCCACACAGCACCGGGGCATGGTCCAGAGGACTTCGAGATAGGTAAGAAGTATGGTCTTGAGGTCATCTGTCCGGTGGACGAGGCAGGCATCTTCACAGAGGAAGCAGGAAAGTACTCTGGCCGCTTTGTCAAGGATGCCGACGAAGACATAATAGCTGACCTCAGATCAAAGGGTCTGCTCCTGAAGGCCGGGACCATAAGCCACAGGTACGGGTTCTGCTGGAGGTGCAAGACACCAATAATATACCTTGCAACAGAGCAGTGGTTCCTCAAGATAACCGAGATAAAGGATAAGATGCTGAGGGAACTTGACAGGGTCCAGTGGGTCCCCTCATGGGCAGGGGAGAGCAGATTCAGGAACTGGATAGAGAATGCACGTGACTGGACCATCTCAAGGCAGAGGTACTGGGGAATACCCATACCAATATGGATATGTGAGGAATGTGACAGCATACACGTGGTTGGATCCATAGATGAACTCAGGGAGCTGGCGGTGGAGGGAGAACTCGAGGGAGACTTCATCCACAGGCCCCACGTGGACAGGATAGTCCTTGAATGCGGTGAATGCGGTGGAAGGATGAAGAGGACACCTGACGTCCTGGATGTCTGGATAGACTCCGGGGTGGCTGGCTGGGCAGCCCTCCACTACCCCTCAGAGACAGAACTCTTCAGGGAATGGTTCCCCTACGACTTCATAACCGAGGGCCATGACCAGACCCGTGGCTGGTTCTACTCACAGCTGGGATGCGGTGTCATAGCCCTGGATGAGGTCCCCTACAGGAGGGTCCTCATGCACGGCTTCACCCTGGATGAAGAGGGCCGTAAGATGAGCAAATCCCTGGGAAACGTTGTTGAACCCGAGGATGTCATAGAGAAGTATGGTGCAGACGTCCTGAGATTCTATCTCCTCTGGGCAAACAAGCCATGGGAGGACCTCAAATTTGTATGGGATGAGCTCAGGAACGTCAACAAAATGTTCAACATACTCTGGAATGTCTATGTATTCGCAACAACCTACATGTCCCTTGACAGGTTCCAGCCAGGAGACCACAGTGCTGAGGATCTTAGCTTCAGGGATGAGGACCGGTGGATCCTCTCAAGGATCAACTCCGTGGCCCTTAAGGTCACAGAGGCCATTGAAAACCTCCACTTCCACAGGGCCACCCGTGAAATCCATGACTTCATAGTGGAGGACCTCAGCCGCTGGTACATAAGGCTGATAAGGAGCCGCACCTGGATAGAGAGGGACGACCCCGATAAACTCGCAGCCTACCACACCCTCTACACGGTCCTCAAGACCCTCATAGTCACCCTATCACCGATGGCACCCCACGTATGTGAGGACATCTACCAGAACCTTGTAAGGGGAGCTGAACCGGATTCACCAGAGAGCATACACATGCTTGACTGGATCCTGGATGAGGGGGCAGTTGACAGCCAGCTTGAGGCCGATATGGATATCGTCAGGGAGATAATAGAGGCCTGCGCAAGGGCCAGGGACACAGCAAGGTACAAGCTCAGATGGCCGGTCAGGGAGATGGTGGTGGTGTCTGAGGATGAAGGTGTTCTGAAGGCCGCAGAGTCCCTCAAGAACGTCATAGCAGAGCAGGCCAATGCAAAGTCCATCAAAACCTCAACGGAGTTCCCTGACATGAAAATAATAGCCAGGCCAAATCCAGCAACCCTGGGGCCCAGGCTGAGGCAGGACATGCCCCTGGTGATGAGGGAACTGGAAGGCGCAGACGGATCAGCAGTGAAGGCTGCACTGGACTCCGATGGTGAGTTCACGGTTGAAACTGATGGCAAGAAATTTAAACTCACATCTGAGGATATTGTATTTGAAACAGAGCTTCCAGAGAATATAGTGAGCGCTCAGTTCGATGGGGGAAGCGTTTTCATCGACACAGAGCTCACACCTGAGATCATGAGCGAGGCAATGGCCCGGGAACTTGTAAGGAGAATCCAGGATATGAGGAAGGACCTTGACCTGGACGTTGAGGCCAGCATAGAGGTGTCAGTTAAATGCAGCGAAGAATTCAGGGAACTCACAGAACCCCAGAGGGAGTTCATAGAGAACGAGGTGAGGGCCAGCACACTATCCTTTGATTACTCTGAACTCGAATACACCAAGGAATGGAAGATATCAGACGAAAACCTGATAATATCAATAAAACCTGCAAAGGTGTGAAAATGGTTTTAACCGATTCTGAAATGGAATTTATAAGGAAGGAGCTTGGGAGGGACCCCAACCCCCTCGAGTACGGGATGCTGGATGTCATGTTCTCGGAGCACTGCTCCTACAAGAGCAGCCGACCGGTCCTGGGCCTCTTCCCTACAGAGGGCGAGGATGTCATAATCGGCCCGGGTGATGATGCAGGTGTTGTGGAGATAACCGATGAACTGGCACTGGTCATCGGAATTGAAAGTCACAACCACCCCTCAGCCATAGAACCCTATGGTGGCGCAGGTACAGGTATAGGGGGCATATTAAGGGATATAATCTCAATGGGGGCCATGCCGGTGGCTCTCCTGGACTCACTCCGTTTCGGATACCTTGAGGACCAGAAGTCAAGGTACCTCTTTGAGCACGTTGTCAGGGGAATATCAGACTACGGGAACCGTGTGGGCGTACCAACAGTTGCTGGCGAGGTCGAATTCGATGAAAACTTCCAGCTGAACCCCCTCGTAAATGTTATGTGCGCGGGACTTGTACCTAAGAATGATATAAAGCGGGGAATCGCCCCCCGCCCCGGCGACGTCTTCCTCCTCATGGGGGGAAGGACAGGAAGGGACGGGATACATGGAGTAACCTTCGCATCCGAGGAGCTCACAAGTTCCTCTGAACTCGAGGACCGCCCCGCGGTCCAGGTGGGGGATCCCTTCACAAAGAAGATGGTCATGGAGGCAAGCTTCGAGATAATGGATGAGATAGAGGTCTCAGGAGTCAAGGACCTTGGAGGGGGAGGTCTGACCTGCTGCATCTCCGAACTGGTCGCCAAGTGTGACAACGGTGCAAGGGTCAGCCTCGAGGCCATACCACTGCGGGAGGAGGGGATGACCCCCTATGAGATCATGCTATCAGAGTCACAGGAGCGCATGATCTTCGTGATGGCACCAGATGATGTTGAGGCTGCAATGGAAATCTGCAGGAAATATGAGTTACCAGCAGCGGTTATAGGTGAGGTTACAGACACAGGCAGGATGATCGTTGAGAGCGAGGGCGAGGTTATAGCTGATCTACCAGCAAAGCTCCTGGCGGACCCTCCAGTGGTTGAGAGGGAAGCCAGAAAGCCCCAGCTACCGGAGGGACAGGTGGAGGTTAAGCATCCCCCCCTTAAGGACACACTCCTGAAGCTGATATCATCACCAAACATTGCAAGCAAGCGCTGGGTTTACAGGCAGTACGACCATGAGGTCCAGATAAGGACCGTCGTAAAACCAGGGGACGATGCAGCCGTCCTGAGGGTTGATGGCACAACAGGGGTTGCACTCACCGTCGACTGCAACAGCATCCACACGAAGCTCGACCCCTACGGTGGAGGCGCGGCCTCGGTCGGGGAGGCCATAAGGAACGTTGTATCAATGGGGGCCTGGCCTGTCTGCATAGTTGACTGCCTCAACTTCGGCAACCCAGAGAAGCCTGAGGTATTCTGGCAGTTCAGGGAATGTGTGAGGGGCATGGCTGATATGGCAGAAACCTTCAGCACCCCCGTTATAAGTGGTAACGTGAGCTTCTACAATGAGACAGAGGGCGTCACCGTGAACCCATCCCCTGTGGTGGGTGTGGCAGGTAAACTATCCCTTGATAGCATAAAGACCTTGGACTTCAAGGACGAGGGGGAGGAGATAGTGGTCATCGGGGAAACAGGGCCGGAACTGGGCGCATCAGAGTACCTGAGGACAGTTCATGGTATCGTGGATGGAAAACCCCCTGAAACAGATCTTAAGGCAGAGTTTGAAGCTGCAAAGGCAGTTAAGGAGATAATCGACGGGTCCGGAAATAAGGTGACAGCGGTCCATGACTGCTCAGCCGGGGGAATAGCTGTGGCAGTGGCTGAGATGGCCATAAAGTCAGGCATCGGGGCCAGGATAGACCCCATGAAGATCCCTGGCAGATTCAGGAACATCCACGAGGCCCTCTTCTCAGAGTCCAATGGAAGGTACATAATGACCGTGAGGGGATCAGCCAGGGACATACTGGGCGGGCTGGATGTCCCATGGGCTGTTATTGGAACCACCGGCGGCAGGACCCTTGAATTCGGCGATGTGGCCCTGGACATCTCAGAACTTGATGATGCCTATCACGGCGTGATTGAGGCATACATGTCCACATAGGTGTTCCTTTGAAATACCGGAGGGAATTCTTCAGGCAGCTGATACATGCAACCGGCATAGTCTTCGTGATCCTTGCAGGCTACCTGGACACCACCTCCATGATAATCCTCTCCCTTGCAGCAGCCATATGTGGGGAGATCATATTCCAGCTTGACAGGAGATTCTACCTGCCCTTCTTCTCAGTAATCCTGAGGGGCTGCAGAAGGGATGATACTGAGAGGGGCTTCATTTACTATTTCATTGGCATGACCCTCACCTATTCCCTCTTTGGATTCAACATGGCTGTGGCCAATGCAGCCATCATCATACTGACACACGGAGATTCACTATCAACCATAATCGGGAGGAGGTTCGGGAAACACCCCCTCCCACTTAAACATGATAAGAGCATTGAGGGGTCAGCAGCATTCCTTGCAGCAGGATTCCTGGGGTCCCTTTTCTTCGTTGAACCCATACATGCCCTCACAGGCGCCATCACAGGCATGCTGGTGGAGGCATACACACCGGTGGAGGATAATATAGTCATCCCCCTTGTGGTGGGGGCTATTCTACTGATTTAAATGTCCTTACACCGGGACACAATTAGTTATTTTCAGTTTATGTTAAGTTTATAAGCGATATTCAGTTTTGAGAGGTTTTTCTGTTCAGAGCCTTATAACGCCCTCCCTTCTGAAGGAGACAACGGCTGCCAGGAATATGAGCACCGAGAAAACTGTAGATGGTACCATGTCATAGATAATCCCGGGGTCCAGGTGGGGTCCTGATGACATTTTAACAATTAGCAGGCTGGGTATGAACCTTATTAGGGGGTTGAGGGCACCCATATCCATGAAGAGCGGCACAAAGAGGATAAAGGTTGCAAAGAAGAGTACAACGGTAATTGCTGAGTTGGCCTCCTTTGTGCTGTCTGCAAGGATTGATATGAACAGACCCACACCAATGAATCCAAGACCTGTAATGAGGAGGAGAAGGGCCAGTAATGGCATGTTATACACAGGTACCCTCAGAAGGACCAGGAGTCCAAGCCAGAGCATGCTCTGGATAAATGAGAATACCAGTGATGGCAGTATCTTACCGAGGATTATCATGGTCTCGGAGAGGGGTACCATGAGCAGCACCTCAAAGGTCTTCCGCTCCTTCTCTCCCACGACACTGTCCGTTACCATGTTGCTCCCCAGGAAGAAGGGGAGGAAGACAACGAAGGGGAGGATGAAGCCGTACATTATCTCCACAAAGTAGGAGCTCTCAAGGGCAAGGGGCCTGTAGTCCTCCCTCCTGATGGGGACAACCTTAAGCTTCACAGGTTCCTCAAGGGCCTGGATTGTCCCGGCCGGGAGTCCAGACTCCCTGAACCTTTTCTGACTTATATACCATGAAGCTGCGCCCTGAAGCCTTTCGCTCATGATTGTGTAGAACACGCTGGAGGTGTCGGCCTCTATCCTCACGTCTCCTCCACTCAGGTAGACGATGGCCACAACCTCTGATCCAAGGCTCTTCCTGGCGCTCTCAATGTCACTGAATTCCCTTACACTGAGACCCTCCCTTTCAAGGCCCTCAGTGAGGAGCCCGTCACCATCAACCACACCGACCTTCAGGAAACCTGAACCACCCCACCTCTCTATCAGCTGGGGGTCGGCAGCAACCGAGCTCACAATGGCGAGTCCATAGGCCCCCAGTATTATTATGACCTGAACGAGGATGAGAAGCATGTAGATCCTGTTGGAGAATATATCACGGGCCTCCTTAAGTGCCAGTGCTTTCAGTTTCATGGTTTCACCATTAACCTCAGTATACCTGGTCTGGGACCGAATACCACATCATCCCTCCCGAACAGCCTGACTGCAAGGCCATAGAATATGATGCTGAGTACCAGGATTGAGATGGCTGGAGGAATGATGTCGGAAGCCCCCAGGGCCTGGCCCGATATCATCTTTATTGTGAGTGTCATGGGTGAAACTGAACCTGATGAACCTGCCATGTAGGCCAGGGACGGGGCAATGAGGTACGCTGCAGATATGATGTAAGCCAGGGTTATCCCTATACCAGCCTCACGGTAGTTCCTTGCATAGACAGATATGAGGGCGGTGAGCCCCACAACCGGAGCCGATGAGGCAACAACTGTGAAATAGGCGCCCAGGGGGTTGACCATATGGAACCCCAAGGCAATGATCAGGATCATCCATACACCGATCTGGAGGGCAAGTACAGTGATCACCGAGAGGCACTTACCGAGGATGATCTCTGAACGCCTGACCGGCATGGCAAGGAGGGCCTCCCCGGTCTTCCGCTCCTTCTCACCCACGATACTGTCCACAACAAGGTTACCGAACAGGAAAACAGGGAGGAAGAGGAGGATTGAAACCATCACCCTTGTCACAAGCTGAACCGGGAGCGGCTCCCCACGGGTCTCCTCCCTGACCTCCGGGGCAGGACCAGGCGATTTCACAAACTCCTCTGATATCAGGCTGGAGGCCCTTTCAACAGCGGCTTCAACTTCATCCCGCACCACACTCCTCCTGGGATCCGAGTAGTCAAGGTAGAGGGTTGCATTGAGGGGTATGCCCGTGAAGTTGTCAACCACCAGCACGGATCCAGCATCCCCTCCCTCACGAATATCAAGGACGTCAGGGTTAAGCTGTCCCTGGATCAGGCCGGAGGGATCAATGACACCGAGCTCTGCAAATCCGGTGAGGGATGGTGTGAGGGCTTCACCACTCTCCAGCACATCGGTGAATCCACTGAACATGAACAGTGTTAAAATCAGGACAGCTATCTGGAACAGGAATATGAAGAGAAACTTCCGGCTTCTCAGCGTGCTCCTCAGTTCCCATTTTGCCACCTTGAGGAGATTCATCCTGACCCCCTGAGGCTCTCTATAAAAACATCGTTTAGTGTGGCCTCCCGGGTGTTAACCCCTGATACGTTGGCCCCGAGTTCCGTTATAACACCCGATATGGCCCCCCGGTTTTCAAGGGACACCCTGAGTGTGCTGCCATCAACTTCAACGGATTTTACACCAGGGATCATCATGAGATCACCCTCACCTACAGAGGAAATGTCCCTCACCTTCACCTCAAGGACCAGGTCCCCCCGGATCTTTGATTTCAGTTCATCAGGTGTTCCAATATCCAGTATCCGGCCCTGGTTTATTATTGCAACCCGGTCACAGAGGTACTCAGCCTCCTCCATGTAGTGGGTGCATAGTATCATGGTCTTTGATCCCTTCAGGTCCCTTATGAACTCCCTTATTGAGAATGCGGTTGCAGGATCAAGGCCCATGGTTGGTTCATCGAATATTATGATGGGAGGGTCATGTATCAGGGCCCTGGCTATACCTATCCTCTGCCTGAGGCCCTTGGAGAAGGTGTTGATGGGGTCCATGGCCCTATCGGTCATACCAACAAGTTCAAGGAGCTCAGCTATCCTGTCATCAAGCACATCCCTGGGGACACCGTAGAGTTCACCAAAGTATCGGAGGAGGTCCCCTGCCCTGAAGCGCTCGTAGAGGTTGGGCTCCTCTGGAAGGTAACCTATCATGGACTTGACACTGAGGGGGTCCTCTGTGACGTCATGGCCCCCCACCCTGACGGTCCCGGAGTCAGGGTGAAGTATGCCAGCTATTATACGTATGGCCGTGGTCTTACCGGCCCCGTTGTGGCCGATGATACCCATGAGCTCACCCTCAGCCACACTGAAGCTCAGGTTATCAAGGGCCCTGATCCTCCCAAAACTTTTACTCACAGATTCAACCTCTATCATGGAGCCTCCCGGACCACAGGGGTCCTCGTAGAGATATCATGTTCATCCATTGAGTCCCCCAGTCAACCACTGGAGGTCCCCTGCTGTAGCGATAACATTTTTATCGAGTGCATCAATTCCTGAATTAATTATATGGGGGTCCTTTATATATAGGTCCATATAAGAGAGTAGTTAAGCGGTGATGATCACATGTTCCTATCAGAGCTCTTACCGGTCAGGGATGCATTCAGGATTCTTGATGAGAACCAGAGGTTCACGGAACCAGAGACCGTGGATCTTCTTGAGGCCTATCACAGGGTCCTTGCAGATGACATAGTATCAAGGTTTGACTCGCCACCCTTTGACAGGTCTGCCATGGATGGCTATGCTGTGAGGGCAGAGGACACCTTCGGTTCATCCCCTGGGAACCCCTCAACATTGAGGGTCACAGACTCGATAGGTGCCGGTGAGGTTTCAGGGGTAGATGTTGGGCATGGAGAGGCTGTGAGGATAGCCACAGGTGCCCCGATCCCTGCCGGAGCCGATGCTGTTGTGATGGAGGAGTACACGCTCCAGGATGGGCCAGATATCAGGGTTTTAAGGCCAGTAGCCCCCTCTGAGAATGTGGCTCCGGCCGGTGAGGATGTGAGAAGAGGGGTCACAGTACTGCGGGAGGGGACCCTCATGAGGCCACAGGAAATCGCCATGGCAGCATCAGCAGGTTACAGTAAGGTTAGGGTATTTAGAAGACCGTCAGTGAAGGTTATAGTAACCGGAAATGAACTGGTGGACCCTTCTGATGACCTTGAGCCAGGTAAGATACCCAATTCCAATTTATACACATTAAATGCCCTGGTTGAAAGTGCTGGGGGGTCTGCAGATCCCGTGCATCTTCCTGATGATATTGACACTGTTGGGGAGGAGATAGAATCCTCTGCCAGTGAATACGATGTGATAATAACAACGGGGGGAACCGCCATAAGCCGTGGAGACGTGGTTGTTGACGCCGTGGATGGTCTGGGGGAGGTATTATTCCATGGAGTGGCCCTGAGACCCGGTAAACCAGTTGCATTTGGGATGGTCTCTGAAACACCGGTCTTCATGCTTTCAGGTTACCCTGTTGCAGCCATGGTGCAGTTCGATGTATTTGCAAGGTACTACCTGCTGAGGATGCAGCACCTTGACTACAGGCACCGGGCAGTGAAACGGAGGTGCAGGGCCAAGGTCGCCTCCGGGCCCGGAAGGACAGACTACCTGCGGGCCTGGGCTGATGATGAGGAGGTTGAACCTGTGCAGAGCAGAGGATCAGGTATTATAAGGTCAATGGTGGGATCAAACGCCTACATAGTCATAGATGAGAACCTTGAGGGGATATCAGCTGGAGAGGAGTGTGACGTGCTCCTCTTTGATTCCATGGTAATATGATGGATGTTTAGGGATCCTTAAGTTGGATCTGGATGATGAGGGAAGCATTAAGACTGATGGATATATATGGCTGCTGAAACAACCATTAAAACAAGAGGGTGTTATCTGATATGAACGCTTTATGGTTTTATCTAATCGCATTTATTCTCATATGGACAATGGCCATCCTGTTCAGGGACAGGCTGAAGATTGAGATACATGGGCCCCTGCTAATGAGAAGGACTAAGAGGCTCAGGGGATTCATAGATGGTCTTGCATCAGGCCATCCCAGGCTATGGAGATGGATCATGAATGCAGGCATACCCGTGGCATTCTTCTTCATGTTCTACATGCTATACATGCTTGTGATGTCCCTCCAGAACATATTTGTAACTCCCCAGGCGTCACTCATAGTGCCGGGTGTTGACATACCCGGGTCACCGGTCTACGTGCCCCTGGGGTATGGTATAATCGGACTTGCGACGGTCATCGTGGTCCATGAGTTTGCCCATGGTATCCTTGCAAGGCTGGAGGGTGTCCGCATAAAATCAATAGGCCTCCTTCTCCTCGCAATACTTCCGGGCGCATTCGTTGAACCTGACGAGGAGGACATCAAAAAAATCAGACCCATCTCAAAGATGAGGATATATGCTGCAGGATCCGTGGCAAACCTTATACTTGCAGGTATATGCTTCGCCCTCTTCTTCGGGATTTCGAGCTTTGCCATGCCCGCGGCATTCCAGCCAGATGGTGTTCAGATAGACAGCGTTGTGCCAGGAAGCCCGGCGAGCAAGGTCCTCACCCCTGGACTTGTAATTGAGAGCATCAACGGGATGCCAACAAGTAACCTGACAACCTACAGCGCTGCACTCAAAACGATAAGTGTGGGGGAGGTTATCAATATAACCACGGACCAGGGGACCTTCCACCTGAAGACCGGGAGGAATCCTAACAACTCAAGCAGGGCCTACATGGGCATCCGGACCAGCAACCACCTCCGGGTGAGGGACTCCGTTGCATCAGTGTTGGGGGATACCTTCCCCTTCGCCCTGACCTATCTTGAGGAACTCTTCTTCTGGATATTCTTCCTCAACTTTGCGGTTGGTACGGTGAACCTCCTTCCTGCGAAGCCCCTGGACGGCGGACTGATGTTTGAGGAGCTCCTGAGGTACAGGTTACCCGAGAGGATTGTGAAGCCTGCTGTTAGCTACGTATCCATATTTGTTATACTCATCATAGCGGTGAGTATAATCTGGGGAACCGGGCGGGGACTTCTCATGATGTTCTGATCTGGTCTTTCCTTTCTATCAGGACCTGATTTTTTTTTGATGTTCTGATTCTATTGGCCATCCCCATCAGGACCTGCCCTTCCTGCAGTTGAAGCAGACCTGGTCCTCCCTGTCTGTCCTGTATATCCTGCCACAGATGGGGCACATCACGGTCCTCATACCGGAACCCCTTCTCTTCACCGCGGGGTCACTGCACTGGCAGCGAATCCCCACCATCTTTTTTGTCATAATCAGTAATATGCTGGTTCCCACTGATATCTCTGTTCATGGCGATGCTGAATTTTTATGATGCTCCTGAAAAAGAGAAGAGTATTGAGGTCAGTCCACGGGCACCTCAAGACCCTTAACGCCCTCTGCAAGTTCAACAGTTATCCTTAGCAGACCATCTGAGAAACCTGCAGACGCAGTTTCTGGCTTCACACGGTGCGCAAGTGACCAGCAACCGCTGTACTTAAACTTTTCACCTTCAGCATTGAGACAGAAACCCTGCTCCGTCATTTCAAGGTGGATTTCGCTCTTCTTCACACCCGGAACTTCAACCGTGATCTCATAAATCGTACCGGTGTGGGTGATATATGCTGATGGTATGTAGGTGAGTTTCATTTGATCACTCATTCCTCGGGTTCCAGTTTACCCTCCTTGATGAGTTCCCTTTTAACCTTTGCCCATATACCTTCTTTCTTGTAGAGTTCCCTCAGTTTATCCTTGTCCGGGAACGTTATGGCGTTTCCCTGACAGAGTGTTGCGCATGTTGTGCATCCCACAACGCATTTGTAGGGCTGTGCGACCACCGGACCCTCCTTTGTCCACTTGTAGACCTTCTGTCCACAGTTCATGCACATACCGCATTTAACGCATTTCTCCGGATCAATGGTTGGGTACCATTCTATCTTCTCACGTGGGTATCCAGCAAACCATGCCATTTCAATCACCTCTCAAATTTTTAAGGGCATTTTTTGCCCTTGAACGGGGTATGGCCCTTTCATTCAGATATTCAAGTTTTTCAACGATTTCCAGGAGGATAGATCCTGGAAAGCCAACCAGTGCATCCTCTGGTTCTATGTCGCTTGCATCCCTGCATCCATAGCATCCCAGACTGATGTTGAGCTCTGATGTCAGATAGGGTATGATTGTGGCATCCACACAGACCGCCTGAAGCACCGCTGTTGAGCTCTGTATTCTCTCTCCTCCCCTCAGATTGAGGTATGCCAGGGCTAGCCACATGAGCTTCTCTGGACGGTCCTCCACAACCACAACGTCTGGTTCTTCATCGTACCTGTCAAGGGGGTAAAGGAGTATGCTCTGCCCTTCCCATTCAACTTCGGGCATATCCTGAAACATTCTTGCCCCGGTCTCCTCCTTCTCCACGATCCCGAAGCCCACAAGGCCCCTCCCGGTTTTCAGTTTTTCAGGGAGTTCACTGAAACCCAGAGCCCGTGCAGCTGCGGGGCATGTTATCTCCTGGCCGGGAAGCACAACCACTTCACCCTGCCGTGCCTTCATGAGGGCCTGACAGTATCTGTGTTTCCTGAGTATAACCGCATTCTCAGGTACTTCATCTGTGAATTTCACACCCACCGGGGAGTAACTGAGATCCAGGATGGACATCATTTTTGCTGTAGCTTCACTGATCATGGAGATATATTGATAAATCAGTATATTTAAGTTTATGGATTTATATTAAAGTAAATATTATTTTCATTAAAGAAAATTTTATATTTTATTAAAGCAAAGATGATTTGAGATAAAGTATAATGGAGGTGAAATTTTGAGAATATCAGTTATTCCAGTGATTTTACTCATGACAATCATGCTTGCGGGAGGTGTTTCAGCGGCTGATAACAGCAGCAACGTCACAGAGGATGCGATTCAGCAGAATTCTTCCCATTACAGTATTCTCATAATCACAGGGTCAACTTCGAGTACAAAGGCAATAGTGGAAGGCTATAAACTTGCAGGAAGGGACGGCTACAGATTCAATCTTTCAATGTTCACAAACGATGAACTTCTAAGGAACGATCCTCAGATAGACATGGCGGCACTGGAGGCGGGTAGAAAGGCTGACGTGATTCTCATTCAGATGATAAGTTCTCCAAACACCCTGACGAAGGTCAATCCAATCCTTAATGTTACGGGGGCAAGGAAAATAATTGCCATAGGAACCGGTAACACATTCAAGGATAATCCCCGTGTGGGTGCGGACAATGCAACAGTGAAGTACATCTGGGATCAGGGAGGCCCCGAGAACTTCCGGAGAATGATGCTCCTCCTTCTGAGGGACGCTGGAATGCAGCTAAAAAATGAGGAGAATGTAACAGCCATTCCCGCAGTGAAATCATTTGTATATCACCCAGACGCCGGCGAACAGTTCACAGCATGGGACCGTTACTACTCCTGGTATGTTCAGAGCGGCCACTACAGGGCAGGAAAACCATGGGTGGGCATAATCACATTCGATACATACTACCGTGGAAGCGACATGAGAATGCACACAGCCATACTTGAGAGCCTGGAGAGAAAGGGTTACAATGTGATCCTTGGCTTTGCAGCTGACACAGCTACAAAGAGGAACCTTATTGAGAACTTCTTCCTGGATGGTAACAGGACTCCCAGGATCAGCGGTCTCATAACATGCATGGGATTCAATTTATACAGCGGTGATCCCCTGAACTCCACAGCAATCCTCACGGAACTTGATTTACCAGCAATTGCCGCGGTCTATGCATCAAATCTCAGGGCATGGAACGAGAGCATATCAGGACTTTCATCTGAGGTGTACTGGCAGATAGCACTTCCAGAGATCGACGGAAGGATAGAGCCAGTCATGATCGGCGGCGGAGTTGAGGAGACAGACCCTCAGACAGGGCTGCGTTATACATACTATGTTCCGATTCCTGACAGGATAGAGAGGCTCACAGAGAGATTGATCAACTGGATAAAGTTAAGGGAACTTCCAAATGCGGAAAAGAAGATAGCCCTTATATACTACAACATTGGTGGGGGTAAGGATGGTATCAGTGCGAGTTACCTCAACGTACCAGAGAGCATCAGCAACATACTGAGGGCACTAAGGAGTGCTGGCTACAATGTTGAGGAAAAATCCACTGCAGAGGTGATAAACATACTCCTCGGGCCGGGCCTGAATGTGGGTTCATGGGCTCCGGGTGAACTTGAGAAGGTTGTCAGGGCCGGTGCAGTAACAGTTCCAGTATCTGAATACCTTAACTGGTTCAGTCTACTGCCAGAAACCCTGAGAAATAACATAACAGCGACATGGGGACCTGCCCCTGGAAACGTCATGGTCTACAATGGCAGCATAGTGATCCCGGGTGTTATGCTTGGCAACGTATTCCTCGGCCCCCAGCCAATGCGCGGATTCGGCGAGGATGCAGCTGACCTCATACACTCAACAACACTCCCACCGCACCACCAGTACCTGGCATTCTATCTCTGGCTTCAGAAAAACTTCAACGCAGTTATACATCTTGGTACACACGGAACCCTCGAATGGTTACCAGGGAAATCAGTTGGTCTATCATCCCTTGACTGGCCCGACGTGATGATAGGTGACCTGCCACATATCTACCCCTACATCGTAAACAACCCGGGTGAGGGGACTCAGGCAAAGAGGCGTGGGTACGCGGTCCTCATAAACCATAACATCCCCCCTATGGTGGTAAGTGAACTTTACGGGGATCTATCGGAACTTGAACACAAAATTAACCTTTACCATACGTCTGAGGATCCCCAGAGAAAGCTGATAATCGCTGAGGAAATCAGAAATCTCACAGTTAAACTGGACCTTCAAAGGGAACTTAACATTGACCTCAATGCTTCCTTTGAAGAGGCCCTTGATCGAATTGAGCACAGGCTTGATGAGCTATCAGCAACACTGATACCCTACGGGTTACATGTCTTCGGGGAACCCCTTAGCGGGGAGCTCCTTGATGCAATGGTGGAGGCAATTGTGAGCTTTGACCCAGCATCGAGGAATAACACAGAGTTCCGGAACGCCGTAAGAGAGAAACTTGCCACTGACCAGGAGATCACAAACCTTCTGAGGGCCCTTGAGGGACGTTTTGTTGAACCGGGTCGGGGGGCTGATCCCATAAGGATACCCGACCTCCTGCCCACGGGAAGGAATTCCTACTCCTTTGACCCCAGACTTGCACCTGATAGGGCTGCATGGGAGATCGGTAAGAAGATGGCAGATGACCTCATTGCAGATTACCTTTCAAGGAATGGCAGATACCCTGAATCTGTTGGGGTGGTTCTCTGGGCAATTGAGACCATGAGGACCAGTGGTCAGACAATAGCAATGGTCCTGAGACTCATCGGAGCTGAACCGGTATGGGATAAATCAGGAAGATTCACAGGAATAAGTGTAACACCCCTGGAAGTGCTTGGAAGGCCCAGAATCGATGTTCTGGTCACTATCAGTGGACTGTTCAGAGACACATTTGCCTACAGTATCGACAGGATGGATGAGGCGATAAGGCTTGTCATGAAACTGGATGAACCGGTGGAAGGCAACTACCTCAGGAAACATTACCTTGCAGACCTGGCGAATTATACTGCCAGGGGTTTACAGGCAGCGGAGACACTTGCCGGTGCAAGGATATTTGGCAGTGCCCCTGGAAGTTACGGTACCGGGCTACCTGAAGTGGTTGAATCAACTGCAAAGTGGGATAATCAGTCACAGCTCCTTGAAACCTACCTGAATCATATGGGATTCATCTATGGAAAGGACATATACGCCATTGATGCAAAGGAGGTCTTCATGAAGCAGCTATCAAATGTGGATGCAACAGTACAGGTCAGGGACAGTGTTTACGGTGTTCTTGACAACGACGACGTTTACCAGTACCTTGGGGGTCTCACGATGGCTGCAAGGACCATTTCAGGAAGGAATGTTGCCTCATACATCGCCAATACAAGGTTCACACCACGAATGGAGACACTGGCAGATTTCATTGCAGCAGAACTCAGAACAAGGACCTACAACCCGAAATGGATTGAGGGAATGCTGAATCAGGGATTCTCAGGTGCTCATCAGATATCCAAGGAGATAGGACATCTATTCGGCTGGAGTGCAGTCACCCCTGATCTGGTCCAGGACTGGATGTGGCAGAAGGTTGCAGAGACCTATGTCTTTGATCCTCAGGTAAGCAGCAGATTTAAGAGTCTTCAGCCCTACTCCTATGCCTCAACGGTAGCCTGGCTCCTTGAGGCCAGCCGCAGGGGCCTCTGGAGCACAGATTCAGCTACACTGCAGAGGCTTGCCGATGAGTACATCGCGGCGGTTAATGAGTATGGTGTTGTCTGCTGTCACCACACATGTGCCAACATGGTCTTCAACAGCTGGGTGGTGAAGCTATCATCCCTCAACCAGGCGGCCCTCAGAAAATTTGCGGCTGCAATGGCTGCAGCCACAGGGAAGTCCATTGATGTTCCCGGCTCTGGGGATTCACAGCCGGGCTCAGTGAATGGGGATGGAATCGGTGAGACAGGTGAACCTTCTTCAGGTTCCGCAGGGAATGCAGGCGGAGCATCAGGTTCATCGTCAGATGAGGCTTTAGAGTCATCAGAGGTTTCAGAAAACTCTGGAACTTCTGAAGGTTCTGGAAAGGCCTATGAGGTTGCAGCATCAACCAACAGCACCTCTTCAAGCACTCAGACCCCCATATATGCTATAATTGGTGTTATAAGCCTTATGTGTCTCCTTGGAGTGGGTTACTTCTTCCAGGGAAGATACTGAGGCTATTCTTTTATTTTTTAACTGCAACATGGTTTAGGTAAACCTAAAACTTTATATATGATTTAGGTGTAACTAAAGTTTAGGATTTCCTAAAGGTGGTATCATGGAAACAACACTCGACAGAATAAAGGAAGGCACGACTGTGACTGTGACATCCGTTAACCTTCCAGGGGATATAAGGCAAAGATTAACTGTTATGGGGCTATTAAGGGGATCCAGGGTCACTGTTGAGAACTCTGCACCCCTGGGAGACCCCCTGAAGGTTAGGGTGAAGGGCCATCCCTTTTCCATCCGTAAGGGAGAAGCATCGAGGATAGGGGTAAGGGATTAAAAATGCTCAGAATAGCACTTGCAGGAAACCCGAATGTTGGAAAGAGCACCCTCTTCAATAACCTTACGGGACTCAATCAGCACGTTGGAAACTGGCCAGGGAAGACTGTTGAAAAGAAAACAGGATACCTGAACTTCAGGGAAAATGATATTGAAATTACAGATCTCCCAGGAACCTACAGTCTAACAGCGGGATCTCCCGAGGAGGAGGTGGTCGTTGATTATCTCCTTGATGAGAGACCGGACCTCATAATCAGTGTTGTTGATGCATCCAATCTTGAGAGGAACCTCTACCTCACACTTCAGATCCTCGAGTTCGGCCTCAACACCATCATCGCAGTGAACCTCAACCGTGAATCAGAGAGGAAGGGATACAGGCTTGATGAGAAGAGACTTGAGGAACTGCTGGGGGTGCCGGTCATAAAGGTGGAGGCCATTGAAGGAAATCAGGATGAATTGCTTGAAGCAGCCATAAGACAGGTGAATAGTAACCCTCCACAGATCAGATATGAATTTTTGAGGTCAGATGCTATTAAGGAATTCAGGGAACTTCTTGAAGACGTTGAGGCAGATTTTCCAGCTGAATGGATCATAATAAAACTTCTTGAAGGGGATAAAAGGGTTGCCTCAATGGTTGGTGAGGACCTCATCAAGGAATTTGAGAGGATTAGAAGGATCCTTGAGGAGGAGCACTCTGCTGATGCGGACATCCTGGTGTCAGATGCAAGGTATGGCCTCATAGAGGGGCTCCTGGAGAGGTCCCTCAGGAGACCCTCCCTTGACAGGGTAACGGTCTCTGAACTTATAGATCGCGCTGTACTTAACAGGTACCTGGGGCTCCCGATTCTCCTGGGGGTGATGTGGCTGATCTTCCAGCTCACCTTCACTGCAGGGGCTCCACTTACAGAGCTGATTGATGCTGGTGTTTCCCACCTTGCAGGAGCAGTTCAGGGCGCCCTTGGAGACTCAGCTGCAGGGTCCCTTCTGGCAGATGGTGTGATAGGGGGTGTTGGATCGGTCCTCGTGTTCACACCGAACATCTTCATACTTTTCCTCCTCCTCACCTTCCTTGAGGATTCAGGGTACCTGGCAAGGGCAGCATTTGTCATGGATCGTGTAATGAATTCAGTGGCGGGTCTAAGCGGCAGGTCATTCATCCCCATGATGCTTGGCTTCGGGTGCTGTGTCCCGGGGGTAATGGCAACAAGGACCATAGGATCTGAGAGGGAGAGGATTCTCACAAGCCTCATGATACCCTTCATGTCATGCAGTGCCAGGCTCCCTGTCTACGTGCTCTTCACGTCAGCCCTCTTCCCCCTCATCTATCAGGGATGGGTCATATTTTTCCTCTACATCCTGGGAATTGCAGTGGCGATCATAACCGCCCGTCTGCTGGGTGAAGTGGTCATGGGTGAAGGTTCCCTCTTCCTGATGGAGCTTCCACCATACAGGCTTCCGAGGCCCAGGACTCTCCTGATTCACACGTACCACAGAGGCATCCAGTTCATAAAGAAGGCAGGAACCATAATATTTGCAGGTTCGGTGATCATATGGTTCCTTTCAGGGTTCCCGGGTGGAAATGTTTCCTCGTCCATACTCGGGACCCTGGGCTCCATCATGGCACCCATATTCCATCCCCTGGGATTCGGTGACTGGCAGTCCGCGGTTGCAATTCTATCTGGCTTCGCGGCAAAGGAGCTTGTCATAAGCACCTTCGGAACGGTCCACGGCGCAGGTAATATCGCAGCAAGCATACAGGGGGCCTTCACGCCGCTGGAGGCTCTGTCGTTCATGGTATTCGTGCTGCTCTATACACCCTGCCTGGCGACACTGGCTGTTATAAAGGAGGAGGCAGGCAAGAGGTGGGCCCTCTTCTCACCGTTATACTCAGTGTTCGTGGCCTGGATAGCCTCCTTCATCATATACACTGCCGGCACGCTACTTGGCTATTGAGTCCAGGGCATTCATCAATTAACGATATGGAGGTGAGCACATGGTATCCCGTGGAAGCATAAGGGGTGGAAGGAAGCCAAAAAATTAGAAGGTAGATTGATTAAAATGTGAAGACCATATCCAGGTTTTCCATTATATCAACAACCACCCTGTCAAGGCCTTCAAGTACTTCCACACCATCTATGAGCATTTCCCGGGTTATACCCCTTGCCATTAGATCTTCCTTCCTTGCAAAAACATTCCCGGTCCTTGAAATCTCCCTGATGGTGTGGGAGTACCTGTTTCCTTCCATTGCAGCATATATTCCATTTGATATCAGATACACCTTCAGGTACTCTTCACACCAGATATCCACTAGGTCCAGAAATGTTTTGAAGCTGAGCTCTGAAGGGCTCTTTGTCACGAGAAAACCCACAGATCCCATCAGTAACCGCTCCAGCCAAGGGTCTCCATCATGTCTTCACCGAGCAGTTTCTCAAGGCACTGGACCTTTTCCTGCATCCATGGCTCCTTCAGCGGCAGGCAGCTGTCAAGCTTCTGTTCACCGTTGAGCAACTTCATTGCAAATGCCATGCACGTGGATTCACCGCAGTCACCGCAGTTGCTACCTGGCAGGCATCTGTGTACATCCATGGGGCCGATGCGACTCATATCCCGCGAATCAGACCCGTCGCCCCCTGAATCATGGGCCCTGTTTATCCTGTCCATCAGTTCACCGGCGATTTCAAATGCTTCCTCAACATCATGGGTCTTGTTCATGCTGATTTTGCCCGAGGGGTAGAGACTTATTATACGGTCATAGATTGTTAGTGTGAGTATGTTCTTCTTCCTGACATAGTTCACAACACCAGGGGGGTACATGTTTGCAATCAAAGGTATGATATCCCCTATTTCTGAGTCAAGCTCCATGAGAACCCTTATTTTACCCTCAGCTGCAAGGCAGGGTTTCACCTGCTTGAGGGTGACCTCCTTTACAAGGGATCCCTGGGGCCGGACCTCCCTTTTAACTTCATCCATCTCCATCATGACACCTCATATCTTCATAATTGCAGTATCCCTCTTCAGCCTGAATATTTCATACAGTTCGGTATCGTCTATGACTTCGGCTGCCTCCACAAGGTCATCCTCCTCAAGACCCCTCTCCTTCAGGGATCTTTCATGCACAAAGACACTGCCCTCCGGGAAGATGAGGTAGGTGAGTTCCTCAACATTGGGGTAGTCGATGGCCTCTGAGACCTGATCAGCCACTGCGGCATAGACACCATCCTCGATTAGGAGGACATCAGTATCCAGTGAACTGTTCAGACATGCTATGACAACATAGAGGCCACTGAAGGCGTTTTCATATCCGTAGGGGCCCCTGTCTATTATTATGAGCGCGGATTTCATGTTAACATCCCAGGGTTATCACTCTGTGACTATCCTTTACCCATTCTCCAAGATCGTAAACGCTCTTTATTTCAACACCCCTTATGTAGGGCCTTTCTGAGCAGGTGTATCCCCTCGCCGTGGAACATCTTATGCAGGATGTTACCTTCACACCCTTCTTCACCAGCGACCTGAGCCTTTCTGCACTGTTGGGGAATGACTGGGGGGCCTGGTTCCTTTTCGGTATATGCGTCCCGTCCATGTAGAGGAATATTCTGACGTCGTAACCATTTTTGATGGCACTTTCAGCCATTTCAAATGCTATATCTGCATACTGGTAACGGTATGGTCCCTCTGTGACGACTATTGTGAGGATCTTTTTTTCCATGGTTCTATCTTGATGTCCCTTAAATAAATAATTTATTATGAATAATAATGATAGTTTATCGGTGTTGACTTTATTTCCCCTTAGACTGTTCAGCTGATCAATGGAGGTCTATTTCACTCCAATGGCCCTCTCGAAGGCCTCACTGTGCATCCTGGCAGCCATCTCCTTCTTGCACTCGTCATCTGAAAATAGTCTCATTTTCGGGGCACGGCAGGGGTAGTGCTGTATCTTAAGCCCGGCCTTTAATGGGAGATCCTGTGCATCCTCACCGGTAAGCTCCTCTGCGACGAAGAGCGTGGCTCCACAGGGCGAGGACCTCAGAACCCTTATCTCCTTAACCGTGTCACCTTCAAGGTCCACCTCCACCAGGGGCCTTCCAAACCTTGACACGAATTCATCAAATGAGGGGTTACCGTTCTCCTCCAGGTCGCACATGTTCTCAGGGGCTGTCACATTGCCGTAACTCAGGAGCTGGTTCCTGAAGCCATCACCCCTCCAGGCCCCTATGATGATCCAGTCAACATCCCCATGAATCTCATCAACGAGTTCCAGGGTGAGGTCCGGGTGGAGTATGTAGGTTATCACAATATCCGCTGACCTTATGGCCTTGAGTTTATCGGCGGGTATATCAACCTCATCTGCAAATATTCCAGAGGGAGCCTCAAGTTCAATGAACATGGTCTCGAATTCACGGGCTATGTTCTCATAGGCCCTTTCACCGTAGGGCCCGTCTGTTACGATGGCAACCTTAATCATTAAATCACTCTCCTTTAGTAAATCACAGTTTTTCAGGGTTGAACTCCTTCTTTATCCAGTCAGAGATTTCATCACGGATCCTTCTGAGGGTGTCAATATCTGCACCCCTCGGGTCAGGGAATTCAGCATGAAGGTACCTCTCACCACCCAGGAATACAGGGCATGCCTCATCGCAGAGGCTTGCAACGATGTCAAATTTTTCGCCCTCAAATTCCCTGAGACTCTTCGGTCTGTGGCCAGTCATGTCCACACCAATCTCCTCCATGACCTGTATGGTGAGGGGGCTGATATCCTTCGGGTCACTGCCAGCACTGTGGACCTCATAGTGGGCACCGTACATGGCCCTGAGTATCCCCTCAGCCATCTGGGACCTCCCGGAGTTGTTCCTGCATATGAATAGAACCTTACTCTTCATGTTTGATGCTCCCTTATAACTACCACACAGATCTATTGATGTATCCAAATTTATAAATATATCTGAATTATTTATAAAATGAAGAAGAGATCTATAACCGATAACTCCTAGGAGAAAGGGATAGATGAGAGTTGTTATAGTTGGCGGCGGGGCCGGAGGACTTTCAACGGCCTCCAATATAAGGAAACATGATAAGGACGCAGATATAAAGGTCATAACCCGTGATAAACATGTGGCATATTCCCCCTGCGCAATACCCTACGTTATGTGCGGTGAGGTTGAATGCTTTGATGATATAGTTATGCACAGGCCAGAGGACTACAGGGAGAGGAACATAGATATCCTCACGGAAACAGAGGTCGAGGCCATAGATCCTCAAAAAAAGACTGTAACCTACAGGGGAAAGGACGGCCTCAGGGAGATACCCTACGACGTCCTTGTCCTTGCAACCGGCGGCTCACCCTTCATACCACCGGTGGAGGGCACAGACCTTGAAGGGGTCTTCACCATAAGGACCCTCACAGACGGTGAAAGGATAACCGAATGGGCATCAAAAAGTAAGAGGGCAGTGGTGGTGGGCGCTGGACTCATAGGCCTTGAGATAGCCTATGGTCTCCTGAGGATGGGCCTTGAGGTCACCGTCACCGAGATGCTCCCCCAGATAGTCCCGAGATCCCTGGACCCGGACATGGCAGCCATAGTCCAGGGTTACCTTGAGGAGAAGGGCATCAGGGTCATCCTCGGCAAGGCCCTTGACAGGATAGTGGGTGATGAGAGGGTTGAGGGCGTTGTGGTCGGAGAGGAGTGCCTTGAGGCGGATCTCGTGGTCCTGGCGACGGGCGTGAGGCCTGAGACAAAGCTTGCCAGGATGGCAGGATGTGAAATTGGACAGTGGGCAGTCAAGGTAAATGACAGGATGCAGACAAGCGTGCCTGACATATACGCGGTAGGTGACTGTGTTGAGGTATACGATGCAGTCACGGGCTTCAGGACCCAGTCACCCCTGGGTTCAACTGCCGTCAGACAGGCCAGGGTGGCTGCAAAGAACATAGTGGGGATGGATGCAAGGTTCAGACCGGTCCTCAATGCAATGGTATCAAAGATAGGGGAACTTGAATTTGGTGCAGTGGGCCTCACAGAGGTCATGGCCCTCCAGAACGGTATAAAGGTGGTATCAGGTAAGAAGAGGGCCCTCACAAAGGCCAGGTATTACCCGGGTGCCGAGAGGATAGATGTTAAGATGATATGTGACCTCAGGGGAAGGATAATAGGATGCCAGATGGTTGCAAAGGAGAGGGTCGCTGAGAGGGTTGATACCATGTCCCTGGCCATATCCCAGGGACTCACGTGTTCTGAGCTCTCAGAGACTGAGTTCTCCTACGCGCCCCCGGTCTCAATGGTCATAGACCCCATAATCCTTGCAGCAGAGGATGCCTGTGAAAAACTGAAAAGGGTGAATGGCAGACCACAGGATTGATTGAGATGAAACAGTTCCTGGTGACCCCAGCGGCGGGTAAACGTCTAATTGCATGGGGAATGCTTGAACATCCATCCATCAGGAGGGTGCTTGAGGGGGGCACCCTGGTCATAATCGCCGGGACAACCAATGGTTACATAGCAGAGGAGATCCTTGGACAGCTGGGAGAGGACGGTTTTGACCGTCGCGGATTTCACAGGGGAATCATAAGGCCCCCCTATTTCAGGGCAGATGGTACCGGCCATGAGTTCCCGGGTGATGTGGTAATCCGCAGGGGCAGATGGGATCGTGGATTTACAATCTTTGATGTGGCAGATGAACTTGGAAGGGGGGACCTGATACTCAAGGGAGCCAATGCCCTTGAATACAGCTCAGGGAGGGCAGCGGTCTACATAGGTCACCCCATGGGCGGCACAGTGTTTCCAGCACTTCAGGCAGCTGCTGGCAGGAAAACAGAACTCATAGTCCCGGTTGGACTTGAAAAGATGATACCAGGCGACCCTTACAGTACAGCGCTCCGAATGAATTCAGCCGGCACTGAGGGTCCCGGAATGTTACCTGTACCCGGCGAGGTCTTCACAGAGGTGGACGCCCTCAGGCTTCTGGCGGGTGTGGATGCAGAGCCTGTTGCAGCTGGAGGCGTCCACGGGGCTGAGGGAGCCGTCCACCTCCTGGTTGATGGCAGCGAGGGGTCCCTCAAACATGCGGAGGATATACTGAAGCGCGCGGGTATGGAGAGACCCTATGCTGATTTCTGAATCAGAGGGGCTTCGGTGGCACCGTTGTGAAGTTAATCTCAGAATTCTACCTATTTTTTTGATATCCGTGAAAATTCAATGATGTGTCCATGGTCCCCCTTATTTCGTTTTATACGGTACCTGTATCCCGTGGTCCTTTCAAGGACTGCAGCGCCCGTGTTTGCATAGGGGCAGTTGATAAAAGCACCCCATCCTCCTCCAGTGAACAACAGAATCCATAGAAACTGCAGTTTTTAACATTTAGGGCAAAGTTTTCAGTGTCTGCGCTGATGGACGCTGCAAATCCATGTTCGATGAAGTAGTCTGCGGCTGATTTCAGGGGATCATCCCCGTGCCTGATGTTGTCTGCAATCACAGACCCCATCTCCCTTGTAACTCCCTGGGATCCATTACCCAGAACCCTCCAGAGCCCCACAGTCATGGCCCTGAAAATAAGCATGAGGGGGTCCCGACCCCTCAGGGGCTCGGCGGAATCCTCGAGTTCCTCCTTCCCAACACCACACCGGGGACACACCCAGCCATCCTCCAGCAGGTTGAATTCATCTTCTGGGATCTGATAGCCGCATATTCTGCAGATCTTCATGGTTATCCCTGGAAGTACCTCTCGAGGAGTCCCCTCAGCATGGCAGCATGCCTTCCCTCGTCCCTTGAGCTCTCATCAAAGAAGTCATGGGCCTCATCAACACCGCATTCCCTTGCCCTGAGGGCTGCCTCACGTTTCTCCCTGTTAGCTGCCTCCTCCCCCTCAAGCATCATCTCAAGGTTTTCCCTGAGGGTTTCCCTGATCACACCGTTTAGCTCTGCAAAGCGGGCTGCATGGGCAGCTTCCTCAAGGGCTATTCTTCTTAAGACCTCTGCAACCTCGGGGAGACCCTCACGCTGGGCCTGTCTTGCCATTGCAAGGTAGATACCGACCTCACTGCACTCTCCCCTGAAGTTTGCATCCACAACATTCTCAAGTTCGGTGCCCCTGCAGACACCGGTGATGTTTTCATTCATTGAGATCACCTGCAAGCCTTCTTCCAGCCTCGAAGCATGAATCGAGTTCCTCATTGTTCGGGACGTAGTAGATTTCATCCTCCTCCATGACATCGAATCCAGCATCCGCAAGGAGTTTCTGCATGGTCCCGGTGGCACCTCCCCTGCCACCCATTGACCCGAATACCATGGCCCTCCTCTGGCCGGTCCTGTTGAACTTCAGACCACGGAGGTACATCAGGAGGTCTCCAACGCTTGGGTAGGGTTCATCGTAGATTGCGGGTGCTCCGAGGGCAATGGCGTGACTGTCAAGTATGTCCTTCACGATCTCGCTGCGGTCGTCCTCATGGAGGTAGTAGACCCTCACATCAGCTCCCTCGCTCATGGCACCCTCTGCTATCGCATGGGCCATCATGGCTGTGGAGTGGTGCATCGTATCATAGATCACGGTGACCTTCTTCTCCACATTACCTGTGGCCCAGGCGGTGTATGCTTCTATTATCTTCATGGGTTCGGTCCATATCTGGCCATGTGAGGGTGCTATCATCCTTATCTTATCAAGGAGGCCGAGCTCCTTTACCTCATCGAACTTCCTGAGCACAAGCTTTGATAGGGGTGTTATGAGGTTCGCATAGAATTTTTTGGCAGCATCCATGAGTATGTATTCGGGTATTTCGGTGTCGAGGCGCTGTGGATAGCAGAGGTGCTGTCCAAAGGCGTCGTTTGAGAACAGTATGCCGGTATCAAGGAAGGTGAACATGCTGTCTGGCCAGTGGAGCAGGGGTGCCTCAAGGAAGGTGAGGGTCCTTCCTCCGAGGTCGATGGAATCCCCGGTCTTCACTGTGCGGAACTCTGTGCCCTCAAGGGCCGGGTAATGCTTGAGCAGTCCCTCCACCGCAACTTCTGTGCAGTGGATCTCTGCCTCAGGGAACCTCCTGTGAAGTTCCACCAGCACTCCGCTGTGGTCCTTTTCAACGTGGTTCTGGACTATGAAGTCCACTCTCATCTCTCTTCCCTCACGGTTGAATGCATCCTCCATCCTTGCCATGAGCTCCTGGAAGGTCCCTGGATATGAGTTGTCAATCAGCGCCACACCTTCATCTCCGAATACAAGGTAGGCGTTGTAGGTTGTCCCCTGAAGGGTGTATCCATGGTAGTTTCTGATGTCCCAGTCAAGGACACCAGCCCAGTATACTCCATCTGCTATCTTCTCTGCTCTGGCCTTCATTATATCACCACACATTTAGTTCGTATATCATCGAATGTACTATACTATACGAACTTCTATATAATTTTTTCTGTTCCATGGTATTGAAACAGTAATATAGTCCTTCAGACATAATATGGGCCGATGAAGAGGAGACATAATTTCACGATATTCTCAACCGAAACTGGAATCGAGGTAATAGAAAGCCCTGTCAAGTCGCTCATACTCTCCGAACTTAAAAAGGGAGCACTCAGCTTCCAGGAAATAGTCAGAATCACAGATAAATCCAAGTCCACAGTATCAAAACACCTCTCAGACCTCAGGAAAGCAGGCCTCATAGTTGAAATGCCGGATCCTGAGGACAGGAGAAGAAAAGTCTTCGAGATAAACTCAAGGTACCTTGGTAAACTCACAAGGAAGAGGATCGATGAACTGGATGAGGAAAAAACAGAATTCCTTGCAGAGCACCTCACAGAGAGGGGTGACCCCCTTGAATTCTTCAGACTGATGTTCCATGTCCTGAGGGTTGAACTCATAAAGGAGGGCATAAACATCGACCCTGTCCTCCATGAGGCAGGAAAAAGAATAGGGGAGGTAATATACCCACGGATAGCATCGGAGGACCCTGGGGATCTCCTTGAAAATCTCAGGAGGTTCTGGATGATAAACCGCCTGGGAGTCCTTGAGGTGGAGAGCACAGATCCACTGGTGATCAGGGCCTATGAATGCTTTGAATGCGGACTACTCCCCCAGATAGGTGAATCTGCCTGTGCACTGGACTCAGGGATACTTGAGGCGGTATTCAGCCGTCACTTCAAGGGTGATGTCCTTGTGGAGGAGACGGAATGTTATGCCCGTGGTGATGGGCGGTGCTCCTTCAGGATTGTTCCTGAAAGCTGATTTTTTTGGTTTCTATACAGAGGTGTTGCTTCAGGATTGCTCCCTGAACCTCACAAGGGTTGTTGCAAGATACCCTGCACCGGAGGCAAATCCCCTTTCAACGACCTCGCCATCCATGCTGCAGTTTGCCACCGATACAACATCCTTTCCGCGGGGATCAGACTCCACAACCTCCATGGCCCTCCTGCCATGGCGTGACGTCTTCATGATCACACAGGCATCCACATCCCTGAGCACCCTCTCAAACCGATCATCAACCCGGGGCACCACAAGGAGGATCTCATCACCCTCAACGAGGGTTCTGCCAGCGGTGGCTGCACATGCCGTGAAGGAGGTGACTCCTGGCACCATCTCGGTCTCAAAGCCCATATCCTCAATGCGCCGCTGGAGGTAACTGAAGGTACTGTAGATGGAGGGATCACCCAGTGTTATGAAGGCAACATCCCGTCCATCCTCAAGTTCAGCTGCAACCATTCTGGCCGCAGAATCCCAGTGACTTTCAAGTTCATCCCGGTCATCAGTCATTGGAAACACAGGGTCAAGTATTCTGCAGCCATCCCTGCGTTCATTGAGGATATCTTCAACGATTGAGAGGGCTATGCTCTCCCTCTCAGATGATGAACGGGGTGCGCATATAACTGGAACAGATCTGAGCACATTCACAGCCCTGAGGGTCAGAAGTTCACTGTCCCCGGGACCCACACCCACACCAATGAGTTTTCCATGCATTAGAACACCTTTAATAACTCTGTAGACATGATGATGGTCTGGTCATCCTTCTCTGGAAATATCCAGACCCGCCTTTATTATCATTATTTATTCTGTGGCACTCTCTAAACTTATATAGTTCCACCCCCTTAAATAGGTCCATGGAAAACCCACTCTTCTGTCCAGACTGTGGAATGATGAGGGATAACTGCACATGCAAGGGTAAGGGGCGCCTTTCGTTCTTCAGAAACATTATAAGGCCTCCTGAGAAATCAGACACCCTCAACGAAGACCTCCAGAGGAGGTATCCCCACATACCCCCGGAGATCATAGAGAACTTCCCCTTTCCACAGCCAAGACCGGGACAGCTTGACATAATAAACGACATCTATCAGGCAATCGAGGAAGGTTACAGGTACGTTATACTTGAGGCCGGCACAGGCACAGGCAAATCAGCAATAGCCTGCACCCTCGCAGGGATCTACCAGCCAGCCTACATCCTCACCATGACCAAACAGCTCCAGGACCAGTATGCCAGGGAATTCGGGTTTCCCGTCGTCAAGGGGAGGAGTAACTTCTTCTGCCTCAACGACAACCTGGAGTCAACCTGTGACATGGGGACATGCCAGACACTGCCCTCATCAGAGAAGTTCCAGTGCCCCTACGGTGTTGTGAGGGGGGAGACGCTCCTCGGAGAGGAGGCCTTCCAGGACTCCTATGGTAACAGGGTATTCTTCAAGACAGCTGAGCACTGCCAGTACTGGGAACAGAAGGCAGAGGCCATAAACAGCCCCATAACCCTCATGAACTATGACTATGCATTCCTTGAACTCAACTACGTCGGCCACTTCGACCGGAGAAACCTCATGATACTGGATGAGGCTCACAACATCGAGGACAAGCTCATGAGGAGGCTCGAAGTAACCATATCAAACAAACGCCTCAGCAAGGATATCAGAAGAACAATACCCCCATCGATGCTCCGGGAGGATGACCCGGCTGAATGGGTGCTCCAGATTGAGGCAATAGCAGACCACTACAGTGACCTTGAACTGGATTCAATGTCAAGAAGGAGAAGGGACAGGATAAAGAGGACCATAAAGAGGCTCTCGGAGCTCAGGATGAGTCTGGAGGATGAACCAAAGAACTGGGTCATCGACGCCGATGATGACTCTGTCTCCTTCAAGCCCCTGAGGGTACATCACTATGCACATGACAGGCTCTTCTCCTACTCTGAGGTCTGCCTATTCATGAGCGCCACCATACTCAGTGAGAGGCTCTTCTGCCAGTGGCTCGGCATAAATCCAGGGGATGCATACTTTGTAAGGGTTGACAGTCCATTCCCTGCATCCAGAAGGCCCATAGAACTGAAGATCGCAGGGAAGATGTCCCGCAACAGGATAAGGCACACGGCCCCCGAGACCATACCCATACTTAACAGGATCCTTGAGAGGCATAAAAACGATAAGGGACTCATACACACCCATAACTATCGCTGCCAGCGGTTCATAATGGATAATATACCCAGCAGGAGGCTCATCGACCATAAGGCATCCAACAGGGAGGCGGTGCTGAGGTACTTTGAGGATTCCGACGAGCCCCTGGTGCTTGTAAGCCCATCCATGAGTGAGGGTGTTGATCTACCCTATGACAAGTGCCGCTTCCAGGTGATCTACAAGATACCATTCCCCTACCTGGGTGATAAGCAGGTTAACCGGAGGCAGAGGATGGATCAGAGGTGGTACGCCTACAAAACCATAATGACCCTCATGCAGGCCTATGGGCGTGGAATGAGGGCCCATGATGACTCCTGCTACACCTACATCCTTGACGGTAACATAGAGATGATATTCAGAAGCCCCCTCTACAGGTCACTTCTGCCAGAGTTCTTCAAGGAGGCCATAATAAATGAGTGAGAGTCCTGAATGCTAACAATCTGGCAGATCTCCTTTGTATCGGCGACACACTGAGGAGAGATCCAGAATTTTTTCTGTATATCCATAGAACTTATTGAGATACTCCAGATAAGCTTCGAAGACTCTTAATTTCTACCCTCAGTTATTGCACATTCTCTGCTCCTGTACAGCATCAAAAAGAAAAAATTTTGGGGTTTATTTTCCTGCTCCGCCCCTGAGGAATCCGAAGGCCACAAGACCAGCAGCAACAAGGACACCCACGATACCGTAGACGTACCATGAGGAGTCACCGCCCCTGGCACCTGAGGTCACATTCTTAACCTCATAGGCCTTTGCAGGGGCTGATGCAGGCTCCTCTGACACTGAGGATGCAGCGCCCACCTCTGGAGGTGAAGCCGCAGTATCCACACCCGGTGAATAACCTGCATGTCCTGTGAAACCTGAACCTGAAGGAACACCTCCAGTTGAACCACCCTGGGAACCTCCCTGGTTTCCTCCTGTGTTAACTGGCGTTCCACCGTTGTTCACCGGTATAAGGTCCTCAAGGTTTCGTGCAGGTATTGAACGCAGGTATGCCAGGGGGTTACCGTTTGCACCGCTCTGTATCACTTTGAGTTCGTCCTCGGTTATCCACTTCTCAACCTCCTTTGTGAGGACCATTGGGGACGTCATGTAGGATGGTGTTTGGCCACTGTAGAGCATTATAAAGGCGGCAGCCCACTTCTCGAACATGGCGTTCCTTGTGGTGCAGTCGCTGAGGTCGAACTGTGGCCACCTGAAGCTTATCATCACAGCCTTGCCAACCTTCTTAACTGGATCCCAGACTATGAGTATTCCCTCTTCACTTCCACCGGGTATCATCGGGGATTCGAGTTCCTCCTGGAGGACCCTCTTGGCGAAGTAGGTCCCGGTACCGGGACTCACACCCATGAGGTAGAGGAGGGCGTCATCCTTGCAGTATATGCTTGTCCCGAACCACTGATACTGCTGGCCAGCTGCAAGTGGATAGTTCTCAAGGGCGTACTCGGTGATGAAGAATCCTGGCTGGACACCCGGACAGACATGGTTGTGGAACAGGAAGGTTACCAGCTGGTCATAGGGGATGCCGTACTTCCAGGCATTGGCTATGCTCTCAATGCTGAAGTAGGAGCTACCGAATATCGCGGAATTGGCGTTATCCCTTGTCGCGTTATTGAGGGCTGCGGGACCTATATCGTTAACCCGTGCACCATCAGGCGCTGCTCCGGCACTCAGTTCACCTGTCAGTGGATTGTAGGTTATATGCACTGAGTCCAGTGTTTTCCCATCAGCACCCTTCAAGACGAAGGTGAACCATAGTGGTTTGTAGAATGGGCTGTGGACCGGCAGAAGGTTTTTTCTGCTTAGCCTTGAACCAAGAACGCTGAATATTCCGTCGTAGCAGCCATCGGTCGGGGTGCCGTTCAGGTAGACGTAACCGGCTGATGTGAGGGCAGCTACATTGAGATCGTCCCTTTCAAGGTTTATTCCTCTCTCAGCCAGGAATATCTCCTTAGCCATTTCAGCGGCCCTTCTACCGATTTCACGGAGCTCAGCATAGCTCACAGGATTCCATGTTGCATTCACATTTGCCCTGGTGGCGTTTGGCAGATTGAGGCTGTTTATGTAGTTCATGTCCAGTCCATGGGTCTCATTTACCTGGTTGTAGTTGACCTCCCTTCCTGCCAGGTAGTAGTACTGGTCGGCTGTCAGGTTGTCGAGTTCCTTAACGATAGTTACAATGGAGGCAGGGTTCTCTGTGACCTTTTTAACGAGCCAGGCGTTGAATTTGAGTTCCTGAACCACTGATACTCCGGTCTCCCTTTTGTAGGTATCTATGAGTGCCTGCTGGTCGAACTTCATGACCACAAGGGTACCGGTGTTTGTCCTTGGGTTCCACCTTATGAAGCCCACCATACTGTCCTCTGCACCGGCACCGGTTGTATCGAAGCCGAGGTATGACCTCTTCCCGGGGGTGTTATCGAGTGCAAGTATGAGGGCATCATCGTCTGAGCCGCCGGGAACACCTATGGTGACGTAGCTGGTTATCTCTATGGGTGAACCGGTGGACCAGTCCTGGATAGGTGGATAGTACATGTAGATGGTTTTACTCATGGCATATCCGCTTATGGTACCCAGGCACATGTGTCCATGGAATGCGGCCTGTTTGAGCAGATCTGCTGGTGCTCCAGCTGCCCATGCATTTGCAAGGCTTGCGAAGGGGAAGGCATCATCCCCCAGCTTTGATGTAAGGTTGTTCCACTGGGCAGAGCTCATGTTCTGGGACACCGTTCCAAGGTACACCAGTGTGGTGTTCCTGTAGAATGCCATGAGAAGATCGTTACCCTTCCTCACTATGAAAGCCGTACACAGAGGGTCTGTGGCTGTTCTTCGGAGTGTAAGCAGGTTAGCTCTACCGTAGCTTATCAGGCCACCTCCCCTGTTAAGTATTCCCTCCAGGACATCCTCTGTAGTCATATTACGGTACTTCACAAGGCCGGCTGTTGTTATAACAAGAACTTCTCCCTTCCCTGTGAAGTTCAGGAGTTTATCTGCTTTTTCTGTCAGCTCTCTACCGATCCGGTATGGTTCGGTTGCATTTAGAACAAGGTTTATGCTTGCATAGTATCCGGTGTCCCGGGGTCCATGGGGTTCGGTGTGAGGTTTAACCTTCTCTCGACGGTAACGTAGCCCGGTGCCCTCACAGTCAGTGTAAGGTTTGCCGCGCTTATGTTTGAATGCTGGAAGATCAGCTTTGTATAACCACTGGATGGGTCGTAGGTCCGGTTGTATTCTATGCCTGTACCTGAATCCGTGATTTCGAGGGTCGGATTGATCCTACCGTTATCATCGCTGTACTGGTAGCTGACAAGGACACCAACCTCGCAGGTTGCGTTGTCTGCAGCTGCCACTGAACCCGTAAGCATGGCCAGAAGGAAAAGAACTGAAACCATGAATAATCTCCTCATCCATTTCACCTCCCTCTAATTTGTTTCGTATTAACTAATCACTTCTTACAATATAAAGATATATTATTACATTTTTTTGTTGATTTAAATGAAAGGTAATAATGAAAACATGGTTTACCACCATCACCTATATCTGAATCGTGATCCAGAGATAGGGAGGGTGATAGTTATGGATTATGAGGATATAGTTGGATTTCACGGTCACTCCTGTGCCGGCACTGCCCTCGGATACAAGGTCGGTGAGATCGTAGCTGAAAGATTTGGAAGGTCAGAGGATGAGGAGATAGTGGCGGTTGTTGAGAATGACAGCTGCAGCATAGACGCCATCCAGTTCATGACTGGGTGTACCTTTGGAAAGGGCAACCTGATATTCAGGGATTACGGAAAACATGTTTACACATTCTTCAACAGGAAAACAGGCGATGGAATCAGGATATCACTTAAAAAACCAATGGATCAGCTCATGAAGGAACTCGGGGTTACGGACAGGGCTGAACTGACAGAGAAGATACTTGAAATGGATCCAAATGACCTCTTTGAGGTCAGGGATGTTTCAGAGAAACCTCCAGAGGAGGCAAGGATATATGGGTCCATCATATGCGCAGAGTGCGGTGAACCCGTCTCAGAGCACCGTGCACGAGTAAAGAATGGTAGGATGGTTTGTATTCCGTGCTTTGAAGGTTAATAAATCTTTCAAGAGTAAAGAATGGTAGGATGGTTTGTATTCCGTGCTTTGAAGGTTAATAAAAAGCAGTTAATAAAAAAGCGGACCCGGGGGGATTTGAACCCCCGACCTTGGGATCCGAAGTCCCACGTCATATTCCAGGCTAGACTACGGGCCCCCTACACACATCTCTATTTAAAGTTAACCATTTAAATATTTTCTCATCAACGTGTCAGCCGAAGACCAGACTCAGGGGACAGCAGACAGCTTTATACTAAATGCCTCTTAATTAATAAATATGTCTTCCGGGTTATTTCAAATGAGAAGGAATATGTTTTACTGTAGATTCAGACACCTCAGAGTTGTTGATGGCGATTGAAATGCTTGCAAAGAGGATAATACCATGTCTTGACTGTGACCTCCAGGTTCCAAATGGCCGGGTCGTGAAGGGAGTTGAATTCAAACAGATAAGATACGCAGGGGACCCTGTTGAACTTGCAACAAGGTACTATGAGGATGGTGCCGATGAGATAGTCTTCCTCGACATAACAGCATCACATGAGAGACGGGAGACCATGACCCATGTGATAGAGGCCACCACAGAGAACGTCTTCGTACCCATATGTGTCGGTGGGGGTATAAGGAAGCCAGAGGACTATGTTAAGATGCTTAAGGCGGGGGCAGACAAGTGCTCCACCAATACAGCCGCAATAAAGAACCCTGAACTCATCAATGAGGCATCAGACCTCGTCGGGTCCCAGGCATGCGTAGTGGCAATAGATGCCAAGAGGAGATACATCGAAAACCCCCGTGAATCAGATGAAAGGTTCATAATAGAGGTTGATGATGGATACTGCTGGTACGAGTGCAGCATCTATGGTGGAAGAGAATTCACAGGTATTGACGCGGTGAAATGGGCAATGGAATGCCAGGATAGAGGTGCAGGTGAAATTCTCCTCACATCAATGGACCGTGACGGTACAAAGATGGGCTACGACATTCCCCTCACAAGGACCATGAGCGAGAACCTTGACATACCTGTGATCGCATCAGGGGGTGTAGGGGAACCTGAACACATCTATGAGGCATTCACAGATGGTAAGGCAGACGCTGCACTTGCTGCAAGCATATTCCACTTCAATGAATACCCTGTCCCTGCAGTGAAGGAGTACCTCAGATCAAGGGGAGTTCCCATAAGATTGTAGTCAGCAGAGGGGGAGGGAAATGAGGATACCCGTGGGGGACTTTGACCTTGAGATGACCCAGAGGAGTGGACAGACCTCCCAGCCACCCTGGAGGGAGGTTGAGGGGGCCTTCAGGGAACTTCTCATCATCGAGGGGGTACCCTGTCCGGTTGAGGTCAGGAATGAGGCAGGGGTGCTCAGGGTCAGACCCTACGTGGATGTACCTCAGAAAACTCTCAGGGAGAAGATTGAATACATATTCGACCTGAAATTTGATATTGAAGATTTCTACACATTCCTGGAGGATAAAAACTTATCATACACCCTGGATTCATCGAGGGGGCTGCGGCTGTTCCTTGCAAAGGACCCATTTGAGTGTGTGATATCCTCAATAGCATCAGCCAACTGTTCGGTTGTGAGATGGACAAGGTCCATAGAGGACATAAGGAGGCTCTGGGGCCAGGCCCACACCTTCAATGGCGAGACCTTCCACACATTCCCCTCCCCACATGTCCTGGCAGGCGTGGCTGAGGACTCCCTTGAGGACCTGCAGAGGGCCGAGGATAACCTCCCCTCAGACTTCAGGTTCAATGACCTCAGATCCTGTGGCGTCGGCTACAGGGCGCCCTACATCCGGGAGACATCGAGGATACTCGCAGAGGAGATGGATATCAGGAGGATCGATGGGATGGACTATGACGATGCAAGGGAGCTCCTCCTTGAACTCCCGGGTGTGGGTCCCAAGGTCGCTGACTGCATACTCCTCTATGGTTTCAGGAAGACAGAGGCCTTCCCTGTTGATGTATGGATCAGGAGGATCATGAACCACATCCACCCTGGCAGGAACTTCAATGACAGGTCGATGGTGGAATTCGCACGGAGGGAGTACGGGGAGATGGCCGGCTATGTGCAGCTCTACCTCTTCAACCATGCCAGAAAATCGGGGCTACTTGATAGGCTCAGGCAGGGCACAGGATAACACATTGATCCTGATCTGGTGGGTCATTACATACCGGTGAGTCCAGATGAAGAATATAATTGCCAGATTCAAGGTATACACAAGGAAATCCTTTGAGGATCTTCGGAGGGTCCTTGATGAAAAGTACTGCTGGAAGTGCCCCCAGAGGTCGACAAGGGAGAATATAGGGTGCCGTGAGGCAGATGCCTGGATGAGGCTCCGCTCAGCCCTTGAGGATGAACTCAGGGCGCACCTGATGGAGACCCTGGGGAGGGATCAGTTCGACCGTGTACTTCTAAGGATGAGGGAAAGGGAGTGCACCGGGGATCTGAGGATAATCAGGAGGCGCGGGGAGTACCTGGTTGTGGTGGACAGTGTATCCGGGATTAAAATAGGCCATGAGGTCCTGGTGGGGTCCCGTGTCCTCAGGGTTAAAAAACTTGCGGGGGTAAGGCTCATAACAGACCATGGAGAACACCCCCTCCATGAAATTGAGGGGAGGGTCCTTGGGAGGATAGGGCCCCGGCACCAACTCTACAGGGAGCTGATGAACTGGAGGAATGGGAATGGATCTTAAGGAAAGGATTGAGTCTGCAGCATCAGTAAGGGAAGCATCAGATATTGTTTTTGATGAAATAAAGAGGATGACCGGGAGCAGGTACTGCTACGTTGCCTATGTTGACCCCGAAAACGGGGATAGTGTCGGCATAAAATTCTCCCATCTCACAGAGTACTGCAGACACTACGAGGAGATGGGTGAGGCACGCTTTAAGCTGCCATCCAGCGGTAAATACGGGGGGCTCCTCGGCTACTCCCTGGACACCGGGGAGTCATTCTTCACCAACAACCCTGCCGGGCATCCTGCAGCCCATGGAATACCCGATGGCCACAGGAAGGTTTCAAAGTTCCTCTCAGTCGCTGTTAAGGATTCGGAGGGGATACTCGGCCAGATAGTCGCAGGTGATCCACCAGAGAACTACGATGAGACACACCTGAGAATAGCTGAGGAAATTGCGGGGCACTATGCCGGGGTCCTCAGAAGGTTCTGGAGGGGTGAGATACCCCTGGAGTGATATCAGGGAACGATTCATTCGTCGTAGACCCTGACCCTGAGCATCCGGTCTCCCCTCTCTATGGATTCAACAACATCCATACCCCTCACAACCTTTCCGAAGACGGTGTGGACGCCATCGAGATGGGGCTGGGGAGATAGTGTTATGAAGAACTGGCTGCCCCCGGTATCTCTCCCTGCATGTGCCATGGACAGGGCCCCCTTAACGTGCCTGTTCGGGTTTATCTCGCACTTTATTGTGTAACCGGGGCCGCCTGTCCCATCACCCACAGGACACCCTCCCTGGATCACGAAGTCAGGTATGACCCTGTGGAAGGTGAGTCCATCATAGAATCCACTGTTTGAAAGTTTTTCAAAATTCGCAACCGTGTTCGGGGCGTCCTCCTCAAAGAGGATCAGTTCTATATCGCCCTTAACGGTTTCAATGACAGCACTTTTCATTTAACCACCTCAACATAAATATTTATTATCAGTTTAGGTTCAACATTAATACAGGTCCCCATATAAATTTTTGGTGATATCATGGATTCAGAGGAAATAATTGAACTTGAAAGGAAATTCATCATGCAGACATATACCCGGCAGCCCATTGTACTGTCCCATGGGAAGGGGGCAACTGTGTGGGACATCGAGGGCAACTCCTACATAGACTGCTTTGCCGGGGTCGCTGTTAACAGCATCGGCCACGCCCACCCAAAGGTCGCCCTGGCAATCTGCCACCAGGCACAGAGGCTCATACATTCATCCAACATCTACTATACCCGGGAGCAGGTTGAACTCGCAAAGCTTCTAACGGCCATATCCCCCCACGACAGGGTTTTCTTTGCAAACAGCGGTGCAGAGGCCAATGAGGGAGCCATAAAACTTGCAAGGAAATTCACGGGCAAATCTGAGATAATAGCTGCTGAGAACTCCTTCCACGGGAGGACACTTGCAACGGTAACTGCGACTGGCCAGAAGAAGTACAGTGAACCCTTCAGGCCACTACCAGAGGGTTTTAAACATGTCCCCTACGGCGACATCGGGGCAATGGCGGATGCGGTAGGTGATGAAACTGCAGCCATAATTCTGGAACCGGTACAGGGGGAGGGTGGAGTCATAATTCCACCAGAGGGTTATCTGAGGGATGTCCAGGAACTTGCAAGGCAGAATGACGTGCTCCTGATCCTCGATGAGGTCCAGACAGGATTTGGAAGAACCGGAGCAATGTTCGCATCCCAGCTATTCGGTGTAGAGCCAGATATAACTACCGTGGCAAAGGCCATGGGTGGCGGGTATCCAATAGGAGCTGTGCTTGCAAATGAGAGGGTTGCCATGGCATTTGAACCGGGTGACCATGGATCCACCTTCGGGGGAAACCCCCTGGGATGTGCTGCAGCCATAGCCACCATCGAAGTTCTGATGGACGAGAAGCTACCTGAGAGGGCAGCTAAGATGGGTTCCTACTTCCTTGGAAGGCTGAGGCAGGTCCTCCATGGATGTGATGCCGTCAGGGACATACGCGGTGTCGGCCTCATGATCGGAATTGAGATCGATGGTGAATGTGCAGGGGTGGTTGACGCTGCAAGGGAGATGGGGGTGCTGATAAACTGCACGGCCGGCAAGGTCATAAGGATTGTCCCGCCCCTGGTAATAAAGAAGGAGGAGATTGATGCGGCTGTGGATGTACTGGGTCATGTGATCTCAGATCTCTGATAGCTCCAGCTTCTCTCACCTGAAGAGGTCTGGCCTATCACCTTTGAATTCACTCAGCCAGGGAGAAAATTCAAGTACCCCTGACCTGAACCAGCAGAAGTCCTCATGCTCCATGCTCAGCTCAAGGGCGCCCCCACGGACCTCCACAGAGAATATTATGTTCACCGAGACCTTATGGGGGAACACCTGCTCATATGCACCCAGCAGGTGTAGAGGTGTTATCCTGAGGCCCGTCTCCTCACGGACCTCCCTTGAAAGGGCCTCATCAAGTGTTTCCCCTGCCCTCACCTTACCACCCGGGAGCTCCCAGAGTGATGGATTTGTGGACGATTCCCGGGACCTCCTGAGCATTAGAACACCATCCTCGCCCCTTATAAGGGCCCTTACAACTGGAATAAACGGCTTCATATCTTCACACCCTAAGGACTTATATTGTCATTTGGATAAAGATTTGATTAAACTTTAGGGAGGATCAACACTAATGTTTCCTGATATTGAGGTTAACGATAAAGGACATCTTCTGATTGGCGGTGCAGATGCAGTGGAACTGGCAGATGAATACGGCACCCCACTCTATGTCATCGATGAGATGAGGATAAGGGAGAACTACCGGAGGCTCCACAGGGCATTCTCAGGTGAATACTCGCGGTTCCAGGTATTCTATGCATGCAAGGCCAACACCAACCTTGCGGTCATGAGGATACTGGAGGAGGAGGGGAGCGGAATTGACGCTGTATCTCCTGGAGAGATCTACACAGCTCTCATGGCAGGCTTTGACCCTGACAGGATACTTTACACCGGTAACAACGTCAGGGACGATGAACTGCAGTTTGCCCTAGATTCAGGTGTCAGGATCAATGTGGATTCAAGGTCACAGCTCCTGCGGCTTTCAGAGATCGCCCCTGAGGGTCTCAGGATATCCTTCAGGGTGAACCCCCTGGTGGGGGCAGGGCACCATGAGCACTGCATCACCGGCGGAGAGATGAGCAAGTTCGGTGTAATGGAGAGAGAGGCACCTGAGGTCTACAGGATGGCCATGGACCTTGGATTTGAGCCAGTGGGGATACACGCCCACATAGGCTCAGGTATACTGGACCCTGAGCCATTCATGCTGGCCGTTGAAACCCTGATGGACATAGCCGGCAGGGTTCATGAGGCCACAGGGGTTGAATTTGAGTTCATAGACTTTGGAGGCGGACTTGGAATACCATACACGCCTGAAGAGGAACCACTGGACATTGATGAATTCGCATCAAAGATAACAGGACTCTTCAAGGATAAACTCTCAGAGTACGGTCTTGGAAGACCCATGATGTGCCTGGAGCCTGGAAGGTACATAGTTGGGGATGCATCCTACCTCCTCACAAGGGTCAACACCATAAAGGAGAGCTACAGAAAATTTGCAGGTGTTGACGCAGGCTTCAACACCCTCCTGAGACCTGCCATGTATGGATCCTACCACCACATACTCGTGGCTGAAAGACCCCTGGATGAACCATCTGAGAAGATGGATGTGGCTGGAAACGTGTGTGAATCAGGGGATCTCTTTGCAAGGGACAGGCAGCTCCCTGAAATTAATGAGGGCGATGTCCTTGCCATCATGAACGCAGGGGCCTACTCCTTCTCAATGTCCTCCCAGTACAACTCCAGGCCAAGACCCGCTGAGGTCCTTGTGAGGGAAGGCAAGGTTGATGTTGTCAGGGAGAGGGAGACCTTCTCTGACCTCCTGAGGGGACAGAATGTACCTGCAAGACTTCTGAAGAGGTAGATCTGATGACGAGGATGATACTCTTTTCCAAGATGCATGGGCTTGGAAACGACTATGTGGTTATAGATGAGAGCGCCCAGGAGTGCATACCTGAGGATAAGAAGCCAGAGTTTGTAAGGGAGGTATGCACCAGGGGATTCTCTGTGGGTGCGGATGGTGTTATATTTGTCCAGCCTGCATCCGGCGAAGGGGATATCCGCTTCAGGATATTCAATGCTGATGGAAGCGAGGCAGAGATGTGCGGAAACGGTATAAGGTGCTTCTCAAAGTTTGTATATGACAATGCCATAGTGAGGAAGAGGAGACTGGAGGTGGAAACCCTCGCAGGTATCAAGACCGTGGAACTGGAGGTCGAGGATGGTGCAGTGGTCTCATCAAGGGTTGATATGGGCACCGCAACATTCAAAACAGACCAGATACCCATGGATGTTGAGGAATACGAGTTCATAGACAGGTTCCTGCCTGTGGAGGGTGAGGACATTAAGCTCACAGCACTAAGCGTCGGGAATCCACACGCCATAATATTCGTTGATGATGCGGAGGGCGTGGACCTTGACAGGCTTGGACCGGCAATAGAGAACCATCCCCTCTTTCCTGAGAGGATAAATGTCCACTTTGTTGAGGTCGTGAGCCCCTCTGAGATAATCATGGTGACCTGGGAGAGGGGTGCTGGACCCACAATGGCCTGCGGCACCGGGGCCACAGCCAGTGTAATTGCGGGTGTTAAACTTGAAAAACTGGATGACAGTGTCCTGGTGCACCTTCCAGGAGGGGAACTTAAAATAGACGTCTACCAGGACGGCACAGAACTAGGGGCCTACATGGAGGGCGATGCCGTCATGGTATTTGATGGTATACTGCTCCGTGATCCATAAACGGTTTAAAAGGTCCTATAATTCATTTTTCAAATCCTTGAAAAATGGTAGGGGCCTGGTTTTATCAGGGGATCCACTTGGGGATCTCCAATATTGTTTGATTTCTGGGTCGGGGTAACATGCGTCTCTCACTGTTCCATGTGAGAGCATCCGTGATGTCTGGTTCCTTTCCTAAAGTTGGGTTATAATATTGTGCATCTTAATAACACTTCAATTTTTCAGCGGTTTTTGTCTCGAAAAGCTTTTTAAGAGGGGATATTTATTATTAGTGCTATGAGTAATCTACTCATGCAGTGAAAGACATACCATAGCCACTATTACCATGTCTTTTCTATTTTTTCGCTGAAACGTGCAATAAAATAGCCGGCTATGACAAGCCACAAAGGGAAAGAGCATCAAACAGCTCTAAGGAATACATTAAATATCTCCCCTAAGGAAAGTAAGACTGTTCAGGATGACACACAAACCCGCATCTTCCTTCACCCACGCCTAGTTTTAATATATGTGGAATAAAATGAACCCCATAAAAGTTTATGCTGCATATCTATATCCAATCTAGCATGCAGAGCAGACAATTAGATGTGTTTGCGGAATACTTAAAAGAGCATGAGATGTTTGCTATGAACAAACCGATGTCTCCTGCTTTCGGAACTCTCTTCTTAATGTCACGTATAAGATGAATGTAAGACCAAGGAAACACCCAAGACAAAGAGTGAAAAAACTTCGATCTTGAAGGAATAACCTTCACCTTTACCCTTGATGTTCTGCATTTTCTCTTTGGTTAGGGTTGTTTTAAGTGCTGGTTTGAGCTGCGCTGTCCACGGCCGGAATGTCATCTGTTTCTTGGTTGATTACAGTAGTGTAGCCTGTAAATCTCTTGGAAATTGTGGGGGTGTTAATTGTCTATCTTTTTCCTTGGATCTGCAACTTCAACACTTTCATTTAGTTAGGGTTAGTCTCATCTGTCGATAACTATTATGTTGGCTATTTCACCTTCTCTTTTTTATCAAATGCAAGTAGAATTAACGCCGCTATAGTCACTATAGTCATGGTATTTCTTAGTAACGCTGGCTGCCGGGTTAGTATTACTATATAAAATAATAAAGCCAGAACTATTGTGTAAAACAAAAGTTTTAATCTTCTTGCGGGGGTATCATAGATACTTTGAAGTCTCGCATATCCATAAAGAGTTAGTACAATTAACAGGAACATTAATAATCTTAACTCTGAGTATTGGGAAAAATTAAATTCTATGTATAAAAAAATCCCAAAAAAGACTGCAGACAGGAGTAACATTATTCTTTTTTCATGTTTTTCACTTATATCCATGGATACTCCTCCTATTTCATAAAAATAAAATTAAATGTCAGGTATATGTCCACCACCCCTCGTTAAGATGCGCTGTTCCCACGGTGCCTAGATAAACTGTCCCTAAGAAACCAAAAAGCTTACCCACGGGATGATTTGTGTAACCTGGTGCTACACAGACCCAGGCACCTCCATAGTAGACTCTCCACCAGTTAAAGCTTCGGTTGTACCATGCATTTCTTTTCCATCTTCCCTGTCTCTTTAACCTTTGATTTAACCTGTACTTCCAGTTTTTACCTTTAATGTTCTTCATTTCCTCATCAGTCAGAGTTCTGTTGTCTGCCTTCACAGCAGAGGCGGTATCTGTCAGGTTATTTATGGTTTCTGATGAGGTGTTCTCGTTGCTTTGATCTGTTTGATTATTTGTTTGTTCTGTGGTTCCGTTGACCTGTGGATTATTGGGATCATTTATAACCAGTGCATATCCGCTGTAGATCTCAGCGAACTCTTCTATATTCATTTCGATGTTCCCGAGGCTTGGATCTGCGAGTTTGACCGTGTCATTGGTGATTCCGTTTATTACGGTGTAGTGTCCGGTGCCGTCATTGATGGTATCTTCTGGTGTCATTGATGTTGTGGTGGGGTCTGCGGAAACTCAAAGGGATTTTGATCTAGCTTTCGATATAACCTTGTCTATCATGGATCCTAATGTCATCAGTATTAGGACCATGAAAAAGTATCCAATTAAGGCTATTAAAAAGAGTCCCCCATGAGCAGATAGTAGTGTCCAGGTTGATGAAATATTGTGGTGAATCATCGATCCAAGTAATCCTCCCAGTAATCCTATGAATAAAGATACCGTGGCTGTTATAATCATGTTAACCTCTTTTTCTTCCATCTTACTGAAATGTGCGATAAATAATCCTGCCAGGATAACAAAGGACAATGCTAGAGGGAATGGTACTATCAAGGAGATGAGAAGCATTGACAAACCAATTAGCAGGACATATGCCCGTTTCATTTTTCACATACCTCCGAATGATACTCATATTCCACACTTAATTTCTTCATGCCGCATACCTATATCCCACGCGCCGATACCAATCCATATAGCGATCACCATAGGTCTTACAGCGAGCATAATAATAGTCAAAGCCATCAGCATCCAGCGTACAAGCACAGCGCACCATTTGGGCTGTATAAGAGACTATATGGAATCCATAATAGGCACGGACACGCACAGGATACCAACCATGCCAATGATAAGAACACCGCCACTTCCATGGATGCCAATGTTTATGCCTCCATTTTTTACCTTTAATGTTCTGCATTTCCTCATCAGTCAGAGTTCTGTTGTCTGCCTGCACATCAGAGGTGGTATCTGTCAGGTTATTTATGGTTTCTGATGAGGTGTTCTCGTTGCTTTGATCTGTTTGATTATTTGTTTGTTCTGTGGTTCCGTTGACCTGTCTTGGATTATTAGGATCATTTATAACCAGTGCATATCCGCTGTAGATCTCAGTGAACTCTTCTATATTCATTTCGATGTTCCCGAGGCTTGGATCTGCGAGTTTGACCGTGTCATTGGTGATTCCGTTTATTACGGTGTAGTGTCCGGTGCCGTCATTGATGGTATAGGCGATCATGTTTTCTTTGAGTTCAGATATGTTTAGTTTCATGCCGGTTGCGTTCATTCCCTTGGCCCTGCTGGCTTCCAGGAGGCCCTGCATGGTGGTCCCGTCTTCGGTTGTTCCGGCAAGGCCTGCGAGTTCATCCTCTGTGGTGTTCACTCCGAGTCTCTGGAGGACGGTGGCGAGTGCTGCGGGTCCGCAGGTGTAGTTCCTTGTCTGGAGGACCACACCCTCAGAATCCACTGTAACATTATGGGTCAGTGCACCCGTTACATCATCCCCCTGTGCTTCAAGGACTGTACAGTTGTCTGCGCAGGCCGTGTCGTCCAGTGTGGAGTTGTCTGCAGCGGCTGAAGAGTTAACAGACACCGCGAGGAGGAGCACGACCAGGAACAGGACATAAAAACCTCTCACCATGGACACCCCCATTAACTTATAATAATTCTATACAAAAAACTCATATATATATATTACGGATCAGCTACAGCATATTACTTGAGGCGACAGTAAAATTTCATAGTAGGTATATAAACGGGGGACTCGCCATAAATCGATGGGAGATTAAAAAAACTGGAAAAACATGACACACCAGCTCATGGTGCTTATAAAATTTTTTATTAAATCCTGGCTGTTATCAGGACTATCTCCTCAAAGAAGTACCTCTCACTTGCAGTAACCGACGCATCAAAGCCCATATCTGCCAGTTTCTGGAGGGTCTTCTCTGTATCGGAGAGGGAGGACTGCACCAGCTGGACCCTCCCCCCAGGTTTCAGGTGTGCCTGGACCTCATCAAGGAACCTGTCTATAACCATCCTGCCGTCGGGGCCCCCATTCCAGGCGAGGTCCAGGACATCCCCTGTGGCATCATCCCCGGTGGCTGGAAGGTAGGGTGTGTTGAAGAGGATGACGTCAAATTTTTCGCCCTCAACCGGGTCAAAGAGGTCCCCCTGCAGGACCCTGAGTTCAACTCCATTGATAATGGCATTCTCCTGCGTGCACTTAACTGCGGCGGGATTCACATCGGTTGCAGTCACATCTCCCTTCTCTGATGCTCTTATGGCAACAAGTCCTGTTCCTGTACCTATTTCAAGGACACGATCACCCTCCCTGACATCCAGGTTATCTGCAAGGAGGAAGGTGTCCTCTGCTGGTTCATAGACGTTTTCGCAGGTCTTTATTTTAATTTCACCGTATCTTATCATTTTCATTTTGCACCGTCCTCATCAAGGATGAAGATATCCTCGATATGCTCCCTTCCCAGGGCCCTTGCGATCCTGTGGGCAAGGATGAGGGAGGGGCTGTAACGTCCCTTCTCAAGGGCTATTATGGTCTGCCTTGTTACCCCAACCCTCTCTGCGAGTTCCTCCTGGGTTAATCCGAGTTCCTTCCTGTGTTCCCTTATTAGTGTCCTCAATTCTCCCTCTCCAGCCGGTAGTTTGTCACGGATTTTGCAAGGACACCTGCAAGGAGTGCAAGTAAAATGAAGGGGTCGACGTGGGGCTTTCCCTGCAGGGAACTTGAGATGAGTTCTATGAACACTCCAATTACAAGCACTGGCATCATGGCCCATGCGGCGTTTCTTTCTGCTATGGCCTCATGGAGGTACTCCCTTTCATCCCTTTTCACCTTCCACATAACATCAAACATGTCCAGGAACATGAATGCAAGCCAGGCACCTGTCACATACATCCTTGTGGTGGTGTTGAGGGGAAGTAGCTGGATCCCGACGAGCAGCAGGAATACGCATGCAAGGTATACTGCGCCCTGCCAGGTTTTTATTGAGACTCCCCAGCCACCGTACTTTCTTCTACCGAACCACTGGGGTCTTGCTATTATCAAAACAATCACCTATGTAAAAAATAGTTTACATAATACTTATAGTTTTCTCAGGGATGTGCTGATGAAGGCCCAGCTCAGGAAGAACCTGAGAGATCCTCTATATGCTCTGCTATTTCAAGTATATCCTCTGGTCTCAGCTGAAAGACCCTCTTCTCCAGTATTTCTGGTGGAAGACCCCTCAGAACTTCATTAAAGCTCAGATCAGTCCTTATTTCATGGAATGATTCTCTGAGGGATTTTGAGGTTTTCTTCTTCCTGTGCTGGAAGAGTGCACGGCATACATCCTCTAGGAATGCCGGGGCCCTGAAACCCGTAGGTTTAAGGGTTACAACCGCAGATTCAACCCTGGGACGGGGGAAGAAACAGCCCGGTTTGAGGTAGTCAACTATTTCAACCTCTGCAAGGAAGTGCACCATGACCGACAGTCTTGAGTACTCCCTTGTACCCGGCTCTGCAACCATTCTCCTTGCAAATTCCTTCTGGTACATGAGAACAGCGAGTTCAAAGTCATGCTCCAGAAGCCTGAAGGTTATGGGGGAGGAGATCTGGTAGGGCAGGTTGGATACGACCTTGTTGAATTCTGGAAAATCAACCCTGAGGGCATCACCGACTATCACATCAACGTTATCCACCTGAAGCCTGTCCATCAGGATAGCTGCAATGAGGGGATCACTCTCAATTGCGGTGACATGACCAGCAAGTTCTGCCATTGGAAGTGTGAGGGTCCCTATACCCGGTCCTATCTCAAGGACCCTGTCATCTTCCCTGAGGTCAGCGTATTCAAGTATGCGCTGCCTTTTGACCTCATCTATGAGGTAGTTCTGGCCGAGGCTCCTTCTAAGCCTCACACCATACTTCCTCAGCACCTCCCTTGTCTCGGTGTAGAGCCCTGACATAAAAATAGATTCTAAATTTAAATTGAAGGATCAGCCCCTCCTCTTCTGGGGCGGTCTTGTGAATATGTTGTACTTACGTTTTCCCCGTTTGGCGCCCTCAACATCCAGTTCCATGAGGACCCTCCTGACGATGAGTTTAACAGGGTCTGATAACATGGGGACCCTGTTCTTTATGTCCTCGAAACTTTCAAAGGGCTTCTCCTCACGGGCCTTGAGGATATCCCACATGTGCTTTTTACCGATTCCTGGAAGAAGTTCAAGCTGGTGAAGCCTGGTACTTATGGGTCCAGCCTCGTTGAAGAACTTTACAAACCGGTCCTCATTTGATTTTATTATCTCCTCAACGACGTAGGGCAGCTCAACCCTGGCGGTGGCTGTGAGTTCATTGTGACGGAGCCTCCTGTTTATACGGGCGATCTTGTCCCTTTTACCCTTACCGATGTAGACCTCCTCGTGGATTTCAAGGTCCACGTCCGGTCTTGGTGTTAACTCCAGGAGGGTGAACTCATCCTTACCCAGTGCCTGGGCAACAGGCCTCTTCTTGAATGTACCGAACCCTTCGCTCATGTAACCAAGTGGAAGGTAATCCAGTATGATAGCGTATTCTTCCATGAAATCACATACTCTACTTTTTTCAGGTCAGATATTATTTTTATTCGACCCGGTATTTATCTATTACCTCGAGTATGCCTGGAAGGTCATCAGCCTTTATGGGAACCCTCTCCTTGGCAAAGATTAAACGGAGGTCGGATATGTCCACCGGCATTATATCTGCAATTTTAACAGCATGCCTCCTTTTGATGTTGGGGATGTCCATCAGTTCCTCCACCAGCTCCCTGCTCTTTTCAGGGTCAAGCCTTGAAAAACGGGTTACATGGTCAAGGACAAGGTTCTGCTCGTATGTGAGTTCATGGTCTTCCCCAAATTTTTCAAGGATTTCCTTAACCTCTGCCATAGAAACAGGTTCACTTTCCAGAACCTTTTTCCCGATCATGGGAATCACTCTTGCATCTGAAGGTGCTCTGGCCTCACAACAAGCTGTTTATCCTTGTTACCATCCTTCAGGGCAACAACATAGGATTTACCCATCATCCCCACAACTCGACCGGTTTTACCATGGAAACGCGGGTGTGGCTGGCCCCTGTGAATGCTAGGGTCGATGATGATGTGTACAAGGTCACCCTCATTGAAGCTCTGGATCTTCCTTGTTATGGGGTTGGACCTGCCTGGCCTTTTAACCTTCTGAAGCTTGTGTCTTGTTTTACTTCTGAAACCTCTTGATCTTCTCATTCTTTAACCTCCATAAAAAGCCTTCAATGGCTTGTAACAGTCACTAAAACTTTACAAGAATCAGATATCTAAACTTATAAGTTCTCTATTTAATATCTCCATTAATATATATTTTTCCTTATCATGGCTATTCTGCATGGGACGCAGTGTTTTATTTTTTCGATCATCTGCTTAATCTTTTTCTGATGGTTCATCACCGACCTCAAGGACATCAAGGGCCACGCACCTTGCAGGGACCCCCAGAACACTGCTCACACTTGGTTCTGTACGTCCCGAATCCCCTGAAATAAGCTCCTTTATGTAGAGGCCGCCCTCACCCTTTATTATCAACTCAAGGCAACCATCCAGCAAGTTCCATGATATTTCCAGGACTCTCCTCTCTCTGACCCTGTCAGCCCTGCGGTGGGAAACTCTCACAGGGGTCCGCTGTTTTATGATGTCAAGTGACCCGAGTCTCTCAAGGTCCTCATCAGTAACGTCTCCATCCAGTTCAACCAGGGCCCGGTAAACCTTGTACCTGCTCTGGGATGAGTCCTTCAGTTCAACCTTCCTCTTCCTTGTGGAGAATCTGAGGCCCTCAACCTCAACCATGCCCTGGGCCCTGCGGTTCACCTCCTCCTCAAGGGATTCAGGGTCCAGGTTCCTCACCCGGGGTTCCCTTATCTCCAGGACAAAGGGTCTCCCTGTCCCGAGCATCCGGACGTCCACATCCTCCCTGCCTGAGCCATGGAACCTTGCATCACGTCCCTGGCTGGCCTCCAGGATGGGCCCGGCTATGAGCTCCTCCACAGACGTGGGATACATCTTACCGGTGTAATTGCACCTCTCACAGCCCCTCCCCCTGCACTTCCTGCAGGGCCAGCGGGTCTGGGGTATTCCCCTCACCAGCTTGCGGTACCTCCCCTCAAGGAAGAGGGGGTTTATCTGGATCCAGACCCTGATGTCCCCCCTGAAGTCCACCATCACCACGAGGTCGGGGTCCTCAAATTCTGCGCTGCAGCCCAGCAGTTTGACAACCCTCTTACCAAGTTCACGGTTGAGATCCCTTTTAAGCCCCTCAGTCTGGATTCCGAGGCGCTTTCTGATCTCATCATCAAGTTCCACCATTTCGGGGGGCAACCTTGTACCCACAAGTACCGAAGAGTATTCAAGGCCAAGTTCATCCACCCTCTCCTTAACCATCCCTGCGGCCTCATCAATCCTGTCAAAGACGTCACCGCATATCATGCATGGCCCGGATAGTTTCAGCGAGAATTCCTTCTGGAGCTTCTCACCCCTCAGACGGTTCCCTGGCCCTTCAACCAAATCAATAAAGTGCCTGCCAAGGCATTGCAGACATATTCTGGACTCTGTGATTTCAAGCAGTCCTCCCAGTCTCTGCTGAACATCCATGGTTATCCCCTGATCTCTGCCCTTCAGGATGCTATCTCATGAACTGCCTCATGAGCTGGCCCATGGGTCCGCCCATCTTTCTCCTTCCAAGTCCCTTCATGGCCTTTTTGGTGACCCTGTAGTACTTCAGGAGCTCCTTAACGTCCTCATTGCGTGTCCCTGAACCCCGGGCTATCCTGCGTATTCTTGAGTGTTTTATGATGTCTGGTTTTTCCAGTTCCTCCTCTGTCATGGAGTCCATTATTATGAGGTACTTCCTTATGGTCTCCTCGGTCATCTTGCTGGCGTCCTTTGGGAGTTTCCCGGCACCAGGCAGCATACTCATAACCTGCTGGAGGGGCCCCATCTTACCCATCATCTCAAACTGCACCCTCATATCCCTGAGGGTGAACTTACCTGAGAGTATTGCGTCGATGGATTCCTCTGCAATCTCCTCCTCTGAAACCTCTTCAACCTTCTCGAGGAGACTTCTGAGGTCCCCCATACCGAGGAGACGTGATATGAACCTTTCGGGATCGAAGACCTCCAGGTCATCTATCCTCTCACCGGTACCTATGAACTTTATGGGAGCACCTATCTCTGCAACGGCCGAGAGGGCCCCACCACCCTTGGCTGAACCATCGAGCTTGGTCACAATTATTGAACCTATATCTGTGGCTTTTCTGAATGCGAGGGCCTGTTCCCTTGCCTGCTGGCCTATGGTTCCGTCGATTACAAGTATGGCCTCATGGGGCTCCACAATGGCTGAAAGTTCCTCCATCTCCCTGAGGAGGTCCTTCTCCTCCTTGTGTCTTCCGGCCGTATCGAATATGATAACGTCCTTCTTCTGGAACCGGGCAAGTCCCTTCTCTGCAAGGTCCAGGGCGTCCCTGTTCTGGGGGTCGCCGTATATGCTCACGTCCTGTCCCTCGGTATACTGTTTCAGCTGCTCAAGGGCCGCAGGGCGCCAGGTGTCTGTACAGACCACCCCAACAGTGAAACCCTTCTTGCGGAGGTACCTTGCAAGTTTACCTATGGTTGTTGTTTTACCGCTACCCTGGAGTCCAAGGAAGAGTATGCGGTACGGTTTATCATCTATGACAAGTTCATGGCTCTTCTCACCCAGGAGTTTGACCATCTCATCGTACACTATGCTTATGATGTGCTCCTTTGGCGTTATCCCCTTAGGGGGTTCCTCGTTGAGTGCCCGTTCCTCAATTGACTTTGACAGGTTGAATACAAGTTTTATGTTGACATCGGACTGGATCAGGGCCCTCTGTATATCCTTTATGACCTCCCTGACGACCTCCTCATCAACAATTGTCATCCCTGCCAGCTTTTTCATAGTTTTACTGAGACTTCTGCCCAGATTCCCAAGCATGGTTTCACCTGCAGTGATGGATAATCATTAACTATTGTTGGGATCACCTTATATATTAAGAGTGGTGGATGGGCTGCGCCATATAAAGGTCACAGGTGGTGGGCGGCAGATCCTTTGAGGACCTATATTACCTATATTAAGATCCTCAATCATATCTAGATAATGAATTCAATTTTCAACAATCCCGATGCGTGATCGAAATGCTTGATAAACTCAAGGAAAGCCTCAGAAATTCACCTGTGATTAAGAAGGGAGAGTATGACTACTTTGTAAACCCTGTAACCGATGGCATACCCCTCACCGAACCCGAACTCCTGGAGGAGGTTGCAGAGGAGATAGTGAGGAGGTTCAGACCTGAAGCGGATAAGATAATCTGCATAGAGGCCATGGGCATACACCATGCAACGGTTCTATCACTGAAGACCGGAATACCCTTCGTCGTGGTGAGGAAGAGAAGGTACGGCCTTCCCGGCGAGGTTGCCGTCCATCAGATGACAGGATACAGTGAAGGGGAACTCTACATAAATGGTGTTGATAGTGGAGACAGGGTCGTTGTCATTGACGACGTTGTGAGCACTGGAGGGACCCTCCTGGCGGTCCTGGAGGCCCTCAGGGAGATGGATGTTGATGTCAGGGATGTTATAACAGTCATAGATAAGGGTGAGGGATCCAGGGTCGTGAGGGAAAGAACAGGTTTCACTGTGAAGAGCCTCGTGAAGGTTGATGTTATCGATGGCAGAGTTAAGGTTGAGGATATCCCTGCCGGGGGGCCGCATGATTAAATGTCACTCTACAGGCTTGAAACTGAAAGGGTCATCGGGGAGATAAGGAAACGTAATGCAGGGGTCGTGGGCCTTCAGTTCCCTGAGGGACTTAAAATGAGGGCAGTTGAACTTGCAGAGCAGATAGAATCAGAAACAGGCGCAACTGCCGTGATATCCGCAGACCCATGCTTCGGGGCATGTGATGTTTCAGATAGAAAAATGAGGGACATGGTTGACCTCATAGTCCACTATGGACACACACCACTCCCCCTTGACTATGAGGTCCCTGTGATATTCATAGAGGCCGCATCCTCAGTTGAGGTAGGTGAAGTCATCAGGGAGGCTGCTGACAGACTGTCCGGTCACAGGAGGATTGGAATTGCAACAACAGCACAGCACCTCCACCTGCTTGACCAGGCAAGGTCTCTCCTTGAGGAGAGGGGCTTTGAGGTCGTCACAGGGGAGGGTGTTAACACAGCCAGGGGCCAGGTCCTGGGATGCAATTTCTCAGCCATCAGGGGCACCGATGCAGATGCCTACCTTTTCCTTGGAAGCGGGAACTTCCACCCCCTCGGGATAAAACTCTTCACCGGACGCGAGGTTGTGGTGGCTGACCCATATCATGGTGAGGTGAGGGACATTGAGGAATTCGCAGACAGGGTCCTGAGGGTGAGATTTGCGAGGATAAGCAGGGCATCGGATGCCAGCAGGTGGGGGGTGGTGGTCTCATCAAAGGCTGGACAGATGAGGTTTGAGCTTGCCCTCATGGTTAAGAAAAAACTTGAGGAGGCTGGAAGGGAGGCCCTCATACTTCTCGCTGAGAACATATCACCGGCTGCACTCCTCCCCTTCAGGGAACTTGAGGCCTTCGTGGTAACTGCGTGTCCTAGGATAGCCATAGATGACTCACAGCTCTACGATAGACCACTCCTGAACCCATCTGAACTGGAGATAGTTCTGGGAGAGAGAAGCTGGGACGACTACACACTGGATGAGATAATACACGGATAACCCTTTATCTGGTGTGGTATCTACAGATAGGCCAGTGTGCGGCTGGCTCTCATGCATGGTATTCAGAGGCATGGTAATCAGTGGACAGATGTGCAGTATGGTTTTTGTAGTGAGATTTGGAGGAATGGAGTAATCGATCTTTGAAGGTCGCATGCAAAAGCATATATATAATCAGATCTAACCATAGATCACTGTAAGGTAAGCATTGTTTTTACCTTGAAGAGGTGAATGGATGAAAGTTAAATCTGGGGATATGGTTTTTCCCGGAGATTTTTTGGCTGTAAGCGAAGAGGTCCTCCCCTCTGAGGGGACCTACGATGAGGATGGTAAGATAAAATCCCTTGTCGTTGGAGAGGTTTCAAGGGATGACCGGAATAAGAGCATAAAGGTAATATCAAAGCTGAACACACCACCAACACTTAAAAGGGGTTCAAGGGTCATTGGAGAGGTCATTGATGTAAGGGGTCAGCGGGCCCTTGTGAGGATACACAGCATCAAGGGCAACAGGAGAGCCCTTGCAACATACTTCGTTGGAGGAGTCCACGTTTCACAGGCAAGGAAGGGCTACCTTTCAAAGCTAACAGACGCCTTCAGGATAGGGGACATCGTGGAGGCAAGGGTCACAAAGATCATGGGCCTCGATGGCATAGATCTACAGACATCAGGCCGTGACCTTGGGGTTATCAAGGCAATGTGCACCCGCTGCAGGCACTTCATGGAAGTGAACGGCAGGGACGAGGTCAGGTGCCCGAACTGTGAAAACCGGGAAAAAAGGAAGCTATCAGTGAATTATGAAGGTTAATCACTTAAGGGGTAATTCTAATGGAAGTCATTCTGGATAAGAGAAATGAGATGGAGATAGTATTCGAGGGAGAAACACACACCCTCTGCAATGTATTAAGAAGCATCCTCATGGAGGATGAAAAGGTTAAGGCAGCAGCATACTCGATAGACCACCCAATAGTGGGGGAACCACAGCTATATATCAGGGCAGGAAGCCCGAAAAAATCACTCAAGGCAGCAGCCGAAACCCTGAGGGATAGATGTGATGAATTCAGGGGCCTCATAGAGTCCCTGTGAACTATTTTTCCATGGAGAACCATAATTTCAGGCAGATAAAATCTGAGATAAGGATTCTTGGCATAGATGATGCTCCATTCACCCCCAGAAGTGAGGAGGATGTGCTTCTGGTCGGCACCGTATTCAGGGGCGGGCAGTGGCTCGACGGCGTCCTCACAACCACGGTGAGGGTGGACGGTGACGATGCCACAGAGCGGATCATCGAGATGGTGAATGGATCAAGGCACCTCAACCAGCTGAGGGTCATAATGCTTGATGGGCTGACCTTCGGGGGCTTCAATGTTGTGGACATAGTGGAATTATCAGAGAGGACCGGCCTTCCCGTTATAGTGGTTGTAAGGAAACATCCAGATATGGAAAGAATAAAGAGGGCGCTCAAGCACAGATTTTCTGACTGGAAGGCAAGGTGGCGCAGCATAGAGAGGGCCGGTAGAATCCACAGGGTTGAATCCAGGGAACCCCTCTACATCCAGACTGCAGGCATTGAACCTGATGACGCCGCAGAGATTGTCAGGATATCAACGACCCGCAGCTCAATTCCAGAACCACTGAGGGCGGCCCACATAATTGCCTCAGGAGTCACGTTAGGAGAGTCCAGGGGCAGCGCCTAGAAATAGATGCCTGCAGGAGGAGTCTGGTTTGAAGACACCCATGCTCACGGTGGACGTTATCATAAGGTTATCAGGGGATAGAATAATCCTCATACGGAGGGGCAGATCACCCTACAGGGGTTCCTGGGCCATACCTGGAGGATTTGTGGAATACGGTGAAACTGTTGAGGATGCAGCAAGGAGGGAGGCCCTCGAGGAGACAGGCCTTGATGTTGAAATCAAGGACCTCCTCGGGGTCTACTCCGACCCCCGGAGGGATCCCCGCGGGCACACCGTGAGCGTATGCTTCACCGCGAGGGTAGTGTCCGGTGAACCGGAGGCCGGTTCAGACGCTGCAGACATTGGAATATTCCACATCGAGGATATAGATGATCTTGAACTCGCATTTGACCACCGGAAGATTCTGGAGGATTTCAGGAGCAGATACCGGGAATAGATTGATGAGGAATGCACCCGTGTTCCACTAAAAAATCATTCTGCAGCATATCATGACCTTCAGTCACAATCAAAATTATTATAAATGTCCTTGTAGAAAAACTTTAGAAATCAAAAAGGTTTCAGTTTCTCTGACCAGGAGGAAGAAGATGGAGTTTTGTCCTAAGTGCGGAGCTGTAATGTTTCCATCCGAGGGAAAATTTAAGTGTCAGTGTGGCTATGAGAAGGATATCACAGATAAGCTCAAAGACAAGTACCGCGTCTCAGAGGAAGTTGAGGCAAAGGAGACCATAATATTCACAGGTGATGATGTAAATACCCTCCCAACAACGAGGGTTGAATGCCCGAAATGTGGTAACATGGAGGCCTTCTGGTGGCTGCAGCAGACAAGGAGGGCTGATGAATCAGAGACACGGTTCTTCAGATGTACCCGCTGCAAGCACACCTGGAGGGAATATGACTGAAAAATGGTGAGCAGATGTCTGATGAAGGCCCCGATGATGGTAAGAAAGGCAGGTATTCAGAAAGGCTCAGGGGTTTCCTTGCCCGGGTATGGGAGGAGTTACAGGAGGATGAATCAGAGCACGGCTTTCCGGTGACCCTCATAATGGAACACCGTGACGATATACTGAGGTACAGTGCAATGGTACTTGGTGTCATGCTTTTGCTGACAGGTATCGTCACCATAATGGGGTCATCTGACCGTGTTGTTGACAATGTGGTCTCAGGCGAGAACACGGTCATCGCAGCATTCCTCATCCTCACGGGTCTCCTGCTGGTGGGGGCCTTCATGGTCCATAGCATCATAGGGGGCACACCCCTTGAGGGGTTCTATAAACAGGTGAAGAAGGCTGAAAGAGGGGAAGAGAAAGAAGAAGAGGAATAGTATATAAATCATGACCCCAATATCTAGCTATATAGGATAAGGAGGACGAAAATGTTCAAGGCAGAATTGAATGACCCTAACATTTTAAGGACGAGCTTCGATGCCATATCATCCATCGTTGACGAGGTTCAGATACAGCTTAGCGCCGAAGGCCTGCGCCTGGACGCCCTTGACAGGTCCCACATCACATACGTGCACCTCGAACTGAAGGCCGAGCTTTTCGATGAGTACGTCTGTGATGAACCAGAGAGGATCAACGTGGACACAGAGGAACTCATGAAGGTCCTCAAGAGGGCAAAGGCAAATGACAGGGTCATACTCTCAACCGACGAGGGAAACCTGATAATCCAGTTTGAAGGGGAAGCAGTAAGGACATTCAAGATAAGGCTTATCGACATCGAATATGAAACCCCAAGTCCTCCTGAAATTGAGTATGAGAATGAGTTCGAGGTGCCATTCCAGCTCCTCAAGGACTCAATAGCTGACATAGACATATTCTCAGATAAGATAACCTTCCGTGTGGATGAGGACCGTTTCATAGCCTCAGCTGAGGGAGAATTTGGAGACGCCCAGATTGAATACCTCCACGGCGAAAGGATAGATAAACCTGCAAGGAGCATATACTCCCTTGATAAGATCAAGGAGATGCTCAAGGCAGACAAGTTCAGTGAGACAGCAATAATCAACCTGGGAGATGACATGCCCCTCAAGCTGACCCTGAAAATGGCAAGCAAAGAGGGTGAACTCAGCTTCCTCCTTGCTCCAAGAATAGAGGCAGAGGAATAACTTAAAGGTGAGGAATGGGGTTGGACGAATTCTTTCAGAAACTGAGGAGGATTCAGAAAAAGGAGAGATCTGAAAGCGGCCTTGCAAGGGTGGGGGATGACTTCTATGAGAGGGTTCATAGTTACATAGAGGACCTCCTTGACGCCGTTGGCAATGACCCCTTCGCCAAGGAACACTACCTCATAAGGGACACCCAGAGGATAGCCACGGAGATCTGCGAGAGAAGGGAGCACAAGATAACTGATAGTGCCGTCATGAACGTCCAGAGGTCATATCACCTCTTCAATGGCAGGCCACAGTTCGACCTCCAGGATACAACCCCCCTCAACATGACACCAGAGGAGGAGGAGCTCTACTTTTCACTGGTAGAAACCCTGAGGGAATTCAGGGCGAGGATAATCCCCTCAATAGATGTTGAATCCAGCACCAGGGATTCAGGGGCGAAACATGATGCCCCCCGGAAGGACGTTCTGGATGGTCCTGAAGCTCTTACTGGTCCTTCAACATCCGTAAAAACCGATAAAGGGGTTAAAGGGCGGGAGGAGGATATTGAAACCGTACTGATATTTGAGGAGGTACCTGCCAGAATAATGGGTGTGGATGAAAAGGTATACGGTCCATTCCGGCCGCAGGACATAGTCACGCTCCCATCACTGAATGCAAACGTCTTCATAAATGCAAAGAAGGGTCGGAGGATAAGGTATTCATAGGCAGCAGGCTTTAAAATGGTTAGACTGCTCTCCTGTTCTCTGAGGATCAGGTACCCTGCAATGAAACTGATGGATCAACACGGATTAGCAGTTTAAGGTTCAGTGAACCACCAGGTGGTGTCACATACAAAGGTATAAATAGAGATTTGAGATATACTAACCCAGTATAAAAAAGTTCAGTTATTTTAAAGGCTTACTTTTTCACTTACGAGGTGATTAGATATGAAGATTCCTAAGGAAAGAAGAACTTACTGTCCAAACTGTAGAAAACACACCGTTCACGAGGTACTGGAATCAAAGAGGAGAAAGGCCAGTGAACTTAAGTGGGGTCAGAGGCAGTTCAGACGTGTCACTGCCGGTTACAGGGGTTACCCACGTCCACTCCCATCAGGTAACAAACCCGTTAAGAAACTTGACCTCAGGCTCAAATGCAAGGAATGTGGAAAGTCACACATAAAGAAGAAATCCTTCAGGGCTGGAAGGGTTGAATACGTGGCCTAGAGGTGATTGGCGTGATATTCTACAATACCAAGGGTAACTTTCTCCGTGTTAAATGTCTGGACTGCGGAAACCAGCAGGTTGTCTTTGACAGGGCAGCATCATATGTTCAGTGCATAATCTGTGGTAAAACACTTGTTGAGCCAACAGGAGGAAAGTCAAAGATCAAAGCCCAGATTCTAGAGGTCCTGGATTAATCTAGGTGTTTTTCATGGTAAGAAGAAAAAATGAATGGCCTGAAGAGGGTGAACTGGTGGTTGGGACCGTTCACAAGGTCCTCAACTACGGCGCCTTCGCCACCCTGGAGGAGTATCCAGGGAAGGAGGCTTTCATTCACATCTCAGAGGTATCCTCTGGATGGGTTAAAAACATAAGGGACTTTGTAAGGGAGAACCAGAAGATCGTTGCAAGGGTCCTCCGTGTGAATCCCCGTAAGGGACACGTGGATGTTTCAATGAAAAGGATAAGGGAGGACCAGCGCACAAAGAAGATCCAGGCATGGAAGATCGAACAGAAGGCTGAGAAATTCCTTGAACTCGCAGCAAGGGACCTTGGAAAGGACCTTGACACCGCCTATGAAGAGGTTGGATACGAACTGATGGACATATTCGGAGACCTCTACGGCGCCTTTGAAACCGCTGCAGAGGAGGGGGAAAAGTCCCTCATCGAGGAGGGAGTCCCTGAGGACTGGGCAGCCGTCATCACAGAGGTTGCCAAGCGCAACATAACACCCCCCGAGGTCCAGATAACCGGATACGTTGACATCAAGTCCTACGCACCCAACGGCGTCGAAATAATTAGGAAGGCACTTAAATCAGCCCAGGATGAGGGTATAACAGTCCAGGCGGTAGGAGCCCCCAGGTACCGGCTCATCGTGAAGTCAACGGACTACCTGAAGGCAGAGAAGCAGCTCAAGGAAGCAGCCCAGAAGTGCATAGAGATCGTTGAGAAAGAGGGTGGAGAGGGAGAATTCCTCCGTGAACTCACATGAAGATGAAAAGATGCCGTTCATGCGGAGAGTACACCCTGAAAGAGGTCTGCCCACACTGCGGAGGTAGAACAGGGGTTATTTATCCTCCAAAGTTTTCCCCGGAGGACAAATATGGCGCATACCGGAGAAAACTCAAAAGAGAGCTTTACTCTAGAGGTAGTGGTGAATCAAAATGAGGGAAACAATCATAAACGTTCTGGAAGACATTGAACTTTCCAGCCCCATATTCATCGAGGCACTTCCAGGAATAGGACATGTGGGTAAACTGGCAGCCGATCACATAATAGATGAACTGGAGGCTGTCAAATTTGCTGAACTCTACTCCCCATCATTCCCACCACAGGTACTGGTTGATGAGGATGGTATAGTTGAACCCATGAGGAATGAGTTCTATTACCTCAGGGATGCAGGCGGGGATGAGAGGGATTACATAATACTCGTGGGCAACACCCAGGGACTCTCACCTGAGGGACAGTATGAGATCTGTGGCATGATACTCGACTTTGTTGAGGGATACGGCGCCAGGAGGATATTCACCCTTGGAGGCCTCGCAACGGGGCAGCCCGTTGAGAAGGCGAGGGTCTATGGGGCAGCAACCAGCATGGAACTCGTCGAGGATCTCAAGGAACACGGCGTCATCATGAGATCCGCTGATGGAGGCATAATAGGCGCATCAGGACTTCTCCTTGGAATGGGGAGGCTGAGGGGCATGGATGGTGTATGCCTCATGGGTGAAACACCAGGCTACTTCATAGACGCCGAAGCCGCCCGTGCACTCCTTGAGGTGCTACTTGAGATGACAAAACTTGAAGTGGACCTTGAAAAACTTGAGGAGCGTGCAGAGGAGACAAAGAAGATGATCTCAAAGGCCCAGCAGATGGAGCAGGAAATGATTGAGAGGATGAACCTCAAACCCGGGGAAGAGGACCTGCGTTACATAGGCTGACCCCACCACCTATTTTTTCTGGATGATCAGATGATCATAAACGCTGACCTGCATATCCATAGCTGTTTTTCAAGGGCAACGTCCCGTAACATGGTTATTGACAACATAGCACCCCAGGCACGCCTCAAGGGCCTTCAACTTGTAGGGACAGGCGACGCACTTCACCCTGGATGGCGGAAGATCATAGCTGAATCAACTGAATATGAGGGGGACGGGATTTACGGGCGCGATGAGTGCAGCTTCGTAATAACGGCGGAGGTTGAGGACTCAAGGAGGGTCCACCACCTCCTGATACTCCCCTCACTTGAGGCTGCAGAGGAGATAGCCGGGAGGATGCCCTCAGCCAGCACCACAGATGGAAGGCCCAGGGTGAGGATGAACGGGGCCCAGATACTTGAACTTGTACATGAATACGATGGCATGGCAGGACCATCCCATGCCTTCACACCATGGACCAGCATGTACAAGTCATATGACAGCTACATGGACTGTTACGGGGCAAGACCAGACTTTCTTGAACTGGGCCTCTCTGCAGATACTGACATGGCTGATAAGATAGCCGAACTTGCAGACATACCCTTCCTGACCAACTCCGATGCCCATTCGCCATGGCCCCACAGGCTGGGGAGGGAGTTCAATCAGTTTGAGATGGAGGATGTGTCCTTCACCTCCCTCAGGAGGGCCATAGGTAAGTGCAGGATAAGGGCGAACTATGGACTTGACCCGCGCCTCGGAAAGTACCACATGACTGCATGTACCCGGTGCTACCGCATTTACAGTCCTGAGGAGGCGCTTGAAATGGACATGAGGTGTCCCTGTGGCGGTAAAATCAAGAAGGGTGTGGATTACAGGATATACGAGCTCTCAACCTGGGATGAACCTCACCACCCACCACACAGGCCCCCCTACGTCCACCTGATGCCCCTTGCAGAGATCATAGGGATGAAATATGATAAGGGAGTAACCACAAAATTTGTACAGGGAATCTGGGAGAAACTTGTGGGGGAATTTGGAACAGAGATCCGGGTGCTGCTTGATGCCCCCCTTGAGGATATTGCAGCTCTGGATACGGGTGTTGCTGTTGCAGTGGAGGCCTTTCGCAATGGCTCACTGATTGTGATACCCGGTGGTGGTGGGAAGTATGGTGAGATAAGGTTCCCTGCCGAGACCCTTGATGCTTACTTCAGATAATCTAATCAATAACCTGGGGTACCATTATCATCCATCATTATTTCTTCAATGAACCTGGAAAATGGGCTGTTTTATTCCATGGGTCTCAAAAAATGGAATTCCTATCATTGTTTCTTAGAATTAGAATATTGAGCGGACCCGCCGGGATTTGAACCCGGGACCTTCAGATTAGGAGTCTGATGCCCTATCCTGGCTAGGCTACGGGCCCCGTTTCCTTTGCACCTTTTTTAGCGGACCCGCCGGGATTTGAACCCGGGACCTTCGGATTAGAAGTCCGACGCCCTATCCTGGCTAGGCTACGGGCCCTAACAAAAGAGTAAAGAAATATTTGATTTTCTAATATATAAACTTTTACATGTAGATGGGTGTCTCGGCCTCTCCCTGCACCGTCTCTGCGAGCTTCTTGAGGCGTGACTCTATGGCCTGCGCCTCCTGCAGGAGGGGCTCAGGGTCAACAGATGTACCGAGCATTTCATTCAGGACCTCAACGACACTTGCAGCTGCCCTAGGGTCAGGGTAGGGGTTGAGGATCTCTGCAAAGAGGCATGATGCTGGTATATCATTAACAGCGCACCTTGTAAGGAGGGTCCCTGAAATACCATTGAGGTTACCGAAGGGGACTATCGGTATTCCAAGGTCTGCAAGTCTCTGGATGACCTCCTGGCTGTTACCCGCACCCGCCACTGGCTGTGACTTTTCACGGACAACCATGCTGTTAAAGGTTATCAGCTCCCTGCTCTTATTGCGGACCATCCATTCCACGATCGCATTTGTCATATCATAGACAACTGCAGGGGGGAGGATGAAGTCCGAGAGGAAGAGGACTATCCCATCACCCTCATATATCCTGAAGGGGTGTATTGCAACGCCCTTATAGAGGACAGCCAGGGGAGGGAAGTACTTTGAGTCAATGTAGCCTATCTCTCTCATCTTGAGGTCCTCAACCAGAAGCCACCCCAGTATGTTGCCTATGAGGCCAACTCCAGGAGAACCCTCAAGGACTACAGCGTCCTCAACATCCTCTGAATATATTGTGCAGCACTCTGTTTCTGTCTTAATCATCATGGCGCACCACCAGCCCCTCCAAGGTTTTTACCGGTCATGGGGTCAATGTAGATCTCTCCAACGGTTTTCCCACCCATTTCGATGGGAACAACATAGACCAGTTTACCGTCCATTTTAAGGAGCCTTGGTGTCCCTGCAGCGGCACCCTCCTGCTTTATATATGTCTGGGCAATACTCTTTGCCTCTGAATAGGATATCTTCACATTCACGCCTGAACCCCCACCTGAGGTTGAACCACTGCCACCCTGTGATGATGTGGTTGAGGGCGATTCACTGTGGACGCTTGACTCCCCCTGCTGCTGGCCCTGATCATGACTGCTCTGGGGACTTGTGAATTTCCACAGTGTCTCGGAATTCTGACTCACCTGATAACCTGCAGCAACAGCTCCAATTATCAGGACTATCGCCACCGATGCTAGAACCTTTGAGTTTATCATCAACTCACCTTCCTGGTGTTAACAACACATTTAGTATGTGGGTCAAGATATATAACACTTAGTATTACTGAACAAAAAATTAATATTATAAACTCTGTTTTCTACTAATAATAAGTGATCTATAAAATGATATAAATAGTTTTCACTTTTTTTATAATTGAAAAACTTATAACATTTAAAAATAGTTATAATATTGAAGGTTTTTTGAACTTTAAAAACAAGAGGTGATACATTTGAGCGAAAGGATTGTTATATCGCCGACATCACGACAAGAAGGACATGCAGAACTTGTCATGGAAGTCGATGATGAGGGAATCGTGACAAAGGGGCGATACTTCAGTATTACTCCTGTCAGGGGCCTTGAGAAAATAGTGACAGGTAAAGCACCTGAAACAGCACCTGTCATCGTCCAGAGGATATGTGGAGTATGCCCTATACCACACACCCTGGCTTCCGTTGAGGCAATAGACGACTCCCTTGACATTGAGGTTCCAAAGGCCGGAAGACTTCTCCGTGAACTTACACTTGCAGCACACCACGTAAACAGCCACGCAATACATCACTTCCTCATAGCACCGGACTTCGTGCCTGAAAACCTCATGGCAGACGCCATAAACTCAGTCTCCGAGATAAGGAAAAACGCACAGTACGTAGTTGACATGGTTGCAGGTGAGGGTATACACCCATCCGATGTCAGGATAGGTGGAATGGCCGACAACATAACGGAACTCGCAAGGAAAAGGCTGTATGCGAGGTTAAAGCAGCTCAAACCAAAAGTCGACGAACACGTTGAACTCATGATAGGATTAATCGAGGATAAGGGCCTTCCAAAGGGCCTTGGAGTCCACAACCAGCCAACACTTGCAAGCCACCAGATCTACGGTGACAGGACAAAATTCGATCTGGACAGGTTCACCGAGGTAATGCCTGAGAGCTGGTACGATGACCCTGAAATAGCCAAGAGGGCCTGCTCAACAATACCACTCTACGATGGAAGAAACGTGGAGGTCGGTCCAAGAGCAAGGATGGTTGAATTCCAGGGATTCAAGGAGAGGGGTGTTGTTGCACAGCACGTTGCAAGGGCACTTGAGATGAAAACGGCACTCGCAAGGGCAATTGAAATCCTTGATGAACTGGACACATCCGCACCGGTAAGGGCAGACTTCGATGAGAGAGGCACAGGTAAACTGGGTGTAGGTGCAATTGAAGGTCCAAGGGGACTGGACGTTCACATGGCCCAGGTTGAAAATGGTAAGATACAGTTCTACAGTGCACTCGTCCCAACAACCTGGAACATCCCAACAATGGGTCCTGCAACTGAAGGATTCCACCATGAATACGGGCCACACGTCATACGCGCTTACGACCCCTGTCTCTCATGCGCAACACACGTGATGGTTGTTGATGATGAGGACAGATCAGTAATCAGGGATGAAATGGTCAGACTCTAGGGAATAACATGCCATACGACGCTGAGATTCTAGTGGTGGGCTGTGGAAACATCCTTTTCAAGGACGATGGATTCGGCCCAGAGGTTATCAAGGCCCTTGAAGAGTACTTCAAGGATAGGGAAAAACCAGATAATGTTATGTTCATTGATGCTGGGACTGGCGGTCCGCACTTTGTCTTCTCCCTCCCCCATGAGGAGTGGAAGAAGATGATAGTTGTGGATGTTGTTGAATTCAACGCAGAACCCGGAACACTCAGGAAATTCGATGTCACTGAGATTCCAAAGGGATCCTATGAAAATATGCATACATGGCCAGTGAGCCAGCCCCTCCATGAACTCAGTGAAAAGATCGATGTTGTGGTAATAGGGTGTAAACCCAAGGAGATATCAGCTCCCAATGTGGAAATGGGCCTCACACCCCCAGTAAAAAAGGCTATTCCCAGAGCCATTCAGATGATCTTAGATGAGATTGGGGTTTCTAAATGAGCTTAATTGCCCGCATCAAAAGATTTTTAGGATTGGAGGCTGAAGCTAAGAGGGAAGAACCCGAAAAAGAAAAATCGGAACCTGTTGGAGCTTCAAAAGAGGAGGTTGAAAAAGTGGCTGAAGAAAATGCAAAACCAAGAATAGGTTACATTCACCTCAGTGGATGTACCGGAGATGCCATGTCGTTAACTGAAAATTACGACATTCTAGCAGAATTACTCACCAACATGGTGGACATAGTATACGGACAGACCCTGGTGGATCTCTGGGAGATGCCAGAGATGGATCTGGCCCTTGTTGAGGGATCTGTCTGTCTGCAGGACGAACACAGCCTGCACGAACTCAAAGAACTGAGGGAGAAGGCAAAACTCGTCTGCGCCTTCGGTTCATGCGCAGCAACAGGCTGCTTCACAAGGTACTCAAGGGGCGGACAGCAGGCACAGCCATCACACGAGTCCTTTGTACCAATAGCAGACCTCATAGATGTGGACCTCGCCATTCCAGGGTGCCCACCATCACCTGAGATAATAGCAAAGGCAGTCGTTGCACTCCTCAACAATGACATGGAGTACCTCCAGCCAATGCTGGACCTTGCAGGCTACACAGAGGCATGCGGATGCGACCTCCAGACAAAGGTTGTAAACCAGGGTCTCTGCACTGGATGTGGAACATGTGCAATGGCCTGCCAGACAAGGGCCCTTGACATGACCAACGGAAGACCCGAACTCAACAGCGACCGCTGTATAAAATGTGGAATCTGCTATGTGCAGTGCCCAAGAAGCTGGTGGCCAGAAGAACAGATCAAAAAGGAGTTAGGGCTATAGGAGGCTGGAAAAATGGTTTTAGGTACTTACAAGGAAATAGTTTCCGCCAGATCAACTGACAGAGAGATTCAGAAATTAGCCCAGGATGGAGGAATAGTTACAGGTCTTCTAGCATATGCCCTTGACGAGGGCATAATCGAAGGCGCAGTTGTTGCAGGACCCGGAAAGGAGTTCTGGAAGCCAGAACCAATGGTCGCCATGACCTCAGATGAACTCAAGGCGGCTGCAGGTACCAAGTACACATTCTCACCAAACGTCCTGATGCTCAAGAAGGCAGTGAGGCAGTACGGTATAGAGAAACTGGGTACAGTTGCAATACCCTGCCAGACCATGGGTATAAGGAAGGCCCAGACCTACCCATTCGGTGTCAGGTTTGTTGCAGATAAGATAAAACTCCTGGTCGGTATCTACTGCATGGAGAACTTCCCATACACATCACTGCAGACCTTCATCTGTGAAAAACTCGGATTAAACATGGAGCTCGTTGAGAAGATGGACATAGGTAAAGGAAAATTCTGGGTCTACACCCAGGACGATGTCTACACACTCCCCCTCAAGGAGACCCATGGATACGAACAGGCAGGATGCAAGATCTGCAAGGACTATGTGGCTGAGCTGGCAGACGTATCAACAGGTTCAGTGGGATCACCGGATGGCTGGTCAACAGTCATAACAAGGACCGATTCAGGGGACTCAATATTCAAGCAGGCTGTTGAGGCAGGTATATTCGAGACCAAACCAATAGAGGAAGTCAAACCTGGCCTGGGACTTCTTGAAAAACTCTCTGCACAGAAGAAGGAAAAGGCAGAGAAGAACATCGCTGCAAGGAAAGAGATGGGATTACCAACACCATACTGATCCCATCCCTAAATTTTCTATTTTTCAGAACATTCAGTCCATTCAACTGCATCCTCAAGTTAACTATTCTGTTATAACCGTGCAGCCGTCCTCCTCAACAATGACTGTATGTTCCCACTGGGCGACCATTGCACCGCTCTTTTCCCTCAGCACATGGTAGGGGTATATGGCCCTTGACTGTATCAGCATTCTCATGGAGGCATTCAGTCTCTTTGCATCGAAGTACTCCTCAAGCCACCGCTGTGCAAAGGGGAGGGCGTGATACTCCTCCCGTATCTTACCCAGGACCCTCCGGGCATGTACAAGCCGGAGGGGCCTCTCCCTGAGGAACCGGAATATGTAGGTCTGCGGCATATCCGTCACAAGACCCACACCATCCGTGGCAAAGGGTTCAATCGCCAGGACGTCCCCCTCCTCCAGCTGATGAGTGTTCCTTTCATTTATATTGGGTATTGATAGTCCTGAGTGCAGTATCCAGCGCTCCATGCTGTGCCCGGTCAGATTGGAAACAGGGTTCATGCCATGGGAGTGAATGGTTTCCTCGATTACGCGTCCAATTTCTCCAACCTCAACACCGGCCCTTATGGTTGAAATGGCATTCTCAAGGGCCTCCCTTGCAGCGTCCATCATCTGGTGGCATTTATCATCAACATCCCCCACAGGCACCGTGATGGCGGTGTCGGCTATGAATCCATCCACATGGGCGCCAAGGTCCAGCTTAACAAGGTCACCATCACCTATTACACTATCATCGCCTGGTGGAGAGGTGTAGTGGGCCGTTACCTCATTCACCGATACGTTACATGGAAAGGCTGGCCTACCACCCTCCTCAATTATACGATCCTCCACGTAATTTACGAGTTCTATTATGGGCAAGCCATCCCTTATTATCCCCGCGGCTTCCCTTCTGACCTTTGATACAATTTTACCTGCCTTCAAGTATGATTCGATCATCTTTATCACTGATCCTGTTCTGCTATTTATTTAAATAAGGAGTTATATATACAGTAGATAATACTATGCAAGGGGGCAGTATATGGCGACCACGGCAACGGTACCTCAGAATGTTTTGTGGCTTATAATATCTATCCTAGGTTTTATAACTGTGATTATCGTGGCTGTACAGTGGAGGAGGGTGAGGGAATCCCAGAACGACATCATGCTTCTTGAAAAACAGATTGAACTCAAGAAGATAACCCTTGTTGAAAATGACCTTCATGCAAAGCGTCTGATGGAGACAACGATACCCCTTCCCAAGGATAAGCAGGATAAACTGGCATCCATAAGGAAGAAAACATCCGAGATAATGCATGAGGTGGGTTATCTCCAGAGTGAAATAAGTGAGAGACTGGCCCTTCTTGAGGCCAAGACAGAGTTCAAGAAACTCGAAAAGATGCTTAAGGAACTTGAGAAGAAGGAAGCGGAGATGAATTCCAGGCTGAAAAAGTAATGGGGAGGTTTTAAAGTGGGACCGGTGGAGCTTCTTGCAATTCTGATACTTGCAGGGGCGATAGTAGTCCTCATATACTACTACCTGATGGAATCAGGAAACATAGCGCCCGTAACAAGGATATATGGAGCTGGTGAAGGCACAGCCGAAGGGAGGGAAGGTTACATGGCAGGTGTTGGAGAAAAGATGTCAGATGTGAGTGACAGGATAATGGGCAAGGTGAGGGAGGTACCCATAAGCACGGATGTCATCTCAAACAAGATAGACGCCTTCCTCAATGAGAAGAGCGATGAACTCATAGAGGACTGGTCACTTGCAACCATGGATGACATATCTAAACTTGAGAAAAGGCTTGAACTTGTATCAAGGAACATAGATGAACTGGAGCAGAGATTCAACGAGTACAGGGGTCACACCAATAAGAAACTCGAGTCCCTTGACAGGAGGCTCAGAAGGCTTGAGGAAAAGGAGGAAAAGGACTGACCACAACATTTATATACTGAAATAACAAATCTAATGTTTAGCGGGGTGGGGTAGTCTGGTGATCCCGCGGGGCTCATAACCCCGAGATCCCTAGTTCAAATCTAGGCCCCGCTATCAGTTCTAATTTTCATGATTATTTACCGGGCAAGCCGAAGGGCAGCTGACGGTCCCTCAAGGGGCTGAGGAAACTCCACCCATCATACAGAACCGTGGTGCCGTGAGGCATCAGCTGAGAGGCTGGACCCTGGAGCAGAAACGACACGTCTCCTGATGGATGATAATGAAGCTTCACCCTCAAGGAGCAGACTGACATCAGGAGGACCGGTGAAACGGCCATTCCACGGGATGCAAGGACAAATGCTGCCGGTGATTACTGTAGGAGGCAGAGGTAGTCCGCCCAGATGAATGCTGCCGAAACAGAAGGTGGGTTACTCTCGGCATGCCCGGTTTCAATCATTATATTCAATTACTGTGATCCAATAAGAGCCCCTGAGGGGGTACGGAAATCAGTATCCCTGCATAGCTCTCCAGAACTAACTGATTTTTTCGCAGGCGCGATGGAGCTGTTGTTCTCTCTTCAGAACTAACTGATTCTGTCAGAGGTCATGAATTCGAAAAAATAGGAGATTCAGTGGATTATGGCATCCTTCACCTTATCGAAGAAGCCCTTATCCTCGTGGATCTCATCCCCACTGATACTTGCAAATTCCCTGAGGAGTTCCTTCTGCCTGGGGCTCAGCTTTCTTGGTGTCACAACCTTGACCTTTACGTAGAGGTTCCCGTAGCCGTTCCACTTGAGATGGGGCATCCCGTGGCCCTTAACACGGAAGGTTGTACCGCTCTGGGTCCCTGCGGGTATCCTCAGTTTCACTGGCCTGTCAAGGGTCGGGACCTCGATGGTGTCACCCAGGGCTGCCTGGACGAAGCTTATGGGCTTCTCGGTGTACAGGTTGGCGCCCTCCCTCCTGAAAATGCTGTGGGGCTTGACCTTGATAACCACGTAGAGATCCCCTGGTTCTCCACCACGAAGACCCATCTCCCCCTCACCTGGGACCCGGAGCCGGGATCCTGTCTCAACACCTGCAGGGACCTTCACATGGATGGTGCTGGTCTTCCTGACAACGCCTTTACCGTTACAGTTACTGCAGGGTTTCTCGACTACTGTACCCTCGCCCTGACAGTCGGGGCACGTTGTTATGTTCATCATCTGCCCCAGGATGGTGTTCCTCACCTGCCGCACCTGTCCGCTGCCACCGCAGGTCTGGCAGGTCCTTGTACCGGTGCCTGGCTCAGCCCTGCTGCCATGGCACACCGGACACTTCTTTGTATGTGGAACCCTTATATCGGTTTCAAGACCATTGTAGGCATCTTCAAGGCTTATCTCCAGGGTGTAGCTTATATCAGCGCCCCTCTGTGGCCCGTGCCTTCTTCCCCCACCAAATCCGAACATGTCAAATATGTTTCCAATGTCAAATCCCAGGCCGCTGAAGATGTCCTCAAAGTTTATGTTGTTGAATATATCCTCCTGACTGAAGCCATCCATACCAGCATGGCCGAAGCGGTCGTACCTCGCCCTCTTCTCATCATCAGAGAGGACTGCGTAGGCTTCGCTTATTTCCTTGAACTTTTCGGCTGCATCAGGGTCATCACTGACGTCAGGGTGATACTTTCTGGCGAGCCTCCTGTAGGCCTTCTTTATCTCCTTCTTATCCGCACCCCTATCCACACCGAGGATCTCATAGTAGTCACGTTTAGCCATCGATTTTCACCTGGTATACTCTAGAAACAGTCTACTAGGAATTAATTGTTTTCAAGAATAAAAAAATGTGGGTTGGGGGCTAGTTCTTGACCTCAAAGTCTGCATCTATGGTATCATCGCCGCCCCTGTCTTCACCCTCGGAGGCTGTGCTGCCTGCCTGCTGCTGTGCTGCTTGTTGCTGTGCTGCCTGCTGGTATATAACTGCTCCGATCTCCTGGACCGTCTTTGTGAGCTCCTCTGTCTTTGATTTTATTGCCTGGATGTCGTCTCCTGCTATGAGTTCCCTGAGTTCCCTGACCTGTTTCTCAACCTCTTCCTTCTTCTCGGCTGGCACTTTGTCTCCGAGTTCATCCAGGGTCTTTTCTGCAGTGTAGATCATTGAATCTGCGTTGTTCCTTATTTCGATTTCCTCCTGTTTTCGTCTGTCCTCCTCTGCGTGTTTCTTGGCCTCCTCTATCTTCTGTTTTATCTCCTCCTCGGAGAGCTTGTTTGGAGCTGTTATTGTTATGGCCTGTTCCTTACCCGTTCCAAGGTCCTTTGCTGATACATTCAGTATACCGTTTGCGTCAATGTCGAAGGTCACCTCAATCTGGGGCACTCCACGGGGCGCTGGTGGTATGCCCACGAGCTGGAATCTTCCAAGGCTTGTGTTGTCTGCGGCCATTGGCCTCTCACCCTGGAGGACGTGGATATCCACTGATGTCTGGTTGTCCGCTGCAGTTGAGAATATCTGGCTCTTCCTGGTGGGTATGGTGGTGTTCCTTTCTATTAGCTTGGTGAAGACCCCTCCGAGGGTCTCTATACCCAGGGACAGTGGTGTTACATCGAGAAGTACCAGGTCCTTTATCTCACCGGCAAGGACACCTCCCTGTATGGCTGCACCCATGGCAACGCACTCCATGGGGTCTATTCCCCTCTCGACGGGTTTTCCTATGAAGTCCTCAACGAATTTCTGGACGATGGGCATCCTTGTGGGTCCGCCGACAAGTATTATCTTGTCAACGTCCTCCCTGGTCATCCCGGCGTCCCTGAGTGCCTGTTCCATGGGTCCTGCACATTTCTGGACTATGGGGTCAACGAGTTCCTCCAGTTTGGCCCTTGTTATTGTCTTTATGAGGTGTTTTGGTCCATCCTGGGCCACTGTGATGTATGGGAGGTTCACCTCGGTTGTCAGGGTTGTTGATAGCTCTATCTTGGCCTTCTCAGCGGCCTCCCTCAACCTCTGGACCGCCTGGTCGTCCTCCATGAGGTCTATACCGGTCTCCATTTTGAATTCTTCGGCAAGGTAGTTCATTATCGCATTGTCCATGTCGGTTCCACCGAGCTGGGTGTCACCACTGGTTGATCTGACCTCGAAGACCCCTCCACCGAACTCCATTATTGTAACGTCCAGTGTACCTCCACCGAGGTCGAAGACCATTATGACCATGTCCTCGTCTTCCTTGTCAAGCCCGTAGGCAAGGCTTGCGGCTGTTGGCTCGTTGACGAGCCTCACAACGTCAAGACCGGCGATGGTCCCGGCGTCCTTTGTGGCTGTCCTCTGGTTGTCGTCAAAGTAGGCAGGTACAGTGATCACTGCCTTCTTTATCTCCTCTCCCAGGAAGGCCTCGGCATCCTTTTTGATCTTCTGGAGGATGAATGCTGAGATCTCCTGTGGTGTGTACTCCTTGCCATGGACCTTAACCTTCCTGTCTGTACCCATACTCCTTTTTATGGCTGTTATGGTGTTCTCTGGGTTTGTGACTGCCTGGCGCCTTGCAGGTTCACCCACCAGCATCTGTCCGTCCTCTGTGAATGCCACGCAGCTTGGGAATGATTTACCGTACTGTGATGCACCCTCTGCACTGGGTATGATGGTTGGTTTACCGCCTATGAGAACTGCGGCTGCAGAGTTACTTGTTCCAAGGTCAATACCGAGAATTTTTTCTTTCTTTGCCATGTGATCACCTCAAATCAGCTTTTCTTACATACCTTAACAATTGAGTGCTTTATTATGCGGTCGTTCAGTCTGTAACCACGTGATAACTCCTCGATGATGATACCATCCTCATATCCGTCATGGTCCTCAACCATAACGGCCTCGTGGAGGAAGGGGTCGAATTTCTCCCCCTCTGCAGGTATCTCACTGAGACCCTCCTTTGTGAGGGTGTCTCTGAACTTCCGGTAGATGACCTCAAGACCATCCATGCTGCTGTCCTGATTTTCAATGGCCCTTTCGAGGTCCTCATAGACATCCAGGAGCTTGAGTATGAGCCTTTCGTTGGCGTTTTTTATGATTTCGAGTTCCTGTTTCTCCATCTGTTTCTTGTAGTTATCGAAATCTGCCTGGAGTCTCTGGAGGTGGGAGGTGTACTCCCTGACTTCCTCTTCCTTCTTTTTGATTTCGTTCTCTAAATCTTTAAGACGCTCCCTGAGTTCCTCAAGTTCCTTCTGGCATTCCTGTTGGGACCTAGAATCAGTTTTTTTATCTTCGCACATCAGTTCACCTTTGATTTTTTACAGAAATTAAAGTTACCGGAGGTTACCTATAACCTTATAGCTATTATACTTACAAAAGGTTATATAAACCTTTCGACATAATCTACATGATGAGCGGAAAATCCACTGAAAACCAGAACATGGAAGTTATACTTGATGTCATGGGTTGCAAGACCCGGAGGGATATCATAAACCTCCTTCGTGAGGAGCCAAGATTTGTCAGTGAGATATCCCGGGAGCTGGATATAGGGCAGAAGGCCATAATAGAGCACCTGAGGGCCATGGAGGAGGCAGGGATCCTGAGCTCCTTCTTCAGGAAAATAGAGCGGGGAAGGCCCCGTAAGTACTATGACATCTCAAGGGACATCCACGTCAGCATAACAATAAACAGGAACACCTTCAGGGTTGACGTCATGGATGACCTCCTGAACAGGAAGCAGCTACCTCCCGGGGATGAATGGTCCAGACTCCTCAACATTGAAAATAAGATAAAGAAAGGCCAATGGGAGGCAGTTGAGGAGTTAAAGAACCTCATAAGGCTCTATGATCACCTTAAGCGGAGGGCCGAGGACCTGCTGATGGAAGCAGAGATTCGAAGGAAAATGGAGTGACATGACCCCCACCTTATTTATATGGACTGAAGGTGCCTAACGGTATCTGAGGGCCACTGCAACAGCCTGTCCTAGGGAAACTGAGCCATCACCTGCACAGGAATTCCTGTGCTGGATGAACCTGTAACCCCTCTCTGTGACGTAATCCCTCACAGCGAGACTTATGGCCTCATTATAGAACACGCCACCGGTCCCGCCGATACACTTCACTCCAGCATCATCTGCTGCAAGTACCGCCATCTCTGCAAGGCCCTCTGCAACGGCTTTCTGGGCGGCATGGGCTATCTCTGCTCTATCCTCACCCCTATCAATAAGTTCCATGACATCCAGCAGGATGGCTGATGTGTCCAGGATGTACCTCCCACCTTTTTCTTTAACCTCAAAGGGCATACTCAGCTTTCCAGAGGCCCTGAAGGCCTCGGATTCCAGTTTCATTGCACACTCACCCTCATAGGTCCTTACACCACAGATCCTGAGGGCTGCTGAGATGGCGTCAAGCACACGCCCGGTGCCTGTACTTATACCTGTATTCAGCCCGGACTCCAGCTGCCTCATCACCACACCGATCTCCCTCTCGCCGTGGGGGAAATAGTCAGAGTACCTCTCACTGAATAGCTCCTGGAGGTCCCCCTCATAGCGTCCCCTCAACATGGAGAGGAGCATCCTTGCAGGGTACCTTGTCGCAAGATCACCGCCCGGCATCCTCTGGGGCATCAGACTCCCCAGTCTCTCATAATCTGAACCATGGCAGTGGAGTATCTCACCACCCCATGATGTACCGTCATCACCGTAACCAACACCATCTGCAGCTATGCATATGCACTCATCGACACCAGCATCAAGCATCAGGGCAAGGGCATGGGCGTGGTGGTGCTGGACCCTCAGGACCTCTGCAGAGAACCTGCTGGCGAGTTCCTCAGCATAGGATGTTGTGAGGAACTGGGGGTGCAGGTCACAGGCTATAACATCAACATCCTCTGTCCCGGTTATGCCCATGAGGTAATCCACAGCGTCCTTAAGAAAGAGGAGGGTGTCATACCTTGAGGTGTTGCCTATGTGCTGGGAGACATAGCACTGACCACCCTTCAGCACCGAGAATGTAACGTCAAGTTCCGGTCCCAGGCAGATTGCCGAGACGTCACCGGCAACATGGGGGATCTCGTAGGGTTCAGGGGCATATCCGCGGGACCTCCTTATGAATGCCATCTCACCACCCCTGAAACGGACAACAGAGTCATCGCAGCGGTTCACAATCCTTCGGTCATGGAGCAGGAAGTAATCTGCTATCCCCTGAAGGCCCCCTATGATCTCAGTGTTCTCTATGAACATGGGGTCCCCTGGCCTGTTTGCAGATGTCATCACATAGGCCGGCGCCTCTGTGTACCTCAGGAGGACATGGTGAAGACCAGAGTAGGGTAACATGACCCCTATGTTATGGAGGCCCGGTGCAACCGAGGGGGCCAGGCAGTAGTCCCGGCTTTTTTTCAGGACAACGATGGGCCTCCTCCTTGAGGTGAGGGCTTCCTCCTCCACGTCTGATATGGACGCATAGGACTCTATGGATTCGAGGTCAGGGGACATGCATGCGAAGGGCTGATTTGGTCTTCCGAGCCCTGAACGGAGCCTTTTAACTACCTCATCATCATCGGCACGGCAGACGAGGTGCGTACCACCGATACCCTTAACTGCAAGTATGCTGCCATCATCAAGGAGTTCTGCCGCCATTTTAATGGGGTCATGGGTCTTCAGGATCCCATCCCTGTACAGGAAGGGCTTTGGACCGCAGATGGGGCAGCATGTGGCCTCTGCATGGTACCTCCTGTCGAGGGGGTTGAGGTATTCCTCCATGCAGGAGCTGCAGAGAGGAAAATCACGCATGCTGGTCCTTTCACGGTCATAGGGAATGGATTCTATAACGGTGAACCTGGGCCCGCAGTCTGTGCAGGCGGTGAAGGGATAGAGGTATCTCCTGTTATTCTCATCCATCATCTCTTCCAGACAGCTGCTGCAGGTGGCGACATCCGCGGGTATTACAGATGTCCCTGAGGAACTGGATGAACTCTCCTTTATAATGAATTCAGTGAATGATGCCTCATTGACCTCAAAAATGTCCTTTTTTATACTGTTTATCCTTGAAATGGGGGGTTTATCTTTCTTAAGCCTCTCAATGAATTCTTCAATGCCTTCGTGGCTACCCTCGAGGACTATTTCCACCATGTTCCCCATGTTCCTCACGTATCCCGTGAGGCTGAGTTCCTTTGCAAGTCTGTAGACCGCTGGCCTGAAGCCAACGCCCTGGACTATTCCCTCCACTGTGAGATGGGCACGGTACATTTCTATCTACCTTGAGTTTGCATGAGTTCTCCTATGCTAAGATTATATTGATGTACTTATAAATTAGGTAGTGATGCCGGTAAGATCAATTCTTGAGGAACTACTCAGGGGAAGGATATCACTGGAGGAAGCTGAGAGGGCCATTGAATCAGCCCAGCTGAGCCTGGGGGATAGGGTGAGGTTTGATATATTCCGCGAGAAGAGAACAGGATTTCCAGAGGCAGTATTCGCCCCAGGCAAGAGTGATGAGGATATAGTTAATATTGTGAAGGCTGTGGGGGATGTGCTTGTAACCAGACTCCCACCTGATAGGGCTGAAGGAATACTGAAAGAACTCGGGGATATTGATAGAAGAATTGAGTACCATGAGACCGCAGGGGTGCTCGCTGCAAGGTCAGGAGACCCCCAGTTTATTGGAAGGATAGGGTTGCTCTCTGCAGGGACATCGGACATACCCGTTGCAGAGGAGGCAAGGGTGGTTGCAGAGGAATCAGGCTGTGAGGTCATCAATGCCTATGATGTTGGTGTTGCAGGCCTCCACAGGCTCCTGGACCCACTCAGGAGGATGCATGAATCAGGGGTTAAGGCCCTCATAGTGGTTGCAGGTATGGAGGGCGCTCTTCCCTCGGTGGTTGCAGGACTTGTTGATGTACCCGTCATAGGGGTTCCAACCTCTGTTGGCTACGGTGTGGGTGAGGGCGGGTCAGTGGCGCTTAAATCAATGCTCCAGTCATGCTCGCCCGGCATAGGGGTTGTTAACATAGACAATGGATTCGGGGCGGCTGTTCTGGCAGTTAAGATACTGAGGGCATGCAGTCTCTAACTCCCCGCAGCCCTTTCAGGGGGCTTTCTCACCTGAATTCTCCTGGTGGGACCCGTACATTTTACCCCATTCGCAGAGGGCGTCCAGTATGGGTATGACGGATTTTCCCTTCTCTGTGAGGCAGTACTCCACCCTGGGGGGCACCTCAGGGTAGACCTCTCTGTTTATCAGTCCACTGGATTCAAGTTCACGGAGTGTCCTTGTGAGCATCCGCTGTGTTATTTTTGGGATCCTCCGGTTTATTTCACTGAAGCGTAGTTTACCATCCTTCAGGGCGCATAGGACCAGTGATTTCCATTTACCACCTATCTCGTTGACGGCAACCTCAACTGAACACAGGTATTCATCATCTCCCATGTCATCACCACTATACCCGCTGTAACCTGGTATACTTATTGTAAGTATATACATTCTGTGTAACTACATCATTTAAATACATTAAGTTACTTTACTATAGTAAAGAAGGTTGAGAGGTGAAAAACATGCTTGTAAGCTTTGATCTACAGCACTTCTGCTGCGGTCCAAAGGGCTGTCAGATAGAGATAGAATACGGCGAAATGCTCGACGCAGAGCAGTAAATTCTCCTTTTCTAACAGCCCCCATTTTTCATAACCCCCTTCATTTTGACAAAATTTTATGCACCTGGACTTAAATCATAAAAATCCACTGATTCTCAGTAAAGAGGATACCATGAGAGTGCACCCATTCACGCCCACACCATCATCCAGAAGGAGTGTCAGCCACCTCATATATGAGTCGGACAGGCAGCTATTTGACTGGTTCTTCACTGACCCAGATCTGATAATAGAAAAGCTTATAGCCCACGGACTCTACCTGGATCCTGACAGGATAATACTGGCATCCAGGGGCCCGGAGGTTATTGGGGCACTGGCCTATGAACTTAAGGGCGCAGAGATCAGCAGGCTGGATCTGATAAGATGTCTGGGCCCCCTGGATTTCCTGAGGTTCTCTGCAATGGATTTAATTGACTCCCTCAGCACACTGGACCTGGGGGAGGGTGATCTCTACATCTCATCCCTTGCAGTTTCAGCGGGAGCAAGGGGGATGGGGGTAGGGTTCAGACTCCTCGAGGAGGCACGAAAAATAGCAGAGGAGGAAGGTCTTGAGAGACTCACCCTTGATGTTGCACAGAGCAACAGACCGGCCCTCAAACTTTACAGGAAATTCGGTTTCAGAATCAAAGACGAAAGCGGAATAAAAATCTTAAACAGAATGTTCTACCGCATGGAATTATCTCTTATCTGAGTTTCCACCAGCCTATTCCATTTCCTGTTCCGCTTCTACCGTTAAAGCTGTCTTTCCCTATTTTCTTCTTGCAGCAAACTCCTCCAGGAGGCTGTCAAGGGCCACGCCCTTGTATACCAGCAGGAGCAGAGTGTGGAATATGAGGTCGGCCGCCTCCTCCACGAGGTTCTCATCATTCTTTGATGCTATTATGACCTCTGCGGCCTCCTCCCCTATCTTCTCAAGGATCTTATCCTCTGCCCTTTTATCATCATCCCTCATGAGGCGTGAAGTGTATGAATCAATGGGTCTGTCCCTCCGATCCTCAAGCACACGGTATACTTCCCTTAAAATTCCCTCATCTACCATTCTTCTTACCTGCCATGGCCTTTCTCATGCTCGTCGTTATCGCAATCAGGGGGTGCTGGGCGTCATCTATGACCTCTATGTCCTCCAGGCTGTGAACACCATTGAGGTCAGCTGTCTTCTCCATACCCAGCTTCATATCCTTCTTTATATCTATGACATAGGAGTCTATCTCCTTGCACCCTAGCCTGTAGGATGCGAGGGTCCTGTGGTGACCATCAATGAGGACGTACCTTTCACCTGTCTTAACAACTATTGTGGGCTCTGCAAGACCCCTTTTAATTTCATAGGTCCTGCCCTGGAGTTCATCGGCATAGACCTTGTTCTGGGTTGGCCTCAATTTCTCGATTGGGACCTTCATCCTTTTAACCTCTGGTTTAACACCATAGAGCTGTTCCAGGGTCTTCTTGAAGTAGTTGACCTTCATGGGTGTTGAACGCTCGATGTGGGACCTCACGATATCGGTGTTTGTTATGATTCCAACAAGCTTACCCTCCTTGTTTATAACAGGCAGCCTGGAGATGCCCATCCTGAACATCACCCTCGCGGCGTCATTGAGTGACATGTCCTGGTCAGCCACAACAACATCCCTTGACATGATCTCTGAGACGGTCTTAACCCACGGTTTTATCAGAAGGTCAAAGGCCGTCACCATCCCGATCACCGAACCGTTATCCTTAACAGGGAACCCGTCGTGCCCTGTTTCCTTCATAAGTTTGATTATCTCAGCAGTTGAAGTATCTGAGGATACCGTTATAACGTCCCGGGTCATGTAGTCCCTTACAAGTGCCTTGTTGCTCATCCTATTCCCTTCTTCTGTTTTTTCCAGATGAAACTGTTATCACAGACTATCTTCACCACACGGTGGTATGGGATGGAGCTTCCATCCCTCAGTATCATGAAGCCCCTCTCAAGCCTTTCTATGTCGGAGCCCCTGATTGTTTTAAGGTTCCTGCAGGCACCCCTGTGGAGGTAGCTTATCCTGCATCTTTCAATATCCCACTTCGGATGCCACATCAGAAGATCCAGGACGTTCTTGGCCATACACCTCAGATCCGTTCCTTTATCAGTTCAACGGTGCGTTCGGGTTCAGCCTTACCACGGGTCATCCTCATGACCTGACCAACCAGGAAATTTATGGCTGCCTCCTTACCGGCATGGTAATCCTCAACAGCCCCTGGATTCTCTCTTATGGCCTGTTCAACGGCCCTTATGACTTCCGATTCATCTATGATGCCTATGAGTCCCATTTCGGTCGCTATCTCCCTGGGACCCTTTTTATTCAGTGGCATCTCCTCTATGATCTTCTTGGCTGCCTTGCTTGTTATCTCCTTCTTCCTGATCATGGCGAGAAGCTCGATGATATCCTCTGGTGTTATCATGCTTTCTGCAAAGCTTATCTTGTTGTAGTAGAGCACCCTTTTCAGTTCATCCCTCATCCAGAGGGCAGCAAATTCAGGGTCTATTGAGCCAGCAACCTCCTCGAACGCGTCTGCAAGCTCCAGCTCTGATGTGAGGACCCTCGCATCCTCCTCCCTCAGGCCGTACTCCTCCATGAAACGCTTCACCTTCAGGTGGGGTGCTTCCGGTATCCTCTCCCGCAGACCCTCCACCACTTCATCCGTGAACTTCATTGGCGGAAGGTCCGGGTCAGGTATGTACCTGTAGTCCTCTGCCTCCTCCTTGAGCCTCATTGAAACAGTTATCATCTGCGACTCAAGAAAGGCCCTTGTTTCCTGCTTAACCTCAACACCCCTCTTCAGGAGGTTCTTCTGTCTGATCATCTCAAATTTCAGGGCCTTGTAGGCGCCCTTAATTGAGTTTATGTTCTTTATTTCAACCCTTTTACCACCCTCAAGGGATATGTTGACGTCGGCCCTCATTGTACCCTCCCCACGTGCACAGCCACTGTACTCGAGGACCCTTATGAGTTCCCTGAGGAAGTTCCTGGCCTCCTCAGGGGAGGTCATGTCGGGTTCTGTGACTATTTCAATGAGGGGGATTCCTGACCTGTTGAAGTCAACGGTTCCCTGGTCGGGCTTGTACTGGCCCGGGTCCTCCTCGATGTGGACCTCCCTGATCCTCACACCGTTCAATTCACCCTCAAGTCCCACGGGTATGGATGTCCTCTGATACCCGGATGGGAGGTCCGGGTAGTTGTAGTGCTTACGCATGAAGTAGGTGATCTCAGGGTTTATCCTGCAATCGAGCATGAGTGCAATTTTAAGTGCCCCCTCAAGGGCGCTCCTGTTTGGGGGGTATGGCTTGGCCCCGGGCTGGTTGAGGCAGACCGGGCATATGTTGGTGTTTGGTGGGGCTTCCTGGTAATCTGTGGGGCACCTGCAGAAGAGTTTTGATCTGGTGTCAAGCTGAACATGAATTTCAAGACCACATTTCATCTTAATGGTTATTCCTCCCTTTTTATGATCCGGTGAACTTCAGAGTATATTATTATCATCATTTACTTAAAGCAATTTAAGATTTTTCAGACACCCCTCAACATATCTGTCTATGAAGGGGTCAAGTTCAGGGTAGGACCTCCCATTCCTGAGTCTCTCAAGGTCTGTGAATGTACCCCTGAGTCTTCTTCCGGCCCAGCGAACTTCATCCTCAACACGTCGCCCATAAGCTGTGCCGAACATCTTGAAGAGGGGGAACTTGGTTATCCCGTTGGCTCCGCTGAGGACCAGGGGTCCTATGCTGCCAAGGTTATCTATCCAGGTCCCTGTTATGATTTCAAGTTCGGGGAACTCTATGCGTGTAGCTGCCACGGTCCCTGCATAGTAGAGGGTGGATGGCTGTGGCTGGTTTTCAAAGGGGGTGCCCTCATGGGGGTTAAGGGCGTAGAATGTGACGCGATCTATTTTCAGGTCCCTTATGAATTCAAAGAGGTGTGTGAGGTCATCGGGTGTTTCTCCAAGTCCAAGGATTATGGTTATCCCCTTTCTGAATCCAAGTTCACCGGCTTTTTCCAGCATTGAGATTATGTCCTCCCTCGGCTTGCTCGGGCAGAGCCTCCTCTGAAGGTCTGGCCTTGCAACCTCAAGGGCCCCTGTTATACCGGCAACCTCTGGTCCGTAAATATCCAGCTCGGAATTTATGCCTGTGTTGAGCCACACAGGGGAGCCTGTTATGTCCCTTATCCTCTCAGCGATCCTCTTTATTTCCATTCCTGAGAAGGAACCATAACCCCCTGAAAGGAACTCTATGTTCCACCCGATCCTTCTGCAGATCTCTGCCTCTGCCAGTATGGCGTTTATGTTCCTTCTGGCCCTTGAAGGATCCTTTATGCGGGGTTTCTGGGTGCTCATATAGCAGAATGCGCAGTCACCCCTTTCACACCACCATGATAGGAAAACAGCCCTCTCGAGGCTTATCACGTCGCCGTGGTTTTCCAGGGTTATCTTGCCGGCCCTCTCCATGAGTTCGAGGATGTTCCTTTCCTTCAGTGAGTCTATAACATTCATATCTGACACTTGAATTCCGTGATAAATGTGAAGTCCGTAAGTTGTGGAATTTATCTTGACTGATGTTTCTGTAGCTACAGGGTTACAATCTTGAGTGATGTTTCTGTAGCTGCAGGGTTACATCTGCAGTAGTGCAG
>NZ_AP018336.1:0-1132500 GCF_002356395.1 Methanothermobacter sp. EMTCatA1 | reverse complement strand
CCATGGATGTGGCTGTGGAGCTTGGTGAAGGAGATTTTGTGGGCGACTTTGAGGTCATACACACACCGGGCCATACTCCGGGATGCATATGCCTCTACGACGGCGAATCACTCATCTCAGGGGACACAGTATTTGCTGACGGCGGTTTTGGAAGGGTTGATGTTGGAGGAGACATTTCTGAACTCGCAGATTCCATAAGGAGACTCAGAAGACTCGACGTTGAGTACCTATTCCCTGGTCACGGTCCCTGGGTTGATAACGGATCAAGGCATGTGGAACTTGCTGCGTCTTTTCTCGGACTCTAGACATCCTGGGAAGATCAGTTTAGAGTAGATGCAGCACTTCCAGTGCACTTTCATTCAATCAGGATCCGGCGGAAATGATCTATGGTTTTCAGAATGTAGAAAATCGGATCCGGCGGGAATACCCCATTTTCAGAATTGTAGAAAATCTTTCTCTTTATAAGAACGAAAAATTGGAGTTCAATGGAGTCATGGCACATATCTGCGTAAAAATAATAGTTTTAGCCCTCCATGCTCCGGTTGAGTCACAGTGATTATCCTGTGAATCTCCTGGTGGCCTCTTTCACGGCATCGGTCTTGACGAGTACAGATACCTTGGTACCCCTCTCAAGGACCATGTCTGGCTGGGGTATTATGAGGTCGCCGTTATTATAGATGGCCACTATTATGTATTTGTCGGTAGGGGAGACATCCCCGACCCTTTTGCCAACAACCTTGCTGCTCCTGATCTCCATGTCCAGGATCTCGGCATCCCCGTGACCGAGGACTATAAGGTCGGCGACCTTTGGCCTTGTTATGAGCTTCTCAAGATAACCCGCAGCAGTCCGTTCAGGACTTATAACATGATCTATACCGACCTTCTTGAAGGCCTCTTCATGGTCAGGGTTACTGACCCTTGCAATGATCTTTGGGATACTGTACTCCCTCACCAGTATGCAGCTAAGGAGGTTGGCCTCATCGTTTCCTGTTGCAGCCACAAAGACATCTGCATTGGATATATTGGCCTCCTCAAGTGTCTTTATGTCTGTACCGTTCCCGCATATTACAAGGGCATCCAGTTCCACCGCCGCGTTTGCACAGAGTGTTTCCTCGTTTTCTATGAGAGTAACATCATGTCCGTCTGATATGAGGAGGTTTGCAAGTGTTAAGCCGACTCGTCCTCCACCCATTATAACAACATACATATCCACACCTTCTAGATTAGGAAAAAATCAATGTAACCGGTATCAATGTAACTGGTGTTTACTTGTGTTAAACCTCATCATTAATAAGGTTTTTCCACTTATAATAAGGGTTTCAGTAACCTCCAGATCATTTTTTACGGGTTGAGCATCAGCCTGCCTTGAATGCCTCCACAAAGCCCCGTATAAGCACAATTACAGGGATTATCTCAAGCCTTCCAAGCCACATGCTCAGGATGAGGGCCATCTTCGGGACGACGGGTAAATTGAAGCTGGTTATACCCATGCTGAGCCCCACGTTTCCCTGGGCAGAGGCGGCCTCAAAGAGTGAATTCAGGGGGTCATAACCGTAGACCACAAGGACCGACCATGTGAAAAATAGAAGGACAAAGTAGAGGCTTATATAGGAACCCGCCTCCCTTATCTCGGTGTCACTCACAGACTTCCCTGATATCTTCCTCGGTATAACTGATCCCTCAGGGGCGAGTATTCGCATGATCTCCCAGTAAACCCCCTTGAGGACGGTTATCACCCTTATTATCTTGACGGCCCCGGTGGTTGAACCGGCAGCCATTCCTATGAGCATACAGGTTATGAGCACAACCTTGAAGTATGCCGGCCATGCCACCATCTGGGGGGTTGAACTTATGCTTGAACCGGTACAGCTCAGTGCCGATATAACATGGTAGATGGACTCCAGGGGGGCAACACCCCCGACGTAGACTGCAAGGATGGTGAAGATGCTTATAAAGACCACGGTGGCCTGTAACTGTATATCATGAAGCACACTGAAAAACCTGCCCTTTATGAGCTGATAGTGGACAAGGAAACTCGTACCTCCCAGTATCATGAGGAGCATGGTTACAAGGTAAACGGCGGTGCTGTGATAGTATCCTATGTTCATGTTCTTAATTGACATCCCACCGGTGGAAAGATTTGTCAGGGTATTGTTGATGGCGTCAAAGAGGGGCATCCCTGTGAAGCCGTAAAGGACGATCCCGAGAACGGTGTAGGTTATGTAGATCCACCAGATGGTCTTAACTGTATTTGGTATGCTGGGCTTTATTCTTTCGTCCCTGGCCTCGGACTTGTAGAGACGCGATGCAGCGGTACCTGGCCTTATGAGTATTCCTATAACAACTATGACCACACCAAGGCCCCCTATCCACTGCTCAAGGCTTCTTAAAAAGAGTATGGATTTAGGGAGGGATTCTACACTGGAGAATATGGTGAGCCCGCTTCCTGTCCATGCAGACATGTTCTCAAAGAATGCGTTTGTAAAGTCAATGTTGAGGGCAGATATCATTATGAGGCTCCCGATGAGCCCTGCCCATAGCCATGCCAGGCATGCAACCATCATCCCGTGCTTGAGGCGCACTGAACATTCCTCGGGCATGTACCTCTTCAGGACGGTCCCTGCACCCAGAGAAATGAATGCAGGTATAATGAAACTCTGCAGGTTGCCCTCACCGTAGATGATGGCAACGAAGACTGGCAGTGCAACAACAAAACCCACTCCCTGCATTATCGTGCCAAGATACTTGCCCACTGTAAAAAGGTCCCGCTTTCCAACGTATCTCATAAGTACCAATATATGAATGGGGACATTGCAATATAAATTTTTAGAGCGGCAAGTTATGGGTGGATAGTATTTGAGTAGTGTCAGGACATTGCAATATAAATTTTTAGAGCGGCCGCTGGAATAATGCAGCATCTATGGTATCTGACGGATACTGTCTGAGCTGTCTGTATGCTGCTGTTTATATGGGGAATATCTAATCAGGGTTTAGAAGCAGCTGATGTTATTATGGAAGAAAATAACTTAAGAGCGGACCTTCATCCTACCGCTGAACCTGAACCAAAAAAATAAATTTCGATGAGTAGAAGAGTCTACTCCAGGTACATAACTTAAATCTATTCTACAACTTCAGCGAAAGCAAACTTGCGCCTGGTTGCACTTATCCTTATCTTGACCTCGTCGCCTACACCTGCACCAGGTACAAAAACAACAAAACCTTCGACACGGGCTATTCCATCACCATCTCTGCCAAGGTCTTCAATTTTAACTTCGTACTCCTCACCCACATTCACCGGTGTGGAGTATGTTTCCTTTCTATAGTAGTTATCTCCAAACAATTCATCACATCCTTAAGTAGGGACACACAAGAATCATGCAATTAATTCAAACCAGAATCAGTAAGAATAATCAAATGACCATCATGCATCCCATACATAAACTTAAGCATCATAGTATATAAATGTATGTGGAGCCATTAACTACTATCACCGGGTGGTTTATTTGATCGGACTGATAGCAGATTCACATGATAATCTTGAGGCAATAGGGAGGGCGGTTGATTACCTCAACCGGGAATCTGTTGACCTTGTTATACATGCAGGGGACCTCATATCTCCCTTCACAGCCCCAGAATTCGGGAAGCTTGAAATGAAGTTCGAGGCGATATTCGGAAACAACGACGGGGAAAGGGATGGCCTGAGAAAGGCCTACAGTCACCTGACAGAGCTCTCCGACTTCAAATCTCTCCGATTTGACGGCCTCAGGATAGCTGTTATCCATGGCCACGAGCCGGAAATCCTTGAATGTGTGGTTGAGTCCGGGAGGTATGACCTTGTTGTGACAGGGCACACACATAAGAGGAAATTTTCAGATTCAGGTATCGTGACCGTAAATCCCGGCGAACTGTGCGGTTATCTCTCAGGTGAGAGGACACTGGCCCTCCTTGACACGGACAGCATGAAATGTGAGTTTGTAAGTCTATGAGCGGCAGAAAACGGTTCAGAGCCATGCTGCTTTAAAGGAGCAATTTCAGGAATCAGATGTTATGTTGGTTTAAATGAAGCATAAAGGAGCAATTTTAATAGTAATAGGAGTTGTGGCCCTTGCAGCGATGATACTGATAATAGGGCCCGGCGAGATTGAGGAGGCCCTCAGAAAGGCGGACCCAGTGTATGTGCTCATGGCTGTGGTCCTGGAGTTCATCATACTCGCCCTTTTCACCCTTCGCTGGTCAATAACAACAAGGGCGGTCTCAATAGATGTTGGAAAGAGGCACCTCTTCCCGATGCTCCTTGTTGGCATGGCCATAAACAACCTCACACCGAGTGCAAGGGGAGGAGGGGAACCTGTGAGGGCCTACATGCTTGGAAAGTATTCCAGGGCCTCCATGGAGTCAGCCTTTGCAACCGTGATAGCTGACAGGGGCCTTGACACATTCCCCTTCATATTCCTGGCAGTACTCACCATAATAGGCATCGTGTTATATTTTGATCTCTCCCGGTGGATACTGGCTGCCCTGATAGCCTCTGTGGTCATCATTGTGGTGGCGTTCTTCCTTGCCCTGTACGTATCCGTTGACAGGGATGCTGGTGAGAGGATAACAGGATGGATACTTGAGGTTGTAAAGAGGTTCTACAGGAAGAACCATGAAAGGCTTGAGAGGAGAGTAAGGAGAGCTCTCCATGAATTCCAGAGTACTATGAGGATGATGCTGGCAGAAAAGAATGTCCTGCTTTATGGCATACCCATATCATTCCTCCTCTGGATCCTTGAGATCATAAGGGTTTACCTGATCTTCGCAGCCTTCGGAACAGACATATCACTGCTGGTAATCGCCGAGGTTTTCATACTCGCCACCCTTATAGGGATGATACCACTGCTCCCGGGAGGTCTTGGCGCTGTTGACGGCATAATGATTGTTTTCTACTCATATGCGGGTGTTTCACCATCTGTAAGTGCAGCTGCAACGGTGGTCGAGAGGCTCATATCCTTCTGGATGATCTCGGCCATGGGTGTGGCGGTCATACCCTACTTTGGATCATCTGTTTCAGAGAAGCTTATGGATAAACTGTGAACTGATATGGTTAAATTGAAATTATGGAAAATGATTTATTGTGCGATGATGAAAATTATACCCAGATGACCTTAAGGTTAGGGGGATAAAAATGCTTGAAAAGGTTTTTTTGACCGAAAAGGTTCATGATGAAAAATTGTATGAAAAACTGGTGGATGAGATACGCTCATCACCAGATTACCTCAATCTTATACTGGAATCTTCCGATCCATGGATCCTCCAGGATATAAATGGCTTCATACTTGACCTGAGCCAGTCCTTCGCGGATATGATCGGATATGAACCCGATAAATTGAGGGGCAGGTATCTTCCAAGCCTCCGGGCAGTACCACTGATACAGAAATCAAGGCTGAGGATTCTGCTTGACAGAATGGCAGAAGAGCCGCGTGAGTGCAGCGGTCTCTTTGAGTTCCTTGATTCAGATGGAAGGATGGTGCCACTTGAACTCAATCTCAGACCCCTTGAGATTTCCGGCCAGTTATTCGTGCTTTTAACTGCGAGGGACGCATAAGAAAGGCTCAGGGAGGTTGGGGAACTTGAGCAGAGAATAGATGAACTCAAAAACACGATAAACGGTCTTTACAGGCAGATCGACAGGAACCTCCAGCTGATCACCAGCATAGTTAACCTTCAGTTTCCATACATAAAGGACGAGGACGACTATGAACTTCTGAGGGACACCCAGAACCGTCTGAAGTCCATAAGGAAGGCCTATGAGAAACTGATATATGAGGGATCCTCTGACACCATAAACTTCGGGGCCTACGCCCGGAGCATTGTGTCAGGTATCCTGAGCACATACTCCCCTGAGCCGGGCAGAGTAAGGCTTGAGATGTACTTTGAGGATGTGGATATGGGCCTGGACCTTGCAGTACCATTCGGGATGATACTATCAGAACTCCTATCCAACAGCTTCAGGCATGCATTCACCGAAGACCAGGATGGCAGGATAAGGGCAGTTTTCATGGATAAGGGTGACCATTACATGCTTGAGGTGAGAGACAATGGAAGGGGCTTCCCTGAGGGCGTAGACTTCGAGGGCGCAGATTCACTTGGACTGCAGCTTGTTAAAAACCTCATCAATCAGATAGAGGCAAAGGTCGACTATACGCTATCCCCGGGCACCTGCTTCAAGGTGAGGGTCCTGAAGCCATGATCATCACCGGTTACCGGAACATTACCTTGATGGGGTCTTCGTGTCTGAGATGAGTATATAAATAATTTCTCTGAGCACCTGTAATAACCATATGAGCTATCACCCGGTGTACACCCCTCTTATTATCCATAGGGGCCCTCAGATTCATGGTTTTACAGTTATTTCTAAGCTGAATTGAAAGTAGAAAAATATATTAAACATTCTCCCAGTAAATCAACTAGGTGATAGTTATGGAGATAAATGGTGTTGAAATAGAAGACACATTTGCAGAGGCCTTTGGCATAAAGGTTTCAAGGGTTCTTGTAACCGCAGCAACAAAAAAACTTGCCAAAATAGCAGCAACCGAGGCAACAGGTTACGGTACCTCAGTTATAGGGTGCCCCGCAGAGGCTGGCATCGACTGCTATGTTCCACCTGAGGAGACACCTGACGGAAGACCAGGGTACATTATAATGATATGCAACCCATCCAAGAAGAGCCTTGACCATGAGCTACTTGAAAGGATAGGGATGGGTATCCTCACAGCACCAACCACAGCTGTCTTCGATGCACTGGATGATGAGGATGAGAAGCTCAACATAGGATTCAAACTCAAATTCTTCGGTGACGGCTACGAAAAGGAACTTGAAATTGATGGAAGAAAGATCCACTCAATCCCAATAATGTCAGGGGACTTCCTGATTGAAAGTGAGTTCGGAATAAAGGATGGAGTGGCCGGCGGAAACTTCTTCATAATGGGCGACAGCCAGTCATCAGCGCTCCTGGCTGCACAGGCAGCTGTTGATGCCATAGCAGCAGTTGAAGGTACTGTAACACCCTTCCCTGGTGGAGTGGTTGCTTCAGGATCAAAGGTCGGTTCAAACAAGTACAAATTCCTCAATGCATCAACCAATGAGAAGATGTGCGTGACCCTCAAGGACGAGGTTGAGGACACCCAGATACCTGAAAACGTCAACGGGGTCTACGAGATAGTCATAGACGGTGTTGATGAAGAGGCTGTAAGGGAGGCCATGAATGAGGGTATAAAGGCTGCCTGCACGGTTCCGGGTATAATAAAGATAAGTGCAGGAAACTACGGCGGCAACCTCGGGGCCTACAAGATAAAACTCCATGACCTGTTCTGATTTTAATCAGATCCATATTTTTTTTTGGACATCTGCCCTGGTACTCCAGGGATTAACCTTTTTATTCTATGCAGAATTTTTCCATCATCTCACTTTCAACTATTTCCCATATCTCGTCCTCGGTGAGGTTAACACCGAGCAGTATGCCCCTTTTCCTGAGATCCTCTTCAATTTTCCTTATAACCCTGACGTCGGCTGCAGCCACTGTGTGGGAGTGTATGTTCCGGGATATGCTGTAGAGGGCCTTCAGAGACCTTCGGGCGTCCGGGGTTTCCAGTTCCTCCATACACCTTTTCAGATCATCCATGTTCCTTATGTTGAGGTTCCTTGTAACGACCTGTTTAACCCCCGGGAGGTAGTGCTTTGAGTCAAGGATACGGCCACCCCTCTGGATTATTATTTCCTTGTCATCCATGTTTCCGAGGTCATGCTTCAGCAGCATCTCAACAACGCGGCCTGACTCCTGTATTATTGATTTGATTTCACTGAGCTTGAGGTTGACTCCTATCAGGAAACCCTCCTTTTTGAGTTCCCTTTCCACCAGCTCAAGGCTCTTTGAGTCAGGCCCTGAAATTCTGTGGGAGTGTATCCCACCACCTGAAAGGGTGTAGAGCCTGTCAAGGGATTCAAGTTTACGGGGTTCACTCCTGAGGGTCTTTATGAAACTGCCGATTTCTTCCATGGAGCTAACCCCCACATTCCTTCTGAGGGGTTCTGAGAATCCCGGGAGATAGTACTCTATATCCTCAATGGTGCAGCCATGATTTATTATGATCTCAGCCTCTCTCCTGATGTCATCGACCCCGTGGTTTTCAACGATGCTCATCTCAGGCTTTATTATTATTTCAACGAGACGACCGTGTTTCCTTGCAACATCCTTTATCTCCTCATCATTGAGGTTCACACCCAGCAGTATCCCCTCTGATTTGAGTTCATCGATAACAGCGTCTATGCTCTCCCTGTCAGGCCCGGATATCCAGTGGGAATGTATGCCGCTGACGGATTCATAGATCCTTTTAAGGGAGCTCTTCCTGGCCGGGTCCCTCTCAAGGATCTTCAGGAACCTTTCAAGTTCCCCGCCCTCAGATACACCAATCTTCCTCACCAGGGGCTCCTTGAATTCAGGGAGGTGGTATTCTATGTCCTCCAGTGTGCAGCCATGTTTCAGTATTATTCTGGCCTCCCTTCCAATGTCGTCAACATCATGCTTAACGGTTATCTTCACCATTGTTGGTTCCATGGCTGCGAAGTAGATGTCCTCTCCTCCACTGATTTCGGGTGAGATGACCCGGTTGGCCCCTGCACGGTACAGCCTTTTGATGTTCTCCCTCTTGCTGGCTCTTGTCACGATCCATATGTCGGGGTTAAGCTCTCTGCAGGTGAGTGTTATGAAGAGGTTGTCGACGTCGTCGCCTGTTGTTATTATAACCCCCCTGGCCCTTTTTATCCCGGCCGCCCTGAGGGTCTCCTCATCTGCGGCGCTCTCGGGTATCGCAAGGACATTGGGATCATCCCATAGTTCCTTTTCAACTATCTCACGGTCCTTCTCAATTATTATGCTCTTCTGGTTCCTTTTCTGGAGCTCCTTAAAAACAGCAGATCCAACACGGCCAAAACCACAGAGAATGAAGTGGTTGTTCATTGACTGCATCAACCTGCGTATCCGGGCGCCTGATATGGTATCCTGCAGGGTCATTGTAACCACCGAAACGGTTAAGCTGAAAACGTATGCAATCAGCCCCACACCACCTAGGGCCAGTGTCACGGAGAATATCTTCTGGGGTATGGTAAGAGGGATTATATCCCCGTAACCAACGGTTGCAATGGTTATAATGGTGAAGTAGACTGCGTTGTAGAAGTCAAGGCCCATTATGTAGATTGAACCCAGTATGCCATATACTATGAGGGCTGTCAGGGCTGCGAGGGCGTAGTATATGATTGAGATGGGAACGTACTGGATACTCTCCATTGGATTCCTTTGAGGTGGCATGGGAAACCTCGCTCTGGTATTGATATATTAATAATCTGCAGACAACAATATAAATTAGGAGTATTCCATCCGCACGGGTCACGAAAATCTGCGCCGGTGTACTGAATGACTGGAGTATTGATAAGCAAGCTTCAATAAATTTGAGGCTATCCTGAACACGGAGAGGGGGTTCTCTCTGCCGGGTAAGGAGGCTTCAATAAACTCAGGAAGCCTGACTGATCCTGTGCGGTGGAGGATATCCATCTTTGATCCCTGGTCAGGAGGATGTCAGATGAAACCGGTTGATATGGCTGCAGCAGACATTAACGCGGAATACCTGGGTGTTCCAAGACTATCCCTCATGGAGAACGCAGGGAGAGCTGTGGCAGAGGAGATAGGGAATGCGGTGGATGAGGGGAGGGTTGCTATATTCTGTGGTTCAGGAGGAAACGGAGGAGACGGATTCGTGGCGGCAAGGCACCTCCTTAACATGGGCTTTGACGTGGAGGTCCAGCTACTCAGTCACCCTGAAAGGATAGGCTCAGAGGAGGCCCTCGTAAACTGGAAGGTCCTTGGGGCAATGCAGCCCCATCCAGGCGGATTCAGGGTGGAGGTGGTCAGGGATTCATCTGAAATCAATCCACCGGATGCTGATGTTGTGGTTGACGCCATACTGGGTACGGGTGTACGGGGGTCTCTTAGAGAACCATCGAGGTCAGCCATTGAAATCATAAACAGGTCAGATGCCTTCAGGGTATCTGTGGATATACCGAGCGGTCTGAACCCTGAAACCGGCTCAGTCGATGACATCGCTGTGTCTGCAGACCTGACGGTGACCTTTCACCGGATGAAGGACGGTCTTAATGTTGCGGATCCTGCAGTCACAGGGGAGATCGTTGTGAGGGACATAGGCATACCCCCTGCGGCTGAGGTATTCATGGGCCCGGGTGATCTCCTGAGGATGCCCTCAAGGAGTCCTGGAAGTCATAAGGGCGAAAATGGAAGGGTTCTTATCATAGGGGGAAGCAGACAGTACTCTGGGGCACCGGCAATAGCAGCAAAGGCAGCACTGAGGGCGGGAGCCGATATCGTAATGGTGGCAGCTCCGGAGAGTGCCGCCAGGGCCATCAGGTCACTCTCACCTGACATCATAGTCCGGGAACTCGATGGGGGCTACATTGGAATGGAATCCCTTGATGAAATCCTTGAACTTGCAGAAAAGTCTGATTCAGTTCTCATGGGCTGTGGTGCAGGCAGGGAGACGTCAACGGCCAGGACGTTCCTGAGGGTCATTGAGGACCTCCATGAAATGGAAAAGCCACTCATACTCGATGCGGATGCACTCAGGCTCATGGATTACTCTGATGTCAGTGAATACAGGGAACTGACCGTGACACCCCACATGGCCGAGTTCCGCAGCTTCTTTAAGCTGAAATCCATGATATTTGATGACTTCAGGGAACGTGTATCTGCCTTCCAGTCAATCTCATCCAGGATAATGGGGACGGTCCTCCTCAAGGGGAGAATTGACATGATATTCCAGGGGGACAGGTCACGTCTCAACAAAACAGGGTGCCCTGGAATGACCGTTGGGGGTACTGGGGACGCCCTTGCAGGTTTAACAGCTGGTTTGCGTTCACTGGGCCTTTCATCCTTTGATTCCGCTTCACTGGCAGCGTTCATAAATGGGATGGCAGGTGAGCTGGCGATGGAGAAGTATGGCAATGGCTTCACAGCATCTGATATGCTTGATATGATCCCCCCTGTGATGGATATGGGGTTCTATGGTTTTTGATGCCTGCTATGGTCCCTGTGATGTCACTCCCTTCTCAAATTTAAAAATAATTAGCAGGGTTAGATCAGCCCAATTATATTGCCCAGGAGGAGAATCCCTACCCCGGTTATCCCCCCGAAACCCGCCACAAGAACCGTGAGGGGGTTGAGGGGAATGTTTATGAAGGGCAGTATGTTCACAGCAAGGAGAAGGATGAGGCCTGCCACCATGTTCCCTGCAACTGTGAGGACCCTCTTACCTAAACCCATAAGTATCCTCAGGGATGCCAGGCCCCCGGCAACTATGAAGGTGGCGATTACGATGAGTATGAGGAATGAGAGACCTTCCATCAGCTCTCCTTCCTGCAAACCCTGCTGTATATGGCAGCCTGGAGGGCATAGTTTTTGACCATCCCGGCCATCTCCCTCTGGTCAAGGGTCTTATCCTCAAAGGATACTATTTCCTCACTGTATAGGCTGTAGGGTGACTCCCTTCCAGTGACACGCATGCTGCCCCTGTGTAGTTTAACCCTTACTGTACCGGTGACACGCCTCTGCATGTGGTTTACTGCCATGTCAAGGTCCTCACGGAGGGGGTCATGCCACAGACCACTGTACACCAGTTCAGCATAGGTGCTGCTTATTATGTCGGCAAACCTGAGCTCACTTCTTGTGAGTGTAAGCTGCTCCAGGCCCCTGTGGGCCTCCAGGAGCAGGAAGGCCGCCGGTGTCTCATAGACCTCCCGGCTCTTCATACCTATTATACGGTCCTCCATTATGTCGACCCTGCCAATGCCATGTTTTCCTGCCACCTCATTTGCAAGGCCTATGAGTTCAAGGGGCTCCAGTTCCTCGCCATTCAATGCAACCGGAACACCGTGACGGAATTCAATTTCAAGGGTTTCAGGGTCCTCCGGGGTCTCATGGATGGGTCTTGTCCATTCAAAGGCATCCTCAGGGGGCTCAACCATCGGGTCCTCCAGGATGTCTCCCTCTATTGCACGTCCCCAGAGGTTCTCATCTATACTGTAGAGCTTGTCTGAGGGGAGTGGTATCCCACAGGATCTGGCGTATTCCATCTCCTCTGTCCTTGTGAGGTTGAGGTCCCTTATGGGGGCGATGACATCCAGGTCCGTTGTTGACCTTATAACAGCCTCGAAACGGAACTGGTCGTTACCCTTACCTGTGCATCCATGGGCTATTGCAGATGCACCCTCCTTCTCGGCCACTTCGACTATCTTTTTAGCTATCAGAGGCCTTGCAAGGGCAGTGCTGAGGGGGTAACCCTCGTAAACCGCATTGGCCTTTATGGCTGGAAATATGTAGTCCTCTGCGAACTCCCTCCGTGCATCTACTGTGTAGTGCCTGTAGTTTCCGAGTTTCTCGGCAACCATGGCAGGTCTTTCAATTTCATTCCGCGGCTGACCAACATCCACACAGGCAGTTATGACCTCCATGTTATACTTTTCCTCAAGGAGTTTGATACACACTGATGTGTCAAGGCCTCCACTGAAAGCAAGAACCACTTTATCCACAGCAATCACCTTCAACTTATAAATGGAATCATTCTGATACGCTCATGTTTTTATTACAACACTATAGATATTAATACGGGATAAGTTATAAGTGTATGTCCCATCTGCCGCTGGTTATACGGATTTTCCTGGAAGTGTGCCAGCAATTCAGGTGACCCTGATGTTTGTAAGTGAGGATTCAGTTGAGGTTTCACTGATACATGATGGTTCGGGAGGGGATATTACCAGGAACCCTGCATTAAAGCCTTATATACATGATGGGTATCCTCGGGTCATTGCAGAATACTCCCTCAAGGGGACTGTAATGTTTAGCCTGGGCTCTGGAAGGCCATCTGTCATGGTTGTGGCCGGTGTCCATGGAAACGAGATACCCCCGCAGTTAGCGGCCATGCGCCTTCTGGAGCACCTCGCATCATCTGATATCTCTGGAAAGGTTCATGTTATACCCATCGCCGCCCCCTGGGCCACCATGAAGAACATTCGCTGGTGCAGGGGCCGTGACCTTAACCGTTCAGCCGGCACACCCGGCTCGGTTACAAATGCCATATTCAGGAGAGCACTTGAACTCGGGGTTGATGCCCTGGCTGACTTTCATTCAACTGCACCCGGGAGCAGACCCGGTGTTGAGGGAGTTTTCTGCTCAGAGGAACCTGAACCAGAGAGTGTTGAGATAGCCCGCCACATAACTTCAAGGACCTCATCCAGGGTCCTGTGTTATGAGAGGGCTTCCTCCAGTTACATGGGCGCCCTGGAGGACGAATGCAACCTTGCAGGCATACCATCTGTCACATGTGAGGTTGTATCTGAGAATGGAACTGTCAGGGAGGGCAGTTATGAGAGGTCCCTCCTCCAGATGAAGTTATTCCTGGAGTACATGGGAATCCTGGTGGAGGGGGTGCCTGGCTGTCTTTGAGGTTAATTGATGTGTGGGGTCCGGGGGATGTTGCATTCTGATGGATTGAGGTTCATTAACTGTATGGAGGTCCTGTGATTGTCGTCTTACAGGAAGCATGCTCTTATTTCAATTATAATGGCCATCCCGGTATTTCCGGCTGTTTTCCCGGTGGCACTGGCGCTTATAGGGGCCATGATACCTGATATGGACCATGAGGTTAAATCTGGGAGTGTTTCAACGATATTCCTCCTTGGACTTGTGATATTCCTGGTGTTCTACATCCTGGGGCTTCCTTACCTTGCTGGAATAGCCCTGATGGATCTGGCCCTGATATTTTACCTTTCAGGGCACAGGGGCTTCACACATTCTCTTATCGGGGCGCTTATACTCTCAGCATGTCTGACGGTCTTTGTACTGGCATCGTTCTTCCTTCTGCGGTCACTGGGTCTTGATGGAAGGGCTTCCCTTGTGGTTATACTGACTGTCCTTGGATTCATAATTCTGAACAGGTTGCTGATTCTGCCCTTTGTGCTGGTGACACTCCTGGGGGTTTTCCTCACGGACTTCCCTGTCATGAACCTTTACACGATAATGGGACCACTGCTCCTGGGCTTCATAAGTCATGATATGCTTGACTCCTTCACACCCTCAGGGGTGCGCTTCATGAGGCCACTATCAGGGAGGACATTCCGCAGGGGCTTCGGGGTCCTGATGCTTGTTTTATGGGCGATTCTGGCGGTTTATTCTCTTTCAGGTGTTTAATCACGGGATCCCTGATTTTTATTACGATTTATATAGAAAACTTTATATTATCATAAATAATCATGTTAATTATTGATACCAAAGTGAAGGGAGCTATAAAATGTTTATCACGAGGATTCTGTACGGCATCGCCTACTTCCTGGTCCTGATATATGAAATACTCAAGGCAACGGTTGACGTGGCAGCAAGAACCCTGAATGGAAATGTAAAGCCTGTAATAGTTGAGATAGAGACGGAACTCACAAGGCCAGTGTCCCAGACAATACTCGCAAACAGCATAACACTCACACCGGGAACCCTTTCCATCGACCTGGATTCTGAAAACAGGGTCCTGAAGGTCGCAGCCATCTACCCGCGGGAAAGGGAGGACATAATACCCTTTGAGCCCTACATAAAGGGGATGCTTGAATAGGTGGTTCCCATGGATATACTGATGATCGCAGAGTACACGCTTCTCGCATCCCTTGCAGTATTCAGCATTGCAGCCGTGAGGATAGCAACACGCAGAAGTATAGGGATGGGTCTTGTGGGGATCTCAGGTCTGAGCATAGCCATTGCAACCATACTCATACTCATAAACAGGATGTACGGTGTCGGGTTCTGCCGTGACATAGCCTACGCCCTGGTCCTCCTTGGGCCTGTTGGTACAATAGCATTTGCAAGGGTTCTGAGGGGTTGATAGAATGTATCTGGTAATCCTGAAATCAGCGGTTCTCTTCATATCATCCATACTTGTGATACTCGCAGCCCTGGGGATACTCAGGTTCAGGGATGACATCGAGCGTGTCCTGTATGCCAGGATCCATATCCTGGGGATAGCTGACGTGGCATGCATACTCGCCCTCCTTGCACTTGGCGAGCCACTTCTTGCAGCCACCTACTTCATACTGGTGCCCTTTGTGTCCCATGCAATAGCCAACGCCCACCACTATGGGGAGGGAGATTAGATGATTGAATACGTGATAATGATCATAGCCATACTCGGAGCTGTACTGGCCCTTGTCCAGAGGGACCTCCTCAAGGCAGCCATACTCACAGGGGTCCCGGGGGCAGCAATAGCCGCCCTCTACCAGTTACTCCTTGCACCGGACGTCGCCCTGACACAGGCAATAGTCGGGTCAGCGATAATACCGGTATTCTTTGCCCTTGCAGCCTACAAGACAATGAGAATGGAGGAAGAATGATGATATCCCTACAGCTGGCATCACTTCTGACGGCAGGAAGCCTCATGGTCATAGGCGCCGTTGCAGTGATCTTCATAGACAATCTCATAAAGAAGGTTATAGCCCTCTCCTTCATAGCCGACGGTGTTAACCTCTTCCTTGTGACCCTCGGATATAAACCGGGGGGCATAGTCTACATCTACCTGCCGGGAATGTCAGGGTCATGGTTTGCCCAGAACGCAGCCTACCCCCTCCCCTTTGCACTGGTGCTCACCAGCATAGTCATAGGGGCCAGCACCCTGGCTGTCATGCTCGGCATAATAATAATACTGTACCATAAACACGGCACCATCAGCGCATCGAAGGTGCTTGAAGAGTGATAAAATGAGGAATCTAACAGGTGAGGAACTATGAATCCACTCATACCGGTCATGGTGGTTTTACCGATTCTATGCGCACTTCTCCTGAACCTCCTGCATGGAAGGGACAGGACCGTACGGGCACTGGCAGTTGCAGTGGCGGTCCTTCTCCCCATAATACCCCTACTTGCAGGTTACGGTGTCCATTACTTTGGAGGATACGCGCCTCTATCTGAAAATTCAACAATTGCAGCGGGTCTGCCGGGTTCCATAAAATCGTCCTATCTGTACTCATTCCACCCGGCGATAACCTATGTGTTTGGAAGCGCCCAGAGGATATTTCTCCTGATACTCTCAGTGGTAACATTCCTGGCGGTCCTAACCTCACTCAATGAGGTTAGAAGGCCATCCGGGGTCTATGCATTCCTGATGTTCATGGGGACCGCCGCTGTCACAGCAATAGTCCTCACGGACGACATATTCAACCTTTATGTCTTCTTTGAGATAGCGGCCCTGGCACAGGTGGGTGTGGTCCTGTGTTCGGGGGTGGAGCGTAACTATGAAACCGCCCTCAAGTACATGATGATAGGGGGTGTTGCGGCCCCCATGCTGCTGCTGGGTGTGGCCATCCTCCTGGCTCTGACAGGTAACGTGAACATATCTGACATCGTATATTCCATGAGGAGCGGTCTCGTTAACCCGGGAAGCCCGCTGTTCCTCCTGGCATCAGCACTGCTCATCTTCGGATGGCTTTATGGGACAGGATTGCCACCGTTCCACACAATAAAATCTGCCATCTACAGCAAGGCCCTCCCCCACGGATCCGCACTCCTCCAGGCCTTCTCTGTCTTCACATTCACGGCCCTGGCCATTGTGATACTCAGAATGTTCTACCATGTCCCCCTCGTCAGGTGGGTCATGGTGTTCTTCTCCCTGGCGGGGATGGTCCTCGGTATAAGCATGGCACTCATGCAGACCGATCTGAGGAGGATGATAGGTTTCCTTGCAGTGGGGGAACTGGGATACATAGGGATAGGTCTTGGACTCGGAACAGCCGCCAGCATATCAGCCGGACTATTCCAGGCAGTAAACGAGGCCCTGATAACAGCATGCATATTCCTGGGCTTTGGAACCATATTCTACATGACGGGTAAAACAGACCCGGAGGGCATGGGGGGCCTACTGGCATATAAGCCAGGACTCGCGGGCCTTGTGATGCTGTCAGGGTTCATAATGGCAGGTGTGCCCCCATTCAACGTATTCCAGAGCAAACTCCGTCTGATCCAGGCAGCGATCCAGGCAGGGTTCCCTGAGCTCGGCATCCTCATGATACTCCTCAGCATAGTAACCTTCATGACATTCATGAGGGCATTCTATTCGGTTTACCTCAAACCGGAGCCTAGGGGGATGGAACTTGAATCCAGGTCCGTGCCCAGGTCAACGGTCTTCTCAATGGTGGTGCTCATCATAATCTGCACCGTCCTAGGAATCGCACCATGGCTTGCAACCTCACAGTTCACGGCACTCATACAGGGTCTTATAATATGAGAGGGGATGGAATGAACTTCTATGATGAGATAATCAACAGGATAAGGAAGGTCACAGAAGAGAGGGGAGACGGTGAGAGCAACATCTCAGTCTCAGCCGCCCTAACAGCCGAGATAACGTTTATATCAGCGGTCCTCATAGCCGCGGTGATGCTCAGGAAGCTGAACTTCATCCTGATGGTCATCGCGGTTCTCTTACTTGCAGCGGTTCTGCTGACATCCTTTCCGCTGTCGGCGAGGCTCAGGACCGAGCAGGGGGATGGTTTCAGTACAATGATGTTCTACGTACTCCTGACACTGGGGATACTTGTATCCATATTCTACTGGGGTGGTGCCGGTGTCTGAATCACTGAGGGGCCTCATGGCCACCGTGGCACTGGGACTCTTTGGAGTGACACTCTTCGACGCCATAATAGACCTTAGCGGGATGATAAACCCCGGTATAAGCATCATATACAACTACCTCGGGACAAAGATAGCCCCCAACATGGTCACCGTTGTGGTGTTTGACTGGAGGGCCTACGATACCCTGGGGGAGGCCCTCATACTCGTCACAGCTGTACTGGTAACCCTTCTGGTCTTTGGAAGGGGTAAGGTTCAGATTGGGAGTTCAGATAAGGGAGGGAAGGAGAGATGAGTACCATACTTAAGATATTCGCATTCCCTGCAGCCATATTCATAATGTGTCTCGGAATCCTCACAGTACTGGGAGGGCACATAACACCCGGCGGAGGATTCCAGGGCGGTGCCATGGTTGCAGCAGGGTTCATATTCTGTGCAGTTGTCTATGGAATTGAAAAGAGCCCCTTCCAGTTTTCCCATGAATTCATGTCTGCAATGGAGAGCATAGGAGCCCTCGGGTACGTTGGTCTCGGACTCTGCGGCCTCTTATTCTCAGGTTTCTTCCTTTACAACCTGGGAGTTGACCTGTACGGAGTATCTCAAGCTGTCAGCGGGTTCTTCAACTACCCTGACCCCACAGATGCAGGTATAATACCCTACCTGAACATCGTGGTCGGCCTGAAGGTCATGGTGGGTCTCAGTGCAATTGTTATAACCTTCATGGAGTTCAGGGGTGAAGAGGTCACCGAATAGAGGGGAGTTGAGAAATGTTCACAGGACCAATAATCTTTGGATTCATACTGGGATTCATACTCGGAAGCAGGATAAGGGATGACAGGTTCCCGCCGTCATCCTACATAGTGCTGATCCTGGCCCTCATCCTCGTGGCCTGGAACCTTGGTCCATTCCCTTACTACACGGACCTCCCGGTCGCCACAGGATTTGTGGCTGCAGCAGTGGGTATAATGGCAGGCAGGATCTTACTTGGACGCGGATAATCTCATGGGGTTATGATCATGTTCATATCAACAGGAAAATGTGAGGGACTCGGGGAATGTGTTAAGGCATGCCCTACAGAAGCCATAAGGATGATTGATGGCAGGGCCTTCAGCTGCATAACCTGCGGCGCCTGCATGGAGGCCTGCCCCAACAAGGCAATACGCAGGAACAGGTACGGTGGATACGTTGTTGACAGGGCCAAGTGCAATGCCTGCGGTGTATGTGAGATGACCTGCCCTGTTAACAGTATAAAGATAGAGGATGGTGTTGTTAAGGGCATATGCGCAAGGTGCGGTCTCTGCGTGGACGCATGTCCCCTCGGTGCAAGGGTGGACGCCTTTGACCTCATAGAGGACAGACAGCTTCGATTCCTTGAATCACTGAACCTTGCAGTTAAACCACCGGTTAAGAGGACTCCAAGGAGTCATGAGGCCACCAGGGTCAACGTGGTCACCGACACCGAAAGATGCACCCTCTGCAGGAGGTGCCAGTACTACTGCCCCACAGGCGCCATTATTGTTGATACCGGGGAGGGCGTATGCACGGAGTGCCGTGTCTGTGAGGATGTCTGTCCGGTCGGTGCAATAGAGGACCTCAAAATCGACCCTGAAAAATGCACCCTCTGTCTCAAATGCATGCGGGAATGCCCCAGCAATGCAATATACCTTGACGACTTTAAGGTGAAAATAAGAGGGGCAGAGGATAGTCGGGAGGGCAGCATAGTGTCATGCCTCAACTGCGGCCTCTGTGCAGAGTCCTGTGAGAGGGGCGCCCTCAGGATGGTTGATGGCAGACTAAGATATGACCCGACACTCTGCAGGGACTGTGATGAGACACCCTGCATTGAGGCATGCCCTGTGGGTACGCTGCGGATGGTTGATGGGGAGCTCAGGGGCTACTGTGTTTCATGCGGCCGCTGCGTTAATGCCTGTGATGTTAGCGAGGCAAGGAGCTTCCAGACGGTCAGATGGGATGGATCAGTCTCAGAGGACTGCATATCATGCGGTATCTGCTCTGAGATATGCCCTGTGGATGCCATAACACTGCGCAGGGGATCCATAGAGGTGGACACCGACAGATGCATACTCTGTGAGAAGTGCGGGATACACTGCCCTGTCGATGCGATACCGAGAACAACCATGAAGAAGAGAAGTATAAAGGGCGGATTCACCCTCATAGACCCGAGGCTCTGCATAAGATGCGGCCTCTGTCTGGATGTGTGTCCAGAGGATGCCATATCAAGGGATGAAAGCGGATTGATGGTAGTTGATGATGATAAATGCATACACTGCGGGGCATGCTCCAACATATGCCCTGCAAGGGCAGTGATATTTGAGAGGGAATTTGCATCAGATTAATGGATGGTGGATCATGTGAAGAATCTTCTAAGGATAATGCTGGAGGGATCCTACACCAACCTGAAGAGGATATTCCTTGCAGCTGACCGTGTGACAGATATGGAACTGCGAAGGAGGATCCTTGAGGGGCGGGTGGAACCTGAACCCAAGGTCGCCGAGGTCTCATGCATAGGATGCGCAGGGTGCTCCAACGCCTGCCCCACAGGGGCCATTGAGATGAGGGACCTGGATGAACCCGTTGAGATAATTGAGGGGCTCGTGAAGAAACAGATACCGGTACTGAACAGTGAAAAATGCGTGCACTGTTACTACTGTCACGACTTCTGCCCCCTCTACGCACTCTTCGGTGAACCCGGAACCATACACCCCAACGATGTGGGGGAGGTCGACTTCGACGCCGGGAGGGTGCTACAGAAACCAGTTAAGATATCAGAGGATAAGCTCAGATTCATATCCCAGTTCCTGGCTGATAAGAGTGTTATGAAGAGCACTACCCTTGCAGAGGCTGCAAGGAGGATCAGGTGATGCAAAATGGGACTTAAATCATTTTCAAGGGCAAGGGCGGTACATGCAATGCTCGTATACACAGGGGGATGCAATGGCTGCGATATAGAGATCGTAAATGCAGTTTTCTCACCGAAATATGATGCTGAACAGTACAAAATATTTCTAACATGGAACCCAAGGGAGGCTGATGTCCTCATAGTAACGGGTCCGGTGACAAAGCAGAATGAGGAACCACTGAAGGCCATATACAATGCAATACCCGAACCGAAGGCGGTTATAGCTGCAGGTGCATGCGCACTCATGGGTGGTGTCTACAAGAACATACATGGGGACATACCCTCTGAGGAGATCTGCGGTCCGGTGGACCAGGTCATACCCGTTGATGCCAGGGTCCCGGGCTGCGCAGTGAGGCCAGAGGACGTACTTGCAGGTGCAGTTGCGGCACTTCCAAAACTGCTGGAGGCGGATTGAACAGATTCAGGTGCTTACAATGGATGGAAAACAGGAGATAATAGAGACAGAAATAGCAATGGGGACCGTGCATTCAGCAGCCATAGAACCATACCGTGTAAGGCTCTTCGTGGAGGATGAGATAGTAAGGGACGCCGAGATAACGGTTGGCGTGAACCACAGGGGAATCGAGAGGATAATGGAGGGCCTCCCGGTTGAGAAGGCCAACAGTCTCACCGAGAAGGTCTGCGGTATCTGTTCAGGCGTCCACCTCTGGAACTCGGTACTGGTTGCAGAGAAGGGCCTGGGTGTTGAGATACCTGAGAGGGCATCCTACATTAGGATCATCGTCGGTGAACTTGAAAGGCTCCACAGCCACCTACTTTACCTTGCACATGGAAATGAGGTTCTGGGCCATGAGACATTCTCCATGAGGCTCTTCTACATAAGGGAGACTGTCATGGAACTTCTAAGACTCATAGGGGGTAACAGGGTACAGTACGGCGTCCCCATAATAGGTGGAATAAGGCCCCGGGCTGACCTTGATGAGATGAAGATACAGAGGATAAGGGAGGGTATTGACCTCATCGAGGAGAAGGTGGAGGCCTTCGCAGAGAGGTTCACCTCCGATCCCATGATAATGTCCCGTATAACAGGGGTCTGCCCCATAAGCAGAAAGGATGCGCTGAGGTTACACGTCACAGGACCAACCCTGAGGGCAACCGGCGTGGACCTTGACATCAGGCGTGAAATGCCATGCTACGACCCCTTTGAATTTGATGTGATAACACAGGATGGTGGTGATGTGAGGGCAAACCTCCTCATGCGTGTCCTTGAGATATTTGAATCAGTGAAGATCATAAGACAGGCCCTCAGGGATTTACCCGGGGGCAGGGTTGTTGACAGGAGCTGGGAGATGCAGGACACAGGCATTGTCAGGAGCTATGTGGAGGCACCGCGTGGCAGACTCTACCACTCATATGCCATAGAGGATGGAAGGGTCAGGGGCTCGGTGATAAGGACGCCCTCCATGTCAAACATAGGGGCAATGCAGTATGCATGCATAGGCCACCACATCACGGACGCCCAGCTGGGCATAGTGCAGTGCGACCCCTGTTTCACATGCACAGACAGGGCCATAGAAATTGTAGATCTGTCTGATAATCCTCGCAGGTGATTTAATGGATCCATCATACGCAGTTGCAACGGTTTTGGGAACAGTAATCCTGGGATTGCTTGTGAGCCTCTGGCTCCCTGGTATTGAAAGAAAATTTGTGCATGCAAGGATACAGCAGAGGATAGGACCACCTGTCTCAAGCCCGGGGCTTATGGCGGCCCTGAAGTTCTTCTATAAAAAGACGGTTAAGCCATGCTCACCCCTGCCAAGGCTCTACAATTCACTCCCGATAGTAGGCTTCATATCAGCCCTCCTAATACTGCTCTTCCTCATACCACCCATGTACACTCTGGGGGCCCTGGCAAGCCTTGTCGCCATCGTCGGGTTCCTTAAGATAGAGGAGGTCATATATGTATTCATGGGTTCCCTCTCAAGGTCTGTCATGTCCATGGGGATGCCCTTCCCTGACCTTGCAAGGGGGGCGAAGCACCCGGATCTTCAGAGGTATTTCCTCGAGGATCTGAGCTCAATGAGGGCATTCCGTTTGATAGCCTTCGGCTCCTTCCCAATTTACCTTGCACTCTTTGTGCCGGCTGTGATGTCAGGCAGCATCTTCCTGAAGGACATAGTGGCATATCAGGCGGTCCATGGACCCGTCCTATTTACCCTGGCCGGTGTGGTGGGGGCCGTTGTCTTCTTCATAGGATACATGATACTCCTCAACGAGTACCCCTTCGCAATCCTCAAGACAAAGGCTGATGTGATAGAGGGGCCATACATGGAGTATGCCGCACGCTACCGGGCATTTGTCTACATAACCAGGGGGTTCCTCATGTTCACACTGGGGTGTCTCTTCTCAGTCCTCTTCCTGGGAGTGCCACCGAACATACTCAGCTGGGGCATACTGGTTAACATTGCAGTTGCGGCGGTTTTCCCGGTCCTCATGGCCATATTCAGCGCCTTTGCACCGGTATTCACATTCAAGCAGTTCTACCCTGTAACGGCGGCGGCTTCGGTGCTCGGGGTCCTGGCACTGGTCACAGCATTTGTCTGAAGGTGATAGTATGAAGATGGTGATAAGACCAAGGCACATGATAAGCCTCGGAGGGTACATAGTTGAACTTGAGTTCCCCTACCGTAACCTGATAGTTGTAAACCCCACCGATGAGCACATAAAGATAGAGGTCCCGGTATTTGATGAGGGATGGATAGAGGAGCACCGGAAACTCGGACTTAAAATAGTGCCTGTGGGGGATGATGATAACTACCTGAGCCTCTGGAGGAGGGAGAAGGCCCTCCTTGAGGCATCAGATTGATCCAGTGATTTTAATGAGTTCAGTGGCTCTGAGCATAAAGACCGTGGAGAGGCCAGGTGTTCTCAGTGAGATAACCGGCATGATAGCCTCAAGGAATATAAACATCACCTACGCCCACCTCTACGTTGAAAGGGATGGTCATGGCGCAATATACATGGAACTTGAGGATATAGATGACCGGGAGTCCCTCATTGATGAGCTGAAATCCTCCAGCACGGTACTGGATGTGAAGGTACACAGGTCACTGGAGGAGATCTATGGTAAGAGGATAATCATAATCGGTGGGGGAGCCCAGGTCTCCCAGGTTGCAATGGGGGCCATCAGTGAGGCCGACAGGCACAACATCAGGGGAGAACGTATAAGCATTGACACCATACCCCTGGTTGGAGAGGAGGAGCTTGCAGAGGCAGTGAGGGCTGTTGGGAGACTACCGAGGGTGGCGGCCCTCGTACTTGCAGGGTCCCTCATGGGCGGTGAAATCACAAGGGCCGTTGAGGTGGTTAAGAGGGAACATGATATTACGGTTATCAGCCTCAACATGCCGGGGAGCGTCACCGATGTGGCTGACCTCGTTGTAACAGACCCCATACAGGCAGGGGTTATGAGTGTCATGGCGGTGGCTGATACCGCTGTTTTCAGTATAGAAAAGGTAAGGGGTAAAAAATTTTAGAAAAAAGATTCAGCTCATCTCAATTGCCCTTATGAGCTTGCTTGCAGCGTTTTTGAGTTCGGTGTCCTTTATGTCACCGCTTTCCCTTATTTTGAGGGCAAGTTCCAGGACCTTTGAGACGTCTGATGGTTTCAGGTTCTCTGCCATTTCAAGGTAGCTCTGGTCCTCCTCGGGTATCTCATCCTTCTTCTTCTCAGCAAGTTCCAGGAGAACACGGCAGCTGCTCATTATATCCGGACTGTCCAGATTTTCACACTTTTTAAGAAGTTCCTCCTTCATAGCATCACCATAGGTATTATGTTGAAACAATTATTTAAACTCTGGGAAATTATCTCAAAAAAATCACCGGATCTGGTTCAGAGTATGATAATCTTTGCAGGCCCCACATCCTCTGATGAAAATCATGTATTCTGATCCCGGGTGACCTTCATCCTCCAGGTAACCTGGGTCAGCACGGACCCTCCCTGGAGCAGACCTCTGCAAGGCTGCAACCGGCACACCTTGAGGGGTTCAGATCCACGGAGGGAACCTCACCATCCTCGGTTATCCTCCTTATCTCATCAAGCACATCGAAGAGGTACTCCCTCCTGCGGTAATCTATCACCACCGGCCGCCGCTCTGCAGGCAGGATATAGTCTATGAAGGATACCATGACCTCTGTTTCAAATTCCCTCTCAACCAGAATTGCCTGGGCCGTTATTTCAAGGCTGTCAGAGGGCCATACCCCACTTGCAGGTGGCAGGGATGTCCTGAACTTGAGGGGGTGATATGAACCACCACTTATCTCCATGCTGACACGGCCATGCAGTTCGATGGACGGATCATATATGGGGTAGTCCCTGATGAGGGGTGGGAAGAGGAGGGAGGCCACCCTGTCGCACTGGCCCCCCAGGATGTTCATGGCCCTCCCTATACGCAGTGCCATGGTCCTCACCTCAAATACCATGGGTTCAGCTATCAGATCCCTTTCACCCTCATTAAGGTCCCCCAGAATTCTCTCAAGGTCCTCCATCAGCATTGATTCCAGTTCATCCACCCCAACATCATCTTCCAGTTTCCGGGTGATGCTCTCTGCCGCTGCCCTGAAGTCAAGGTAGGCCTTCCTGAGGTGTACTGCCTCGGGTCTCATGGGTTCCCTCACCCCGAGAACCTCCCGGAGGTACAGTTTGAGGGGGCAGAACATGAATTCGGATATCATGGACACAGCAACCGACATCTGATCACCACACTTTATAATATTAATTAATATTAAATTATTACTAACATTTAAAAAATTTATTGGTTCAGAGTATCCGGAGGCGCAGGGGTTCACCCCTCACCCACCTGATCTCTGATATCTCAGAGAGGGCCCCCTGGATGGCCCCCTCACTTGCCTCATGGGTTACGATGTAGATCGGCACAGTTTCACCCTCATGGGCGCCCTTCTGGGTCACTGATTCTATACTTATACCGTGCCTGCTGAAGGCTCCGGCTATTTCATGGAGCACCCCTGCCCTGTCTACGGCATCAAGCCTTATGTAGTACCTTGAGGATGTCCTGGAGAAGTCCCGCACTGACTCAACAACCCTGATGCCCGGACCTGTGGGCATTGATCCCTCAGGGTTAACTGCAATATCCATGCAGTCTGCGACAACTGCACTTGCAGTGGCCCTCCTGCCTGCACCCTTCCCATAGAACATGACTGGCCCTGTGAAGTCCCCTGTGATGTATATCCCGTTGAAGACACCGTTCACAGAGGAGAGGAGGTGATGGTGTGGTACAAGGGTTGGTGTAACACCCAGCTCCAGTTCACCATCATTGAGCCTGGCTGTTGCAAGGAGCTTCACACTGCATCCAAGCTCTGCAGTGGCATATTCAATGTCATCCCTCCTTATACTGCTTATACCCTCAACATGGAGTTCATCCTCCGGTACATGGACACCAAAACCAAGCAGTGTGAGTATTATTAGCTTCTGTGCGGTGTCATGGCCCTCTATGTCGAAGGTGGGATCCCTTTCAGCATATCCGAGCCTCTGGGCCTCCCGCAGAACATCATCAAATTCCATGCCCTCTGAGGCCATCCTGGTCAGTATGTAATTGGCGGTACCGTTTATTATTCCATATATGGATTCTATTCTGTTGGCTGCGAGGGACTCGTTGAGGGCCCTGAGGACGGGTATACCACCACCAACACTGGCCTCAAATGCAACCCTCACGCCATGCTCCCTGGCAGCATCCATTATCTCATCCCAGTGCCTTGCAAGGAGTGCCTTGTTGGCTGTTACAACATGTTTACCATTTTCTATGGCCTTCAGGATGAAGCTACGCGCCGGTTCATAGCCACCTATGAGTTCTATGACGATGTCTATTTCAGGATCCTCGAGAATGTCATCTGCGTCGGTTGACAGGATCCCCGGATCTATTTCAACGCCACGGTCGGTTTCAATGTCAAGGTCAACCACCCTCCTGAGCCTGAGCTCCATCCCTGTCTTTTTCATTATGATATCAGGGTTGGTGTTGAATATTTCCACCACACCTGCCCCTATTGTTCCAAATCCTATGAGTCCAATGTTCACACAAAAACCTCCACATATTTTCTGTTTACTCCAGTCTGAGATCCTTCAGCTTTATGAATTCATTCATGGCTTCCCTGGTTGTTCCAACAACCACCCTGTAACCCTCTGATTTTCCGGTGAACCTCTCAAGTTTACCCCTTGCAACTATGCGCTCCCCCTCCCTGGCCTGACCAGCATAGGTGTGGGTGAAGGATACGACCTCCCCTATCTCAACAGCAGGGCCCTCAATCACATTGACATCATCCACAAGGTACCTTGAGGGGTTGTCAAAGGCCTCAAGGGCATCAGTGACTGTGCACTCAATGGTTATGGTCCCATGGGGCTCATAGGTTGTATCACCCCAGTGACCATCTATTTCACTCCAGTCCCTGGCTGCAAGGATATCGAAGAGGGTTCCATCTACCCTTCCACGGTTGTTCTTGCGCATCTCATACCAGCAGAACTCCCTGAAGGATAGGGTGTCGTCAACGATCCGCTTGCTGTAGACCCTCCTGAGGAGCTCTTCATCGAGGCCCATGAGTGGCCAGGAGGGGTCATCCTTAAGTTCACCGAAGGCCTCCATGGCCCTCCGGTGGTTTTTCAGTCCATAGACAACAAAGTCAATGTCGGAGTTCTCGGGGTCATACAGCCCGGGCAGTATGGATCCAGAGACTCCCATGGACCTGTAGGGGATCCCGGCTGCATCGTGGAGCGTATCTGCTATTTTAACAGCCTTTTTGAGGAGGGGATCTGATGGGGACTCCATTATCTCCTCCAGACGATTTTCAGGCCTCAGTATCTCCTCGACCCTATCGTGGGGCACGCCCATCATGAGAACCCCGAGCTCATCATAGTGGTGAAGGTACTCAGGGTGCGCATCCTCAAGGAAACGGTATGCCACGTCCGAGCTGACCTTTGAGTATCTTGCAGAGTCCAGTGATCTTTCACCATGTCTATCCGGTATGTAACGTAAAAATGATATGATTCTCCCATCAGGATGAAGGTATGAGGTCACAGCAAAGAAAAGGTCATCAGTGGTGTGTATGAAGTCACGGATTCTGGCTCTCATAGATAAATTAAATGCCTGATGTGACTATAAATCTTTTCATATGATTCTCATAAGACTTGAACCGGGCATGGACCTCATGGAGGAGATGAGGGCAGCCTTTTCGGAAGGCGTGGTGGTGACGGGCATAGGAAGCCTCCACCGCGTCAGGATAAGGACGGCCGATGAATCAGAACTCACGGTTGAGGGGCCCCTTGAGATCCTCTCACTCCAGGGGACCATCTCCCCCGATGGAGTGCACATCCACATTGCGGTTGCAGATTCAGAGGGCAGGGTTACCGGGGGCCACCTCAGGGGGGACTCCCCGGTGAGGACAACTGCAGAGATAGCCGTGATCCCATACCAGGGGGTGCTGCGGAGGGTTATGGACAGGAGGACAGGCTACCGGGAACTCCTGGTCCTTGAGTGAGCACCCAGGAGTTTCACTCCGGATCTCCAGCCGGGGCCTCCGTGCATGAATTCATCCACTGGATTCATTGATACTGTCATCTATGGAGGAGGATGGCAGTCCCGGCATCCTACTTATTAAATAGATTAAATAGGGGCAGCTCCAGATATAATGCTGGTGATGTAATGTTATATGAGCACCTTGAAGATCCCCTCCTCTATGATGGGAGTCAGATAGAACCTGCATGGGCCCTCAGTGAACTGGGAATAAAGGGCTCAAGCATAATAACATGGATAGGCCCCATGGACGTTAAGAATATAGTGGACTATGAGGACGTTGAACTGGAGATAAGATCTGAAGAGGTCCTCCATTTCATCGTTGAGCACTTTGATGAACAGCCATCCAGCCTGAGGCTCGCATACCACAGGCAGAGGATTCTGGTAATGCTGCTCATGGAGGAACTCATGAGAACTGGTGTGCGGACAAGGCGCGAGGGTGATGACCTCTACATAGGTTCATCTAAGCTCACAGTTTCAATAGCAACGGCCTCTGTCTCAAGCATGAAGATACATCTGGGCGTCAACATCCATGAGAGGGGAACACCAGAGGATGTCGACACCATAGGGCTTCTGGATGAAAAGCCTGAGCTGTCAGCTGATGACATTAAGGTAATAGCTGAGAACGTTGCAATGGCGTATATACATGAGATAGATTCCATCGAGGAGGATATAGCCAAGACCCGGATCTTTTAAGGTGTCGGGGGGATGCTGCTGGTGTCTGGATACTGGTGTGTCTGAGGATATGGCCAGGACCCGGATCTTTTAAGGTGTTTCAGGATAGGCTACCCGGCTCCCCATTCAACAGTTGAAGTGGTAATGATGAAGATAGTTATAAATGGAATACACGCAAACCTGAGGTTTTCAGCCGCCCACATGATACCTGAACATGAGTCATGCGGCTGCATACACGGTCACTCCTACATAGTTGATGTTAAGGTTGAGGGTAAGAGGAGCGGTAAGCATGGTTTTGTAGCTGACTTCAAGGATGTTAAGGATATAGTCAGACGAATATGCAGCGAATTTGACCATAAACTCCTGATACCCCTCAGGAACCCCCTCATAAACTTCACATCCACCACCAGAACAGTTAAATTTGAAATAGCGGGTAAGAAGTACAGCATACCCGAGGAGGACTGCTGCCTCCTGGACCTTGAATCCAGCTCTGCAGAGGAGCTTTCAAGGTACTTTGCCGCAACCCTCTTCAAGGAACTGAGCAGTAAGTATGATATATCCTCCGTCGAGGTCTGTGTGAATGAGGGTATAGGGCAGGGGGCCATATACACGATATCCCGGTGATCTTGATGAGGGCACCCATCGTGGAGGTCTTCAGCAGCATCCAGGGCGAGGGCCTCCTTGTGGGAAGGAGGCAGATCTTTGTGAGGTTCGCAGGCTGCAACCTCAACTGTAGCTACTGTGACACACCAGAGAGCAGGGACCCCTCAGCCGGGAGGCTCTTCACAGCCCCTGAACTCACAGAGATTATTGAAGGGTTAATAACGCCTGATTTTCATTCAATCAGTATCACAGGAGGTGAACCTCTCCTCTACCCTGATTTTATCACAGAACTCATTGAGGAGAGCCCTCACAGGACCCTTCTCGAGACCAACGGGTCCCTGCCCGGCAATGCAGAGAGGATAGCTCACCTCTTTGACTACGCCTCAGTTGATATAAAAATAGCTGAACATTTTTCAGATAATTTAAGATCAGGTACTACAGAATCCGATATATCCAGCCCCGGTGACCTCATTGATCGGGAGATTCAAGTCATAAACATATTAATATCAAGAGGTGTAAATACATATTGTAAGGTGGTTGTGATGCCCACAACGGGGGCTGACTACATCGGGGCTCTCGCAGAGAGGCTCCTTGAATGCGTTGATGAGCCGGAAAGACTTCCATTGGTTATACAGCCATGCAGTCCCCCTGAGCAGTGGGCTCAAAACACTCCTCGCCTGCTGGAAATGTCTAAGGAAGCCGGAAAGTATATGGATGTTTACGTGATACCACAGATGCATAGGGCCCTTGGCCTTAGGTAGGAGGTTTTCAGATGGAAATGGAAACAAAGGTTACAGTCCATGATGCCATGACATCGAATGTTATAACAGCAGACCCTGGCATCAGCGTTGCAGAAGCAGCATCAATAATGACCGAAAAGAAGGTTGGAAGCATCATCGTCAAGAGCAACTCCGAACCAGAGGGACTCATCACCGAGAGCGACATCATAAGGAAGGTTGTTTCCAGAGACCTGCAGGCCAGTGAGGTTACAGTGGGGGAGGTAATGACCCGCAACCTTATAAGCATAGAACCTGACAGGGAGCTCAGCGAAGCAGCGAGGCTGATGGCCAAGAACAGCATAAGGAGGCTTCCGGTGGTCAGGGACGGCGCGCTCGTCGGGATCCTGACATCCTCCGACGTCATGATGGTGGCCCCGGAACTCACAGAGATCCTTGTTGAGAATGCAAGGATTGAGGAGAACAGGGTACAGCTACCTGAAAATGAGAGGTCAGTTCCAGGTGTCTGTGAGATTTGCGGCAACTTTGAGGAGTACCTTGAGGAGTACGACGGTAAATACATATGTGAGGAGTGTAAAGAGGACTTAGAGGGTGAATGATTTGTTTGTAAGAGACGTAATGACATTAAATCCTGTCTCAGTCTCACTTGAAACCGCCGCCACAAGAGTAAGATCTATTTTAAGGGATGAGGATTTCAGGTGCGTCCCTGTAGTCGCCGGGGAAAAACTGAGGGGTATTATAACCCGGGGTGATGTGCTTAACATCACAGCGACAAAGTCCAACCTTGAGGCAAGGGGGATAATGGAAAGGCCCAAGCTTATTCTGACCCCTGAAATGGAGGCAATGAAGGCTGCAGCCGACCTGGTGAGGGCGGGTGAAATACAGGCCCCTGTGGTTGAGTCAACAGAGAGCATGAAACTTGTCGGGATAGTCAGTACCATAGACTTCATTTCAGGGTTCCTTGAAAAGGGCTATGAACCAGTTAAGAGTCCTGTGATGGAGATAATGACACCTGAACCTGTCACCTGCCAGCACAGCGACCCTGTATCAGCTGTATGGGATAAGATGGATGAATCAGGATTTTCAGGGCTTCCGGTGATGAAGAACGGCAAACTGATAGGTATCATAACAAGGAAGGACCTCATAAGGTACGGCCATGCCAGGATTCACAGGGAGTCCGGGGATGTGAGATCAGTGGCGGTTGAGAAGATAATGAAGACACCACCCATAGCCATAACACCAGATACGCCTTCTGAAAAAGCTGCTTTTCTGATGCTGGAGAGGGACATCGGCAGGATCCCGGTGGTTGAGAAGCCGGTGTTCATAAAGAGTGACCCCAGCATGGTGAAGGAAGCCGATCTTCTGGGCATAGTGTCCAGGGAGGACGTCCTCAAAGCATATATCAAGTGAAATGGTGGCCCATGATAAGAGAAGGATCCATCATCCAGAACCCAGTTTTTATTAATAAAATTATTTTAAGTAATAACGATACTTACTTCATGTAAGTATATCTCCCAGAGAGGTGTGTAAATGAGAAAAAAAGACACCATAAACCTGGTAAAGTCTAGGGACCGTGGTCCCGTCGAATTCGAGAGCAGAAACTTCGACCATGAAGGCGATGTGATGGCCATCGCCAGGAAGGAAGTTATTTCCATACCACAGACAGCCACCATCAAAGAAGCAGCGGAGATAATGGTTAAGAACAAATTCAGGAGGCTTCCAATAACAAACCCCGGGACAGGTAAGCTCCAGGGGATAGTCACGGCCATGGATATCCTGGACTTTTTAGGAGGGGGAGATAAATCCAAGATCATCGATAAAAAATATGATGATAACTTCCTTGCAGCTGTCAACGAACCCGTTAAAAGTATCATGACCCGGGACGTCATCAGCATAACCACCAGGGACTCAATTGCAGATGCAGTGAGCATGATGCTTGAGAACAGCGTCGGCGCACTACCGGTAGTTGATGATGATGAGAAGATAGCCGGCATAGTATCTGAGAGGGACTTCGTGCTTCTCATGGCAGGAGTATTCAATGATGAGGTGACAGAGGAGCACATGACAGCAAATGTGATAAGCACAACACCAGGAACACCCATAGAGGGCGCCTCAAAGATAATGGTGAGGAACAGGCTAAGGAGGATACCTGTTCTTGGCGAGGAGAGAAAAACTCCACACCCTGAGGAGGAAAAACTTGTAGGGATAGTGACATCCACTGACATACTCGAGTTCCTTGGAAGGAACCAGGCCTTCAGTGCAATGAAAACCAACAGTGCCGAGGAGGTCCTCTCAACACCTGTAAACGAGATCATGGAGACACAGGTCTGCATGGTAACATCCACAACACCCCTGGGAAGGGTATGTGAGCTCATGGAGAAACATGGAATAGGAGGACTTCCCGTGGTGGACTACGGGGAACTGACAGGAATAATAACTGAAAGCGACTTACTGAGGGCAATAGCAGGGTAGGTGGTTACAGTGGATATAGGGAGCATAATGACAGATGAAGTCATCGTCATGGATGAGACACAGCAGGTTGCCTATGCAAGGAACCTCATGCTGAGACACGGGATAAGCAGGGTCGTGGTTGTTGATGCAGATGGTAAACCGGTCGGCATAGTGACTGAGACCGACATAACCAGAAAACTCCGGGTTAACGGCCCCGACTGGAGGAGGAGACCAATAGATAAGATCTCCATAAGGAGGGTGATGACAGAGAACCCCGTAACCGTGAATGTTAATGACACCCCCAGGGATGCAGCGGAGCTCATGCTAAGGAAGAATGTGGGGTCCCTCCTTGTAATGGATGGAGAGGAACTTGCAGGCATAGTAACCAAGAAGGACCTTCTCAGATTCTTCAAGGACAGATGCGCCGGCAGATGGAAGGTGAGGGACCTCATGACAGAGGACGTTAAAACGGTGACACCCAACCACACACTGTCCCATGTAATAGGCGTCATGGAGGAGAACAACATCTCAAGGGTGGTCGTAACAGATAACGGCGCAGTTGAGGGGATAATAACCTCAGAGAACCTCTCATTCGCAACCTTCGAGGACCCTGAGAGGGGCATACCCGTCGAGAGGGTCTACTTCATAAGCAGAACCTCAGAGGAGAAGAAAAGGGTCCGTACCATCGCGATGCTAACCGCAGGGGACATAATGACTGAGGACGTGATAAAGGTGGAACCATCTGTGGATGCATCCAGCGCAGCAGCCATGATGCTTGAAAATGGTATAAGCGGCCTTCCAGTGGTTGAGGACGATGAACTGGTGGGGATAATAACAAAAACAGATATAATAAGCGGAATCCAGTAGGTGGAGAGTATGATAATCAAAAACATCATGTCAGAGGATCCTGTCTGCATCGATAAGGATCAGAACATATGTGACGCCCTGAGACTCATGGATAAAAGGAACGTCTCAAGGCTCCTCGTTATAAACACCAACAGCGACCATGAGAGGGAACTTGTTGGTATAGTTACCGAGAAGGACATAGCACTCAAACTCGGATCCTCAAGGTACGGCAACATGGCACCCTCCCACTTCCATGTCTCAACGGTCATGACACCGGAACTCATAACTGCAGAGCCAGACATGGACGCCGGAAACGCAGCAAGCATAATGCTCGAAAACAACATCGGAAGCCTTCCGGTTCTCCATGACGGTGAAATCATGGGTATAGTCACAAAATCAGACCTCCTTGACATCTGCAGGGGAAGGGCCTATGAGAAGTACACTGCAGCCGATGTCATGAGCACAGAGATGATAACGGTGTCCCCGGCAGAGAGGGTCGTCCATGCAAGGAGGATAATGATCGACGCAGGCATAGGCCGCCTGCTGGTCATGGAGGAGGACGAACTTGCAGGAATACTCACAGCCAGGGACATGACAAGGGCCGTCATAAACTTCAGAAAGCTCGTCCCGGACAGGCACAAACCCTCAAGGATAAGAAACCTCCTCGTGGAGGATATAATGAAACAGAACGTGAGGACCATTGAGGAGGAGACTCCGGTAACTGAAGTGGCATCACTCATGCTGGAGACAGGCTACGGGGGATTCCCTGTAATCAAACAGGAAGTTGAGGGTATAGTAACGAAGACAGACATCCTTGACCTCATAGTTGAGATAGAGGGTGTCTTCTAAACCTCCTTTTTTTAAGACGTTTCAAGTGAATTCAATGAACAGTGACATCCCCTTCGATCTGATCCAGGAAAGGACAGGAGTACCATCCTCCAGGTTAAAGGTTGCATTTGCCCGGGGGAGCCTGAGGCTACTTGAATCTGCGGGTCTGCAGGCCCTCCTCTTCAAGAAGCCCCTGGGGGACCTGGAGGCAGGGACGGTGATCTACCTTGGAGATGAAACTGAGGTCATAAGGGGATTTCCAAAGATAAGGAGGACACTGCTACTCTCACCCACCATCCAGGAACACTTCAGGGACAGGGTTGCTGTAGAGGAAAAGATGAACGGCTACAATGTCCGTATAGCATGCCTATCATCGGGAGAAACCGTTGCACTCACAAGGGGGGGCCATGTCTGCCCATTCACCACCCGAAAGGCCCAGGAGCTCCTTGACCTCTCTGAATTCTTCAGGGAACACCCGGACCTTGTTATATGTGGAGAGATGATTGGAAGGGACAACCCCTATGTTTCACAGGACTACCCTGAGGTCGGACCCCTCGGATTCAGGGTATTCGATCTGAGGGAGAAGAACACGAACAGACCCCTCCCTGTTGAAGAGAGGAGGGCGCTCCTGGATTCCTATGGACTTCCTAATGTGCGCCTCTTTGGGGTCTACCCCATTGAGGAGGCCGCCAGTGAGGTCGCGGATATAATAAGGGCCCTGGGAATGGCTGGAAGGGAGGGTGTGGTTATGAAGGACCCCAGCATGGAGGTGCCTCCCCTCAAGTACACCTCATCACAGGCCCATGCACGTGAACTCGCATACGCCTTCAGCTACCCCTTCGACTTCGGAAGACCCTTCTTCTTCAGCAGAGTCATAAGGGAGGGCTTCCAGGCCTATGAACTCGATGAATCGGATGATGAAACCCGTGAAAGGGCACGCCGCCTCGGGGAGGCAATAATATACCCCATGCTTGAGAGAATAAAGAGCATATCAGCTGGTGAGGCCGCCTATGAGGACACGGTCATCGACGTTGAGGACCGGGAGGCGGCAGAGGAATTCATACGTCACCTTGTCCGTCTGGGGGTCTCAGCCACCCTTGCAGATTACCGTGACGGCAGGGCAACCATAAGGCGATTCTATCAGTCAACAACAGACAGGATAAACAACTACCTTAAGGGGGGTCTCTACTGACATCTCTTCCCATAGCCTATCTGGGCCCTGAGGGGACATTCACAGAGGAGGCAGCCCGGAGGGTCGGCGAGGAACTCATCCCCTTCGACTCAATACTCGAGGTGCTGGGCGCAGTGGCAACCGGAGTGGCCTCAAGGGGTGTTGTACCTATCGAAAACTCAATAGAGGGCCCGGTGGGGGTCACCCTTGACCTCCTTGCCTGGGAATATGATCTCTGCATAGAGGGGGAGATAATACTCCGTGTAAGGCACAACCTCCTCGTTAACAGGGGTGTCTCCCTGAATGAGATCCGGGAGGTCTACTCCCATCCCCAGTCCCTTGCACAGTGCAGAGGATTTCTGGAGAAACTTGGGGTCTCAACACACTCAACACCAAGCACGGCTGCAGCTGCAAGGACCATAATGGGGAGGAGGGAGTGCGCGGCCATAGGAACGAGAAGGGCTGCGGATATATATGGCCTCGAGGTGATTGCAGAGAACATCCAGGACTTTGACCCCAACTTCACAAGGTTCATAGTCCTTTCAGATGGTGACCATGAACCAACAGGAAGGGATAAGACCTCCATAGTCTTCTCACTATCGGAGGATAAACCAGGGGGACTCCATGAGATCCTGGGCTTCTTCGCAGATGCGGGAGTCAACCTCACCAAGATAGAGTCCCGCCCATCAAAGAGGGGTCTTGGCAAGTACATATTCTTTGTGGATTTCCAGGGGCACCGGAAGGACCCGCATGTAATGGACATACTCAGGAGTATATCTGATAGGACCCCATTCTTCAAGATTCTGGGTTCATACCCTGAAATGACTGATTATTGATTAATTCTGATCCCTCAAAGGCGATTAAAACGTGAGTAAGAGCAATGGGCGGGTCATTTTAAGGGTGTGGCGCGGCACTCTGTAAATTTATATACTGGTGAGTACAATATAGATCCGTTTATTATCACTGATTTAATTCAGGAGATGGTGATGATTAGCCAGGATAAGAAAATGCTCCTGAGACAGCTCAAGAAACTTGAAAGGGAACGTGAAGAGGGAAGCATTTCAGAGAAGGAGTACAGATCACTCAGGGAAAAGTACACACGTGAACTTGAAACCCTGGAGGCAGTGGAGAACATAAGAAGGCTTCAGGGACAGGAGACTCCTGAAAAGCCCCTTGACCACTGGGTGGAGGAGTCAAGAATAAAGAAGGACAGGAAAGAGAAAGAGGAGCTCATTGAAAAATATGTCAGGACAGATGAGACCAGAAGGAGGAAGAGGCCGAACCTGTCCCTGATAGGGGCCATAGTCCTTGTGGTGGCATTCCTCTTTGGCACGGGCTTTGGTCTTTACTTCATGAATATTCAGCCAGAAACTCCGGCCACGGGGACAGTCACGGTGAATGAGAGCGCCTTCCCATCCTCCAACGACACAGTGAAGAATGTAACTGTAACATCCAATAAAACATTCAGTCAGGGAAACACAACACCACAGACACCATCCACACCACAGACGCCATCAACGCCATCCACACCATCAACGCCACAGGATAACCAGGGGACAGGAGGCACTGGCGGCACTCAGAATCCGCCATCATCACCCTAGCGAGGTTAATGATATGAAGAGGTACATGTTAATCCTTTTCATGGTCCTGGTTGTGTCTGTATCCGGCTGCACATCAGAGGATGCAGGCTCTGAAAACCAGACAAAAACGTTTACAGGGAATAACGTTTCATTTGAGTATCCATCAGACTGGGTAACAGCGAATTCACTGGCCAATGACACAGTTGCAGCGGTTGGAGACCCATCATCCGTTGATTCCTCAGGTCTTGCCCAGGTCTCTGTGGTTATCCAGTCAAAGGACCTCAAGGGGAACCTTTACGACATGTACAGGGCGAATTATGAAGCCTTTTTCACAAATTCAAGTTACAGGAGAGTCTCAGAGACCAACACGACCATAGGCAGTTACCAGGCAATCGAAAACCTTTACATCATCACAGACAGCGGAATACAGAAAAAGCAGAGGGCAATATGGATAGAGAACAATGGAAGGGTCTATGTGATACTTTGCACAGCTCCGGCAGATAAATTCGATGCCGAGAGCCGGAACTTTGACCTCATTGTCAGGACCCTGAGGTTCCTCTGATTTTCACACCAGCCCCCGAATCCCTTCTTATTTTTTTGCCATCCAAAACTATAAATTTATATTTATCAAAGTAATTAATTAACCATAGGGTCGCTGCAGTGATAAATAGATGGGCTCTTTTTATTTTATCTCCAGAGGTTTAAGGGCTGCTAATGGCTTTTTAAACCTGGATTATACAGTGTGACCTTGTTCACGATAATCACGGTAACCACTAAAGAAAAGGAGGAAGAAGCAATGGTATTGCCAATATGCGATGTCTGTCTTAAAAGCGGAATTTTATGTCAGGGCTGTGAAAATAAACTTAAAACAGGGGAGGTAACTCAAACTGAACTGGAGATTGCGAAGGTTCTATACAGGATTGGAGAAGGTAAACTGGGATTTAAAAGGGCCATAGACCTTGACGGGATAGTTATAATAATCACAGAAGCTGGTGAGGTTGGTAAACTCATAGGCAAGGGTGGTAAAATTGTGAAGGCAATATCAAGGGCCATAGGAAAGAAGGTCCGGGTCGTTGGAGAGAAATCAGACCTAAAATCAGTTGCAGAAGACGTTCTAGCACCTGCAAGGATATCAGGGATCAACATTGTATTCGGGAAGGATGGGGAAGAACGCTTCAAGATAAGGGTCATGAGGGAGGATGCCAGGAGAGTGCCTGGCAAACTGGAAACCCTCAATAATATAATAGAAATGCTGACCGGTGAGAAGACGGTTGTAGTTATAGATGATACATGATGGGGATTCCATGGAGATCATACTGTGCGTCACAGGGAGTGTTGCAGCCATCGAGGCGGTGAAGCTTGCAAGGGAGCTTGGGAGGCAGGGAGCCGAGGTTAAGTGCTTCATGAGCGAGGACGCCTGCAGGATAATACACCCCTATGCAATGGAATTTGCAACCGGAAGCAAACCTGTACTGGAACTTACAGGGGAAATTGAGCACGTTAAATACGCAGGCGCTGACCTGATCCTTGTGGCGCCGGCAACAGCCAACATCATAGGTAAACTGGCATACAGGCTGGCTGATAACCCCATATCATCCCTCCTCCTCACAGCATCAGGCATGGGCACCCCAATTGTCATGGTGCCCTCAATGCATGAGGCCATGTATGCCGCAGCAGCCGAGAATATCATGAGGCTGAAGGAAGAGGGAGTTATCTTTATTGAGCCCCGTATGGATGAGGGAAAGGCCAAGTTCCCGGACATTGACACCATCGTACTAGAGGCAATGAGACAGACCTCCAGACAGAGACTGCAGGGTAAAAGGGTCCTTGTGAGTCTTGGGGGGACCTATGAACCCATAGACCCCGTCAGAGGGATTACAAACAGGAGTTCAGGGAAGATGGGTCTCGCCATAGCAAGGAGGGCCTACATAGAGGGCGCTGATGTCACGGTTGTGGCCGGCACAGTATCTGTGGAGATACCCCCACAGTTAAGATCCTTCCGGGCAGAGACAGCAGAGGAGATGGCCGAAAGGGTCAGGGAACTCGTTGCTGATCATGATGTATTCATATCTGCGGCTGCAGTGGCCGACTTCAAGCCGGTCTACACTGAGAGAAAGATATCATCCTCAGAGGAGTTTTCAGTTGAACTCAGACCCAACCCCAAGGTAATAGGGATCGCAAGGGAGATTAATCCAGATGCCTTCATCGTTGGATTCAAGGCAGAGTATGATGTGGACGATGAGGCACTGGTGGAATCTGCAAGGAAACAGATAAGGGAATCAGGTGTTGATATGGTGGTTGCCAACGACGTGTCCGTTGAGGGTTTTGGCTCAGACAGGAACCGGGCCATCATTGTCTCAGACATGGTAACCGAGCTTCCCCTTATGGAAAAGGATGAACTTGCGTCCATCATAATTGATGAAGTGATAAGGAAGGTTGGAGACAGCCTGGACCAGTTATTATAGAACTAGAAAAAATATTATTTAGGTTAGAAACAGTTTAACTGCAGTTCTGGTTGTTCTATCCCCTCTCAGCTTTAAAGATTATTAAAGCTACTTTACATCATGATATTAACTCAAAAAATTAAAATTCAACTCCAGGTTATTGTGAACAATAACCCGGAGGTGAAATTATGGCCTGCAGTTGGGATTGAGATTATGTAATTAATCCAATATATACCTTTTTTTACTAAAAATATATCAAAAAATCATATGCCCTTCTAAACATCCTTTTTAACCAGAACCGCCATATGGTCCTTTTCGTAGGGATTGAGACCCACCTGATCAATTATTCTGAAACCAGAAGACTCAAGCTTCCCTACTTCCTCCCGGAAGATCTTTCTGGGACTTCTTGTAACATCTATGCTCCTGGCCTTTATCATTATGAGTCCATAACCATCCCTCTTCAGGAAGCAATCCATATTCTCAATGAATAACCTGGTCTGGTCAGGCTGTGCAACATCACAGTACACGAGATCAGCGGCCTCAACCATCCTGAGGTAACTGAGGGGTCTTGAGGCGTCCTCCAGGAGGGGGGCCATGTTTTTTCTGGATTCACACACACCCAGGAGTTCCCGCATCATCCTGGGAGAGAATTCGATGCAGTAGACCCTCCCATCCGTGACGATATCAGATATGTGTGAGGCAGTTGTCCCGGCCGATGCACCCAGATAGAGAACCCTGGAGTCTGAATTCAGACTGAAACCCCGCAGACCGTTAAGTATGGCCGCAGCAAGCTTGGACCGCCGGGGATCCCAGACCCGGTACTCCCGGCCGCCCCACTCAATGATCCTCTCACCATAGACCTTCACACCGGGGTTGGGGTTAATGGTGAGGAGGGAGTTGTTCATGATAAAGACACCATCCATACCCTTAACTTCCTTCACAGCATACACCTGCCCGCTATCATTTCCTCTTCCTTCTGAAACCCTTCTTCCTTGCCGGGGGCTTCGGGTTATCACTTTTAATGGCTTCAAACCTCTCATTGAATGATTCAACTATTCCCGGATCAAATTCTCTGCTGAAAACGTCCTTTCTAACTGCGATGGCTATCTTACCCGCCAGCAGCCTTGCAACCTTTCCCCTGATCCACCAGGGGGATGACCTTATTGAGGGGTGCTGGAATATAACCCCATGCTTCGGTGGCTTTGCACCGGATTTCAGGTGTCTGAAGAGGGCCTTCTCAGCTCCAAGGACCTGTATTGTGGAGGATGGTAGCATGGCAAGTTCCCTCAATCCTCCGGCATGGGCAATGAGCCTCGCACCAACATTTGACCCTGCAAGGGCCCTGAGGTTGGGGGCAAGCTTCTCCATCTTGATGTCAATGTACCTCTCTGTCTCCTCCCTCAGCCTCTGAAGACCCCTTATATTCTCTGCAAGGCCCCTGAGGATGTGGAGGTCCTCGGAGGTGATATCTGAGCCAAGACTCTCATCAACGTCCATCCTGAAATTTTTCAGTATCTGGTCCCGGTCACCGTACTCTGCAATGAGCTCAACGTACTGTTCATGACTCTTAATACCGTCGAGTTCAGGGAAGTGGAGGGAGTACCATTCTCTCAGCCTTTCTATGAGCTTCCCGGTCTCCTCATCAAGTTCATCAAGGGCATTTATGGACTGTATTATGAACCTGTCTGTCTCCCGGAGGGACTCCCTCAGCCTTTCACGCGCAACCGACATGAGGGCGTCATGTATGAAGTCCCCGGCGGGCATATCAAGGATTTCTGCCAGGATGTCCTCAAGGTTCTCCCTGAGGTGGATGCCTGCCCTGCTTGGAACCTCAAATCTGAGGTTCCTGAACCCGGCATACTCAGGGGAGGGGGAGGCCTCAACCACAACCTCATCGTATTCAGGGGTGAGCCTCTCGAGCATAATCCTCTCCTCCGGTGAAACACCACCCATCTGTGACTCAGCAAGCCTTCCGGGGATTTCATCAACCGGGAAAGGTTCATAATCTATGAGCTCCAGATCTTCACTGAAGGCAAGAGGACCTGCAATGCAACCTGTAAGATAACACTTCATAGGGGTACATCTATAGGTGACGGATATAAATATATTTAGCAGAAGGTGTTTTTCATGCTTGAGACCAGCATATGTAATATTGAACTCCGGAACCCGACCATACTGGCTGCAGGGGTCATGGGTAGCATGGCATCGTCCCTTAACAGGATTTACCGTGCGGGTGCAGGGGCTGTTGTGACCAAGTCCTTCTCACTCAGGCCCAACCCGGGATACAGAAATCCCACAACCGTGGAGGTCACAGGCGGGGTCATAAACGCAATTGGACTCTCAAACCCAGGTGTTGAGGCATTCAGGGAGGAGCTGAAGCTGGTGGATGAGGAGGTACCTCTGATAGCCTCAGTCTATGGGGCATCACCCGAGGAATTTGCCTCAGCAGCGGCTTCAGTGGAGGAATACGCTGACATGATTGAACTGAACGTCTCCTGCCCCCACGCCATGGCAGGGTGCGGAGCCTCAATCGGACAGGACCCTGAACTGACCTTCAGGGTTGTTTCTGCTGTTAAGGATGCAGTGGACGTCCCGGTATCCACGAAGCTCACACCAAACGTCACAGACATCGTTGAGATAGCAGGGAGCGCTGAGGAGGCAGGTTCAGACGCCCTTACCCTCATAAACTCCCTTGGCCCCGGGATGAAGATCGATATAAAGACCGCAAGGCCCATACTCTCCAATGCCTTCGGAGGCATGTCAGGCCCGGCAATAAAACCCGTCGCGGTCAGATGCGTCTATGACGTTTACCGCAGCGTGGATATCCCCATAATGGGTGTGGGCGGTGTCAGGGACTTCCAGGATGCAGTCGAGTTCCTCTTTGCAGGTGCAAGGGCTGTTCAGGTTGGAACAGCCATAATGTATGATGGCCCCGAGGTTTTCATGAAGATATGCAGGGGCCTTGAGGCCTTCATGATGGCCGAAGGATTCTCATCAGTGGATGAGATGGTGGGGCTGGCACATGATTAGGGAGATGGATTCCATGAATGTTCCAGAGGTTCTTGAGATTAAGAGGATAGTTGAGGAATCTGAAAGCGTGAAGACCTTCATATTCAGCTGGGACTTCAGACAGGAGGTTAGACCGGGACAGTTCGTCATGGTCTGGGATTTCAGGGACGAGAAACCCATGTCTGTCTCCCTCATCGACCCTGTGAGATCTGAGATAGGGATATCCATAAGAAGGGTGGGTGAATTCACAGGCAGGGTTCATGGACTCAGTGAGGGCGACCTTCTGGGTATCAGGGGACCCTATGGCAGGGGATTTGAACTCATGGGAAGGGACCTCCTCCTGGTGGGGGGCGGGATAGGGATGGCGCCCCTGGCAGCCCTGGCAGATGAGGCCACCGCAAGGGGTATGCGTGTGGATGCACTTGTGGCTGCAAGGACAGCAGATGAGCTCCTCTTCCTGGACAGGCTTGAGGCTGCCGGCGTGAATATCAGTACGTGCACGGATGATGGTTCCTGCGGGTTTAAGGGATTTGCCCATGAACGTCTCCTCACACTTGAGGGGAACCATGACATGGCTGCTGTCTGCGGCCCGGAACCCATGATGTTTCAGGTTATGAGGATACTTGATGAGAGGTCTGTCCCGGTCCAGCTCTCCCTTGAGAGATACATGAAGTGCGCTGTGGGCATCTGTGGCCAGTGCTGCCTTGATGATACCGGCTTCAGGGTATGTGCAGAGGGACCTGTATTCTGGAGTCAGGAACTATCCAGGGTAAGGGAGTTTGGCCGTTACAGGCGGGACCCGGCTGGCAGAAGAGTGCCCTGGTGGTAGCATGATAGAGAGACTGAGGGGTGCACTGACATCGGCGTCATTCCCTGTGATGGCCCTTTTACTTCTCTCAGCAATTGTGGTATACCCCCTCTGGACCATGCTATTTCTTGGAGCCGTATTCGCCTACATTGTAAGGCCCGTGGCCCTGAGGATAAACCGGAGGATACCATACCTCTCGGTATCCATTATCCTTGCAATGATTGTGGTTATAATGCCACTGGTGGGTATCCTGGTGTTCACAGTTGATTCCATAATAAATTCAGCCCCCTCTCTCCTTTCACTCGCAGGGAGCATCCACGTACCCGGAGCCGGAAATCTACAGCCCTCGGCGGAGAACACACTTGCAAGCCTGAGAACGGTTCTGAGGGACATCCTAAGCGGTTCACTCAACTATGTCGTGGCCATTCTCCAGTCTGTACCAATGATATCCCTTCAGCTCTTCGTATTCCTTTCATCAACATTCTACTTTGCAAGGGATGGTAAGAGACTTGTGGGGTACATAAGGACCCTGATACCGGAGGAGACAAGGCCCTTCATGGAGCGAATGGCCTCTGAGACCGAGAGGGTTCTCCTCAGCATATTCTATGGGCACTTCCTGACAGCCCTTGCAATAGGTTTAATGGCTGCAGTTGGCTTTCATCTTCTCGGATACCCCTACGCCATACTCCTGGGTATAATGACGGGCCTCTTTCAGCTGATACCTGTGATAGGGCCATGGGCTGCCTACACACCCCTCTCCATCTATGACTTTGTCACAGGAAACATCCTGAGGGGAGTACTTGTCCTGATATTCGGTCTCTTCCTCAGCACCATTGACATATACCTGAGACCCAAGCTATCCGGTAAGTACGCGGATATCCACCCCATGATATTCCTGGTGGGATTTCTGGGAGGACCTGTGGTCTGGGGTGTTGCAGGCTTCATTGTGGGGCCACTGGTCCTTGGTCTTGCATATGCAGCCCTTGAGGCCTACCGTATGGAGTCTGGTGGAGAGGAACTGCAATAAGCGCTGTATATCCCAGCCACAGACTTTTTTGAAATTCTATGATCACATACAGGGAAATCGTATTCTGATCAGTGAAAACTGTATGAGATACTGTTGTAAGTTGCAGCTTCTTAACAGATCCTTTATGGCTTTTATCCAGTTCTTTCTTACAGATGCGAGGTTTTTTGGTTTCTCTGAGTTGGTTGAAAGAGTTTTATTAATGCTTAAAAAATTACACGGTTGAGATGGGAATTTTCTGCAGTTACAGGGATATTCATTTGGTTTCTGATATTCCCCAGGTTTTTATTCTTCTGAGAAGTAGTCTGTGTCTATTTTTTTGATCTCGTAGGATGTCACCTTTGATACACCGACGTCGTGGTCGATCATCAGCTGGGCAAGTTCATCTCCATCAATCAGGACTATTCTGTTATCGATGCTGGATGCGTATTCCTGTGCTGCACGTGAAAAGCTGTATGTTGTGATGAAGACTCCCTTTTTAGCTTGCCCCTCCAGTGCACTTGCAAATTTCTGTATTTCAGGTCTGGATATGCTCCCTCTCTTTGCCTGGATATAGATGGTGTCCAGACCTAATTTATCCTCTTTTATAATACCCTCTATGCCTCCGTCTCCACCCTTCTCTATGGCTTCATCTGCATCCTTTCGTGAACCGCCATAACCCATCTTCAATAGGAGGTCCACTATGATTTTTTTGAAAAATCCTGTGGAACAGGACCTAATATTTTCAAGCAACTCCATGGCTAGCTCGTCTCTCAGGGTCTGATAACCGTATTGTAGAGATTCTTCAGGAGTTAGTTTTTCTAATGTTTCTGAGAATTCCTTATCTGTGAGTACCGGTTCAGCGCCCTTCAGTGAGACCCGTTCCTTCAGGTTAGCGTAGACCCCCGGTCCATAGGCGAGGTCGGCCATGTAGGGTTTCTTCAGTCTGTAAACCCTCAGTACCCATATGTAGGCATTTTTCCCGTTAAGATATGATTTTACATGGCCCCTTCTCCAGATGTAGAAATTCTCTGAGGGTATTATTCGAGGCGGTCTTTCCAGGATCTTTTCTACAGTGGCAAAGTATTTGATCTCTGTCTTTTCTCCCTCTTTATGGGGGAGGCTATATTTTTCAACGAATGAGTGGTGTTTTTCCTGGAAACTTTTCAGGTAATCATTTTCATTGGTATAGCTGACTGTGGGGTAAAGCAGGAATTCTTTGAGGTTTGTCTTATATTTTCTGATCAGAATGGTCTGTTTTCCATGTCCTAGGGCCTCTACGATAGCATTCCATTCTTTAAGACACTTTTCTGTGCTCTTCATGAACAATCATCCTCTGTTTTCTTCTATCATTTCATACTCATTTTCAGATGTATTTTCCACCTATTTTTTCTAACATCTCATACTCATCGGTTTAACAGGGGCTGAATTTTTCAAAGTTTTTAAATTCTATGATGGTCATCTCCTTTCTGCCCCCAAAGTAATCCATGAACTCATCCTCCGTGATCATGAGCCTCAAGCCGTATTCTGAGATCATCTTCCCTTTTGGCATCTTCTGAATGGACACTATGTCCGCCCATCCTCTGTATTGCCCATAGGACTCATAGATCACAAATTTGTCACCTGGTGAAAACCTTCCCGGTAAGACCCGCAAAAAACCGTTCTTTTCCTCATCATGGATCCTTTTTGCATACTCAGCAAGCACTGGATGTTTAACTCCCTTAACCATACCCTCTACCTCCCCGTGTATTAATACTGATCACAGGATTAAACTGTTCATTTCATGCCAGCAACTAAGAAGGCTTATTATAAGTCCAACACCCCCAGGAAATCCTAAACACTATATCTTAATAGTGCTACTTAAGTGTTTATTCTGCTACTTGTAGAACGGTAACCAGAGATAAACGCAGCGGGAACACTTTATTAATCTCACATAACAGAATAGGTACATGGAAGATTACAGAATGGTCCTCCTCGACATAGACTACGTGACCGTCGATGAGGTCCCGGTTATCAGACTTTTCGGTAAGGATAAAAGCGGCGGAAATGAGCCCATTATAGCCCATGACCGCTCATTCAGACCCTACATATACGCAATCCCCACTGACCTCGACGAATGCCTCAGGGAGCTTGAGGAACTGGAACTGGAGAAACTTGAAGTCAAAGAGATGAGGGACCTTGGAAGGCCCACAGAGGTCATCAGAATAGAATTCAAACACCCTCAGGACGTGCCGAAGATCAGGGACAGGATAAGGAACCTGGAATCTGTCAGGGATATAAGGGAACATGACATCCCATTCTACAGGCGCTACCTCATAGATAAATCCATAGTACCCATGGAGGAGCTGGAGTTCCAGGGTGTTGAGGTGGACTCAGCACCATCGGTGACAACAGATGTCAGGACGGTGGAGGTAACCGGCAGGGTCCAGAGCACAGGTTCAGGGGCACATGGACTCGACATCCTGAGCTTTGACATCGAGGTGAGGAACCCCCATGGCATGCCTGACCCTGAAAAGGACGAGATAGTGATGATTGGTGTCGCCGGTAACATGGGCTACGAATCTGTCATATCAACGACCGGCGACCACCTTGACTTTGTTGAGGTGGTTGAGGATGAAAGGGAACTCCTTGAGAGATTCGCAGAGATCGTAATTGATAAGAAACCGGACATACTGGTGGGATACAATTCAGACAACTTTGACTTCCCCTACATAACAAGGAGGGCGGCTATCCTGGGCGCGGAACTCGACCTCGGCTGGGATGGTTCAAAGATCAGGACCATGAGGAGGGGCTTTGCAAACGCCACAGCTATAAAGGGAACGGTGCACGTGGACCTCTACCCGGTCATGAGGCGGTACATGAACCTTGACAGGTACACCCTGGAGAGGGTCTACCAGGAACTCTTCGGCGAGGAGAAGATCGACCTCCCCGGTGACAGGCTCTGGGAGTACTGGGACCGGGATGAGCTGAGGGATGAACTCTTCAGGTACTCCCTGGATGATGTTGTTGCAACCCACAGGATAGCAGAGAAGATACTCCCCCTCAACCTGGAGCTCACACGGCTGGTGGGCCAGCCACTATTCGACATCTCCCGCATGGCAACAGGTCAGCAGGCGGAATGGTTCCTTGTCCGCAAGGCATACCAGTACGGGGAACTGGTACCAAACAAGCCATCCCAGTCAGACTTCTCCAGGAGGAGGGGTCGCAGGGCGGTCGGCGGATACGTCAAGGAACCAGAGAAGGGTCTCCACGAGAACATAGTCCAGTTTGACTTCAGGAGCCTCTACCCAAGCATAATAATCTCAAAGAACATCTCACCAGACACCCTGACAGATGACGAGGAATCTGAATGCTACGTGGCACCTGAATACGGTTACAGGTTCCGCAAAAGTCCCAGGGGATTCGTACCCTCGGTTATAGGCGAAATACTCTCAGAGAGGGTGAGGATCAAGGAGGAGATGAAGGGATCAGATGATCCCATGGAGAGGAAGATACTCAATGTGCAGCAGGAGGCCCTCAAGAGACTTGCAAACACCATGTACGGTGTATACGGGTACTCAAGGTTCCGCTGGTACTCAATGGAGTGCGCCGAGGCCATAACCGCATGGGGCAGGGACTATATCAAGAAAACAATAAGAACTGCAGAGGAATTTGGGTTCCACACGGTCTATGCCGACACCGATGGTTTCTATGCAACCTACAGGGGATAGCTAATTAAAATCAGGGTACATGTTTCAATCCTCAGTGGCTCCCCGGACCTCCTTAATGAAGCGTTCTATTATCTCCTCTGCATCAAGATCGATGACAGGGACATCGGCGTTCCCGGGCTTCACAGGGACATGGGCAAAAACAGGACCATCCATCGCCAGTGCCTGTTCAAAGTCCAGGTCATCAGCGAACCTGATCACATTGAAGCCCATGGACTCTGCAACGGCCCCAAGGTCTATCACATCGGCGTAGGTGCACTGTGAGCCGGTTGTCGCGTAGCACCTGTTGTCGAGGAGGACTATGATGAGGTTCCCAGGGGACTGTGCAGCTGCAGTGACCAGGCCTCCAAGGTTCATGAGGATGGAACCGTCACCGTCCAGGACAACCACCCTCCGCTCCTGTGAAAGCGCGAGTCCGAGCCCGATGGAAGATGCCATCCCCATGGATCCAAGCATGTAGAAGTGCCTTGACGAGTCCCTGATACTGTAGAGCTCCCTTGAAGGAAACCCAAGGTTACATATGACGAGCTCATCCTCAAGGACACCCGTTATCCTTTCTATGGCTTCAATTCTCTCAAGCATCATATCACCAGTAGGATACATCCAGCAGGACTGCCACGGCCTTACCAGTCCTCAGGGAGATATCTGTAAGTTCTCCTATGGATTCCCTGGCCTCAGCAGGACTTCTGGGGGTCCTGAAGGGTATTTCAAGGATCCTCAATATATCCCCGGTGGCCCTTCCCATGGGCACCTGGGCCTCCATGAACTCTCCCTCGGTGCCCCGGTGACTTACAATTATGGTTATGGGGATATGGTAGAGGCTGTAGAGGGAGGCCAGGACGTTCACTGAGTTACCGAGGCCTGAGTTCTGCATCAGTATGGCGGTTGTCTTTCCAGCCATGTGGGCCCCGGCTGCAACACCGAAGCCCTCCTCCTCCCGGGTAACCGGTACGTGCATGATGGCAGGGTCGGCATCCACCATTTCAAGGACCGTCCTGAGATTCACACAGGGGACGCTGACGGCGAAGTCTATCCCTGCATCCTTCATACCCGCGTAAACAGCTTCGCTGCTATCCACTTTCATAACTCCCTAATTTCGAGATTTATATCAAGTTCTCTGGCTATTCCAAGAATCCTCTCAAGGAGCTTTTCATCCAGTTCGATACCCTCAGCACGCCTTCTCTTTATGTTCATGCTCTCAATGTCCCCGGGTATGAGGACGTCACCGCTTGATTTAACCTCCTCAATGAATTCATCAACCTGGGCCCTGAACTCATCGGGGTCAACCATCTTTGATGGGTCGATGGCCATCATGAGGTCTCCCTTGGTGCACATCTCCTCAGGGTTCGCTGTTCCGGTGACAGCGGTTCCGAAGGCAGCACCAACGAGGGGCCCTGCAAGTATCTCTATCATGAATGAGAGGGCGTATCCCTTGTGTCCACCGAAGGGGAGGATGGAGCCCTTAAGGGCCATTTCAGGGTCGGTGGTGGGTTTACCCTCTGCATCCAGGGCCACATTTTCAGGTATGCTCTCGCCCTTCCTGGCGGCCTCCAGGAGTTTTCCCCTGGCCGATGCAGAGGTTGCCATGTCCACGGAGACGTAGTACCTGTTTGATGGGATGCCAATGGCCACAGGGTTTGTTCCAAGGATGGGTTTCCTGCCCCCGATGGGTGCGACGGCCGGCTCGGTGTTTGCTATAACAACACCTATCATGTCATTCATGACGGCCATATCAGAGTAGTAGCCGGCGACCCCGAAATGGTTGGAGTCATGGACACCGACAAGGCCAACACCCGTATTCCTGGCCTTCTCAATGGCAAGCTCCATGGCCCTGTAGGCAACAACGTGTCCGAATATGTGGTTACCATTTATGAGGGCAGTTGACTCGGTTTCCCGCTCAATGGTTATGTCACCATCTGCCCTTATTGTTCCATGCCTCAACCCATCAACGTACTGGGGGAACCTGCCGATTCCATGTGAGCTGAATCCCTTCAGGTCAGCGTCCAGTGTGACGTCCGCAACTATATCTGAGCTCTCCTCCGGAACATTCATGGCGGTGAGTATTTCCTTTATGATTTTAACTTCCTCTTCAGGGCTTATCCTCATAAAAGTCCTCCTAAAGTTTTATGGTTTCACCGGTGCAGGCTTCGAGTTCAACCTCTGATCCCCTATCTGTAACCTCCCCGATGGGGTGGGCCCTGTCTCCGAGTATGCTGAGGGCTTCATCCACGTCATCCGGAGCTACAACTGCACAGAAACCCACTCCCATGTTGAAGACCCTGTACATCTCCCTTATGTCAACGCCTGCCTCGTGGATAACTCTAAATATCTGCTGTGGTTCTGGGAGGGAATCCAGGCGGTACCCGACATCCTTTCTCAGTCTCTTGAGGTTGCCAAAACCTCCCCCGGTTATGTGGGCCAGTCCATGGACATCAACATCTGATTCAATCAGTTCCATGATGGGCTCCACGTATATCCTGGTGGGTCTGAGGAGTTCGTCCCCAACGCTGCTGCTGGATCCGGGCATCTCATCCTCCGGGGAAAGTTCAAGTTCATCAAAGAATACCCTGCGCGCGAGGCTGAGGCCATTGCTGTGTATCCCGCTGCTCTCAAGTCCTATAACAGTGTCGCCGGGGGACACATCCTCCCCGGTTATGATCCTGTCCACATCAACAAAGCCGATCCCCGTGGCTGCCAGGTCAAGGTTCCGGATTATGCCGGGAAGGGACGCTGTCTCCCCACCTATTATGGCAACCCTTGCCATTTCAGCACCCATTGCAAGTCCCTTTCCTATCTCCCCGGCCACTTCAGGGTCCGGACGTTCGACTGCAAGGTAGTCAACCAGGGCAGCCGGCCTTGCACCCACGCAGAGGATGTCATTGACCACCATTGCAATGCAGTCTATACCCACGGTATCGTAACGGTCCATCATCTCCGCCACAAGGATCTTGCTCCCGACACCATCGGTGCTCATGGCGATGGCCACATCACCCATCCTCACCAGGGCCGCGAAGTGCCCGGCTCCGGTGATAACGTCACAGTACTTAAGGGTGTCACTCAACCTGGAAGTTAAGCTGGAAACGGTGAGCTCCTCCAGGTCTATATCCACTCCAGATTCTGAATAGGTTACCATTAAATCACCACTAAAGAATAGTTTAAGGTTATCTAAATAGTTAGCCTCACTGGATACGCACGGTTTCCAGGTTCAGGGGGGTCTTGGTCTCTATCCGGTATGTCCTGTAGATACTTGATGCCAGGTCAAGGGTCTTGTAGTTGTCTCCGTGACACAGGAGTATCTTCTCGGGTTTCGGTGATATCCTCTTGACGTATTCCATGAGCTGCCTCCTGTCTGAGTGACCGCTGAAACCCTCAATGGTCTTTATGTTCATCCTGACATTGTAGACCCTCATCTTATCATCCTCATCCTTGAGGGGGATCTCCTTCCAGCCCTTCTGGATCCTTCTACCAAGGGACCCCTCGGCCTGGTAACCGACAAATACAAGGGAATTGTCAGGGTCCTCACATAGCCACTTGAAGTACTCCAGTGAGTTACCACCGGTCAGCATACCTGAAGTTGAGAGGATTATGGATGGTTCGCCCTCAACTATCTCCCTCCGCTCATCCATACCGTTCACCTTGTGGAAGATGTCTGAGATGAAGGGATTGTGGCCCATGTGGAATATCTGGTCCCTCAGGTCCTTGCTGAGGTACTCTGGCCTTGCAGTGTGGATTGCATTGGCCTCCCAGATCATACCATCAATGTAGACAGGTACCTCGTCGATTATGCCCGTCCTTATGTACTCCTCAAGGACTATCATGAGTTCCTGGGCCCTTCCAACAGCGAAGACCGGTATCAGTATCTTACCACCCCTCCTGAGGGTTGAGTAGATGGTCTTAACGAGTTCCTTCTCTGCACGGTTCCTTGATGGCTGGACATCCTCATGGCCCCCGTAGGTGCTCTCCATCACGAGGGTTTCAATCCGGGGGAACCTGTTTGCTGCAGCCTCCAGGAGTCTGCTCTGCTCATACTTGAAGTCCCCTGTGTAGACCATGTTGTGCTGCCCGTCCCCTATGTGGAGGTGTGCCATGGCAGACCCCAGGATGTGACCCGCGTTGTGGAGTGTCAGCCTTATATCAGGGGCTATGTCTGTCACCTCACCATAGTCGAGGGTTATCGTGTGCTTCACGCTCTTCTTAACGTGCTTCACATTGAATGGGAGGGGTTCATCCTCCCTGTGGGCAATGTCGATGTGGTCCAGCTGCAGGAGCGTCATGAGGTCCCTTGTTGGTGCCGTGCAGTAGACGGGCCCATCGTAGCCGTAGTGGTAGAGGTATGGGAGGAAACCTGAGTGGTCAAGGTGTGCATGGGTGATTATGACTGCGTCAAGGCTGTCAAGGGTGAATTCAGGGACATTGAGGTAGGGATAGGAGTTCTTATCATCTCCACCCGCAACGTTGACACCACAGTCCAGGAGGACCCTGCTGTTGGGGGTTTGAAGGTAGAGGCAGGACCTTCCAACCTCCCTGAAACCACCCATGGCGGTGAGCCTTGCCCAGTCATTGTCATACTTTGGCTTCTGATGTATCCGGTTCCCAAGTTGCTGCAGAATCTTCTTTCTTTCCTTGCTGTTCTTCCTCAGTGTTCTACGTATTCTTTCTATTATCTCAGAGGATATTGGTGGTGTTCTCAGTATCTTGGGTGCCCAGCCAGTGTTCTTGACTATTTCCCTTGACGTGGATCCGTACTTGCCTATCACAAGTCCTGGTTTCCGGGCCTCAATTATCACCTCACAGGTGACATCATCAAAGGATATGTTGGTTATCTTGGCCTCCTCGGGCACTATCTCATGTATCTTCCTTATGGCCTTCTCAGGGTCCATGAGGACGGACCTGTCGGATCTTATAATTATCCTCTTCCGGATATCCTTTGCAATGTCCCTTATGAGGTTGCCGTTCTCGGTTATTATCTCCGGGTTCTTGGTGTATATTACCACCTCGGGCCCCTCGAATTCCACCTTCGCAACCTGGACCCTCTCGGGAAGTCTCTGCATTATTGTCCTTTTGATTTCTTCAAGCATCTCTGAAACCATAAGATCACTTCTAAAAAACAGGGAGTATCAGTAAACAGGTGTTTACTGCAATTAAAAATAGGAGAAAAATCAGTTGAGGTTTTCAATCCTTTTCTGGATTTCCTCTTCACTAAGCATCCTGAAACCTTCCTCCTCTGTGACGGTCGCCACAAGGATTCCGTTACCTGAGTAGGTGTCCCTCTCCATGGCGGATTTTACGGCCCTTATGGCCACGTCCACTGCCTCGTCCACGTACAGTTCATCACTGTATCTGTCCTCAAGGACACCGTAGGCAACCGGTGAACCGGAACCCGTTGAGACGAACTTGTCTGGTATCATCCCCCCTGACGGGTCAAGGGAGTAGATCTTTGCACCGTTCTCGTCGACGCCTCCAAGGAGTGTCTGTACTATGAATGGATAGAAACGTGATGAGTGTAATATATTAGCTGCAAGTGCAGCGGCGGCCTCTATGCTTATTTTTTCTGAGTTTCTCATGCGGTAAAGTGCAGCCTCAGCCTTGAGGTACTTCATGAGGCTCTGAGCATCCGCCACTGAACCTGCGATGGTCGCGGCTATGTGTTCATCTATTTTAAAAATCTTGTCTGTAGCCTTATGGGCTATGAGGTTGCCCATACTGGCCCTTCTCTCTGTGGCAAAAACAACTCCATCCTTGCATGTTATGCCAACAGTTGTGGTGCCTTTCAGCGTGTTTTTATCGTTCATAGATACACCTCTAATAAAAATAATAAAAAACCAGTCCTAGATCCCATTGTGTTTTTATGGTATATAAAGGGTTTTCATTTAACCCTGCAAAGGGCTGTCCCCATGGACATAAAAGTTCTGTACCAATATATAACAGGAGGTCCTTATTAAACTTTGCGATTTTTTTATAATAGATAGGGCTCCCTGAGGGGTTGGACACAGGTTATCCTGTCATTAAAAAGGAATAAGGGTGGGAGTATCAGGTTATGATCTCTGGAAGGCGGTCCTGCTCTGCGGCCACCATGATCTCCCTTGCAACGCGACGGCCCATGCTCATGCCCTCACCGTGGAGGAGGTAACTGTAGGTTGAACCGTGCATGAAGGTGTTTGTACCCCCATCTGTACGTGCGCTCATCTCAAATGTCACAATCTCAAGGTTATCTGTGCACATGGTCTGGAGACAGAAGGGGCCGTTCATGCCAGGCGGAACAATCTTGTTTGCTGCTTCCACCATCCGGTCTCCTATGTCAAAGACCTGTGGGAGAAGGGATTCCCTCATGGCAACCGGGTGGTTACCGGTTATCACGTAGGAGGGGTCAAGGTTTATGTCAAGCTGGTCCCTTGCAGGTATCCTTACGAGGCCGTCGATGTTTGACTCAAATCTGCTGTCCATCCCCATTAGTTCGACCTCATCGTTCATGATTGAGTAGAAGTAGTGGATGCAGAAGTTGGTACCTGCTACGTATTCCTCTATGTGGGCATCTTTAACATCGTCCTCAGTTATCCAGCCCCTCTCCAGCATGGAGTCGATCTTTTCATTGAACTCCTCTGTACTTGAAGCCACGAAGTATCCACGACCACCCCTGGCACCAGGGAACTTGACCATGACTGTCCTGTCTATTTCCTCAGGGTCAGTGTACTTGAAGGGTATCCTTATACCTGCCTCCTCCATGAGCTTCCTCTCAAGGTCACGTTCGGATTCCCATCTCAGTATATCCCTGTTACCGAACATGGGGACATAGAAGTCGTTTTCAATATGATCAAGACCTGCATAGGCCACAAAGGAGCCGTGAGGGACTATTATGCTGTTCATTGACCTCAGTTCGTCCTGAACATCATCATTCACTATATCACTGAATTTATCAACCATTATGAATTCATCTGCAACTCTGAACCGCTGATATGGAACTTCACGACCCTTCTCACAGACAACTGCGGTCTTGAAGCCCTCCTGCTTTGCACCGTTCAGTATGTGCAGTGATGTGTGGCTGCCCAGGGTTGCTACTGTTATATCTTCCCTGCTGTATCCTTCAAGGATGTCGAGTATCTCATCACGGTTTACCTTACTCATAAAAAAACCCCTTGGATTTATATATAAGTGGTTTAATTTCATGATAATTATCTTTTTTGTCTTCCGTAGAAGCCATTAAATACTTGGAGGAAAAAAGAACACTTATGGATTTATTTTTTTAAACACTCCCCTAAACAGTGAAAACCATGAAATGGGCAAGGATAGGAGATATTATAGTCCTCAACAGGGAAGCGGATGATCCAGAGGCTTTACTTGAGATGGAGGGGGTCAGGAGTGTAATCCAGGTGGAGGGTATACATGGTCCCCTCAGGAGGCCGAGGGTCAGGGTACTTGCAGGCAGCGGCACAGAAACGGTTCACAAAGAGAACGGCTGCCTCTTCAGGATAGACCTCTCAAGGGTCATGTGGTCACGGGGTAACATAAACGAGAGGGCCCGGATACCGTCACTTGTGGAGGAGGGTGAGACCGTTGTCGACATGTTCGCGGGTATAGGGTACTTCTCCATACCGGTGGCTGTCCATTCAGATCCAGGCAGTGTTTACTCAGTGGAGTTAAACCCGGACTCATTTGAACTCCTCAAATCCAACATAACCCTCAACAGGGTTGAAGGGATAATAGAACCCATCATGGGGGACTGCCGTGAGGTAGCCCCGGAACTTGATGCTGACAGGGTTATAATGGGTTACGTTGGAAGGACACACCACTTCCTTGACGCCGCAATGGAGTGTGTCAGGGATGGAGGCGTTATACATTACCATGAAACCGCACCGGAGGCCATAAGATTCTCAAGACCCCTCAGGCGGATTGAGAGGGCGGCGCATCCAAGGAGGGTCTCACTGCTTGATAAGCGCGTTATAAAGAAGTACTCCCCCGGGGTCTGGCATGTCGTGCTGGATGTCAGGATACACTAGCTGCAGGCAGGAACTGAGGGTGTCATGATACAGGTGGAGTAAATAGAATGCATCGTATATGAATAAAAAAATGGGTTTAAAGCATTCATAGAGATAACTTCATGGTATGTAACCGCTGGGGCTATTCATAGATTTAGAAGGTGATATTCTGGTACCTAAGGTTGCGGGTGTGGATCCGGCGGCAGCGGATGGAAGGGAAAGCGGTATTTTTATCCTGGAGGGCGACAGCTATGAACTATTGAGTGCCTTCTCCCTCCGGGAGATAATAGATGCAGTTAAGTCTGCAGATGTGGTGGCAGTCGACGCACCCCTATCCCTCCCGGCCGGGCGCTGCTGCCTTGAACATGACTGCAGCTGCAGCAGACATGGCCACTTCAGAAGGGCCGACCTGGAGCTGAGGCGGTATGGCTCCGTCCTTCCCCTCACATGGCGGGGTATGAGGGAGCTCACCATGAGGGGCATGAAGATGGCAGAGACACTGGGATCCATGGGGGTGAAGGTAATTGAAACCCACCCGAGAACTGCAGATTCAGTGGCAGGTCTCTCGGGATGGATGAAGAGAAAACTGGGAATTGAAGATCTGGAGATGAGTGTACACCAGAGGGACGCCCTCATAGCCGGAGCAGTCGCCATCCTCTACTGCAGCGGAGACTTCATTGAACTTGGAGATCCGGTGGAGGGCACAATAGTTCTACCATCCCCTGGCGTGGAATTGTAGGATTCAGTGTCATGGTAGCCAGTGGCCGGGACTCACAGAGTCTCGATGAACCGGGGATAAAGCTCTTCTATCCGTTCCATCACACGGGGGCTCAGAAACTCCCTGGACATGAATTTTCTGTATACAGGGAGCCTCTCCTCAAGAGCAAATCCAGCAGATTCGGTGATCCTTTTAAGTTCATCTATCTCTGGCCATGGTGCCTCGGGATTCACATAGTCCCGGCTGATGGGTGATACACCACCCCAGTCATCTGCACCGGCCAGGAGGAATACCTCACCGGTTTCCCTGTTCAGGTTCGGAGGGACCTGTATGCTCACATCAGGGAACATTATCTTTGCAGCCGCAACCATCTTCACCATTTCAAGGAGGGAGGGTTCCTTCTGGTTCTCCATGGGGATTCCAGGTTTTGAGCGGAAGTTCTGGATTATTATCTCCTGTATATGCCCGTACCTGTCCTGTATCCGCCTAAGCTCAAGGAGGGACTCGGCCCTCTCCTCGAGGGTTTCACCTATACCTATGAGCAAGCCGGTGGTGAAGGGTATCCTGAGTCTCCCAGCGTCCTCTATCATCTTTATCCTCAATCTGGGGTCCTTACCAGGGCTTTCACGGTGGGCCTCTGTTTCCATGAGCCTGGGACTCGCTGATTCGAGCATGAGGCCCATGGATGCGTTTACCTCCTTCAGCATCCTCAGTTCGCGGTAGCCTATCACACCCATATTGGTGTGTGGAAGGAGTCCAGCATCAAGGGTCAGCTCACAGAGGTGATATGTGTAATCAGTCATATCTCCAAAGCCAAGGGATTCAAGCTTGTCCCGAACCCCCGGGAATTCATGGGCATCCTCACCGAAGGTGAAGAGGGCCTCGGTACAGCCGAGGGAGAGGGCTCTCCTCACCTCACCCATAACGTCTTCAGGTTCAAGCAGGGGGGGCTCAGGGGTGTCCGACCTGAAGGTGCAGTATCCGCAGCGGTTCCGGCAGGCCCTTGTGAGGGGTATGAATATGTTCCTTGAGTAGGTCACGGTTCCAGGTTCACAGGCCCTCTTCATGAGGTCCAGTATATCAGGTCCCTTCATGAGGAGGACTTCGAGTACTTCGTCCTTTGAGTGGAGCATGGGAGCACCGTTAAAATTAGATTATTCAGATAGGTCAGAGACAACAGCCTCAACAAAGCAGGGTCCGACTCCGCTCCGGTCCCTGTAGAGAACAACAAAGAGGCCTGTCTCGTCGGCCATGCAGAGGCGGTAGTCAACACTGAAGTTCATATCCTCAAGGGATTCCTTCAGACGGTGTATTCCTCCTATATCGGTTTCGGTTCCAACCTCCACACATGACCTTATCTGTTCATCCATAACACCTATGAGGGCAGCGCCCTCCTCTGAGAGTAAATCCAGTTCCGCGGCTCCAAGGTGTTCAATCAAACTATCAAGTTCCCGGGACATGTCCTCCGCATTCATCCTCTTCCTGGACATTCCCCTCACTATGAGAATTTCCCGGGAGTCAAGTGCGGGTCTGGAACCCTCAAATGCTTCAAAGAAACCCATGATTTCTCCGGCTATCCTGTGCAGTTTCATCAATCATATCAACTCCCGGCACCGTTAAGTTCTTCTATCTCGTATCTGAGTTCTCCCATGGTCGCAACCTTCTCTGCGAAGGCGTTGTGTCTGTGTATGCTCTCCTCGTTTATCTGCCTTACGGTAACGATGGTGTCATCCGGCAGGTGGGGGTACTCACTGACTATCCTGTGGACCATGTTACGGACACAGTCCTCAACGAACATGGGATTTTCATGGGCACTCATCACCACCGCGTTCTCGTCGGGTCTCTTGAGGAGTTCATAGACAGGTGAACTCATGGAGCTCTCTATGATGTCTATGAGCTTCTCAGCCCTTATGGTCTGGTCCTCAGGGACCTCTATCATTATCATGCCACGCCCCCTCTGGTTGTGGGAGGCGAAGGATACACAGTCAAGGACTCTCTCGACGGTCTCATCGTCAAGAAATTCAAGGAGCTTCTGGCGTGAGGCTTCCCTGACAGATTCCTGTGCACAGGGACACACGGTCATACCCACAACCTCTGCCCCTATCATCTTCCGTATGACTATCCCATCATCGTCCCGGTAACCGATGGCGTCTGCCATTATCTTTGTCATCTCCTGACTCTTCCTCCGGGTCACCGGCGACCTTTTCATGAACATGAAGTCGCTGTTCATGCTTACCTCGGCCCTCCGGGCGTACCTGTGCTTCTTGAGGAGTTCATTAACTATCTCTGCGCAGAGGGATTCGAGTTCAAGTGCGTTGTTCTCAACAACCTCCTCGAGGACGTCACTTATGGCCTCGGGGTTCCTTGACATGTGGATCCCCCTCTGTTTGCTCGGAAGATCCACGAAGGCATCAAATGTTGGAAGCAGGATTATGGGCCTTCTGCCCTCCCGCTCTATCTTCAGAAGCTTCTTAACACCTGTAACACCCACCCTTGTGAGGTGGACGGGGATGCTAGGAATCTTGTCCTGTGTATCTGGAAAACAAACTAAACCCAAATTTTACACCCCATGAGTAATGGTTACCTAGGTTTTAACTATAGTATGAGAACTTTGCTTATATACTTGTCCGGTGAAGTATTACCGATTTGATCAGTTGGCTGTCCTTCAAGTTAGTGCAGGGAAAATCAGTGATGAGGGATATCTCATAACAGTTCATTAGTGGTTGGATGCAGAAAATTCAGTTGATAGTTCAGACCACTGCAGTAGATGGAAAATCAGGAATCAGGAGAGTAACTCCAGAATATCCTCAGAGTTCAGATCCTTTATGTTCTCCATTAACCTTGAATCGGCACCATAGAGTTCTTCCGCCCTTGCTGCAAGCAGAACTGTACTCTTATCGGGTTCGCCCACAACCAGAACATCCTCCAGGGCATCAAGCTTCCTCTCAATGTCGTTCCGGAGGTGCTCTATCTTCTTCTCTATACCCCTGAGGGCACTTTCAGGGATTTTTGGGTTTATCTCCTTCATATCATCAACTGAGAGGGGTGCTCCTGCAACCAGGATATTCTGAGCTTCTACCCCCGCCTTCACAAGGAGTTTTTTGACTGAGGAATTGTTCACAATTATGAGTTTACCCCTTGCAGCCTCCCTTATCCTCTCGGATGGGTCCTGCCTTTCAAGGACACCGAAGTCTGCGAGTATATGGTCAATGGCCTCCCTGGCGGCTATCAGCTTCCTGCAGAACTCTGAAGCATCCTCACCTCTAAGTTCATGGGTTGGGAGGCTTGTGTAAAGGTACTCCTCGGCATCGATGAGTTCCATCATGGCCTCCTGAAGCTTCCCGGTGTCGATGACACCATCACTGGCATCCCTGAATCCCTGTTCCCTCTTGAGGTTAATGCATGACTTTCTTATAAGCTTCTCTGCCTGTTCGAATCTGATCCTATCCATTTCAATACCCTCTCAGAAGTTGAAGTATGCTGAAAACCTGTCACTCAGCTGACTGAATATTCCGGAGACACCCCCGGGCGCCGCTGTTTCAGGTTCGTATTCCTCACCATCAAGACCCCTCATGAATGCGATGTTTGATCTCCCAAGGGCCTCAGGGTCATAGCCACCCTCCAGAACCGCGGCGCAGGGGAGTCCTGTCTGATGGATGAACCACCCGATCCATGAGAAGAACTCCTCATCAACCATGATCTCTGCAAGGGGATCCCTTCTGTGGGCATCAAAGCCTGCCGATACAAAGATCATATCCGGTCGGAATCCTTCCAGGACCGCCGGGAGTATCATCCCGAGTATCCAGAGGTACTCACGGTTACCCGAGCCCCTGGGCATGGGGATGTTGAGGTTGAAGCCCTCCCCCTCACCGGAGCCGGTCTCATCAATGAACCCGGTTCCAGGGAAGAGGGTCCGTGGGTCCTGGTGTATGGATATGTACATCACATCCCTGTCCCTGTAGAATATGCTGGATGTACCGTTCCCGTGGTGGACGTCGAAATCAAGTACCAGAGGCCTTGAGACCCCGAGGTTCCTGCGGGCATGCTCAATGGCTATGGCTATGTTGTTGAATATGCAGAAACCCATGGAGCGGTCATAGGTGGCATGGTGGCCCGGGGGCCTTCCAAGTGAGTAGGACCAGCCATCGCTGAGGGCCTCCTCGGCAGCCAGCATGGCTCCCCCTGCTGAGAGCCTCGCGACACTGAAGCTCTCGGGGGTCATGTAGGTGTCATAGTCAAGCCATCCGCCACCCCTCCCTGCGAAGACCTCAAGGTACTCCACATGAGCACTGCTGTGTACCATGAGGATATCATCGATTCCAGCCATCCCGGGTTCCACGAACCTTGGGGAGAGATCCGAGGATTCTATGGCCCTAAGGATGGCCCTGGTCCTGCCACTATTTTCAACGTGACCCTCATGATTGTGCAGGTCATAGGATGGGGAGTGGATGATAACCATATGGTTATCATTTTCTGATTCAGGGGATAAATAATTTAATCTCCGATCATCTTGGTGGAGGTCATATCCTCCTTGACGATGTTGAGGACCGTCTGTGTGTATGTCCTCTGCACATCCCCCTCACTGAGGAGGCCCTTTATGAAGCTGTCAAGTTCACCGGTGTCCCGGAACTTACCTATGAGTATGGCGTCGAATTCTCCTGTAACGTCATACACTGCCAGGACGTTCTTATGGTAGGCGGTCCTTGTCTCCCAGTTCCTCAGGACCCCTCCCTTGACCTTCACACCTATGATGGCTGTCAGCTTGTATCCGAGCTTGGAGTGGTCGATTATGGGCACAAATTTCTTTATAACCCCCTTTTTAACAAGTTTTTCAACACGGTTGTGGACGGTACCCACTGAAACGTCGAGTATCCTTGATATGTTCCTGTAGGACATGCGTCCGTCCTCATTCAGGAGGTCTATTATCTTCCTGTCAATATCATCGATTTTGACCAGATCATCATCCATACAAATCACCACTAAACAATGTATACCTATGAAAGTTATATTATAAAGTTTTTTAAGTGAATATAAGTTTAGAAGAAGTCATCAACTTTTATAAGATAGGGTATGTTCCCTTATAAATGTTTATCTGAAGATGGGAAAATAAAAAAGGAGGGTAATTTTATTCGTAGGCGTATCTGAGCGCAAGGGCCCTGTTCCAGAAGAGCTGGATGTAGGGGTATATTATGAGGACCGCGATCAGGGTACCGAGAATCGGTATCACATTCAGGAAACTTGCAATGAATGCCATCACCGCTGAGATCAGACCCACAACGATGTACCAGATTATGTAGTCCAGCCATCCGATCTGGGATATCACGTCAAGTACTCACTGAACCTGAAGGCTGCACCGAGTTCGCTGTCATTGTAGGCCATGTGTGCGATGGCTATTGTCTCTATGAGTCCAAGGATAATTGCGAGTATTATGCCTATTATCGTTGTACCTCCTACGAGGCCTGTGAAGGCTGTGGGGTTTGTGATAACACCTGTGTCCGGTGAAACCATAGTAAAGGAACCAAGAACACCTGCGAATATAATTATCAGTGGAACTATCATGTATGCTATCTGAACAACGAATACCTTGAGCCCATCGACGAACATTTCTCCCCATTCATCGAATTCAGGCAGTTCATCGAAGCCAGCTATTGAGGCCTTCAGCGCCCTGAAACCGTACCCCATGACCAGGAAGACGGGTAGAATTAGAATACTGGCTATTATAAGGACACCCAGTATTATGACCTTCTTCCAGTCACTGGAGGGGTACCTTATGGCATCATTTACAATTTCACCTATATCCATATCTTTCACACCTCCGCGGATTCCCGCAGGTAAAACTATATAAATAGTCACATATAAAACTGCCTAATCTGTTTAGAGAAAGATATAAATCGCTACAAAGTTAATAATATCTCGAGCAGGTGAACTGATGAAGAAGGGGATACTCATCATAGCTTTACTGGTAATCGCCGGGGGTTACCTTTACTTTACAGGGACGCAGGGGGACTTTGAGCCCCTGGGAAGGCTTGCATTCGTTAAAATTGCAAATCCAGATATGTACCCGGGTCATATACACTCAAAACTACTGGCAGACTATGCCCGTGAAAGGGGATCAAAGTGCATCCTGGTGGTCCATTACGGCGGAAGCTCCAATTATCGCTGCTACATGGAGGGCGACGTTTACATCCTTGAACTCGCCTACGTTGAAAAGAAGCAGTACACGCCGGGCATAAACTGGACAGAGGTATGGCAGGAGGGAATATACGGTATACCTGACGATAAGTGGACCTACCGTTCGGATGGAAGGGAATTCGGAACACTGGACGAGGCCCTTGCATACATAAAGGAGAGGGCGGCTGAGCACGGTCAGGAGGGGCCCATACCCCTCGTATACCACGGCACGGTCAGGCAGGGTGAGATATTCATAAACCAGGGCTGTGGATTCCCCCTCTACTATAAAATTGCCAGGAATGAGTATGGCCCCATTGGAGCATACCTCTACTGCCTGAAGGGAATGATCTTTCCCTACCTCAACAATCCCTACAGGAACTTTGAGATCAGGAATGCAAGGTCACTGCAGTATTACTACACCCACAACATGCTCAACTATGAATGATCGAGAGCCTGGGGTGAGTCCTGCTTGAACTCCCTCAACTTCTATTCAGGGGTGAGTCCTGCCAGGACCTCCTCAATCTCCCCTATACCGGCGTCGGTCCTTATACCCGTCGGCCTTATATGGGTCCTTGAAACCCTGAAACCGGCCGCCTCAAGACCATCCATAACATCCCTCAGGGGTGGTGCACTCCTTCCAAGCTTGCTGCAGACCTCATGGATATCATAGAATCCAGGGGGCATCCCTGCTTCATCAAGACATCCCTTTAGAAGTTTAAGGACATCTCCGGCCGTGTTGAGTTCCTTGTTCTCAACATCCCCTATCATCTCACCGATGAATTTACTGTCCTGGATATCACCGACCCAGAGGGGGCCGGCCGCCTCCATTTCGGCACCGCAGTGGGGGCACTCACGTTTCAGGGGCGCAAATCCCTTCACGTGTTCATGGTGAAGGCATCTGAAGCAGTGAAGCATGAATCCGATATTCCTGATGGATTCATCGGCCCTTCTTGCACCCCTCCTCACGTGGATGTATAGCCTCATGTAGTGCTGGCTGCTGTGGGAGAGGAGTACCGAGGCAGCCTTCCTGTACCTTGCAAGGTTCATGGCTGTGAAGCCTGCGAGTATCCTCAGTCCCGTCTCATGGCAGTACTCTGTTTTAAGGGGCCTTGAGGAGTACTTCCTCAGGCAGGGCTTTATGTAGGTGCCGCAGAGGCTTGAGGTGTCGGTGGCTGTAACGGCAAGGAGTGAATTGTTCCTTGCAGAAGCCGCCGCAGAGTCCATGAAGGGCGCAGGGGTCCCGAAGGGGTCGATGTCTATAACATCAAAGCGGCCATGGTTACTCCTGAGGAAGATGCTGGCATCCTCTCTGCTGACCTCAGGGGACACCGAGTTTATCGCTGAGTTATTTTTTATGCATTCAACTGCAAGCGGGTTTATGTCATTTGCAAAGGCCTCAGAGACTCCTTCAACCTCAACCAGATACCTTATGGCCCTTATACCGCTTCCTGAGAAGGTGTCTGCAACGCTAATCTCCCCACCGAGGAGTCTCTGGAAAACCTGGAGCGCGACCACTGACACATCCCTGTTGAACTCCATGGCAGGGTTGTAGAATACAGGTGCCCTGGCCGAGACCTTACTGAAATCAGGGACCCTTATGGTGACTGAACCCTCATTTACCGTTATCATAATTCAACACTCCCACTTCAAAATATTTATTAATGCCGGATGATTAGTGTGATACATGACCAGTAATTTATTAAAAAGACTCATGGTCATCAGGTAAGTATCGGAGCTGGTGATGGATGGAGAATTTTCTGAACAACGTATACCTGGGAAGGAATGATGCATGGAGATATGTGATGACCGTATTTATGAGCTTCGTGGCATCCAATGTTGGAGCCGGCCTCATACTGGGGGTCATCCTCGCAGCCGTCCTGCTACTTAGGGGTGGTGCTGGGGCGCTGGGGGACCTGTCATCCTTCAGCGGCCCCACTCTCCTCATAATGGTGGCCATAGGGTTTTCAGCTTCAATGTTCTTCCTCTATGTTGGACTGAAGTTCATTCACCAGAGGGATTTCATATCTGCAGTTAATTCGAGGGGATACCTTGACTGGCGGAGGATCCTGAGGGGGGCGGGTACATGGTTCCTCATAGTTGGTGTGCTTGATCTGGTATCGGTCCTTGCTGACCCATCAGGGGTCAGATTCAATTTTGGTTCAGGGTTCTGGTGGCTGCTAATCCTCTCCATACTGGCCTTCCCGGTCCAGGCATCCTTTGAGGAGATATTCTTCAGGGGGTACCTGATGCAGGGTATCTGGTCTGTCATAAAGAGGCCGGTGCCGCTCATAATCATCAATTCAGCGATATTCTCGGTCCTTCACTGGTGGAACGGCGCGACACTTAGCATGAGCCTTTCAATAACTGTCAGCACCTTCATCATAGGACTTGTGCTTGCACTGGTGACGCTGGCAGATGATGGCGTGGAGATGGCCATGGGTGTCCACATTGCAAACAATCTCTATGTGAGCGTCATACACAGTTCCCCTGACGCCGGTCTGGGGAACCTCCCATCCCTCATGGTGAGCCCATCGGACCCCTACACAGCTCCCCTGACCCTCCTCCTGGCTTCAGCACTCCTTGTCCTAATACTCTTCAGGGGCCGATACCAGGATTTAGGCAGAATATTCCGGTGATTCACTGTTAAAGCCGGCAAAATCCCTTCAGGGAACATTAAAGGCCGGCATCTCTCCCACCTCAGGTTTATTGATTTTTCTGCACGGGGGACGGGCATCAATTTTTAAGTGCCAGCACGATATAGTTAAACCAGTTAACTTTCATTCGGGTGTTCAAATGATACCGGTTGCTACTCCAATAATCGATGAAGAGGAAATTCAGGAAGTCATAAAGGTACTTAAATCGGGTTTTATCGCGCAGGGACCCAGGGTGGCTGAATTCGAGGAGAAATTTGCGGCCTATGTAGGAACAGAGCATGCAGTTGCAACGAGTTCAGGGACAACAGCCCTTCATCTGGCCCTCCTCGCCGCTGGAGTTGGAAAGGGGGATGAGGTAATAACAACTCCCTTCAGTTTCGCTGCAACAGCAAACGCAGCCCTCTACGTCGGAGCCACACCAGTATTCGCAGATATAGACCCCCTGACATATAATATAGATCCTGAGAGGATAGAGGAACTCATAACACCCAGCACAAGGGCGATAATACCGGTCCACCTCTATGGCCAGCCCGCAGACATGGACCCCATAATGGACCTTGCAGCTGACCACGACATCCTGGTCATTGAGGATGCTGCACAGGCCCACGGAGCAGAGTACCATGGAAGGAAAGTCGGTTCCATGGGCGATGCCGCCTGTTTCAGCTTCTACCCCACAAAGAACATCACAACAGGTGAGGGCGGAATCATAACAACTGATGACGATGAGATAGCTGAGATGGCACGTATACTCAGGGCCCATGGGGAGACAGAACGCTACAGACACACATACCTGGGATACAACTTCCGCATGACCGACATCTCAGCCGCCATCGGGATAGCCCAGCTCGGAAAACTCGAGGAGTTCAACAGCAGGCGAATTGAAAATGCAGCTTACCTCACATCCCAGCTGGAGGACCTTGAGGGAGTATCAACACCCCACATTGCAGCGGGGGTCAGGCACGTCTTTCACCAGTACACCCTGCGGGTTCCGGGCTCAAGGGATGAACTCATGGGCTTCCTCAATGAGAGGGGTGTGGGTACAGGCATCCACTATCCCAGACCAATCTACAGGCAGGAACTGTACCAGAGAATGGGCTTTGATGCCAGATGCCCGGTGAGTGAGGCGGCTGCAGCGGAGGTCCTCTCAATACCGGTACACCCTGCCCTAACCAGTGAGGAGCTTGAGACGGTCGCAGACACGGTCAGGGAATTCTTTGAGTAAACCGTGGCCCTGAGCTGCTTTAATTCCTTCATGCCGCTGTGGGCTGGATTGAGTAAAACACAAAAATTTTTTATTCAAGGTCAGTATCAGCTCCTGGAATGGGTAAGATTTGCTTCCAGGAAATTCCCGTTCTCAGATTAGGGCGCTGGATACCTCTGAAAGGGCACCATTTGATGGAGCAATGCTGGCACAATCGGCCTTATATAAAATTATGAACCTGTGATATGTCCAGGGCCCTAAATCTTTTCCTTCACAGATTCAACCTTATCCCTTAAACCCCTGTCGGCATCCCTTCTATCATCGATCTTGAGGGTTGTGTAGACCCTATCTGAACCCGCCTGGAGGACTGCCTCATGTGCGGCCTTGACAGCCTCCATGAGTTCATCAAGGTCTTCAGCCTCAAGCAGTGTCCCCATTCCTGAGATCTCATACCTCACATTCAGCTTCTTGAGGGCTTCGACGGCAGCTGCCACATAGCTGCTGAGGGAGGTGCTGCATGTACCCAGGGGTATCACGGTGAGTTCTGCGGTAATCATGATTAATTATATGTCCCCTCATTTATATATAGGGTTTCATGGATGTTCAGGAATTCAATCACAGAATCATGGGAAGGATCAGGGGACTTATAGAGGGTCATGAACTCATAAAACCCGGTGAACATATTGCAGTAGCACTCTCAGGCGGAAAGGACAGTGTACTGACACTGCACGCCCTCTCAGATCTCAGGAGTGACCTTGATTTTGAGCTCACAGCCATAACCGTCGACGAGGGGATAGGGGGCTACCGCAGTGAGGGTGTTATGGTGGCAAGGGAGAACGCAGAACTCCTTGGAGTCGAACTCATAGAGAGGTCATTCAGGGACGAATTCAATTTTGAACTGGACAGGGTAACTGATAGATTCAGCAGCCCCTGCATACCCTGCGGTGTCTTCAGGCGATGGATACTCAACAGGACGGCACGTGAGATAGGTGCCTCAAAGATTGCAACGGGCCACAACATGGATGATGAGATCCAGTCCTTCATCATGAGCCTCGCAAGGGGTGATGTGCGGAAATTCTCAAAATTCGGTCCAGAACTTCAGAGGATACACCGGGCAATGGTGCCGCGCATAAAACCCCTCTGGAGCACGCCTGAGAGTGATGTGAGGCTGTGGGCTGTTCTCAATGATGTGAAGGTCCACCTTGACTCCTGTCCCTACTCTGACCTCTCCATGAGGTCAAGGATAAGGGACTTCCTCAACCATCTTGAATCAGAAGAGCAGGGTGTGAAGTTAAGGGTGATGGAATCACTCAGCAGGACCTTCCTGCCCCTCAGTGAAACCGAGGGCCTCAGGGAATGCCTGAGGTGCGGGGAACCTTCATCAGGGGATAAGTGTAAGGCCTGCGAGTTCCTGGAACTCATAAAAAGCTGATTAAAGCGCATGGTATTGTGCCGCGTGTTTTCTGATTTATTCTATCAGTGTGGTACTCTGCTGTGTCGCGTGGGGCGTTATCCCAGGATCCTTGTCACAGAACCTATGCCCTTGCTCCTTCCCTCACGGAAGATTATCTTCTGACCCTCCCTCACATGGTGGGGCCTGTACTTGAACCTCATCCTCACCCTACCCCTGTCACCTGCAGACATGAAATCAGAGTCAAGGGGCTCAAGAACGGTTGTCTCGGCTATGGTTTCAATGTGGGTCACACTCTCATAACCAGCCTTTATGGTTGTCGGATGCACCAGTATGGCAACCTCTGCCTCGAATTCCCTCACAGCCTCGGGGTCATAGTCAGGGTGTGCCAGTATCATACCCCTCTCTATCTCGTCAGGGGAGGCCCCGGATATGGATATGCCGACGATGTGGCCTGGTTCTGCACAGCCTATCCTGTAGTGGTGCATCTCTATTGATTTGACGGTGACCTCCCGGAATTTCCCTGTCTTTAGGGGCCCCAGGAGGAGGGTGTCACCCTTTCTGACAAGTCCCTGCTGGATTGTCCCGCTGACAACGGTACCAACGCCTCTGATGGTGTATATCTTGTCTATGTACATGAGGAATGGCTCTTCATCCCCGTTAACATCGCGACGGACCCTGAGATTGAGGAAGAGTTCATCAAGGATTTCAAGACCCTCCCCTGTAACCGAGGAGGTCTCGATTATGGGGACTATGTGCTGGTTCATCTTACCGGCTATCCCGGCTGCAGCGTCCCGGCTCTTAACATGGAAGGGGATCCTGCCAACCAGTTTAAGCAGTTCAGATATCTTCTCCCTCACACTTCTCCTGTTCTCATCTGTGGCCATATCACACTTTGTGAGGACCACGATTACCGGGAGCTCCATTGCGATCATTATACCGAGGTGCTCCCTTGTTATGTGTGTAGGCCCCTCATCGGCTGCCACTGTGAGGAGTCCGTAGTCGAGCCTCTGACCCACAATCCCCCTTATGGTTGTTCGAAGCCAGGGCTCATGGCCGACGGTGTCAACGAAGGATATGACCCTGTCGGCCTCGTCCATGAGGCGTGATTTCTCCTTCCTGTCAAGGGGGTTCTTGAGCCTCATAACACTGCCGTTCCTGAAGCCGTAGATGGCGAAGGATAGATCAGCCGATAGACCCCTCTCTATTTCATGCTTCTGCACATCAAGGAATATCCTGGTCTTACCGCTCCCATCATCAGGTGTGCCTGTTGTGAGGGTCCCGAGGAGTGTGCTCTTACCGTGGTCCACGTGGCCGGCGACCCCCACGAGGAGGTGCTCCCTCGCTGTCTTCGTCTTCCTTGAGATTATGACCTCCGCCACCATGCCCTCTGTACCCTCATGGAGGTTAACCTCCTCCACAACAGCACCTATCTCACTGCTGAGGGTTCTGAGGACCTCAACTGACTCATCCAGTTTATCAGCAGGGAGGCCGACCGGTTCACCGCTGTCCTCCACACCCAGCAGGTACACTGCCCTACCGTTACCCCGCTCCATACGGTACTTCATCTGGGATATGAGGCCCTTCTTACGGTCCATCTTGAGGTGATACCTGGCTGAGAGGGCCTTCTTGAATTCTATGTTCCTTCTCTCGCCAGGGGATGTGAATGATCTGAGGTCTTCTATCATATCTCTGAATCTATTCCCTTTTTGATGGATTTGCGAAATGGCAGGAGCCATATTTTTCTTCCTGCAGTTTTCTTACCAGTTCTGATGCTTCCTCGAAGTCATCGGCCCTTCCAAATATGCGCCTATCTTTGACATTCACGGTTCTCCCGCAGACGCATTTCCGGGTCTTCGCACCCTCCCTTGAGTAGAGGGCCCTTCCACAGTCGCATCGGAATATTATGTACATCCTATCACACTGCAGCTTCTTGTTTACATTTATGGGGGGTCATTAATTAATGATTTTTTCCTTCAGTATGATCTCTACTGCGCATTTGAGTATATGTCAGCGGGGTATCTTCATGAGTTCATCGAGGGGTGGTAGTTCCTGGGGGTTCTGGAGGTGCTCCTCTATGCCCCTGCGGTGACCGGCGCCCACAACAGCCACCACCCTGTCCTCCTCGATTGAGAGCAGTCTGTGGGCCATGAAGGCATCCCTCTCCTCAACGAGGACGCGGTAGGCTGCCGGGGAGATCTTCCTGAACTCCTCCATAACCTCAAGGAGGGTGTCATCACTTTTGAGGTCCTCGATGTCCTTCGGGTCATCCTTCCAGAGGAATGATCTTATTATCCCTGCGAAGAACCTGAGTTTTTCCATCCTCCCCATGGATTTAATTGCCCTCTGCATGGTCAGTCCGATGTCACGGTCGATGAGTGCAAGGCCCGCCCCCACCTCATGGGCGGCCTCTATGGCTGCCAGCATCTCTGAGCCGGGTTTTACGCCGAGGTCCTCACCAACCTTCCGCTGGAAGTAGGTTAAGAACCAGCCCGCAAGGATCACTCCAATGTTTCCATGGCGCAGGGCTTCCCGAAAGGATGGTTCATCCCTCTGAACCCCGAGTTTTTCATCCATGAGCCTGCGGTATCTCTCGGGGTCCAGTTCAACTGCAACGACGTCTGGTTCCATCTCAAGGATGGTCCTTCTGACCTCCTCTATACTTTCACTTGATACGTGTGCGGTTCCTATGATCCTGAGTTCCTTCATCTTCAATGCAGCCTCCGGATTTCCTCCATGAGTTTTACTGTCCCATCACGGTAGACTGGAACGTTCCCTGTTATGTTCCTCCTGATGCAGTACTCAATGTCATCCCTGAATCCAAGCCCTTCCAGCCTTTCAGCTGATCTGGATCTGCGGATGGCGTCATCAACCAGGGATCTGTCCTGAACTGCGAGTACAGAGGCCTCTGCATATTCGTCCATTTCACCATCGATGGCTGCTATTATTTCACCGGCGCAGAGGAAGTCCTCTATGGCAAATCTCCCATTAACACCGGCCATAACCACCTCAACTTCATCTGAAAGTTCCCTTGCAGCCTCAGCCACTGCATCCAGGTTGTTGAGACACCCCACAAGGGCATGTGATTTAACGGATTCAAGGATCCTTGTGCCGTTGCTGGTGGTGAGCACCAGCGCATCTCCACTGTAATTTTTAACTTCAATTGGGGAATTGGCTATGAAGCCGGGGACGGTCTCACCTCCGCGTTCCCCCGCGACCGGGTAGCCCTTCCTTGAGTACTTAACGGCCTCTTCGATGTCAGCAACAGGGATCACCTCCCTGAACTGGTCAAGGGCTGCTGTGATGGTTGCACTCGCCCTGAGGAGATCCACCATTATGCACAGTCCACTGCCTTCCTGTCTTTCAAAGCTTAGCCTTATCCTCATTGCTACACCTTCAGTTCATCAGCACACCTTATATAATAATTTATAGAGAAATTTATTGATGAGATATATAGGCTTGTGGGTGAATTCATGAGGATCGTCACAACACCCATGTGTGAGGGGATACTGAGGATTGCTGGTGTCAGGGGGTACAGGGTTAGCAGGACCCCTGAGGACGAGGATGCAGATATTGCCTTTGTACTCTCTGAGACACCCGTGGAGGGGGCCATTAAACTCAGACTCAACACATTCCCCCAGATAAGGGAGGCAGTGGACCTTGTCTTTAAAACCATCCATGCAATGGACCCTGAAAGCCTCAAGTATTCCTCAACCGATGAGATTGACTTTGAGGTCTGCTCTCCCTGGTGGCATGACCCCTCACGGCTCAGGGAGAGGAACAGCAAAATAAAAGTAAGGGTTTATTCAAATTTTTTAAGGGAGATCGTGGAGGACATGGGCTTCAGTGTGGTGGAGGGGGCTGCTGACTTCACAGTATGTCCCGACTACATGGAACTTGACTGTATAAGGGTGCCCTCACACAGGAACCTCCCCCTGGACCCTGTTAAGAGGGCTCTATTCAGGTACAGGTATCTGGAGAGGAAACTATGTATGAAACCTTAACGTATCAGGGCGGTGTGCACCGCCATGAGGAGATGAAGGAACTTATTGAGGACCTGGGGGGCTTTGTGCTCCAGGAGAACATGCTTCAGATGGACCTGATACTCACCCTGGCGGTCCCGATAGAGGATGTGGATAAGGTCAGGGAGAAGGCCAGGGAGCTCCTGGGGAAGATCAAGGTGGCCCCCATGGCCGGTACCGAGATAGCCATTGTCTCTCCGACCCTGGCAAGGCACCACCTACCCCACTCTGCATGTGACATATCAGAGTACCTCAGGAGGTACGGTGCCAAGGATAACATGATAGGACTCGCCCGTGGCGCGGGTAAGGGCATCTCAAGAATATCTGAGGATGAGAAGAGGCTCATAGAGGAGCATGACCTCGCAGTTTTCGCCCTGGGGAGCTTTGAGCAGTGCATAAAGGACAAGGTCCACCTCTTCAGTGACATAAAGATCCCGGTGGTTGTAACCGGCTCCCCCGAGGAGATTGACCTCAGGGATCTTCCAGGTGCAGACGCCTACGTTGGAGGACTGGGAAGAATACCCAGGAGGTTGAAGAGGGGAGAGGATATAAGGGCCCTCAGGAAGCTTGTGGAGGTTGTTGAGGGACTCCTTGATCAGAGAAGGCGCGATATGGCTGCTGATCCCCCTCTGGTCCCATCCATACTTGTGAAGAGCGAGATAGAAAACCAGGTGCCTGCCATAGAGGAGGTGTACTCACCCACACCTGTCACCAGTCAGCTTGATGGTGTCCGTGTCAAACTCAACTATGACCGCCACCATGAGGAGATAGCCGAGGTGAGGGTATCTGATTACCGCCTGGGTGATATCTCCGAGATCAGGAAGTCCATGATGTATGACTACATCCTTGTGAAGCTCCTCCCTGAGAGTTCAATAATTCAGTGATTCAATGAACATAGGGCGCTTCAGCCATGTCAATGGTTCAGTGATTCCATGAAGAGGGAGCTCCAGGTTTCTGTTTTCCTCACCTTCATCACACTTGCCTATTACCTTCTAAACAGCCTTGCTCTGGAATTTCTTGGAGTGGAGTTTATCAGCATCCCCCTGACCATCCTTCTCCCGGCATCAATCCTGTTTGAGAGGGCAAGGCCGAATCCCATTTCCAGGGCCACCTACATATTTTCAATGTTGTGGCTGGTATTTCTGATCTATCTCCTCATGGGCTGGGCCCTGGTTCAGTTTATATGGTTCTTCATGGACCTTCCATGGTTGAGGATCCTGGCAGTATCATTGGCTGCACTCAGTGTCTCATATGGCGTATTCAGGGCCAGAAAAATTGAGGTTAAGTGTCTTGAGATCCCCTTTCCTGTTGAGAGGAGGGTGAGGTTCGTCCAGCTGTCTGACATTCACCTGGGAACGGTACGCTCTGCTGGTTTCCTTAAAGAGGTCTCAGGGGCTGTCAGGAGGGCTGAACCTGCAGCGGTTTTAATAACAGGGGACCTTCTCGACGGGTCAAGGCCCGTGGATTCCAGGGTTCTATCATCCCTTGAAACAGGAGCACCCATATTTTTTGTTTCAGGCAATCATGATATTTATTCAGGTGACTTCAGGTCAACTGTTTCTGATGCAGGCATAAGGTGCATTGATCAGTCCGTGATTGATTTTGAGGGTATACAGATAATAGGTGTTGGTTACTCAATGGAGAGGCATTCACTTCCAGCCATACTTGACATGCTCGATTTTGATGGGGATAGGCCAGCACTGCTTCTCCATCATCTGCCTGTGGACTGGGGGGATGCCAGGGAGCGCGGTATTGACCTTCAGCTCTCTGGCCACACCCACGGTGGACAGTTCTATCCCTTCAACATTATCGTGGGACTTATGTTCCCATTTCTAAGGGGTCTTTATTCTGATTCAGGGAGGTTCCTCTATGTTTCGGAGGGTACAGGTACCTGGGGGCCGCCTGTACGTCTCGGATCATCCTGTGAGGTAACTGTAATTGATCTGGTTCCTGCAACGGCAGATTATAATGATGGGAGAATCTGAGACGCTTTTTTCTGGAGACAAATCATGGGGTTCTCATCTAAGAGTACTTGCACAAAACTATATATACAAGTTTTGAATATATATTCAAAACATGCCTAGACCAAGAAGATTCAGAAGGATTCTGGGAGAACCCCGTGTGGTCACATTTTCTCCGGAAGCCAGTGATGAGGAGCCAGTGGTTGAGATAACCCTCGATGAATTTGAGGCAATAAGGCTGAGGGACTACCATGACATCAAACAGAAAAAGGCCGCTGAGATCATGGGAATATCACAGCCAACATTCCACAGAACCCTGACATCAGCACGGGGTAAGATAGCAGCGGCTCTGGTCGAGGGCAGACCAATAATCTTGAAGGGAGGTGATTATATCACAGACAGAAGAAGATACAAATGCATGGACTGCCAGTTCGAATGGATCTCACCGGAAAAGGAATACAAAAAATGTCCGGACTGCGGTTCAGAGAACATAACTGTTGTATCAGCTGAAACACTACCAAGGGCTGGTAGAGCCGGCTTTGGAAGGGGCTTTGGCGCTGGAAGAGGAGCTCCAAGGGTTTGCAAATGCATTGAATGTGGATACGAGGCACCGAAAACACCAGGCGTGCCCTGCAGAACACAGAGGTGTCCTGAGTGCGGAGCACCAATGTGTGGAGCCGACTGAATGGAGGACCATCAAATGAAAATATGCATTCCAGTAACAGAAGAAAGGGGCATGGATTCAGAGGTCTCAGAACACTTTGGAAAAACGCCCCTATTTGCTTTTTATGATGACGAAATCAATGAACTGGAAATAATAAAGATAGGGGGAAGGCACAGTGGAGGAGGACTAACACCTGCAGAGATCGCTGTAAATTCCGACGCAGATATCCTAATATGCGCAAATATTGGCTCAAAGGCCATTAATCTTCTCAGAACCCATGGAGTTGATGTTCTGATGGGTGCCAGGGGAACAGTGGCTGAAACACTCAACATGCTTAAAAGGGGTGAGCTTACCGGCGCTACAAATCCATGTAAAGGACGGCATTGAGGTATGGTATGAATAATGAGGATGCTCAAAAGCTGGCTATCATGGAACAGGATGTGAGAATTTCGAGGGCAATGTCCACAATAAAACATAAAATCGTTGTCATGAGTGGAAAAGGGGGTGTTGGGAAGTCCACAGTCACAGTAAAACTTGCCGAAGAGTTTACCAGAAATGGTTACCGGGTATGTGTACTGGATGCAGATGTTCATGGACCCGATATCCCGAAGATGATGCGTGTCAGGGAACCAGAGATCACCCTAACAGGAAATCTTATAAACCCCATACCCACCCCGGTGGGTGCAACTGTAATGTCCATAGAGTTTTTCCTCCCATCAGAGGACACACCGGTCATATGGAGGGGACCAAAAAAGACAGGGGCCATCAGACAGCTACTTTCAGATGTTAACTGGGAGGGTATCGACGTTTTAATTGTGGATAACCCCCCTGGAACAGGTGATGAGCCACTAACGGTTCTTCAGTCAATCCCTGCCATTGACGGCGTGATTATAGTTACAACCGCCCAGGAAGTTTCAGTCCATGACGTTGAAAAATGTATCAACATGGTTAATCAGCTGAAGATCCCTATCATGGGAATCATAGAGAACATGTCATATCTCCAGTGTCCGGAATGTGGCAAAAGGATATTTCTATTCGGTAAAGATGGTGGAAAATATCTTGCAAACAAATTTGATCTCCAGTTTCTGGGTGGAATTCCCTTTGAAAAAGGTATATCCGGGGATAAATCATCAGCCAGTTCATACATCAACACCGGGATGGTGAAGATATTCAATAAAGTGGAGAAATACCTCAAAGATGGTGGTGTTAATTAATGAAGATAGCAATAGCGTCCTCTGGACCCGATCTGGGATCAGAGGTCAGTAGATTTTTTGGGAGAGCCCCCTATTTCATGATTGTTGAAATAAAGGATGGTAATATAGAATCCTCTGAAGTCATCGAGAACCCTTCAGCATCAGCTTCAGGGGGAGCAGGTATAAGGACCGCCCAGATAATTGCAAATAGTGGCGTGGAAGCAGTTATAGCTTCTTCACCAGGCCCAAATGCATTTGAGGTTCTGAATGAACTTGGCATAAAAATTTACAGGGCAACAGGTGCATCAGTTGAGGATAATATCAGGCTCTTCACAGAGGGAAATCTTGAGGAGATACGCTCAGCAGGCAGTGGCCGGGGCAGGAGAGGAAGATAGACACTAAATCCACGATGAGCCGGTGTTTCGATGAAGCCCTTAATGGTAGCAATAACAGGGGGAAAGGGAGGAACAGGAAAATCAACCATAGCATGTTCTCTCGCCATCGCCCTTGCCGATAAATTCAGGGTGCTGCTGGTAGACACAGATGTTGAGTGTCCAGATGACCACATCATCCTGTCCGCCCAGAGAAGAAAAACAGATGAGGTAACTCTTCAGATACCATCCTTTGATTTTTCAGCCTGCTCCATGTGCGGTAAATGTTCAGAGGTGTGCAGAAAAAATGCAATCGTATTTGTGGAGGGCAGGCACCCAATTCTTGTCAGGGATAGATGCAGTGGCTGCGGGACCTGCAGTCTTGCATGCAGAAATAATGCAATAAAGGAGGAGGAGATGGTCGCAGGCTTCCTTTATGATGGCAAACTCCCTGAAAATTATGATGAGAAAATTAGAAGAAATTTCAGGTTACTCTCCGGGGAAACAACTGTGAATATAGAATCAAGTGCACGCCTGGTGGATTCACTCATGAAAAATGCGAGGGAGCACCATGATATGGACTTCATAATCATTGACACGGCAGCAGGGGTCCACTGTAATGTTATACATGCCATCATGGGCGCTCACCTTGCCTTTGCTGTGACAGAGCCAACACCCTTTGGGAGTCATGACCTAAAACTGATACTTGAGCTACTTGAGAGGCTTGGCGTAACATCGAACATCATCCTCAACCGTGCAGGCATTGGTAACGCAGACCCGGTACTCGAGGTTTCCAGAGAAACAGGGAGGCCCATTGTGGCTGAAATAGAATATTCTAGGGATGTAATGGAGGCCTATTCAGCGGGTGAACCCCTTAAGGTTCCAGGAATAGCTGCTGTTGTAGAGTTACTTGAGATGCAGAGGTGTTAATGTGAAGGAGGTATGCATCCTCTCAGGAAAGGGTGGGGCTGGAAAGAGCAGCATAGTGGCTTCAATGGCTGTTTTACTCGCTGATAGGTTGGAAATAATCGTTGGAGACTGTGATGTGGACGCACCCAATCTGGCCCTCATCCTGGGATCTTCAGGGGATGTGGAGTGCGAAACCATAAGGGCCTCTGAAAAGGCATTTTTAGTGGCTGAAAGATGTAAATCAAGAAAGAAATGCGTGAGGGTATGCAGATTCAATGCAATAAAATGGAGTGCTAGGAACTCAAAACCTGAAATAAATGAATTTCTCTGTGAAGGATGCGGAGCATGTGAATATATATGCCCTGATAGGGCGATAGACATCAAAGAAGTTGATACAGGAAAGATTTGCTATTTCAGGTCTGATTATGGATTCGGTGTAGTATCCGGTCATCTTAAAATTGGTGAGAGAGGCTCAGGAAAGATTGTGGATTCTCTGAGGGGGAAGGTATCTGAAATTGGAAGAGTGGAGGGCCTGGATCTGGCTCTTCTGGATTCAGCAGCAGGTATTGGCTGCCCTGTGGTATCATCAGTTAAGGGATGCGACCGGGCCATTATAATAACGGAACCTACAAAGGCAGCTATAAATGACTCTAAACGTGCAATAGAGCTTGTAAGGCATTTTGGGATCCCACACTCCATAATAATCAATAAATACGATTTAAATCATGAGATCGCAGCTGATATAGAAGATCTTGCAGATAGGAATGAGATACCAATCATGGGAAGGATACCCTACGATTTGGCATTTACCGATGCTCTGGTTAACGGATTACCCGCAGTAATCTGCAATCCCCACCTTAAAAAGCTATTTAGGGGGATTGTTGAGGAGCTAATGCTAAATATGGGGCTGGATTGACATGAAAGGGAATGATGAAGCACCACTCAAGGAGGGAGAAATCGCTTCCAGGTATTCGGTAATCATCAACATGATTTTAGTGGTTATAAAGGGGTTTACCGGTTATCTATCTGGAAATATAGCTCTGATAGCAGACGCTATACATTCCTTTGCGGATGTCTTCTCATCAGCAGCCGTATTCATTGGCCTTAAGCTCTCACAGAGAAAACCTGATGAACTATTTCCCTATGGATACCATAGAATTGAAACCCTTGTCTCTCTCCTCGTTTCAGTGCTGATCATCATAACGGGTCTTGAGATAACATGGGACTCCATTATCTACATTTCAAATCCAGTTTCAGAGGTTTCCATGGCCACGGCAAGCCTTGCAGTGAGTTTGATATCAATTGGAGTCTCCTATGCCATTGCATTTTATAAGGTGAGGGTCGGGAGGAGAATCGGTTCAACAGCCCTCCTGAACGATGGAAAGCATAGCTACGTGGATGTCATATCCTCTGCAATCGTCTTCATCGGGATCCTGGGGGAGTACATGGGTCTTCATGGTTTCCAGGGTATCGCTGGAGTAATTATATCCATGGTGATAATTTATATCGGTATCCGGCTTGCAAAATATGACGTCCTAACCCTCCTTGATGCATGTATTGACACGGATTCAATGGAAATCATAAAAAAGACAGTCTTATCGGTCCCGCGTGTTGAGGGGGTTCATGAGATTAGAATAAGAAGATCTGGACCCTACCTCTTTGGTGAACTCCATATTGAACTTGAAAGGGGGCTGCCGGTAGATGAAATAGAGAGAATCATTTCTCAGATAAACTCTAAGGTTAAGGAGACAGTCCCATCCATTGACCACCTTACGGTCCAGCCCGAAACAGTTAAAAAGGAGGAAGTTGTGGTTGCGGTGCCACTCGCAGATGATCAGGGAATGAACTCCACAATCAGCACCCACTTTGGAAGGGCGAACTTCTTCCTTATTGCAAGAACCCGGAAGGGCGAGATACTTGATTACAGGATAATTGAAAATCCAGGGAAATCCCTTAAAACAAAGAGGGGGATTCGAGCTGCTGAACTTCTGAAGAGCAGAGATATTGATGTTCTGGTGATTGAAAAACTATCAGATGGTCCAAAACTTCTTTTTTCAGATTATCTCCTTGGAACAGTACCTCCTGAAGGAGCATCCCTTGAGGAGGTCATTAGAAAGGCATCCCTAAAATTTTCAGAGTGATGCTCTGGAGGGGTCACCCTATCACAGCTTTCCCTGGAGCATCCAGGTAACGGTTCTTATATGCTCCTGCTGCTGACGGACCTCCTCAGTTATTGATTTTAAAAGCCTGGACGTCATGGGAACCGGCACACTCCGGAATACATAGGATTCCAGGAGTAAATTGAATGCTCTCTCCTCTGCCACACTATCAAATCGCCTTTCATCTGACCTCATGAAGACCGGGTTTTCATCCTCAGGGAGTTTTCTGACCTCCTCACCGAGTTCAGTGCCTGGGAGTGGCTCGGCAATGCTCACGAAGTAGTCATCGAGCATGAGTTCATCTGCAAGTTCAATGGTTTTCCTGTAATCCTCCTCGTCCTCACCGGGATAACCAACGATGAAGGACCCTGCAACCCTTAGATTGTACTCCCTTGCAAGTTCAACAGCCTCAACAACCTGATCAGGGGTTATGCCCTTTTTCATCTTCCTGAGCATCCTCCTGCTCCCTGATTCTATACCATAGAAGACCCATCCATTCGTGTACTCTGATATTGCCTCAAGAATCTTCGGGTTAACCATATCGACCCTTATATCGGGCACGGTGAGGTTTCGCCTGCCTGTGACCTCACTTATGCGCCTCAGGAGATCCCTGAAGGCGTCCTCATCAATACCCCTGAATTTGCTGCTGCCGTAGAGGGTGCCTGTACCTCCACTTATGGCGAACCTCCTGGCACCAGATGCCTTCAGTTCCCGGACCTCCCTGATTATGTCCTCAAGGGGCCTGCTCCTCACCTTTCTGCCAAAGAATTCAGGGACCTGACAGAAGGTGCAGTTACCTGGACAGCCCCTGTGGGTTTCAATGTAGACACTGGCACCCCGTATATCCTCCCGGGAGATGTCACCCGGAACAAGTGGGAGGGGCCTCTCCATGGGGCAGGGTGATGATTCAATGACCACAATTCCCTCAGGTGATCTGAAGGCTGCACCGGGGACATCCTCTGGTTTACAATTTCCAGCTGCAAGTTCCATCACAGCACCGACCTTGTCCTCACCCTCACCCATCACCACGAGGTCCACATCGAGGTACCTGAATACCATTTCAGGGTCTATGCTGACAGGGCCACCCACCACCCTGAAGCCGCCCATATTATTAATAATATCCCTGTACCTCAGGAGGTGGATGGTGGACTGAAGGCTTATGAATACGATCCCTGAGTTAACACCATCAAATCCCTTCCTGATTTCAACCCTGTGTCCAAGGTCCCTCAGGGCCCCTGCGATGAGCATTGAACCGTAATTGTAGTGCTCAGGTGTTACAACAGTTACATGACTCATTCAGAAGCACCAAAGAAATTTATTGCCTGTATGAGTTCATAGAAGGCTTCCATCTCCCTCTCGATCACGTCATACTCTGAGAGGGTGCCGCTCATCTCCCCATCAACGGTCAACCTGTCAGGACCCCTCACAACGATCCGGTCGACACCGTCACGGCTGAGAACCTCCCTGGCCTGCATGTCATGCACAAAGGCCCTTCCAGGGATTATGACTGTTTCCCTCAGATCACCGGGATCCACCTCCTCAAGGTCCCTGAGGGTTATGAGGCAGGCTATGTCCTTATTGACACCGACGACGTTCACAAGGTCAGCGGCACCCAGGTTGTGTATTATCTTCCTTATGTAGGGCGCTGAAATGGATCCGGTGATTATGGTGGCCTCGCCCTGAATCTCAGGGAGGATTTCAAGGTATTCCCTGCTTGAATCAGCTGCAAGGACAAATGGCGTGCCGTTCTGGGGGTCACAGACAGGGGTTCCGGTCACACGGAGATTGAATTCCCGGTCAATTGCCCTCACAAGTTCTTCAAATTCAGAAACAGTGTGGGGCTCCACGCCCTCAATGATGGGCTCATTTCCAAGTATGAGTCCCTGGTGTTCATAGTTGGCGAATCTCATCATGATGAAACCGGTGGCACCCCACTCCTCGAGTCTCGCGCATGTTTCAAGGAGGTCATCGCCATCGTTTACCCCTGGTATTATCACCGATGCTGCATGGACCTCACAGGATTCACAGAATATCCTGAGGGCCTCGATGGCCCTGGAGGCGTTTTTATCCCGCATCCACTCACGCCTCAGATCAGGGTTTGCTGAGAACACGGTGAAGGTGACCTCGTCAACACCATTTTCAATGAGCCTTGAGGCGATTCCGGGGTCATCGATACCCTTTCCACTGGTGTATCCGAGGTGAATGGGGATTCCGAATTCACCCAGACCTCCTGTGAGTTCTTCAAGATGGGGGTAGCAGCTCACATCGCCTCCGCCGCTGATGTTTATCTTCAGGTCCTTATCCTGAAAATTTCCCATCATGAGTGTTGTCTGCACGTTGCCCATGACAAGGAATGGGGGTAGAAATTCATTACCAATCTCTGCAACACCCTTTCCACAGGTTTCACATCCAACCCTACCTGGTGAACAGTTTTTACACCCAAATGCTTCAAATTCACCAACTTTACGGAAGTAGCAGTACCTGCAGAATCCCCTGCAGTCCTTTCCAGGTATACCACCTAAATCAGCTATTATCTGCATGTCACTCTCTCTGTGCAGCTCTCTAAATATAATTTATTACCAGCTCCGGACCCATGGTGCGGTGGCTCTGAGTGACCAGGGGATGATTATTATTACTCCCGCCTGATGATACCCTGCTCTGTGATGATCACAAAAATCAACGCTACCATATAAAAAATCCAGAAAACCCTAAAAAAAGGTGTTTTTACATATAAATCTTTCGACTTGATTCAGAAAGAAATCTTAATTAATTATAATCAAGTTAAATATGCATCGTATACTAAGACGGGTGTTTTAACACCCTCCAAGGGCCTTCTTGCCTTTTCTAAAAAGGGGGGTCTTGGATGTCTAGTATACGGAACTGATTGTTAGGAGGGAAAAAATGGCGAAGTTTGAGGATAAGGTCGACTTGTACGACGACAGAGGCAACCTCGTCGAAGAACAGGTGCCATTAGAAGCTCTGAGCCCACTTAGAAACCCCGCCATTAAAAGCATTGTGCAGGGGATTAAGAGGACAGTGGCTGTGAACCTTGAAGGTATAGAAAACGCCCTGAAGACAGCTAAGGTCGGCGGACCTGCCTGTAAGATAATGGGCCGTGAACTCGACCTCGACATAGTCGGGAACGCCGAGTCAATAGCAGCCGCTGCAAAGGAAATGATACAGGTGACCGAGGACGACGACACAAAGGTCGAGCTCCTCGGTGGAGGTAAAAGGGCACTCGTACAGGTCCCAAGTGCGAGGTCCGATGTTGCAGCAGAATACTCTGCAGCACCACTCGTAACCGCCACAGCATTTGTCCAGGCCATAATCAACGAATTTGATGTTAGCATGTACGATGCTAACATGGTTAAAGCAGCCGTTCTGGGAAGATACCCACAGTCTGTGGAGTACATGGGGGCAAACATAGCAACAATGCTGGACATTCCACAGAAACTGGAAGGCCCAGGATACGCACTGAGGAACATCATGGTGAACCATGTTGTTGCAGCAACACTCAAAAACACACTCCAGGCAGCAGCACTATCAACCATACTCGAACAGACAGCAATGTTTGAGATGGGTGACGCTGTAGGAGCATTTGAGAGGATGCACCTCCTTGGACTTGCATACCAGGGAATGAACGCAGACAACCTGGTCTTTGACCTTGTTAAGGCCAACGGTAAGGAAGGTACCGTGGGTTCAGTCATAGCAGACCTGGTCGAAAGGGCCCTGGAAGATGGTGTCATAAAGGTTGAGAAGGAACTCACAGACTACAAGGTCTACGGCACAGACGACCTTGCAATGTGGAACGCCTATGCAGCAGCAGGACTCATGGCAGCCACAATGGTTAACCAGGGTGCAGCAAGGGCAGCACAGGGTGTATCATCAACCCTGCTCTACTACAACGACCTCATAGAATTCGAAACAGGACTACCAAGCGTGGACTTCGGTAAAGTGGAAGGTACCGCTGTAGGATTTTCATTCTTCAGCCACTCCATCTACGGTGGAGGTGGACCAGGTATCTTCAACGGAAACCACATCGTTACAAGGCACAGTAAAGGATTCGCCATACCATGTGTGGCAGCTGCAATGGCACTGGATGCAGGAACCCAGATGTTCTCCCCAGAAGCAACCTCTGGACTCATAAAAGAAGTATTCAGCCAGGTTGACGAGTTCCGAGAACCACTCAAATATGTTGTGGAGGCAGCAGCTGAGATTAAAAACGAAATTTAAATAATCTCTCAGAACTGGGGGCAAAAAACCAATGGACGTTCAGATATTTCCACACCGGCTACTAGGGGCTGACACCACCGAGAAACTCCTTAACCGCCTTGAGGACATCAGCGGCGTTAAGAGAATGGTGATACATGGACAGCGCCTGCCACCAGAGGACCACCCTGACAGACGCATAATCAGCGTTAAAGGTCAGGAATTCGAGCTTCAGGTGAAAACAGGCCGAGTACTCCTTGAGATAGAGGACGAGGATACAATAACTGACATCAAAAGGGTCTGTGAGGATCTCCTGCCCTTTGGATACGATGTTACTCCTGGAAAATATATAAGGACGCAGAAGACAGTGACGGATGAGATAAAGTATGGTGAGGACCTTGATAAGGTGCCGGAGGAACTCATAGGTCTTACAGACCAGAACGCCCGGCTCAGTGAAAGGGCCACCATAATAAAAAGGAAAAAGGAGCATTAGATGATCGGAAAGTGCACTCACGTTGTTGACTGTAGAGAAACAATGGGAATGGGTGAGGGAGGAGGAATAGCCCAGAGGGGTACCTTCGCCCAGTGTGGAAGTGAAGTCCTTGCGGTGGCAATGTCACCTGGCAGACGCCACATCACAAAGCCTGTCTGCGAGATAACATTCGCCCTCAGGGAAGCCAACATAATGACCAGTACCATAGTCCTGAATGCAGGTGCGGGAGTCCCGCAGGACGCTCCAAGCGCCGGAGCAGGAAGTCTCTTTGGTCTGACACCCGCAGAAGTCGAGCAGATGAAGAGGCACAAACTCCTGGTCGTACACCTTGGAGGAGTAAAGAACCACATCACCTACAAGGCGCGCCTCATACTCAGGAACGTCGACAGACCATGCATAATCATCTGCGAATACCCGGTGGACTTCGAGGACTTTGCAAAGATAGGTGTAAGGACAAGGGCCGTCATGCCAGATGAACCAAAAACAAAGGGCACCATTGTTGACATTGTGAGTGGAGTCATAAGAGGAGAAACCTGTCCCCAGGAAAAACTGGATGAGATTATAAGGAAGGTTAAGTTAGCATTAGGAGGTGCATGATATGGCACAATACTATCCCGGAACAAGTAAGGTTGCTCAGAACAGAAGGAATTTCTGTAACCCTGAATACGAACTCGAAAAGCTGAGAGAAATCTCAGATGAGGATGTAGTAAAGATTCTGGGTCACAGGGCCCCAGGGGAAGAATATCCAAGTGTTCACCCACCACTGGAAGAGATGGATGAACCAGAGGACGCAATAAGGGAAATGGTTGAACCAATAGACGGTGCAAAGGCCGGTGACAGGGTCCGATACATACAGTTCACAGACTCAATGTACTTTGCTCCAGCACAGCCATACGTACGATCAAGGGCATACCTCTGCAGGTACAGGGGTGCAGACGCAGGTACGCTCTCAGGACGTCAGATCATAGAGACCAGGGAGAGGGACCTTGAGAAGGTATCCAAGGAACTTCTTGAAACAGAGTTCTTTGACCCTGCAAGATCAGGTGTCAGGGGTAAATCCGTCCACGGACACTCACTCCGTCTCGACGAAGACGGTATGATGTTCGACATGCTGAGAAGACAGATCTACAACAAGGACACCGGCAGAGTCGAAATGGTCAAGAACCAGATCGGTGACGAACTCGACGAACCCGTGGACCTTGGTGAACCACTGGATGAGGAAACCCTCATGAACAAAACAACCATCTACCGTGTGGATGGTGAAGCCTACCGTGATGATACAGACGCCGTGGAGATCATGCAGAGGATCCACGTTTTAAGATCACAAGGAGGGTACAACCCAGAATAATCCGGGGGAGGTGTAGATTATGGCTGACAAATTGTTCATAAATGCTTTAAAGAAAAAATTTGAAGAATCCCCTGAAGAGAAGAAAACCACATTTTACACACTTGGTGGCTGGAAACAGTCCGAGCGAAAAACCGAGTTTGTGAACGCTGGTAAAGAAGTGGCAGCAAAGAGGGGCATACCCCAGTACAACCCTGACATAGGTACTCCGCTGGGTCAGAGGGTACTCATGCCCTACCAGGTCTCAACAACAGACACCTTCGTTGAAGGTGACGACCTCCACTTCGTAAACAACGCTGCCATGCAGCAGATGTGGGACGACATAAGGAGAACCGTTATAGTCGGTTTAAACCATGCCCACGCCGTTATAGAAAAGAGGCTGGGTAAAGAGGTCACCCCAGAGACCATAACCCACTACCTGGAAACAGTGAACCACGCAATGCCAGGTGCAGCTGTCGTCCAGGAGCACATGGTGGAGACCCACCCTGCACTCGTGGCAGACAGTTACGTCAAGGTCTTCACAGGTAACGATGAAATTGCAGATGAAATTGACGCTGCATTCGTCATAGACATCAACAAACAGTTCCCTGAAGACCAGGCAGAGACCCTCAAGGCAGAGGTTGGAGACGGAATCTGGCAGGTTGTCAGGATCCCAACCATAGTCTCAAGGACCTGTGACGGTGCAACAACCTCACGATGGTCCGCCATGCAGATAGGTATGTCCATGATCTCAGCCTACAAACAGGCAGCAGGTGAAGCCGCAACAGGGGACTTCGCATACGCTGCAAAACACGCTGAAGTTATACACATGGGTACATACCTGCCTGTGAGACGTGCAAGGGGTGAAAACGAGCCAGGTGGTGTGCCATTCGGTTACCTTGCCGATATCTGTCAGAGCTCAAGGGTCAACTATGAGGACCCTGTCCGGGTGTCACTGGACGTTGTGGCAACCGGTGCAATGCTCTACGACCAGATCTGGCTCGGCTCATACATGTCAGGTGGTGTAGGATTCACCCAGTACGCAACAGCAGCCTACACAGACAACATCCTCGACGACTTCACCTACTTCGGTAAGGAGTACGTGGAGGACAAATATGGACTCTGTGAGGCACCAAACACCATGGACACAGTCCTGGACGTTGCAACTGAGGTCACATTCTACGGACTTGAACAGTACGAGGAATACCCTGCACTCCTCGAAGACCAGTTTGGTGGATCCCAGAGGGCCGCAGTCGTTGCAGCCGCAGCTGGATGTTCCACAGCCTTCGCAACAGGAAACGCCCAGACAGGTCTCAGCGGATGGTACCTCTCAATGTACCTGCACAAGGAGCAGCACTCCAGGCTCGGATTCTACGGTTACGACCTCCAGGACCAGTGTGGTGCATCCAACGTCTTCTCAATAAGGGGCGACGAGGGACTGCCACTGGAGCTTCGTGGACCTAACTATCCAAACTACGCCATGAACGTGGGTCACCAGGGTGAATACGCAGGTATATCACAGGCACCACACGCTGCCCGTGGAGACGCCTTCGTGTTCAACCCACTGGTGAAAATAGCATTTGCAGACGACAACCTCGTCTTCGACTTCACCAACGTACGTGGCGAGTTCGCCAAAGGTGCTCTGCGAGAGTTCGAACCAGCCGGTGAAAGAGCACTCATAACACCTGCAAAATAGATTAACGAAGGTGCATTGCACAAACTTTTTAAGTGTAATGCACCTAATTTTTTTTATTCAAAAAAATAAAAGGAGGAAGAAATATGGACCCTATGATAACAGGTTTAGGTGTTGTAGCTCTCATGGGTGCAGCTGCAACCATAGCAGGAGCCGCAGAGGACTTAGAGTCTGACGTAGGATCCCAGAGTAACCCCAACTCACAGGTTCAGCTGGCACCACAGATGGGACACCTGCACCGTATAATCAACAAGGCCGTTTCAGGGGAACCCGTTGCCTACGGGACCTGGTGCGGAATTGCTGGTTCAGTTGCATATGTGCTGATGCAGTCAATGCAGCTGCCTGTGATAATGGCAATTGCAGTTGGCGCTGTAATCGCCGCAATGGTACACACAACCTACGCTGTAACATCCCACATGGGACGAATTGTTAGCCAGTCCCAGTTCAACCAGCCACTCTTCATGGACATGCTGGTTCAGCACTTAGGCCCAATTGCAGGGCATGGATTTATTGTGACATTCTGTATTGTAGGATTATCATACCTCATGACACTACCAATCCCTGGCTTTGCACACCCATTCCCGCTGCCAATTCTGGCAGTGCTCTGGGGTATAACAATAGGTGCAATTGGTTCATCAACAGGGGACGTCCACTACGGTGCTGAAAGGGAGTACCAGCAGTACCCCTTCGGTGGAGGTATCCCGGTTGCGATTCACGGTGACATAACAACAAAGGCAGAGCTGGGAGCAAGGAACTCAATGGACGTTGTTCACTTCTGTGCAAAGTACGGCGGACCCTTAACAGGATTCGCATTCGGTGCAATCGTATTCCTCAGCTTCTGGAACACAATAGTCTTCGGTATAACCGGCGGAATAATATCCGGCCTGATAATAGTCTTGTTACTGATAATCCTCAACAACAGACTTGAAGTCTTTGCAAGAAACAGATATGGACCATACAAGGAGGATGAATAGATGGATCCATTACTACTGATAGGAGCTATAACCGCTGGAGGAGTACTCATAGGTGGAGGTGTTCACTTCGTACCTGTGGGTGGTGCGCCAGCAGCTATGGCAACAGCCACAGGTGTGGGTACCGGTACAGCAATGCTTGCTGCAGGTGCAGGTTTAACAGGACTCATAACAGCTGCAGCCATGACCGGACAGTCCCCACTCATGATAATGGCTGCTGGAGCCGTTGGTTCAATGCTCATGATAGGTATCACCATGCTTGTGGGTAACCTCATCTACGTATATGGTGTGGGTACAGTTCCTGTATCTGCAAAGGTGGCTGTGGACCCCCTAACAGGCATGGAACAGGAAAAATACGTCACACCAGGTACCGAGGGTCATGGTCTACCAACTGTCTGTTTTGTCAGCGGTATAATCGGGGGAGCCCTCGGTGGAATAGGTGGTGGGCTCATATACTGGGCACTCAACGAAGCCCTTAAGACACTTTCATATGGTGCAATTGGTGCTGCAGGTGTTGCAGCAATCTTCGCCGTCGGCATATTCTTCATAAACGCGGTTATTGCATCATATAACATTGGAGGTACCATAGAAGGTTTCCACGATCCTAAATTCAAGAGGATCGGAAGGGGAATAGTGGCATGTCTCATAGCCTCCATTGTTGCAGGCGCCCTTTCAACATTACTCGTATATGGAGGTGTCTTCTAATGTCAGTAGCAGCAGGAGGACCGGCCGGTGCAGCCATACCTGAAAGCAGGCTCATGGCACTCGGAATAATCGGTGGACTGGCAGGTATATACGCATCAGCAGTTAACCCGGTCATAGGCCCCGTTCTCGCATCCCTTGGAGCTGTCTGCGCAATCGTATGGGGTGCAGACGCCATAAGGAGGGTTGCAAGTTACGGTCTGGGTACCGGTGTCCCTTCAATAGGTTACATGTCAGTTTCAATAGGTATAGTCGGTGTTGTCGCCGGACTCGCATCAGTGTTCACGGTACCCGCCCTGGCAGTACCAGTCGTAGGACTCATACTTGCCATGATACTGGGTGTCGTTGTGGCCGTACTCGGTAAGAAGATAGTTAAGATGAAAATCCCGATCCTTGAGAAATGCACAGCTGAGATTTCAGGGGCAGCAGCTCTCTCAGTACTTGGATTTTCAGCGGCCATTGCAGGCAGCTACACCATGCAGGCGGTTCTAACATCAGTCATAACAACAGGATTCATAGGTCTGCTCTTCATACTCAACACAATGGCAATCCAGCACCCATTCAACGCCTGTCTGGGACCAAACGAGAACCAGACAAGGACACTCAAGCTGGCAGCATCAACAGGATTCATATCAATGGCCATCGCTGGCCTCCTTGGAATAGGACTGAACCCTGGCTGGTGGCTGGTCGCACTGGTGGGTGCACTCTGCTGGGTCGTGGCCTTCAAGTCATTCGTGAGCGCATCCTTCGAGGAAGCTGCATCCGTGAAATGGTCAGGTCTCTGGCCTAAGGAGGAAGAGCAGTAGGAGGCTTTAAAAATGGAAATGTTACCACTTGTTAAGATCGCTCCGGAATACAACCTGACCCTTGATCCTTCCACCGGTATGATAGGGGCTGCTCTCGGAAGGGAAGTTATAATATTATCCATGGATGAGATAAACGAACAGATAGCAGAATTAGAGGCTACAGCAGATGATCTGATTAACTCACTGGACCCAACAACCACCCCAATGGATTCCTATCCTGGAAGGGAGGGAGTGTACCTCACAGCAGGTAAACTCACCAACATGGTTTACGGGTTCATTCTTGGTCTGATCATCCTGTTTGCCCTGCTCTTATAGGAGGTGTTATGAGTGGTTGAAAAGAAATCACCTGCTGAAGGATGGCCTGTGGTCAACGGGGACTACATCGTGGGTGACCCCGAAAGTCCTGTGGCTGCCACCACCCTTGCCTCACACATAGAAGACGTACCAGTGGAGGCCGGCGCTGCCATTGCAGGGCCATGCAAGACAGAGAACCTCGGTATCGAAAAGATGATCGCCAACCTCATATCAAACCCCAACATCAGGTTCCTCATACTCTGCGGTTCAGAGGTCCAGGGACACATCACAGGACAGAGTATTGAGGCCCTCCACCAGAACGGTGTGGACCCTGATAAGAGGAACATCATCGGTGCAACAGGTGCCATTCCCTACATAGAGAACATACCCGATGAGGGTATTGAGAGGTTCCAGAAACAGCTGGAAATCGTCAACCTCATAGACGTTGAGGACGCCGACGCCATCAAAGCCAAGGTCAAAGAGTGCATCGAAAAGGACCCCGGTGCATTTGAAGAAGAGGCAATGGTCATAAAGGTTGAAGAAGGCGGAGAAGAAGAGGAAGGCGAAGAAGTCAAACCTGTGGCACCAGAAACAGCACTCATAGAGGCCAGGATGAGGAACATCCAGACACAGGTTAAAATGATAGGTTCCACCAACAGAATGTTCGCAGGTATGTACTCAGGTAAGGTTCAGGGTATAATGATAGGTCTTGCATTCACCCTGACACTGGGCATACTGCTACTGGTCTAGGGAGGCTTCCAGATGATTATACTATCCAACAAACCGAATATACGTGGCATTAAGCGTGTTGTAGAGGACATAAAATACCGGAACCAGCTCATCGGTAGAGATGGCAGGTTATTCGCAGGTCTGATAGCCACAAGGATTTCAGGTATAGCCATCGGATTCCTCCTGGCTGTCCTCCTTGTCGGTGTACCTGCAATGATGAGCATATTAGGGGTGATCTGATGTCAGAGGAAGATAAAACCACAATACCCCGCGTACTTGTCTCTGCTGATGAATTCAACAAGGCAAACGAGAGGCTCGATGATATCGAGGAAAAGGTGGAATTCACCGTAGGTGAATATTCACAGAGAATAGGACAGCAGATCGGTAGAGATATAGGTATTTTATATGGTATTGTGATAGGTCTGATTATCCTTGCAGTAACAAACATACTGTTTGCAGGACTGTTAAAAGGACTTTTAAAATCCCTATTCGGACTATAACTTGGAGGTTTACATATGTTTAGGTTTGATAAGGAACAGATCGTACTGGATATAGCTGGAACCAAAATTGGTGGTCAGCCAGGAGAGTACCCAACTGTTTTAGCAGGAACAATATTCTATGGTGGACACAGCATCATTGAGGATGAAAAGGCCGGTGTCTTTGACAAGGACAAGGCAGAAGCCCTCATAAAGACCCAGGAAGAGATGTCTGATGTCACAGGTAACCCGCACATCGTCCAGACCTTCGGTCAGACACCAGAAGCAATTGTCAAGTACCTCGAATTTGTGGGTGATGTGACAGACGCACCATTCTTCATAGACTCAACATCCGGTGAGGCAAGGATCGCAGGTGCTAACTACGCCAGTGAAGTTGGACTTGAGGACAGGGCAATCTACAACTCAGTCAACATGGCCGCTGATGAGGCAGAACTTGAGGCCCTCAAGGAAACAAAACTCTCAGCTTCAATTGTCCTCGGGTTCAACCCAATGGACCCCACAGTTGATGGTAAGATTGGAATCTGGGAAGACGGTGCAGGCACAATAGACAAGGGTCTTCTTGAAATGGCTGCCGAGTGTGGTATCGACAAGTACCTCATGGACGTGGCTGTAACACCACTCGGTCAGGGTGCCGGTGTGGCTGTGAGGACATCCTTTGCAGTCAAGAGCAAATGGGGTTACCCTGTTGGTAGTGGTATACACAACGTGCCATCAGCCTGGGACTGGCTACGTGAATACAAGAAGGACCACAAGGAGGCCTGGCCTGTCTGTGACGTTGGATCCAACCTGATCCAGCAGATGGCCGGTGGTGACTTCGTCCTCTACGGTCCAATAGAAAACGCCAAAATGGCCTTCCCTGCCTGTGCAATGGCTGACATATTCATAAGTGAAGCAGCCAAGGACATAGGCACAGAACCAGTGGAAGATCACCCATTCTTCAAACTGCTCTAGGAGCAGTTAAACCATTTAATTTTTTTTCCAATAGCTTTAATACTAATCTCTTTATTTTTATTATAACAATCTTTAAATACAAGAAAACGGCAACATATTTCCGACACAAACTTTTAAGTGCCGGTATTCAATTATTATACTGGTCTTGAGGGTATTGAAGAAAATTCTTCAGTGGTGATAACTTGCTTGAAAGGGTATTGATTCTCATAGTGGGCCTTGTGGCCTCCTTGATACTGGTTATAAAATCTGCAGATCTATTCGTTGATAACCTGGTTGACCTTGGATCCTCCCTGGGGATATCTGAGGTCATACTCGGTGTTACTGCATCTGCCATCGGGACATCCCTCCCTGAATTCGGTTCAGCCCTCATAGCATCCCTGTCCGGGAGTACAGATATAGGGGTGGGATGTGTTATAGGCTCAAACATATGGAACATTGCAGGAATCCTGGGGATATCCTCTGTGGTGGCAGGGATCATAGAGACCAACGCCGACGGTCTTAAGAGGGATTTCAGCGCAACCCTTGTAACGGGCCTGATTCTTCTATTTTTCATGTTCTTCGGAAATATAGGTAAAATTGCAGCACTTGTAATGGTCCTAACCTATGCTGTTTATCTCTGGCGCCTCATAAAGGCCCAGAAGACCTATTCAGATGAAAATTCAGGTAAAAATGAAAGAGAACCCCTTGACCTAAAAAAGCTTGCTCTCACAGTCCTGGGATTCGCAGGTCTTGTTATAGGCTGCCGGATACTTGTGTACAGCGGAGTTGAACTGGCAGACATCGCAGGGATACCTGCCATGATAATGGGACTCTTCACACTGGCCATAGGCACCAGTATACCGGAACTCGTGGTCACACTGTCATCTGCGGTGAAGGGGCTCCATGAACTCTCAGTAGGCACAGTCCTTGGAAGCAACACCTTCAACATACTTGTGGGCATAGGTGTACCGGCCCTCATAGCACCTGTACCCGTCGAGAGACTGTCCCTCACCTTTGATGCGCCGGTGATGATACTTGTCACTGTGCTCCTTGTCCTCCTTATAAGGCAAGGGGACATGAAACTTAAGAGGAGTGGCGGCATAGTTTTACTTGCAGTGTACATATCATATGTTATTATGAGACTTTTTGTGCTGGCGTGATTGAAATGTACAGGAAAATTCTGGTTCCAACAATGGGAGAATACATGGATGAACTCATAGAGCACACCCTCGACCTCCTCCATGGGAGGGAAGCAGAGGTCATATGCCTATACGTGGTTGACACGGCGGTACCATTCCTCACACCCAAGAAGGTCAAGGAGATGATGGTTAAGGAGCTGACCCAGAGGGGTAATGAGATACTGAGGGACATGGAAAAGGGGCTCACAGGCCCAGAAAACCCCAATGTCAGCTTCAAGGCTGTTATGCGTGAGGGTGACCCTGCAGATGAGATAGTTAAAGTTGCAGAGGAGGAGGATGTCGACGTCATAGTGATGGGTACAGGTAAGAGCCTGGTTGACAAACACCTCCTTGGAAGTGTATCAGAGAAGGTGGTACACTACGCACCCTGCACAATTCACCTGGTGAGGACAGTCTAACAACAAACCCTCACCCACCAGACTTTCTAGGGTGAAGATCCCCTTTAAACCTTTTATTCTTTTTCATCTGGCCCTATTCATAAGATTTATATTAACTCCCCAGATACAATATTACATTAAATCAGGGGGTAATCATTTGTCATTTTTGAGCAGATTATTCGGTCCCAAGCCCATTATAGCAAAAAGCAGATTCATAACAATAGAGGATACTAAAACAGCACCCTTTACCAAGAAGACGGTGGGGTCAGGTTACTCAATGCGCCCGGATGTATACTACATTGTTGCCTCAGTGGAGCTCGGCAACACAACAACAAAGTGCATCCTCACAGCCACCAACCTCAACACCAGCAGGACCTACCTCCTTGACAAGACCGTCAAGATGACCCGTGACATAAGACCCCCACGGGAGGGAGAGGAGGTCTTTGGCAAGACAGTCTGGGGTGTTGAGCTCACAAAGGAGGCTGTCTCCGAACTTGTAAGAGACACGATACTTGAATCCCTCAGAAGGGCAAAGGTTGACATTGAAAGGGACCTCGACTTTGTTGTAAGATCCACCGGTGTAACAGCAGGTTTCGGGTCACCCGAGGAGGTGGGTAAACTCATAATAGCCCTGGCAGACGGCTGCCTTGCAGCAGGTATACCTCCCAGGAAGATGGCGCCCGCCCTCTCAAAGGAAAACATCCCCGAACGCCTCAGAGAATTCTGCTACCTCGACCGTGTAATATTCGACGGTGCAGTGGCAAGCGTTATACCTCCGACGGGCAGGGAGGTTGTTGCAAACGAGATGGAGGGAGAACTTGTAACAGCAGGCATCAAGGTCGGTTCAAAGTGGACAAATGTGGACTACAGGAACCCCTGCGTCTCCCTGGACTTTGGAACAACCCTGGCAGGCCGAATAGTCAATGCAGATGAACCCTACGCAAGGACCGTTGGAAACTTCTGCGGACTTGCAGGCGCAATACCGGACGCCATAATCAGGGGTACCGAGATGGTGGACTGCAGGGGCGGAGCAGCACTGGACCTCTACAAGAAATCCATCCTCAAGGGGGCCGACTGGAAGAAGGCCAGGAGGCATGCCGAGAGGATACATGATGAAATAATCGACATCCGGAAGGTCCCTGCAAACAGAAAAAGATTCGGAACGGTCCCCGTGGATACAGAGGCCGCCTACAGCGCAGGCACCACACTCATAGGATGTGACGCAGGTAAAAATGGTGATAAGCTCCCTGAACTAACAGAAATCGGTCACAGCATATACCAGGAGGATGGTATACACACCCTCTTTGCAACACTGGACCATGTCAGCGCACTCATAGCAAAGAGGCTCATAGATGAGGCCTTCGAGGAGGGTGTCATTGAGGAGGGTTCGGTCCTCGGTGTCACAGGCAGGGCCGGAATTACAGGCACAAAGCCCAGTCTAATACTTGAATATGTGAAGGACCGATTCAGGGACTGTATATTTGTCTCAGATGCCCTGGCCATGGGTGCAGCGGTCATGGCAAGGTGCATGAACTCCATGGGGACACCCCACACCCCCCTGGGAGGAAGGCAGAACGGCCCGTGCATCCTCGGAATGAGGAGAAAGTTGCAGTCAAGAAAGGAAGATAAATGGATTGAATAGGATGATGGCACTTGTAATGGCAGGTGGAAGGGGCACAAGGCTAGCTATCGACTGTGAAAAGCCCCTCCTTGAGGTAGCAGGACGACCCATGATAGACCATGTCCTCGAGGCCCTGGAGTCTGCCACCGGTGTTGATGGGATAATCGTGGTAACAAGCCCACACACCCCCCTGACAGAGGATCATGTTAGGGGAAGGCACCCCATATTCAGAGCATCGGGTGGAGGTTATGTGGAGGATCTCAGGGAGGTTCTCTCACACCTTGAGGACTCATACCATGAGCCCCTCCTTGTCATCAACTCTGACCTCCCACTTGTGAGGCCATCAACCATTGACTGGATAATAGCCAGCTACCATTCATGCCCGGAACCTGCCATGTGTGTCGCAGTACCAGAGGACCTGTGCAGAAGGCATGGACTTGATTTCTCAGGGTCCCTGGATGGATTAGTACCCTGCGGGGTAAATATATTAATGAGTAAAAACAGAGTACAAGAACAGAGGATCCTTGAGGCTTCCATGCTGGAGCTCGCGGTTAACATAAATAGCTGCAGGGATTTGAAGGTTCTGGAGAAGATTTTAGGTGAGATTGATGGAAGAGAAGAAGCTCATAAAAGGGGAAGAGAAGTACTGGAGTGAGATAAAGGGATACCAGGTCGCCACCAACAATGCACGCATCCTGGGGGAGCTTGAAGAACTCATAATCAACGATAAAACAGGTAAGATAACCGACGTGGTTATCAAGGTGGACAGTGGTAGAAACGTGACAGTCAAGGGGGCCAAGAAGAAGGGCGACTACCTCCTGGTACCATTCGGGAAGGTTGAAAAGGTCGGTGAATTCATAATAATCTCAGAATAACTATTTTTTCCTCTAATTATCCTTCCAGGGTTATATCCTCAGAGTAGAGGCTTGTACTTTTCTTTCAGTTAAAGAAGTTCCAGGATTACCCAAAAATAAAAAAATTCGCTGGATTTACATGCCCTTGAGGCTCATATCCAGCATTCTCTTGGTTTCAGCCGCAAGTTCGGGTGGAAGGCCGGTTATATCCATACTCAGGAAGCCCCTCACAATCATGGATGCTGCCTCCTCCTCGGTAAGACCCCTTGAGGTGAGGTACATGACCTCCTCCTCGGCTATCTTACCGACAGCGGCCTCATGGGACATCTCGAGTTCAGTGGCGCTACCCTCAAGTTCAGGGACAGCGTATATCATTGAGTCATCTGAGAGCACAAGACCGTGGCATTCAAGGTGACCCTTAACCTCAGGGACCCGCCCCGCAAGGTGACCCCTTGAATATATCTGTGATGAGTCCTTGGAGACAGCACGTGAGACCATCTCGGCACTGGATCCCCTGCCCTCAAGTATGACCCTTGAGCCCATGTCAAGCACAGAGTCCTTCTGACCACCAAGGATGGACTGGAAGACGACCCTTGAGTTCTCACCGGTACAGTAGGCTGTTGGATAGGACTGGATGCTCTTCACGGGGCTTGTCAGTATGTAGTTGTTTATGTAGGTGGCGTCATCACCCACCATTATACCGGTCCTGGGGCGCACCTCAACCTGCTCTGCCCAGTTGTGGACCATGGTGAAGGTTATCCTGGCACCCTTCTTGAGGTAGAACTCGGATACACCCACATGGAGGGCTGAGCTCACATCCTCTCCGGTTGCACAGCCTGTGATTATGTGAAGTTCAGAGTTCTCCTCGGCTATTACGATGTTATGGGCGGTCTGCATAACCCTCTCATCACCTATGAACATACAGGCCTGGAGGGGGAACACCTCACGTGCACCCGGCTTTGACCTTATGAAGTAACCACCCATTTCACCCTCAGCCTCCCTGAGGGCTGTGGTGGCGGTGTACTTGTCGGTGTCAACGGCAACTGCCTTCCACATGTAATCCTTCAGCCAGCTGTACTTATCGAGGGCGACATTCATTCCCATGATTTCTATTGACTCGGAGGCGCAGGTTGTGCAGATGCCTGACTGGTCAACCTGTATGAAGGTACCTGCCCTCTCCCTCTCCTCAGGGTCAACACCGACCCTCAGGAGTGTCTCCTGGACCTCCTTGGGGACCTCCTTGGCCCTTGTCACCTCCTCGTGTTCACCGGCCTCCTCCTTTATGAATTTTTCAAGGTCGATGTCCTCACCGTAGAGGGCCTTCTTTTCCTTGGCCTTCTCAGCCTTCTTCAGTGTATCCCGCAGCATTCAACACACCCCTTGAATCCGTCCTTCCTTATATCCTCAATTATCTCCTGTGGATTCCCTGAACATGCTATCCTGCCATCCATGAGCACATGGGCGGTATCAGCGCTTACAAAGTTCAGTATGTATCCCAGGTGGGTTATTAGGAGTCCTGACTTCCTCCTCAGACCGGGTTTCTTGTCCTTGTCAAGGAGCACGTTGATCTCCTCCGCCAGGAGCTCCACATTCTCAATGTCAACACCGGAATCCGGTTCATCGAACATTATGAAGTCAGGTTTCTGGGCCATTAACTGGAGGATCTCGGATCTCTTAACCTCACCACCTGAGAATCCAAGGTTTACATCCCTCTCAAGGAAGCTCTCATCGAATTTCATCTTGGCTGCAAGTCCCCGCAGCTCGGGTGTCAGTTCTTCCTCTGTTTCCATACCAGATTCAACCTTGAGGAGGTCCATGAGCTTCACACCCCTTATTGCAGGGGGGTTCTGGAAGCTGACACCTATACCCATCCTCACACGCTCTGTTGTGCTCAGATCGGTTATATCCTCACCCTTGAAGAGTATCTGACCATTTGTAACCTTGTACTTTGGAAAACCCAGAATCGTCATGAAGAGGGTGCTCTTACCTGAACCGTTGGGTCCGAGAAGGACATGTGTCTCCCCCCTATCGATGTAGAGGTCTATGTCCTTGAGGACCTGTTTTCCGCTAACCTCAACCGCAAGGTCGGTTATTTCAAGAAGCAGTTAAACCACCACCTATTTCTTCCTTTTAATAAATTATTCGTAGGATACAATAAATAGATTCCCATGGCAATCCTATTCTAGGAAGGACTCAAGGAGTTCAAGTGCGCACCGTATACCGGATCTCTGTCTCCTGAGGATCTCCTCAGCCCCTGAGAACCTGAGGTCCGCTTCAACATCGGAGTTTATGACCTCCTCCCTGTTTTCTGAGACAACTGCAATGCCGCCCCTTCCGATACCGGCGGTAGTACCTATACCCAGATCTGCGGAGGTGAGCTCCCTCACGGATCTTGCCATCATGAGGGCCACCCTCTCATCCTCCTCTTCAGTGTAGACCTTGATGTCATTCAGGGTGGCTGAGGGTTCAGGGGGTTCAAATTTGAGGATGCTCCGTATACCTGAGAGGGTTGGTATGAAGAGACCTGCCACCAGCACCACATCTGAGTCCACACTCCAGCTGTAGCCTCCAGGGTAGCCCATGGAGTAGGCGTGTATCTCCCTTGCAACGAATCCATGGGTGAAGCACTCAGCAGTCGCAACCCTTATCATCCGAGTTTCCTCCTGAGGAGTTTGAGTATCTCTGCAGTCATAACCTCCGATACACGGTCAAGGACGTATGGAGTTACTGGCTCCCAGTCCCTTATCAGTTTTCCTGTCCCCACAAGCAGGTGGTCAGTGACGCCCTCATCAAGGAGGTACTCCACTATGGGGTTCCCGGGATCAGCCTCCTCTATACTGATGGCATTCACATCCTCCTCACCTATCCCGAACACCCCCATGGTGCTGATGGTGGCGCAACCCATTTTCTGGGCGTACTTTATTATCTCTGCAGTCACAGGCAGTGTATCACCACCTGCAATCTCAACACAGACAACATCTCCCCCGAGGAGGTGGAGGTTGTCCTGGTCTATGTACTCGGGGATGCCCCTCACCGTCCTTGAGAAGCCAGGGGTTGCAAGTGATTCAATGAACTTCACCTTGTACTCGCCGGGCGTGGCACCCATGAGGCGGAATATGAGGTCATCGGCAGATACGCGCTGACCATCAATCACATTTATTCTCTCGGGGCCTCCCCTGTGTATCTGCATGAGGTTGAGGGCTGTTCGAAGCCCCAGCCTGCCGGCACCAACGAGGGTTACCTCCCCACGGGGGGCCTTTTTCCCTTCAAGTTCAGAGATCTCCAATAATATCACCGCCATTTTTTGCTCTTTCCCTTAAGTTCATGCGTTCCATGTACCTAAATGTAGGCGGCCCTGTACTCACTCCAGGGGGTGCCAGTATCCAGGAGTTCCGCCATGACCCCGAAATCCTCAATGACCTCACGGAGTCTGTGGAGACCGGGCATCTCGGTCGCATGGTGACCTGCATCTATGAGTGTCAGGTCCATGTTCCTCCCGAGGATGGCGGGTCCATGGGTGAGGTCACCTGAAAGGTACGCCGATACACCCTCACTCCAGGCCCTCATTATGAGTGATTTATCTGAGAGTCCAAAGCCAGAAACCACAGCGACCCTGTCCACGTATTCACGGGGATTAACAACCCGCAGGGTCTCAGGATTAAGAACCCCTGTTCTTTCGAGGAGCTCTTCAAGGGATAGATCAGCCCTACATATGCGGCCGACACCTGTATCAGGGTCAAGGAATGATTCAACATCCAGTCCCAGGGCATCTGCCAGGGCGTCACAGGCACCTCCATCGGCAACGTCCCAGTTGGAGTGGACTGTGAGGTAGGGGATGGGGGGTTCAACCTCAGGGGGGTGGTGGAGGACCAGGAGGTCGTAGCCATCCACAGCGACATCCTCAAGGTAATCCATGAGGACGAGGACAGCTTCAACCTCGATTTCAGGGCCATGGTATCCTATCCGGTCACCCGGGAGGGCAAGTTCAGGGGGGGCAACCCTATCCATCAATTCGATAAGGGAGTCTATTCTAATTGTTATCACCGTCCTCTTCTGTAACCTCCGACCTTATCATTCCAAGGTTCCCCTCAAGTATCTCATCGCAGCTGATATCCCCCAGGGACGATACAGTAAGGGCAGGTGATTCAAGGGCCCTGAGGAAGCCCTGAGGGTCCCTCTCTCTGAAGAGGATCCTCTCAAAGAACCTAAGGGTTGCGGTTGCATACAGTACTCCTCTACATTCAAGGGCATCGGCCATTGACCTTCGAAGAACCTCGACTGTGAGGGTCATTGTGCCCGAGGTCTTGGCACCGAGTCCAAGGGTGCGGAGTGACGCCTTCAGATCTGCTTCAACCGCCTCAAGCCGTTCAGCGGTACTGTTGTAGCCCATTATTGTTTCATCACTGCCATCAGAGGTCGGGTCCTCAACGATGAAGGCCCCTGCAGTGAAACCTGAGAGCTCCTCAGGGGTTACACCACCAATGCCGGTTGTATCAACTATGAGGTCCCAGTCACCATCCAGTCCATGAATACCCTCCCGGAAGTCCACATCTCCCCTAAGGAGGAAACGTGTCTGGGGGTTTATATCTGCAACTGTAACCCTGCAGTCAAGGGCGCCTGAGATTGCGGCGCCTGTGAAGTAGGATCCTATAATCAGGGCATTTTCAGGTTCAAATCTGGCATCATCGAGCCACCCAGTGACTGCAGAGGATTTGAGATGGGATATCCGTCTTACTATGTCACCAACTGTGAGGGATGAGAAGAAGGTCTTCACGGTTTCTGTTATGCCTGTTTCAGGGGGTTTCATTTTTGATCAGCTGTTTTTTAGTTCTTTGTGGTTCATACTGTTTATGGACCTGTTTTTCTCTGCTGTTCTTTGATGGGGCCTTTATCTTTTAAACCCTATCCTCTCAAGTGCATGGGTCATCTCTGACCTCACAGCCTCTCTCACTTCCATGCTGTGTATTACATGTGGGGGGGACATGGCTGCAGATAGCAGGCGCCCCCTGGAGTCCATTATAACGAGGAGGGACCCTGAACCAGGGACCCCGAGCCTCCCCCTGGCAATTACAAGGTCCGCACCTGAGATGTCCAGCGCCATGAGGGCCTTTGTGACTGCTGGCATCCTGGTGAGGTCTGCCCAGTTGGTGTTGAACTGAAGGTGTTTGGCTTCCCGCAGATTGAAACTTCTGAGGACATCGTTTATTGCATCAACCTTCTCAGCATTCCAGTTGGGGACCACGGTCCTGCGGGCACTCCTTATGTACTCCCTTATGGCCTCAACCTCTTCAGCTCTGTCACCGCGGCGTCTGTCCTCTGCAGATTCAAGGTAGGCTTTACCTATGAGGTCCTCAAGCATTTCAACACCCCCAATCAGAGCAGAGCCACTCCCTCGGCTGAGGGGGCAGGTTTTAACTGGGCCCTCAGTCCCATTTCCTTCACAACCTTCAGGACGTCCCTGAGGTTCCCGTAGCGGGGGGACCCCACACCCTTAACGTCATGGGGGTAGCCGTCCGGTATAACAGTTGCAAGGTTATCGGCCCCGGCCATCAGGGAAAACCTGACATTCTCGGGCCCTATTGTGGGTGTTGGAACCGTTATCCTTATGTCAGGGTAGAGGATCCTTGTAATGGCTATGGTCTTCATCTGCTCACTCAGGGGGCAGGGCGGATGTTCCTCCATTGGAGTGCCAGGGTAGGGGTTGAATCCCATTATGGGTATCTCACCAAGGGTTTCAAATTTAGATAGAAACTTAAGGTGCTCCAGGCGATCAGCGTAACTTTCACCAAGACCTATGAGGAGACCGCTTGAGAGCTCAATACCTGCCTCAGAAACCATTTCACAGACCCTGATCCTATCCTCGATTCTCTCACCGGGTTTAACCCTGCTGAAAAGTTCCCTGTTGGTGGTTTCAAGGTTGCAGCATACAGTGTCTGTCCCGTAGTCTGCAAGTTTCTCTGTGGCACTCCTGTTGAGGTCAGATCCAACGTTTATGAGGAGTTCAAGTGATGTGTTCTCCTTAACTATCCTGGCAGCCTTCACGGCATGCTCACCATTGAATCCGTGGGCACCTGAGCAGCTGACCCTGGGTATTCCTGATTCCTCTATTATGAGGGCGGCTTCAAGGATCTCATCATCAGTTTTGAAGAATGAGTTATAGTAACCATTTTTTGATGTGCCTGCAGCAAATCCACAGTAACCGCACCGTGGCCTGACCTGGCACATGTTTGTTATGTGCACCGTGGATGTCAGCTTCACAGACCCACGGTTCTCACGCATTATATTGAAGGCTGTTTTCATGAGACTGGCAAGATCCCTGGATTTTCTTATTCTGAATAACTGGATAACCTCTCCATCCTGGAGCTGGTACCCTTCTGCCGCCTTTTTCAGTATTTTATCTATCAATTTAACACCAGTTTCAGCTGCTTGGGATTGAAAAGTCAGTAAATTGAAGTGTAAAAATTACTTGGATAAAAAAATAAATAAATTTTTCTGGGATTTTCCCAGGTTTATTTTTTCCTCTTCTCGAGGATTTCGAAGACGGTTGGGAGTATGTCTGCTGATGCTCCGAAGTTCATGGAGTCAGCTGTACCCAGAAGTGCACCGGGGTCGAGGTTCTCTTCCATCTTGTCTATTCCAACCTTATCCATAAGGGCTGTTATCTGTTCAAGTGACTCCTTGGCCATCATCTGTGCGAAACCTGCGGGTGCGCCGAGTACCTGTGTAACTGAGTCCCTGTAGGACAGTATACCAGCGTAGGTTATTGCTGTGAGGGCTGAGCACATGTCACATACAGGTCCGAGGAGTTCGGCTGGTAGCCTGTATGCGTTGCCCCTTGCTTTCTGTCCGAGTTCGAAGAGGGTGTTTATGGCTTCCTCTGAGGCGTAACCCTCTGCAATGTAGACCTGGCCCTTCATTTCGGGTACGGCACCTGGGTGGTAGGATGTTACGTTGAGTGTTTCAGGTTTGGTTACAAGGTCGCCGTGTTTCTCTTCGAATATCTTGTAGAACTTGGTGGTTGGAATTGTGCAGGCGTGGGTGACGATGGCGCCTGGTTTTATATCGTCTATGAATTTGTTGATTATGTCTGGCTGCATGTCACCCTTTGGGAACCAGGTCATTATGAAGTCTGCGTCTGTCACAGCTTCCCTGTCATCTGTTGTTATTTCGAATCCAAGGTCTTCAGGGTGTGTAAAGTGTATTGCACCTTCTGGTGGTTTTGGAAGTTCCTTTGCGACTTCGTTGACCTTTTCCCTGATCTGTGGCATTATTTTTTCAGGGTCCTCCTTGTGGGCTTCTATGACGTCCTCATAGGCGAAGTCGTCTATAACGGTGAACTGGTTGTCGAATACAGGGTCTGCAACGACGACTTCATCAACACCTGCAAGTTCCTTTAGTTCTGCACCCATTGTTATTGTGGAATGGGTCATGGCTATTTCTGGCTTTCCAACCATTTCAGCGACCTCACAGGCCCTGGAAAAGTTTGTTATTCCACTGGCCGCGTGGGTCCTGTAACATCCTGCACCTAGTATTGCAAGTTTCATATCTATCACTCCATTTCTGTAATACTACTCATATTATTAGTAGTACAGATTAATCGGTTTCCACTATAAATATATTTTTTGATAATTTTCAAACCAAAAAACTTATAAAGAGAATTTATTCAGCTTTGGCAATTTCAGGGTAAGCCAATTTAAGCCATGTCTTCATTTCATCCTCCTTTGGGAAGCCGTTGCCATCCAGGACCCGCATAATAATTATATGAAAATAATCAAAATTATTAAGATATTAATATCAGGGACCTGTGGCTGGGTTGCTTCAATCCACTGATCCTAACTGGAAGGCTGCCCTTAACTCTGTAATGGCATGGTGCTGGTTGTTCTGAGAGATCAGAGTACAAACCAGGTTAAATATTAAAAACTAAGCATTTATTATGAATTATAATTTCCTGCCAGAATATTAACTGGGGATCTATTAGGGTCGCATGGCCATAATTTTAAATTATTATTGATTTAAAACGGTTAAATGATTAAAATTACGGTTTTTTGAGATTTTTATGTAATTATAATGGTTCAGATGTCTTTTAAATTTTAGGAACATTTATATATGTAATACTTGTTAGCAGATAATTATGACAAACACGATAAAACTGGAGGTTGTGGTGAAAGCATGGAGATTCAGATTCATAAAATTGGACTTTTTCGGCCTGGAAAAAATCCAAAATCGTGTACCCTGAGCCTTGACATGGACTGGAAAATTGACTACACAAATTTCGAGAAGAATTCGGTTGGATACACATTCTATGTGGAATCTCTCAATGGAATACCCTTAAATTTTAAAATAGAAGGAAAGGTTGTCCTTGAGAACTCCGAGAAACTCCCGGAAAACCTATCAGAAGTTCTCCTTGACTCTGGACTGAAGATCATGGTTGAACTCTTCAACGTAACACGTGACAGGACGATAAGTGTTCAGAATGAACTTGTCAGCATCGATGAGTTTCAGAGAAAAGTAAAGAATCTGGAGGTGTAGAAAATGATGGTGAAACACACAGTATGCCCCTCATGCAGCGCAGGATGTGGGGTGAACCTTATAGAGATTGATGGATCCCCGGTGGGGACCTACCCCTACAAGAGGCACATCATAAACGAGGGGAAGACATGCAGAAGTGGAAGGGAATGCTATGAGATTCCAGTAAAGGCTAGAATAACATCCCCTGCAGTTAAAAAATCAGGGAACCTCAAGGGTGCAGCCTGGGATGAGGTCCTTGATGGACTCACAGAGATGATCTCATCACCGGAGACAGCCATACTCACAACCGGCACCCTGACAGATGAGGAGGCAGCTAAACTCAAAAGAATCATAGAAAGAGTTGATGTAAAAAAATACGGTCTTATAACCGTGTTCCCAGAATTCGATTATCCAGAAATAGATGTGAGGAAAATAAGGAACTATGGTAATATTGCAGTAATTGGTGACGTCATGAACTGCGCACCCCTCCTCGCAAGGAGGATGTTCCAGGCGATGGATGGTGGTGCAGAGGTCCGATCGTACGATAGGAGGGAGATAACAAGGACGGCCATGAACTCCAGCTCCCACACCACCTTTTCAGATAATTCAGATCTTCTAGATAAACTCAGGGAGTTTCCAGCAGACCTCATAATGATTACAGCTGAAATCCCTGATGTAATAGGCGATGTACTTGAGACCTCAGCTGAAACAGGGGCTGCGGTTCTGCCCGTATTTGAGGACTTCAACACCAGGGGTGTGATGCAGCACATACCACCCATCCGTGACCATGAAGAAATTGAATCCCTGTGGCTCATTGACCCGGGTGCAGTTGCAGAACCCCTGGATGTTAAGGGATCATTCGCCCTCCAGTCAATAAAAACTTCAGGTGCAGTTCCTGACATCTTTCTTGCAACCGCTGCCTGGTGTGAAAAGGGGGGCTCATACACAGGTGCAACAGGACATACTGTAAAACTGGAACCTGCAATACCGGAACCTGAGGGGGTTCTCACAGACGGTGAAATATTTGACAGAATACTCGAGAGGCTGGGTGATTGAAATGAAATACATTCTTGCAAGGGCCACCGATGAGGAAATTCAGAAAAGGGGAGAGTGCGGCGGAGCAGTAACCGCCATATTCAAATACATGCTTGATGAGGAGATCGTGGACGGAGTCCTGACACTTGAAAGGGGAGATGATATCTACGATGGAATCCCGATCCTCCTGGAGGACTCAGATGAGATCGTATCAACCTGCGGTTCACTTCACTGTGCACCGACCATGTTCGGAGACCTCATATCACGGTACCTGAATGATATGAGGCTGGCAGTGGCTGTGAAACCCTGCGATGCAATGGCCATCAGGGAACTTGAAAAGAGACATCAGATTGACCCTGGTAGGGTATACAAGATAGGATTGAACTGTGGGGGCACCCTCAGCCCGGTATCCGCCAGGGAAATGATAGAGACCTTCTATGAAATAGACCCTGATGACGTTGTCAGAGAGGAGATAGATAAGGGAAAATTCATAGTCGAACTAAAGGATGGCAGTCATAAGGAAATATCAATCGATTACCTTGAGGAGGAGGGCTTCGGAAGAAGGGAAAACTGCCAGAGATGCGAGCTGATGGTGCCCAGGAATGCAGACATTGCCTGTGGAAACTGGGGTGCAGAGGAGGGATGGACCTTCATCGAGGTCAACACAGATCGGGGCGAGGAAATCATCGAGGGGGCCCGCAGGGGGGGCTACCTCGAAGTCAAAGAGCCACCGGCGAAGATGATAGAGATCAGGGAGAAAATTGAAAATACCATGATTAAGATGGCCAGGAAGTTCCAGGAGAGGCATCTGGAGGATGAGTACCCCTCCCTGGATGAATGGGAAGAATACTGGAAACGCTGCATCAACTGCTTCGCATGCAGGGATGTGTGCCCAATATGCTTCTGCAGGGAATGCGAACTTGAGAAGGATTACCTCCTGGAGTCAGATGAAAAGTCACCTGACCCCCTGACCTTCCAGGGTGTGAGACTATCCCATATGGGCTTCAGCTGCATCAACTGCGGACAGTGTGAGGATGTTTGCCCCATGGACATCCCCATCGCAAGGATCTACCACAGAATACAGAGGAAATACCGTGACAGAACAGGTTTCACAGCAGGTGTGAGTGAAGAGCTACCTCCAATGTACAGTGGAGAGAAGGATTAGAGTTTGATGGTGATTTTCGAGCCAGAGATAGTGGGATTCTGAGGTGATGGTATGAGTTTCGAGCCAAAGATAGTGGGATTCTGTTGTAACTGGTGCTCCTATGGTGGAGCCGACACTGCGGGAACAGCGAGGATGCAGTACCCTCCAAACGTCAGAATAATAAGGGTGATGTGCTCCGGTCGTGTCAATGCCTCCATGATACTGAAGGCCTTCCGTGACGGTGCAGACGGAGTCTTTGTTGGTGGATGTCACATAGGGGACTGTCACTATGATTCTGGGAACTACAAGTGGAAGAGGAGGGCCCAGTTCATTGAGGATATACTGCCGGAGTTTGGCATTGAGAAGGAGAGATTCAGGTGGGAGTGGATATCAGCATCAGAGGGCGAGAAGTTCCAGAAGACGATGAAGGAATTCTATGAAACGGTGAAGTCACTGGGGCCCCTCAGGAGGGCAGGGAAGTAAAGGGGTATTAAAATCTGAACCCATTCCCTGCATTTTTATTAACCCACCACTTTTATCAAAGCTTAAATTAGCATCCCTTCCATACTGAGTTACAGTGACTTTGAAGGTGAAACAATATGCATGAACTAATCAGGGAAGCTGTGGATAACCCGGGTACAGCCTGGGAGATCATTAAAATGGACAGGGATGTTACAGAGGTCGTGGATGCTGTTTCTGACCTATCCAGGGAGGATAAGATTAAACTTGGAGCAACCTTCAAGAGGTTTCCCCTGGGCTGTGATCTCACAGAGCTCATTGTGGGTACCTGTGCCTCTGACCTTGAAAAGATTGACCTCATGGGAAACTGTATGCTCTCTGACACCATAGGTGCAACCATACATGTATGCGCCTATGCATTTGCAGATATAGCCGAGAGCTATGGCATGAGACCCGTGGAACTCATGAGGGAGGTGAGGGAAACAACGGAGGTGCCCCTGGACCTTGACCACTTCGGAAGATACGGGCCAATGAGGTTCCCCAGATCCATAACCGGGTGCGGCGGCCAGTGCTACCTTGAAGGCCCGCCCTTCGAGGGCTGTCCAAGGGAGAGAATACATGCAAGGCTCCTTGACAGGGAAAAGGAGGGGCTACCTGACAGGGAAGAATGGGTTGAACTGTCATCCTCTGTTGCAGTTAACCTGACACCCGTACAGGGGGCTGAAACCCACGCAGCACCCCTCGAGGAGGCTGAGGAAGTTCTGGAACTTGCCAGAAAACATGGGAAGGGCGTTGAGGCCATAATGTTCGTTGGGGATGGATACGATGACCTCATATCAGGCTTCGAGGCAGGACTTGAGATGGGTGTCGATGTATTCGTCCTTGAGGGGGGCCCCTTTAACCTTGCAGGGGACCGTCTGGATGCCTTTGCAGGGGCAGTTGCAGCGGCAAGGATACTCACCCCCGGAAAGATAGTTGCAACAAACGGTGCATACGAGGATGAGTGCCGTATAGGCCTCAGGGCGGGCCTCAATGCAATCATAACAGGATTCCCGAAGAACCATCATGGTTACATGTGCGGATACACTCCAGGCACAGCCAGGAGGGGTAAATTCGGGCTTCCAAGGGTCATGAAAATAATGAGGGAGGAGGTTGAATCCGGCCTCACACCGGTACCCATACAGAAGGCCCAGCTGGAGGCTCTGGCAGCGGCTGTGAAGGTTTCAGGAACAGAAAACGTTTATCCACGGACCCTGGGTTACACCTACGTTGGCGACGCCCACTGGGCATGCCTTCCATCAACACCTCTCTATGAGAGGGTGGAGGTGAAGAGGGATGTGAATGCACTTGTGAAAATGGCTGAGGATGGTGATATCCATGGAAGGGTGGCCATATTCGGTGCAAGGTTCGTCTCATGGGTTATTGCAGATAAACTGGATGGCCTTGTGGATGAATTCGTCATTGTGGACAGGGACCCATGGGTTGAGCAGGTGACGGTTGATAATCTGAGATCAGAGCTAAGGACAGATGTTCACCCGGGAAATTCTGATGATGAGGGCGCCTACAGTTCGGCTGATTCATCGATAGTGTCCACCACCATCCCCCAGATATCTGCAAAAATTTCCGGAAAATTCAGGGACACGGTGACGCTTGTGTAGGTTTCATAGGAGCCTTCTGGTGGAAGGGGAGTGGTATTAAAAATAATAAAAATTTTAACCACACATATAAAATTTTCGAAATTGTTTCATAAGTAACCTTTATACTTACCACTCCTAAACCATATACCAAGTACAATTATAGTACGATCCAAAAGCAAGGAGGAAACTCTATGGCTGAAGATGACATAAAAATTGTGATGTTCTGTTGTAACTGGTGTTCCTACGGTGGAGCCGACACTGCGGGAACAGCAAGGATGCAGTACCCTACAAACATTAGGGTTATCCGTGTGATGTGCTCCGGAAGGATAGAACCACAGTTCGTTCTCAAGGCATTCAGGGAAGGCGCTGACGGTGTCCTTGTAACAGGATGCCACCATGGTGACTGCCACTACGACGCAGGAAACTACAAGCTTGACAGGAGAATGAGGCTGATCTACAAACTGGCAGATGAGCTTGGAATCGGCAGGGAAAGGATCCACCACGACTGGATATCAGCATCAGAGGGTGAAAAATTCGCTGAAACAGTTAAGATGATGGTTAACAGGATAAAGGACCTTGGCCCATCACCAATCAAAAAACAGCTAGCTGAAGCATAAGGAGGATTTCAAATGGCTGAAAAGATAAAAATAGGAACAATGTGGCTTGGAGGATGCTCCGGATGCCACCTGTCCATTGCAGACTTCCATGAAAAGCTCATAGACGTTATGGAACATGCGGACTTTGAATTCAGCCCCGTGTTAATGGACACAAAGTACGATGAAATTCCTGAACTCGATGTCGTCATCATCGAGGGCGGAATCGTCAACGATGAGAACAGGGAATTTGCCGAGGAGCTCAGGGAAAAGGCCAAGTTTGTCATAAGCTACGGTACCTGCGCAGTTTACGGAGGTATACCCGGTCTCAGGAACCTCTGGGACAAGGACGAAGTTATCGAGGAGGCCTACATAAACTCCATCACAACACCCAACGAGGAAGGTGTTATCCCATCTGAAGACGTACCCCACCTTGAGGGAAGGGTCAAACCACTCGGTGAAGTCATAGACGTTGACTTTGAGGTCCCTGGCTGCCCACCACGCTCAGATGTGGCTGCAGAAGCAGTTATGGCACTTCTAACAGGTGAGGAAATAGAACTCCCTGAAACAAACCTCTGTGAAGTCTGTCCAAGGGAGAAACCACCAGAAGGCCTTGCAATGGACTTCATAAAGAGGCAGTTTGAGGTTGGTAAACCAGAAGACGACCTCTGTCTCATACCACAGGGACTCATATGCATGGGCCCTGCAACAGTATCCATCTGTGGCGCCGAATGCCCGAGCATAGCCATACCCTGCCGTGGATGCTACGGCCCAACAGCACGTGTTGAGGACCAGGGCGCCAAGATGATAAGTGCTATAGCCTCTGACTACAAGGTCGAGGAGGACAAAACCGTCGACCCTGAGGAAGTGGCTGAACAGCTGGACGATATTGTTGGAACATTCTACACCTTCACACTTCCAGCAGCACTCATACCAATGAAAATACAGAAGGAGGGTAAATAGATGGTTAAACTCACAATGGAACCTGTGACCCGTATAGAAGGTCACGCCAAGATTACCGTACACCTTGATGATGCAGGTAATGTTGAAGACACAAGGCTCCATGTCATGGAGTTCCGTGGGTTTGAAAAGTTCCTCCAGGGAAGACCCATCGAGGAAGCACCAAGGATAGTTCCAAGGATCTGCGGTATCTGTGACGTGCAGCACCACCTGGCAGCAGCCAAGGCTGTTGACGCATGTTTCGGTTTTGAACCAGAGGATGTCCTTCCTGCAGCCTACAAGATGAGGGAGATCATGAACTGGGGTTCATACATGCACTCCCACGGTCTGCACTTCTACTTCCTTGCAGCCCCTGACTTCATAGCAGGTAAGGACAGAAAGACAAGGAACGTCTTCCAGATTATAAAGGATGCCCCTGATATTGCTCTTCAGGCCATAGAACTACGTAAAAACGCCCTTGAACTTGTGAGGGCCACCGGTGGAAGGCCAATCCACCCAACATCATCAACACCAGGTGGTATCTCAACAGAACTCGACGATGAAACCCAGAAGGACCTCCTCAAGAAGGCCCAGAGAAACGTTGAACTGGCAGAGGCCACCCTTGAACTGGCAATTCCCATCTTCGAGGAGAACATTGACCTCGTGAACTCACTTGGTAACATCGAAACCTACCACACAGGTCTTGTGAAGGACGGTGTATGGGACGTCTACGATGGTATAGTGAGGATAAAGGACAAGGAAGGAAACATGTTCAGGGAATTCAAAGCACCAGACTACGCCGACACAATCGCTGAACATGTCAAGCCCTACTCATGGCTCAAGTTCCCATACATAAAGGACCTGGGATACCCGGACGGTGTCTACCGTGTCGCACCCCTCTCAAGGCTAAACGTTGCAGACAAGATGCCTGATGCAGCTCCAAAGGCACAGGATTACTTCAAGGAATTCAGGAAAACCTTTGGATACGCACAGCAGACACTCCTCTTCCACTGGGCAAGGCTCATAGAACTCCTCGCATGTGCTGAATGTGCAGTCGACGCACTTGAAGGAGACCTATCAGGAGAGAAGTTCCCTGATTCACTTGAAAGACAGGCTGGAGACGGTGTGGGTATAGTTGAGGCGCCAAGGGGAACACTCACACACCACTACACCTGCGATGAAAACGGCCTCATCACCAAGGCAAACATCGTGGTTGCAACAATCCAGAACAACCCGGCCATGGAGATGGGTATCCAGAAGGTTGCCCAGGACTACATCAAACCTGGCGTTGAAGTGGATGATAAGATATTCAACCTCATGGAGATGGTTATAAGGGCATACGACCCATGTCTCTCCTGCGCAACACACACCATTGACAGTCAGATGAGACTTGCCACCTTGGAAGTATACGACAGTGAAGGCGACCTTGTAAAAAGGATCTAATTTCACCAGAAAGGTGGTAAAATGATAATCGTCAATAAAGAGGACTGCATAAGGTGTGGTGCCTGCCAGGGGACCTGCCCAACCGCAGCCATTGAGGTAACACCTGAGGATGTCATCTACTGTGACATCTGTGGCGGGGAACCAAAGTGTGTTGACATATGCCCCACAGGCGCCCTCAAACTCGAGGACCTTGTGGTTGACGAGGCAGGCAACACACAGGGCAGGATAGTCTTCAACCCTGATAAGTGTAACGAGTGCGGGGACTGTGTGGAGGTCTGCCCTCCACAGATCCTCAAACTCGACGAGGGAAAGGTCAAGAAGGTCCCGCTTCAGGGATTCTGTGTCATGTGCCAGAAGTGCGTTGACATATGCCCTGTAGGGGTTATAGGTGTTGAGGGCATCAAGGAACCTGCAAAGGTTGAACTGGAAATCGAGGGGCCAATATTCATAGCCGACTGTGTGGGTTGTGGAATGTGTGTCCCTGAATGTCCTGTGGACGCCATAACCCTTGATAAGGTCGGCGGCGTCATAGAGATCGATGAGGACACCTGTATAAAATGTGGTGTCTGCGCCCAGACCTGTCCATGGAACGCCGTCTACATATCAGGCAGGAAGCCAGAAAAGAGGGCCAAGGAGATCAAGAAATTCGAGCTGGATGAGGATGCCTGTATCGGCTGTAACACATGTGTCGAGGCATGTCCCGGTGACTTCATAGTTCCAAGGACATCCAACCTCACAGTTGAACTGCCAGCCATCTGTACGGCATGTGGACTCTGTGAACAGCTCTGTCCTGTTGACGCCATAGACCTTGAGGTGGAGCTGGGTCCTGCGAAACCTGCAAGTGAAGAGGGCCTTGTCTGGGATGAGGAGAAATGTGACTTCATAGGCGCATGCGCCAACATCTGCCCCAACGACGCCATAAGGGTGGTCACTAAGGAGGGCATGAGGGTCCCGGACAATGAGAAGGTCGATGAGGAACCATCCTTTGCCATGTGTACCCGCTGCGGTGCATGTACGGTGGCCTGTCCTAAGGGCGCACTGAGCCTTGTTGATATGGACAAGGTCGTTGATGGTGAGGTTGTCAAGAGGAAGAGGGTACAGTACAACCCTGCCCTCTGTGACCAGTGCGGTGACTGTATTGAGGCATGCCCATACGACATGCTGAAACTCACCGACGAGAAGGTTCCACTTAAAGGGTTCTGCATACTCTGTGACCAGTGCATACCTGCCTGTCCTAAGGGTGCACTGTCACTCAAATAAACCCCCTCTTTTTTTGTTTTCAGATGCAGGATTCCAGCTATCACAGACCCTGTTATTATCACTGATAATATTTTTATGAAAAATGATTTTTCATATTTAAAATTTTTCTTTTTTTCCTTTTGAAAACATTTATATTATCCTTTTTTCTTATTCAATAGAGTCATAGATGTCAAAAAACTGAAGCATAAGCGGTTATATTCAGATTAATACTGGGTAATAACGACATGTACAGTATGGCTTGTTCTATAATGAGCTGTGCTCTGGAGGTTGGAGGATGAACTTCGGTATAACCTGAAGGTCCATTTCGAGACATTGGTGATGGATAGCTCCTTCATGAGGTGACCATTTCCATGGATTATCGCTGGCAATCCCATAACCCCATCAGTTTTATTAATAAAATAGTAAATTTTATTAATAAATAAATAAAACAAGAGGTGTGAATACCATGCCAATGTATGAAGACAGAATAGATCTCTACGGGGCAGATGGTAAGCTCCTCGAGGAAGATGTTCCTCTTGAAGCCGTAAGCCCCCTTAAAAACCCGACAATAGCAAACCTGGTAAGCGACGTGAAAAGGTCAGTTGCAGTGAACCTGGCCGGGATAGAGGGAAGCCTCAAGAAGGCAGCCCTGGGTGGAAAGTCCAACTTCATCCCGGGAAGGGAAGTTGAACTGCCAATAGTTGAAAACGCAGAGGCAATAGCTGAAAAGGTCAAAAGACTTGTTCAGACCTCTGAAGACGACGACACAAACATCCGCCTCATAAACAACGGCCAGCAGATCCTCGTACAGGTCCCAACAACAAGGATGGGCGTGGCTGCAGACTACACAGTCTCAGCCCTGGTCACAGGAGCTGCAGTTGTACAGGCAATAATCGACGAATTCGACGTGGACATGTTCGATGCAAACGCAGTCAAAACCGCTGTCATGGGAAGATACCCACAGACAGTTGACTTCACAGGAGCCAACCTCTCAACACTCCTCGGACCACCAGTACTCCTAGAAGGTCTTGGATACGGTCTCAGGAACATAATGGCAAACCACGTCGTGGCCATCACAAGGAAGAACACACTCAACGCATCCGCACTATCATCCATACTCGAACAGACAGCAATGTTCGAAACAGGTGACGCAGTCGGAGCATTCGAAAGGATGCACCTGCTTGGACTCGCCTACCAGGGACTCAACGCCAACAACCTCCTCTTTGACCTTGTTAAGGAGAACAGCAAGGGAACAGTGGGTACAGTCATAGCATCCCTCGTTGAAAGGGCAATAGAGGACAGGGTCATCAAAGTGGCCAGTGAAATGAAATCAGGCTACAAGATGTACGAACCAGCCGACTGGGCTCTATGGAACGCATACGCAGCAACAGGTCTCCTTGCAGCAACAATAGTCAACGTGGGAGCAGCAAGGGCAGCCCAGGGTGTGGCATCAACAGTGCTCTACTACAACGACATACTCGAATACGAGACAGGTCTGCCAGGTGTGGACTTCGGAAGGGCAATGGGTACCGCAGTAGGATTCTCATTCTTCAGCCACTCCATCTACGGTGGAGGTGGACCAGGTATATTCCACGGAAACCACGTCGTTACAAGGCACAGTAAAGGATTCGCTCTACCATGTGTGGCTGCAGCAATGTGCCTTGACGCAGGTACACAGATGTTCTCAGTCGAGAAGACCTCAGGACTCATAGGATCTGTTTACAGCGAAATAGACTACTTCAGAGAACCAATAGCCAACGTTGCAAAAGGTGCTGCAGAGATAAAGGACCAGTTATAGGTTAACACGGGGAGTCAGGATGTCAGAAACAGGATTCATCGATGTTAAGATCTTCCCCCAGAGGCTGCTGAAACCAGAGACCGCTGAGAAGCTTCTTAACAGGATATATGAACTTGAGGGAATAGTCAGGGTACTGATCCATGGACCATCAATACCCGACAGGGTTTACTACGGCCCTGCAAGGGGGACAGAGGTTAACCACAGCGACCGGCGGAAGATAACAGTCCGCGGAGAGGAGTTTGAACTCCGGGTGAAGGTCGGAGAGATCATCGTGGGGATACTCCCTGAGACCCTGGAGGAGAAGATGGAAACAATCGAGGAAATCCTGGATGAAGTGCTCCCCTGCTCCTATAAGGTATTCATAGGTGCCTTCACAAAGAAGGACATCACCATATCAGATTACCTTAAATACGGACTTAAATTTGAGGAAAAGATTGATCCAAGGGTAATCGGCATGGTTGATCCCAGTTCAAGGATGAAGGACACCGTTGTTAACATAAAATAATTGTGAGGTTATGAAATGTCTTACAAAGCCCAGTACACTCCTGGAGAAACCCAGATAGCTGAAAACAGAAGAAAACACATGGACCCTGATTACGAATTCCGTAAATTAAGGGAAGTATCAGATGAGGACCTTGTGAAGGTCCTGGGGCACAGGAACCCCGGTGAGAGCTACAAATCCGTGCACCCACCACTCGATGAGATGGACTTCGAGGAGGACATAGTGAGGGACATGGTTGAACCCATCCAGGGTGCAAAGGAAGGTGTCAGGGTAAGGTACATCCAGTTTGCAGACTCCATGTACAACGCCCCGGCCCAGCCCTACGACAGGGCAAGGACCTACATGTGGAGGTACCGCGGTGTCGACACAGGTACACTCTCAGGAAGACAGGTCATTGAGATGAGGGAACTGGACCTCGAGGGTGTATCCAAGGAACTCGTGGAAACAGAACTCTTCGACCCTGCAACAACAGGTATAAGGGGTGCAACAGTCCACGGACACTCCCTGAGGCTCGATGAAAACGGTCTCATGTTCGACGCCCTCCAGAGGTATGTCTTCGATGAAGAGAAGGGGCACGTGGTATACGTTAAGGACCAGGTCGGAAGGCCCCTCGATGAACCTGTGGACATGGGTCAGCCCCTCGGCGAAGATGAACTAAAGAAGATCACCACAATCTACAGGAAGGACAATATCGCCATGAGGGATGATAAAGAGGCAATTGAAGTTGTTGAGAACATACACACCGGCCGTACCATGGGCGGTTTTGGTATGGACGTATTCAAGGATGACCTAAGAAAAAGGCTAGGTGATGATTAATGGATGAAAAGAAACTATTCCTTACAGCTTTAAAGAAGAAGTTTGAGGGGGAAGACCCCGACGAAAAATACACAAACTTCTACTGCTTCGGCGGATGGGAACAGTCCGCACGTAAAAAGGAATTCACAGAGTACGCCAAGAAGGCAGCAGAGAAGAGGGGAGGAATACCATTCTACAACCCTGACATCGGTGTGCCGCTGGGTCAGAGGAAACTCATGGCCTACCGTGTATCAGGCACAGACGCCTACGTTGAGGGTGACGACCTCCACTTCGTCAACAACGCAGCCATCCAGCAGATGGTGGACGACATAAAGAGGACAGTCATCGTGGGTATGGACACAGCACACGCCGTCCTTGAGAAGAGGCTCGGTGTGGAGGTGACCCCTGAGACAATAAACGAGTACATGGAGGCAATCAACCACGCCCTCCCTGGTGGTGCCGTTGTCCAGGAGCACATGGTCGAGGTACACCCTGGACTGGTTGAGGACTGTTACGCCAAGATCTTCACAGGTGACGACAACCTGGCAGATGAACTGGACAAGAGGATACTCATAGACATAAACAAGGAGTTCCCTGAGGAACAGGCTGAACAGCTCAAGAGCTACATCGGTAACAGGACCTACCAGGTCAACAGGGTCCCAACAATAGTTGTGAGGACCTGTGACGGCGGTACAGTCTCAAGATGGTCTGCAATGCAGATCGGTATGAGCTTCATATCAGCATACAAACTCTGTGCAGGTGAAGCAGCAATCGCTGACTTCTCATACGCTGCAAAACACGCTGACGTTATAGAGATGGGTACAATAATGCCTGCAAGGAGGGCAAGGGGACCAAACGAACCCGGTGGAGTTGCCTTCGGAACATTCGCAGACATAGTCCAGACATCAAGGGTTTCAGATGACCCTGCAAACATATCACTAGAGGTCATCGCAGGTGCAGCAGCACTCTACGACCAGGTCTGGCTCGGCTCATACATGTCAGGTGGTGTCGGTTTCACCCAGTACGCAACAGCATCCTACACCGACGACATCCTCGACGACTTCGTATACTACGGTATGGAGTACGTTGATGACAAGTACGGAATCTGCGGAACAAAACCTACAATGGATGTTGTGCGCGACATATCCACAGAGGTCACACTCTACTCACTTGAACAGTACGAGGAATACCCGACCCTCCTGGAGGACCACTTCGGAGGATCACAGAGGGCCGCTGTTGCAGCTGCAGCAGCTGGATGTTCCACAGCCTTCGCAACAGGAAACTCAAACGCAGGTATCAACGGATGGTACCTCAGCCAGATACTCCACAAGGAGGCTCACAGCAGGCTCGGATTCTACGGATACGACCTGCAGGACCAGTGCGGTGCATCCAACTCCCTCTCAATCAGGAGCGACGAGGGTCTCATACACGAACTCCGTGGACCTAACTATCCAAACTACGCCATGAACGTGGGTCACCAGCCAGAGTACGCCGGTATAGCCCAGGCACCACACGCTGCAAGGGGCGACGCCTTCTGTACAAACCCACTCATAAAGGTTGCATTTGCAGATAAGGACCTCTCCTTTGACTTCACATCACCAAGGAAGTCAATTGCAGCAGGTGCACTCAGGGAGTTCATGCCAGAGGGAGAAAGGGACCTCATCATACCAGCTGGAAAATAATTCCAGCAAATATTTTCTTTTTTATGGCTTCAAAGGGGATTGTGGAATCAGTTTCTCATTTTCAGGTTTCAATTCAAAAAAAGAATTTTAGAATCAGTTTATCATTCATTCAGTCTTCTGTTTCAATGTAGATCCTGTGTTTATCAAGGTCTATTCTTGTTAGTTTTCCAGGGAATTCCTTCTGGGAGTCAAGTATGTCTGTTGCCCTGATCCCATCTTCAAGGACCTCAATGAATATAACGTCCTCCATGAGGAGGTCTCCACCTTCTGAGTAGAGGTTTGATTCACACATATGTTTCACCACGCATTACATTGAGTTCAAGAATATGTTCTCATTCAATATAAATTTTTTCATTATTAATCATGTTCTTTTTGCGGTTGGAATGCATCATGGTCTCTCCTGATAGATGGTATTCAGCAGAGCAGGTGCTTCGAACACAGAGTTAAAGGCTAATCATAGAAGAGGCAGGAAGTCCATTTGAACACATGGTTAAGAGGAAGCAGGAGACGAAAGAAAGTTGAATAAATTCGCGTTTCTCCCATTTAAGATAACTCAGCCTCACTTTCCGCAGTCCCAGGTTTACCATCATGCTCTGCAGGGATGTACCTGCCATTCCCCTCAAGCACCTCCCCATCTCTCATGACGGTCCTGCCCCTGACAACGGTCATGACCGGAGCGCCGGTGTAACTGAAACCCTCAAAGGGGGTGTAGTGGGCCTTACTGTAGAATTCATCTGACCTGATTCTGCCAGTCTCTTTAGGATCGATGACGGTAAAATCAGCGTCCATGCCCTCAGCTATACGTCCCTTGGACCTCAGACCAAATATCCTTGCCGGCTCCTCTGCAAGCATCCTCCGTATGGTGGAAAGGGACATCCTCCCCTTTGAGACCAGTGTAAGTAACAGTTTAAGTACAACCTCAAGGTTGGGTATCCCTGGTGGCGCGTCCCAGATACCCTTCCTCTTTTCCTCGATACCGTGGGGGGCATGATCGGTTCCAATGATATTGATCCTATCAAGAAACTCTGGATAAACCCGGCTCTCAGGGGGCCTCAGAGGAGGATTTGTTTTCACCATTGTCCCGAATCTTCTAAAGGCCCCTGAATCAAGCAGAAGGTGGTGTGGTGTGACCTCACATGTCACGTACTCCCTGAAGGGTTCAACGAGCTGAAGGGCCTTCACTGTGCTCAGATGACAGATATGCACGGGGTGTTCATGGTGAATGGATAGTGCCAGGACCTCGGCCACAGAGACCTCCTCTGCGAGGGGAGGCCTTGCAAGGGCATAGGCTGAGGGATCACTCCTATCCTTTAATTCCTTCATGGATTCCATGACCACATCCCTGTTCTCGCAGTGCACGGTGACCGGCACCGGCGCTGATAGATCCTTAAGCTCTCTGAATAGCCCATCAACCGCACTGATCCCTGTGAGATCCATGAATACCTTGAAGGAGGCTGGCATGAACCTGAGAATACCTTTAACGTCTGAAACACTTCTGAAACCAGCGTGGAGCCCAAAATCAACAACACTCTTTCTTTCACCTATCCTGATCTTCCTTTCAAATTCCGCTGCGTTATCTGCTGGGGGGACCGTGTTTGGCATGTCAAGGACTGTGGAAAAACCCCCATGGGCAGCTGCCATTGAGCCTGTCCTGAAGTCCTCCTTGTACTCCAGCCCGGGGTCCCTGAAATGCACGTGGGCGTCGATCAGTCCTGGCAGCACGAAATAGCCCTTCAGGTCAATCTTCTCTGAAGCATCAATCCTTTCACGGGATATCTGCACTATCTTCCCATCATCCACACCTATATTCACGGTGAGGTCCCTGTCAACCCTGCAGTTTTCAAGTGAAAGATCAAACATTCTGACACCATCCACTCCATCCAGAAGTATCCTTGGAAAGATCAAACATTCTGACACCATCCAATCAGAACTAATCCTTATTTGTCTCACGGACAGATTAATAATTATGCCATCGGAATCCTTTCTGAAGAAGATTATGGGAAGGGACCTTCAGATAATGGAGAATGATGCGGATATGGGACCGGAGTATGGTGACCATGCTGATGAACCTGAAATCATTGCAGACTTCACCGAGTACTCCCCCTTCCACATCGGACACAGGCACTGCATGATGGAGGCAAAGAGGAGGGTGCCCGAAGGTATCTTCGTTGCGGTTATACCAGGCCCACTCGAGCGTAACGGGAGGGGTCTGCCCTACATAATGACCCGGGAGGCAAGGGCCGCAATAGCCATACGTGCAGGGGCAGACATAGCTGTTGAGGGCCCACCCATGGGGGTTATGGGTTCAGGCCAGTACTCACTGTGCCTTGCACGCATGTTCAGGGCACTGGATGCCGACTGGATACCCCGGGGCTACAAGCCCATCCCGGGCTTTGAAGAGGTCCTGAGAAGGATAAACATGGGCCACAGGGTTGTGCCGAGGCCCCACAGGATCGTGGACCTTGATACAGGAGAAACACTGCTGGAGGGCCCACTGGAGGAGGACAACTACGTCATCACCTCACTCGCAAGGGCCCTGGGTAAGCTTGGATTTGACTTCAGGGGGAAGTTCATCTTCGTGGAGAGGATCGGTGGTGTGAGCGGCACAGAGATACGGAGGGCGGTCTCTGATGGGGACCTTCAGAGGGTAGCCGGCATGCTACCCTCTGAGACCATGGATGTACTGAGGGAGGAGATTGAAGCTGGGAGGGCACCCCTCCATGACATGCGCCTTGAGGAGGAGATAATCAGGAACGCCAGTGAACCCGGAATGGACGAACTCATGGACCTTAACCTCTTCGATGAGGTCACGGCCTCAGCCCTTATCAGGGGAAGACCTTACATGACCCTGAGGGAGGTTGAGGAGGCCATACCCCACTCATTCAGCAGACACCACAGGCAGCGCATACTATCGGTTCTTGAGGCAAAGGTTCATAAGGGACTGGTCCATAAATATATAGAAAATTATCCATCAGTAATTCGAATTCTTGGATTTAAGGATAAACAGATCCTGAAAGAATTTAAAGATAGAATACCACACAGGAGGCTAGAGATATGGCAGTGAATAAAGGAGACTTTATAAAAATAGAATTCACAGGTAAGGTCAAGGAGACCGGTGAGGTCTTTGACACAACATACGAGGAGGTTGCCAGGGAAGCAGGGCTCGGCATAAAGAAGATCTTCGGCCCCATACCCGTTGTTGTTGGCGGCGGACACCTCATAAAGGGCCTCGATGAGGCTGTCATCGGAATGGATGAAGGCGAAGAGAAACACGTCGAGATCGAACCCGAGGACGCCTTCGGTAACAGGGACCCCAAGCTCGTCCAGCTCATACCCATGGGCGAGTTCAAAAGGCAGGGCATAAAGCCATACCCTGGAATGACACTCACCGTTGAGGGCCATGAGGGCAGGGTCCTCAATGTCTCAGGAGGTCGCGTGAGGGTTGACTTCAACCATGAACTGGCAGGAAAAACCCTTGAATACGATTTAAAGGTTAAGGAGATAATCACGGATGATGCCGAGAAGGTAAAGAGCATGATCCAGCTCCACTACCCGTCCCAGAACATGGACATAGACAAGACAGAGGTTAAAATAGAGGACGGGAAGGTTATAATACATATGGATGAGATGACCCGTTTCGATAACAGGTCCTACATGGACGTGACCCTTGCAAGGTTCAGGATAGCCCGTGACATCTGGGAGAACATCGAGGGTGTTGAGAAGGTCGAATTCGCCGATGTCTTCGAAAAGAGGGACATGGAACCTGAAGAAAAGGAGGAAGAGGTTGAGGATGCAGGGGAGGAGTAATTCCCTCATATCCTCTAAAGATCTGTTTCTGGCCTACTCAGAGGTCACCAAATTTATTATATTTCCACAACCATAACTCAATACATGGATCCAGAAAGAGATGCACTCAGGATAGCACTCTACTATGCCCTCTTCAGCATACTCTGGATCCTATCCTCTGATTACTTGGTAGCCCTCATGTTCCAGCCTCCAGTTATGGTGAGGTTATCTGTTCTCAAGGGCTCACTCTTCATAATTTTAACGTCTTTACTTCTCTATTTTCTCCTCAGGTTATACCTCAGATCCCTCACTGATAAGGAGAGGGCACTGAGGATCAGCGAGCATAAGTTCCGCTCACTCTTCATGGAACTCCCTGTGGGCGTGGTCCTCATGGACACCTCCGGCAGAATACTTGAATCCAACCCTGCCATGGGGCGGTTCCATGATGATTCCCGGGATGGCATGCTGATTGGTGATATCCACCCGGACCTTGAACCCGCCCCTGACAGGGAATTCATGGTAAGGATGGAGGGAAGGTGGCTCCGTGTGCTCATCACCAGAATAGAGGGCGGATTCCTTGGAATCTTCGAGGACCTCACAGATATAAAGAATTCAGAGGAGGCTGCAAGGAGGTCCCTTGAGGCCAACAGAACGCTCCTTGCAGAGCTCCATCACCGCGTCAAAAATAACCTGCAGGTAATATCCAGCCTGATAAACATCCAGTCCTCCAAAATGGGCCGGGAACCCGCCTGAGATCATGAGGAGTCTTCAGCTGAGGATAAAGTCCATTGCGGTGATCCATGAGATGCTTCTATCCAGCCCCGAGTCCAGCAGCATCAGCTTCGCATCCTATGTCTCGGGCCTCACAGGATACCTCCGTGACATGTATCAATCAGCCGCTGAATTCGAGCTGGATGTACCTGATGTGGAGTTCAATATTGAGACAGCCGCCCCACTGGGCCTCATAGTGGGCGAACTTGTATCCAACAGCCTCAGGCATGCATTTACTGATGGTGGAACCATCAGAATATCCCTTGAGGCACTGGATGATGGATTCATTCTGGTGGTGGCTGATAATGGGCGGGGCCTTCCCGATAACTTCAGCCTTCAGGAATCAGCCGGCATCGGCCTGGAGCTTGTTAAGAATCTGGTGGGGCAGCTTGAGGGGAGTATTGAGTGCCATTCAAATGAATGGACAACCTTCACGGTTGAGTTCAGGGAGCTGAAGTATCCTGAGAGGCTTGAGGGTATGGTTTGATTGACAATGACTCCTATTCCAGTGGTTTAGATGTTAGTTGAGAGGAATCTTATTATCCTTTCAGGGTCATTCATGAGTATCCTCATGACGTTCTCAGCACTTCCATAGTATGGTGCAAGGTACACCGTGTAGATCAGGTAGGATACCAGTGCAAGGACACCGAGGATTATGAGGAGGGCGATGAGGATTTTAGCCCCCAGACCCATCCCCTTCGCTTTCACGGTTTCTAAGGATCTTTCCTGGAAGAGCTTATCTGCGCAGCTCTGGCAGTAGTTCTTGCCGGCGAGTTTAAGCCGGCACTCCTCGCAGAGTATCCTCCCACATATTATGCATGAGGCCACACCCTCACGTTCAGGGTGTTTGTCGCAGTTCAAGGCATCACCACCATTCAGTCCTGGCGCGGCCAGGTTATGATTCTCGGGTTCTCAACTCCTTCAACACGTTCTCCTATGAAGTCTGGCCAGTTCCCGGTCTCAAAGCCCTTCTGGGCCAGGAAACCATAGATCCACCTTGAGAGCCCTATGCCGGTGCAGCCGGTCCAGATGTTCAGGTTACGGGCCTCCCTTATTGAGAAGCCCTCAATGAAGTGGGTACCATGGACATTGGCTGATACAACTGCAACCCCCTTCTCCCTTCCAGGGAGTGAGAGCCTCATCTCATACTTTGGAACATCAGGGAACTCTATACCCCTCTCCTCAACCTTCCGGCCCTCCAGGTAGAAGGGGTCATCACCCACCTCTGTGTACCATTCAAGTTCCAGTTCATCGGCGGCATCATGTGAGAGTTCAACTGTCCGGTCACGTATCTCCTCTGTCTCTCCGGGTTCGGCCAGCCATACGAGTTCCACCCTCTGGAATTCATGGACCCTGTCAAGGCCCTTGGCCCCTCCGGCCTCCCACCTGTAGGTCCAGCCGCTCCTGTCAAAGAACTTTACTGGGAGGTCCTCAGCACTCACAACCTCGTGTGAGAGGAACTGGTAGAAGGGTTCGCACTGGGCCGGGGCTATAACGTAACCGGGATCCTTTATTCCCCTCTTAAGCAGATCCATGGGAACCTCCCGGTTTATGATGAGCTCATTTTTGAACTCCTCAAAGGTCTCAGGGTCCCTGCTCGGGGCGCTGCAGTAGTACATGCCCTCAGGGAGGCCCTCAAGGTACCTCATCCTGTTCATGATGTCAAGGGGTATGAGTTTGGGGAAGAGGCACTCAACAAATCCCAGGGGTTTCACAATCCTTTCAATGAGGAACTCCTCCAGGGCCCGGTGGAGGGCGGTTATCTTTGGACCGTAGAACCACTGTCCCCTTCCAGGGAACTTCTTGACCCATCCAAGGCGCATGGCCTCCTCTGTGGGGTCACCCTCAAAGAGGAACTCCCTCTTTTTGCTTCTTGCAATTATCTCACCGGGCGTTGCCCTTGTGACCTGTACCGTCAGGTCATCTGATGATTCAACAAGGGTCCTGGCGTGCTTCACCACACGGTCGACCACGTGTTTCCTCAGGTCGGATTCCTCCAGGGGCTGGAATCTGACCATTATGGTGCCATCTGTGATGGCGGCGTCCTCCACGAAGGGCAGTTCAGCCAGGCCGGGGATACCTGATACACCCGGGGCCTTCATTTCCATGGTGTAATCGGTGACTGATATCCCCCTAACACCCACCCTGTACTTTGGCCCGAGTAACTGTCCAAGGGGTTTCTTGAGCCTTAGAAGACCATCATGGGCCCTGACCCGTCTCCCTGACTCCATCTCAATGTGGAGTGTGTCGCCTTCAAGTCTCCAGGATTTTATATGGGCTGCTTCATGTTCCTGCCCCTCGGGGACTCCCCTGCGCAGGATGTCTGATTCGGCTTCAGTGAAGAATTTTTCCAGGTCATCCTCTATCCCCGGAACCTCTTTGCTGAGTTTTATTATTCCCTTGAGTTTGAATTTCATCCGATCACCGTTTATCTATTCATTATCTAATTTCAGAGTAATTCAGTAGTATCAGCGGGTTTCATCATCTTCTCAACCACCATCTCAGAGAATATAAGGTCATCTGCGGTGTTGAGGGCGGTGCCGATGGAATCCGCCTCTGTGGTGAACCTGACCTCGGAGCCCTGAATTTCGGATTCAACAAATGATGCGTTATCTGGTTCAAGGGCCCTTTTTATGATCTCGGCCTCCTCCCTGGATTCATATTCTGCTTTTATGGTTATGGATATCATCATTCTCTTTTTCTGCCTGTTTTGGGGCTGTAGTTCAGGATTCATCTCATCCCACCTCCTCCTGGAGTGATATTATCCTCTCTGAGATGTCCCTTATGGACCTCAGTGCCTCTGAATCAGGGTACATCATGAGGGGTTCCCCCCTCATATCCGCGGCTATAACCTTTTCATCCCTTGGCACCGATCCAAGGACCTCCAGGTTAAGGGATGCGAGTCGCTCCCTCATGAATTCCTCCTCCTGGATATCTGAGACCTTGTTTATCACTGCCATTATCCTCTTCACTCCAATGTCACCTGCGAGCTTCTTTATCCTTTCAGCGGTTTCAAGTGATTTGAGGCCGGGTTCAACCACCACCACCATGAGGTCCACGGATTCAGCGGTTCTCCTTCCAAGGTGCTCTATCCCCGCCTCCATGTCCAGTATAACCATCTCATCCTTCCTGAGTATCAGGTGCCTCAGAAGGGCCTTGAGGAGCACCGAGGCCGGGCATACGCATCCCTCACCTCCATGTTCAACGGTACCCATCACCATGACCCTGAGGCCGGGGCGGAGGGGGTGTTCAATTGAGAGGGAATCCGGGAGGTCACCTATCCTGGGGTTTAGCTTGAAGACCTCACCGAAGGAGGAACCCGGCTCAGCACCGGTCCGCTCCCTTATAACATCCTTCATCCTTGATATCGGCTCCACATCCCCCTTTATCCCTATGCTGGATGCCAGGTTCATATCAGGGTCAGCGTCTATGGCAAAGACCTGGAAGTTCTCTGAGAATATGCAGGCCAGGGTCCCGGCTATGGTTGTCTTGCCGACCCCACCCTTACCTGTTATGGCTATCTTCATGATGACACCATGGAAACTTTTAAAAACCATCCCTGCTAATTATATGTATCCTTATATTTTCAGGTTATCTATTAACTCTTTGCTGTCCAAGACAATATTTATTAATGGTTACCGAGATACTCATTTCATAGTTATTCTCACAGGATCACAGGAGGATTATTTATGGTTCGTGCATACACAAGAAGAGAATATATCAAGAAGATTCCAGGTTCAAAGATCGTTCAATATGATATGGGTAACCTCTCAGCTGAATTCCCTATTTCACTGAGTGTGGCCGTCAAGGCACCCACCCAGATAACCCACAACGCCCTTGAGGCTGCCAGGATAGCCTCAAACCGTTACATGCAGAGGAGGGCCGGTAGGATGGGTTACCACCTCAAAATAAGGGTTTACCCCCACCACATTGTACGTGAAAACCCCATGGCGACCGGTGCCGGGGCTGACCGTGTACAGGACGGTATGAGGAAGGCCTTCGGTAAACCTGTAAGTACTGTGGCACTCGTTAAGAAGAACCAGAAGATAATTACAATCGAAACGAACAAGAAGAACTTCAAGGATGCCAAGGAAGCCCTCAGAAGGGCTGCAATGAAGTTCCCGGTGCCATGCAGGATCGTCATTGACAGGGGCGAGGAACTGGTTAAATAAACCTCTAATTTTTTTCAAATTCAATAATCATCACACAGCTAGTCCAGGGGATAAAATGGTTAAGTATGTGGCGTTTTTTGAGGAACTCGGTAAGGATGATGTGGGAATAGCCGGTGGAAAGGGGGCCAACCTGGGTGAACTGACACAGGCAGGCATACCCGTCCCCCCGGGTTTTGTTGTAACAGCGGCGACCTATGACAAGTTCATGACAGACACCGGACTGCAGCCGGTGGTCATGGAGATGCTTGAAAACCTTGACGTCAACGATACAAAGGAACTCCAGAGGGTTTCAGCCGAGATAAAGGACATAATAACATCAACTGAGGTACCGGAGGACATACAGACCCTCATAATAGAGTCCTATAATGCACTATGCCAGAGGATAGGAAAGGATGATGTGTACGTAGCCATACGTTCCTCAGCCACGGCAGAGGACCTCCCCGAAGCATCCTTTGCGGGTCAGCAGGACACCTTCCTGAACATCAGGGGCGCCGAGGATGTCCTGGATTATGTAAGAAGGTGCTGGGCATCCCTCTTTGAGGCCAGGGCCATATTCTACAGGGAGGAGAACAACTTCGACCACTCAAAGGTTTACATAGCAGTCGTTGTCCAGGAGATGGTGGACGCCGAGAAGGCAGGAGTCATGTTCACGGTCCACCCATCAACAGGTGAGGACAGGATACTCATAGAGGGGTCATGGGGCCTTGGTGAGGCCGTTGTATCAGGCTCAGTCACCCCTGACACCTACTGGGTTGATAAGGGAACAGGGAAGCTCCTTGAATTTACTGTTGGTGAGAAGAACATAATGTTCACCCGGGAGGATGGCAGAACCGTGAAGAAGGAGGTCCCCCCTGAACTCCGGAACAAACGTGTTCTCTCTGACGGGGAGATCGCGGCCCTTGCAGAGATGGGCAGGAGGATACAGGACCACTACGGCTCACCACAGGACACAGAATGGGCCATAATGGATGGTGACGTTTACATGCTCCAGTCAAGACCTATAACAACCCTGGGAGAGGCAACCGAGGAGACAGAGGTCAAATCCAGGGAGATACTGGTTAAGGGCCTCGGTGCAAGCCCGGGCCTTGCCTCAGGTAAGGTCAAGATAATCAGGGAGATCCATGAACTTGACAAGATACAGATGGGAGATATTCTCGTCACGGTCATGACAACCCCCGACATGGTGCCAGCCATGAAGAGGGCCAGCGGCATAATAACCGATGAGGGTGGTGTCACATGCCATGCAGCCATAGTGTCCCGTGAACTTGGAATACCCTGCGTTGTTGGTACCGGGAACGCAACTGAGGTCCTCAAGGAGAACCAGGTCGTCAGCATAGACGGTAACAGGGGACTCGTCTATGAGGGCAGTGTAATTGAGGGGGAGAAGAAGGAGGCTGAGGCCGAGACCGTCACCGTGGAGTCACCCCTTCTGACCGTCACAGAGGTCAAGGTCAACGTCAGCATGCCAGAGGCTGCAAGGAAGGCCGCCGCCACAGGGGCCGATGGGGTCGGACTTTTAAGGACAGAGCACATGATGTTAACCACGGGCGTGCACCCCAGGAAGTTCATTGAGGAGGGCAGGGAGGACGAACTCGTCAATACCCTTGCAGAGAACATCCTGAAGGTTGCAGATGAGTTCTATCCACGCCCCGTATGGTACAGGACCCTGGATGCGCCCACAGACGAATTCAAAACCCTTGAGGGCGGTGAAAATGAGCCCTACGAGCACAACCCGATGCTTGGATGGAGGGGTATACGCAGGGAACTCGATGAACCCGAGATCCTGAGGGCCGAGTTCCGGGCGATAAAGAAACTCCATGAGCAGGGTTACACTAACATCGGCATAATGATACCACTGGTCCAGCACCCTGATGAACTCAGAAAGGCCAAGATGATCGCTGAGGAGGCCGGTCTTAAACCCCACAGGGACGTCGAATTCGGTATAATGGTCGAAACACCTGCAGCGGCCCTGATAATCGAGGACTTCATAGAGGAGGGAATTGACTTCGTGAGCTTCGGAACCAATGACCTCACCCAGTACACCCTCGCCATAGACAGGAACAATGAACACGTGGCAGACCTCTACACCGAGGGCCACCCTGCCGTCCTCAAACTCATCGAGAGGGTTATAAGGAAATGCAACGAGGCAGGTGTCAGGACAAGTATCTGTGGCCAGGCAGGCAGCATTCCAAGGATAGTTGAGAAACTGGTGGAGCTTGGGATAAGCAGTGTATCCGCAAACACCGATGCGGTTGCAGAGGTGAGGAAGACCGTTGCAAGGGCCGAGCAGAGACTCCTCCTCAAGGCCGCACGGAAACTCCTCTAAAACTATTTTTTGGGCGTAAAAATGGATGAAAAGGGCCTACCCGAGGAAAAAGTACTTGAACTTCTCGCCGAATTTCAGAGGAGGGATATGACCTACACATCAGGCAGAATCCTCGGATCCATGTGCACATCATCCCACCCCCTCGCAAGGAGGGTTTACTGTGACTTCCTGGAGTCCAACCTGGGAGACCCCGGGCTCTTCAGGGGCACCCGGGAACTGGAATCCGGGGTGATAGGCATGCTCGGGGAGCTCCTCTCAGAACCCGATGCAGCAGGTCACATAATAACAGGGGGCACCGAGGCAAACCTCATGGCCATGAGGGCAGCCAGAAACATGGCCGGAGCTGAAAAACCCGAGATAATAGTCCCGAAGTCAGCCCACTTCTCCTTCAGAAAGGCCGCAGATATACTGGGACTCAGACTCAGGGAGGCTGAACTGGACCAGGACTACAGGGTGGACGTTGAATCGGTGAAGAAACTCATATCAGAAAACACCGTGGCCGTTGTTGGAGTCGCAGGGACCACAGAACTCGGGAGGATAGACCCTGTGGAGGAACTCTCAGAGATCTGTCTGGATGAGGACATACACCTGCATATAGACGCCGCCTTCGGGGGCTTCATAATACCCTTCCTCAGGGAAACCGGCGCTGAACTACCTGAATTTGATTTCAAACTTCAGGGGGTCTCATCAATAACCGTGGATCCCCACAAGATGGGCCTGGCCCCCATCCCCAGCGGCTGCATACTCTTCAGGGACGCCTCCTACCTGGATGCCATGAGTATAGAGACACCCTACCTCACAGAGAAGCAGCAGTCAACCATAGTGGGCACCAGGACCGGGGCATCAGCCGCAGCAACCTGGGCAATCATGAAACACATGGGCCGTGAGGGCTACCGCAAACTCGCCCTGAGGGTCATGGGTGTAACACGCAGACTCAGGGACGGACTGGTGGAACTGGACTACCAGCTCGTGGTAGAACCCGAACTCAACATAGTGGCCTTCAACCACCCCGCCATGGGGCCACATAAACTTGCAGACAGACTCGAGGAGCTGGGATGGGCGGTATCGGTCTCATCCTGCCCGCCAGCCATAAGGGTGGTTCTCATGCCCCATATAATGGAGGAGCACATCGAACTACTGCTGAGGGACCTCGAGGGTATCAGGTTGAGGGAGGAGTAAGCCGGGTCAGAGGTTGATACCATGATAAGGATAGAACTACCAGCCACCGGAGAGGAGATAACAAAACTCAGTGTCGGTGACAGGGTGCTCATGGATGGCACCATCTACACGGGAAGGGATGCAGCCCTCCCAAAACTGGTCAAGGCCCTGAAAGCTGGAGAGGAGCCCATCAACGTCATGAGCGCCGCCATAATGCACACAGCTGTAAGTCCAGCAGGCATAGCCCCCACAAGCAGCAACAAGGAGGACATAGAGGAAAGCATACCCTACCTCGCATCAAGGGGCGTGCTTGTCCACATAGGCAAAGGAAAACTTGGAGATGAGACTGTCAGGGCCCTCAAGGAGGCCGGCGCAGTCTTCATAGTAACACCACCCACAGCGGCCCTGCTGACAAGCAGGGTTAAATCGAGCAGGGTGGCCGCCTTTGAGGAGGAGGGCATGGAGGCCATCTTCGAACTCAGGGTTGAGGGCATACCCGGCATCGTCGCAGCTGCCAGGGGAACATCCATCTATGATTGACCTGATCCCCGCCTTCACATACCCAGTTGTGAACACAAATACCGTTTTTCTCTGATTTTACAGAGTATGGCTCAAACAGCAACCCGGACCGGACCTAATCTGATGGCCTCCCGAAGGCCAGATCCCCTGCGTCCCCGAGTCCAGGGACTATGTAGCCCATATCGTTAACCTCCTCCTCAACACCGCATGTGTAGACATCTATACCCCTCTGAAGGACCCTTTCAAGACCCATCCTGGAGGATATGATATTGAAGACCACCGTCCTCGCAGGGGAGCCATGGGCCTCAAGGGCCTCCAGGATACCCATCATGGTGTTCCCTGTTGCGAGCATGGGGTCCGCTATCACCAGTATCTTATCATCAAGATCAGGGACCCTGATGTAGTCGATTGAGACCCTGAATGGGGGGTCATCTGACCTCCTCGCACCGATAATACCGTGTTCTGCCTCAGGGAAGACCTTCATCACACCCTCTGTGAAGGGCAGTGAAGCCCTGAGGATGCTCAGAAGAACTATCCTGTCCCTGTCGGTTATCTCAACACCACTGGCCGTGCCCAGGGGAGTTTCAACCTCAACCTCACGCCATTTAAGGGTGTCTGCAAATTCGTAGGCCATGTAGCGACCTATATCAGTCACTCCCCGTCTGAAGCTGGCCGGGTCTATCCCCCTGCACCTTATGGTGGTGAGCTTCTCCCTGACTATCAGGTTATCAATCACCCTCAGCATCATCCTCCCTCCATCCACAGCTTATCATGTTAATCGCCATCATCGATCTCCCTGAGCATTTTACCCCTGGCCTGGGGGATGACCTCTATCCTGGCATCCTCAAATTTAAGGTCGAATTCAGCCCCATCAAGGAGCATGTGCATGAACACCGCCAAGGAGGAGACCTCAGAGTGGGGCTGATTGGTCACCCCCACGTTGTAGTCTGCAAGGCTGTAGACCTTCCCGGGGACCCTTGCACCCCCCACCACAATGAGCTTGTCCTTCCCGTTATCCATTATCCCGGGCACAACGTCCCGGGCAGGTAAACCGTACATGGTGAGGTGTATGACCTCCCCACCATCCTTCTTCCAGGAGTCTATGACACCCTGCCAGTTCCTCCGGTAGACCACACTGAAGGGACCACCCCATCTCCTGACAACATCCTCAACACCCTCCATGAGTTTAGGGTCCTCCTCACCACTCAGTATAACCTCCGAGGCACCGAAGGCCCTTGCAGTGAGGCATACGTGTGTCGTGATCCTCGCATCCCTTGATGGTCTGTGACCAAGCCTCAAAACCTTCACATCCATTATACTGACCTCCAATGAATCATTAAATACCATTAAACTCTCCACATGCTGGATGGGCACCCCCTTTACCTACAGCCCCGTTAATCTGATGGCCGCAAGGAGGCCAAGAAGTGACATCATCCTCCCCACCTCATTCGAAGCCCCCAGCACGTCACCCGTGCTCCAGTAGAAGTTCCTCCTGGCAACAAGACCAATGAAAACTCCCGAAATGGCGGCAACAGCAACACTAACAGCACCGGGAACCCCCGCCAGGAGGTATGCTGCAGCGGCCCAGAAGATCCAGACCATGCCGGTGAAGGGACTTCTACTCGCCATTATGAAGTGCCTCCCGGTCCCACCATCGAGGGGCCTGGATACCCGGGCGCAGCCCGTGAGGCACACCTTGGCCGAGACCTCCCCTATGAGGAGTCCCTGGAACAGGACATCCTGTGGAAGGGAATAGATGGCTGCTATGGTGGTTGATGATACGATGAGCAGAAGTCCAAGGCCACCTGTGCCTATCCTGGGATCCCTCATTATCTCTATCTTCCTCTCAAAGCTCCCATGGGACATGAGGGCGTCACCCATATCTATGAGGCCATCGAGGTGGTGGAAACCTGTGAACCAGATGGCGAATCCATAGGCAACACAGGCAACAACCGCCCCAGGGAACACTAGGGATGCAGCCACCCCGGCTGAACCCACTGCAACCCCTATGAGGGCGCCCACAAGGGGCCAGTGGAGTGTGAGTGAAGCTATATCCTCAATGCTGGCCTCTGATTTCAGGGGCACAACCGTTGAGAAGGATATGAGTCCCCTGACTTTGTCGGTGACGTTCATCAGGCACCCCCCTCGCAGGAGGATCTTTCTGTCTGTGGTGAGGGGAGTGGTGTAAACAGGGTTCTGGCGGATCTTTCTGTCCTCACAGGTCTACCCCCATCATTCGAAGAGGCGTGACATGCACCCGGCTATGAGACCCGCAACGGCATCATCCACCATGGGGCCCAGTTCCCCGAGGATGCCGGGTTTTTCCTCATCATATCTCTTGAAGTTGAATATGGCCTTCGTACCTGCCACCTGGTTGGCAACAGCCATCCCCAGGACCTCATCACTGTAGAGGAAGGCAGGGTCATCCCTCAGATCCACACCGAGGATCCTCAGGTTTTCTATGTCCCCCTCAAGGTGCAGGGCGGCTGCAAGGAGGGCCCTGACATTGAGGTCCCCCAGGGCCCTCTGTATCTCTGACCTGAGACGGTCCCGGAGCTCGGCGGTGACATCAACACCCACCACCAGCTCCATACCCGCATCGACCATGCCATCAATGGTGACGCCGCGGGCCTCAAGGAGCTCCTCAACCCCCGGGCCATCCAGGAGCACACCCTGGAGGGAGCGCCTGACAGCCCCCCTTATGTAATCTTCACAGGGCCGTCCATCACCCGGGAGTGCCACGACCCTCAACCGCTGCCCCATTATCTCAGTGAGGATCCCGGCGGTCGATGATACCTCCTCCACACTGATCCTCAGGGCTTCAGGTATCCGGTCACCGCAGGGCTCCCCGACGACCACCAGGACGTCCATCACATCCCCTGTGGAGGAGAATGCCACCGCATCACCATCCCTCACCATGCAGTGGCCCCGGGGGAGGTCATGATGGACCTCGTCCTCAATTCTTATGCTTGAATCTGCAGTAACAAGGCCTGAATCTGCACTCACAGTCACATGATCATCTTCAACCACAATATCTGCACCGTTAACATTCATTTTCTTCTTCAAGTGATTCACCTTCAACATACGCCACCGGCTGTGACAGCTCGTCATCATCCAGCAGCTCATCTGCTGGAGTTTACACCCTCATCAGATTTATTATCTACACAGCACATATCTATGTATGGTGATATTAATGAAGGTGCATCTACGGGTATTCATTGAGGTCGAGAACCTGGGCCGTGTCATGAACATACTGGCAGATGAGGGCGTCACAGGCTTCTACATAGTGGAGTACAAGGGCGTCTCCCCCACAGAGTGGAAGGGATTCTCAGTCAAGGAGGACCCTGAATCAGCCATTTCACTGATACACGACTATGCAAGGGACGCAGTCCTCGTATGCTCGGTGGTTGATGAGGAACTCGTTGAACCAATCGTAAACAGGTTCGGCGAGGAACTGGCCAGTGAGAAGTACACCATAATAGAGATACCCATAAGAAGGATAATAGTCAACTCACCCTAGTGAAGATAAGCGGTGCTCGGATGGTAACAGTCATAGACCCCCAGCTGGCAGGGGTATCAGGCAACATGATGGTGGGCGCCCTCATAGACCTCGGGGCCCACCCCGAGAGGACAGCTGAGGTCATGGAGGATGCGGCGTCCCACTTCGGCGGTGCTGATGTGAGTGTATCTGAGGTTAAAAGGGCGGGCCTCAGGGCCACATACGTTGATGTGAGGGCCGACGAATCACTCAGTGTGGGCTACCTGGAGTTCCTCAAACTCCTTGAGGGGATCAGCCACCCTGCCCTGGATGATGAGATGCTATCAATGGCAAGGGCCGTCTTCCACACCATAGCCCAGGCAGAGGCCTCTGTCCATGGAGTGAAACTGGACGAAGTTCACTTCCATGAGGTCGGCGCCGCGGATGCGGTTGCAGATGTCATGGGGGCGGTGTTCGCATACTTCGACCTCAACCTCCACCGGGATGAGGTCTACACCCTCCCGGTTGCAGTCGGAGGGGGACTGGTGAGGAGTGCCCATGGCCTCACACCGGTCCCTGCACCCGCCACAACCGAGATACTCAGAGGATTCCCTGTCACAGGGGGACCATCCGGGGTTGAACTTGCCACACCCACCGGTTCGGCCCTCCTCGTGAACATGGTGCGGGGGCACCGCAGGTTCTTCCCACCAATGGAGATCCAGGCCACAGGCTACGGGGCCGGGAGCATGGATCCTGAATTCCCCAACATACTGAGGATAGTCAGGGGCTCAGAGCCGGTACCCCATGACACTGTCACGCTCCTTGAGACCAACGTGGACCACCTGAGCGGCGAGGTCCTCGGAAACATCTTCGAGAGGCTCATGGAAGCCGGGGCGCTGGACGTGACCCTCACACCGGTCATAATGAAGAAGAACAGACCAGGACAGCTTATAAGGGTCATCTGCAGGGAAAACGAGTATGAAAGGATCCTTGAACAACTCTTCTCAGAGACAGGGACCCTGGGTGTGAGGATATTCCCCCAGGTCCACAGGGGAGTCCTTGAGAGGAGGATAATGGAGGCCGAGGTTGATATCAAGGGCCGCAGGACGGCAAGGTTCAAGGTTGGCCTCATGGGCTCAAGGGTCGTAAATGCACGGATAGAATACGAGGATGCCCGGAGGATATCACTTGAGACAGGAATACCACTCAGGGATGTTATTGAAATGTCTGAGAAACAGTTCAGAGACCTTAAATTCAAGGCAGATCAGGAGAAGGATGGTAGTGGAGGCCTGAAATGAGGGCAATAAGCATACTCTCAGGGGGTATGGACTCGGCAGTTGCAACGGCACTCATGATGGATGAATATGAGATCCATGCCATAACCTTTGATTACGGTCAGAGGAGTGCCAGGATGGAGCTGGAATATGCGAGGAGACTATCAGAGCACCTCGGCATCGAACACACCACACTGGACCTCCAGTGGCTTGGAAGACTCGGGGGCTCAGTGCTCACGGCTGGAGGGGACATACCATCCCCATCAAACCTTGATGACACCGTCGAGTGCCTTGAGACAGCCAGGAAGGTCTGGGTACCAGGGAGGAACCTGGTATTCACCTCCATAGGGGTCTCCTTCGCCGAGGCCATGGATGCCGGTGCAGTTATAGTTGGCTGGGACCTGGAGGAGGCTGAGACCTTCCCTGATAACTCAGAGGAGTTCCTTGACGCATTCAACAGGCTCCTGGAGATAGGTACCCTTGATGGTGTGAAGATCGAGGCACCGGTGATTGGCATGACCAAGAGGGAGATAGTGGAGGCAGGCCATGAAGTGGGGCTACCATTCGAGTTAACCTACTCATGCTACGCTGGAGACAGGGTCCACTGTGGCGTCTGCGAGTCCTGCATGAGGAGAAGAAGGGCCTTTGAGCTTGCAGGTATTGATGATCCCACAGAGTACCGTGAATAGTTCGACAGCAGCCCCATAACCCTAATTTCTATTTTTCTGTCTGATCCAGTAAAATCCGCAGTGAAAAAATAATGAAAACAGGCTTCTTTCAGAGGAATGTTTGAGGCCTGATGGAATCATATATTTTTTAACGGTCCCGGACTAGAGGAGGAATATAAAAGAAGGTTTTTATTTTATGACCATGATTATGTCGCCGGTCTCAACCTTTTCACCCTCAGCGGTGTATATCTTCTCAACAACACCACCGTGGGGTGTCTGGATATCGTTCTCCATCTTCATGGCCTCAACAACCGCGACAACGTCCCCAGCATTCACCTGGTCGCCCTCACTGACCTTGAGCTTCACAACCATACCCTGCATCGTGGACTTAACTGCACCCTCAACATCCACCGGTTCGGGTTCAGCTTCCTCGATGGTCATGTAGCCTGTGGGGACCACCTTGACCTCGAACTCGTCACCATCGACCTCCACGTGGAAGACGGTTGGCACCTCACCTGCCGGGGCCATCTCCTCTGCCGGGGGCTCCAGGGGCTCCTCCTCGATTTCACCCCTCAGGAATTTAGGTGCAATGGCAGGGTAGAGGGCGAGGGTCAGTATGTCCTCCTCCTTCTCTATTATGCCCATCTCCTCACCCCTCCTCCTGCACTCATCATACTGGGGTTTGAGGATGTCCGCTGGTCTGCAGTCGATGGGTTTCTCATCGCCGATGACCTTCCTTGCGACCTCCTCATTTAATGGGGCAGGGGGCCTGCCGTAGAGTCCCCGGAAGTAGTCCTTCACCTCATTGGTGACCATGCTGTACCTCTCACCGCTCAGGACGTTCATAACGGCCTGTATACCGACTATCTGGCTGGTTGGGGTTACAAGGGGAGGGTAGCCCATATCCTTCCTCACCCTGGGCATCTCCTCGAGGACCTCCTCATAGCGGTCCAGGGCGTTCTGCTCCTTGAGCTGCGCAACAAGGTTTGACAGCATACCCCCGGGTATCTGGTATATGAGGACGTCTGTGTCGATCTGCTCGGCTATGGGGTCGAGGATGCTGCTGTACTTCTTCCGGATCTCCTCGAAGTACTTCTTGATGTTCTTCAGGATTCCAAGGTCAAGGCCCGTGTCGTAGGGTGTGTCCCGGAGTGCAGCCACAATGCTCTCTGTGGGTGGCTGGGAGGCACCCCAGGATAGGGGTGATATGGCGGTATCAAGTATATCAACGCCGGCCTCACAGGCGGCATAGTAGCTCATGGGTGTCATTCCACTTGTGCAGTGGCAGTGAAGGTTCACCATGAGGTCGGTCTCTTCCTTGAGGGCCCTCACGAGTTCGTAGGCATCATGTGGAGATATTAGGCCGGCCATGTCCTTTATTGCAACGGAGTCACATTCAAGGGCCTCCAGTTCCCTTGCAAAGTCCACATAACTCTCAAGGGTGTGGTAAGGGCTGATGGTGTAGCAGATGACTCCCTGCACATGGGCTTCCTGTTCCCTGGCGACCTTTATGGCGTACTCCATGTTCCTTATATCATTGAGGGCGTCGAATATCCTGAAGACATCAACGCCGTTTTCATAGGACTTCTCAATGAACTTCCTCACTATGTCATCGGGGTAGTGCTTGTACCCCACAAGGTTCTGGCCCCTGAGGAGCATCTGTATCGGCGTCCTTTTCACGTGTTCCTTAAGTTCCCGTAGCCTCTCCCATGGATCCTCATTCAGGTAGCGTATGCAGGTATCGAAGGTTGCACCGCCCCATGCCTCCAGTGAGAAGAAACCCACCCGGTCCATTTCCTCTGCGATGGGTATCATGTCACGGGTACGGAGGCGTGTTGCAAGAAGTGACTGGTGCGCATCCCTGAATGCTGTTTCAACGACCTTTATCCCTTTCATCGTGACCCTCTCATGAGATCAATTAGATTCTTTATATACATAGTAGGAACTTCCTTAAATACACAGCAGATGTATTAATTCATCAGAACTCTGTACTACACCGTAATAATGGTTATAAGGGATGAGGTTCTAATCCTAACCATCAAATTTACATGGAATTTTAAGGGAGAATCAAAAATGGCAAAGATAATCATAGATTATGATGAATGTGATGCATGTGGAGAATGTGTTGATGTATGCCCGATGGAGGTACTCATAATAGTTGATGGTAAGCTCGAGGTCCAGCACCCTGAGGAATGCAATGAATGTGAGGTGTGCATGGACGTATGTCCAAACGAGTGCATAGAGGTTGAAGAGGACTGATTCCCTTACAGCCCCTTTATTTATTCCTTATTTCTGTATATAATAAATTCCAGTTAAGAAGATTTTCAGGGGTTTCTAAAGTTTTTTTGTATGTATAGAATCAGGTTAAGAAGATTTTCAGGGATTCTAAACTTGTATTTTTAAAAAGGAGAATTCTGTGGAAGGGATTATTTCTCCCTTTCACCGGCAATGAATTCATCCACCATACGCGCTGCCACGTCGTCAGTGTACTGGACCGGGGGATGCTTCATTGTATAGGATGATATGGAGGTCAGGGGCCCACCGATACCCCGGTCAATGGCCAGCTTGCAGCACCTTATGGCGTCAATAACACAGCCCGCAGAGTTGGGGGAATCCTCAACACTCAGCCTGAGCTCAAGGTTCATGGGGACGTCCCCGAAGAGCCTGCCCTCCATCCTAAGGAAGCAGATCTTGTTATCCTTCTGCCAGGGTATGTAGTCACTTGGCCCTATGTGGATGTTCTCATCATCCAGGCGGTCCTCACCAAGTATTGACTGGACAGCTTCGGTCTTGGACTCCTTCTTTGAGTCCAGACGGTCACGGTTCAGCATGTTGAGGAAATCAGTGTTCCCACCAGTGTTTATCTGGTAGGTGCGGTCGAGTTTAACACCCCTCCTCTTGAAGAGGTTTGTGAGGGTCCTGTGGGTTATGGTGGCCCCCAGCTGGGCCTTTATGTCATCACCGACTATGGGTATGCCCTTCTCCTGGAATCTGGCAGCCCATTCAGGGTCACTTGCAATGAATACAGGCATGTTGTTTATGTAGGCTACCCCCGCCTCAAGGGCACAGCGGGCATAGAACCTTGCGGCCTCCTCTGAACCCACCGGCAGATAGTTGAGGAGTATCTCAGCCCCGCTCTCCCGGAGGACCTCAACAACATCCACTGGTTCTTCATCCGCAACCACGAAGGTCTGTTTTTCAGGGTAGTCCTTCATGTGGGGGGCCACACCATCAAGGACATGCCCCATGGACACCTCAACGCCCATCTCCGGGACGTCATCGCAGAAGACTGCTGTACAGTTTGGTGGGGCGAATATGGCCTCACTCACATCCCGGCCAACCTTCCTTCTATCAATATCGAAGGCAGCAACGACCTCAATATCGCCGGGTTCATAGCCGCCTATATCCCAGTGCATGAGACCTATCGAGTCACCGGCACCCTTATTACGGTAATAGTATATCCCCTGAATCAGGGAGCTGGCACAGTTTCCCACACCTACTATCGCGATCTTTATCTTATCCAATTGAAACACCTTTCAGAGACTTGTGATAATCATAAAATCAAGGCTATAAATTGATCAACCTACTTTTTAAGATTTGCATATTAAACTATTAAATGTTTCGCCCTTCCCTGAAACCTCTCAATTGCATAGGAATCTGTGCACTCATTTTATACGTCCTGATGAAGGGATAATCACAGAAGCAGAGGATTAACGCTTCCAGATCAGTAGAATATGAGGCTCACCCTTATCAGGAGGAACAGGAGCCACATAAGTAGCGTGAAGGGACCCCTGAATCTCTGATAATCTGGGAGGGCTGCATTGAAGCGCCAGGTTAAAATTATGATCAATATTAGAATGAGGTTTTCAACGTTACCCAGTATGTTGAGGGGGTTTTTAATGTAGGTGAGTATCCAGGCAACGGCCGTCAGGATGACCCCGGCCCACCCAAGCTTAACAAGTGGCCTGTAAACATCCTCTGATCCGAGTTTCAGCCGTGAGAGTAGCAGGATAACTGTGAATGATCCCATACCCAGTATCATGCCCAGGAACTGTGTGAAGAGGAGAATGACCGGCACCTGGAATATCTCTGATTTAAGCACCGGGAGCAGCACCAGTGCCTTCAGGGACTCATCCGGTGGGAAGGATTCAATGCTACCCACTGCAAGGGAGAACTTTCCCCTGTTTGCGGGACTGTATACCTTCAGCAGGTATGTGCCTGCAGCAACGGTACCATTGAACTCCGGGCCCTTGAGGTAGTGGTCGCCACCGAATTCTTCAAAGTAGGGCTCCCAGGTGCTGATGTTACCTCTGAGGGTCCCTATGACCTTACCGTCACCCCTTACTATGTCCACATATACGGGCTCTGCATCTGGGGAGTAGGGGACGAGTATGTTCACGTATAACCTGAAGGGCCTGTCTGACGTTATCCTGAAGTAGACAGGTTTTCCCTTCAGCTCACCGTAGAATGCCTGTGAAACTTCAGGGTTCTGTACAATGACCTCGTCTGACCCTGTCACCAGCCTCGGCTGATGTGAGTATGCAGCTGAGGCACAGGTAATGGTTATGAGTACGATGATAAACAGAACCCAGCCTCTCATGTTAATATGTATGGAGATATGATTTAATAAATATCACGGTGCGGATTCTTTTTGTCATATATCATCCCCCCTTTCTCCGATAAGATATTTAATGAATACCGGTCCATAGCGTCAGGTGGCCTGGATGGCAACTGATGATGAGGCATGGGTCTCAGAAGAGAAAAGGTAGAGGTAAGCTAGCCCCATTCACTGTTAAAAAAATTTGAATTCCGGTCCTCAATGCACTCCATGGGGCCAGTTTGAGATTTGAAGTCACATAATCGCCGGATTCCATGCAGTCCCAGGGTATTCAGGCATATTCATCCGCTATTTTTGAGAGACTGAGATCCCATGATCTTCAAGGCTTTAGAGGTTAGAAGCCAGCTGAAACCTTAGTAATTAAATTAACTCCAGCCCCTTCAACTGAGAATCATAGGAGCCCTATCCTGGTCGGCGGAGATCAGGGTTACAGTTATGTACCTGCTGATATAAGAATGATAGATGATGAGACTATCAGACCAGAATAAGGTATCCATAGTGGCGGGACTTTGTCTGGTGGGATTAGTTATTGTACTGAAGAATCTTCTTCTCATCCCGTCAGATATCCTATCCAGGGATGTTCTCATCTATATAATCATCTACTGGGCATTCACCGTCATTCCAGGAAGGAGAGGCGAGAAGGGATCAAAATATGATCATCCTTTATACTGGAGCTTGCTCATAATTTTAATTACATTAGTTATAATTACCATGTACATGATATGAGCGCATGCTTGCAGCTACTAAGGGAGTGCTGAACCGGTCACCTGAGTTCCAGAGCTGCTTTGTTTTCAACAGGTTAAGCAGGGTAATGTTTGATGCCGACCACAGATCTTTTTAATCAACCTCGATGACGGTTCCTGTTCTGAGCGCATTTACATTACATGATCTGCCCAGAACTTTAAATGCCTCCTCTGAGGTGCAGTGGCCCGTGTAAATCTTTCCAACCTCAAATTCCTGGATCTCACTGGCCACATACACTGCATCCCCTGAGATATGGAGGCCCCCCACGACCATTCCAATCTCCCTGTCAGGGAAATGGTCCCGCACAGTGCCCAGTATGTTCAGTATGCCATTATGTGAGCAACCGGTCACAACCGTAAGCCCACCCGGACCATCAATGACAAGGACCAGTTCATCATCGAAGGTGTCGGGAACCAGACCCGGCGCTGAATCCATGAAGAGGGTCCTGTTACCCAGGGGTCTTCTGAATGGACCGCTGAAACCCTTCAGGATGGTGTAGCCATCATGGATCACAGTATCCTCATCAACGAGCCTTATCCTGGGATCTGTTATCTTCTCAATTCCTATGAACCTGTCAGCACCATCCTCAACGGCCCATCGCCCCCTGAACGCTCCTTCACCGGCTAATACCTCAGCGTTTTCATTTATCTCCATGAACTGGGTCAGGCCGCCGCCATGGTCATAGTGTCCATGGGAAAGGATGGCCAGGTCCACATCCCCCAGGTCAACACCAAGCAGCTCAGCATTCTCCATGAAGAGTCCGCTCTGACCGGTATCAAAGAGTATGTTCACATCACCCTCAATGTGGAGTGACAGTCCATGCTCGGCCCGGAGGGGTGGTCTTGCTCTATCCTCAACAAGGCACGTTATCTTCATATACATCACCGTCAAGTCTGTCCAGGATCTCATCAATCCTCCTCTGCACGTCCTCGATGGGGTCCTCGGTGTTTATGATGTACCATCCATCTGCAAGTCTGAGGGCCTTCTCCCGGGTGCTGGTGAGGTCATCGAGGTTTTCAAACATTTCATGTTCATCCCTCTCCATCAGCCGCCTCAGGGACTCCTCAGGGGAAACGTCCAGGAAGAACATGTACTCTGTTGTGGGCAGAACCCTTGATAGCAGACGGTAAAGTACTGATGAGAGGGGCCCCGGTAGGTAGGCGACACCCATGAGGTACCTTGAGAATATAAGTGTATCCGGTCCAGGATTGGAGCGCCAGTGGTAGAGCCACAGGGACCTTATGACGTCCAGGGCGTAGAATATGGCTGCCCTGATGTGGTTAACCTTACCACCCCTGAGGAGGGCCTCCCTGGCCCTCTTACCGTAGGGGTTGTCATCCTCAGGGTGGGACCTGAAGACGACATGCTCACCCCTCTCAAGGTACCTCCTCCTTATCAGCTCCGCGTGGGTGTCCTTCCCTGCTCCGTCGAGGCCGTCAATCACTATGAACCTCAAATCCCCATTCCCCCAAGGAGGATGTATGCTGCAACAGCCCCGAAGCAGGCAGTCAGGTTGTCGAGTCCCCGGGGGGTGAGGGCCTCCAGTACAGTTGATACAAGGGCCACCCCCAGGATAAGGTACGGGGTGAAGCCCTGGGAGTAGTAGGTGAGGACCACGGGGAGCATCACCAGGAGGATGATGAACATCCCAAGTGAACCCTCAAGGCTCTTCTTATCCCCCAGGACACTGAAGGTTGTCCTCCCCAACCTCTCACCTGTCAGGCTTGCGAACCCGTCACCATAGGACATGGCGGCTATCCCTATACCGGTAATCCAGGGGGCCTCAAAGAAGAGGTATGCCAGGATGGTCCAGGATATGGAATAATATACGAGTCCAAGGCCGTGTCCGTAGGATGAGGCACGGTGCTTCACCTTGAGGGGTGAGTAGGGACTTAGGAGGAAGGTTATGAGGATGAAGGGGGCTGCTGCCAGGAATGTTATGACGAGGCGGCTCTCAAAGAGTGGTAATATAAATAGGATGTTCCCAACCATTATATGCACAAACTTTCTGCTCAGATTTGGCCTGTCACCGAGGAGCCTCTCAGATACAAGTAATAAAACTGCAACATATACATATACCATCAGGAGCCCAAGAATGTCACTGCCAGTCATAGGATTTATGAAGTAATTCACGGTATAAGTGGGTTTTGATTTGGGTTTCCGTGTGCATGATGAGATCATGGTTTTATTCACTGATGATTGAAAGATTCTACACTGGATATTCAGGAGGAGTTCATATGAATCCATACATAGAGATACTCAGACCGGTAAATGCCGTCATGGCGGTAATAACAGTTATACTGATGGCCCTCATCACGGGCAGATTCGATTCCGCAGTGCTCCTAGCATCAGCAGTTGTCTTCATGGCTACAGGTGCAGGGAATGTGATAAATGACTACTTTGACCATGAGATAGACGCCATAAACAGGCCCAAGCGTCCCATACCATCCGGGAGGATCAGCAGAGCCACCGCCGGGATTTACTCAGCTGTCCTCTTCGCAGCGGCTTCCATCACAGGATTCTACCTTGGCCTGCTCCCAGGCCTCGTGGTGGTTTCAAGTTCACTCCTCATGGTCTACTATGCATGGAGCCTCAAGAGGAGGTGCCTGGTGGGTAACATCACAATATCATTCCTCACGGGCCTCAGCTTCGTCTTCGGTGGCATAGTCCTGGGGGAGGTGAGGGTTTCAATCATCCTGGGTCTCTACGCATTCCTCATGACCATGGCGAGGGAGGTGGTCAAGGACATGGAGGATGTGGAGGGGGACCGGGCTGAGGGTGCAACAACACTCCCCATAACCCACGGGATGAGGGTTTCGGGTTTGCTGGCAGCGGCTTTCATGCTGATAGCAAGCCTCACAAGCCCCAGCCTCTACATTCTCGGCGTATTCTCGGTTCTATACATCCCGGTGCTTCTCTTTGCAGTGGCAGTTTTCCTCCGGGCCGCCATCATGATCCTCAGGAGTCAGGATAGAGCTACGGCATCCAGGACCTCAAAGCTCATAAAGGTGGGCATGGCTGTGACCTTCATTGCCTTTGCAGCTGGCAGCAGGACCATAACAGCACTCCTCGGTCTTCAGTGACTTCACAGAAAAAATGCACTGCAGCATCACATGTCCATGAGGATCACAAAGGAACCGCCAGCAGTGATTCCATTCACAAAAAAGGTTTAGGGTATGTGAATTGTATGAATCATTAGGGTAGGTGAAGGAGGTAGATGTTCATCCCCCCAACCTTCATTTAAACTCCTTCAAAACCACCCTAACCCTTTTTCTAACATTCATCCCCCTAACCTTTTCCGGGTGGTTATCCACCCGGACAATTAGATTCACTCACCACTCTTTATCCCGACTATATCAACCACTTCAACAAGTTTCCAGAGGTAGGACCGGTCCATCTCCACAAGACAGGTGAGGGGGTCCTCCGGTGAATGTCCAAGGGCCTTCAGGATGTTCCTGGAGAGGCCGCGCTTATCTATGAGGTCAGCGAACATCTCCTTCACGCGCCTCTTTGTTGAGGGGTCCTTCTCCTCCACTATCTGGCCCTGCAGTGTAACGAAGCGGTACTCTGAGAGGTCATCGCTGTAGTGCTCAATTTCAACGGCGACGTAGGGGTTCCTCCTGAGAAGCTCTATCTTCCTGCCGTACCTTGTTGAGAGGAAGTAGAGGTGTTCCCCGTCAAATACGTAGAGGAATGGGGCTATGTATGGATAGTCCCCGTTGAAGGCTATCCTGCTTATGAAGTTCTCTGCTATGAACTCATCATACTCTTCCTTTGTCATGAGTGGTATCTTAACAATGCTCATACTTTCACCTCCCTTATTTAGAAATCACCGACCACAGGGTATCCGGCCCTCAGCCAGGCCCCAATACCTCCAAGGACGGTACTCACCCTGAACCCATGGCTTTCGAGTATGCTCGCAGCTATGGTTGACTTGTAACCGGAGTCACAGTAGATGACAACATCCTTCTCTGGAATCAAATCAATGTTATCTGGCAGGTCACCGACCCAGACGTGTTCTGAGCCCTCAATGTGGAACCGATCCCTGTCTGTGATCTTCCGGACGTCCAGGAGGAAGAAGTCACCCTCCATTTCCCTTAACTCATGGACACTGATGGCATCCAGTTTCTGAATCTCAAGTCCCGCCATGTACCATGGGGGGAATCCACCTGCAAGGTAGCCTGCCATGTTGTCATATCCCAGCCGTATCAGGGACCTCCTCACGGAGTCCACACCCCTCCCATCATCCACTAAAAGTATGGGGTCCTCGTAGTTGAGGAAGTACCCTGCAAAGGCAGCGAATCCGTCCTGCCAGATGTTCAGGCTGCCGGGTATGTGGCCACCGCAGAAACTGGTGGGGTTACGGACATCAACAACCTGTGCGCCCTCCCCCATGAGCTCCCTGAAGTCCTGTAGGGGGAGGGCTTCGAGGTGAGATTTATTAACCTTCACTCCCCTGAGGTTGTTCTCCTCCATCCTCCTGAAGTAGGGGGGAGTGTAGAGCCTCTCCGACTTCTTGTATTCAATGAACTCATCCCTCCCCATCTGGAGATAAGGGTTTGTGAGCCTCTCATAGCCTGCTGTGGTTGTGTCCATATCCCTTATCTCGGCCCCGCACACTGAACCCGCTCCGTGGGCCGGGCAGACCACCACATGGTCCCCCAGGGGGAGTATCTTTTCATGTATGCTATCATAGAGCAATCCAGCGGTTTCAGGGATCTTTTCAGGTCCAAAGAAGTCAACACGCCCTGTTTCACCAGCGAAGAGCACATCCCCCACAAAGACCATCAGACATTCATCAGATATGCTGGTATCACGCACAGCAATGGATATGCTCTCATAGGTGTGACCCGGTGTTTCAAGAACCTCCAGTTCAAGGCTTCCCAGACTGAAGGTGTCACCCTCCTTCACAGGGGTTCCATACCTGAAGTCGAGGGCTGAACCGTGGAGTATCTCAGCATCCACGTGGCGTGCAAGCTCCGCTGACCCGATGGTGTAGTCCTCATTGCGGTGGGTCTCAAAGATGTACCTTATGCTGACACCGTGCATCTCTGCAAGCTCCAGGTAGACCTCAACATCCCTTCTCGGATCCACAACCGCGGCCTCAGAACCAGAACCAAGAAAATAGGAGTTATGGGATATCCCCTCAGATTTTATTATCTCAAATATCATGCACCTCACCCATAATAATTATGGCGCTGATATTATTTAATTTTTTAATGTAACAGAGGGGCTGTGCTGCTGATGGAGGATTAAAAGGTGGATTAATTCATGAGGGTTCCTCAACCGGTTCCAGGGGGAACCTGAGGGCCACCCTGACACCGTCCGAGCCATCAATGGTGACTTCACCCTCAAGCTGTGCGGCCAGGTTCAGCATGAGATCCATTCCAAGACCACCATCCACTGAGGGGTCAAAGGATTCCGGGAGCCCCACACCGTCATCGGCGATGGTGACCTCCATTGAATCACCAACCCGTCTCATGGATATCCGGACCTCACCTGAACCACCAGGGAATGCATGCTTCAGGGCGTTGGTCACGGCCTCATTAACTATCAGTCCGCAGGGTATGGCCTGGTTTATGCTGAGGTCAACGTCCTCCAGTTTGAACTGGAACCTGATGTCCATGGAGGGGTAGTTTGATCGCAGTTCAGAGAGAAGGTCCTCCATGTATTCCCTGAAGTTCACATGTGCCATGTTCTCGGTCTGGTAGATCTTCTCATGGATCATGGCCATGGACTTTATGCGGGTTACGCTGTCCCTCAGGGCCTCGGCAGCCCTGCCATCCTCCAGGTGATACCTCTGGAGGTTCAGGAGGCTTGAGATAATCTGGAGGTTGTTCTTGACGCGGTGGTGTATCTCCCTGAGCATCACGTCCTTTTCATCCAGGGACCTCCGCAGGGATTCCTCGTATTCACGAAGCCTTGTGATGTCGTGGAGCCGTATGAGGAGGGATTCCCTGCCCTCCCAGACGGTATCTGTGATCATCATCTCAGCCACACGGACCTCACTGTCCGCTGTCAGGACCTTAACCTCCTGCAGTTCCCTACTGAGGGGTATGCCTATGTGCTTACCTCTATATCCAGGGGGCCAGTCAAAGAACTTCCTGGCAGCGGGGTTTGAGTAGAGCAGCACGCCCTCCAGGTCAACTATCATCATGGGCTCCGGGCTGTTCTCGACGATACCCAGGAAATTGTTCCTTGAGGTCTCGACCTCCATCTCATGGATCTTCTTATCGGTTATATCCAGGGCAAATCCTCCGACACCCAGTTCACCGCCAGGGAGTTCGACCCTGAATTTATAGACCCCGTAGACTCTCCCATGGACCTCCTCCTCAGTGTAGGATTCACCATCCCTGAGGGCGGCCATGTCAGACCTCCGGCATGCCTCAGCAGCCCTCCTATTCATCAGTTCAGGGTCCGTCTTTCCTGTGACATCATCAACTCCAAAGACCTCTGAGAAACTGCTGTTTGCAAGTATGTACCTTCCCCCTGAATCCTTGAGGAACACAATCCCCGGGTTGTGATCTATGAATGCCTCATAGAGGTACATGAGGTTCTCAAGGGAGCACAGGAGTTCATTCTCCCTGCGGATGTTCTCAAGCCACATGTCAACTTCCATCTCACTCCTCACACCCCTGAGGAGGATTTCCGGTCTGACATAGTAGGGGTTCCTGTACACCATGGAGTTCCAGACCACAAGTGGGTGGGTGAGGAGCACACCCCTGATTATCTCGGGGCTGAAGAGACTCCTCCGGTACTGACAGATGGCCAGGCAGTCTGAGCCGGGGAAGAAGTTGTTCAGCATGTTCTCATATTCAATGAGCCTTTCACTCCCGGGGAGGCCTTTGAGGACCCAGTCCATCTCACCGGTAACCCTCAGGGCGCTGAATCCCTCGGAGACAGCCTTCCGGGTTTCAGATTCAAGGAGGGCTACCATCCTTTCAGGGTCAAAGACCCCGCCATCAGTGTAGGCGTCACTGTCATCCATTATCCTGAGTCGACCATCCGCTTCGAATTCATCCACAGGGACTTCCCTGCCAAGTTCCTCCCGTACCGTGTCAGCGGTCCTTTCACTGCATATGTACAGGCACCTCTCACCCCGCCGGAGGCCATCAACCATGAAGGGGATTAGGGTGTTCCTCCATTCCGCATCGTCATCATAGATGATGCAGATATGGTCCCCGGCCTTCATGTCCCTGATGAGGGATTCCATGTCCCTCTGCCCGGACATCTCAACGATATCACGTATCCTCCTCAGAAACATCTTCATGGCATCCACCTCAGATTCCAAGGAACCTCCTCAGTTCACCTGCATCGGAGAGGTCCCCTATAACCCTCCTCCTGGGGCCCGGGCTGAGCCTTTCAAGGGTGGGGATGGCTATGACTCCGTTCTCCCTTGCAATCCAGGGGCTCTCCAGGACGTTCACAACCTCCAGTTCCACCCTATCATCAATGACCCCCCTGAGGTTTTCAAGTGCCCTCTCTGAGAGGCTATCGCAGGTTACATAGAGGCGCAGCTGGATCATCAGGGAACACCCCCATGCTTCACCAGGAACCCCCCTTGAGGAGTATGCCCCTGTCGGTGAACCTGAGCTCCGCTATACTGCTTGAATGGTTCATGCCCCTGCTTTTGAGTATCCGGAGGAGCCTCCGGTACTCCCCGTTTGTCCTCACATGTTCAAGGACTATCCAGGTGTCTATGAGTGAGGACAGTTTGAGTTCGGTGGTTGTTGCAGTGAAGGGTGAACTTATAAGGTACGTGAATATTGAGGTGATGCCCCTGCTTTTAAGGAAATCAGTGAACCTTATGAACAGGTTCTTTGAATTCTCGGCCCGGTTTTCAGGGCTACCAGCACCTGCCAGTGCCGTGACAGGGTCAACCAGCACAGCATCGGGTCTGAAGTCCATGACAAGGTCCTGCATTGATGTGAGGTGGGCTTCAAGTCCAAGGGATGTTGGACGATCAGAGTGTATGAGGAGGTTCTCACCCAGGAACTCACCAAGATCGATGCCGATGGACTTCATGTTGCGGACTATCTGGTCAGCGGGCTCCTCGTTGGCAAAGAAGAGGCACCTCTCACCCCTCCTGCAGGATTCAAAGGCAAACTTTGAGAGGAGGCTGGTCTTACCGGCCCCTGTGGTCCCGGATATGAGCACAGACGATCCCCTGTACACGCCCCCGCCCAGCATATCATCCAGGTCCGGTATCCCTGTGGATACAAGTTCCCTGCTCACACTGTAATCAAGGGCCAGGGACGTGATCGGGAATATTGAGACCCCCCTCCTGTTTATGAGGAAGGGGTACCGGTTGAGGCCGTGACCGGAGCCACGGTACTTCACCACCCGGAGGTGTCTTGTCCCCACCTGCCCCTCAAAGGTGTGGGTGAGGTGTATGACACAGTCAGAGATGTACTCCTCAAGCCCATGGCTGGGGGAACCCCCTGAATCCCCTGAGGTGAATACGCTGGTAACCCCCATACCGTTCAGCCACCCTATGAGTTCATGGAGTTCAGACCTTATCAGACCGGGTCTTTCGGTGTCATCAAAGAGGTTATCAACCTTATCAAGGACCACCCTCCTGGCACCGGTCCTCCTTATGGCGTCCTCGATCCTCAGCTTCAGGGCCTCCAGGCTGTAGGATCCAATCTCAGGGTCCATGCCACAGGAAACATCCTCAATGAAGAGTGAACCATCATTGAGGAGCCTCTCAAGGAGCCTGTCTGATGATCTGAAGTTTTCAATAAGGTTTGCTGCGGGTTCATCGAAGCTAACCATGACACCGGGCTCTCCATAGACCGAGGCACCATTCAGGAGAAACTCCATTGCAATGAAGGTCTTACCGGTCCCGGGGCCCCCGTATATCAGCGTGTTACGGCCCCTTGGAAAACCCCCCTCAGTAATCATATCAAGGCCCCTTACACCGGTGGGGGCCTTCTCAATATTCTCAAAGACCAGAAAAAACACCCCCTAACATATGAGAGTTCAGTGCAGCGCAGGTTATACTCCCATGATAATATTATTATACCAGCCACCATAAAAAATAAGCGAATAATACTGAAGGGCCGGGAGTGTTTAAATGGATCACATAATCGAGACAGAGGATATAAGGAAGAGGTATGATGACTTCCTGGCGGTTAAGGGAGTGAACCTGAGGGTCCCTGAGGAATCCATATACGGCGTCCTGGGACCAAACGGGGCCGGTAAAACGACACTGATATCCATGCTCTGCACCATACTCCGCCCCACCGGGGGCAGGGGCACTGTCAACGGGTATGACATAGTGAAGGATGCAAGGAAGGTCCGGGAATCCATTGGGATAGTTTTCCAGTCAAGGGCCCTGGATGATATACTCACAGGCAGGGAGCACCTGGAGATGCACGCCGCCCTCTACGGTGTACCCAGGGATATAAGGGATAAGAGGATAGAGGAGGTCCTGGATCTCATAGCCCTCGGAGACAAGGCAGACGAGTACGTGAAGACCTACTCCGGGGGGATGAAGAGGAGGCTGGAAATAGGCCGTGGACTCATACACCATCCAAGGGTCCTCTTCCTCGACGAACCAACCCTTGGACTCGACCCACAGACAAGGGAGAGCATATGGAGGTACATAGAGAAACTCAACCGGGAGGAGGACGTCACAGTGCTGCTGACAACCCATTACATGGAGGAGGCCGATAAGCTCTGCGATGAGGTTGCCATAATGAGCCACGGCGAGATCATAAAGGCCGACAGTCCAGGGAACCTCAAAAGGGAGCTTGGAGCAGACACCATAACGGTCAGGGTTGACCGGGCACCTGACTTCTATGAACTCCTCCAGAGGCAGGACTATGTCAAGGAGGCCTACCTCATGGATGATGAGGTTAAAATACTGGTTGAACGGGGAGAGAACCTGGTCCCGGAGATAGTTAACCTTGCAGCAAGGAACAGCTACTATGTGAGGGCCGTGGAACTCGAACACCCCACACTTGAGGATGTATTCATAAAGTACACAGGCAGGGGTATAACTGAGGCGTGACCGGTTCCTGATGGTTTCCTGTGTTTCTGCTTGGAGGCGTGATTGAAATGGCTGAAATCGAGGGTATATACACGATATGGCTCCGTGAAATGAAGAGATTCTTCCGGTACAGATCCAGGATAGTCACATCAATAGTCACCCCCCTCCTCTGGCTCATAATATTCGGGACAGGGCTGGGGGCCGCGGTCAGATTCGGCGGTGTCCCGGGGGGATACAAGGCATTCATCTATCCGGGGATCATAGGCCAGACAGTGCTCTTCACCAGCATATTCTCAGGGGTCTCGGTGATAATCGACAGACAGTACGGTTTCCTGAAGGAGATCCTGGTGGCGCCCATATCCAGGGAGTCAATGGTGGTTGGTAAGGCACTGGGGATAAGCACTGCCTCAATGATACAGGCAGCCATACTCCTGGCACTATCCTTCATAGTCGGGATCACCATGTCACCCCAGTGTTTCATTGTGAGCATGTTGATAGCCCTCATAATCTCCATGGGCCTCGGGGGCCTCGGACTGGTTATAGCCGCATTCACCGACAGCATGGAGGGATTCAACCTCATAATGAGCTTCATAGTGCTCCCCATATTCCTCCTCAGCGGGGCCCTGTTCCCCATAACCGGGCTCCCGGCCTGGCTTCAGGGTGCGGTGTACATTAACCCCCTCACATATGCAGTTGACGCCCTTCGATTCACGATACTCAGGGAATCAGTTCTACCCCTGGGCGTTAACATGGTGGTTATAACCATCTTTGCTGTGGTAACGGTGCTCATCGCAGCCTTCCTCTTCAACCGGAAGGAACAGAACATCATGTAGGCCCTCATTGAGTCTGAAGGAATGAAGGAGAATATGGGTTCCCCTGCAAACTCACCTGGATACCCTCTGAGGTCGATGGTTTCAATCGGGACAGCTCCGTATATGTGCTGCAGTGGGGAACCATCACATCAAAATCCTACACCATGCCCTCACTTTAAGGGGGGACTCGGGCATTGAGGACACTTACATAGTAAAGCATGCATATCATCCAGCAGGTCCAGGTTAATCATGAAGAGGAATGGAGGAGATAGACAGCAGTAGCCATCTTCATAGGATATAATGCAGAAATCTGTTACAGATATTACCTAAACAAAAATAGATAAATTTATATACCCTTATGTCAATTTAAATTATTGACATGTAGCGTATTCCATACAATTAGTAGATCTTCCAGAATATATCTAGAAAAATTCAAGGGATTAAAGATGAGGCTTCTTATCAAATTTAAGCCAAAAGAAGATTTTGAATACTATTCAATCAATAATTATACTATTCAGGGCTTTATTTACTCTTTTTTAAAGAGAAGTCCTGAATTTGAAAGTTACCACGACATAAAAGGCTTCAAATATTTCTGTTTTTCGAATATATTTCCTGTTCGTGATTTTGAAAAGGATGAAACCAAGAATCTAATAATTTCTTCACCGGCAATCAGGCTCCTGAAGACGATTGAAAAGGAGATTAAGAAAAGGGACTCCTATTACCTGGGAAAGATTCCCATTCATCTGGAATCAGTGAGCCTTTTCAAACCAAAGATGGGAAGGCAATTTATAACAAGCACGCCCGTAGTCCTATATGAAAAAAATAGAAAAAACGTATATTTTTCAATGAAAAATTCACATGATTTGTCTTTTTTCATGGAGAGAGTGAAAGAAAATGCTTTGAAGAAATACAATGCATTTTATGATGATGACTATCACTTTGATGGAAACATTTTTGACCGGCTACAATACTCTCGAGAGGTTGCTGTAAGGCTTAAAAGGGCAGATAAAATGTTTATTGTCATAGGGACTCTCTGGAAGAATCTTGAAAAGTTTAATATGGATAACAAAAGGTTTTACAAGTTTTTATTGGATTGTGGCATTGGTGAGAAAAATTCACTGGGTTTTGGAATGCTAAATACTTTGGAGGGTGTAAGATGATTACAATAAGCTTTGGTAAGAGGGATTTCCTTTATGATAATGGCCTTGTGAATATCTTTTTTGATCTTAGGAGAGATGAGAGATTTGAAAATATTGATGATTACACTGTGAAATATGGGGATTCTAAATTTGAGCTCTCGGATAATAAGATCACATTTCATGGATCATTCACAGAATTGAAAGAGGTCTATTTCATCTTAAGGAGTATTTATTATTCCAAGGCGTTTGAGGAAACCAACAATAACAGACCTTACTACGATCCAGTAAATGATAGAGTCATTATAGCACCAAAACTTAATGTTAAACCATATTTACAGAGGTCTGAACGCACAAAAGATCTTTTACCCAGGATGCAGGTAACCGAAAAAAAACTTGAAGCTCTAAAAAAGGAGGAAGCTGAGGCTAAAAACAGCTTTGATGGAAAGGTAAGTGGTGACCTTCAGTATGGTAAAAAAGGTAGTAATGTAATGATATACCTTAAACCAGAAAAACTTGGAGAATCAATTTCATCAAAAATAAAAAAAATCCAAGCAGGGGATAAATGCTTCTTCTGTGGAAGTAAGTATTCAAAGTACATAGATGATAAGAACAAAAAAGGATCTTTTTCAATAAAATCTACCAATCTGATATTTGATTTTGGTACGGGGGATCCAAAGCCATCATTTAGAGATTTAAGATTAAAAAAGGATATAACGGCCTGTTTCATGTGTGACCTCATTTATAGATATGGTTTGTTAAATAATTATTTCGTGGACAATAACGTGTTCATCATATCAGCACCCTCACTCACATTCTTGTATGATATAAAGAAGATGCTGATGATTCCAGAGGATTACCTTGAGGAATCTTCAAGAAAGACTAATTTTTTAAAAAAAGGGGATTTTGTTACAAGTGGTCCTTATTCAAGATTGCTCCTCTTAATCCAAAAAATTAAGAGAAAAATAATTGACAGAGATGAACTTGCTTATCTGTCCATAGACTACTTTGTTGTCACATCCCGTGGAGTGGATGATTTAAAGATTTACAACAAGTTTTCGTATATATCAGAATTCTTTGACAGGATTAAAAATTTAAGAAACAAATCAGACACTCCTTTTTTAAATCTACTGATGAATTATTCCTATTATAAGAATATAAGCAAACCTCAAATCAAGAACTTACCAAGAGAAGAGATCTCGAGAAGAATACTACTGGGTCTCCCCATAGACCCTGTTATTACCGACCTTTCTTTTTATAATCTCTCACAGGATAATCCTTCTGGCATTAACCCTCTCCTTATCTATAAATTTCTTACAGAATATCTGGAGGTAACTGGAATGTCTGACATGAAAGAATTGCATAATAAGTGCCAACTCGTTGGAGACAGAATCGGGTATTTTGCAGCCCAATACGATAAAAAGGATATTTTATATTCCATTAGAGAAATAGGAAACTTTGAAAGACTCACGGAGTTCTTTAAAAACCTTGAATACGAAATACTGAAAGAAGATGCTGGAGCTCTCTGGAATTCTTCAACAGAAGATGAAAAAAGGTACGGCGATTTGATTCAGGAAATTCTGATGGATTCCAAAGAAAGCAGGGTAGTTCTAATAAGGAATTATCTGGCTATTTATGCTATACAGAAATACCTATCCACTAGATACGCCAAAAACAAAGGAGGAAATTAGAATGAGCAGGACATTTGCAAATATAGGATACATAACAAAGGTTAATATAGATAACCTCAACAGCAGTGAAAACCCTGGAAATATGGTGGTTCTAAAAAAGGTACAGGATAACAAGGGTGACTATTACCCCTATGTTTCAGGACAGGCCCTGAGATACTACCTTAAGGAGACAATGAATCAGCTCGGGATGAAACTCACCAAGCTGGATAATAAGGGAGAATACATAATAAAAGTTAAAGGGAAAGATAAGGCCAGATACAAAGGAATACTGGACAAACACCCAGACCTGGACCTATTTGGCTTCATGGAAGCAGTTAAAGGGTCTGGCTCAATGGCTCTTAGAAGGTGGTCACCGGTAAAGGTCTCCCCTCTCGTGAGTATATTCCCATGGAATGGAGATAGCGATCTACTAACCCGGAAAAAAGAAGGTCAGGAAGGCGGAGATCTTGTCAAAGTTGAAATAAACACCTTCAACTTCATGAAGGGGACAATTGTAATAGATATGGATGTAATTGGATCCATTGTCGATGAACTTAGTTATGATATCGAGCCTGTCATTGACCCAGAAGAAAGGAGAAGAAGGGTGGAATATCTGGTAAATGCACTTAAAAGTATTGATGGAGGAGCAAAAAAGGCAAGGCTCCTGGATGACCTAACCCCGAAATTTGTAGTTGTCACAAAACAGAAAGCAGGTACACCCATCTTCCTGAATTCTCTCAGAGTAAACGAAGAAGGCGGTATTGACATTGACCCCGTTAAAGAGATCCTTGATGAATTTGATGACATAATAGAGGAATACAGTATAGGCATAAGATCAGGCATATTCACTAATGAAGAGGAGATCAGATCCGAGTTTAAGGAAACTGTGACATCCGTTAACAAAGCTCTGGATAATATAAAAGGTTGGTTGTAACTGGTGTTAAAATGGATGCAGTGAGATTCATTGTTGAGGGTCTTATTAATTCTTTCAGGATACCTCAGACATCGGTTCATCAGCTTACATACCTTGCCCCGACGAAGACCCAGGTCGTAGGCATGCTCACAAACATCATGGGTAAAAATGAGAGGGACTATTACGCCTTTCTTGATAAATTAGGGATTGGAATAGTCCCCCTTCATATAAATTCCATTTTCAATGACGCATGGACCTTTAAAAAATGGAAGTCTTCTGGAGCTGGTAGGGACATACTTCAACGTGAAAGGATCTACATGGGCAAATTTTTAATCTATGTGTTAACACAGGACTCCCATCTTCTCGATGATGTGATGAGATCTCTTAAGTATCCTTCAAGAGTTCCATCTCTTGGTATGGATGATGAGATGGTGATCATAAGAGAGCCGCAAAAAATTACCATGGAATCAAGGGAGGAAAGCACCGTACACAGCGTATTTACCTTGGAAGAGGGCATGAAGTTCAGGTATCAGCCACTGGCAACAAAAGTCTCTAATTTATTCCCGCCCAGAGTGATTTCAGTCAATCTCAACTTTAATAATAATGTAACCCCAAGAAAACCCACTAAATTTGCTCAGATAGTAGAGTTTGCAGGTCTTTCATGTGAAATGAGCAGAAATAAAGATCTTTACATTGACGAAGAGTACCACTATAACATAGAGTTCCTGTGATTCATTCAGTTACTACTTTTAACGGGGTGACGATGATGCTAATGATGAATTTAAAGGAGTTTGTCAGCGATCATAGAGCCAGATTTGAGGAATTATATGACACAGATCCTTCTTTTTTTGAGGAGAATCTTATAGCGAAAACCAATGATGAAAAATCATTCACCCTTGAAGGACATACGAGGGGGGCTTTAGAATCATTAAGGAAATTTCTCAATGAAAATACAGAGACCTTTGATTCATTTGCAAAGCGACACAAAATCGAAAAACAGCTACTCTTAGATGTATTATTTTTTGCAGTGTTTTTTCATGATATAGGAAAGGGAACCCTTGAATTCTATAATGATAAAATTTTAAAGAAACAGAAGTCATACCACCCCTTGTACTCTGTTTACTTTACTTATAACCTTGAAATGCCTAAAATTGGAGATGTTGACTACATTACGCTTTCGATACTCACACATCATACACTTCTTCACGATGATATTTATTCGGATGAAAGATTTGCGGAGCTGGAACCACCCACCTTTTTTAAGGAGACATTAAAATTTGCTAAAGAATATAAAAGATATTATAAAGAATTTTTTAATAGACCATGCCCCTACGAATTCAAATTTGAGCTGCCGTCCAAAAAGCCATACAACCTATTGAGGGACACATTTTCCTGGTCATCATGGGGAGAAGGAATCATTGATAACCTGAACACTATGCTCAGCCAAGCCACTCCTTCGAAAAAGAAAGAAGTAAAGGAGATATATGGCTTCATCACAGGAAACTTAATTAGAGCAGACTGGTTTTCAAGTGGATCCTATGAACTTGATGCAGAATTAATTTCTAAGGATGAACTTATCGATAAAATAAGAGCCAGAGCCAATTTAAGAGGTCATGAATTTCATGGTCTAAAGAGATTCCAGGAGGTCTCTTCTAAAAGTTCAGACAACATTTTTATAAAAATACCGACAGGCGAGGGTAAAACGGAAGCAGCCCTCTTATGGGCCTTAAATAATCTGAAGAACAGGCATACTAAAATAATATATACTATGCCCACGCAGGTGACTAGCAATTCAATGTATAAACGTCTTAAAGACTATTTTGGAAAAGATAAAGTGGGTATATTGCACGGATCATCTTCTATTATACTTGCAGAAGAATATAATGACGATCAGGAAAAGATTTGGAAGGAAAAAATAATTAACAAAACCTTTTCAAAGCCTATAACGGTTTCTACACTTGACTCATTTCTTTTGAGCTTTTTCAATGTTTATAAGTGGCCTCTCTCCCAATTGAATGTAGAAAACTGTCTCTTAATTGTTGATGAGGTCCATTCCTATGATTGGCAAATGATGGGTGTTCTAAAAAGAATATTGTGTGAACTTAATAATAGGGGCTGTAAATTCGCGATAATGAGCGCAACCTTCCCTGTGAATGTTGAGAATATTCTCTTAGAGGATCTGGACTATAATATGATAACTGAGGAGGGCCTTTTTGAGCACAGACCCTTTTCATTGAAGGCCGAAAATTCTTCTATCCTTGATAAAATAGATAGCATAATAAATAAATTCAATAATAATAAAAAGGTGCTTGTTGTCCTTAACACTGTTAACAAAGCAAAAGAGGTTTATAGGGCACTGGAAGAGTCCGGAAGCTTCAAAACAAGCGATTCTTTTGACAGGGATTCTAACCTAATTCTCTATCATTCTCAATTCACAAAGGCCCATAGAAAACAAAAAGAAAGTGAAATTGAGCTTAAAGAAAAATGGAAAAACAGGGGACTAGTTGTTGTAGCGACTCAGGTGGTTGAAATTTCCCTGGACATAGACTTTGATGTACTTTTCACAGAAATAGCACCAATAGATGCGATAACTCAGAGATTGGGTAGAATAAATAGATCTAAAGATCCGCATAAAAAAGGAGAGGTTTACATAGAAACCTGTATAGAAGCCGAAAATGGAAATGGTCGATGGGTCTATCCCTATGGGAGAGAGGTGATAGAGTGTTCGAAGAACATAATAGAGGATGGGGAGCCGTCCCTGGGTGAAATGAGTGAAATGGTCTTTAATCTTTACACATCCCTCCTTGAAATAGAGTCAATTAACCTTTCTTTTAACAAAAAACTCGAAAGAGGCTACAATAAGTACGATGAAATCATCAACAAAAGAGGTCCTTACACCATTCGCTTCAGGACTGAGAACATGGAAGAAGTTTCACGTTTACTCTCAATTAGAGATGTTGATGAGAGATTTGAAAAAATTGATGTAGTTCCTGCTGCATTCTTCGATGAAGAAGATCCTGATAAGTTTGAAAATACTGTGGGGATTTACAAATGGCTATTTCTTAAGATGCTACGTGAAGGGAAGGTGGATGATATGAAAAGGTTCTATCTTATTCATGGGGTTAATTATAGTTATGCCTATGGGTTTGAGGTTTCTGAAGGGGAACTCTGGAACATTATATAGTTTAAAGTGATTTCATGAAAGTAACTGGTGTCATGGTTCAGTATTATGTGGCCTGTAAGCGAGAATTATGGTTCTTTGCGAACCAGATAAACATGAACTATGATAACGAAGACATACAGATGGGGAGGCTCCTCCATGAAAAAACTTTCTCACGAGAAAAGAAAAGCATAAACTTCGGAGAAATTTCTATAGACTTCATGAATAAGAAAAATCTGACTATTTTTGAAATAAAAAAGTCAAGCAGCCTTGAAGAGCCTGTCAGATATCAGCTTTATTATTATTTATGGTATATAAGGAAATTCACAGGAAAAAACGTGAAAGGAGTGCTTGTGTACCCTACTGAAAAGAAAAGGGAAGAACTCCACTTAACGCCTGAATTGGAGTCGGAAATCGAGAAAATTGTTGAAAGCATAAAAAATGTTGTTAAAATGAAATACCCCCCTAAACCCGTTTCTAAACGTTACTGTCGTAGATGTAGTTATTATGAGTTCTGCATGATCTAACAGGTGATTCAATGAAGGACCCTTTGTATATAACTTCTCATGGGATACTGTCCCGGCAGGGAAATACATTATATTTTATCAATAAAGACATTAAGAAGCCTCTTCCAATAAACCGCATAAACGAGATAAACTGCTATGGTAAAGTTTCAATTAAATCAGGGGCATCATCTATATTGATGAAAAAGGGCATCCCGGTTAATTTTTTCAATAAATACGGTTATTATGAAGGGTCTTTATACCCGCGCGTACAGCTTAACTCCGGGCTTGTGGTGGTAAAACAGGCGGAACATTACTTGGATCCAACGAAAAGATCAGAAATCGCGAGGGAGATGGTTCTCGGTATTAAACATAACCTACTCAAAGCAATGAAGTATTACAAAAAAAGAGGGAAGGATGTTAGCGAATATATTGAGATGATAGAGAAAGAGGTTGTGGAAGGGAATGTTGCGCAGATAATGAGTAATGAGGGCCGCATGTGGAATTCTTATTATCAGAGCTTTAATAAGATCCTTAAAAGGTTTAAAATGGATAAACGTGAAATAAGACCGCCAACGACAGAATTAAATGCCCTTTTATCCTTTGGTAATTCATTATTATACGTATCCGCATTATCTGAGATATATCACACCTATCTCCATCCATCTATTAGCTTTCTGCATGAACCTGCTGAAAGGAGGTTTTCACTTGCCCTGGATATAGCAGATATCTTTAAACCGCTAATAGTTGGCAGAGTAATATTTAAACTAGTAAATAATAACATGATTTCAGAGAAGGACTTTGATAGAGATGTCGGTGTAATGCTTAAAGACAGGGGTAAACAGATTTTCCTCAAAGAATATCAGGCTAAGCTTGATACGACTATAAAGCACCCTAAACTCAAAAGAAAGGTATCCTATAAGTATCTGATGAGGCTGGAGTCCTATAAATTAATAAAACACTTTCTGGGCGATCAGAAATATGAGAGTTTCAGGGCATGGTGGTGAAACTGTAATTTATTATTTTAAGCACTTTTTTAGCAGGTGATTAAGTGTACCTCCTGGTGGTTTACGACGTTGATGTCAAAAGAGTTAACAAGGTTCATAAATTTTTGAAAATGTATCTTCATTGGAGACAGAACTCAGTTTTTGAAGGCGAAGTAAGTAAAGCGCAGTTTGGTGAGATAAAAACAGGACTCAGTGAATTGATAGATGATACATGTGATTCTGTGATGATTTATGAATTTCCCAGTAAAAAATATGTTTCTTCGCATGTCCTTGGAATTGAAAAGAACACTATTGGTTTTATAATTTAAGTCAGCCTTTATAAATAAGAGTCATCATTATAGGCAGACTTATAAGCATGTTAAAACAAAGCATTTTCAGCAAGTATTTAGCCTAAAAACAAAATAATCGGCTCGGCTTTAAAATAGACTGAATAGTATGGAAATATTTTCCGGTCTGAGTTAAGTGCAGGGACAGTGTTGTGCTTTAAAATAGACTGAATAGTATGGAAATTTGATGGGGAGGGTTCTTTGTGGTTTCGAATGAATGCTTTAAAATAGACTGAATAGTATGGAAATAAATCACAGTTTCATATAGTGTTCCTAATTGGACTCGCTTTAAAATAGACTGAATAGTATGGAAATTAGATTGTCCTGTAATCAGCTACCGTGTCAGTCCCGCTTTAAAATAGACTGAATAGTATGGAAATACTTGAGTGACGCATTCAGGTTTGCATGTCACATCATAGCTTTAAAATAGACTGAATAGTATGGAAATCTCGACTGGTTCGTCCTGGGTGCAGTTATGGGTTGGGGGCTTTAAAATAGACTGAATAGTATGGAAATTTTTCACAATTAGAGGGCAGATATCAGTCCATATTGGGCTTTAAAATAGACTGAATAGTATGGAAATTTCTCTCACATGTTCCCTTATCTCACGCATGTTCCTCGCTTTAAAATAGACTGAATAGTATGGAAATAGCACCGTTTCAAAATTTTTATGAACTTCATGAATATTGCTTTAAAATAGACTGAATAGTATGGAAATTATACAGATATACCGAAGTTAGGGATTTCCATACTAGCTTTAAAATAGACTGAATAGTATGGAAATTCCTTACGCCTAGCTCTCTGAAGGGCTAGGTCATACAGGCTTTAAAATAGACTGAATAGTATGGAAATCTCACTGAAAAGTCTCAGAGCCCCGGGGATCTGCGGGCTTTAAAATAGACTGAATAGTATGGAAATCGAGTACAGGTCACTCACAGCGGATGGGTACAGTTACAGCTTTAAAATAGACTGAATAGTATGGAAATGGAGTTCACGGGCAGTCTCCAATGGTGGTTTAAGGCGCTTTAAAATAGACTGAATAGTATGGAAATATGAAAATGGGGGCTTGGTTGTGGAGGTCTTACTTCGCTTTAAAATAGACTGAATAGTATGGAAATCATCTATACTCCTGCGGACCGTCAGTACCCTCCCCCGGGCTTTAAAATAGACTGAATAGTATGGAAATTGGGTTGTAAAGAAGTAGAATTAGAATTGTTCAGTGGGCTTTAAAATAGACTGAATAGTATGGAAATTTATATTCCTCAAGTGTGAGAATGTCACACTTGTAGAGCTTTAAAATAGACTGAATAGTATGGAAATTTCGTCGATTAGGCGTTTAATATCGTCAAGACGGTCATTGCTTTAAAATAGACTGAATAGTATGGAAATGCCACGCTAAACGGTCTGATCCAATGCCGGTTCATAGCTTTAAAATAGACTGAATAGTATGGAAATTATATTGATATAACGAATATCCAGGAGAATAAGCAATTGCTTTAAAATAGACTGAATAGTATGGAAATAATCATTCATCTGTTCAATAATATCCATAAATACCACGCTTTAAAATAGACTGAATAGTATGGAAATAATCATTTTCAACGTTTAACAAAACCCGTTCCGCCCGGCTTTAAAATAGACTGAATAGTATGGAAATGTATCTCCCCCTTTTTATGTTGTCAAGGGTGTTTTGCTTTAAAATAGACTGAATAGTATGGAAATTGGGTACTATTTTGTGGATATGTTAAAATTGTAGCTTTAAAATAGACTGAATAGTATGGAAATATAATAGTCGGGCATTTTGTATTCTAATTGCTATTTCGCTTTAAAATAGACTGAATAGTATGGAAATTACTCCTCAAGCGTAATGATATTACACATGAAGAGTGCTTTAAAATAGACTGAATAGTATGGAAATTGATGAATAAGCTATTTCCGGGCGTTTTTTGGGAAAAGCTTTAAAATAGACTGAATAGTATGGAAATAGGCTTTAAGGTTGCTTAAAGCTTTATTTGGTTTATTGTGCTTTAAAATAGACTGAATAGTATGGAAATTTTTCTATATCTTCGTCATCTCCAATGTGTAAAGCCCGCTTTAAAATAGACTGAATAGTATGGAAATAGTGTTTGTTTATGTTTTTAGTTGTTATTTTTGTTTTAGCTTTAAAATAGACTGAATAGTATGGAAATAGTACCTAATCGAAAGAGGGTATTCAGATGAGTATAGGGCTTTAAAATAGACTGAATAGTATGGAAATGAAGGTGATAGGATCACCATCACCTTCAACGAAGAGGGCTTTAAAATAGACTGAATAGTATGGAAATTGGGATGGCCTCTCCGTCAAATGTTATCTCTGTTGCGCTTTAAAATAGACTGAATAGTATGGAAATGGAGGGTGGAAAGGGAAAACCTGACACCCTCAAAATGGCTTTAAAATAGACTGAATAGTATGGAAATTCCTGTCAATAAAACTCAATATGTCACCCCATAAGCTTTAAAATAGACTGAATAGTATGGAAATCATTCCACATAAACCCTTCCTCAAACAGGCCATATTCCGCTTTAAAATAGACTGAATAGTATGGAAATCTCCTACATCAAGGATATAGGTTCAAACCTTGTTGAGCTTTAAAATAGACTGAATAGTATGGAAATAAGATTACGCGGTAGATCTCTACCGCGTAGCGTTAGGCTTTAAAATAGACTGAATAGTATGGAAATGTGACAGTTCATTGGTTTGTCGTTTGCTGTCAGGCTGGCTTTAAAATAGACTGAATAGTATGGAAATCCGGTATACCATTCACGGAGTGGTAGTGGGTCATCGGGCTTTAAAATAGACTGAATAGTATGGAAATTGAGTCCAGTCCTTGTAACTCCATGCATATCAGTGATCGCTTTAAAATAGACTGAATAGTATGGAAATCGTGAACGTGAAACATGTCTTCAACAAAGCAGATCATGCTTTAAAATAGACTGAATAGTATGGAAATGGGCGATCAGCCAGTACAATCAGGTTGGGGAAGACCCGCTTTAAAATAGACTGAATAGTATGGAAATAGACGTTCTGGTGGAGTTTTGGCTTGTAGGCTTGTCTGCTTTAAAATAGACTGAATAGTATGGAAATTCCGCGTTCCCGCGCGGGCAGATCGCAGGGTACTATGGCTTTAAAATAGACTGAATAGTATGGAAATAACTCGCTGACCTCCTGTCAGCGCAGATAGAAGAGCTTTAAAATAGACTGAATAGTATGGAAATTGTACTCCCGTGTGATGACCTGGCCTGTTTCTCGGAGGCTTTAAAATAGACTGAATAGTATGGAAATTGTTCAACGTATCCTTCTCTCCCTTTCAGGAGTTCCTGCTTTAAAATAGACTGAATAGTATGGAAATAAAGGGTGGTCGATGACGACCGCCTATACCTTTACGTGCTTTAAAATAGACTGAATAGTATGGAAATCACTGCTGCAGGATGTAGTAGTTGATGACGTAGAAGCGCTTTAAAATAGACTGAATAGTATGGAAATAAGGCCCTGCGCCCTGCCTCGTAGCAGGTCCTCATGAGGGCTTTAAAATAGACTGAATAGTATGGAAATATACTCCTCTCAGGGCCAAGGGAGAGATAATAGTCGAAGCTTTAAAATAGACTGAATAGTATGGAAATTTGAAGAGGTGAAAAGAATGGAGATAGGAAAAATGGGGCTTTAAAATAGACTGAATAGTATGGAAATCTGCGCCTAATTGCTATGTAATAGAATTCGTCAGCTTCGCTTTAAAATAGACTGAATAGTATGGAAATTCCTATTCAGCTCTTCATCGCTATATTCATCTGAATGGGCTTTAAAATAGACTGAATAGTATGGAAATTGCGGAGTCTGCGTGGTCTGCTCCAGGGGCAGTCACGCTTTAAAATAGACTGAATAGTATGGAAATTTGATTGCGCGGGCTTCCCTTTTTGGATCATCGTGGGCGAGCTTTAAAATAGACTGAATAGTATGGAAATGGCCCTCACGGGATTCCAGGAGGAGCCATCTGATGGCGGCTTTAAAATAGACTGAATAGTATGGAAATTAATGATCGTGATGGGTCGGGCGACTTCCTCGTAGAGCTTTAAAATAGACTGAATAGTATGGAAATAATGACCCTGACACAGAATACAATGCATTCAAGGCCCGCTTTAAAATAGACTGAATAGTATGGAAATATCTTCAATTTCATTTTCTCCCCTCTTCAAGGGGATCAGGCTTTAAAATAGACTGAATAGTATGGAAATTGAAGAGGTTATTCATGAATTGGGTGTGCCGGGTTCTGCTTTAAAATAGACTGAATAGTATGGAAATCTCTTCAGCAGAAACAGGAAGACAGAGGACAACCCCGGCTTTAAAATAGACTGAATAGTATGGAAATCGGTCATAGTGCCTGCTGTTCCGGCGTCGAATGTGGGCTTTAAAATAGACTGAATAGTATGGAAATATAAACTTGATAAACTTGACACCACCCTGTCATCAATGCTTTAAAATAGACTGAATAGTATGGAAATACACCAACGGATGCTGAATGGAATGCTGAGAACAAGACAGCTTTAAAATAGACTGAATAGTATGGAAATGGTGGAAATAATCAGAAAAAAGAAACATAGAAAAAAGAGCTTTAAAATAGACTGAATAGTATGGAAATTGGTGAATATCGATGACTGGAAGCACAGGGCAATATAGCTTTAAAATAGACTGAATAGTATGGAAATTATAGTAGTAGCTACATAAGTATGTATGCAAGCAGTGCTTTAAAATAGACTGAATAGTATGGAAATACGTTGAGTACTTGGAGTTCCTGGAGCCACCAGAATTGCTTTAAAATAGACTGAATAGTATGGAAATGTATCTGTGCTATGAGTTTAAGTACACGATAAAGTCCGCTTTAAATAGACTGAATAGTATGGGAATCAACTAACGGCGTGTCATGTTATTGCTTTAATAACAATATAGAAGTGACAAAACTTATATTCGTAATATAAAGCTATAACGAATAATAGAACCGGTTGACCTAGATCTTATTTTATGATTAACATTTCATTACAGCCGGTCTCCTCATGGTACTTAACCTTCCTTATCTTCATGTCATAATCATTAAATTCATCCATCAACGGTTTGAGGTGTACAGAACGTTTTCTTCTGTGTATATTGTACACAGGAAATATTCTAACCTCTTTCCCGATCCTGAGCATCTCCCTCACAGATTCAGCATGGAAACTGTAGTCCAGCAGGTCCTCATACAGGAAAAGGAAATTTGCAGATACCACCAGGTCAAATTCTCCATCTTCAAAGGGAAGATCCGGGAGTTCGCCGGCTATGTACCATGAGGGGTTCCTTTTATAGTCATCCAGGAACCTGCTGAGTACCATCCTCCTGTAATCTTCAACGGGTCTTCCATCCACCTTTAAATCCCTTAAAAAGTCTCTGTGGTTCGTAGTGTATCTCCTGAAGCTTTCATATGCCATTTTTTTAATTTCATCGGGTGTCCTCCTGTACAGGGGGTCCAGTGCAGTTACATTGAATCCCCGGTCATGCATTTCGCTCCTGAATGAACTCACACCTGCAGCACAGTCGAGGATCCTCGTCCCCTCGAGTTCTAAAGGGTCCAGGTTGAACATATCAATGTATTCCCTGAGCCCCCTCCCAATGAAAACCACAGCCTTCATACAGTTTGATTGTATGACCATCTATAAATTCCATTCGATATGGCCATATATTGACCATCTGATGTATATGTCATCTGCAAGATCATATAATTCTGACCGGTTTTTAGTGCCTCATCCCTCATTTTTTTGTCTTTCCGGGAATTATTAGAAGATTATAAATATCTCCATGAACAGAATAGATAAACGTGTAAAAAAATTGAAAGGGGGGTGAAAAATGAAGAGATTTACACTGGCACTTTCGCTTCTTCTTCTGGTTCTTGCAGTGGGAACCGTAAGTGCCGCAGACTCTGATAATCAGACTGATTCTAATGCACTCATAACAGGTACTGTTACTCAGTGTAACGGTACAGATCCATTTGAGGGCGCAGTTATAAATGTGGCCTCCATGGATGGCTCTACTGTAGCATCAGGGGTAACGGGTTCTGATGGAAGTTACTCTGTGAGTTTCCAGTCACCTGACCGGACATTTGTTGTCTCAGCTCTTGCAGCGGGGCATGTGGTACCTTCAAAGACGGTGACTCTTGATGAGTCAGGAAGAGCCACTGCCGACTTCAGGCTCGGAACCCTGAACCTGACCAAGGGTTCATGGGACATCATAGGGCTTGACCATAACAATGTGAACGTCGGCCCCAACCAGTACCTCATCCAGATACGTGTCAGGAACGATGCCCTGACCACCGCAACTAATGTAACAGCCAACCTCACATTCACTTCAACCAATCCCTACGTCTACCTCGCGGCGAATGAAACAGCCAGCAAGTACCTGGGTGATATAGCACCGGGTGCAACGGTGGATGTCTTCTACCTTGTGGAGGTATCAAGGAATTCACTTGCCTACCTGACGTCCAGGAATTATACGGTGACGGTGGGCGGGACGAACACGGGTTCCGCTGACACCATAAACGGAACACTCTATGTTGAGAAACTTATCTCACAGAACCGTAATGACGTGGTATCCATAACTGTGAGTAACCCGGCACCGGCCATTGGAGACGTGATTGCAGTCACAGTCGTATCAACAACGGCATCAGCCGGATATGATATCGTTAACCTTCCACTAACCAACTACAACCCGGCAATTATCCAGCCCATCAACGTAACGGTGACCTACGGACCAAACACCAGCAACAATGTACGCCTTGACGCACCGGGTCAGACAAACTTTGTATCTGTCTGGCTGTTCAACGTTACCGGCGCAGGGGTGACCAGGCTCTTAGGTCTCATAACAGACAGGAGCGGTTCAAGCTACCACTACAACTCAGACTTCGGTGAGAACATCACCATCAGGGCACTTGAGAGGGCCGACCTTGCAATTGCAAAAACGGCCAATAACACGGCACCCAACATTGGCGATACCGTCAGATTCACAATCACCGTGGTGAACTACGGCCCAAACAATGCCACCGGCGTTTATGTAACGGATCTTCTACCACCACAGCTGAGCTTCGTATCAGCAACTGCATCTAGGGGAACCTACAATAGCACCACAGGTATATGGACCATAGGAAACCTCGGATACTTCGAGACGGTAACCTTGAACATCACAGCCACGGTCACAGCAACAGGACCAGTTGTCAACAACGCCAACGTGACAGGTGACGTCTTTGACCCCGACATGGCAAACAACTACGCATCAGCAACCCTGAATTCTCCACCGGCATCAGACCTCACCATAGACAAGTCTGTTAACAATCCGGAACCCTATGTGGGTGAAAATATTCAGTACACAATCACTGTGAGCAACAGGGGACCTGATAACGCAGCAGGGGTTGTGGTGGAGGATGTTCTGCCGGCTGGACTGATACTCATCAGCGCGACGCCATCCAAGGGCTCCTACTACATGGGCACATGGAATGTGGGGGCACTGAACTACCTTGAAATAGCAACACTCACAATAATAGCCAGGGTCAACGCAACTGGATCACTGACAAACTTTGCAAATATCACATCACCAAACTTTGATCCCAACCCGGATAACAACAATGACACCGCCGAGGTGGTGGGAATCCCGGTGGCTGACCTGCGTATAGTGAAACAAGTGAGCGACCCGCGACCAAACTTTGGATCCGTTGTGACCTTCACGGTTGCTGTCACAAACCTCGGACCGAGCAACGCCACAGGTGTAACCGTCACAGATATACTTTCACCGGGCCTTGTCTACCTCAGTCACAGTGTCACACAGGGAACCTACAATGCCACAACCGGTGTCTGGTACATCGGAGCACTGAATTACGCGGCATCAGCCCTGATGAACCTCACAGTCCTTGTTAACACAACAGGTGATTCAAATAACACAGTATCAGTCACCGGTAATGAGCGCGACCCTGACAGGACCAACAATGATGCGGTATCAACCCTTAAAGCGGTATCAGCAGACCTTAGCATCCAGAAGACCGTTGACAGACCTGTTATAAATAACGGGGAAACCGCCACCTTCACGGTGATCGTGAGGAATGCGGGTCCAGACACACCATCAAATGTCGTGGTCTCAGATCTCCTGCCTGCAGGACTCTCAATCATATCATACACGGTTACACAGGGATCCTTCAACACAACAACTGGCGTCTGGGAGGTTGGCTCACTACCGGCCCTGTTCCAGGCAACCCTCATACTAATTGTAAGGGCAACCCAGGCAGGCTTCCAGACAAACATAGTCAACGTATCATCAGAGCTTCCAGATCCACTACCCGGAGACAACGTTGATGCGGTTACAGTTGATGTGAGGCCAAGCGCGGATGTTAAGATCACGAAGACCGTCAGCAACACAGCACCAGACTTCGGTGACACCGTGGTATTCTACATAACGGTAACGAACCTTGGACCGGACACCGCCACGGTTGTGAGGACCGTTGATACAATGCCATCAGGCCTCGTCTACCAGTCCCACGATGCATCCGCGGGTATCTACTTCTTGGAATTCAATGTATGGACTGTTGATTCACTGGCACCCGGTGCATCAGAGACACTGAACATCACCGTGCTTGTCAATGCCACGGGTGAGATGATAAACACGGTCTCAGTCACGAGCACCGAGTATGACCCTGACCTGACCAACAACCATGCTGCTGGGCTATTAAATGCAGAGGCCGTGGCTGATATCGCGGTACAGAAGACGGTCCTCCTGACACCAATCAACAATGGACAGATAACAAACTTCACGGTCACTGTCACCAACAACGGACCGAACGATGCAACAGGTGTCGCTGTAACGGATATACTACCACCAGGACTCGGACTGCTCAGTCACAGCGCCTCACAGGGAACCTTCGCAGGCGGGCTCTGGACTGTTGGAGACCTTGCAAATGGCACATCAGCAACCCTGGTGCTTGAGGTAATTGCAAATGCCGCAGGCATATTCACGAATTACGTGAATGCATCAGCCGAGGAGTACGACCCTCTGCTCTCAAACAACAATGCAACTGCTCTACTCACCGTGAACCCATCATCAGATATATCAATCACAAAGACGGTGTCAAACAGCACACCGAACTTCGGTGAGCAGATAACCTTCTTTGTGACGGTTACGAACAATGGACCCGACGATGCAACAGGGGTTACGGTAACAGAAATGCTTCCAGAGGGCCTTGTCTACCAGTCACATGCAATTTCACAGGGTATCTGCTATCCCCTTGCATGCATCTGGATAGTTGGAGACCTTGCAAACGGTGCATCAGCAACCCTCAACTTCACGGTCCTTGTGAACACCACAGGTGAACTGATAAACAGGGTTCAGGCAGTTGGGGATCAGTTCGATCCATACCCTGAAAACAACACTGCAAACGTCACAGTGACCATCCCACCGGCTGCTTATCTTGTGATAGATAAGGTGGTTAATGAGACGGTGGTTGACTTCAATGATACTGTGAGGTTCGTGGTTTCAGTTACCAATATGGATACTGATGATTCAGCGGGTGTTGTTGTTCATGACGGGTTACCTGCAGGTCTTGGCTACCTGAGTCACAGTCGTTCACAGGGAACCTATGATGCGGGTACTGGTGTGTGGCTTGTTGGTTCACCGGTGAGGGATAATGTGGCGACTATGGAGATTATAGGCAGAGTTGTTGTGAGTAACACTACCTTGACCAATATTGCCAATGTCACGTCTGATACGTACAATCCGAACCCTGATAGGGATGCTAACGCCACTTTCACAGTCAACCCACGGGCAGAGCTCACCATCACCAAGACGGCTGATAGGAGGGCTGTACGCCTCGGACAGAACGTGAAATTCACAGTAACGGTGACAAACAATGGACCTGATACTGCACTCAACACAACAGTGGTTGACAGGCTACCAGATTCAATGAGGTACGTATCATCCAGCGCCACTGTGGGATCATACAATCCGGTAACCGGCGTATGGCTGATAGGAGACCTGCCATCAGGTTCAAGCGCAGTCCTTGAAATAGTGGTCCAGATGATAAGGCGTGGCACATTCATCAACGTGGCAACGGTGAGCTCAGGCTCATCAAGCGGCGGCAACAACACGACAGAGGTCGATATCGAGGTCACAGAACCCACACCGGGTCCAGGACCTTCACCTGGCAGGGTACCGATGCAGCCAACGGGTGCTCCGGTAGCTGCACTCATGGCAGGCCTGCTGCTTCTAGCTGCAGGTTCAGCCATAGCAAGGAGAAGATAAAAAAATTTCCCTTCATTTTTTATTTTGGTATCCATCTACTGTGTAAGTGCTATTCTAAGTGCATCTTAAAGAGCACATTAAACCTACCGTGTAAGTGTTATTCTAAGTACAGCGTATGCCAGGTAAAATGCTACCAGTGCAACCCCCTCAACCCTCCTGAGCTCCATATCAGTCCACATGAAGTACATGACGGCCACTGTCACCCCCATGAGCACCGGAGCGTCAAGAATGAGGGATAGGGGCTCAACAGGGATCTTAACAAAGAGGGATGGAACCCCGATGCCTATCAGGATGTTGAATATGTTGCTCCCCAGGACGGTTCCAAGGGACAGGCTGCACATACGCTTCATTGCAGAGTTAACAGCAACGACCAGTTCAGCGAGGCTTGTGCCTATTGCGAGGGCAAAAAGACCGATTATCATCTCAGGAACATTCATGATCTCAGCGATCCCAACGGCACTGTATACGAGTATTCTGCAGAACACCACAAGACCAATGAATCCCAGGATGGCGGATATTATGGTTTTAGCATCAACCTCGCCATGATCCATGAGGTGGCTAGTATAGTAGCCCCTCTGTTTTTTTATGAGGACCCAGAGGTAAACACCGTAGAGTGCAAGGAGCACGACACCAGTCAGGGGTCCAACCGGCCCCATGAGCATGAAGAATGTGAGGATGAGTATGCTCAGAAGCCCGAAAAGACCATCCCTCCGGATCTCATCCCGGTTTGTTGTAACCGCACATGAAAGGATGGCTGATATGCCTATGATGCCGGCTATGTTCCATATATTTGATCCTATGACAACACCCACACCGAGATCAGGGTTTCCTGTGAGGACGGATATCAGTGCCGATCCAAATTCAGGAAGGGAAGTCCCTGCAGCGGCGACTGTCACCCCCAGTATTATCTGGGATATCCCCAGGCCCCTACCGATATCAACGATCCGATCCACGAATATGTCGGCCGACTTTATAACGCCAATAAGTGAGACAGTGAAGAGGAAGAGGAGGATGATAACTGACATGTTTAAACTTCTCTCCCCCATAAAACATAATCCTTTGGTATCCTCCATATATATATGATCGTGATAAATAGATCTTTAAGTGTAATGGTGGTCTTATGAAGAATCTTTCAAGGGAACTGGTTTCAAGGATACAGGAGATATCACGTCCAGTTAAGATAATGCATGTATGCGGGTCACATGAGCACACAATAATGCAGCATGGTGTAAGGTCCCTCCTTCCTGAGGAGGTGGAGGTGGTCGCTGGTCCTGGCTGTCCGGTCTGCTGTGTCCCGGCAAGGGAAATCGACGAGTGCATTGAACTTGCAAGGCAGGGTGTCACCATAACAACCTTCGGTGACATGCTCCGGGTACCGGGCTCCAGGGGATCCCTCGCGGATGCCAGGGCGGACGGTGCGGATGTCAGGATAGTCTACGGTGTGGGCAACGCAGTGGAGATAGCAAGGAAACTTGACCGGGAAGTCGTATTCATGGCAGCGGGATTTGAGACCACGGCGCCAACAACAGCCTCGGAGATACTCTCAGGACCACCTGAGAACTTCTCGGTTCTTTCATGCCACAGGCTCATACCACCCGCCCTCAGGTTTCTCATAGAGTCAGGTGAGGTGAACCTCAACGCCCTCATAGAACCAGGTCACGTGTCAACCATAATCGGCATGAAACCCTATGAGCCCTTCTCAAGGGACTACAACATACCCCAGGTCATAGCGGGCTTCAACCCCCTGGATATACTCATGGCGGTCTACATGATACTCCGACAGATCGATAGGGGGGAGGCAAAGGTTGAGAACGAGTATAAGAGGGCCGTGAAACCCGAGGGTAACCTCAAGGCCCAGAAGGTGATGGATGAGGTCTTCCAGGTAACCGAGAGGGAGTGGAGGGGATTCCCGGTCATACCCGAATCAGTCTATGAGATAAGGGATGAGTTCTCTGAATTTAATGCCCGGGAGAAATTCGATATAGAGGTTGAAGATACGGTTGATACACCGGCGGGATGCATCTGCGGTGCTGTATTGAGGGGTGTTGCAAGGCCAGAGGAGTGCAAACTCTTCAAGAATGAGTGCACCCCCACCAGTCCCATCGGGGCATGCATGGTGTCAAGGGAGGGCACCTGTAACATAGCCTACAGGTACAGCTCATTCTAGGTGTCAGGATGAGGGCCATTGCAGTTGACATCGACGGCACAATAACCGACAAAAAAAGGAGGTTGTCTCTGGAGGCTGTGAATGCCCTCAGGGGTGCCGAGGAGGCAGGGGTGCCTGTTATAATGGTTACCGGTAACATCCTCTGCTTTGCAATGGCAACATCGGTCCTGATAGGGACCAGCGGAGGGGTTGTGGCTGAAAATGGCGGTGTACTGCACATCAATGATGAGGTGAGGGTCCTGGGTGATATAAGTAAGGCTGAGATGGCCTACAGTCACCTCAAAGGGATTTATCCTGTCCGGAAGGTCCAGTTCTCTGACCTCAGGGTGTCGGAGATAGCACTGACCAGGGACGTACCTGCAGATACTGTCAGGGAGGCCCTCAGGGATTTTGATGTTGAGGTCTATGATACCGGCTTTGCCATACACCTGACAGACCCCTCAGTGAATAAGGGTTCATCCCTGGAGATCCTGCTTGAATCCAGGGGGATAGGAATGGAGGATGTCATGGCCATAGGTGACAGTGAAAATGACCTGGAATTCATTGAGGCTGCTGGATTCAGGGTTGCGGTTGCAAATGCAGACCCTGAACTGCGGGAGATGGCAGATTATGTGACCTCCGCAGCCCATGGAGAAGGGGTTGCAGAGGCGGTCAGGAGATTCATGGGGTGGTGAGCTGATGTTCGGGATTGGTGAAGAGGCGGTTAAACTCGCATTAAGGTATGGTGAGATGGCTGAGGTCTACATTGAGAGGGAGAAGACACTGGAGGTTGAGATCCAGCGTGACCTCATAGACTTCGGGAAAATTGAATCCATGACAGGGATAGGCATCCGCATCCTGAAGGAGGGGCGGATGGGATTTGCCTACACATCGGATCCTGATGGGGTGGACGTGGCTGTGAGGATGGCGGCCCAGAACCTCCAGCTTGCAGATCCTGATGAGAACTTCGGGTTCTCTGAACCCTCCACATATCCATCGGTGAAGGGGATCCATGACAGGTCCTTCGATGACCTTGAAGTTGAGGACTCCGTGGAGATGGCCGGTAGAATGATCGACAGGGTCCTGGAGGAGGGATGCAAACCCACCAGCGGCGGGTTCACCGCATCCAGGATTGAAACATTCATCATAAACTCGGAGGGTGTTGAGGCGTCATCATCTTCAACAGGGTTCTCAGCCCACATATCTGTGACAGCCGGGGAGAATGGCATGAAGACAACCGCCTACGAATCAGACTCCTCCTGCAAACTTGACATCAACCCTGAATGGGTAGCTGGAAGGGCCTGCCGGATTGCAAGGGATTCGATGGGGGGCAGGAGTATTGAAAGCGGCAGGATCCCGGCATTCCTGGACTATCATGCAGCAGCAGGACTCCTTGGAACATTCGCAGGTGCATTCAGCGCAGATAACGTCCAGAGGGGGAGGTCCGTACTGGCAGATAGGATTGGAAGCCAGGTCACAGGTGAGGGCCTCTCAGTATACGATGACGGTACCCTTGAGGGGGGCCTCGGATCAGCCCCCTTTGATGGTGAGGGGACACCCTCCCAGAGGACAGCCCTTGTTGAGGATGGAATTCTGAGGGGATACCTGCATAACATATACACAGCATCAAAGGGGCGGGCTGATAGCACAGGTAATGGCCTGAGGGGCTACATGGAGGTCCCGACTGTCTCAACCACCAACTTCATACTTGAATTTGACAGCACAGTGCCACTGGACGACTTCAGGGGGATCTTTGTCACAGATGTCCTTGGAGCCCACACAGCAAATCCAATATCCGGTGACTTCTCGGTGGAGGCCAACAATGCGTTCATGGTGGACTCAGGGGAATTCACACCTGTTAAGAAGGCAATGCTCTCAGGGAACATATTTGAGCTCATGATGAAGGTCTCATCAACGGACCTTGAAAGGAGACAGGTGGGGGGCTTTGTAACCGCGCCCCTCATGGTTGAGGATGTTCATGTCACAGGGTAACCGCCTTTATCACTCATGATCATGTCACTGAAGGATGCACTTCACCACTACCTCTCTGTGAGGGACGGTAGGACGGATGCCAGTTTCATGGTGGCCGCCAGGACAGCGGCATCCTTCCATGAAACCTCAGGGATGTCTGAACTCTGGAGGGAACATGAAAGGATAGAGAAGGGCATAGAGTGTTCAGGATCATGTGAAAGGTCCTTCCTTGATCTTAAAATCGAAATCGCTGAAAGGATCCTGGGGGAGTGTTCACTGTGCCCCTGGAGGTGCAAGGTTAACCGCCACAGGGAGCAGGGACACTGCGGTGTCATGGAGCCACGGGTGGCCTCGGAGTTCCTGCACTACGGGGAGGAGACCCCCCTTGTACCCAGCCATACCATATTCTTCTCTGGCTGCACCCTGCGGTGTGTCTTCTGTCAGAACTGGGACATATCCCAGAACCCCTCTGCAGGCAGACACATTGAGGTGGATGAACTTGCAGCGCTCATAGAGGAGAGGAGGCGCATGGGGGCAGCAAACGTCAACTTCGTGGGCGGAGACCCGACACCAGCACTTCCATATATCCTTAGGGTTCTATCCAGGGTTTCCATCAGTGTGCCTGTCGTATGGAACAGTAACATGTACATGACCAGGGAATCCCTCAGGCTCATAATGGGTGCTGCAGACCTCTACCTCACGGACTTCAAGTTCGGCAACAGTGAATGTGCAGAGAGACTGGCAGGTGCCGGTAACTACTTTGAGGTCGTATCCAGGAACCACCTCATGATAGCAGGTGAGGATATGATAATAAGGCACCTGGTGCTTCCAGGGCACCTGGAGTGCTGCACGAAGCCCATCATATCATGGGTCGCAGAGAACCTGGGAACAGACACTGTAATGAACATAATGGGCCAGTACCGGCCCCTCTACAGGGCTTCAGCTTACCCTGAGATCAACCGTCCCCTCTACATTGAGGAGCTGGAGGAGGCCAGAAGATGGGCCATGAGTGAAGGCCTTGAAAACCTTATCTAGGGGGAATCTGATGAAGATACTGATCACCGGGAGACCCGGCAGCGGGAAGAGCACCATGGTTGGAAGGCTGAGGGATTACCTTGAGGGCATGGGTCTTTCGGTTGGGGGGATCATAACACCTGAGGTGAGGGTGGGTGGTTCAAGGTGGGGATTTGAGGTCGTTGACATAGCATCGGGCAGGAGGGGCCTCCTTGCCTCAGTTGAAACAGAGGGCCCCAGTATTGGAAGGTACGGTGTAAATGTGGGGGTCATGGATGAACTGGCTGTCCCTGCAATCCGGAGGGCCATGCTGGAGGATGACTGCATAATCATAGACGAAATCGGCCCCATGGAGCTTAAGAGCCGGGAATTCAGGAGGACGGTAGACGAGGTCCTCAGCTCTGACGTCCTCCTCATTGCAGCGGTACACAGGAAAACCCTTCAAAGTATAAAAAAGAGGGAGGACATAAGGGTATTTGTTGTTGATCCTGAAAAACGGGACAGGGTTTACCAGAGGATAATTGACTTACTTGGTGATTATTATGGAATGCGCTGATTATGGTCTTACAAGAAAACTTGAAAGGGATAACCTCAACCTCAACCCCCTCCAGCGTGGCGGTGTTCTCCCCGCTGCTGCAAGGAAGGCCCTCCATGAATTCGGGGATGGTTACAGTGTCTGTGACTACTGTGATGGGAGGCTGGACCAGGTCACAAGGCCCGCCATAAACTGCTTCCTTGATGACCTTGCAGACTTCACAGGCTCCGATGCCGTGAGGACGGTTCATGGTGCAAGGGAGGGTAAATTTGCGGTGATGCATGCACTCTGTGAGAGGGGTGACACCGTTGTTGTTGATGGAAATGCCCACTACACAACACACCTTGCAGCTGAGAGGAACGGCCTTGAAATCGTTGAGGTGCCATCAACCGGACACCCCAGCTATGAGGTAACACCCGAAGCCTACAGGGAGGTTCTTGAGGAGACCATCGACAGGGTTGAGGTTAAACTTGCTGTGCTGACCCATGTAGATGGTAACTACGGAAACCTGACAGATGCACCTGGCGTGGCGGACGTCTGCAGGAAGCTGGGGGTCCCATTACTCCTGAACTGCGCCTACTCCATGGGAAGGCTCCCGGTTAACCTCAGGGAACTCGGGGTTGACTTCGTTGTTGGGAGCGGTCACAAGAGCATGGCGGCCTCTGGGCCTATAGGTGTGCTGGGGATGAGATCTGAGTGGGAGGACACTGTGCTCAGGAGGTCAGGGAGGCATGAGAAGAAGGAGCTTGAACTCCTGGGCTGCACATCACGTGGAGCGCCACTGGCAACCCTCATGGCCTCTCTGCCCTATGTGAGGGAGAGGGTTTCACGCTGGAACGAGGAGGTTAAGAAGACACGCTACCTTGTCTCTGAACTTGAGGATATCGGGGGTATAGAGCAGCTGGGTGTGAGACCCAAGGAACATGATCTCGTGAGGTTTGAGACCCCTGTTTTCCATGAGATAGCGGCTTCACATCCAAGGAAGGGCTTTTTCCTCTATGAGGAACTTAAGAAGAGGGGTATAGTTGGAATAAGGAGGGGCCAGACAAAGTGGTTCAAGTGCAGCATCTATGGAATGACAGAGGAGCAGGTTCAGTACGTGGTTGACTCATTCCGGGATATAGTTGAGGAGAACCGGTGAGTTTAGATTTAGTTTATTGAAAATAGAACAGTGAATGTTGCTTTCTATGAAAGAAGAGTAAGGGGGAAAATTAGAGCTGATTCCAGTAAGCTGTTCTCAATGATGTGAGGTAACATTTAGAGGACCACAGGGAACTGGATCTCCCTCACATCTCCATGGAGGACCTCCCGCGGCGCACCTATTACGTCCAGTCCCTTGTCCTCGACGTAGTCTATGAGCTTTCTGTAGGCCTCCTCACGGTCTTCTGAGTATTCTGTAAATATCACAGTATGACCCGGGATTGTGACTATCTTCACCTTCCCGTCACCCTCAGATTCGCCCTTTACAGGTATGCCCACATCGTATCTTCCCTCGTCCTTGAGGGGTGCTGTGTAGAAGATTACTGTGGGGTCACCGTCAGCTTCAATTTTATCATCTGATGATACAAAGTCTGAAACCTCTTCAAGGACCTCAAGTGTTTTACTGAATGGTCCTGTAAAGGTTATCACTGCAAGTTTCTCATCATCCAGTGTCCTTTTACCTATCATTATAATCACCGTTAACTAACGACCATCACGGGCTTTGTGGCTGATTTAAGAACCTTTCGTGTTATGCTTCCGGATATTATACGGTCAAGGCCGTGTTTGCCTGAGCTGCCCATTACAACGAGGTCCACGTCCTCGTCCTCCATGACCTCGAGGATCACCTCTGCGGGGTTACCCTCAAGTATAACCGTATCAAGACGGGTTTCTGTCATATAGCCCCGCTCCTGTTGAGAGCTGAATTCATCCTTAAGGAGGGATATTGCCTTCTCTGACTGTTTTTTCAGTATCTCCTCGAGGCGTCTGCTGATATCCTCGTCCCAGAGTTTCCTGTAGGAAGTGTCAACGACACTTATAGCCAGTATGTCTGCCCTGCTCATCCTTGCCATGTGGAATGCGTGCCGGGTTGCTTTCATGGCGTCCTCTGAGCCGTCTGTAGGTATCAGTATTCGCCGGTACACCTCTACACCCCTTCGCTTCCAAGGATTATGGAGTCGTCTGCTGAGTTCTGGAGTGCTATACTGAAACCTGGCTCTGCACCTATGACCAGGGTCTCCTTACCGTTCTCCTTTGCTATGTTTATGAGGGGGAGGAAGTCGGCGTTCCTTGTCATAATGGCAACCACATCGATGTTGGGGTTGTGTATGAGTTCAAAGGCTTCAACTGCAAGCTGAACATCCACATCACCCGCAACTATCATGGGTGAGAAGCCCTGGTTCACAACGGCCTCTATCAGCTTATCTGAGGCGTACTGGTTCAGTAGCACCTTTCCTACTTTGAGGTTTCCCCTGTCAAAGAGGAGGTTCTTTACAAATTCAAGGTCTGAACAGAATTCCTTTCTGAGCATGTTTGGACCATCAACAAGGAGTCCAAGACTCTTTTTATACTTTCTGCTGTTGTTTATTATCACAAAGTTATCGTCATTATCCATTTCATCCGTTCCTCTTTTTAACTTTTAATACCCTTATGTATCTAAAAACTTATATAGTTATGTGGTGCTGTTGAGAAGGAGTTTCGATGTTATTTTATGAGGACCTGAGGGCGGATTCAAGGAAAACCTCAAGGTCCTCCCAGAACCTGTCCCTGCTGATATTCCTGGCCTCCAGGACCATCCTGGATGTGAAATCAAGGTTCAGGGCATTTATGGCCAGTGTATGGATGTATATGGATAGCTCCACAGGGTCCAGGTCGCTGCGGATGCTTCCGTCATTCATGCCCTCCATTATGGCCTCAACCATGAGCCTCCACATTCCGGTACGGAGGTCCACTATCTCCCGCGCATCCTCACTTTCACTCAGCTCGAACCTCTCGGTGCCACTGTAGCAGTATATCCTGAAGTAGTCGGGGTGCTCCTTTGAGAAGCTGTAGAGGGCCTCCACCATGGCCCTGACCTTACCGTATCCATCTGTGTCGAGCTCCAGGCACCTTCTGTACATGCTGTGGAGTATGCGGACACCGTAGAGGTTCACTGCGAAGAAGAGGGATTCCTTGTTTTTGAAGTAGTAGTAGAGGAGGGCCTTGTTGACCTCTGCCTCCTCGGCTATCTCATCCATGGTCACTCTGTCGTATCCCCGTGCAAAGAATGCCTTCTCTGCCGCCCTTATTATCTGTTCACGTCTCCTTTCCCGTTCACGTTCGCGTCTTGATGGGGCCATGTGGATTCACCATTCTATATCTCTATGAATATCTGTTCCAGTATTTTAAAACATTTTTGCACCGGAAGATTTATATGTCATTAACTACAAGTTAAATTTTAACCGAAGGTTAAAAATTAACTGACGGTTAAAGAGGTGTTTCTTATGGCTGAAAAGAAACCCGTACCTGAAGACTGGCCACACATAGTTGGGGACTATGTGGTTGGCGATGAAGAAAGCCCGGTTGCGGTTGTCACCCTCGGGTCACACATGGAAGATGAGCCCGTGAAGGCTGGTGCTGCAATTTCAGGTCCACTTCACACAGAGAACCTTGGAATAGAGAAGGTTGTTGGGAACGTTATTGCAAACCCTAACCTGCGCTTCCTTGTTGTATGCGGTGCAGAGGTAATGGGGCACATCACAGGCCAGACCATGAAGGCCCTCCACAGCAATGGTGTAGATCTGGAAACAGGTAGGATCATCGGTGCAACCGGTGCAATACCCTACATTGAGAACATGCCGGAGGAGGCCATAGAGAGGTTCCGGAGACAGGTTGAACTGGTGGACATGGTTGATGTTGAGGATCCAGATTCAATAGCTGCAAGGATCCAGGAATGTGTGGTTCATGACTCCGGTGCAATGGAAGAGGAACCCCTCATTTTAAAGGTTCCAGAGATAGGAAAAGGGGATTCAGAAGAAAACACCTGATTATTTTTTTTAAGGGTCTGACCGCCACCAGAAGGCGGTCACTTCCTCCTATTTTCACGCCGGGACTGGGATTTGAACCCAGGAGGAGCAAAGCTCCACAAGATTTCCAGTCTTGCGCCTTACCTGGCTAGGCTATCCCGGCAGAACAGTTAGATTTCAGTTCAGAAAAAAGTTTTTTTTAAGCGCCGGGACTGGGATTTGAACCCAGGCGGAGAGAATCTCCACGGGATCTCAAGTCCCGCGCCTTACCTGGCTAGGCTATCCCGGCAGTATCAGATAAAAGAGATTGATAAACTCTTATTTATATAGTTTTTGGTGGTGAATTTAGTTAGAGGGGTTTACACCCCAGTTAACTTTTGAGTTCAATTTCAATGCTGACATTGTCAGGCACATTGACCTTCATGACCTGACGCATGGCCCTTTCATCAGCCTCTATACCCACAAGCCTCTTGTGGATCCGCATCTCCCATTTCTCCCAGGTAGCGGTTCCCTCACCATCGGGGGATTTCCTTGTTGGAACCACGAGCCTCTTTGTTGGGAGGGGGATTGGGCCTGACATGTCCACGCCTGTCCTTTCAGCAATCTTCTTGAGCTGGTCACAGACGTATGCCAGTTTTTCAGGGTCTGTCCCTGTCAGTTTAATCCTTGCTTTGTGCATTTAAATCCTCCTGTAAAAAAGGGAAGAGGTGGGTTTATTTTGCTGGTACGAGGTCTATGCACATTCCAGCAGCCACTGTCTGTCCCATGTCCCTTATGGCGAATCTTCCCATGTGTGGGATGTCCTTTATCTTCTCGATGACCAGTGGCTTGGTTGGTTTGACCTTCACAACAGCAGCGTTACCTGTTTTCAGGAAGTCAGGGTTTTCCTCTTCCACCTGACCTGTTGCAGGGTTCATTTTCTGCACCAGTTCAAGGAAGGTACAGGCAACCTGTGCTGTGTGGCAGTGGAATACAGGTGTGTAACCCACTGTTATGACACCCGGGTGCTGGAGAACAACGATCTGTGCTGTGAACTCCTTGGCAACCTTTGGTGGGTTGTCAAGGTGTCCTGCAACGTCTCCCCTTCTGATGTCGTTTTTACCGACACCCCTGACGTTGAAACCTATGTTGTCACCGGGTTCTGCCTGTTCGATCATTTCGTGGTGCATTTCGATTGATTTAACCTCTCCACTTACACCTGCTGGTTCGAATATGACGTTTTCACCCTTCTTAAGGACACCGGTCTCGACACGTCCCACTGGAACTGTACCGACACCTGTGATGGAGTAGACGTCCTGTATAGGGATCCTCAGTGGAAGGTCCACAGGTTTTTCAGGTGCTTCAAGGTCGTCGAGGGCTTCAACGAGTGTTTTACCCTTGTACCATGGGGTGTTTTCGCTCTTTGATGTTATGTTGTCCCCTTCAAAGGCGGAGAGCGGGATGAATTCAACGTCGCCTGGCTTGTAACCCACTGTTTTGATGAGGGCTGCAACCTCATCCTTGAGGGCGTTGAATTTCTCTTCGTCGTAGTTGACGAGGTCCATCTTGTTGATGGCGACTATGAGCTGGTTTATACCAAGTGTTCTTGATAGGAACACGTGTTCCTTTGTCTGGGGCATTACACCGTCGTCCACTGCGACAACAAGGACTGCTGCGTCTGCCTGGGACGCACCTGTGATCATGTTTTTAACGAAGTCACGGTGTCCAGGGCAGTCCACGATTGTGAACTCGTACTTGTCTGTTTCGAATTTGGCGTGTGCAAGGTCGATTGTAACTCCCCTTTCCCTTTCCTCGGAGAGCCTGTCCATGACAAACCTGAACTTGTCTTCACCTTCAGCTAACTGCTGCTCGGCGATTGCTCCGGCCTGCAGGAGCAGGTGTCCCACTAGTGTGGATTTTCCGTGGTCTACGTGTCCAATAAACGCCAGGTTCATGTGTTCTTTTTCTTTAGCCATAATATACCTCCATATATGATGGTTTAGCCTGATTTTTTAGATCCAGCAAATGGGCATGCTGTTTGTCTAAGGTAATTTCCTATATTCTTTTTAATTATATAAGTTTAATGGGGTTAACCCAGGTAGTGGTCTGCCCTGTAAGGTTCAGGACTGAGACCCTTCCTGGTCCTTACCTCCCTTGTTATGGTGTGCTGCAGTTCATTTGGAAGTCTCTCGAATCCAGCGTTCTCTGTTGACCAGAGACATCGTCCCTCGGTGGCTGACCTGATATCACCTGCGAATCCGAACATCTCTGCCACCGGTACAGTGGATTCAACGGTTACCATGTCACCCTCCTGGGTCATGTTGACGATCTGTCCGCGCCTGTTCTGTATCTCACGTGTTGCGCTTCCCATATAATCCTGTGGCACGTTGATGAATACCTTCTGTATGGGTTCAAGGAGTACTGGCTCTGCAGACATCATGGCACCGAAGATACCCTTCCTTATGGCTGGAAGTACCTGTGCGGGACCCCTGTGGACAGCGTCCTCGTGGATCTTGGCGTCCATGAGTTTTATTTTAACCCCCATGACCTTTTCCTTGGCGACCGGACCGTTGTCCATTGCACTCTCAAATCCATCCATGAGGAGTTCCTTGATCTCATCGAGGTACTGGATACCACGGGTCATGTTGATGAAGAGGTTCTTCTCATAGACATCCCAGACCCTTCTGGCCTCCTCCTTGTCCATACCTGCCTCAATGAAGTTCTTGGCCATCTCCTTACCCTTGACACGGCCCTCCTTTATCTTACCTTCCTGTATTGCCTGCATCACTGATGCTTCAACCGGTTCAATTTCTATGTAGAAACGGTTGTGTTTGTTGGGTGATTTACCCTCAACTGGCCCTGCGGTACCTGCAACGGTCTCCCTGTAGACGACTATTGGTTCGGATGTCTCTATCTCAACACCCTTCTCGTTGATCCTGTAGGCTATGATCTCAAGGTGGAGTTCACCCATACCTGAGATGAGGTGTTCACCGGTCTCCTCGTTTATCTCAACCCTTACGGTTGGGTCCTCCTTACCCACCTGTCTGAGCACCTCTATGAGTTTTGGGAGGTCCTTGGTGTTCTTGGCCTCAACTGCAACTGTAACCACAGGTTCGGAGATGTGTTCAAGGCCCTCGAAGGCCTTTATCTTCCTGCCGGTATCGCAGATTGTTTCACCTGCAACTGCATTCTTGGCACCTGTTATGGCTACTATGTTACCCGCCGGGACCTTGTCGGTGTTAACCCTCTCTGGCCCCATGTAGACACCGACCTGCTGGACACGTGCCTTGCTGTGGGAACCCACAAGGAAGACCTCGCTTCCCTTCTCTATTGTTCCACCGTAGACCCTTCCGGTGGCGACTTCTCCTGCATGTTTGTCTATGCTCACATCGGTTACCATCACCGCCAGGGGACCTTCAGGGTCTGTTTTGAGCATGGCCTGTCCCTCTTCACTTTCAAGGTCCCCTGACCATATTATTGGAACCCTGTATGCCTGGGACTGGGCAGGGCTTGGCAGGTGTTCAACAACCATTCCCAGGAGGACCTGGTGCAGTGGCACCTTCTGGGCCAGTTCCTTCTGGTTGTCCTCTGTGCAGTACTTGTAGATGTCGTTGAAGTTTATGCCGGTCTCCTGCATTATCGGGACGTTTATGGCCCAGTTGTGGTAGGCTGAACCGAAGGCAACACTTCCATCCTCAACACGGACCTGCCATTTATCCCTGAACTCCTCAGGGGCCATGTTCTTGATGAGTTTGTTTGCATTTGCTATGATCTTCACGAACCTCTCCTGGAGTTCACTGGCGTCCAGTTTCAGTTCGTTTATGAGTCTGTCAACCTTGTTGATGAATAGGACGGGCCTCACGTTTTCCTTGAGGGCCTGCCTTAGCACTGTTTCTGTCTGGGGCATTATGCCCTCAACGGCGCATACGACAACAACTGCACCGTCCACGGCCCTCATGGCCCTTGTAACGTCTCCACCGAAGTCAACGTGACCCGGGGTGTCGATGAGGTTTATGAGGTATTCATTTCCCTCGTAGGAGTGGACCATTGAGACGTTTGCAGCGTCAATGGTGATACCCCTGGCCTGTTCCTGTTCGTCGAAGTCAAGGAAGCGCTGATCTCCTGCCAGTTCAGCGGAGATCATCCCTGCACCAGCCAGGAGGTTATCTGAGAGTGTTGTTTTTCCGTGGTCAATGTGCGCCACTATGCCTATGTTGCGGATGTAATCTGGCTGGTACATGAGCTCCTTAATCTTACTAATCATTTTTGCACGTCTGCTCACTAAAACCACCTGTAAGTTTAATGTGCGGATCTGGCTATCCTTTCTTTCTCTTCCTTCTTCTGTATCGCGAAGCTTCTTGTGTCGTACTCTGCAGCCAGCATTATCTCATTTGCAAGGCACTCCTCTATGGATTTCTTGTTCTTGAATGCTGCCTGCATGGCGCCCTTGGTTATGAATCCGAGTGAAAGGTCCACCCTCCTCTGGGGGGAGATGTCAACTGCGACCTGGTATCCTATACCACCGTACTTGATCCTCGTGGTCTCCTCCCTTGGTGAGGTGTTTTCAACGGCCTTAACAAGGATCTGGACAGGGTTCTCCTTGGTCCTCCTGTTTATGATTTCAAAGGCCTTCTGCACTATCTTGTAGGCCTTGTTCTTTTTACCTGAGTTCCTTTCTGTCCTCATCACCTTGTTTATGAGTCTCTCAACAATGGAGACCTTTGACTTTGCGAACTGTCTCTTGACGTGTCTTCCCATTGTGTGCGGGACCAGGATACTGTCAAGGCAGATGTACTTGGCGAGGCCCATGTCCTCAACCTTGACCTCGTCCAGTTCCCATTTATCAAAAACTAAACTCATAAGGATTACCTCACAGGTTTTTCTATTTTCCCTTTAACCATTTCCTGCAGGGATACGTTGTTGACCTTTGTCACCTTCCACCTGACACCGGGTATGTCACCCATGGACCTTCCTGAAGGTCCACCTATGCCCTCAACAACAACCTCATCGTGTTCATCGATAAAACCAATGGCGCCGTCGCCAGGTGCGAAGGCTGTGATCTGTTTTCCGTTCTTTATGAGCTGGACCCTGACACATTTCCTTATGGCTGAGTTTGGCTGTTTTGCCTCTATACCAACCTTCTCGATCACTATACCCCTGGCCTGGGGTGCTCCCTCGAGTGGGTCCGCCTTAACGTCGAGGCGCAGTGATCTCCTCTTGTAGTGTGTGTCCTTCCATCTGAAGTTCTGCCTCTTGCTTTTAAGTTTCTTTGCTGCGAAAAGTCCTGGCAAATAAGATTCCTCCTGTAAAGATTATTTTATTATAATATTGCTTATGTTGTGCTGTCTTCTGGCCAGAAGCCTGGCCCTCTCAATGTTCTGCCCGCCACGTCCAATGGCGATTCTCTTGTTTTTCGGGTCTGTTTCAACTGTGGCTATCTTTTCACCGTTTTCCTTCTGGAGTATCCTGATACTCCTGACCTTGGCGGGTGCCATGAGGTTCTTTATGAACTCCACGGGGTCGTTTGAGTGTTCTATTACTTCAACACCCTTATCAAGGGCCTTCTGGACCTTGGCAACTGTGCTTCCCTTTTTACCTATGGCCAGACCCATATCACCCTTCTTGACAAGAAAGGTTACCCTGCCGTTTTCATCATCCACGATGCAGTCCTTCACCATTGCACCGGTCATGCTCTCGAAGAGTGCGATGTACCTTATCTCATTTGTGGTAAATTTGATAGTCACAGCAACCTACCCCACCATTTCCAGTATTGTTGAATCACCTGGATCCTGGATTAAAAGGGCCCCCACGGTGAATGGTTTACCGCAGACAGAGCCCAGTTCAACACTGGTGCCTTCATGGGTGTACACCGGGATCTCTGATAGCTTCGCATAGTATTCTATGTCCTCCTTGAGGTCCTCTGGAATGTTGCTGGCCATCACCACCAGTTTACCCTTACCCAGTTTGAGGCTCTGAATTGTCCTCTTTGATCCAAGGATAACATTACCAGTATCTACAGCGACTCGTATTCCTCTATCTATGTCCATCTACTGCCTCCTATTTTCTTTCTTTCATCACAACACTAACGGAACCTGTACCCAGGGGTATAGGTTGCCCTATAATAATGTTCTCTATGATACCGGTGAGGTGGTCCACCTCGCCCCTGATACTTGCTCTCAGAAGGTGCTTACCGGTTTCCTCAAAAGAAGCCCTTGCAAGAACACTGGCCTTTTCACCACTGATACCGTGCCTTCCAATGGACTTGACAGAGCCATCAGCGGTCATCATATCTGCAACGAGCATTATGTGCCTTATGTCAACTGTGAGCCCCTGTTCCTCCATGGTCCTCTTTGCTTCGTGTATTATTGCGTTTCTGGCAGCCTCTATGCCCAGAACTGTCTCTATCTCATGTATGTCGTTGGTCGTGGTTCGGACCTTATCCACACCCTCTTCTTTAAGAACAGCTCCAAGGTTTGAACCCTCAGTATGGATTACCCATTCATCATCCTCTTTACGGATAACCACCTTTCCTATGTTTTTAACCCCGCTTATCTGGAGTTTCCTCACCTTATCTGCGAGTAACCTGAGCTCCCTTATGGTGGGCTTCGGGGGTTCAAATCTCAGTATGTTCTTATCTATTTCTACTTTCTTAAAAGTTTTTTCCACCTTGGCCAGTATCTCATCATATTCAAGGTGCTTCTCCTGAATCTTCTCCTCATCCAGTTCAGCAACAACTGACATGTCAGCGTACTGGATGCTGAAATTCTTAAGCACATCGTTCAGGGTGCTCTTACCTATCTTGTTGGCCTTCCTTCGCACGAATTCCTCATCGTACCTGAGGTCCCCCTCGAAGTAGATGCTCATGGTTGGCGTGGATATCTTCTTCCGGGCGTCAACGATCTCTATGAGCCTTGGAAGACCCAGTGTAACGTTGAGCTCTGCCACACCTGCGTAGTGGAAGGTACGCATTGTCATCTGGGTACCGGGTTCACCCACTGACTGGGCTGCCACCGTCCCAACGGCCTCACCGGCCTCAACCCGGGCCCGGTCATAGGCTCTCCTGACCCTTCTTATGAGCTCATCCAGTTCATCATCACTGAGTTCATGCTTCCTCACGACCTCAGCTATGTCCTCAATGAGTTTCGGGGGGAACTTGGCCCTCTTCCTTTTGACAAGCTCCTGAACCTTGAGTATCCGCTGGTAATCATCCTCCACCGCATCCAGGAGTTCATCGCCATCAAGGCCCTGGTTTCTTTCGGCTATTCTGCTGAAGAGCCTCACCATCTCCTGGAGTTCAAGCTCCTTCAGCTTCTCCTCATCGGCAATCCGGGCCACATATTCCACCACGGGATCCGGGAGAAGGATCCCGTTCTTTGAGGAGTAATCCTCTATCTTCCCTATAATGTCCTGCACAGAATCACCTTACCCCTTTGACTTGAGCCTTATCTCCTCTACGAGTTTATCAAGGTCCACTATCTTTCCGTAGTCACTCTTGGCCGGATCAACGCCGTCTTCACCGAAGCGGTTCTGTATTATCACGCCCCTGTTATCAACGACCCTGCCGTTCTCATCGACTGTGAGGTCCTGGAGGGCGTTTACGAGACGCCTCTGCATGTAACCGCTCTGGGCTGTACGTATGGCTGTATCAACGAGACCCTCTCTTCCCCCCATGGCGTGGAAGAAGAATTCTATTGGGTCAAGGCCCTCCTTGTAACTTGAGTGTACGAATCCACGGGATTTTGCCCCGAGTTCTCCCTTCTTGAAGTGTGGGAGTGTCCTGTTATCATATCCTCTGCTGATACGGCCACCCCTGACGGACTGCTGCCCCACACAGGCTGTTATCTGGGTGAGGTTGAGCATTGAACCCCTTGCACCGGTCAGTGCCATTATGACGGCATGGTTTTCGTCCATGTCGAAGTAGCTCTCTGCGATTTCCCCTGACTTGTCCCTTGCTTCACCGAGGACCTGCATTATCTTCATCTCCAGGGTCTCCTCGAGGCTCCTTCCGGGTAGCGGTTCGAGTTCACCGTTCTCGTAGGCCTCAATGAGCTGGTCCACCCGTGCCTCTGCGTTCCGCAGGTGGGCCTCTATTCGCTCACGTGCCTCCTCAGGGATCTCCTCATCGTTGGTACTTGTGGTGAAACCCGCGTGCATTATACCTGCGATGGCGAGTTTGGTTGCTGAGTCAAGGAATTCCCTTGCGGCGTCGGTGCCGTACTCCTTGACGATATGGTCGAGGATCTTACCGGCGAAGGCACCGTAGGCCTTCTCGTCGATGACCCCTGAGATCAGCTGACCGTTTTCTATCACAACGTAGGCGTCGTTTTCACATTCCATTTCAAGGCATTCCTCGCATTTCCTGCAGACCTCGGCCCGGTAGACCATGTTGAGGTCGTCGGGGAGAACCATGCTGAAGATCTCCTTACCGGTCCAGTCACGTCCTCTCCTGTCTGGAAGTGGCAGTCCTGCCTTTTTGAGGATCTGGAAGACTTTCTCCTCACTGAAGACAGCACTCTTCCTTGTGAGGAGGTAGGCGCCTGAGATATGGTCATGTATACCACCTATTATGGGCCCACCGAATCTGGGTGATAGTATGTGTTCCTGGACACGCATGAGGGTCTTGGCCTCTGCCCGGGATTCCTCGGTCTGGAACACGTGCATGTTCATCTCGTCACCGTCAAAGTCGGCGTTGTAGGGTGGGCAGACACACAGGTTGAGGCGGAAGGTCTTGTAGGGCAGTACACGGACCTGGTGGGCCATCATGGACATCCTGTGGAGGGATGGCTGACGGTTGAAGAGTACGATGTCACCATCCTTGAGGTGTCTCTCAACTATGTATCCCGGTTTGAGGTTCTCAAGGACGACCTCCTTGGTCTCGTTGTAGATCCTTATCTTGCGTCCGTCGGGTCTTATGACGTAGTTGGCTCCCGGGTGGACGTCTGGCCCGTTTTCTATGTACTCCCTCATACGGTCTATGTTCCATTCTGTGACGTAGACCGGTACCGTGACCTCCCTGGCTATGATTTCAGGGACACCGACCTCGTTTATGCTGATGTTGGGGTCAGGGGAGATGACGGTACGGGCAGAGAAGTTAACCCTCTTACCTGAAAGGCTGCTCCTGAACCGTCCCTCCTTACCCTTGAGCCTCTGGGCCAGGGTCTTGAGGGGTCTTCCGGATCGGTGCCTTGCAGGTGGGACACCTGAGGCCTCGTTATCGAAGTAGGTGGTCACATGGTACTGGAGCAGTTCCCAGAGGTCCTCCACGATCAGCTGGGGAGCCCCTGCCTCCATGTTCTCCTTAAGGCGCTGGTTTATTCTGAGTATATCGACCAGTTTGTGGGTCAGGTCGTCCTCTGACCTTTCACCGGTTTCGAGGGTGATTGAGGGTCTCACCGTGACCGGGGGGACAGGGAGGACTGTCAGAACCATCCATTCTGGCCTTGCAACCTCTGGGTTGACACCGAGGATGAGGGCGTCGTCATCGCTTATCCTCTCAAGACGCTCCCTCACTTCACTGGGTGTGAGCTTGTAATCTCCCTCAACGATTGAGACGGGCTTGTCGAGTTTGATCTCCTCCTGTTCCTCCTCACAGTGGGGGCACTTATCACGGCGCGCCTCTGCGTATATCTCCTTTATTATTGGTGTGAGGCTTTCCTCCTTCTCCATGGCGTCCAGGATCCTCTGACGGTATTCCTCGATTTCAGTCTCGGTGAGAAGCACCCTCCCACATTTTCTGCACGTTGAGCGCAGGATCTTGTGTATGGTGTCTGCGAATCCCACGTGTATGACCGGCCTTGCAAGGTTTATGCTTCCGAAGTGGCCCGGGCACTCCCCTCCCTTGGCGCCGCAGGTCCTGCAGCGGAGGCTGGGGTCTATCACACCGAGCCTGGGATCCATGAGTCCGTTCTCTATGGGGTACCCGTCCTCGTCGTAGGTGTCCGGGGTGACGATCTGGGTGACGGACATCCTCCTGATATCCTCGGGGGACATGAGGCCAAAGTTTATCTGGGAAATTTTCTTTAAAATTCCTCTCAAGGTATTCTCTCCTTTTTGTTATTCCCTTAAATCCATTATCATGCCTTATCTTCCAGTATGAGTTTCGGGAAGATACAGAGACTCTTGAGTTCGTCGAGGAGTAATTTGAAGGCGTATGATACTTCCACAGGGAATGATTCTGAGTCCTCACATATAGGACAGTATTTCTTGTCCCTTATCTTGTCATAGACTGCTATCATACCACAGTCTGCACATACGAGTGCCTCATACTTGTCTGATTCATCAAGGAGCCTCTCCTTAAGGGCGAGGGCTGCTCCATGTGCGATAAGGCAGTCTCTTTCCATTTCACCGAATCTGAGACCTCCTTCCCTGGCCCTCCCCTCTGTTGGCTGTCTTGTGAGGACCTGGACCGGACCCCTGGATCGTGCATACACCTTGTCTGTTGTCATGTGGTGCAGTTTCTGGTAGTAGGCCACTCCAATGAATATCTCTGCCTCTATCCTCTCACCGGTTATGCCGTTGTAGAGTGATTCAACACCTGCACTTTCAAATCCGTTGGCCCTGAGGGCCTCCTTTATGTCATCCTCGTCCTCTCCTGTGAAGGGTGTTCCATCCACCCGGCGGCCCTCCATGCACGCAGCCTTACCCGCCAGCATCTCGAGGACCTGTCCCACGGACGTCCTTGATGGTATGGCGTGGGGGTTGACTATGAGGTCGGGCACTATTCCGTCCTCGGTGAAGGGCATGTCCTCCTGGGATACTATGAGGCCGACAACCCCCTTCTGACCGTGTCTTGAGGCGAACTTATCACCCAGCTCGGGCTGTCTCTGTTCCCTGACCCTGATCTTGGCGAGTCTGCTACCCTCGACAGTTTCTGTAAGGAGAACGGCGTCCACTATACCCTTTTCACCATGCCGCACGGTTACTGATGTTTCTCTTCTTCGCTCTGCCACGGTCCCGAATTCATCTATCTCTTCAAGGAAACGTGGTGGTGATGTTTTACCTATCAGGACGTCACCGGATGAGACCTCTGCCTCAGGGTTTATTATACCGTCCTCATCGAGGTGCCTGTAATCGCTCTCTGACCTGTAGCCCCTGACACCCTTCTCCGGTATCTCGAAGCGGTCCTCCTGACCACCGGGGTATCTCCTCTCGGCTGCCTCATAGGATCTGAAGAATGATGACCTTGCAAGGCCCCTCTCAAGGGATGCCTTGTTGAGTATGAGGGCGTCCTCCATGTTATAGCCCTCATAGGACATTACCGCAACAACGAAGTTCTGACCTGATGGTCTTTCATCGTAGCCTGTCACATCTATTATCCTTGTCTTGACTATGGGGACCTGGGGGTGGTGGAGGAGATGTGCACGTGTATCTGTCCTCAAGTCATAGTTTGATGCGTATAGACCCAGGGCCTGCTTGGTCATCCCCGCCTCCATGGTGTTCCTCGGTGATGAGTTGTGGTTTGCAAAGGGGATGATACCTGCGCAGATACCGAGCATCGTGGAGGGATCTATTTCGAGGTGGGTGTGTTCGTCATTGATTTCATCAGGGCTCATGGCTATGTAGGCGTTTTCCTCCTCCTCTGCGTCCAGGTACTCTATTATTCCAGCGGCTATGAGGTCGTCCCATGACATTTCCCCTGTTTCAAGCTTTTCAAGGTGTTCTTCTGTGAGGAGAGGTTCTCCGTCCTCAACTATGATCAGGGGCCTCCTGGCCCTTCCAGGGTCTGTGAATATGTAAATCTCATGGTTTTCAGGGTAATGGGTTATGTTCATTTCAGGGGAGACTTCTCCGGATCTCCTCTTTTTCCGCATCTCCTCAACAAATTCTTCAGGGTTTTCACAGGTTCCTATAAGCTTCCCGTTAATGTAAATTTTGGTTTTACTCACTTAACAGCCTCCCGGTGGAAAATTAGTTCACAACCCCCATTTTTTTAATGACCTCCTCAACCTCACTGGCATCTGAGCCCTCGGATATCTTTGCCAGCAGGGCGAGGTTCTTAACAAGACCACAGTTTGGACCCTCAGGGGTTTCGTTTGGACAGATCTTACCGAACTGTGTGGGGTGAAGGTCCCTTGCCTCGAAGTGGGGCTGGCTTCTGCTGAGGGGTGAAACGACTCTCCTCATGTGGGAGAGTGTACCCATGTAACTTGTCCGGTCCAGCAGCTGGCTCACACCTGCCCTTCCACCAACCCAGTTACCGGTTGCAATGGCGTGCTTGAGGTTCTCTGTCAGCACGTCGGATCTCACAGCCTGTTTTACGGATGGTTCCTTACCCCTGGCAAGGCTCCTCTCGAGCTGGTAGCTCATATCCCTGCTCAGGCTTGTGAAGGCCACCCTGAGGAGGTCCTCCATGAGGTCGCCTGAAACCCTGAGCCTCTTGTTTGTGTAGTGGTCCTTGTCGTGTGGCCTGCGCTCCCCTGATATGACCTGAAGGAGCATCTCGGTCATCTCGGCAAGGTATGTTGCCTTTTCCAGCCTCTTTTCGGGTTCTGTTCCTATGTGGGGCAGGAGGTAACGGTCTATAACGTCTTCAGCCCTTTTTATACGGTAGTCCTCGGTCATCCCCTTGGCGACGCGGTTACCGATGTACTTTATGGCGCTCCTTATGAGGTATTCTCTCCGGTCCTCTTCATCGAGTTCCTCCATCTCCTTTTTATTGAGGTTGAGCCTGTCGAGGGAGACCTGTATATCGTCTGCAGCTATCATCTGGTAGTTGAAGTCGTCTGATATGCTGGTGATGATTTCCTGGTCAGTTGCAAGTCCAAGGGCCCTGAGGAGTATGACGAGCGGGATTTCCCCTGGAACGTAGGGGAAGGATATTCTCAGGAAAACACCGGTCTTCCTTGGCTTACGGTACTCCAGGGATATTCTGGCCCTGAATCCACTCCTTATGGATGTTACTATTGCCCTTGCTCTGTTCTCATCCTCTTCACCGATTCTTTCAAGGATTATCTTGTTGGGAGCTATCTCCTCCATCGTGACGATGGACCTCTCTGATCCATTAACAATGAAGTAGCCTCCAGGGTCCGCGGGGTCCTCTCCCTTCTCCATCAGTTCCTTCCTGCTGAGGCCATGGAGGTGGCATATCTCCGATTTCAGCATCACCGGCAGCTCACCGATGTATACCTTTTCGAATTCCGTTTCAGGTCCCCCCTCCTTGAGGAGTCTCATCTCCAGGCTCATGTGGGCTGAGTAGGTGAGGTTTCTTAGCCGGGCCTCTGTGGGATATATCTTGCTCTTTGAGCCGTCAGCCTCCTTGATGAAGGGCTTCTCTATGCTCACCTTTCCTGTTTCGACCCGGTATTTTCCCTGTTCCAGTTCAATGGGTTCGCTTGTATCTATTATTTCCTGTATGCGGTTACTTACGAAGTCGTTGTATGAATGGATGTGGTGGTCCACCAGATCGTATTTATCAAAAAACGCGTCTACCAATCCCCATGCACTTTTTTTCATGGACTTCCTCCAAAACAAATTAGATGATGAAATGATCCTGCAGTGTTGATCTTAAAAACTAGTCCTGAACAAGCCTGTAGGTTACGAATTCCTCTGCAGTCGGACTTTTACGGATTATTTTCACTATATCCCCCCTTTTAGCACCTATGGCCTTGGCCACAGGGTCTGTTGTTTTTATTTTTGGAAGCTGTTCTGGATGCGCATCGAGTTCTTTCAGCACCCTCTTTGCTTCAGATTCATTCAAAATCACGTGTTCCGGAACCAGCTGGTGTTTCAAGATCTCCCTCTTCACAATTCAGTCCTCCAGATAAAAAGTCACCGTAAAATTAGATAGCGGGCCCGACGGGAATTGAACCCGCGACCACTTGGTTAAAAGCCAAGCGCTCTGCCAGACTGAGCTACGGGCCCTCAGGAAACGCCCTGGCCGGGAATTGAACCCGAGTCGCGGGCTCGACAGGCCCGCATGATAGCCCCTACACCACCAGGGCAGGTCTCTAGAATGAGAGCATTCCATTGTTCTCTAGTTACCTGCTTATATACTTTTCCATTCCTATATGACATGCATGCTATGAGTTATATTTTTCTAGTATTTAAAGCTTTCACACCATTGGTGGAGTCCCGCCTGCCGGACTTGAACCAGCAACCCTCGGATCTACAGTCCGATGCTCTGCCAATTGAGCTAAGGCGGGTTGATATACATCATTGGACATGATGTATATTTAAGCTTTGTGGATGGGACCACCCGGATTTGAACCGGGGTCTCAGGCTCCCAAAGCCCAAAGGATCGACCAAGCTACCCTATGGTCCCTTTTTGAAGCCCCGGACGGGAATTGAACCCGCGACCACGAGATTACAAGTCTCGCGCTCCACCAGACTGAGCTACCGAGGCATTTCCAATGTTAGTAACTACTCATTTATATAGTTTGTGGTTATGGGTGCCTGGATTCCTCAAGCACCCTGACTGCGGGAAGCTCCTCACCTGCAAGGAGGCTTATGCTGGCACCGCCTCCACTGCTGATATGGTTTATGCTGTCCTCAAAGCCCATCTTCACTGCTGCAGCAGCAAGGTGACCCCCGCCGATTATTGAGAAACCCTCTGAAGAGGATATTGCATTCAGTATGTCCTCGGTTCCTATGCTGAAATCAGGGTTCTCAAATACGCCTGCCGGTCCATTGGCAAAGAGGGTCCTTGCCTCACGTATCCTCCTGGCGTAGAGCTTTATGGTTTCCATTCCGATATCCTGTATCGGATGGTTGGGTATCTTTTTCACAGGAACATCAACCCTCTTGCCGTCCCTGCATACTGCAACATCAACGGGTACAAGTATCCTTTCAGGGAAGCGCTTCTTCAGTTTCTTCGCCACCTTGATGAAGTCACAGTATCCCCTGCTCTTGATGAAGTCCATGTTCACCTTACCGATCTTAACCCCGCATCCCGCCAGGAATATGTTGGCAACAAGGCCCGTTGTCAGTACAAGGTCTGCGCTACCGTTTTCAAGGACGTTCTTCATGACCATGATGGAGTCATCAACCTTCACCCCGCCGAGAACATAGACACAGGGCCTTTCAACATTCTCAAGGGCACCCTGAAGTGTTCGAAGTTCCCTCTCCATCACACGACCCGCAGCTGACGGTACCCTCAGGGCGAAGCCAACAAGGGAGGGCTGGGACCTGTGGGCTGCCGCGAAGGCGTCGTTGATGAAGTAGTCCAGGAGGGGCGCCAGCTTCCTAACAAGGTGTGTCTCCGCCTGTTCCTCAGGGTCTCGCTTGAGCACCTCCTCGGAGTAGAAGCGGACGTTCTCAAGGAGGATTATCTCACCATCACCCAGTCCTGAGATGTTCTCCCTTGCAGCGGATCCGAATATGTCCTCAACGTACTTAACGGGCCTCCTGAGTATCCCGGAGAGCGCCCTGGCATGCTGCTCCAGTGTTGTGAAGTCATTCTTCCCGGGTCTGCTCTGGTGGGCCATCACAACTGTCCTGGCACCCCTATCTGAGAGTTCCCTTATGGTCTCTGCATGGAGCCTCATCCTTGTATCATCGAGTATTGTCCCATCATTGGGGTCCACAGGCGAATTTATGTCCACGCGGACAAGGACTGTTTTTCCTGTGACTTCAATGTCATCCATGGTTTTAAATTTAAAGGACACCGGGATCACCATCAAACCTTACTTACAAGATCCAGAAGGGCGTCCCGTGGGCTGTCAGCCAGGATGATGCCTGATGCAAGAAGAACACCCTCGGCCCCCAGGTCAACAGCAGCCTTCATGTCGTCTCCTGTGGATATTCCGGCGCCACAGAGCACACTGACCTCAGGGTTCACCTTCTTCACAGCATCAACACTTCCCGTTATAACCTCAGGTTCGGCCCTTGACACAGGTATTCCGGATCCTATGAGTTCAGGGGGTTCAACCGCCACGAAGTCCGGTCCCAGGGCGGCGGCAGCAGCAGTGGTCATGACGTTGTTCGTGCATACCACGGACATCATCTCAAGTTCCTTCATCCTTGATATCACCCATTCGATGTCTGCAAGTTGCATCCGCTTTTCTGAATGGTTTATGAGGGTTCCTGCTGCACCTGCGTCCCTGGCGCACTCTGCAAGGATGCTCCCTGTGTGTCCACCAGCATCAACGGCGTCAATGTGCTGTGCCAGCACCGGTATTTCCACAGCATCACTCACCAGGTGGAGGTCCATGTGCTGCGGTGCCACAGCCATGTTAACACCGGTCTCATCTGCGACATCCTGGCATATTGATGCAAGTTCGAGGGCTCTCTCACCTGTTGATTCGAGGTATGTTTTAAAATTCAGTATGACGATGGGTGTGTCCTTCAACTCCAAATCCTCCAGCATGATTAATGGGATATCTCATAGTATGGTTGAGGTGTATTATAAAATATGCTGTGACATCCGTGCGGGAGTTGTTGAAGGGGTTCATGAATGAATTTGCCTGTAATATCCAGCGCATCCCCACATAGTGAAGGTGTTAAATGCAGAAAGCTGTTGGATGATGTTAAACCAGTGAAAAATTAAATTGTAAACATTATACTACATGTTGTAGGTCTTCACAACGCGTGTTGCGCGACCGCAGGTTGCAGTATAATGTTTACTACCGTAACGCTTGGTTACCAGTGACGGTTCAAAGCTCGTCCACCTGCCCTCAGAATACACGTGAAGCCATCGGTGTCTTGATGATGATGAGGTGGCACCCTGCACGACCTTCACCTTGTAGCCGTTTGCTGCAAGTTTCCGGGCAGACCAGTCAGAGAGTCCCCAGCAGTCCCCATAGCCTGTCTTTTCAACGCCTTCAGCTGTGTGTGGCCCGCCTGATCTGTGATTAAGGTTCCTGTTAATGTAGGATGCAAGCTTCTCAAGGCCCTCATCGCCCTGGAGATTGTTAAGCTCATCAGAGCTTACAGCCCGGGTGTATGCTTTTCTTGAGGTTGTCCTGTAGGTAGCACGGCTCCTGTATTTCTTCTTTGTCTTTGTCTTATAGGCAGCCTTTGTCCGGTACGTGTACTTCTTTTTTGTCTTTGTCCGGTAGGTTTTCTTCACGGTACCCCTGGAAGCATGGACCTTGCTGTATCTCTTGTACTTCTTGTACTTGGATGCTGCATCAACCTTTGGCAGGGATGTGGACTTTGCTGTTATCTTATCGCCACTGGAATCCTGAAATTCCAGCTGTCCGATGGGTATGGTACTCACTGCTACTGCAAGTGCAAGTAGAGCGAGGTAACGCGAGTGTCTCTTAATCTTACCGCCTCCACTGATGGCAGGATCTACCCGCCGACCTTACCATGAACCTTAATCACATCACCACTATATATAAACCTTTGTTTCCGGAATAAGACAAAAAGGCTTATATAATGCTTTTTTCAGCATTCAGAGGATTCTGATCATGAATTGATAATGGCGCCCCAATACTCTGTTAAAAGGTTTTATTTTTTCTAAAGAAGGAATATGGGACCCTAAAAAAAGCCTAAAAGCTTTTAAATTAAATCAGCACTTCAAGCACATCCAAGCACATTTCAATGGATTCAATTCCATCATGGACTTTTAAGAGAGCTTATATGACAAAACCGGGGATTATAAGACAGTTTAAACAAAGCATTTTTAATAATTATTTTAAATTTATTATTATAAATTCTCTGGCTGATGTGGCTCATGTGAGATGGCTTAACCTGGGCTCATGTAATCCCCGCTGCCCGTGTCCCGGCACTATTGTTTGAATAGGACATACCACCATGTCCACTCAGAGGACATGCGGGCATATATTTAAATGTAGCTGCAGAAATCATATCAAGGGCAGAACATCTGAAGAAAATGTTAGAGATGGGTTGGTCATGTACCTGGAAGAATCTCAGAGAAGAATGGAGAGGATGGGATACCGCTTTGTGGGAGAGCACAGACATTCAGCGGTTAAAACCTGCCTCTGGACAAAGAAGAGCATAGTCAATGAGGGAGTATGCTACAAGGAAAAATTCTATGGAATCAGGAGCCACAGATGCCTCCAGATGTCTCCAAGTGTGCCATTCTGCCAGCAGAAATGCCTCTTCTGCTGGAGGGACCTCTCATCAACAGGGACAGCATGGGAGGGCCCCCATGATGAACCCGCAGATATAATCGATGGGGCCATAGAGGCACAGAGGAAACTGCTATGTGGATACCTCGGCAATGAGAGGGCAGATAAAATCAAGGTGATGGAGTCACAGGACCCAACAAATGCTGCCATATCACTTGCAGGGGAACCAATGCTCTACCCTGACATGGATGGCCTCCTGAGGGAATTTCACAGGAGAAACTTCACAACATTCCTTGTAACCAATGGCCTGGCACCCATGAACCTTGAAAAACTTTCAGAGGAACCCACACAGCTCTACATATCCCTGGACGCCCCTGACAGGGACACCTATAAGGAACTCTGCAGGCCACAGATACCAGGGGCCTGGGATCTCCTCAACAGCTCACTTGAACTCATGCCATCCTTCAGCTGCAGGAAGGTCCTCAGGATCACCGCAGTAAGGCATATTAACATGAAGGATCCTGTGGGGTTCGCCAGGATGATCGAGAGGGCCAGACCCGACTTTGTTGAGGTAAAGGCCTACATGTACATAGGCTACTCAAGAAGACGCCTTGATATAGAGAACATGCCCCTCTTCTATGAGGTCCATGAATTTGCAGAAGAACTTGCGGCTGCATCTGGGATGGAGATTGTGGATGAATCACGGGAGAGCAGGGTTGTTCTTCTGGCTTAGGGCGCCGGATTCTGGATGACCAGACACCACCCTTAAATAATTCATCCACGATAATTATTAATCAGGTGGTAATTATGAGGCAAATTCTTCCATTAATTCTAATTGCATTCCTTGTGGCCGCCCCTGTATTTGCAGTTTCAGGGTTCTCTGTGACACTTGGGGAGGCCACCAGCAGCAATCCGTCATACAAAAGCGCTGTGATGGACTACTTCAAAGCAAAGACAGATAAGGACCTTCAGAGTGCTGATATTAAGATTGTAACAGCATCAGAGGTCAACGAGGTTTCACGGGGCGTCACAGGCCGTGTGTACTCACCATCACAGATACTGTCCTGTGCAATGGTGGACCTCTCCTACAGTGACGGTATCAAGGTCTCGGTTGATACCAGCAAGATAAGGGTTGTAACACCTGAGATGTATGCAAGCGCCCTCAGGTCATCGGGGATAGATCGTGGCTACGTAGTAGTGACTTCACCGGTACCTGCATCAGGGGAGGCTGCACTTGCAGGGGTCCTGAAATCATATGAGATCGCCGTCGGAGAGCAGATACCAGAGGAGGCCAAGAGGGTATCTGTTGAGGAGATATACCTCCAGAGCAGGCTTGTTAACGAAACAAACGCCACAGGGGATAGGGTGGCTGAACTCTTCGATGAGGTCAAAAACAGGACCCAGAGTCAGAACCTCCAGGACCCCGCTGACATACAGAGGGTCGTGGTTGATGTATCACAGCAGATGAACATCAACCTCACAGAGACCCAGGTCCAGCAGGTTGCCGATTCGGTTGCAGCATCCCAGAGGGTTCAGGGAAGCCTCACAGAATTTAAACAGAGGCTGGAGGGTGTTAGCCAGCAGGTTGGAGGCTCAGGTATACTGGACCAGATATATGCGTTCCTGCAGGGCATCTACAACTACATCATGGGGATTGCATCCCCCTAGATTATTTTTTAGAGTGCCGGAGTTCCAGGGGATTTTAGTGGTGGCGTACTTTCCAGCCTGGAGTAGTTCAGGGGGTCCCCTTGTTCAGGGGCATCCTTTTCGGTGACAGGTCTTCACATCAGACCATAATATATATTGAGGATTATTACAATATCTCCTAATTATGTTGATAGCTCAGAATAACCTTCAGTTCATACTGGAAGTTGCAGTGATAATCCATGTTGGCATAATTCTGCTCTTCAATGTGGTGGCGGCACCCCTCAGTCTTGTGATGTTCCTGGGGACCGTGCTGACAGTCGCACTTGCACTCATATTCTCACTGGATGCAGCTTTTCTCCTGCTACCCTTCCTATCACACCATGAATTCACCCACCCCTTTGGACCCTTCGCGGTTTTATTCTGGGTTACCATGGTTGCATCCTCAAACCTCCTCACCGAGGCGGGTATAGGATCAGCATCTGTTAAGAAGCTTTCACTTCTACTCTTTTTTGTAATAGCCATCTCCGGGGGGCTGATGCACAGGTCATTCCTGGTGCTCTGGCTCCTGGGATGGGCCTTCGGCTATCTCCTCATGTCAAAGAGTTTCAGGAGGAGCACAAAGATAACCCCAAAATCGGTCCTATCATTCATCCTCGCAGGTGCTGGCGGATTCGCCCTCATGGAGTTCCTCTCGAAGGTCCTCAATAAGAGCGTTCTGAGTCCAATGCTTAGGATCACAAGGCTGGAGGAGAACACGGTTCCAAGCCTTTCACTGGTCCTTAAAAATACGACATTCTGGGGGCATGTGCAGGGTTCCTGTTACTGGAAATCTGCCTGCCTGGGGGGCGCCGATGGATACATCACCCTCCCCGTCACCATGATCCAGAACCTGGGGCTTCCATACCATATATTCTACGGGGTTCTGGTGGTTAAGAAGGACTACATCGACTACATGCTCCCGGGTATATTTGCGGTGGCCTTTGACGCGGGCTTCTTTGGGCTGTTCTTCCTCCTCTTCTGGGTTATGATAGTCACCTTCTGTGGGCTCAGTGTTCTCAGGAGGTATCAGGAGCAGAGGCTCAACGGTAGCAGGATGTACCTTGGCAGGGAGGCCCTCCTTATAGGGTCCCTTGCAGCGTTCCTCTCACAGAGCCTGGTGGGCCTCTTCATATTCAACAGGTCATTTAACTCATCAGCCCTTCTCACATACATAATAATATCCGCCCTTGTAATGGCCCACACAGTTACCGTTAAGAGGACCATCCCGTGATCATCTAATTCTGACACTAAGGAGACGATCAGGGCAGGCTTCTATGCATGCAGGAAGCAGAACATCAGCATCCATGCAGAGCACGCATTTGTGTGCCGTCAGGTCCGTAAAGGTTATGCATCCTGCAGGGCATGCCTCAAGGCAAAGTTTGCAACCGACACACCTCTCCGAGTCAATAATGGGAATATTATTTATTATTTTTACTGCACCAACCCTGCAGGAAGTCATGCATGGCGCATCAGGGCATTGTCTGCAGAAAAGGGGCTTCTTAACGTTCTTACCATACTTTATTCTACTTTCACCATGAAGCTGTTCACAGGCTGAGGCACACAGACCACAGCCTGAACACATCAGTTCATTTTTGATTATTATTCCACCCATAACTTCACCTTATGATTGAGGGCTCTCTGACAGCTTCCCTTGGTTTCCAGTCCCTTCTATCCAGGATATTCATTATTTCATCCTTGTGCTTGTAAGGAATTTCTTTTTCACTTCTCAGGAAAAGATCTATGTCTTCGGGAATACATCCATAATATTTCATGTGAAGATCCACATAGTTACTCAGTTTAATCATGCGTCCCCTGGGTGTGTCATTTGGTCTTATACACATCTTTGAGGCCATAACAATACACTCATTTATACTCTCTGCTGCATATGTGAGGTGTATGGGGGCTGGTTCTGAGGGGACGGGGGAACCATCACCTCTATCAGTAATTAGCCTTGGCGCAGATTCACCGAGGTAGAGGCGGCGGTACTTTGACGCATGGGGGCCCAGTACCGCCGGTATGCCCCACCGGTTGGCACCGGTGATTATTGCAAATGCCTTCTGTGACATTGCACCCCAGCCTATGACACACACGCCTATCCTGTTAAGTATGTAATCTGCTATTTCTACTGTGTTTCTTTCCATGGGGATCTTGGCGAATATTCCGGCTATCTTTATGGCGCTTCCAATGGCATGGGAGTTTGCAACACAGGGGCCAAGGTTTAGAAGTCCGCCCCTATCAAAGTCTCCAGGGTACCTTTCATAGAGTGTCTTTCCATCATCGTCATGTGAAAGGGCTATATCCATGGCTGCGCATCCAGCTGCCATTACTATGTATCCCCTTTTAAGAAATTCTTCAGCAATTAGCTGCACGTCTACCTCACCCGCAGGGTAGTTGGAGCAGCCTGCAAGTGAGATTACACCGGGTATATCCCCGAACACTATTGGCGCACCAACCCTCCTTATTTCTATGTCCTGGACCGGTCCTCTTCCAGCCCTTATGAGGAATTTTTCTGCTGAACCCTTACGTGACTCCCTTATGAGGTCCAGTATGGGAATAGATTCTTTACAAACCTCCATGCATCGGCCGCATCCAGCGCATTTTTCATAGAGCTCTGATAGGGATCTGAAATCACCTCTCTTTGCTTCTTCAATGGCATTCCTCAGGGGTAAGAGGGCAGGACAGGTGCGGTCACATTCCCCGCAGAGATTACAGTATTCTATGAGGGAATTTATGTCCATATCCCATCTTACTTCAGGTTTTTTTGGTGGGAGACACCGTGAATCACATGGGAGACACTTTAGACAGTTTTCTCTGGATTTTTTCCAGGAATTTTTGCCTGAATTTCTGTGGAGCTGCATTGCGAGGTTCACAGCAACCATGGCAGCCTTCTTTTCATCCTTTAAGAGAACACCATTCATTCCCTGCAGTATTCTGTTTACAATTTTGTAGGGATTTTCGTCACTCATATCCTCCAGACCCATACTGCACTTGTCACTTGTTGCAATTACCATGATCCCCATTTCACTGCAGATTTCATATACATCTGATCTTATGCACTGTTCATCCAGCACCACCACATCTGGTATGCCGGATCTGAGGAATGCCAGCTGTCTGGATATGGGTCCAACTATCTTTGAGGATTTTGAGTATCTGCCCATATCAATGGCTGTACAGCAGAGTCCACAGATTTCAATTTCATCTTCAACGCCTATATCCTCTGCGTAATCTATGATTTCAGCAGAGGGTGCTACATTGTGCCCTATGCAGAGTATAACTGGTTTTGTTCTGTCTATGACATCCATTCCAATTTCAAGGAGGTGGGTTTCTGATTCCCCTGTGGGGAGTTTGTACTGGTTTATCTGCGCTATCTCTGCAATTTCGAGGGAGAGGGTGTCCATCATCCCTGCGTGGAGTGCCTTTGACTCAAAATCTATCGCATCACCTTCCTGCCCTGTGTGAACAGAGGCCATGAGGTTCGTCAGCTCCCTCTCTATATATGACATTATCATGTCAAGGTCAGCAGGGGTTTTTGGTTCTATACCTGTTACCGTGGTGGAGATGGGGGCCATTATATCTATTGAACTGTCGTAGTGGAGCTTTGACGAGGGATCCTTTTCAAGGAGTCTGTCCACAAGATCCCTCGCATGGGCCGCATGGGCCGAAGCACCTATTACTGAGGTTGAAAGGGCCTCCCTGGCCTGCTGTTTTTCGATATTTATGCCGCAAGCACCCTTTTTGCTGTATGAGAGGTCGCACTTGCCGTAGGTACACATGCAGCATAGTTCGCAGAGGGGAGCATAGAATGGTTTGAAGTAGGATAAGAGCTTTCTGTCCCACTTTCGTAGCGTATCATAATCAGACGATACCCTCTTACTTTCATAGGGTTTTCTTTTGAGGTATTCATCAATCTCACCAAATTCAAGGTGCAGTCCTTTCACATTTATTCTGGATGCCTGTGGCATTTTTTCACCGTACACCAACAACTATAAATATCATTATTAATCATTATAATTGTATAAAGAAGTATTTAAATGTTGTGAAAGCATGACAGCATGGAACCCTGCACTATCGTCTTTGAGGAATTCAACGGTTCTACCACCAGAAATGGTTGCATCAGCAATCAAAAAGGCTAAAAGGCCACTGATGGTTATAGGATCCCTTGTAAATAGCATTCCAGACGATATAACTGATAGGATAACTAGAATAACTGAAAAAGGAGACATGGAAGTCGCCTTAACTGGAGGATCCAGCCTTAAGGGCGATAGATTCAGAAGAAGAAACATCATAGGGTTAATTGAAATTGTAGATAACCTCAAAAACCCTGCATGGAAAGGCTTCGATGGAAATGGCAACTATGACCTCGTATGCTTCATAGGAGTACCGTACTATATTGGCTCCCAGGGTCTTTCAACCCTCAGGGCCTTCGCGCCACACCTTAAAACAGTGACTCTCTGCAGATACATGCACCCCAATGCAGATATATCCTACCCCAACATGTCCTATGATGAGTGGTTAAAATGGCTTGATGCACTCATAGAAAACCTTGAATAGAATATTCAAACCTAAAGAAATTATAAAGAAATTAGGCCTTTGCTATCTCCACGGCCTTCTCAGCAGCCCTTTCAAGGGACGTCTCAAAGGGTATTCCGGCCTCCCGCAGGATCCTCTGACCCTCCTCCTCATTGGTCCCTGTCAGGCGTATCACAAGGGGCACATCCCTCCCGGTATTCCTGAGGGCGTTCACAACACCGCGAGCAACGTCATCGGCCCTGGTTATACCGCCAAGGACGTTGAGGAATACAACCCGGACTGAGGGATGGGATATGACGAGGTCAAGGGCCCTCCTTATGACGTCCTCTGAGGCACCGCCACCGATGTCGAGGAATGTGGCGGGTTCCCCGCCCTTCAGTTTTATGAGGTCCATTGCGGTGAGGGTTAACCCGGCACCGTTACCTATAACTGCAATATCACCATCGAGCTTCACAAAGGCAAACTCCTCGGGTTCATACTCCTCCATTTCCATAAATTCCCTGTGGCGGTAAATGGAGTCGTCATCCACCTCAAGCTTTGCGTCTGCTGCAATGACACTGTCCCCTGAGATGACCAGGGGGTTTATCTCTGCAAGCCTGGCATCGTACTTCCTGAAGAGCTGATATAACTTCCAGATCACTCCACCGACAGAGGGTATCAGTTCACTTTCAAGACCCATCTTCCTTGCAATCTCCCTGGCCTCATAGGGAAGGAACTCATCGAGGGGGTTGATGTGGTAGCGCACGATCTTTTCGGGGGATCTGGCCGCCAGTTCCTCTATATCAACCCCTCCCTCGGCACTGGCCATTATGAGGGGCATCTTCGCTGTCCGGTCAATGACGGCACTCACGTAGAGCTCCCGGTCTATGGTTATCTTCTCCTCTATGAGGACCTTCTCAACGGTTTCACCACGGACCTCTGAGGAAAGGAGGTCCCCGGTAACTTCAGCGACACCTGAGGGGGATGCGAACCTTATACCACCGGCCTTTCCCCTTCCACCTGTAAGGACCTGGGATTTAACTGCAACATCACACCCCAGCTCCGCAGCTATCCTTTCAGCTTCTTCAGGGGTCTCTGCAACACCTCCACGGGGGGTGCTTATACCCTCAGCCCGGAATATCTCCTTGGCGCTGTACTCATAGAACTTCATCTGCTTCCCTCCATTATAAGTTCGCGGCCGGCCTGGAATGCCATGAGGTTCTTCTCCTCTGTACCTGGGGGTACACTGTCCTTTATGGCCTCCTCAGCGGCCCTGACACTCACAATCCCTGTTGCCTCGGTGAGGGCCCCGATCATGACCATGTTGGCCACTATGGTTATGCCAACCCTTTCCTCGGCTGTTCTGGTTGCGGGGGCCCTGAAGTATTTAACCTCCCGCGCCCTGATGAAATCCTTTATTTCAGCTTCAACAACCATATCAGGGTCAACTATGAGGGTCCCTCCCATTTTGAGGTCGTCCATGTATGTCAGGAGGGCCTGATGGGACATTGCAACGAGTATCTCAGGGCTCTGAACCTTGGGGTAGTCTATCTCATGGTCACTTATCACGACCTCCGCCCTTGAAGCCCCTCCCCGGGCTTCGGGACCATATGACTGGGTCTGAACGGCGTATAGACCATCATAGAGACTTGCAGCCTTACCAAGGACTATGCCTGCAAGTATAACTCCCTGTCCACCGAATCCAGCTATTCTGATTTCCTTTCTCACTTCAATCATCCCGGTAAGCTGATCTGATCATATCAAGGGCCCTGCCTGCCTTCTCATCAACCATACTGCAGATCTTTTCGCAGAGTTCAGGCTGTGGCCTGTTTGCAAATTCTCCAACTATGATTTTACCCTCAACTTCATCTGCTTCCATCTTAAGGGCCTTCCTCCTGTTAAGGCTGTTCTCCTTCATGAACTTCATCATCTCCACCGGGGAGCGCATCCTGTTCTTCCTCCCGAAGTAGGTGGGGCACTGGGATATGGCCTCTATGAATGAGAAACCCCTGTTCTTCAGCCCCTTCTTTATGGAGTTTGCAAGCTGGAGGGGATGTGCGGTGGTCCATCGGGCCACATAACTTGCCCCGGCAGCGGTTACAAGCTCTGCAAGGTCAAATGGATCCTCAAGAGCCCCATATGGTGCTGTGCTCCCATAGCTACCCTCTGGGGAAGTTGGGCTTATCTGACCGCCTGTCATCCCATATATGCTGTTGTTAATACAGATCACCGTCATGTCGATGTTCCGCCTGGCACCATGGATGAGGTGGTTACCGCCTATGGCTGCGGCGTCACCATCACCTGTGAATACAACCACGTCAAGTGAGGGGTTCCCGAGCTTGAGACCGGTTGCAAAGGATATGGGTCTTCCATGGGTTGTGTGGAGTGAGTCACAGTTAACGTAACCTGGAATCCTTGAGGAGCAGCCTATACCTGAGACCATTGCAATGTTTTCAAAGTCAATGCCGGCCATCTCCATGCCCTTGAAGAAGCTGTTGAGGACTATTCCGTTACCGCATCCTGCACAGAATATGTGTGGAAGCCTCTCCCTTCTGAGATACCTGAGGTAAGGGTTTTCTCTTTTTTCCATCTAAACACTCCTATCTGTTCATCTTCAGGATCATATTGAGGATCTCCTCTGGCCTGTGGATCTCCCCACCAATCTTAGGGAGGAGTTCAACCTCGGCCATTCCAGCAGCAACACGCTGGACCTCATAGAACATCTGGCCGAGGTTCATCTCAACCACCAGCAGCTTCCCGGACCTCTCTGCGGCAGCCCTCACTTCGGTTTCAGGGAAGGGCCACGGTGTGTTGATCTTCAGGTATCCTGCTCTGACACCATCCTTTCGGGCCATCTTGACGGCCGTTGCAACTGAACGTGAGGGGGCGCCGTAGGAGATAACAGTTATATCGGCATCCTCTGTCAGTTCCTTCTGGACATCGGTTATCCTGTCCCTCTGCCTGAGTATCTTGTCACAGAGCCTCTTAACCAGCCTGTGGTGTCCCTCTGGGTTTGATGCGTCAGGGTAACCCCTCTCATCGTGTGTCAGTCCAGTTACGGGTATCCTGTAGCCATCACCAAAGGCCGGCATCTCGGGGATACCATCCTCAGGGGCCCTGAAGGGAAGGAACTCCTCCGGGGGAACTGAGGGACCTTTCCTTTTTCTGATTTTCACACGGTCGGGGATGGTTATCTTCTCTCTCATGTGGCCCACTATTTCATCTCCCATGACCATCACCGGGACCCTGTATTCCTCTGCAAGGTCGAAGGCGCGGACCGTGAAATCGAAGCATTCCTGCACCGATGATGGGGAGAGTGCTATGACCTCGTAGTCCCCGTGGGAGCCCCACCTGGCCTGCATCATGTCGCTCTGGGAGGCCATTGTGGGCTGTCCTGTGGAGGGGGAACCCCTCTGTACATTCACGATTACTAGGGGTGTTTCTGTCATGGCGGCGTATCCCACGTGCTCCTGCATGAGGGAAAAACCGGGTCCTGATGTGGCGGTCATCCCCCTGACACCACTCCAGACAGCACCTATAACAGCCCCCAGGGCCCCTATCTCATCCTCCATCTGCACAAACACACCACCCTCGCGGGGGAGGAGGAGGGCCATTTCCTCTGCTATCTCGGTTGATGGGGTGATGGGGTAACCCGCGAAGAACCTGCACCCTGCCTTGATGGCTCCGCGTGCGCAGGCATCGTTTCCCTGGATAAAATACTCCTCAGTCATCTTCATACACCACTATCGCCTGATCTGGACACAGGAGCATGCAGAGCTTGCATCCCGTGCATTTTTCCAGATTTTTCGGGACTGGCTCATGCACACCCTTCCTGTTGAGTTCCTCTGATCTAACATAGACCCCTTCGGGGCAGAACTCTCTGCATATGTCACATCCCTTACAGAGATCTGAATCTATCTTTATCATGGTCATCTTCCATCGTGGTTATTATCTTAGCTTTGCCTTCAGAATTTAAATAATTAATCAAGAATAATATTATTCAGAAGTCAGATTATAATAAATATCTGGTGTTCCCTTCATTATTCAGAAGTCAGATTATAATTTATCAGGGTATTTCCTTCACCTAGTTTTCAGCAGATGCTCCTGTCATTCTGGGGTAAAGATGTGTAAATTCCGGTTTTTCATGTTTTCCAATGTTTTTTCCTGGGTCCTATGCACATCAGATACCTGAGATTCTCCGTGTCATGGTCTCATTCTTCTATGTACATCAGAGGATACCTGAGTTCCTCCAGATACTCCATGCGGACGGTTATCCTTTCTGAACCATGCTCCACGGTCAACCTCACCCTCAGCATGTCCCCGGTCAGGGAGACGTAACCGAAGTCCCCCGCGGTTTTTCTGATCATCTCCCTGTCTATATGGACCTCAACGTCCCTGATGGCTGGCTGAAGTTTTATGGACTCACTGATGGCACTCTCAAGTCCATCGGCTGTCTCGAGGCTGACAGGCGTCCCGACGAACTGGTGGAAGAGGGCCCCCATACTTATGCCACCCTCGAATATGGCCCTCTCCCTGTCTGACAGGTTTGAAAAGTACTTCTCTCCAGGTTCCTTCATATCAAACACCACTAAAATCTTCAGTTCATTCATTTCCAGTAAAAGCTTTTCTCTCAGGTAATATCAATCACTTTAAACTTCACCCTTTATTCAAATGCCGAGGATGTTGTTGAATTCCATTAGCTTATCAGAGATGAATTCTGGAGGTATCGGGAACAGGTATCCCAGCACAAGGAATACAGTCAATCCGATGACCGCTGCAAGGAGAAACCTCCTATCCTCCTCAACAGGATAGAAGCGTGTAACCAGAAGTCCAGCAGAGAGGAAACCCAGGATTATTGGAATCGAGTAGTAGCTCTTGGGGTTATCGACCCTGACATTCCTCTGGTAGGGTTTTATACCCTCCAGGTGGCACTCAACTATCAGTCTCTCCCTGGTGGACCCCAGGGGGTGGCAGGTTATGAGGAAAAGTTTCGCTCCCTGATTCACAGGCATCTGGTAGGAGGCCGGCACAATGAATGACCTGTTAATACGGTATTCAGCAAATCCTACGCCCGGCCAGTTCAAGTATACACTATCCCCTGCCCTGAGTTTATCCAGGTGAAGGAATGGAGAACCATAGAGGGTCCTGTGCCCGAAGAGTATAACCGTCCGGTTTCCTGGCGGGTGGGACATGGGTTCATGGTACACCCCGTAAAAGACTGACCTGTTGTTGATGGTCTCTGTGAGATTTATGGATGGTATTTCAATAACAGGGGCCCTTACATCAGGACTGTGGACGGTTACCTGGGATGAATAAAAACTCACCTCGATGAGGGCGTAGAGGGATACTATGAACATGCCTGTGATTATCAGAAGAGTTGATGCTCTCATGTTCCTGAAAAATAAAAAATGGTTTATTGGATCAGCGTATGATCCTTGTGTATGCAACTGCGGCTGCTGTCACCAGCACACCGATCACCAGGGGCCCGTAGGGCGCACCGGTCTTCGCCCCTGAAGTGGATGATGCTGATGTTTCGGTTCCATAGAGGGTGCCTGGAGGGTAGTATCCGCTGCCCCTTGAGCCGTTACCACTGACCCTGGCTGGCCATTCATAGGTGTAGATGAACCTCTGTGATGTCTCGGGCTCCATTGTGACATCCCAGGCAGCCACCTGTGTGCTCACAAAGAGGTCATCATCCACGAAGGCCTTCGGGCTGCTGTATATAAGTCTGGAGTTTGCAGGGGCTATTGGGGCCCTCACGATTCCGGAGACGGATTCCTCATCCAGGTTTATCAGTGTGAATCCGAAGGTTCCCTTCCAGTATTTGAGGTCAAGTGAGGGGTTCAGCACCTCTATCTCATTTGGCATGAACCATGAAGCCATGAGGCCCGGCTCGTTTATGAGGGGCCAGTAGTTGCTGTCATCAGATTCAACGTTAACGATATAGCTGGGTATCTCCCCCATGTCACCTGTGGCCTGAAGGCCGAAGGACACGGTCTTTGTCTCTCCAGGCTTGATCTTCCATCCATAGTCCCCTCCAAGTTCAGAGCTCCTTGATTTAACCATCTTAAGCGCTGCAGGATCTGTCCACTGGATCAGCCATCTTATGGTGCTGTTCTCGGACAGACTTCCCTGGTATACATGTCCTATCTTGAAGTACTGAACATTGTTATCATTGTTCTTTATCTTAACGGTGATAACAGCTGTGAGATCCTTCAACCTGAAACTTGTTGCTTCTGGCTTCTCCTTAACCCAGGTCTCCTTTGCAGCGGAGCCCGTATCTGAGACTCCCAGGACAGAAATAACAAATATTGCCATTATAGCAGTATACACCAATTTTTTCATAAGCATCCCCACATAGAATAATAAATAAAAATTAATTAATTTTTGGTTAGCCGTATATTCTCTGCAGCTCCTGTATCATCCACTGGGGTGCGTTCTGTGTTGGTACTGTAAGGATTATGCTGTTCATGTTCTGTATCAGGAACAGGACATCTTCCCTTGGAACCTCCAGTATGATGAGGTAGTTGGTGTCCAGCTCACCCAGATTTGATGATCTTTCGTAATCTGAGAGTCTTATACCATAATTCTGGAGTATGGCGTTGATCTCTGCCTCATCGAGTCCTCCTGATGCTGCAGCCCTCAGCAACTGCTCAACATCAGTTGATGATGCCCTCTCATTTTCGCTCTGTGATGTTATACTGTTCAGTGTAAGTCTCTGAGTGTTAAGTATTCGCGCATCAACGGCTCCACTGTCCTTTGACCGGAGAATTGCAAGGACGGTGGCGCCACTTATACGGGGTGTTGATGCCGCCGTTGATGTGTTGTTCCCGGTTGCATTCTGGTTGAGGTAGACGTCCACCATATCCCCTACACTTATAAGCCCACCGGCTGCCTGCAGTCTTGTTATCATGATGGGCACGGCAACTGTATCCGGGGTCTGGATCTGTGTGTTGGCAAGCACGGTTGCATCTGCCTGACTCACAAATTTCTTGGCATCATCAACCTTCATTATCACACGTTTCTCCTGGTTGTTATCGGTGTAGTTCACCATGACCCTGCCTACACGGTCCTTCTTGATGTTAATCTGCTGGTTCTGATAGGTGCGCCAGGACTGTGTGGCTGGCCCCACAACATCAACTGCAAGGGCTTCCTCGGGCGTCACCGCGGCGTCTATCTGGGCAAGTATGGCCTGTTTCTGGGGATCAGTTGCAAGGGGCCCCTTGAAGAGGGCGTCGACCTCGGCGATCTTTGTGGCCTTGGCATTCTGCAGGGTCTCCTGGTATGGCTGGTAGACCAGGAAGTAGTACCCCGCCCCTGCAAGCACAAGGATGATAAGGCCGAATACAAGGGCACCTATTATGGTTCTCTGTTCCTCCTCAGGGATTCTCCTCCCTATACCACCCGAAGGGCCCTCTGGCTTCTTGGGTGGTGGTGTGAGCCTTGGTCTTGGCTTTTCACCGCCTAATCGTGGCTTTGATCTTTCCCCACCTTTAAGCGGCTTCCGGTCCTCTGACTTCTCAGGAGGCTTCAGTCTCGGACGGGGTTTGGGCATGGGTCGAGGTTTTTTCTTATCAGAACCACTCCCACCACTGAATTTACCCACAAGTCCCTTCAGTTTACCCCCAATGTCAGAATCGCCTTTATCGTTGTTTTTACGGAGGTCAGGAGGATTATTTTTTTTATCCCTATCATTACCCTTAATCTTGTCCAGCATTCAGATCACATCTCTTTTAGGTAGTATGGGCACTGCAATATAGGTCAAAGTAGCGATGAAGAGTATTATCGCCACGGGACATGCTACAACCCTGATGGTTCCGAGGATCTCTACAGCTGCAACCAAGAGTATGGTCGCGATTATCAGTATGAGAGCTGTAGCGGCCCCCATACCATCCATCCGCGGGTATTCTATGCTGCTTATCATCAGAACTGAAACTGCAATCATTATGAAGGCAGCACTCAGTTCACTGTAAAATCCCGTGAGATAGAATGATGATATTGTAACGGCCGCGACGGGTATTGGCAGACCCGTGAAGTTCTTCCCACCCCCTGTGAGAACATTGAACCTTGAAAGTCTCATTACACCACATAATACTATTAAGAGACCCACTAATATATTAATATATCGAAAATCAGCGGCCGCTGAATAGATGAGAATTGCCGGGGCAACACCAAACGAGATCACATCCGAAAGGGAATCCATGTTTTTACCGAATCCATGGATGTCACTTCTTTCTATTTTTCGCGCAACCCACCCGTCAAGGGAATCAAATAATACTGCAAGGAGCATCAATATGCATGCAGCGTTAAGGGAACCATCAATGGATAGCAGGATGGACAGATAACCCGAAGATGCATTTAACATTGATAAAAGATCTGGAAAAGCTATAAATGAGGTTATTTTTTTATCGTTCATCAATCGCCACCTTTTTTACTTATAATCTGGTGTAGTCCTCATTCCACTGCACATTCATCCGTTTTTGACCGGAGAACCTTGCCACCACTGTCTCTCCGGCCATGGGTCTTGAACCGGTTCTCACAAGCACCTCACAGTTCTCAGGGAGTACCAGGTCCACCCTGGAGCCGAATCTTATCATACCTATACGGTCGCCCCTCTCAACATATTCGCCCTCTTTAACGTACTGCACGATTCTCCTTGCAACGAAGCCCGCTATCTGGACAACACCAACGTTCCCATAATCTGTTTTTATCACAATTAAGTTTTTTTCGTTTTCAGTGAGTACCCTTGAACGTGCCACCTGGAATCTCCCATCAACATGCTCGGTGTATACCACCCTCCCGGAGACCGGGGCCCTGTTAACATGGACATCGAAGGGTGACATGAAGGTACTTATGAGGATACCACCACTCCCATCAGGGAATATCCGCTCAATGAGGGGGTAGTCTGATCCCACCCGTTCTATCCTGTCTATCTTACCTGAAAGGCGCCTTCCATCTGCAGGGGCAATGACGAGGTCCTCATCGGAGGGCGGCACCCTCTCAGGGTCCCTGAAGAACTGCATCATGAAAGCTATAACCGTGAACATGAGTATACCTATAGCATGGTAACCAAATAGCAGAGGAATCGTGGCCACACTCACGAGGAAGCTGGCCCTCCTTGCAACACCCTTTACAAACAAATAACTCACCTGTTCCCATTACCGGTAATCTGATCTGATAGGTTTCTTCTCACATGGAGTTCACGGTGGCATGAACATCAGTTTCTTTTCACATGGAGTTCGCAGCGATATGAACACCATATGATGAACCTCAGATGTGAATATTCTGGTGAAACATATATATACTCATGTACCGAAGATTAAATGTAATCCAAGTTAAAAGAGTAGCTTCCCTCTGATGGGGGGAACTTCATTCTAAAGTTCCTTCTGGTAGATGTGATGGTGATGATAGAAAGTAAGATAAAGGTTCTCAGAAAGGCGGCACAGGTCTCAACGGCCCAGAGTTCAGATAAACTGTGGTGTGTCATTGCTGGTAATGAGGACATGGTTAACGCTGTGGCCTATGAGGCAATATCATCCCGGGACCTTGTAAGGATAATCTTCAGGGAACACGTTACCATCAGAGACTCCTTTTTAAGGAAGAGGTTCGACCTCATCATGCTTTATGGTGACAGCAACAAGATAAGGGACCTTTCACTTATCTGTAAGGAGAAAGGAGGAGCCTACATTAAGATAGCCCCATACTACGTTGAGAACGAACCCAACCTTGTACTCCTTGTTGCGCCAGAGAACTATATGAAGAAATTTGCAGGGGAAGCTGAAAAGAACGATGCGGGATTCTCATTCATACTTGAAGATAAAACAAGCGGTTTCATAGAAACAGATGTTTATCTCACAGAGAGGCTTCCATCAGTAATAAGGAACATCATAGACCCCCTCTTCAAGGTTACAGACGTTGTTCTTGTAACACTTCTCATCTCTGTCCATGAAAGGGAGGACGTTGAGAGGATAGCTGAAATAGCATCCCGTAACAACATATTTGCAGTTGACTTTAAAGACATATTCGAGGAGGAGTGAAATGTTTTCATTTGGAAAGAAATCTGAAGAAAAACCTGAAAAGAAGAGTGCCATCACCAACACACTCGGGATAGACCTGGGTACCCTCAACACCGTTGTTGCCAAGCCGGCAGGAGATAAATTTGATATCTACAAGATCCCATCTGTGGTGGCTGTGAAGAAGGATGACCCATCATATGTCCTTGCAGTGGGTGAAGAGGCAAAGATGATGCTCGGGAGGACACCAGAGGACATAATCGCAGTTAGACCACTCAGGAAGGGTGTTATTGAGAGCGTGGCCCAGGCAGAGGCCCTCCTGGTCTATGCAATGGAGATGGGTGCCGGTGACTCTGATTCCATAGACAGGATAGTTATAGGCATACCCGGGGACGCATCGGAGGTTGAGAGGAACGCTGTCGAGGAGATAGGGAGGAAGGCCGGCGCCAGCTATGTCCTGGTCATAAGTGAGGGGCTTGCAGCGGCCATAGGCGCAGGTCTTCCAATAGCCGAGGCATCAGGTACCATGGTAATTGACATCGGCGCCGGTTCAAGTGACATCGTGGTGATATCCCTGGGTGGAATAACCGATATCCAGACCATTAGGGTTGGTGGAGACGACATAGACAGCAACATAGTTGAACTGGTTAAGGAGAAATTCAATGTTGAGATAGGTATCCATGAGGCAGAAAAGGCAAAGATAGAGGTCGGGATGGTCAAATGTGATGAGGATCTTGAAAACCTCAAAACAGTGGTCATAGGAAAATGCATGGAAACCAACAAGCCCAAAAAGGTTGAAATAGATTCAGAGATGGTTGCAGAGGCAGCGGAGCCCGTGGTGAATGGTATTGTTAAATCCATCGCAGAGGTTCTCGAGAGACTCTCACCGGAACTCATATCCGGGGTTTACAACAAGACAGTTGTTGTTGGTGGAACCTCACAGCTGAGGGGTTTGAAGGAGAGGATCTATGATGAGGTGGGCATCCCTGTTGAGATATCAGATGACCCCATGACAGTGGTGGCCAAGGGAGCCGCAATAGTTGCTGCAGAGCCAAGGGCCCTTGAACCAGAGGTAAGGCTCAAGGCCATGAAATAATCATTTTTTTGATTTGAAGGGGCCTCCAGCGGATGAAGGTTCTTGGTATTGATGAGGCTGGTAGGGGACCGGTGATAGGCCCCCTGGTTGTGGCGGGTGTGATGATCCCTGAGAGGAAATTCTCCATACTCCGCAAGATTGGTGTGAAGGACTCCAAGAAGCTCACACCTGAGAGGAGACGGTTCCTTGCAAGGAAGATAAGGAGAATGGCCAGGGTGTTCACGGTTAAGATCTCGGCCTCTGACATTGACCGAATGCGTGAGAGGGGCTTCAATCTGAATGAGATAGAGAAGATAGCCATAAAGAGGATAATAGTCGAGGCCCAGCCAGACCGTGTGATCATTGACTCGGTGGATGTTAAGCCAGAGAGGCTTGAGGAGGACATCAGGTCACACTTCGGGGAAATTGAGGTCACTGCAGAACACGGTGCAGATACAAAGTACTACCCCGTGGCCGCGGCATCCATAATAGCCAAGGTCGAAAGGGACCTTGAAATAGAGAGCATACAGAAGAAGAACAGGAAACTCGGGGATATTGGGTCCGGTTACCCCTCCGACCCGCGTACCCGTGAATTTCTTGAATCATTCACCTATGATGAACTGCCAGACTTTGTCAGGAGGTCATGGGCAACCGTTCAGAAGAAGAAGCAGTGAATTAACTGAAAACTAAAGATTTATGGCGCCCTCAGCATTTCATGGCGATTGAGATCATGGTGTTCCTTTAACTGTGAGTGGGACCATGATAATCCTTTAACTGTATAGCCTGATTAAAACCACTATTCTTAAATACCCATTGATTTTTAAATATCCACCAGGTGAGGCAGAAAAATGTTTCTAGATCCCGTTATCAACTTCTTTGGCACAGTACTTGAGATGTTCCGCAGCGGTGGTGTTATCACCTACCTCATAGCAGCAATAGGAATCTATGGATTCATCACAGCACTGGAGAAGATACACTACCTGAGGAAGATTTCACGTGTAAGCACGCCCCAGATAATAGGGGCTGTCAATGAGTCCATGGAGAAGGGAGGGGCCCTGGAGGCCCTCAGAGAGATAGGTCAGTACCAGAACCCGGTATCAAAGATAATATCAGAGGCCCTCAAGATAGGGTACCGGAACCGTTCAGAGGTGGAGGATGCCATGGAGCGAGTGTTCATCGTGGAGATGAGTAACATGACCCGGGGCCTCGGGACCCTGAGAACCATCATAGAGGTGGCCCCGATGCTGGGTCTGATAGGGACTGTCATAGGGATCTGGTACACATTCAGGGCCCTTGGGGTTAACGCTGACCCTGCTGCAATGGCTGAAGGGATCTATGTGGCCCTGATAACAACCATACTTGGACTTGCCGTCGCCATCATCCTGATGCCACTCTACTCCTACATAACAGGAAGAATCGATGATGAGATTGACAAGATTGAACTCATAAAGAAGATGACCAACTGGGGCTACGCCGTTATGAGGATAAATGTTGAGGGGAATGTGGACGACGTTGTGAAGGCACTCATGGAATCTGATGGTGTGGTGAGTGTCCGGGTTGTTGATGAACCCGACGCCAATGTGGTTGTGGCGTTCAAGCCAAGCATGCTTGAGAAGAGCATAAACAATATTATAATTGAAAGGTGCGGTAAGAGTGCTGAGATCATTGAGAGTAAACTGAGACAGTGATAGGATGGCTCTTGACACAGAAAGGTACAGGAACAAGATCCATGGTAAGCCCAGATTCAACATGGTCCCATTCATTGACATACTCTTCACGATTCTGATCTTCCTTGTTGTGACAGCAACATTCTCTGGAGGCGGAACTGGAGAGGCGTCCGGAAAACCTGAAATAAGTGAGAACACAGGGCCCTCCGAGTACTACCTCATCCCGGTGGCAGGTCTCAGGAGGGTCACCGTGAACGGCGTTGACATGTCCGACCGCATAAGGAACAGTGCGGTGGCTGTCCACACAAGGGTCATAGATGAGGGTGAAATAATAATAAGGCCAAAGGAGGGGGCCATAATCATAACCACACCCCCGGACCTTCCAGTCGAAAGGGCTGTGAGGACTCCCTCATAGTCATTCACTGAGGAACCTCATAATGGCCAAGAAATTACCCATGGTCCATGTGGAATCTCATAAAAACCTTCATAGGAATCCTCATAAAAAAAGTTTTGAAGTGGTGGTTTTTTTGTATCTTGGAAGAATACTTGCAGTCGGAAGAAACAGTAATGGGTCCTTTGTGGCATACAGGGTTTCAAGCAGATCATTCCCCAACAGGACGACGAGCATCCATGAGGAGAGGGTGGCAGTTGTCCCGGTGGAGGGACATGAAAGTGATGTCTTCAGGAACCCGTACATAGCATATAACTGCATCAGGATAGTTGGTGACACTGCGGTTGTATCCAACGGGTCCCATACAGACACCATCGCAGATAAGGTGGCCCTCGGCATGAACCTCAGGGACGCCATCGGCCTTTCACTCCTTGCAATGGACTATGAGAAGGATGAACTCAACACCCCCCGCATAGCAGCGGCCATCAACGGCTCAGAGGCCTTCATAGGTATAGTGACTGCAGACGGGATGATGGTCAGCAGGGTCCCGGAGGAGACACCAGTGTACATCTCCACCTATGAACAGACAGAGCCAGCAGCCACCGAATTCGAGGCAGGAAGTGCGGAGGAGGCAGCGGAGTTCATACTTAAAGGGGGTGAATTTGCCTCCTTCACACACCCGGTTACAGCAGCAGCCGCATTCAACGATGGTGAGGGCTGGAGTCTGGCGACAAGAGAAATATAAAGGTGCTTGGATGGGAATAAGTTTAATCGGAGTCGAGGGCATGCCCCTCGTGGGGGAGGGTGATGACATTGCATATCTCATCATCAGTGCCCTCAATGAGGGGGGAGAGGACCTCCTTGATGGCGACATAATCGTGATCGCCGAAACCATCATATCTAAGGCAGAGGGCAACATAATATCCCTTGAAGAAATCGAACCATCCCCAGAGGCTCTGGATATCGCAGAAAGGACTGGTAAGGATCCATCGCTCGTTGAGGCGATCCTGGGCGAGTCCAGTGAAATAATCAGGATTGGCCATGACTTCATAGTCTCCGAAACCCGCCACGGCTTTGTATGTGCAAATGCAGGTATCGACGAGTCCAACGTTGACGATGGCCTGGCAACACCCCTCCCCCGTGACCCCGATGGAAGTGCGGAGAGGATACTGCGGACGTTGCAGGAGGCCACCGGAAGGGAGCTTGCTGTTATAATATCGGACACCCAGGGAAGGCCCTTCAGGGAGGGAGCAGTGGGTGTTGCAGTGGGTGTTGCAGGTCTTTCACCCATCTGGGACCGTAAAGGTGAAAGGGACCTCTATGGGAGAAGCCTTGAGACCACAAGGGTTGCAGTTGCAGATGAACTTGCAGCTGCAGCATCCCTTGTAATGGGCCAGGCAGATGAGGGCGTACCCGCTGTCATTATCAGAGGTTACCCCTGGGGGCACCTGAGATCAGATGGGGGCGTGAAACCACTCTTAAGACCGAGGGAACTGGACGTATTCAGGGGCCAATCAATATTATCCAGGTAATAATGAATATCCTGTGTGGAGGCAATCAATGATAACCGTTCTATCGGGGGGTACAGGAACACCAAAGCTCCTGCAGGGGCTCGTCAGGGTAGTTGATCCTGAAGAGATAACAGTTATAGTGAATACAGTTGAGAACGGCTACTTTTCAGGAGTCTATGTGGCTCCTGACGTTGACACGGTTCTCTACACCCTTGCAGGTATCATCAACGAGGAGACCTGGTACGGTGTGGATGACGATACCTTCATCACCCATGAGACCCTCAGGGAACTTGGATGCCCTGAACTCCTCAGAATAGGGGACAGGGATCGGGCATTTAAGATACAGAAGACCCTCCTCCTGGAGGAGATGCCCCTTCACCGGGCTGTAGAGATACAGTCCAGGGCACTGGGCGTTAAATCCAGGGTTCTGCCCATGAGTAATGAGGATTCCGACATAGTCATAGTCACCGATGAGGGGGATATGAAGTTCCATGAATTCCTTGTTGAGAGGAGATCCGAGCCGGCGGTCCTTGATGTGAGATTCAGCAGGGTTAAACCCGCCCCCGGTGTGCTTGATGCCATTGAATCAGCAGACATGGTTATACTGGGGCCATCAAATCCGGTCACATCCATAGGGCCCATCATACATATGAAGGGAGTCATTAATTCCCTGAGAAAGGTGAATGTATCTGCTGTATCCCCCTTTACAGGTGGGAGGCCCTTCAGTGGCCCAGCCGGGAAATTCATGGAGGCAAGGGGCCATGATGCCTCAAGTCTTGGGGTTGCAGAGATCTACGCAGATTTTCTTGATAGGCTGGTGATCGATAAAACCGATTCTGATCTCAAGGGGGAAATAGAAAAACTAATAAAAGAGGTGACAATAACAAAGACCAACATGAAAAACATAGGGGATAAAATAATGTTGGCCAGAATACTTTTGGGTGAAATATTATGATACAGATGACCTTAATTCAAATAGACAATTATGGGCCATGGACAGTCACACCAACCCCCCGTAATGAGGCGGATCTCCAGATAATGCAGGCAGAACTTTACGCTGATCTTCAGCGCCAGTTTGCTGCCCGTCAGGGACTTGTGTTCTTCACAAGATTTGATAACATGCTTGCAGTCACCAACGGAATGGACCTTGAGGACCACCGCAGGATACAGAAATCCATAGGCAACAGGTACCCCATAACCGTGAGCATGGGTGTGGGCGCTGCTGAGACACCCTACGATGCTCAGAGGAACGCTTCAAGGGCTCTTCAGAGCCATGGAGGCGCCCAGTCAGAGGAGAGGAAGGAGGTACTTGCCATAGACGGCCTTGTGGATGAAGGCTACGTGCAGATAGCTCACATCGATATCAATGGCATCACAGAGACAATGACCGACATTGTACCTGCCTATGACACATCCTTCATCGTGAACAGGGTTCAGCATTTTCTGATGAAGAAGCTTATAAAGGAGGGCGCCCTCCTCTTCTTCATAGGCGGAGACAACTTCATGTCCCCATGCAATGGTCTTGAACCTCAAGGTCTCCTGAGGATAATCAATGAGATAGATGATGAAATAAACGTGGCCCTTAAGGCGGGCATAGGCAAGGCTCCAACAGCCGAGAAGGCGGCAAACCTGGCTGACCTGGCCCTTGAGGAAATAAGGGGCGGCTTCACCTATGACCTTGTCCATGTGATGAAGGAATAGTCCCTAATTAGATTGATTCTCCATAAAAAAATCAGGGTTGTTGATAGCATACGTGTCCTGGCCCCCATGGCAGGAATAAGCGACGCGGAATTCTGCCTGAAACTTATCCCCTATGGATTCGACATGGTCACCCTTGGAGGTTACAATGCGGATAGAGAGACCTCCAGGGCCGGCAGGCTCATAGCTCAGAGGGGCAGACCTGAATTTGATTTTGAATGTTCTGAACTGAGATCAATCATCAATCATGAGGCCTCAAGGATAAAGGAGATGTTCGATGTAATGGTTTCAGTGAATATCAGGGCCCTTGAACCTGAAAGGATGGTGGAAATCTCCTCCATTGAGTCTGTTGACGTTGTTGAGATCAATGCACACTGCAGACAGCCGGAGATAACAGAAATAGGAGCAGGCCAGTCAATGCTCCTGGATCCTGAATTCCTGGAGGACTTCACAGCGGAGGTTACACGGAGGGCTAAATCTGAGGTTTCAGTCAAGATACGTGGAAACGTACCTGGAGCTGACACCTTAGGGGTGGCAGGGGTCCTGGCTGACCTTGGGGTCGACTACATCCACCTCGATGCAATGAAACCCGGGGAGGATAGGGCTGACCTGGAACTTGTATCCCTTGTTTCAGGGGTGAAGGGGGACTCCATCCTCATAGGTAACAATTCTGTGAGGGACCTTGAATCCGCGAGGGCAATGCTTGCAGCCGGAGCTGATGCTGTGTCGGTTGCAAGGGCGGCAATATCCGGCAGACTCGGCTTCAACCTCAGGGAACTGAAATTTAATTCAGACTAAAAATTTAGGAAAATTTTAATAGTCCCTTCATCAAAAGAATATACAGATTCATGTTTACTGACAATGTTGATTCTGGTAGCTGAGGGTGAGGACATGTCTTTCATAAAACTGGAAAATGTCACAAAGAAGTTTAAGGGTGTTGAGGTTCTAAGGGATATCAGTGTTGAAATCGATGAGGGCAAGGTTCTGGGTATACTCGGAAGGAGTGGAGCCGGAAAATCAGTTCTCATCAACATGCTCCGTGGTATGAAGGAGTACAGGCCTGACAGCGGTCGGGTGATCTACAACGTCGCCATATGTCCTGAATGCCTCCGTGTGGAGCCACCATCCTTTGACGGCAGGAACTGCTCCTGCGGATCAAGCTTTGCACTGGAGGAGGTCGATTTCTGGAACTGTGACAAGAAGATATTCGCCGCTGTGAGGAGAAGGATAGCCATCATGCTGCAGAGGACCTTCGCCCTTTATGAGGATGACACCGTAATCGATAACGTCATAAAGTCAATGCCCGAGCTTGAATATGAGACAGCCCTCTACCGGGCCCTGGAGCTCCTTGAGATGACTCAGATGGGCCACAGAATAACCCACATTGCAAGGGACCTGAGTGGTGGTGAAAAACAGAGGGTCGTACTCGCAAGACAGCTTGCAAAGGAACCCATGCTCTTCCTGGCCGATGAACCAACAGGTACACTGGACCCCCAGACAGCGGAACTCATACACGACGCACTCATTGAGGGTGTCAAGGACAAGGGCATCACAATGATTATAACCTCCCACTGGCCAGAGGTCATGAGCGACCTCTCAGACCACGCCATATGGATCGAGAAGGGCGAAATCATCGAGGAGGGAGACCCGGACACAGTGGTGGCCAGGTTCATGGAACAGGTACCCGCCCCCGAGAAGTCAAAGGAATTCGAACAGGAAAGCCCCATAATAAAGATGGTTGATGTCAAGAAACACTACTACTCCATTGACAGGGGTGTTGTTAAGGCAGTTGATGGGGTTGACCTCACAGTCTATGAGGGCGAGATCTTCGGTGTTGTTGGTCTAAGCGGTGCCGGGAAGACAACCCTATCCAGGATAATAATAGGTATCACAGAGCCCAGCAGCGGGAAGGTCTGTGTGAGGCTTGGTGATGAGTGGATTGACATGACCGAGAAGGGACCCCTCGGCCGTGGCCGTGTAACACCCTACCTTGGAATACTGCACCAGGAGTACAGCCTCTACCCCCACAGGGATGTTCTGGGCAACCTCACAGAGGCCATAAGCCTGGAGCTGCCCGCCGAATTCGCAAGGATGAAGGCTGTATATGTACTGAAGGCGGTCGGATTTGACGATAAATATGCTGAAAGCATCCTTAGCAAGTATCCCGATGAACTCTCAGGTGGTGAGAGGCACAGGGTCGCCCTTGCCCAGGTCCTCATCAGGGAGCCGCGCATAATAATACTTGACGAGCCGACAGGTACAATGGACCCCATAACCAGGGTGCAGGTCACAGACTCAATCCTCAAGGCAAGGGAGGAACTGAATCAGACCTTCCTCATAATATCCCATGACATGGACTTTGTCCTGGATGTATGTGACAGGGCATCCCTGATGAGGGGTGGCAGGATTCTAAAGACAGGGGACCCCGAGTCAATTGTCGGTGACCTCACACCCGACGAGAAGAGTAAGATGCTCAGGGAGTAAATCAGCCCTTATCAGGGAAACCACAATTTATTTATTAAACTGCAATTAAAGCCATTAAAGTATCTGTTAACCATGATGTTTTATTAATAGAATAAATATAGTTAATAAAGGAGGACTTTGTTTGGTATGGAGCGATGCACCATCCCACGTTTGCAGGGGTGGTGATAAGAGGGCACTCACCTTCTGCTGCCCGCCGGTTAAACCCTGCCCCATAATGATAGCCCTTGAGGAGGCAGGGCTCACACCCCAGGATTACATTGAAATCAAGGAGTCATTCGCAAAGAGAACAAGGCTCGGGGAGGGCCAGGGGACATGCTTCGGTTCCCTGGTATGGTGCTGCAAGCCATCAAAACCATGCCCCCTCCGGGACATGGCCATGAAGAGGATAAACATGAGCACCGAGGAGTACATGGAACTCAAGAAGAAGCTCTCCGAGGAACTCGTCGGCACATCAGAACCCGACACCGAGAGCGTGAAGGCCCTTGCAGATGCCTTCAACGTAACTCCTGAGGAGGCCAGGGAGGCCCTTGAGGATGCGGCCAACGACCTCAGGACGGCGATGAAGATACTGAGAATGAAGTCCCTCTGACGGATGATAGGATGTCCCTCACACCCCTCTACATGGACATGGATGGTAGAAGGGTCCTCATTGTTGGCTCCGGTACGGTGGGGAGGAGGAGGGCTGAAAGATTCCTTAAAGCAGGGGCAGAGGTCGCGGTTATTGGCACATCAGAAATTGAGGGGACCATCCCTGCCGCGGAGAACGACCTTGAGTACTGGGTGGACTGGGCCGAGCTCATAGTGGCAGCAAGTCCTGACGGGGACCTGAATGAAAGGGTGACTGAACTTGCAGGCGGTAAACTGATAAACAGGGCAGATAACCCCTCAAGGGGCAACGTCGTGGTCCCGGCCACCTTCAACATTGGAGAGGTTTCAGTGTCGATCTTCACAGGGACAAAGAGCCCCCTAATGGCAAGGTATCTGAGGGAGAGGATCCAGGAGGCCATCAGCCCCCAGGACCTCCTCATGATCGAGGTCCAGGACAGAGCAAGGAGGATTCTGATGGGCGAGGCCGGTGATCACAGGAAGAGGCGCAGGATACTCTATGAAATTTCAGAGGACCCCCTCGTGAGGGAGATGATTGAAGGGGGAGACCTTGATGGGGCAGTTGAAAGGGCTGAAATCATAATCAGGGAACGGCTGGGGTGTTGCAGGTGATTCTCAACATAAGGCTGGACCACAAGACATCCGATGTGAAGACCATGGAGTCCTCACATGAGAGGATGGAGGCCCTGGTGGATGAACTTGAGTCCAGGGGAGCTGTGATGGAGAAGGTCCCAATAAGGACCTGCAACCGCATCGAATACTACCTTTCAGTCCAGGAGATACCCCATGGCTTTGAGTTCGATGGATTCACGGTTGAAGGGGATGAGGATGCCCTCAGGCATATCCTGAGACTTGCATCCGGTCTTGAATCCATGATAATAGGGGAGGACCAGATACTCGGCCAGATAAAGGCTGCAAGGGTTCAGGCCATGCGTGAAGGGACCTGCGGCCCGGTCCTTGACATGGTGTTCACCAAGGCAGTCCATGTTGGGCAGACCGTAAGGAGGAAGACCCAGATAAACAGGGGCTCTGTTTCCATAGGGTCAGCAGCGGTTGACCTTGCAGAATCCATACATGGAGATCTGAAATGCAGGAAGGTCCTTGTCATAGGGGCAGGTAAGATGGGGACCCTCGTTGCAAGGGCACTTGCAGAGAAGCACCTCAGCGCCATAATGGTGGCCAACAGGACCTATGAGAGGGCCTACCAGCTGGCATGTGAACTCGGTGGGGATGCTATACACTTCGACAGACTCAACAGAGCCCTCAGGGACGCAGACGTTGTTATCAGTGCCACGGGCTCACCCCACTACATCCTGACCCGTGAACGTGTCAGGGACGCCATACCCCCGGAGAGAAGACCAGCTGTGGTCATGGTGGACATAGCCAACCCACGTGACATAGAGGAGTCGGTAAGAGAACTTGGCATCAGACTCTTCACAATCGATGATCTGAGGGGAGTGGCGGAAGAGAACAGGAGAAGGAGGGAGGCAGAGGCGAGGGAAGCTGAAAGAATTGTTGAAAGTGAACTTAAGCTCCTCCTGAGGTCCCTCAAACACATGGAAGTTGAGCCCCTGCTTGCAGAGGTGAGGGGTAATATGGAGTCAATCCGCAGGCGCGAGGCAGAAAGGGCCCTCAATAAGATCATGAACTCCTCGGACCCTGAGAGAGTTATTGAGGCCCTCAGCCGGTCCATCGTGGATAAGATATTCCATGATATAGCCATCAGCATCCGGCAGGCGGCTGAGAGGGGCGATGAGGAATTTCTGAGCATGTGTGCGGAACTCTTTAACTGCAGAGATATAAAATGAGGAACTCTTAAGAAGATTATTCTTTCTGTGCGGTGTAAGTCCGTTAAAGCTATTCTTTCTATGTAAGTGAAAAAGCTATTTAAATATTGCTTGACGGCTATTTCTTTCTCTGTAAAAGGCTATCTCTGTAGATAAAAAAGTTCGTTTCAGGCGAACATGTGTCTGGGTTCGCCTGAGACCTTACGCTCCTTAAGGGCGTACTCTATGTGTTCGGCTCTAACAGACGCGCTGTCCTCTGCTATGGCCCGGTGGAGGGCCGTCTTAAGAACCCTGTCCTTTATATCCCTCCCTGACATTTCCCTCGTGAGCTTGACAAGTTTGTCAACAGGGAAATCCACCTTGAGAGGCATGGTTTCAATGTATTTCTCAAGCATCAGTTTTCTCTCCTCATCATCAGGCAACTTGAACTCAATTTCCTCCTCAAAACGACTCCTTATGGCCTTATCAAGCAGTTCGGGGTTGTTGGTGGCTCCTATTGTTACAACACCCCAGTTCTGGTTTATACCATCCATCTCTGTGAGGAGGGCGTTTACGACCTCTGAGACGTCTCCACGGAGTGACTGGTATCTCCTGTCAAGGCCAATGGCATCCATTTCATCTATGAATATGACTGAGGGGGCTGTCTTTGATGCGAGCTCATAGAGTTCATGTATCTGCCTTGCACCATCACCAACATGTTCCCCTATGAGGCTCGTGGCCTTTATGAGGTAAAGGGGGACCTTCAGTTCATTTGCAAGGGACTTTGCAAGCATGGTCTTACCTGTCCCCGGGCTTCCATGGAAGAGAACGTTCCTGGGGGCCCAGTCCCTGAAGCGGTCCGGATCTTCAAGGTACTTCATGATTATCCTGCACTTTATCTTGGCGTCCTCCTGCCCGATAACGTCATCCATGGTGATGCTGCTCCTGACCTCATGGAATTCCTCCCGATCATTCTCCAGGAGTATTATTGAGGTGTTCCTGGTTATCTTTGAACCGTCAGGATGGGCCCTTATTATCTTGAAGGCATAGTCAGGGAGCAGTTTCTGGTCAAAGAGGTATGAACCCTCAGCTGCCATGAAACCCTCCCACTGGTCCCTGGCGTATATCTCAAAGAGCTCCTTGTTAACAGCGTCTATCCTCGGAGCCTCCATGAGGTTGCATACAAAGGGGTATCCAACTGGCTGCAGCACAACAAGTTTCGCCTCCCTTTCAGGGTCTGCTGCCTGTACTGGAAACTTTTTATCGGATACCTGGGGGTCATAGATTATATTGTTGAATTTCACCACATCACCTGTTCTTCAGAAACAAATTCTGGTACTGATATATTTCAGAAACAAGGTCATCATAAATAAATTGTGCAGTTGTCTGTATAAACCTTTAGGTCAGATGATTCAAGTTAGAGTTACCATCATTTCCTGGAGGTTTACTTATCTCTGGAGGTATTCCTTGATGATGCCCTTTATTTTCCGGGCATCAGTGTCCTTCATTGGTGTCTCAGAGATTATGGTGGCATCCCACCCACCATCCACAAGAACCTCTATGAGGGGCTCTATGGGAGGCCCGCAGCCCTCAGAGAGGCTGTGGTGCTTCCTCTCCCCGGCGTCGGTGTACTCTATCCCTGTGAAGTGGCAGTGTAGGTGATGGGATCCGAGCCTGGACTCGATTCTCTCAAGTATCCCCATGTAACTGGAGGCGTCCCTTATGCATCCACCGCCCCTTGCATGTATGTGTGCAAAGTCTATGGTGGGCATGACCTCATCGAATTCCTCTGAAAGCCGTATTATCTCATCAAGGCTTCCAAGCTGTGACCTCTTACCGGTTGTCTCAGGTGCAAGGGTGAATTCCCTGATATCTGCACCATGGAGGCGCTCGATGAGTTCATCCAGGGCTTTGATGCAGAGTCCAAGGGCTCCTGATCTTCCATGGTCGCCATAGAATCCAGGGTGGAATACGATCCTGTAGGCTCCCATCAGTTCCGCTGCAACGGCACAGTCAAATAGGCGTTCAATGGATTTTTCAACGGTTTCCTTCTTGGCCGATGAGAGGTTTATGTAGTATGGTCCGTGCATCGAGACAAGGATGTCATTCTTTCTGGAGTTCTCTCCAATCCTGATGGCGTTCTCTTTCTTTAACCTGAGGCCATAGGTTGCCTGGTACTCATAGGCGTCCAGTCCCATGGCCCTGATCTTGCTGAAGACATTGACGGTGCTTCCACGGTAACCAACAGGGTTACCTGCCGGACCAACCCTTATCAAAAACAACACCACTAGAAAAAAGAAGGGGAGATTTAGAGGATACCCATGGCCCTGTTGGTCTTCATGATGGACTTCATGTTGTCCTCCTCGAGCTCCAGGAGTGCCCTTATGGCATCCACACTCTCGGGCACAGCATCTGACTCCTGGTGGACGGCCTGCATATAGAAGAGTTCCCCGTCAACAACGTTTATTGACTCCTCCCATACAGGTATCTCGAAGAGGTCGTTCCTTGACCTTCCAAGTTCCTTGGCGTACTCCATTATCTCAGCCGTTGATGCGAGACCCTCAGAGGCCCTGACAAGCATGACCCTCGTGGTCTCATCGAGTCGGGCCTTTATCTCATCGGCCTCAACAGGATCCTCAAGTTCAACCATTATGTTGTGCTGGTGCATCAGTGTTGTTGGGACCAGGAGGGCCACCGTATGGATGTTAACGCCCTTCATGACGGTCTTGAGGTCGGGGCCGTGGTGTGATGGCACGGTTGGAGGGTTCGGTACTATGGCGTTTATCGGCCCCTTTTTGACCTGCACGGGGTCGGCACCCCTCCTCACCATAACAGCCCTCACCTTTCTTATGCCGCAGAGGTCATCGATGGGTTTGAGGGTTCTGCAGAGGCCTGTTGTGTTGCATGAAACCACACGGGTATAGTCGGCTCCAAGGGATTCATCGTAGTTTGCAAATGAGTTGAAGGATAATCCTATGGCGTCGTGTTTTTCACCGCCCTGGAATATGGCCTTTATGCCCTTCTTCCTGTACATTTCAAGGTTCTTTGCACCTATACCCTCAGGTGTTGCATCAACCACTATATCTGCTTCCTCCAGCATATCTTCCACGGTACCGCTCACAGGTATGCCGGCCTCGTCGAAGAGCTTCTCACGTTCAGGGATGCTGACGTAGAGGTCGTATCCTTTCTCGATTGCAACCCTCGCCTCAAAATCAGGTTTTGTTTTGCTGACACCAGCGACCTTCATGTCGTCCTGGGCAGCTACAGCATCAGCAACTCTCTTTCCTATTGTCCCATACCCGTTAATGGCTACAGATATCATTTAAAAAAACCTCCTATCCCCTGAAAAACGCTGTTCCCAGGGAAACCTCTTGAGTTTAAATTCCTAACCTGATACTATTTTTAATGGATCATTTTATATACTTATCTAAAAGTGCGGTGAATGGCGGATCCGGGATTAGGGGGTCCCTTGATAATCTTTAATGCTTCCCATGGACTCTGAGGGAAAAGGATACCTCTAAGGGCCCGGGATTTAAAGGAAATGTTGGGGGTGCAGCTTCATCCACAGAGAAACCGCAGTTATTGTTCACCGGGTTAGTAGCGATCAGTTTTTTCTTGAAAAAAGGATTATGTGTCTAAAAATAAAAATGTAAGATGCTTCAGCTACTGGTTCTCCACAGCCTCGAGTTTCTCTGGCAGATAGGTGTCTACAACATACTCAAGACCATACTTTGAGAATGACTGCTGTTCTGCCTTCTTACCGATAGTGAGCATCTTCTTGATCTCTGTCTTCCAGAAATCACCCCTGTACCTTGGGTCGTGGAGGAGCTCCTTGAGCCTCACAACATCGACGTCCTTGAGGGGATCCGTTGGAAGGTCATAGTTTATTATGTCACTTGCAGTCACACCCAGGAACTTTGCATCCGGGGTTGCAAGCTGATGGTTCACATGGGCGAGTTTTGCACTGCCTGAGATTATGACCATGGCGATATGGAATCCCCATGGATCTCCGTCGTTGCAGATGTAAACCGGGAGGTTGAGTTCCTCGTTGACCCTCTTGATGAACCTCCTTGTTGCCCTTGCAGCCTGACCCTTCAGTCCGACTATAAGGGCATCAAACTTCTTGTAGGCCTTCTCCTGAACGAGACGGTGGAACATACCCATTGTCTCAACTGCAATGACACGTTCAACGTCATGGTCCACAAATTCAACCTCATCGATGGTTGGAGATATGTTGTAGCCTGATTTACCTGATCGGAGGGCGTCTATTTCAATATCACCCTCACGGACAGTCAGGGCCCCGTAGACGGATGCTCCGTCCTCCTCTGGCATGAGGCCCAGTTCCTCCCTGGTCATGCCCAGGGTGACCTCAAGGTCCTCACCAACGATGTTGGACTCCTGCTGGTCCGCAAAGTCCACCTCCCAACCCTCTGAGATGTAGTAGAGTTCCCTGAGGGTGGCTGTTTTTTCCCTCGCCACCAGGTCCTTGCAGAAGTTGGCTGTGTAGAGCATCTGCCCTATCTTCTTGATCTGCTTAACGTTACCCATTGAACGTGTACCGTATCGGTCTCCAAGGACGTAGTGCCTCTTAGCTTCATCATAGATTATGTTGGATGTGCCCCTTGACGGGACCTTTATCCTGGGGATCCTCCCATGGGTCACATCATCGAGTATAACGTCTCCAAGACTTTTGAGTTTGTTAATGGCTATTTCCCTTCTATTCATTCAGTGATTCCCCCAGAATTTCAAGTTTCGCCCTTCTTGTAACTGTGTCGAGCAGTTCTCTGTAATCGGGTTCTTCCCTCTCCGCCAGAAGAGCGGCCTGTTTTATGATCACAGGCACGTAGGTCTCAAAGATCTTCGCCCTTTGAGCCTCCTCCTTGGCTGCCTTCTTCTTCCTGAGGTACTTGTAGAGTTTCCTTGCAACTATCATGGTGGCCTGCCGGATCTCCCCGAGTATCTCGGGTTCAGGTGACACGCTCTGCTTACCTGTTGACAGGTAGGGGACGTTGGTTGACACCACATTGACGAATATGCTTATGGGTGCATTTTCAAGGTCCCTTATGCCGTAACGCTTCCAGTCGAGGCTCTTAACACCCTCTGTTATGGCACAGCTTCCGGCGTCGAAGGTGAGTGGTACCCTGTTGGCGAACCTCATTATCTCAGCCTTTCTCTGGTCACCGACCAGTCTGCCGGAGTTTCCGCCGTAGGCGATACCTGCCTCAACGATGAAGGCTATACCCCCACGGTAGGTCTTTGGCTTCCTTGTTACCGTTGCTGTGAACTCTGGCTGGAGTATCTCCTTCATACCCTTCTCAATCTGCTCCTCTCCGATGGGTATGAGGCCGGAGGTCGGTGGGGACATGAACTTCATCTTCTTGAAGGCCTCAACTATCTGCTCGGCCTCCTCCCACTTCATGTCCTTCGGTCTTTTGTTGAGGTCTATCCCTGTCAGTTCCTCCAGTTCCTTGATCTTCATGGAGGACATCCTTGAGAGGTTGCTTTTCAGCATGCTCCCGAACCGCCTTTTATCGGTGTGCTTTGCCATGAATATAAGGTCATCGGCGGTGACACCCCATGGGTGGGGGAGAACCTCCTTTGGCATTGGGGGTATGACGTCTGATGCCCTGTTGAAGACGTAACGGTTCCCGGTTGGGTCATTGAATACTATCCTGGCATGGGGGTTGGCTATCATTGTCCTCCTTATGTACTCGTAGGCTCCCTGTTCTGAGAGTGAATAGGAGACGTCCTTGAAGTGGAGTTCTATGCAGACACCGGTACCATCGACTTCGACTTCCTCCTTTTCGAGTATGAGGCCCTGGTTCTTTTTAACATCCATCTTGAGGGTCATTTTGACCCCCTTGAGTTCCCCGTTTTCCATTGTACCTGAGATGACCTTCACGGGTTTACCTGTGGTCATCTGTGATAGCAGCACACAGCCACTGCATCCGAGTCCCTGCTGTCCCCTGGACTGGATGTTTCTGAACTTTGACCCTGCGAACATGGTACAGAAGACCTTTGGGATGTACTTTTCAGGTATACCTGGGCCATTGTCCTGGTGTCTCAGGATGTAGTGGTCCTTCCCGATCCTCTTGAGATCTATTTTGATCTCAGGGAGTATACCTGCCTCTTCGGCAGCGTCAAAGCTGTTGGTTATGAGTTCATGGAACACTATTGTAAGTGACCTTATTTTCCCGGTAAAACCAAGCATCTGCTTGTTTTTTCTGAAGAATTCTGAGGGGGTGAGTTCCTGGAATCCTTCATCAAAGAGATCCAAAGCTTGCCTCGCCAAAAATTCGCCTCCTTTAAAAATTTTTCATGGGATTAATACATGGGGGCTGCCATGTTCATATGGATACATGTGTAATTCATGCCATATAAACTTATACTCCTATATGTAACTATTACAGAAGATGCATTTTGGAGGGTATCTTTAGAATAATTGAAGTTAGCACCCATGAAAAGTAGGTTTGTGATGGAGTTTACATTAATTTAGCGCCTTCCTGAAACTCCTTCATTTTCAGTTCCTGCTTCTTCTTTTCAAGAAATGCGTACACAGATTTGTGTCTTGCACCATTAAGTATCATTTCTATGGCTTCCCTGGCAACAGCGAGTTTCTCAAATTCTCCTATGAGTGAAACTGTCTTGCCGTAAACAGATATGTCCACGCCTGTCATATCGTGGATTATACGCCTTGTTATACCTTCACGGCCGATGACACGGCCCTTCTGCCTTGCAATGGCCTTCTTGGATTTACCAACATAGTCGGTTATCTTGATGACCTCAAGGGCAACATCGTCATCAAGGAGCCTCAGGGCAACCTCCGGGTTGAAACCCCTCCCTATGGCCCTGACAATGTGCCTGGCCTTCCATGGTGAGAGGGGGTCCTCCAGTTCATCCTGTGGTATGAGAGTAACTGCACCGGTTTCGCTGTCAATTTCCAGTTCAGTCTGGGTCAGGCGCTCTATTTTTGCCTTAACCGCACCGTTTTTGCCTATTAAAACTCCAACCCTCTCACGGGGTATTTTAATGTATTCCTCGGCTGGCATTTCATTCACCTCGATGAAATAAGTGGTTTATGGTTCATGCTGTTTTTGGCAATGTTTTTGGTTTTCATGGGTTTGCCGATTATCAGGGACTTCCTGGCCTATGGATCTGCTGTTTATTTCCTGTAGAGGCCCCTAACATCATACTGGTTTTTTTCTACAGTATATATGTTTCCCCGGTTCTTCATGTTTACTTTCCAGTTATCCTCTCTCGCATATAATCTGCACTTACAGAAACCCCTATCCTTCTGAAGTCACGTATTATGTTCTCTATGTCCCTTTCAAGGAGTTCGCTGGCAAGGGGATGGTCAAGGACCATGGCCTGGGATACATCTATTATCACGGGTTCACCGCAATGGTTGAGTATGTTGAAGAATGATAGATCCCCATGGACAAGCCTGGCTCCCTTATAGAGGCGGTGCATGTATTCAATTATTATCTCAAGGGCTTTCTCAGGGTCCCCGGGTGGGGCGTCCCGCATGGTGGGCGCCGGAACACCATCCTTACCAATGAATTCCATTATGAGTACATTGTCCCTTGCAGTGACCGGTTCCGGCACACGGACCCCCGCCTCAAGGGCCCTCTTAAGATTCCTGAATTCCTTGTTAACCCAGGCCTGGACCAGCTGGCGCCTGTTTGTTGTCCTGACCTTGAATCGGGGGTCCCCCTGGATGTAGTACTGCATCTTCTTGAAGTCGGATGTGGCCACCCGGTAGATCTTGACCGCAACGAAGTCGTCGGTGTCTGTGATGCCCTTGAAGACATTGGCCTCCTTCCCGGTACTCACAGCACCATTGAGAACAGCAAGATAACCTGAATTCGCCAGCTTGTAGAGGGTTTTGAGGGTCAGCTCATCAAAGACCTCGCTACCGACCCGCCGGTCCTCAACACCCTTCAATCTTTTAACAGCTTCCATCCGGCCAAGGTCAGAATCAACCCTGTTCACTGCCCTGGATTTAAGGGCCCTGATCTCAGGGGCCTTCCCGGTTTCTTCGGGGTCCATTAAAATCAACTTCACAGTTTAAGGTAACCCTTCCTTTCGAGCCAGTTTGACTCTGTACGTGTGTATCTCCAGACAATATCAGCCTTCTCTTCGCTCTGGAACTCCCAGGGCTTAACAAGGACCACGTCCCCTTCACGTATCCATATCCTCTTTTTCATCTTACCCGGGATACGGCCGAGCCTTATATGGCCATCGGCACACCTCACCTTCAGTTTTCCGTGGCCCATTATCTGTTCAACAACTCCCGGTATCTCACCCCTCCTCGGGGTCCTAACACGCCTGACTTCCTGTGTCTGATGTCCTCTACTCAAATACTCTCCTCCTGATTTTTTCGTTGATTAACTTTGATTTTAATGGAATTTAATATCCAGCAATCAAAGAAATAGACATTATAATTTATTACCTCTGCAGATATAAATAAATTGCTCAGGAGACTAGATTCGCGGTGATTTGATGGGTGTTGAATTTCTTGAGATAATCGATCTGGATGATGCCAGGAGAATAACAGGGAAACTGTTCAGTGAACTCTACAGGCAGGGCACTGAAACTGTTGATATACTGGATGCTGATGGAAGGGTGCTTGCTGATGACACTGAAAGTCCGGTGGACCTCCCACCATTTGACAGGGCCTCCAGGGATGGCTACGCTGTGAGGGCCGCGGACACCTTCGGGGCAGATGAGGAGAACCCTGTCACTTTGAGGTGCATCGAGACCGTTGATGCTGGGTCTGTACCGTCCCTTGAGCTCTCTGAGGGTTTGTGTACCCGGATAAGTACCGGGGCCCCTGTGCCTGAGGGTGCAGACGCAGTGGTCATGGTGGAGTACACCTTGGAGGAGGGTGACCGGGTTTACATCCAGAGACCTGCCTACCCCTCCCAGCACATAGCTGCAAGGGGATCCGATATCAGGGCGGGAAGCGTCCTCCTCAGGGCCGGAACCATACTCTCACCCGATAAAATAGCAGCCCTCTCAGCTGCAGGGATAACCCGCGTCAATGTGATTTCAAAGCCATCTGTATGTGTTATATCCACTGGTAATGAACTCATTGAGCCATCAGGACAGCTAGAGCCAGGTAAAATATTTGATTCAAATTCCGCGGGCCTTTCATCCGCCCTGAAGGAGGCTGGCTGCTCTGTTAAACATGGCGGTATAGTGCGGGATGACTATGGAGAGCTCAGGGATGCCATCCTCAGGGGTCTTGAGGAGGCTGATATTGTAATAACATCCGGGGGGACATCTGCAGGGGTCGGTGACATACTCTCGGAGGTCCTGGATGAACTGGGCAGGGTGGTTATTCATGGTATCTCAATAAAGCCTGGTAAACCCACCATAGTCGGGGTGGTTGATGATAAAATTGTTGTCGGACTCCCAGGCTTCCCTGTATCAGCCCTCATAGTGTTCATGTCACTCATAGAACCATTCATCAGGAAACTGTCAGGTAAAAAGGCATCCTCAGGGCAGGTTAAAACCCTTAAACTTGCGGAGAGGCTCCATTCATCAAGGGGCAGGGTGCACTATGCACTTGTGATGGTGGAGGGGGATTATGCACGCCCAATATTCAAGGATTCAGGTGCAGTAGCAGCCCTGGCAGGGGCCGATGGTTACATCGAGGTCCCCAAGAACATTGAGATCATCAATGAGGGAGAGGAAGTTGAAGTTGTCCTCTTCGAAAATCAGTAGTATGGGGTAGAAAATCAGCAGTTAAAGGGTCGGTGTGAGGTCCCGGGGATCACTTCAGTCACCTGGCTCTCCCATATCCCTGAGGATCTTCAGAACATGGTCCATGAGGTCGTTGATGTCACCGAAGACAGCCTCACCCTCAAGGTTAACCTCCGGCCTCTCCACGAGTATAACAGGTATGCCAAGTTCTGATGCCGCCTCAACCTTCTCTGGGAGCCCACCTGTTTCACCACTCTCCTTGGTTATAACAGCACCTGCACGGTATTCGCGGAGGATGGCAAGGTTCATTTCAGCCGAGAACCTCCCCTGCATGGCGATGATATGGCTGGCCGGGACACCCAGCTGGAGGCATTTCGCGATGGATGAGGTGGAGGGGAGTACGCGGACAGCAACCCTCTCAGGTTCAAGGGATCTGAGGACATCCCCCAGGGTGGATACACCGGCAAGGTGCATCACAACCTCCCCATCCCCTATGAGGGATGAGGCGACTTCACCGGCCTCCCTGAATGAACCGACCCTTATAACTCCATCGGGGATAACTTCCGGCCTTTCAAACCTCACATAAAGGGTTCCAGTTTCCCTGCAGGCCCTGAGGGCATTCCGTGTCGCCTGTGCTGCGAAGGGGTGGGTGGCGTCAATCAGGATGCAGGCATCAAGGTCTGCCATGAGTTCACGGAGCCCATCACTGTCGAGGGATCCTGTAACTGCCCTTGAGGCTCCAGACTTCTCTGCAAGGTCAGATCCATGCTCTGTTGTCGCAGTGGCTGTCACCTCGACCCATGGCATCTCTGAGAGCCTCGATATTATCCTCCGGGCATCCTCTGTCCCGGCCATAACGATGACAGACATTTTTTCTCTCTGCCGGCCACTTTCCTGTTTGTTCACTCCTTTATCTCCAGGGTTCATTGTTTTTCTTCTCCAGAGGATAATGTTCTGTTTGTTCACTCCTTTATCTCAGGTTTTACACGGTTCCCTACCTTATTTCTCCCATCGGCGAATCTCAGGACGGCCTCGAGGATGAGTATCAGTGATGCCACCAGGACTATTAGCACCCAGTCCACCACGGATAGTGGCACAGTCCTGAATATGCCCTCAAGGGGTGCAAGGTAGATCACGAGGATCTGCAGGGCCAGTGAGGCCACAACAGCAAGGATCAGCGCCCTGTTTGACAGGCCAGTCCGTGACTTGCAGTTGAAGACGTTGAATATCTGGAAGACGACGAACACCGTGAAGGCCACTGTCATGGCCCTCTCAATCCCAGCCCCTGATGATAGCATGTACATGTAGAGCCCCAGGGTACCGGCGGCCATCACAGCACCCGCAAGGATTATCCTCAGGATGTTCCTCCCTGGGAGTATATTCTCCCGTTCAGGTCCGCGGAGCATTATATCTGACTCAGGGGGCTCAACACCCAGGGACTGTGCAGGTGGTCCATCCATTATTATGTTGATCCAGAGTATCTGTATCGGGTTGAAGGGGACCGGGAGGTTGATGAGGGATGCTGACACAATTGTCAGGATGGCCCCCACGTTTGTTGAGAGCTGGAACTTAACAAAACGCCTTATATTATCGAATATCGTTCTGCCCTCCTTAACCGCCCTGACGATGGTTGCAAAGTTATCATCCTGGAGTACCATGTCGGAGGATTCCCTGGCCACATCTGTACCGCTACCCATGGCCACACCGATGGCAGCCTTCTTGAGGGCCGGGGCATCGTTCACTCCGTCACCGGTCATGGCGACCACATGGCCCCTGCCCTGGAGGGCCTCAACTATCCGGACCTTCTGCTCGGGAAAAACACGTGCATAGACCCTCACATCCTCAACGATTTCATGGAACTCCCCCTCACTGAGCTCATCAAGCTCCCTGCCTGTGAGGGCCATCCCATTGTCCATGAGTCCCAGTTCCTGTGCTATGGCAACAGCGGTGTCCCTGTGATCCCCTGTAATCATAACGACTTTTATACCGGCCCTCTTACATGTTTCTATGGCATCTGCAGCCTCCCTTCTTGGTGGATCCATCATACCAACAAGTCCGACAAACACCAGGTCCTTCTCCTCATCGTCACCGTCAGGGAGTTTCCTGTATGCTAGTGCAAGCACCCGGAGGGCCCTTGAAGTCATATCATTGAGTCTGGAGAGCCACCTCTCCACTTCTTCATCAGTCAGTTCCTTAACACCTTCACCGCTGTCGATGTAGCGGCATCTTCTGAGTATTATCTCCGGGGCTCCCTTCACGAGGAGATACCGTCCGTCCTCCAGCTGGTTTATGGTGCTCATCCTCTTTCTTGTACTGTCAAGGGGTATCTCTGCCAGACGGGGATACTTCCTTTCGAGTTCATCCCGCAGGTAGCCCTTCTCAGCTGCGAAGTTCAGTATGGCAGCATCCGTGGGGTCACCTATCACAGCCCCCTCAGATGATGTGGCGTTGTTGCAGAGGGCGCATACCAGGAGGGCCATTTCCGGTGATGTGAGCTCTGATTCCCTCACAGTCATCCGGTTGTGGGTCAGTGTACCTGTCTTGTCTGTGCAGATCACAGAGCAGGAACCGAGTGTCTCCACTGCAAGGAGTCTCCTAACTATGGCGTTGCTCCTGGCCATCCTCTGCATTCCAAGGGCAAGGGTCAGTGTTAGTATTGCTGGCAGTCCCTCAGGTACAGATGCGACGGCAAGGGAAACTGCTGTCATGAATGTGTCCACCAGTGGCAGGCCGCGGAGGAACTGTATTGCAAATACAAGGGCACATACCACCACTGCTATGAGGCCGAGGTTCTTCCCTAGGGAGATTATCTTCTCCTGGAGGGGTGTTTTACCCTCATCCTCCTGTATCATCCTGGCGATTTTACCCATGGAGGTCTCCATGCCGGTGGCTATCACAGCCCCTCTGCCGCGCCCTGAGACAACGTTGGAGTCCATGAATGCAATAACATCCCTTTCATCTTCAGGATTTTCATGTGTCTTCCTGACGGGTATTGATTCCCCGGTGAGGGCTGATTCATCTATCCGGAGATCATAGGTTTCTATCAACCGGAGGTCGGCGGGTACATTGTCTCCCTCCTCTATGATCACCATGTCTCCCAGGGTTAGCTCGGATGCAGGGATCCTCAGGGTCTCACCGTCCCTTATGACGACAGCTTCTGTCGATACCAGACCCTTGAGTTTCTCCATGGCACGCTCGGCCCGGTACTCCTGGATGAATCCAACGGTGGCGTTTACAACCACAACGAAGAGGATGACTGCAGAGTCAAGGACGTCACCCACGAAGTAGGATGCAACGGCAGCCAGTATGAGGAGTATTATGAGTATGTCCATGAACTGGCTGAGGAATAGCTTCACCGGGCCAGCCTTCTTCTCCTCAACGAGTTCGTTCTTCCCGTATTTCTCAAGTCTCCTCGATGCCTCGTCCTGGCTTAGACCCTTCCTGGACGTTTTAAGTTCCTTTAAAACTTCATCTAAACTCATATCAGCCCATTTCATTTTAAACACGTCTTAAATCTTTAATTAGCACATTTAATAAGTTCATTCTATTCTGTCAACCAGCTGTTCTTCAACGTTATTCTTTCATATAAGTTCCGTCTGCGGATTTTCTCTCAGTCCAGTTATTCAATGTTGTTCTCATATCCATCATAAGTCCGGCTGTTCTTCAACGTTATTTCCATATCCATCTCATAATAAATATAATATAAAGTGATGTGCACATTCAGTGCTCGGTACCAGTTACGGGATCAAGGTGGCAAGGCACCCATTTACATGGTTAGCTATTCTTTCACCTACTGCGGACTTCAGCTATGTATTCATAGAAGTATGTCCTGCCATAATTGACAAGTTTCATCTTCCTTTCCGTTACAATATCCTCCCCTGTCAGGGGCTTAATTATTAGCCGCGCCCCCACAGCATCGGCGACCCTCATGAGGGAGCTGTGGATCTCTGCCGGCGGTCTTATGGAGTATATGACTCTGGCACCACGGTAGATCTCCATCCTGGGGGATGTGATGTCATCACGTACAATGCCTCCATGGGAAGGTTTAATATCTGTAAGAACCAAATCAACCTTTGAATGTTTCCTGATGTAATCTGAAACATAGAGGAACCTGCCGGCACCCACCTCAACAACACGGGTTCCCGGCCCCGAGCACCTGATTATGTAAACTGCAAGATCCTTCCACATTGATACCACGGAGATAGAGATGATAATAAGAGAGTTCAGACCACAGGACCTTAAGGTGGTCCTTAAGATTGAAAGGGACTCCTTCATGGACCCATACCCCGCCCACCTCCTCAGGGACATCTACAACCTTGGAGCAGGCTTCCTTGTGGCCCAGGAGGATGGGAAGGTCGTTGGATTCATAATATTCTGGATCCGTTTTGAGGATGAGGGTCATATTATCTCACTTGCAGTTGATAAAGATTACCGCAGGAGGGGTGTTGGGGCGGCACTTGTCATGACAGCCATAAGTATATTTGAAAAATTTCACATTAAAAATATTAAACTGGAGGTAAGGGCAAGGAATAAAGGGGCCATAAAATTCTACCGGGCCCTTGGCTTCAGTGAGGAGAAGATATTAGAGAACTATTATGAGGATGGAGAGGATGCTGTGGTCATGAGGATGGATCTCCAGCCTGATTCACTCCATGGCCATGAATATCGACCAGTCTAATCTAATCAAAGGAAATCAGGATCATGGTGGTGAAATGTTTAAGGAAGCAAAACTCGCCTTGGAAGACGGTACCATAATCAGAGGAGAAGCCTTCGGATCGGAAACTGTGAAAACAGGGGAGGTTGTCTTTGCAACGGGAATGACAGGATACGTTGAGTCCCTCACAGATCCATCATACAGGGGCCAGATACTGATGCCAACCTACCCATTACAGGGCAATTACGGCGTCACCGAGGAGTGGTACCAGTCAGATGGGATAAAGGCCGAGGGTCTCATCGTCAGGGAGATGTGCCCTGCACCCTCACACAGCCTGTCAGAAAAGACTCTCCCGGACTTCCTGGAGGAATATGGGATTCCAGGGATAGCTGGAGTGGATACACGCGCCCTGACAATAAAGATAAGGGATAAGGGTACCATGAAGGGTGCCCTGGCAACCGAGGAGATTGATGATGAGGAACTGCTTGAAATGGCGGTGAAACAGCCAGACATAACAGAAATCGACCTTGTGGATATGGTGTGTGTAAGGGAGCCTGTAATCCTGAATGAGGATGCATCAGGGAGGGTTGTTATAGTTGACTGCGGAATCAAGAGGAACAGCATAGATGCCCTCCTTGAAAGGGATCTGGAGGTCGTGATCGTACCCTACACCACATCACCCGCTGAGATCATGGATTACGAGCCCGACGGTCTCCTCATATCAAGCGGACCAGGGGACCCCACACGTGTGAGGGATGCCATAGACACAGTTAAAGCACTATCCGAACGTCTGCCAATATTCGGGATATGCCTCGGACAGCAGATAATCGCACTGGCCTTCGGGGCCCGCATATACAAGATGAAGTTTGGTCACAGGGGCGTAAATCAGCCTGTGAAGGACCTGAGGAGCGGGATGGTTTCAATAACCTCCCAGAACCATGGATTCACGGTTGACCCTGATTCGGTGGAGGGCACCGACATAGAGATAACCCAGCTGAATCTCAACGACAGAACACCGGAGGGTATAGAGCACAGGGAACTCCCGGTGTTCAGTGTCCAGTATCACCCTGAGGCGGGTCCAGGGCCACATGACACAGTCAACATCTTTGACCGCTTTGCGGATGTTTTAAGGGAATATTAAGATGAAAGGAATGGGGATAAAATGCCGCGGGATGAAAGCATCAATAAGGTACTTATCATAGGTTCTGGCCCTATACAGATAGGCCAGGCAGCTGAATTTGACTACTCTGGCTCTCAGGCATGTAAATCACTCAGGGAGGAGGGAATAGAGACAGTACTTGTGAACTCGAACCCTGCAACCATACAGACCGACATGGAAATGGCCGACAGGGTCTACGTCGAACCCCTCACACCCGAGATCGTTGCCAAGATAATCCAGAAGGAGAAGCCTGACGCAGTACTCCCAACGATGGGCGGCCAGACAGGCCTAAACGTTGCAACGGGCCTTGCAGAGATGGGCGCCCTGGAGGGAGTCCGTGTTATAGGTTCATCCATTGAAACCATAAGGAACGTGGAGGACCGTGACCTCTTTGACAGCTTCATGAAGAAGCTCAACGAACCCGTACCAGCAGCCAGGGCCGTCAGTTCAGTTGAGGAGGCCCTTGAGGCGGTTGAGGAGATAGGCTACCCTGTGATCGTGAGGCCCGCCTTCACCCTCGGGGGAACAGGGGGTGGAGTGGCCCACAGCCGGGACGAACTCATTGAGATAGCAACAAGGGGCCTCGAGATGAGCTTCATCAACCAGGTCCTCATTGACCAGTCAGTCCTGGGCTGGAAGGAATTCGAGTACGAGGTTATGAGGGACCGGAATGACACCTGTATAATCGTCTGTAACATGGAGAACATCGACCCCATGGGTATACACACAGGTGAAAGCGTGGTGGTTGCACCTGCCCAGACCCTCAGCGACGAGGACAACCAGAGGCTGAGGGATGCGGCCATAAAGATCATAAGGGCCCTCAAGATAGAGGGTGGCTGTAACATACAGTTCGCTGTCCACCCGGAGACCGGCGAATACAAGGTCATAGAGGTGAACCCGAGGGTCAGCAGGAGCAGTGCACTGGCATCCAAGGCCACGGGTTACCCCATAGCCAAGATAGCGGCCAAGATAGCCGTCGGGATGACCCTGGATGAGATACAGAACGACATCACCAAGGAAACACCGGCGTCCTTCGAGCCCACAATAGATTACGTGGTCACAAAGATCCCCCGCTGGCCCTTTGACAAGTTCAAGGGGATAAGCAGGGAGATAGGGGTTCAGATGAAGTCCACGGGGGAGGTCATGGCCATAGGGAGAACCCTTGAGGAATCCCTCAACAAGGCCATAAGGTCCCTGGACATCGGTGCACACGGATTCACCGAGACACCATACACCAGGGCGGACCTTGAGAATCCAACGGACCAGAGGCTCTTTCAGGTCTACACTGCCCTCAGGGATGGTATGAGTATAGAGGAGATACATGGCCTGACACAGATAGACCCCTTCTTCCTCCAGAAGATAGGCAACATAGCTGAATTTGAATCATCCCTCACCGGGGAATCACTGGAGGACCCCCGCATACTCCTCAAGGCCAAGCGGATGGGCTTTTCAGATTCAAGACTCGCATCCCTCACAGGTATGGATGAATCCAGTATCAGGGCCCTGAGACTTGAGAACAACATAAAACCTGTCTACAAGATGGTTGATACATGCGCAGCTGAGTTTGAGGCCAGGACGCCCTACTACTATGGCTGCTATGACCTTGAAGATGAGGTGGAGGTATCAGACCGTAAAAAGGTCCTCATCATAGGTTCAGGTCCAATAAGGATAGGCCAGGGTATAGAGTTCGACTACTGCTGCGTCCACGCCGCCATGGCCCTCACTGAGGATGGATATGAGACCATAATGGTCAACAACAACCCGGAGACAGTGAGTACAGATTATGACATCTCAGATAAGCTCTACTTCGAGCCCCTTACCCTTGAGGACGTCCTCGCCATCATCGAGAAGGAGAAACCCGAGGGTGTTGTTGTCCAGTTCGGTGGCCAGACATCCATAAACCTGGCGGTCCCCCTGGCAGAGGCTGGTGTGAGGATACTCGGAACACCACATGAGAGCATAGACAGGGTCGAGGACCGTGAAAGATTCACTGAGGTGCTGAATAAACTGGGAATACCCCAGGCACCCTACGGAATCGCCAAGTCCTTTGAGGATGCAAGGGCTGTGGCTGAACGCATAGGCTACCCTGTACTCGTAAGGCCCTCCTATGTCCTGGGTGGTAGGGCCATGGAGATCGTCTATGATGATGTGGAGCTTGAGGAATACATGAGGGAGGCTGTCCGTGTATCCCCTGAACACCCCATACTGGTGGACAAGTTCCTCGAGGATGCCATAGAGGTCGACGTGGATGCACTCTGCGACGGCACCGACGTCTACATAGGAGGTATAATGGAGCACATCGAGGAGGCAGGAGTCCACTCAGGGGATTCAGCGTGTGTGATACCACCACAGAGCATCCCTGAGGATATAATTGATACCATAAAGGAGTACACAAGGAAACTGGCCCTTGAACTTGAGGTGGTGGGCCTCATAAACATACAGTACGCTGTAAAGCCAGACTCAGATCCATCAGTCTACATACTCGAGGCAAACCCGAGGGCAAGCCGTACAGTACCCTTTGTCAGCAAGGCGACCGGGGTTCCCCTTGCCAAGATGGCTGCAAGGCTCATGATGGGTGCGAAGCTCAGGGACCTTGGTCTCACAGAGGAAAAGGATATAGAACACGTGGCTGTGAAGGAGTCTGTATTCCCATTCATAAAGCTCCCTGGAGCAGATTCGGTTCTGGGCCCCGAGATGAAATCAACAGGCGAGGCCATGGGAATAGATGAGAACTTTGGCATAGCCTACTACAAGTCCCAGCTATCAGCCAGCATGGACCTCCTCAATGAGGGGAAGGTCTTCATAAGTGTCAGGGACCAGGACAAGGATAAGATAGCCGATATCGTTAAAAAGGCCGATGAACTCGGCTTCAGGATCATGGCAACAAGGGGAACAGCCAGGGCAGTCAGTGACATTGCAGATATAGAGGTCGTGAGGAAGGTGAGCCAGGGATCACCAAACATCAGGGACGCAATTCTGGATGGTGAAGTTGGTCTCATAATAAACACACCATCCGGGAAGCAGTCAGCCGATGACGGCTACCTCATAAGGAGGATGGCCGTTGAACTTGGAATACCCTACGTCACGACACTTGCAGGCGCAAGGGCGGCCCTGAATGCCATTGAAGCAGTTCGCATGGGAAAAATAACAGTGAAGTCCCTTGACGAATACCATGATATGTGAATCTGAGCACCATGATACCATCATATGTTTAAGTTTATGTGAAGCCATAGAACTGAGAGGTGAATATGATGAGGGTATCAGGATTTATACTCACAGCACTCATCATCGCATCAGTCATCACACTTCCAGTGGCAGAGGCCCACATACTCATAATAGCAGATAGCCTCTCAGATAGCCCTGACATGTATGATGAGGCAAAGAAGGTTGCAACGACCCTCAAAAACAGGGGCTACCAGGTTCTTGAGCTCTACAGGAACAATGCAACCGTCAAGAACATACTGAAGGGTATGTACGGGGCAGATGCAGTGATCTACGCCGGGCACGGTGGCTACATGGCGGGCCACTATGATGGTCGTGGAGGTAACGCCACACCACCCTTCGGCCTTGTTGCAAGGGATGGGTACATATGGGGTGCCGGTGACATGATGATGGTGAACGGCACCACCTTCTATGCTCCATTCAAGGATGGCATACCCGCAATTCTACTTCACGCATGCTTCTCAACCGGCTGGGTTGAGGATTATGAGGTTAAAAACCCCGTTGAAACTGTTTACAGCTTTGCAAGGATGTTCACGGGGGCAGGGGCCAACTACTATGCAACTGCATGGGATGGTGCTGAGATAATTTATGACTTCCTCAGCGGCGCCAGGAACTTCTATGAGGCCAACCAGCAGAACTATGAGGTTATAAATCAGAGCACCCTGTACAATGGAACACAGGTATGGCGCAACGATCATGGATACGCGGCCTTCGTCGGGGACTGGAACGGAACATTTCCCAGGGTTAATCAGACAACACCCTACGATGATGCGGCTGCAGAGGAATGGTACAGGACAAAGAACAGGCCCACCTTCACAGGAAGCAAACCTGTGGCTGACTTCACCTACGCCTACTGTGGCTCAACATCAATCAGAACATTTGCATTCACTTCAACCTCATATGACCCTGATGGCGACAACCTCACCCTTACATGGAACTTTGGCGATGGTTCAACCGCCACCGGTTCTAATGTTACACACACCTATGCCCGTGAGGGATACTACACGGTTTCACTGACAGCGACAGACCCCAGTGGCCTCATATCAGTTAAGAAGAAGACAGTAACCGCTGGAAACCCGAAACCAGACCTGGTGGTTACGGGGACCAGAAAATCAGGCAGCACACTGTACATATACATCAGGAATCAGGGTACAGCCGCCGCCAGGAACTTCTACACAAGGGTCTGGTATGGCAGCTCATCAACAAGGAACTACAAGCAGGTTTACACCGGGACCCTCAACCCGGGTGCAAGCACCACACTCAAGGTATACTACAGGTACTACAGGGGCACGGTTAAGGTGGACTACTACAACAGGGTCGCTGAGAAGTCTGAGCTGAACAATCTTAGGAAGTTTTAGTGGTTTTTCCACTTTCCCTTTCCTTTTGAACTGGAAAAATTTGAGGAGCTATGTGCGATTTTTTCTCTTCTTTTTCTGGAAAATCACCACAGTATCCAGAAAGCATTAAAGAAGATCCCGCACCTATATAATGAATATGCTTGTGGTTGAAAATGGAACCATCCTGAGGGGCCCCGAGCTCACACCCCAGAGGGAGAACCTGGTGATTGAGGATGGAATCATAAAGGAGATCACAGATGAACGGGTCCCATCAGGAGAGAGAATCGACGCTTCAAGGCTAATGGTATGCCCTGCACTCGTAAATTCACATGTTCACATCGGGGACTCAGTTGCACTTGATGTGGGTGATGGAAGACCACTTGAGGATATAGTGAGACCCCCCAATGGCCTCAAGCACAGGATACTGGAATCATCACCCCCCGGGTTGCTCCTGGAGGCCATGAGAAACTCGGCCAGGGACATGATCACCCATGGGATCGGATCATTTATTGACTACCGGGAGGGCGGCCCTGGGGGGGTTGAACTCCTGAGGGAGGCCATCGGTGACCTCCCCATTTCAGGGATTGTACTTGGAAGGGATCCAGTGGTCTTTGATCAGGAGGCATCCCGGGCTGAGATCCGCCGGCGGGTCAGGGGGGTCCTGAAGGTTTCAGATGGATTCGCCCCCAGCGGTATGGGTGAGATAACGGATGAAACAGCATCCATAATCGTTGAGGAATGTGAAAGGGCAGGAAAGATAGCATCCATACACGTTGCAGAGCACAGGGAGTCACAGAGAAGGTCCCTTGAGGATACAGGAATGAGTGAGGTTGAAAGGGCCCTCAACGCAGGATTCGAACTCCTTGTGCACCTCACACACCCTGTCAGGGGGGACCTTGAACTTGTGAGGGAGAGTGGTGCGTCGGTGGTCCTCTGTCCCAGGTCCAACGGGGCGCTCTCATCTGGAATACCCCCCATCATGAGGATGCATGAGATGGGCATCAACCTTCTCCTTGGCACAGACAACCTCATGTTCAATTCCCCTGATATGCTGCGTGAGATGGAGTACACACTCAAGGTAACCCGGGGATGCACACGCAGATACTTTCCACCGGTGGAGGTGCTGAGGATGGCCACATCCAACACATCAGCCTTCACAGGCACAGGTGTGATTGAGGAGGGCTTCCCCGCGGACCTTATCCTCGTGGAGAAGCTTTCAGAGGATCCATACCTCTCAATAATAAACCGGACCGAATCGAAAAATATAATATATTTAATAATAAAAGGTAAACTAGTTAAGAGGTGAGGCTATGTACAGTAAAATCCTGCTCCCGACCGACGGCTCAAAACAGGCCAATAAGGCTGCTGAACATGCAATATGGATTGCCAGGGAAAGCGGAGCTGAAATAATTGCTTTAACCGTTATGGAGACGTCTTCACTGGTGGGTCTACCAGCCGACGACCTTATAATAAGATTGCGGGAGATGCTTGAGGAGGAGGCCTCAAGGTCCCTGGAGGCTGTTAAAAAGCTCGTTGAGGAGTCAGGGGCGGATATAAAGTTAACAGTGAGGACCGATGAGGGTTCACCTGCAGAGGCCATACTGAGGACAGTGGAGAAGGAGGGTGTTGACCTCGTGGTAATGGGTACCTCAGGCAAACACGGTCTTGACAGATTCCTTCTGGGAAGCGTGGCCGAGAAGGTTGTAAGATCCGCAGGCTGCCCGGTCCTCGTGGTTCACTGAAAAACCTTTTTTACGAATTACTTCTGGTGTTGGTCATGCTTGTAAAGGATATAATGTCAGAGAACATACACTACGTTACTGTACCAGGGAACAGGGCAACAGCCCTTGAACTTATGAGAAAGAAGAATGTTTCAGGGCTTCCTGTGGTTAAGAAGGGAACGGAGGAACTCGTAGGTATAATAACAAGATCTGATCTTGTTGAAAACCCTGATGAGGAGCAGATAGCCCTCATTATGACAAGAAACCCGATCACAGTATCCCCTGATGATGACGTCAGGGTGGCTTCAGAGCGGATGCTCGAGAACAACATCCGCAGGGTTCCTGTTGTGGATGGGGACAGGCTTGTGGGCATAGTGACAAGCTATGACCTTGTTGCAGGGGCCATAGCTGAGATGGACATCCAGGAACCGGTTGAGAATTACATGACACGCAACATCCCCACCACCTGGGACAGGACACCACTCAACGTGGCCTTTGAGATAATGCGGTACTTCAGGTTAAAGGTGCTCCTGGTCCTCAACAACAGCGGAAAACTATCAGGTGTCCTCACAGAGACAGACTTCATAAATGAGAGTGAGGTGGTCTCGGAGAGCACAGTCCACAACACCTCAGTCGGTACAGAGGGTGACAGGTGGTCATGGGACAGCAAGAACGTCCTCTACGTCATAAAGAATCAGCTGAAATTCCCTGACAAGGAGGTCAGGGACGTTGCCACCACAGATATCGTGACGGCAACCACCTCAACAACCGTAACCTCCTGCGCACAGAAGATGAAGAGGAGGAAAATTGAGCAGATACCCATCATAGACTATGAAGGAGACCTCGTTGGGCTTGCAAGGGCCAATGACCTTATAAACGCTCTTATTGATGGAAATGACTGACCAGAGGATAACGCTGAGAACCTCCAGGGGGGTTCTCACAGTTGCAGTTAAGAACCATGGAGAGGTCTCAATAAAGGATATACAGCTCAAGATGCTCCTCGGGTACTGCTGGTGGAACGACCTCCAGGTCATAGAAACCTTTCTGGATGTGCTGGAGATGACTCTCAAGTCCGCTGTTTCAGATGTCCTTGAACATGATGAACTACTTGTTGACTACAATGTGAGGACCAATGACATCCCGGACGACTCAAATGAGGTTGAGATAGTCTTCAATGAGATAAGTGCCGATGGCATCCAGTTCAGTATTGAGGAGGACCTAATCCTGAGGGGACCTGACTCAAGGGGCCTCCTGAGGAGGATGACATCCTTCAGGAGAAGGGTGGATGAGAATGTTAGGAGGGTCCTCTAGTTTAACCGGAGCCTCCAGGTCTTCCGCAATCCTTTCAATGGCCCATTAACTAACAGGCTCCCTTATTATGTGGGGGATCACCTCAAGGAGGACATCCTCTGCTTCCTCCTGGTCTCTGACCCTCCTTGCAACGATCTTCCCGTTCCTGAAGATGGTGACGTTCCCATCACCAGCCTCCAGCATGATGACCCCCATCTTCTCTGAACACTTGGGCCCCCTATCCATGAGTTCCCTGCAGGTCCCGGCAATGTCTATGCTGTAGGGCAGTTTAACCTCGAACATTATCCTTGATTCAGCATCGCGGCAGGGTCTGTAGATCATGGCCTCGTCAGGGGTCTTTCTCCCTGTAAGGTCAAGAAGCACCCTTCTGAATCCAACGGCCCTCAGTTCATCATCCAGGTGCCTTATGATGGGTGCCTCAAGGAGCCGTTCTGGTTCATCAACCTCTATTATGGCGGATTCCCCTTCGTGGCGGACACGGATCTTCCCATCACCGTACACGCCCCTGATGAGGCTTTCAGCATAGGAGACCCTGTTTATCCTCTCGGGTGTGATTTCTTCACCTGTCCTGATCCTGGTTGCAAGGCAGGTGGTTTCCTCCAGATAGTTAAGACCCCTGGACCTGAGGTATTCAATCACATCACTTCTCTTCATCCCTGCGTCCAGGAGGGGTGTTCTTATTCCAAGAAGGTGGTTCACAAGGACTCCCGGGCGGTCCTCGAACATGTCACTGGCTGTGGTGCCGTCTGCAACCACATCAAGGCCCCGGTTATGAGCTTCTCTGATTATGGAACTGTATATGATGTTCTTACACACAAAGCACCGGTCAGCAGCATTTTTCGCAAATTCCACATTCTCGAGGAGGTTCATCTCCAGGACAACATGTTCCACGCCAATCTCCCGGGCTATGCCTGAAGCCCCTTCAATGAAGCCACGGGGCATCACGCCGGTATCCACGGTGAAGGCGACCACAGTATCAGCAACATCTGCGGCCATATCAAGGAGAGCTGTGCTGTCAGCACCACCCGAGAATCCAACGGCGATCCTCTCACCCCTGAGGGCCGTCTTAACCCTTTCAACCTTTGATTCAAGATCCATGATAACACATCCATATGCTAGGTTCTGTGAGGTTCATCATTTCGCTGTGGTTTCTGTTATTTTGCAGCAGCATGGTTCTGTTATTAGTTTGGTTCAGTCTCATCTCTGCGTATTTGGGGGTTCTGTTATGTGTGGTTCTATCCCTTACTTTCTGGACCCTATCCTTTAGATGCAAGTTTCTTTATATGACGGATGACCTCCAGCGCATCCTCCCTTTTAAGGTCCCTCCCCTCTGATTCAAGGAAGGAACGCAGGGATTCTTTGGTATCATCAGGGATCCCGGTTTCATGGAGGATCCTCCTGTAATTTCGGAGGGGGTAGAAGAGGTTCTTCGCGGTATTCATAAGCTCCCTGAAATCATCCTCTCTTATCACACCCCTCCTGAGGGCTCTTTTAAGGTTGAATTCTATGCTGACAAGGGAGTCAGAGAGGGGCTCCAGGGTGTCAGGGTTGAAGGCCACTGCAACGTCATCATCCGATTCGATTTCACCATCAAGGTATGATCTGAAGATGCGGCCAACACCCACCATTCCAAGTTCACTGAGCTCTGAGGCCCTCAGGGCCCCCATGCTGGCCCCCCCAACCACCTTCACACCCCTCCTGATGGCATCAATGATCTCCCTGTGACCAACAGCAGGGCTCTGGTGGAAAACACCGTCTATTATGCATATTATGTCAGGGTTCTCCTTCATGGCCTCCTGAATGTCACCCCTCCTCACCGGTGGCCTGTACTCAGCTTCAAGGATACTGGAGGCTTCAGTGTGTGATAGGGATGGTCCCGTGAAGATGATTATTTTCTTACCATGCATGCTGGTTGGTATCTTGGCGCTGATAATTAATCTTTTAGATGATAAATTGGTCCGGATATCGGAAGGAGGAGCTTCTGATCTGGAAACACTTGATAGAATCAGGTCTTTACAGAATCCTCAGATGGAGGACCTGATGCGACGCCCCACACGTTCCGGGTCAACAGAGAAGACCTCAAGGCCCGGAACTATGACCCTGACGACGGGGACCCCCACATCACGGGTGAGGTCAACATAGAAAACATCCTTCAGCCCGGCTTCACGCAGTTTCCTGAGGGTTATCTCAAGGTCTCCCATGAATGACCTTGTTGAGAGGTCCTCCATGTCATCCAGGGTAATCGTGTCCTCCGGTTCACTGAACCAGTGCCTGTTGAGTCTCTTCATACGTTCATACCCGGCACGTCTCATGAACTCGGCCCTGACGGTGTCCTCCCGGGTTCCATGTATCTGGGTGGCCCTGCTCTGGGCGACCTCTGTAAGGGCCCTTATAACCGCAATTTCAGGGTCAAGGTGGGTCCCGACGCCCATGGTGAGGAGGGCCGGATCCTTTAGGACGGTGTCATCTGCAACCGCAGCCACCGTCGCAACCCCTGTGTCCGCTGTAAGGTCAACCAGGGTCACCTCCACACCAGCGGCATGGAACTTCTCAAGGAGCCCTGATATTATATCATTATCCGTCCCTGAGCAGTCAACCTCCACTTTGGGACCCCTCCTAGCCTCGAAGAGGCTCCAGGCATCCCTTTCAATCACCTCCATCAGCCCGTGGAATATGGCCTCCTCCCTCGCATTCCCTGATGCAAGTCCATTGGTGTTTGATCGGAACAGACTCATGCAGCCTTCCGGAGGGTTGTATGGATGAAAAACAGCATTTGCAGGTACCGGGACCTCCTCATCACCGGTGAGGTTCTCTGCATTAATCCACTCCAGTTCAGATTTCAGATCAGCAGATCCTGGAAGTATCAGTGACTCGGGGTCAAGGCCGTCACAGTCCTCTGGCTGTGCTGTGAATGTTTCATCTTCGGGTTTTCTTTCTGCTGAATACCTCTCAAAGGCCTCCATCATGGCCGAGGCCCTTGCCTGGGTTCTGGTGGCGCCCTTACCGGCGTATATGCTCACAGCCCCATCCTCTGCTGTTGGTCTTATGGCGGAGAATACGGGTATGCCGATGCGGTCGAGGTGTGTTATCTCGGTGATCCTTGTAACACCTATCATGGAGAGTTTGTCCCCGAAGGCCTTCAGGGTCTCAGATGGCCTCACGGCCCTGTGGGTGCATCCAATGTACCTGACAGGAATATCCCGGAACATCTTAACCACTCAGAACATGCTGTTGAATGTCAGCCCAAATGCAGCTGCGGCTGCAAGGAGCCAGATCAGGGGGTTCCACCTGAAAACCTTGGCCCCATCAAGCACCGCTAGGGGTATGAGGTTGAAGAGGGCGAGGAAGCTGTTGACAGCGTATCCAAGGAATGCCACCTGGTTGATGGGTGATGGGAGTACCGTGGATACCATGAGGAACATGATTGCAAGGATTATATTTGTTAGGGGTCCTGCAAGGGATATCTTACCGTTCACATCCCTCTCAATGTAGTTGCCATGGATGTAGACCGCACCGGGGGCTGCAAAGACAAATCCGAAGTAGGCCGTTACCAGTGCAAGCAGAAGGCCCTCAAACCATAGCCTGTATTCTGCCCAGAAACCGTACCTTATGGCCATCAGTTTATGGGCTATCTCATGGAGGACAAATCCAAGGCCAACCGTGATCAGGGTTGCTGGAAGAAGAACCACTGCAGTCTGAATGTTCTTTCCTGAGAAAACATAGGCGAATACGCCTGCAATTACAACCATGGACACGAGAATGTCCCTGACCTCTCTCCTGTTGAATCTAACCATATTCATATTAACATAGGGCACCATTTATAATGCTTTCCATGGGCTTTGATGGGGCCATGAAATGACCCTTCACCACCTGCAGAGATACAAAAACCTTTATTTAACCCTTCAAGCCTTTAATAAAGCTTGAGACGGTATAAGGCTTATCATCCTCTCAGAACATTAAAAATGTTAATTGTATTTAATTGGTCAGTCTGTCCTTGTAGAGGGGTTCTCTGAACCTTATTCTGAAAAGTCCTCCGTTCTCTCCGGAGTATGTCAGTGATCCGTCCAGCTGTTCTGTGAGTATTTCAACAAGTCTAAAGCCCAGTGAGGTGCTGTTCCTGATCTTCTCCTCGTTGAAACCCATACCATCATCCCTGACCTCAAGGACACAGTAATCCCCATCCTTTTTAAATTTAACAATTATATTACCGCTATCTCTTCCCTTAAAGGCATGTTTGAGGGCATTGGTCACAAGCTCGCTGAGCATGAGGCCAAGGGGTATTGATGTCTCAAGGCTGAGTTTCAGGTTTTCGGTGTCCAGTGATAACTCGATATTCTTCCCGGGGGCGTATGATCTTTTGAGGTTCTTGAGGAGCCTTGAGGCATATGATGAGAATTCTATGGAGCTGAAGTCCCCTGAGCGGTAGAGCTGTTCATGTATGAGTGCCATTGACCTTATCCGGTCCTGGCTTTCTGAAAGAAGAGACCTGCATGATGGGTCATCGATACCATGGCTCTGGAGGCTCAGAAGGCTTGATATTATCTGGAGGTTGTTCTTGACCCTGTGGTGTATCTCACTCAGAAGGACCTCCTTCTCCCTGAGGGATTTCATCAGCTCTGACTCCATCCTCAGCCTTTCGCTTATATCCCTGGCAACGAGCACAGCGTATCTATCACCCTTAAAATCAAGGATGTTTACCTTTATCTCAACGGGCACCTCATCGCCGTCCCTCTTAAGTAAACGACCATCCATGGTCACCCTGTCCTCATCACCCTCCAGTATTCCACGGAATACATTGTGGAGTTCCCCCGGCAGGAGATCGTATACCACGTGTCCCGGGATGTCCCTGGTGGAGTATCCCAGCCTTACGCAGGCTGAACGGTTGGCATCCACGAGTTCACCACCCGGAATTTTAACCAGGAATATGGCGTCATCTGTGCAGTCAAGGAGTTTTCTGAACCTCTCAAGTTCGGCCATTGACTCCTGAAGTCTCGGGTAGTAGCTCTTCCTCACGGATTTCTCACCGAATCCGATTATCTTTTCCCGGAGGGTTTCCCAGTCCCTATCAGACATTTCACCAGCACCTCAGAGGGCCCTCCTGAATATGGCCTCAACATCTTCAATTGAGGGCCGTACAGGGTTTGTTACAATGCAGGGGTCCTTCATTGAGGCCTCTGCAAGTTCAGGTATGTCGTCCTCCCCGACACCGAGATCCTCCAGGGTCATGTCGATCCCTATACCGGACCGGAATTCCCGGATGTAATCAATGAGCTCGGCGGGCCCCGAACCCCTGAGGCCCATTGCCCGTGCGATTTCATGGTACCGTTCACTGGCTCCAGGGTAGTTGAATTCTATCACGTGTTCAAGTAGCAGTGCATTGGCCTCACCGTGGGCCATGTCAAGTTTGCCTCCAAGGCTGTGGGCCATTGCATGGACAAGTCCCAGACTGGCATTTGAGAATGCAAGGCCAGCCTCGAGGCTTGCAAGCATCATACCCTCACGGTACTCCATGTTCCCGGGTTCATCAACGGCAGATGGGAGGCACCTGCTTATGATTCTGATGGCGTCCAGGGCGTTGAGGTCAGTCAGATGGAAGCTTGCATTGGATACATAGGCTTCGATGGAATGGGCAAGGGCATCCATACCTGTTGCAGCTGTCAGTTCCCGGTCCATGGTGACGGTGGTCTCAGGGTCTATGAGTGATGCGTCGGGTACCATGGCCTTGCTTATGATGGCTATCTTCACCATCCTCCGGGTGTCGAGGATGATTGCAAACTGGGAGACATCCGCCCCTGTCCCTGCAGTTGTGGGGATGCATATTATGGGAACCGATGGGGTCGGGATCATATCAACACCCTCAAAGTCAAGTACGTGCATCCTGTTGGATACAACAGCACCCATGGCCTTTGCACAGTCAATGGGGCTTCCACCACCCAGGGCAACTATCATGTTGCATTCCTCGGCATCGAAGACCTCAGCCCCCTCCATGACCTCATGGTCACGGGGGTTGGGCGTCATGTCATCAAAGATGACATAGTCGAGGCCCTCCTCCTCAAGGGAGGAGCTGACATCATCAACGAATCCAGTCTTCATTAATCCCCTGTCGGTCACAAGGAGGACCCTGTCGGCTCCGAGGTTCAGGGCGTATCTGCCAGCAAGGAATCTTGCCCCGTCACCAAATACGAATTCACTTGTAACGAATTTTCTAAGTTCCCCCAACTTCACCACCAGTCCCTGATCTGGATCAGTACAGATTTCATGGGATGTTATGTTCTTCAGTGCCTGGTTCAGTACAGATTTCATCATGGCACCCCATGTTCTATATATAAGGAGGTATACTCTTAATTAAACCTTATTAAATGGTGTGGTGATTCCTGTGGCTTCCTGTGAATACTGTGGCCTGGATGGGTACTATGGACGCGAACTTGCCAGAACACGGCACTGGATAATCTACCTTGCACCGAGCCAGCGATACCTCGGGACATGCGTCGTGGCCCTCAAGAGGAAGTGCAGGGACCTCTCAGAGCTCATGGATGGGGAGTGGGCTGATTTTGCATGGATTCTGAGGTGCCTTGAGTCTGCCGTGAGGGAACTTTTCAACCCGGACCTCTTCAACTGGAGCTGCTTCAAGAACTCGGCCTTCAGATCAGAGGATCCGGACCCTGAGGTGCACTGGCACTTCCATCCAAGGTACAGCAGGCCGGTCAGGTTCGGAGGTGAAACCTTCAGGGACAGAGAGTTCGGCCACATACCTGTCCCACTTGAAGGTAAGGTCCCGGAGCCTGTTATGGATGAACTTGAAGGCATAATGAGGGACAGGATAGTTAAGTTTCTGAATGAGGGAGAGGATATTTAACTCTCTGTCCTCTGGTGATGAATGGATGTATGGAAAGGTGATAGGTTGAATAGAATCGAATGTGTCCTTGAGAATATTCATGAGGAGGGCGGAAGGGCCCTTATAACTGCAAGGAAGAACATATACTACCTCTCAGGCTTCATGCCAACAGCCACATCATTCCTGATCCTTGAGGATGAACCGGTACTCCTTGTGAGTGAGATGGATAGAGAATCCGCCATGGCGAAATCCCGGGTTGATGTGAGGACCTTCAAGAGAATAAGGGATGTGAGAGAATCATTCGACCTCTCAGGCGTGCTTGTTGAACCGGCCACCCCAGTGGGCCTCCTTGAGAGGCTCGGCATCGGTGGGGACTTCAGGGTCATGGATCCTGTATCAGATATCAGGATGGTCAAGGACAGGGAGGAACTTAAAAGGATGGAGGAGGCCCTGAGGATAGCAGAGAACTCATTCAAAAAACTTGAATTTAAGGGGACTGAAATTGAGATAGCCGCCAGACTTGACTACACCATGCGCCTGGCCGGTTCTGAGGGGGTCTCCTTTGACACCATAGTGGCATCCTCGGAGAGGTCAAGCATCCCCCATGCAGTGCCAACAGCAAACACCACCGGGTCACCTGTACTGATTGACTGGGGGGCTGTCAGGGAGGGCTACCACTCTGACACCACAAGGACAATCGTTGAGGGTGAAGGGGAGCATGAGGTACTTGAAATTGTCCTTGAAGCTAAAAGGGCGGGGGTGAAGGCCCTCAAACCTGGTGCAAGGGCATGTGATGTTGACAGTGCTGTCAGAGGAGTTATAGGGGAATATGGCTATGCTGATAACTTCATACACTCAACAGGTCATGGGGTGGGGCTTGATGTCCATGAAAAGCCATCCCTGGCAGCAGGTGATGAAACCGTCCTGAGGAAAGGGATGGTCCTGACAGTTGAACCAGGGATCTACATCCCGGGCGAGTTCGGTGTGCGGGTTGAGGACATGGTCGTGGTGGGTGATGGTGTTATGAACCGGCTGCCTGATGCACCGAGTTGATGTGGTAATTATAAATAATAGGCGCCAGATAGTTAGTAACAGAGCATGATGTTACACTGGAATGTGGTGTTGAGATGGCCGTAGTACCAAGCGCACTGAAACCAATGAGCGATGCCCTTGAGAACATAATACCTGATAGGCTGCTCCTGAGGCTGCAGGAGACCCTCATAAGGACCGGGCTGTATGTAAAGGCATCAGAGATAGTAACCCTTGCATTCCTTGGAGGGGCCATATTTGCAGTTCTCGCATCCGTTGTTGCAGCCCTTCTTGGTTTAAGTGTTATCCTCGCAGTACTGGTAGGATTCTCCCTGCCATCAATCATGCTGGGGGCATACATCTTTATAATGATGGAGAGGCGCGTTGATGCCATTGAACAGTCAACACCCGACTTCCTGAGGCAGATAGCCTCTCTCCTGCGGGCGGGTGTGGGCCTTGAATCAGCCCTTGAGGATGTATCCCGACAGGGGGAGGGACCCCTGTATGATGAACTGAAGAGGGCCGTCATTGAGATAAACATCGGCAGAACATTCGATGAAGCCATACTATCAATGAGCGAGCGCCTGAAGTCAAAAAACCTTGACAGGACATTCAGGATGATACTTGAGGGTAGAAGGGCCGGTGGAAGTCTTTCAGATGTCATTGAAACCGTTGCAGAGGACCTGAGGGCGGTCCTTGCACTTAAGAGGGAGAGGAAGGCCAACGTCATGATGTCAGTCATGTTCCTTGTTGTCGCGGCCATAATCGCAGCACCCTTCGCCCTGGGGATGATAATGGTCTACTCAGGTTTCATGGAGTCAGTGGGAAAACCAAACCCCATCCTGGGGGCTGCAAAGATCGCTGCTTCAGGCTACATAATAATTCACTCCATAATAGCAGGGCTCCTGATAGGCATCATAATGTACGGGAGTGCAAGGAAGGGTGTTAAATTCGCTGTTCCGCTCTCCATAATGGCATATGCAATATTCTATGTGATAGGAAGTTTCGGAATGACACTTGTAAGTAGCATGGCACCATAGGGAGGTTAAGGCTTTGCATGGTTTAATTGCCGATGAATCAGGTCAGGGATCCGCTGAACTCATACTTGTATTCGGGGGTATAATAGTCATCGTAACGGTGGCGGTTGTATGGTACCGCAACTATGTCAGGGGATCTGAAGCAGCCATGAAATCAGATGTTCAGAATGTTACAAACTCGATAAAGGGCCTTAAGAACAAGTTCTAGGGCACATACCGTCTTTGATTGATTTATGATTTTTGAATCTATAATCCAGAGCAGGGCTATGTCTCTGTGGGCTGATCCTTTACGGGGTGTTTCCAGATGGAGATGATTATTGATGGAGAGGGGGTGAGTGGAGAGAAAATCTTCACCGTCAGGAACCCCTTCAACGGGGATGAGGTGGATAGGGTCCCACTTGCAGGGCGAAGTGATGTTGAGAGGGCCATCAGGGCGGCCCACCGGGCCCGGGATGCAATGGCGGACCTATCAGCCAGGAAGATATCTGAGAAACTCTATGACGTTGCAGATGAACTGAAGACAGAGCTGGATGAATTTGCAAGGCTGATAACCCTTGAGTCAGGCAAACCCATAAGGTTCTCACGTGACGAGGTGAAGAGGTCAGTTGAAACTGCAAGGCTTTCTGCAGAGGAGGCAGGAAGGCTCTACGGCGAATCAATCCCCATGGACGCCGGTATAGGCGGGAAGGGTCTCACTGGCTTCACAGTCAGAATCCCCCTCGGGGTTGTTGCGGCAATAACCCCCTTCAACTATCCCCTCAACCTCGCAATACACAAGGTTGGCCCGGCCCTTGCAGCCGGTAACACCACTATCCTTAAGCCATCCCTCGAGGCCCCACTATCTGCACTGAAGCTGGCATGGATCCTCAGTGAGCACTTCCCGGCCGGCGCTGTTAACGCTGTAACCGGAAGGGGATCAGAGGTGGGGGATGTTATCATTGACAGCCCCCTCGTTGATAAGATAACCTTCACTGGAAGTGTTGAGGTCGGGAGGTACATATCTGCCAGGGCCTCCATGAAGAGGGTCACACTTGAACTGGGAGGCAACGACCCCCTCATTGTCATGGATGACGCGGACATCGACTCTGCAGTGGAGGCTGCTGTGAGGGGATCCTACCTCTACTCTGGACAGGTCTGCATAGCCGTTAAGAGGATGATAGTCCATGAGGACGTGGCCGATGAATTCGCAGATAAACTCGTGAATAGAACAGGGAGTTTGAGGGCCGGGGACCCAATGGATGTAAGAACAGATGTTGGGCCCCTGATAAATGAGGATGCCGCCATTGAGGTTGAGAGGGTAATCGGGGCGGCGGTTGAGGATGGTGCTGAACTCCTCTGTGGCGGTTCAAGGAGGGGTAACTTTGTTGAACCCACGGTGCTTGACCATGTGGTGCCCGGCATGGAGGTTATTGAAAGGGAAACCTTTGGTCCGGTCTCCCCAATAATAAGGTTTACAGGTGCTGATGAGGCCATAAGAATTGCCAACGGGACCTGCTATGCACTTCAGGCAGGGGTCTTCACAGAGAACATAAGGACAGCCCTCAGGATGGCCAGGGAAATTGAGGCCGGCACAGTGCTTGTAAACAAGCAGTCCACATTCAGGGTGGACCACATGCCCTTTGGGGGATTCAGGTGCAGTGGAATGGGTAGGGAGGGTGTCAAGTACGCCATAAGGGACATGACACGCACAAAGATGATAGTCCTAAATGAAAACTGATCCGGTCCGCTGAATGCACCCTATCCTTAATTTTTCAGAACTTTGATTGAGAACTGAATAATCCCCTGGATTGTTCCCTATTTTAATAAAGGTAATCTGAATGAACATTTTGGCTTGTTCTGGATTAATATGATCTATATGGGTGATTCAGATCATAATGGGGGTTCAAAATTTTTATAAAGGGTTCTCAGGCAGCTACAATTTTTAATAAAAAAAATATATGTAATTATTTTTTTAATAAAAAATTGTCAGTCATGTTTGAAGGGATCTGATTCATGACAATACTTGAGACTGGATCTGGGGAGCCATAATCTGCTATTTCTAAGTAAATATGGTTCATACCAATTTTTAATGTACTTGACTTAAATTATATGTGCATTCTCAAGATTTAAATTAATAACAGAACTTAAGTCTTATTATTCCAGTTAAACAAAAAAAATTTTTATATTAAATATATCTATCTAATATCTGATGATAATGTGGAGGTGAAAACTTGAAAGACAAATATATTGTGCTACCATTACTGGTCCTGCTTGCATTCGCTGCAGGTATCTCAGGTGCATCAGCAGCGGATATACCATCCAATGCTGTTAACCTGACAATGCAGCAGAACGCCTCGGACCCCGCACAGATAATTGTCGATGTTAACTACAGTGATGACCTCCAGGACGTTGATCCCACAGTTGCGGTCGATGCAAAGCTTGAACTCCTTGAGGGTAACATCACAGATGCAACCATAAAGTGGTACTACACCGGTGACCTCAGCGGACCCTCAGCAGATTACACGGTACCTGAAGGTGTCCAGGAGGTCTGGCTCAGCTCCTTCACAGGGGCACCGGTACCCTAGGGAGCAGCAAAGCTCTACATGGAAGATGGAAATAGTTACAGGTGGCTCTTCGTCGTTGAAAATGCAAATGGTAAGGTCTTCAGGGTAAGGGCAAGTTCAGTGGCATTCCAGCTGAATTCAACCGGCGGAATTGAAAATGAAACAGTACTGAACTCCACCAACCTCACAGTGGACCTGCAGCCACACTTCTCACTGGCAAACCTCACAGTTAACCCCCTGAGCGGCAGCGCACCCCTCACCGTGAACGTGACAGTCAATGTCACAAACACAGGTGTTGCAGGGGACTACACAGCTGAGCTTAAGGTCAACGGTGAGGTGAAGGACAGCCAGAAAGTGACCCTCGCCACAGGAGAAACCAGGGAAGTCACATTCACATACGAACTGCCAGCAGGACTCCACAGTGTTACCGTGGGCGACCTCACACCAGTAGCAGTCACATCAACTCCAGCAGCACCATCTGCAAGCCCGGCATCAGGGATATACCTCAAAAATGTTACCGTGACACTCACAGGCCCTGCAAACTCAACAATATACTACACAACCAATGGCTCCACACCAACAGTCAACAGCACAAAATACACAGCTCCACTGGTTCTGAGCAAATCAACAGCACTGAAATTCATTGCAGTTGTTAACGGCGCATCATCAGCGGTATCATCAGCAAGTTACACAATCATGAAGCCAGTGACCCTCACCTATTACGTTAAGGTGAAGGTGAAGAAATGGTACAAGAAATGGTACAGGTACTACGGTAAATGGAGATACAAGTGGAGATACTACTGGACCTACAGGTACGTTAAGAAGACATCCACCTACTGGCAGATAGCATAAATCCATTCCAATTTTAATTTTTTTTGGAATGCCACATCATATATTTATTCTCTGGAGTATCCATAAGGAATAGGAATATCAGAGTACCTTCATTTTTGATGTTCATCAGCCGCATGAAAACTCCCCTACCTTTTCAGAAAAATGTATTAATCACATCCCATAAACTGTTACCATGGATGAATCAGGGAGATGCATGCTCTGTGAGTGGAGGTGCGGTGCAAATCGGAGTGATGGGGAAAGGGGCGTGTGCGGTGCATCAGAAACAGAAATAGCATACACATCCATCTCAGAAACCCTGAGAAGTTATTCCGTCACATTCCTGTGCTGCCCATTCCGGTGCGCCTACTGTAACGCCTACCGCATATCCCAGTACCCCCACTCTGGCTGGATCTACAGGGGACACGTTGAAGCAGAGGAACTTGCAGATGAGGCCATCACTGCAATTAAATCACATGAGCGAATCTCAAATATCAGCTTCACAGGGGGAGAACCATCCATACACACACCCTACATTGAGGAGCTGGTAAGGCGAGTAAGGGAAGAAATCGATGTCAATGTTATCCTCGCAACAAACGGGTTCTCAACCCCTGGAACCCTAAGGAGGCTCATAGGGTTAACATCACTCTTCAGCTTTGAGATAAAGGCCCTTTCAGATGAGCTTCACAGGAACCTCACCGGTGCACCTGCAGGACCGGTACTCAGAAACGCAGCCCACCTTGCAGGTAGGTTCCCTGATAAGATAAGGGTTTTCAGGACAGTGGTGATCCCCGGGATCAATGACCATGAGATCCGTGAAATAGCCGCCTTCATAGCCTCCATTGACCCGGAGATACCCTACCGCCTCATAGGCTTCAGACCAAACTTCATGCTCTACTACCACAGGGGGCCCGGTAGAGAGCTGATGGAGAGACTCGTTGAGGAATGCAGGGCAGAGGGTCTTGAGAGGGTTGACTATTCTGGCTACTACCCGGCCTCTGAGCTGAAACTTGAGGACAGATTGAAGGCAGCGGGTTGCAGTATTCCACGTGACTGTGGCAGCTGCAGCAGGGTCTGCAGGGCGATCATAGGGGAGCCATGGAGGGGTTAACTCTTCAGGAACTCCTCAACAAGGTTTCGGGTTTCGTTGAGGGCCTCGAGGGGTATCCCCCTGGGCATTTCACCAGGTTCACCATCCACATCCCTCAGGACACCTTCAACACCAAGGAACATTCCCTCACTGGTCACGCCCATGAAATTCTGTGGGGGGAGGAGTGCCACAGCCACATGATCATTCTCACGGACATCGAGGTCATTGGTGACGACCTTTATTGACCTCCCACCAGCATTCACGTTGCACACATGCAGCTTATCTGCCACGGGATGGTTCCCCACGCTCATGACCTCACCTGCAATTATATCAACTCCGATGACAGGGTCAGATATCTTTCCGAACATGAGCCTCCTGTCAAGGTTTCCAAGGATGTTCAGGAAGAACCTCACCCTTGCAATGTTCTCCTCAACCTTCTCCTTCTCCTCACGAGGGGCCTCCTCAAGGAACCTCCGGCTCCAGTCCTCACCGCCAAGGGCCTCAACTATCTCCTTAACCTTTTCCTTGATCTCCATGACATCGGGGCTTGAGGCGAGGTCCTCTGGCTCCATATAGCAGTATGTGAGGCCCTGAAGTATCCTCTCGATTTCAGTGGCAGCCTGAAGGGCGGGCTTCTTCTTCCACTGTCCCCTGAAGCCCCCTGATTCAAGGGTCCTCCTGAAGAGGTCAACTGCCTTAACTGCAACCATGAGTCTGTAATCCTTACTGGTATCCCACATTCCAATCACCATCCACAATCATGAAGAAACGGCCTCTTTTCTGCCGCCGCACTGATCTATTATTTCCCTATAAGTATTTAAGCTATAAACAATAATATTAACCAATAGCAGGTTTATGCAGTGGAGCTCCCTGTTAAACTGTCTGGTGGTGGAAAAATGGTTGAATTATCCAGTCTATATGGACTTGAAATATACACATCAAGGGGTAAATACGTTGGAAGGGTCCAGGATGTTGTCCTCAACATCAAGAAGGGACGTGTCTCAACCCTCAAGGTGAGACCAATGCGGCATGACAAGAAGAACGTGGGTATAAAGGACGTCCTCAAGACAAGTATAAGGATAGTGCCTGAATCCGATGAGATAAGGCCCATACAGGAGGAGGGCATAATAGACATAAACTATGACAGGGTACAGGCAGTTGGGGATATACTGATAATATCACCCGATGTCTCGGTGGAGAAGAAAGTGAGCCCTGTTGAATCCTGATCCTATTTTTGCGTGATACTGATGATGGTGGGTATAGTTGGCTGCGGTGCAATAGCCAACCTCATCACAGGTTTTGTGAGGGATGGCAGGGTACCGGTTAAACTTGGTTTCTTCTATGACCGGGACCTTGAGAGGGCAGAGAACCTTGCCTCAATGGTGGATGGGAGGGCGGTGATTGATGTTGCCGACATGCTCCCTGAGGTGGACCTCGTGGTTGAGGCCGCTTCACCGGAGGCGGTGAGGGACCTGGTTCCTGAGATACTTGAGGCAGGGAAGGACGTTGTTGTCATGAGTGTCGGAGCCCTCATGGACCCGGAACTCAGGGAGATGCTGGTTGAACTGGCATCCCTCAATGGCGCCACCATTCATGTTCCCTCAGGAGCCATAGTGGGCCTGGATGGTCTCAAGGCAGCGTCCATGGGGAACATTGAATCTGTTAAGCTCATCACAAGAAAACCCCCCAGGTCACTTGGCATAAGCATGGATGAGAAGAAGGTCCTCTACAGGGGCAGGGCATCCGAGGCTGTTAAGAAGTTCCCGCTTAACATTAACGTTGCCGCGGCCCTCAGCCTCGCCTGTGACCGTGATGTTGATGTTGAGATAATAGCCGACCCCGCGGTTGACCGCAACGTCCATGAGGTGACGGTCAGGGGGGACTTTGGCGAGTTCAAGACAATAACAGAGAATGTCCGCTGCTCTGTTAACCCCAAGACCAGTGTTATGGCGGCGTACTCAGCAATAAAACTCCTCAAGTCACTCAGTGAAAACATACACATTGGAACCTGATGGCTGGTCATTCTATGCGTGAACACGAGGTCTACTCAAAGCTCAGGGCACCACCATCATCCAGGATGATCCTGAGACTTGATGGGAGGGGATTCCACAGGCTCACAGAGTCCCTTGACTTTGATAGGCCCTACGATGAGGCCTTCAGGGACCTCATGATCAGGACATGCCTGGACCTCATGGAGGAATTCAGCCCCTCCCTCATATACACATTCTCTGATGAGATAAACGTGCTACTTGACTCTGTACCATTTGCCGGGAGGGTTGAGAAGCTCGACTCTGTATTCTCCGGGTTCGCATCATCCTCCTTCACCAGGGGTGCACTGGAGGCAGGTTTTTCACCGGTTAAGCCGGTTTCATTTGACTGCCGGGTGATACCCATCTCCTCAGACATTGTCCCTGAGTACTTCAGGTCAAGGCAGGATGAGTCCTGGAGGAACTGCCTCAACAGCTACGCCTACTGGACCCTCCGGCGGGAGGTTGGGGCCAGAAGGGCCGCTGAGAGGCTCAGGGGATTAAAGTCGGATTCCCTCCACGACCTTCTCTTTGAGAGGGGTGTGAACATATCGCGTGTCCCTGCCTGGCAGAGGAGGGGCGTGGGGGTCTACCGCGTACCCCACAGGGTGAGGGGATACAACCCCATCAGGGATGAGGAGGTATCTGCTGTGAGGATGAGGGTGAAGGTTGACCTTGAACTCCCCCTCTTCACAGATGAATTCTTTGAGGGCCTCATGAGATAGCAGGTAAAAATAATATCTGAGTGTATCCTATGGGTTTAATTGAGAAGATATTTGCTTTAGCCGGTTTTAAACCGGTCAGGCGTGTTGTTGTTGACTTTGAGGTCATGGATGAGGTCCTTGAGATAGCCAGAAGGTCCCATCCCCATGAATTCGCAGCCCTACTTGAGGGAAGGCAGGAGGGTGAGGTGCTCCATGTGACCGGTCTGATATTTCTACCCTCAGAGACATCAGATGAGGGGGCTGTCATGGATGTGCTCATGCTTCCACCCTTTACCGGTGCAGTCGGGTCGGTTCACTCCCACCCAGGGCCTGTGAACCTCCCATCAGCTGCAGATCTCCACTTCTTTTCAAAGAATGGGCTGTTCCACCTTATAATAGCCCACCCCTACACCATGGAGACCGTGGCGGCATACACAAGGAACGGGGATCCCGTGGATTTTGAGGTTGTTCCCTGATTGGCTGGATGTCTGTAGCTGAATTGTTGATTTTGAGGTTGTTCCCTGATTGGCTGGATGTCTGTAGCTGAATTGTTGATTTTGAGGTTGTTCCCTGATGTCTGTAGCCGAATAATAAACTGGATTGGATGGTGCAGAACCCGGGAGTCAGATGTGTGCCCGCCTCTCAAGGGAAACATGAAATTAGATTAGGCGGATAAGGTTTTATAAGAAAAGGAAACATGAACGGGAATCTTCTGAGGAATAAACGTTTTATAAGAAAAAAGGTAATGGCTGGATCTCAGGGATACTGGGGTTAGATCTCTATTGCAACCGCATCATCCACGTTGTCCAGCTTCTTAACCTCCTCGATGACCTCTGCCGGGACACTCTGATCGACCTTGAGGACCATCACAGCCTCACCGCCGATCTCCTTCCTGCCGACCTGCATGGTTGCAATGTTTATACCGTGCTGGCCGAGCTTTGTTCCTATGGCGCCGATGGTACCCGGGAGGTCCCTGTAGCGTGCTATTATCATGGTACCCTCAGGTTTCACATCGACCCTGTAACCGTTGATCCCGATTATGGTGGGCTCCTTGATGTGTGTTGCCTCCACACTGAACCCGCCCCTGTCTGATTCTGCAGTGGCGATTATGATTGACCTGTAACCATCTGACTCAGACCGGCGGGCCTCTGTAACCATTATACCCCTCTTCTTTGCAATTGAGGGCGCATTTATGAGGTTAACTGGTTCTGTGAGGATGGGGTTGAGTATGGCCTGGAGCATGGTCCTTGTGAGGATGTCGAACTGCATCTCTGCCAGTTCACCGCAGTATGTGACATCAAGTTTCTCTATGTTACCCGGGAGTGCCTGTGCGATGATGGCCCCCATCTTCTCTGCCAGTTCAATGTATGGTTTGAGGGACTTGTAGGTCTCTGAGTCCATCACCGGCATGTTGAGGACGTTCCTCGGTGCACCGCCCTGGAAAACCGTTTTTATCTCATTTGCAACTATGATGGCGGCGTCCCTCTGGGCCTCAGAGGTGGAGGCTCCTATGTGTGGTGTCAGGACCACATTTTCAAGTTCAAGGAGTGGGCTGCCCTCAGGAGGCTCCTCCTCAAAGACGTCAAGGGCTGCGCCGGCTATTTCACCATCCTTAAGGGCCCTGTAGAGGGCTTCCTCATCGATTATACCGCCACGGGCACAGTTCACTATGAAGGCCGTGTCCTTCATCAATTTGAATTCATCCTCTGAGATGAGGTGCCTTGTCTCGGGTGTGAGGGGGACGTGTATGGTCACTATATCTGATTCCCTCAGGAGGGTTTCAAGGTCTGTGACGGTCACACCCATCTCCTCGGCAGCCTCCTTGCTTATGTAGGGGTCGTAGACCATTATGTCCATGCCGAAGGCCTTTGTCCTCACAACGACCTGTGAGCCTATGCGGCCCATACCGATTATACCCAGGGTCTTGCCGTTGAGCTCGATACCCATGAACCGGTTCTTCTCCCATTTACCCTCCTTCACGGACCTGTCTGCGATTGCAATCTTCCTTGCAAGTGCGAGCATGAGACCGATTGAGTGTTCTGCAACCGTTATGGATGTGGACTCAGGGGCGTTTATCACCATTATACCCCGGTCGGTGGCAGCCTTAACATCAACGTTGTCAACACCCACACCGGCCCTTGCTATTATCTTGAGGCGGGGCGCCGCCTCTATGACCTCACGCGTAACCTTTGTCCTGCTCCTTACAACGATGGCATCAAAGTCCTTTATGGCATCAAGGAGCTCCTCAGGGGTTATGGTGGTGTTGACCACAACATCAGCCACCTCTTCGAGTTCTGATATTCCCTTTTCATTGATGGAATCAGCAATAAGCACTTTCATCCTGGACATAATTTCACCACACTTATCACAATGAAGATTTTATAGAATGATAGAAGAATCTATAGAGGTAGTGTATATTATAATTATTGGTGGGATCAGCCGGTACCGGGGTTCAGTGTGCATCCCATGCAGGTGCCCGCTGCAATATCCCATCAGAGGGAGGATGGATTATCATGTTCAGTGGATCAGTCACCGTTAATGGCGTGGAACTGCCGGCAGCATTCATGGGGAGCGCACCCTTCACAGCAGCGACCTACTTCGGGCACAGGTCGAGGCTCTATGAGATGGACCTCAAAAACCGGCCAGGGGCCATCGCTGAGGTGATTGTTGAATCATATGATCTTGGTGTGAGGGGTTTCCAGGTCATACCAGAGAAGCAGGTCCTTGAGGCCCTTGAGATGGCGAGGGATGCCGGCTGTGAACTCACCCTCATGGGTACCCTGAGGCATGAACACCTTGAGGAGGACCTCCAGACCCTCTCAGACCTTGGGTCCGCTGCGGTGCTCCTTGATGAACACTACACAGATCTTCTTGAAGCCTCTGAGGTTGCTGAGATTCTGGATGGTGTTGAGGGGATGCTCAGGGGCCTTGCAACAACCATGCCACGGGAGACAACCCTCAGGCTGATTGAGGAGGGTGTTGATAACTTCGAACTTTACATGATCCCCGTCAACAGACTTGGGTACATGACAGATTTTCCTGTTTTCCTTGAGGATGAGCGGAAGGAACTCGGAAGGCTCCTCAGTGAACTCGGGAAAACGGTGGTCGCAGAGAAGGTCCTTGCAGCGGGGATAATACCGCCAGCGGAGGCCTTTGAATTCATAGGGGGCCTTGACTATGTGGACATGGTTGCCGTTGGTGTTGCATCGGTATCCGAGGCAAGGGAGACATTCAGCGAACTCTTCGGGAGGTGATGGATTCTCCATGATTCTGGAGTTAGAGCTGTACTGGAGGTGATGAAACAGTTTGTGTCTGCAGTAAGAGGTCAGATTTCGGAAACTGCCGGGCACCGGGAGCTGAGTTAATCCGTCCACAGCTTTCAGGTTGCTACATCACAAGTTTTTTCCATATGAATCTCGGGAGGTGTAAATCTTGGATAATACAACAAAGGTACTTATCGTGGTATGTTTTGTTCTCATAGGATCTCTGGGGTTCCTCTCCGGTGTTTTCCTGAAAAGGTCCACTGCAGACCACTATGATGTCACCATTGAGGGTGACGAGGGGGTGACCGGAAGCCCTCAGGGTCCATCCTGGCACAGGGTTATGAGCTTCACCGGCTCTGGATCTGATTACCGCTGCGTTGATATCAGGGGAAACAAGTTCAAGGTGGTGATGTCGGCTGCACCGATAATCAATTACGATGTGAACACGGTGACAGTGGATGTCCTCAGGGATGGCCAGACTCTGGCATCGGCCACCGCTGAATGGGGTCCAACAGAGTCACCGACAAGGAAGAAGAAAATGATAGAGGTTTCAGGGGGCCCGGGATACTACTGCATATCTGTATACGCCTATGAGATTGAGGACTGGGAGGTTACTGTCTGGGACTATTACTGACCCTTCCAATCTTTTTTTGTGGTTGCCCTTTGAGAGAGATTGAAGGGGGTGTTCTATTGAAAGCCCAGATGACTGATATTAAGAGGTCTTTCAGAGCATGTCCGGCCAGAGGGATGGGATTGAAAAAATAGATATCCTCCTGCGCAGCTTGTGCCGTGTTCACCTAAGAACAGAGGGGATACCCTCATACACTAACTGCAGGTTTTCCTCTCGGCTATGACCTTGAGGAACTCCCTGCTGCTCTCCATTTCACCGATCTCCCAGCTCTTGATGACGGGGATTCCCTCAATGTTTTCATTTATCCTTGGATTATCGATTATGAACACTGACTCGGAGCCACTTACAAGGGAAAGATCCTTGAGCGGGACAGCCATCCTCCGCAGGGTCCTTGAATCCCTCTCCTTCTCAAGGTTGGTTATCACCGTATTATCAAACTTGATCTCCTTTGCCACAGCATCAAAGGGGGTTTTGTGGGTTTCTATCATGCCAAAACCGATATCAGCAAGTCTACCTGAGGGTTTTATCTCAATTTCATCCCTATCGGGTACACTGAATATGTCAATGGAGAGGGTTATCCTGATGTTAAGTATCTCCTCCAGGATCATGGCTGTCTCGGCCGAGGCCCTCGCAAGTCCATTCTCATACTTGTAGATGGTCTTCCTGGAGACATGGGCGAGGTCAGCCAGGTCCTTAAGTGAGAGGTTGTACTCCTCACGGACCTCCCTGAGGGTTTTACCGTCTATATGGACATAGTAGCCGCCCCGGTCAGCGATTATCTCAGGGTAATCACCATCAGCCACCATGTTCCTGAAGGTCTCAGGGGCCACTGCAGGGATACCGTGCCTCTCATAGACAACATCCTCCTCAAGGGGTTCTGTCTTTGACCTCACACCTATAATAATTGGTGAGGCAAGGAAGGTATGTGCAAGGGTTCTTATCTCATGGGCCTGCAAACTATTTATACCATCAATGTTTACAAGGACCTTAAGTAAGAGAAGTAATAGTTTCCTTCTTGCCATGAGGTCAAAGCAGCTCCGCTCATATATGTGTGATGTCTCAAACCCATTGCTGGCAAGAAGTTCATGCATCTCCCTTAATACATGCTCCCTTTTAATGGATCCATCCAATTAGATCACCAGGTGAATGTAATGTACAGGCTTCATGTTGGTATAGATGATACTGATTCCCCTGATGGGATGTGCACCACCTATATATCATGTGTCATAATCCAGGAACTTAAAAGTTGCGGTTTCTCCCTTGAGGACCATCCCCGGCTGATAAGGCTCAACCCCTTCGCACCCCACAAGACCCGTGGCAACGGTGCGGTCACCTTCACTGTGCTGGCAGAGTCCAGGGAGGACCTTAACACCATAAAGGGGATTGTCCTTGAAGGGGTGGCGGAACTCGCCGAGCTTGATAGTGAGAGGACCAACCCGGGTGTTGTATTCTACACCGGCGAGATCACAGAGGAGATGAGGGAATTCGCCCTGTCAGCCATAAGGAGGATACTCAGGATAGAGGACGCCCGGAGGCTCGCAGAGAGGGTCGGTGCAGAGGTTCACGGTTTCAAGAAGGGGAGGGGTATCATAGGGGCCCTTGCAGCCATTGGATGCCCCCTGGATGACTCCACCTATGAACTCCTGACCTACAGGGTCCCTGAGAACTATGGTAAGCCCAGGCGTATCGACCCTGAGTCGGTTGCAAGGATGGATGATGAAACCGGTTCTGAAACCTTTGATAACATCGATGGAGACTACATTGCAATAGAACCCCACACACCCTGCCCCATACTCTACGGTATACGGGGAGAGTCCCCGGAGGTCCTCCTGAGGGCGATGGAGATGGTCCGTGTTGACGAGGAGGTTGAAAGGTACTGCATCTTTGAGACCAACCAGCACACCGACCAGCACATACAGGACGCCGGGAGGATCGCAGACATGGAGACCTTCGGATGCTACAGGGTGCGGGGTGAGGTTATCGACGGTCCGAGGGTGATCGAGGGGGGCCATGTGTTCTTCACCCTCGGTGATGACTCCGGCCAGATTGAATGTGGAGCCTACGAGCCCACAAAGGACTTCAGGAAGATCATCCTTGAACTCATACCCGGAGATGTGCTCACGGTCTACGGGGGTATTGGTGCCCAGGGGACCATGAACATCGAGAAGATCCACCTCGAAAGGCTTGCAGAGCTTTACGTTGAGGAAAACCCCATCTGTACCTGCGGTAAGCGCATGAAGTCTGCCGGGAGGAACAAGGGTTTCAAGTGTCCATCATGTGGAAGGAGGCTTAGAAGCTCCAGGAAGGTCAGGAGGGCCCTTGAAAGGTCAGTTGTTGAGGGATACTATGAGGTGCCAACCTGTGCCAGAAGGCACCTCTCAAAGCAGCTCGTGAGGATGGGAATCAGCTCCCCGCCCTCCGAAGCCATTGAGAGCAGCAGCACCCGGCAATCAGACCCCCTTAATAAAAAATGGGAAGATTTATAACAATCACTGTTATATTTAAAGGCAACATAGTAGGATCAATGATGACCAGAAGACTTGCGGAGTTTGTATCATCACTCTCATACAGTGACATACCCCCAGATGCCACTGAAATGGCCAGACTATGCTTCCTGGACTTCCTTGGAGTTGCACTGAGGGGCTCCTCTGAGATGAGCGGGCTGATGGCACTGGGGGCCATGGGTAAGGGCTCAGGCGGGGCCACCATCATCGGCCATGGCAGGGGCGGCACCGAAAGGGCAGCCCTCCTCAACGGCATATTCGCCCATAACCTCGACCTTGACGATGGACACCGGGGGGCCCAGATGCACCCTGGTTCATGTGTGATCCCGGCAGCCCTTGCAGCTGCCGAGGCAACCGGGGCCACCTTCAGGGACTTCATAACAGCCATGGTCGCCGGATACGAGGCAGCAATCTTCATGGGCATCCTGGCCAATCCAGGACACAGGGAGCTTGGATTCCATACGACAGGGACCTGCGGAACATTCGGAGCTGCAGCGGCAGCCTCAAGGATCATCTGTTCCGATGTGGATGTCGTCGTCAATGCCCTGGGGATTGCAGGCACCCAGGCAGCAGGGCTCCTGGAATCTGACCATGCCGGGACAATGGCAAAGCACCTCCACGCGGGCAGGGCAGCCCAGTCTGGCCTGATATCCGCCAGGCTCGCTTCCCATGGATTTACAGGTGCAGAATCAGTGATCGAGGGAGATGAGGGATTCCTGCGTGCAATGTGCCGTTCAGATGGCTACAGGGTTGAAGCACCCGAAGTCGGAGCTTTCCATATAAGGAACGTTTACCTCAAGAGGTACCCTGTCTGCAGGCACCTCCACTCCACCCTGGATGCTGCAGCCGAGATAATCAGGGAGAATGATTTCAGGGCATCGGAGATAGAGGAGGTCATAGTCTCAACCTACAGGATCGCAGCAGAGCATGACAGCTACTCCCCGGCTACCGTGGAGGCTGTGCGGCAGAGCCTCCCGGTCTCACTGGCCATACTGCTTGAGGGGGGAGGGCTGAGGGTTGAAGACCTTGAGGGTGGATTTTCCCCAGAGATGGCCTCCCGGATAAGGATTGAGGTGGACCCTGCTATGGAGGAGCTCCGGAACATGAGACCTTCAAGGGTGACGGTGAGGCTCAGAAACGGTGATGTCCTTACAGCCTACAGGGAGCTCCCCCGGGGTGAACCGGAGGAACCCTACACCTGGGATGATATTGTTGAGAAGTTCAGGGAACTGAACCCTGGATATGAAACAGAGAGGCTTGAGGTTATAAAAGAGGCGGATCAGGAACCTGTTGCTGAGGTGATGCTGGAGCTGTCTGGCAGGTGATCCGTTGCGTGGAATTGTGATGTGATGGTGGGATCTGCCCGGTGATGCTGGAGCTGATTGACCGGAAATCCCGCAATCGTAAAGTTAAACTGGAGGTGAAAAATTGGAAGAAACCCGCAGATACCTTGATAAGATTGGAATAGGGGCCCCCAGGGGCGAATCAGAGAAGAGATTCAGTGATGGAGGCCAGTACAGATTTGAGGTCCCGGGCATACAGAGGCCCGGTGCCATGGCAGCCCTCATAGATGCAATGGAGCAGCAGGATGTCAGGGTCCACAGGGTGACACAGACCCGTGGCATAATGCTCCTCACAGACACCGAGATTGAGGAGATGGCAGGGATGGCCCGGGACGCAGACATTGAACTCTTCCTCAGCGTAGGCCCACGGGCCACCTATGATACCAGTGCCTCAGCAAGGACCCCCGAGGGTGCAAGGATAGGCTACAGGCTCAGGGGATATGATAACCTTGTCTACGCAGTTGAGGACGTTAAGAGGGCAGCCGAACTCGGCGTCAGGGGTATAGTGGTCTATGATGAGGGCCTCCTATGGGTTCTTGGAAGGATGCGCGGGGACGGTGAACTTCCAGCTGACCTCCACCTTAAGGTCTCAGCCCACTGCGGTCACGGGAATCCTGCCTCAGCACGCCTGCTCCAGGATATCGGTGCAGACTCCCTGAACCCTGTGAGGGACCTCCAGATACCAATGCTGGCATCACTCAGGGAGGCCATCGACATTTCAATTGATGTTCACACAGAGAACCCCAAGTCCTCAGGTGGATTCATAAGGCACTATGAGGTCCCTGATATCATAAGGTACGCAGCACCTGTCTACCTCAAGACCGGGGGCTCCGTGGCAGGGCATCATGGCTGGGAAACCACCGAGGCCCAGGCGCGTGAGAGGATAAGGCAGGTTGTCCTTGTGAGGGACATGATAGAGCGCTACTATCCTGAGGCCATCCTGTCTGAGGGCGGTGACCTCGCTGTACCCGTGGGGGGAGGATAGCTTGGATCTCGCCGGGAGAGTCAGGGATGCCATCATTCAGGCATCCACAACCTACTCCCCCGACGTCCTCAGGGCCTACGAGAGGGCCCTTGAGGTGGAGGAGGATGAGAGATCCGCATGGATACTTGAACTTCTAATTGAAAATGCCCGCATAGCAGAAAAGGAGAGAAGACCCCTCTGCGATGATACAGGGATACCCCACCTGATAGTGGAGGTGGGGGAGGACGCCAGCCTCCCTCCAGGATTCTTCAACCATCTGAAGAGGGGTGTTGAGGAGGGCCTCAGGGAACTCCCGGGACGCCCAATGGCTGTAAGGGGTGATGAGGTGGAGAGGATAGAGCAGAGCAGGGGACTGTACAGTGACCCGGCGAAACTTCCACCGGCACCCTTCACGGTGGATTCGGCGCCCGGTGAGGGGGTCAGGATCCATGTCCTCATGCTGGGAGGGGGTCCCGAGATAAGGGCGAGGACAAGGAGGATCTTCCACAGGCACAGTTATAGAAAAGTATTTGAGGAAGTTATAACATGGATGAAAACAGAGGTCCCGATGCTGGGGTGCACACCATGCATACCGGCTATAGGTATCGGGAGAACTCATTTTGAGGCCACTGGCCTTATGCTCAGGGCCATGGCAACAGGAAATCTTGATGAACAGTCCTGGATTGAGGAGCACATCACGGAATCCCTTAACAGTACCGGGACAGGGCCCCTTGGTCTTGGGGGATCCACGACAGCCCTGGGGGCCATGATTAAGGTGGGACCCCAGAGGGCCAGCGGCGTGAGGATAGTCTCAATGAGGCTTGCATGCTGTGTGGAACCCAGAAGGGCAACAATAGATCTCTGAGGTGGATGAATGGCTATAGGAAAGGAATCACTTGAGCAGGTATTCAGGGCGGGTTCCCCCAGGTGGAGGACTTCCATTACGCGTGTTGAGCCTAACCGTATTGTTACGAGGGGTTATTCTCAGGAGGATCTTATTGGTGGTGTTTCCTTTTCTGAGATGGTTTATCTTCTGATCAGGGGTGAGCTTCCCCCTCAGAATGTTGCGCGTATGCTTGAGGCTGTCCTGGTGTCCTTCTGTGATCATGGTGTTACTCCGCCGAGTACCCAGGCTGCCCGTATGATTGCCTCGGCGGGTTCTCCGGTTCATGCCTGTATTGCCGGGGGTCTTCTTGCCTTTGGTAAGAATCATGCGGGTGCCATTGAGCGTTCCATGAAGCTCTTCCAGGAGACCGTATCATCCTGCGAGTCTGAGGATGAGATCCCTGATGCTGCCCTGAGGCTGGTGGATGATCATCTCCAGGCCAACAGGAGGATCCCCGGCTTCGGGCACCGCTACCACAACGCCGACCCCCGGGCCGTCAGGTTACTGGAACTTGCAGAGGATCACGGCTGCGTGGGACCCCACACCAGCCTTGCACTGGAGGTCCAGGAGATACTCCTGGAACGCAAGGGAGTCCGGATGAACGTTGACGGGGCCAACGCCGGCATATTATCAGACATGGGATTCGACTGGAGGACCGGAGCAGGAGTATTCATGATAGGACGCCTCCCAGGACTCATATCCCACGTCTACGAGGAAAAGGTCCGGGAACCAGCCTTCAGAAAATTCTTCGAAATCGAAGAAATACAGTACGACGGCGAAGAGGAGAGGGACCTCTCAGCTGGAGCCGACCTGGAGCCCATGCCAGAGTAGAATTCACCCATCAACATCCATATGATTGCCGATCACCCTTAAAGACTTAAATATTGTCTTAATTCAAATTAAATTTCATAAAATGACTCAATTAACATCAGGAGGGATTCAAAAGGCTTGGTTAACTGAATGGGATTAGTTGAATATCATAAACTTTTGAATAAAATAGTAAAAGATAAATATACCGCGAAATAGACCTTTGCATTAATAGGGTGATTCATATGACAACGATATCTGAAGCTATCACTACCATAAAGAAGGCTGAGAATGATGCTGACAGGTTAATACAGGAGGCCAGAGAAAAATCATCCCAGTTACTCGACGACGCCAGGAACAGATCCGCAGAGCTCCTTGAGAAGGCAGAGCGAGAGGCCAGTGAGAAGGGCGATGAGATCATAGCCGAGGCAGAGGAAAGAGCCAGGAAGGAAGCCATTGAAATCTCAGGGAAGGCAAAGCGTGAAGTGGAGACAATGAAATCAGCGGCAATGGGGAAGGTCCCGGAGGCTGCCAGTATTATTGTGAAAAGTATCTTGTAGTGTGAGTGACATGTTTCTACCGGCAAGGATGCGAAAACTTAAGATCATAACCCTGGATCAGTACTCGGATTCGGTGGTTCGTTCCTTGCATGAGGAGGGTGTAACCCAGATCGATGATATCTCAGAGCGCATCCAGCAGGATGCAGAGTGGCGCCAGATACTGAAACCATCAAGGGCAACACCATACACAGGAAGGGTGTCATCTCTCCTCATGAAAACCAGCGGTATCCTGGACTTCCTTGGCTCAGTCGCAGCCGAGGAGAAGGGTCTCAGGGATACCATAAGGGAGTTCATAAACCCCCCGATATTCGAGAAGCGGGAGGTTGAGGAACTGGACACAGAATCCCTCATCGAAAGGGCTGAGGAGACCCTGGGGATGGTCGAGTCAGAGACCAGGGTTATGGAGGAAAAATTGAATGAGCTTGATTCAGAAAGGTCCGCTGTTGAATCAAGCCTCTCTGTTGCAGAGAAACTGAAGGATTTTGATATTGATTTTTCTGATCTCCAGGATTCAGAGTACATAACAGGAATCGCAGGAAGGATAACAGCCGAGAACCTCCCTGAACTCAGGGAGAAACTCGCAGATATCACAGATGAACTGGTCATATCAGACAAAGAGGGAGAGAACAAGGCTGAGAGGGTCCTGATCATTGTAACACTGAAGAAACATGCAGACAGCATAGCTTCAGTCCTCAGAAGGATGGAATTCGAGAGATTTGAGATCAGCGAACTCCAGGGTAGACCATCAGAGATCATATCCTCCTCAAAGACACGCCTTGAGGAGATCAGCAGGGAAAGGAAGGAGATCATCTCAAAATTAAGGGATATAAACGCTGAATGGGAGGACGAACTCCTGGTCCTCAGGGAACAGCTTGAAATAGAGAAGGAGAGGAATGAGGTATTCTCACTCTTCGGCGAAACCAGGAAGACGGTGATGCTGGAGGCATGGGTCCCCCTCAAGGAAGCTGACAGGGTCATCGCCGTGGTTGAGGAGTCATCTGAGGGCCACTGCGTGACGGACCTGGAGGACCCGGATCCTGAGGAGGTACCGGTGCTCCTGGACAACCCGAGGTTTGCAAAGCCCTACGAGACCTTCGTGGAGATGTACTCTCCCCTGAAGTACAACGAGATCGACCCCACAATTTTCATGGCCTTTGTGTTCCCGTTCTTCTTCGGGTTCTGCCTGACAGATGCAGGTTACGGTATAATCGACGCCCTGATAGGCTTCATACTCTACAGGGGCCTGGGTAAGGTCAACAACTTCATGAGGAACTTCGGTATCATCATGATGTCCTGTGGTGTGTGGGCATTCATCCTCGGGATGGTCACCAACGGGTTCATAGGGGATTTCTTCCCACGGTTCTTTAACATAACCCTGCCAACGGTTATACCGGCAATAGACGCCTTTGTGAACCCCCAGAACATACTGATAATGGCACTCACCGTGGGTGTTCTCCACATAAACTTTGGTCTGATACTCGGTGCAAGGAACAACATAAGGCTCGGGAACATGAGGGAGGCCCTTGGATCCCAGATCGTCTGGCTGATCCTTGAACTGGGTATAATCCTCTACCTGGTTGGGGGCATGATTTTCGGGGCTCCTCTGATAATCCTGGCATTTGCAATGCTTCTATATTACAATGGCCTCTTCGGCCTCATGGATGTATCAGGGTTCCTCGGTACCCTCCTGTCATATGCAAGGCTGCTTGCACTCTGTCTCTCAACGGGTGGTATAGCCATGACCGTGAACATCCTCACAGGTCTCAGCTATGAGATGATACCCGTCATCGGAGTGGTACTCGCCCCGATAATATTCGTCTTCGGGCACATCGCCAACAACGCCTTCCAGAGCCTTGGTGCCTTTATAAACTCACTTCGTCTACACTATGTTGAATTCTTCGCCCAGTTCTACATGGGCGGAAAAAACAAATTCAATGCATTTCGTGCTGAAAGAAACTTTACTAAGATAAGGAGGTAAATAGAATGGTTGAAATAGCATTAGGAACTGCTTTAGCAGCAATAGGTGCTGGAGTTGCAGTAGGATTCGCAGGTCTTGGATCAGGATTAGGTCAGGGTATAGCAGCCGCAGGAAGTGTGGGTGCAGTCGCAGAGGACTCCGACATGTTCGCGAGGGGTATTATATTCTCAGCCCTCCCTGAAACACAGGCCATCTATGGTTTCCTGATCGCCATACTTCTCCTGGTGTTCTCAGGACTCCTTGGAGGAGGAAAGGGACTGGATGTTACAGCAGGACTTGTTGCCGTGGGTGCAGGTGCAGCCATAGGATTCGCAGGTCTCGGTTCAGGTATGGGTCAGGGTATAACATCAGCATCATCAGTCGGTGCAGTTGTCGAGGACCCTGACATGTTCGCGAGGGGTATTATATTCTCAGCCCTCTCAGAGACACAGGCCATCTATGGTTTCCTGATCGCCATACTTCTCATGGTCTTCGGCGGAATACTAGGAGGCTAATTAGATGAGCTCCGGAGCCGAAAAAATTGTCTCCAGTATAATGTCAGAGGCTCAGGCAAAGGCGGACGCCATAATCAGGGAAGCTGAAGATGAAGCTGCAGGTATAGTGGATGAAGGTGAAAAAAGGGCCAGGATGGCCAGTGAACGCATACTCGAATCAGCCAGAAAACAGGCTGACATGAGGTACCAGCAGATAATCTCAGAGGCCAAGATGAACGCAAGGCGTGCAGAACTGGAGGCAAGGGAAGAGGTAATACAGGAGGCCTTCAAAAAGGCGGAAGAGGAACTTAAAAACCTGGCATCCACCTCCCAGGAGGAATACGTCAGCGCCCTCAGGGGCATGATAAAGGAGGCCGCCGTTGAGATAGGCGGCGGTGACCTGGTTGTCAGCATGAGGGAGGACGACAGGTCCCTTGACCTCGGACTCGATAAAATCGCGGCTGAAGTGGAAGCAGAAACAGGCAAAAAAACAACCCTGAAGGTTGGAGACAGCATCAGAACCATTGGAGGAGCAGTGGTAAGGACAGAGGATGGTCTGATAGAGGTTAACAACACAATAGAGGCCAGGATGTCCCGTTTCAGGAAGGCTCTACGTTCAGAGGTGGCCAGGGTTCTTTTCGAATAAAAAAGGGGAGATAACAGATGGCTGACAGCATCACAACAATTGTAACAGCGCTTGGATTCCCTTCAATAGAATCTTTTATAGGCGTACTCCTCCTCGGAGGAGCCATTATAGGTGCTATTGTGGTAATAGCAACTATAAGGCCTATATTAGATTTATTCCCCTTTGCATACCCTAACGCCAGAGTCAGGGCACGAATAGGACGCCTCCTAAACGAGAAACAGCTAGCAGAGATTCTTGAAACCGAGTCCATGGAGGAGTTCAAGAACTACCTCCGTGGGCTCCCCGACTACGCCAAATACATTGACAGGTTCCCCATTGAGAAGGCCCTTGAGAGTCAGCTCGCAGAGACCTATGAGATGGTATCCCAGATAGCACCAGCATCCATAAGGGACCCCTTCAGGGCAAACCTGAAGAGATGGGATGTGAGGAACATCAAGAGCCTCATAACAGCAAAGGCCGCTGGCCTGAGTGCCGAGGAGACAGTGAACCTCCTTGTCCCGGGAGGTGAAATCTATGAGATCATCGAGGGCCTTGCAGACGCTTCAAGTGTTCAGGAGGTTGTAACAGGCCTTGAGGCTACAGAGTACGCCGGCGTACTGGAGGATGCCCTATCCGACTACGAGGAGACAGGCATGCTCCTCCCAATTGAGGCGGCCCTTGACAGGAAGTTCCTGGAGGGACTCATAAGGACAGTTGGAAGTCCATCAGACGACAACACAAAGATACTCCACACATACTTTGGGACCATGGTCGACATATCCAACCTTAAAATTATACTCCGTGCAAAGGCAGATGGTCTCAGCTACGATGACATAAGCCCCTACATAGTGCCCCAAGGTTACCAGATCAGGGAATGGAAGCTCAAGGACCTCATGGAATCAGAGGATGTCAGTGGAGTTGTAAGTGGCCTTGAGGGTACAGACTACGGTCAGATGCTATCAGAGGCCCTCTCAGAGTACACATCAACGGGTTCAGTGGCTGTATTCGAACGCGTCCTTGAGGACAATCTCAACAGGATGGCAAGGAACTTCGCACTCAAGAAGCCCTTCGGTGTCGGGCCAATGATAGGATTCCTCAGCAGAAAGGAGGTTGAGGTGAAAAACCTCAAGGTCATAGCAAGGAGCAAGAGGGAGCCAGGCTTCCCTGAAGCAATGGTTAAGGAGATGTTAGCATGAGTTCAAATATTGCAGTGGTTGGTGACAGGGACACTGTAACAGGGTTCAGACTCGGAGGCGTCAGGGAAGGCTACGTGGTTGAAACACCTGACGAGGCAGAGGAAACCATAAGGAACCTTATAAGTGATGGCTTCTCCATAATAATCGTTACAGAAAAGATTGGTGATGAACTGAGGGAATTTATAGAGGAAACCACAAGTTCAAGCGCATTGCCAATGATAATAGAGATACCAGACAAGACAGGGCCCTCAGAACGTGAAACAGATCCACTGAGGGACCTTATTAAAAGAGTTATTGGGGTTGAGATGGTAAAATGACACAGGAAGGAAGGATTATAAAAATAGCGGGTCCTGTTATCATCGCCGAGGGGATGAGAGGATCCCAGATGTATGAAATGGTTAAGGTGGGTGAAGACAAGCTCATAGGAGAGATCATTGAACTTGAGGGTGACACAGCAACAATCCAGGTCTACGAGGAAACCGCAGGCATAAAGCCTGGAGAGACCGTTGAAAGAACAGGCGGTCCACTATCAGTGGAACTGGGACCTGGAATACTGGGTTCAATCTTCGACGGTATCCAGAGACCCCTCGAGAACATCAAGGCACTCACCGGAGACTACATAGAGAGGGGAGTGGACGTACCATCCCTCCCAAAGGATAAGAAATGGAACTTCAAACCCACAGCCCGGGAGGGCCAGATGGTTAAGGGAGGGGACATAATCGGTGAGGTTGAGGAGACATCCTCAATAACCCACAGGATAATGATCCCACCAAACGTTGAAGGTAAACTCACAATGATAGCCCCCCAGGGCGAATACACCGTGCTTGATGATATAGCTGAGGTTGAAACCGAGAGTGGAACAGAAAAGATCCAGATGCTCCAGAAGTGGCCTGTCAGGAAGGGCCGACCCTACAAGAAGAAACTCGACCCTGACGTCCCCCTCATAACAGGTCAGAGGGCGCAGGACACATTCTTCTCAGTCGCCAAGGGCGGTACAGCAGCCATACCAGGACCCTTCGGTTCAGGTAAAACGGTTACCCAGCAGCAGCTCGCAAAGTGGGCCGACGCAGACATAATCGTCTATGTTGGATGCGGTGAGAGGGGTAATGAGATGACCGAGGTCCTCAAGGAATTCCCTGAACTCGAGGACCCCAAGACAGGTAACCCCCTCATGGACAGGACCGTTCTCATAGCAAACACCTCAAACATGCCTGTGGCTGCAAGGGAAGCCTGTGTGTACACAGGTATAACCATAGCCGAGTACTTCAGGGACATGGGCTACGACGTCGCCCTCATGGCAGACTCAACCTCAAGGTGGGCCGAGGCAATGAGGGAGATCTCAGGAAGGCTGGAAGAGATGCCCGGTGAAGAGGGATACCCTGCATACCTCGCATCAAGGCTCGCACAGTTCTATGAGCGTGCAGGAAGGGTCACAACCATCGGATCAGAGGATAAGATAGCCTCAGTATCAGTTGTGGGTGCGGTTTCACCACCAGGTGGGGACCTCTCAGAGCCCGTCACACAGAACACCCTCAGGATATGTAAGGTGTTCTGGGCCCTAGACGCATCACTGGCAGACAAGCGTCACTTCCCTTCCATTGACTGGCTACAGAGCTACTCACTCTACATTGACAGTGTCCAGGAATGGTGGGCCAGCAACGTGGACCCTGAATGGAGAGGATTGAGGGACGAGGCAATGGCCCTCCTCCAAAAGGAGGCAGAGCTCCAGGAGATCGTCCAGCTCGTCGGACCCGACGCACTTCCAGACAGGGAGAGGATAACACTGGAGACAACCAGGATGATAAGGGAGGACTTCCTCCAGCAGAACGCCTACCATGAGGTGGACACCTACTGCTCACCATCAAAGCAGTTCGAGATGCTCAGGACAATCATAATGTTCCACAGGAACGCAACAGCGGCCCTTGAGAAGGGCGCACCTGCAGCTGACATAATATCCCTCCCTGTTAAGGAGGATATCGGGCGTATGAAGTACATACCTGAAGAGGAATTCCCTGCAAGGATCAAGGAGATCCAGGAAAGGATCGTCAAGGAATGTAGTGAGGTGTGAAGATGAACGTCAACATCAAAACCCGTGAATACACCACCGTCACAGAGGTCTCAGGTCCTCTAATGATCGTTGAGGGTGTTGAAGGGGTTGCCTACAGTGAGATAGTGGAGATTGAAACACCCACAGGTGAGAAGAGAAGGGGACAGGTACTGGAAGTCAGGGAGGACCTTGCAGTCGTACAGGTCTTTGAGGGTACCAGTGACCTCAACACAGAGACAACAAAGATAAGGTTCACAGGCGAAACAGCGAAGATCGGCGTATCCCTGGACATGATGGGCCGAATATTCGACGGTACAGGTAAACCCATAGACGGTGGCCCTGAGATCATACCCGAGAAGGAGCTCGACATCAACGGTAGCCCCATGAACCCTGCTGCAAGGGAGTTCCCTGCCGAGTTCATACAGACCGGTATATCAACCATTGACGGGATGAACACCCTGGTGAGGGGCCAGAAGCTGCCGATATTCTCAGGGTCAGGGCTTCCACACAACGAACTGGCAGCCCAGATCGCAAGGCAGGCCAAGGTGCTTGCAGAGGAGAGTGAATTCGCGGTTATCTTCGCGGCCATGGGTATCACCCACGAAGAGGCAAACTACTTCATGAGGGACTTCGAGAGGACAGGGGCCCTCGAGCGTGTTACGGTCTTCATGAACCTGGCAGACGACCCTGCCATTGAGCGTATCATCACCCCCAGGATGGCCCTCACAACAGCAGAGTACTTTGCCTTCGAGCACGACATGCACGTCCTGGTCATACTCACCGACCTCACAAACTACTGCGAGGCCCTAAGGGAGATCTCAGCTGCAAGGGAGGAGGTCCCAGGACGAAGGGGTTACCCAGGGTACATGTACACCGACCTTGCAAGCCTCTATGAGAGGGCAGGGCGTATAGTCGGCAAGGAGGGGTCAATCACACAGATGCCCATACTGGTGATGCCACAGGACGACATCACACACCCGATACCTGACCTGACAGGTTACATAACCGAGGGCCAGATAGTGCTGAGCCGTGACCTCCACCGTAAGGGTATATACCCACCTGTGGACGTGCTCCCATCACTATCCCGGCTCATGAGTGGTGGTATCGGTGAGGGAAGGACACGTGAGGACCACAGCGGTGTCTCAGACCAGCTATACAGTGCCTACGCCGAGGGACGTGACCTCAGGGACCTCATGGCAGTTGTGGGTGAGGAGGCACTCACAGAGAGGGACCGCAAGTTCCTCAAATTCGCTGATGAATTTGAGAAACGCTTCATCACACAGGCACGTGACGAGGACCGCTCCATAGAGGAGACCCTCAACCTCGGATGGGAACTGCTATCACTCCTCCCGAGGTCCGAACTCAAGAGGGTCCGCGAGGAGCACATACCCAAGTACCTCCCGGGTGCCGAATAACCACCCCCAACATCCTTTTCCAGGAGAGTTAGGCAATGGCACAGGAAATGATCGAGGGGATCAACCCCACAAGGATGGAGCTCCTGAAACTCAAGCAGCGCGAGAAACTCGCTGTCAAGGGTTACAGTCTCCTCAAGGAGAAGAGGAACGCCCTTATCATGGAGTTCTTCAACATCCTTGAGAGGGTTAAGGGTTCCCGTGAAAAGGTGGAGGAGCACCTCAAGGAGGCCTTCTCTGACCTCACAGAGGCCCAGGTACTCATGGGCGACACTGCAGTTGAGAGGGCTGCAATGTCTGTGAGGGAGTCCGTGGAGGTCGACATAGACTCAAGGAGTATAATGGGTGTCGTTGTACCGGTGGTCGATGCCCGGGCAACCCAGAGGACCGTGGTTGAACGTGGATACGGCCTTGTGGACACATCAGTAAAACTCGATGAGGCAGCCAGAAAATTCGAGGAGTCCCTGGCACTCATAATAGAACTCGGTGAGATCGAGAAGACCATAAGGCTTCTCGCCGGTGAGATAGAATCAACCAAGCGAAGGGTTAACGCCCTCGAACACATCATAATCCCGAGGCTCAAGAACACCGTCAAGTACATTGAGATGAGGCTCGAGGAGATGGAGAGGGAGAACTTTGTCAGGTTGAAGATGATCAAAAAATCCATGGAGATGGAGTGATGGTTAGGATACTCACAAGGCTCGGCCAGGTCCGCGAGGCCGAGGAGAAATACAGGAGGGAACTCGTGGACTTCAGGATGGGTGAGGTCTACGGGAACCTCAGGGCCATCATTGCAGACGAGGACGTTGAGGTCAGGGCCGGCGAGGCAAAGCCGGTTAAGATCAAGGAGGTCAGTATACCGGCAAACCACATAGTCTTCATGTGTGCCTACGCCACGAACCCCCTGGGTCATCCGATAGCTGCAGGGGAGGAGACACCCCTACCCATAAGCATGGACCGTAAGGCAGACCATGCAACCTTCGTAGCTGCTGCAGACGGGAAAATCAGCAGGAACGACCTCCTGGGTGTCCTCATAATTCTACCGGTTGAATTAACCCACTAATATTTATTTTTAAATTTCCCGCAGCTGGTTCTGCATGGAGTTGTTGCTAGCTGGGATGATCTCATTGTATTCGATGTTTGTTTCTCCTTTGCTTTACCGGCTCTCATCGTATTCAATGTTTCTGAGGCCTTCTCTCAAGTATACCCTTATCCAAGGAAGCCTTTCATTTCTTCATAGAGTTCAATCATGAGCTCCTCAATGTAATCAATGAGTTCCTCTGTATACTCCAGGAGGTGCCGGTAGGTTTTCACCAGTGATTCACGGTTCCTCTTCAGCTGCTTCATGGCCCTGGCCTGGGCAGTGGCGGGGTTACCTGAAATGATCCTTCTGAGTCTTGATGAGCCATCCCTCAGCTCCTCAACATCATTCCTTACCTCGGCCATCCGCTCAAGGTAATATCTCTCAACGCCCCTGATATCCCTCTTCAGGTTCTTTCTGATCTCAAGGAGCTGGTCCCTTCTATCCTTCAATTCCGCCAGGGACCTCCTTGTGGAGGCTACAGTGGAGGTGTCAAGATCCTGGAAGTCTGCAAGTTTAGTGAGAATCCTGTGATACTCCTCAGGATCCATCAGTATCACCCCTACTGGAGATATATCCTTAACTCTATGAGATTATCCGTCACGCAGGTCTCCGTCCTTATCTCCTCATGCTCCTTTTCCATTTCACGTACACGGTAAAATATGTTGGTGAGGGCCCCTGTCCTGAAAACCCCTGTCCTGTTCTCAGGCTTGGAGGATATGAGGATGACTGAGACCATATCATCTTCTATCCTCACATTGTAGTTGACGCCGTTTATGTATATCCCGTCCGAGAGCCTTAAAAGGAGCTTTATATACTTTATGGGGAGTCCGCTGTCGCTTATTATCTCCTTTATCTTATCATTTTCCCTGCACTGCTCGATATCAATATCCAAGGTCCACCCTCCATTCGGTTAAGATATTAATCTTTTATAGGATATAAAACATAGCCTAATAGGATGAGGGGTGACAGATCAGACAGGCTGGTGAAGAAGGAGATCTTCAACCTCAACCGTCATCTCCCCTCAAGGAGGAAGACCCTCGAGGAGCTCCTCAGGGAGGAGAAGCCCCATGTCATAGGGGCTGATGGCACCAGGCACAGGTTCAAATGGGCTGAACTTGAGGACCTCAGGGGGATGCTGACTGAGGATGAGGCAAGGAGGCTGAGGCTCCCCATATACATTGAGATAGAATCTGAGACCTCCGGTGCAAGGATAGCCGGTGATATTGAGGTTAGGGTGGTCTCGGAGGTCCTTGATAGGGATGATGAGGGTGATGAGATCTACATCTACAGACCCGAGATGAGGGTGCTGAGGGCGAGGTTTCCAACGGTTACACAGTACATGTTCCTGGTGAGGGACCTTTAAGGAGGTTGATGGAGTGAGCAAGGATCCGCTTAAGGAGTACCTTAAGGACCCTGATAGGAGGGCCAAACTTTTCCTTTTAATGACAGGCGGCATGATTCTGAGCACGGTGCTCATAACGATAGGTACCATAATACTGATACTTCTCCTGCTTGGCATAATCTGATGCCCCCTGTCCCGGGTGATTCATGTCATGTTCTGAGGGATATCCATGCACCGGCTGGTGAAGATGAGGGACACCAGATCCAGTCCCTGAGATGATCATATCAAATGAAAAATGGGCACTGGAGAGTACATGGATACTGAAAAACAAGGAGTATAAGTAGCCCTGCAAATTTCATGGCTTACTGATCCAGAGCTGTCTTTAAATCCACTTTTTCTTAACCCCGGAGGATATGCAGTTTTGCCTTCTTAAAGGTAGGATTCTTTCTTAACATGGAGTTGAAGGTTCTCAGCGTCTGAGGTAATTGAGTTCTTTCCTGACCCTGGAGCAGATGATTGATGCAAGGTTCTCAGCGGCCTCCATGGAGTTATGGGATGCCAGGACGGTTACCAGGGGTTCACCCTCCTCAATGATGGCCCCCGGGAGCGGGAGGTCATGGACCCCCCTGGTTTTTATCTCACCCACACGGCACCTGGCCGGGGCATAGATTATCCGCTTGACAGCATACCTGCGGGGCTCCGGTTTTTCTATGAGCTCACCCCTGCACGCCCTGATATGGGCATCCACCATGTTGATCCCCAGGGATGCCTCAGCACACTCAAAGGTCCCCTGTATTCTAGGGTTAACCTCTATAACGTACAGCTCGGAGTCCCTCATGATGAGGTCGACGCCGTTGGATCCGCGGAGGGAGAGGTCAAGTATGAGGTCACTGGCAAGCTCCTCAATCTCCCCTGAGGGCCCGGGTGTAATGTTTCCGGCGTAGATGAACTGTCCCTCAAATCCAGGCACGCCCCTGTCTATGATCTGCCTGCTCGTCAGAACCGTGATGGCATCCTCTCCGGTTGAAAGAACAGAGGCACTCACAGGTACGCCCTCAATGTACTCCTGGAGGATGAACTCCCCATCCATTTCATGGTGATCTGTGACACCAAAGCCTCCAGCGCCGGAAACCGGCTTTGCGATGTATTTCTTCTCCCCTGCAGCTACAATCTCCATCGCCTCGGCCGGGTCACTGATGAGGTGTGTCTCGGGTGTGGGGTATGAGTTCCTGATCCTCCTGTAGAGGCGGTACTTGTCCTCCACGTGATCAACCCTGGAGTTACCGAGGACCTTCCTCCCTGGAATGGGGGGTGCGCCTGTGAGGGGGATTATACCATCAGCCCTTTCTATGAAATCTGAGGCTGCTTCAAGGAGCTTCTCCTGAGTGAAGTTCTCATGGAATCTCCCGCAGCTTTCACCGCTACGCTCCCTCAGTATGCACCTTCTTTCGGTGTAGTGCTTGAAGTCTGCTGTGCAGTAGTAACCTGCAGAGTAGACCCTGTACCCTAACCTGAAGGCTGATTCAACCACCGGTCGGGTGTTGACGCCTATTACAAGTATTTCCTCCATTTTGGACACAGAATCAGTGGTTTGATAGTCCCGAGCGGAGTCGAACCGCTGTCGCCGGGTCCAAAGCCCAGCAGGATTACCACTACCCCACGGGACTATAACAGTTATTAGGTGGTGATGTTCTTCATAAATAGGTTTCGATAAAAGGGGGTGTTATGGGGGGATAGTCCCGAGCGGAGTCGAACCGCTATCGATGGATCCAGAGTCCATCAGGATTGCCATTACCCCACGGGACTATGCTTAAAAAGAGCTTATATCGGCAAGATAAGGTTACATGGAACCCCTATAAATACTTTGCGGTTCTTAAAGTGTGGTGGCTGACCCCCAGATGCCTCCAGAAAAAGGGGTTAAAAAATAGAACTAGAAGGGTGAGAACACCCCTATGAACACCAGCCAGGCCAGCAGGGTCTTTGCAACCAGGCTCAGTATGATGTAGACCCTCTCACCGTAGAGGTAGTCCCTCCATTTACCGACACCCCTGTACTGCAGCAGCATGTTGACGGAGAATGTGTTGAACATCACAAAGTAGATGAGCAGTGTGAGGTAGACGAAGTCCGGTGGCTGTGTCTCGGCGGAGCCCAGGGCGGCGATGAAGTAGGCTGCAATGACCACCCATGGGGTGAAGCCGGAGATGCACCCCAGGAGGTAGGGTGACCAGTCGATCTTCTCGGTGTACTGGTTGATCTTCTCCATCAGGTAGCCGAACATTATCATCGATGCGTTGAGGACGAAGATCATCACAAGTGACCAGAGGTCCCAGACCCCCACGAAGGTGGCCAGTATCACTATCATTATTGAACTTGAGAGAGCATACTCGTACCAGCGGTAGGGGTTCATACCCCTCTTCAGGTTCTCAACGTAACTCTCATTCCTGAGGAAGGCTATTGTGAAGTGGGCCACCGCAGATATCAGGAGGAAGGATGCAAGGATCACCCCGAGGTAGCTCACGGTGAATGCCACCTCAGGGCTGGGAAGGACCTGGAATGACGGCGGATTCAGTGAGAGTATCTTGAACTTCAGGTAGAACGTGTAGATGTCCCTGTCCCAGGTGAGCAGGTAACCCAGCGCAACCATCAGAAGCCCCTGGATCAGGTGCAGGGACCCGGCCGCTATGTTCAGCTTCCTCAGCCCCTCAAAACTTATAGGGGACTTCTCAATCATTTTAATTCTTTCAATGTTGTCCATAAAACACCCCCACATTATTGTTATGTCAGTGAAGCTATTTTAATGTATCAACAGGTCAGTAAGGAAGGGTGGGGATGGTGATGCCAGAATTCTATATCAGCGGGTCCGTCAGGAACAGTGGGTAGACTGATGCCAGAACCCGTGGGAAGGCCGGGTGGTCTTACAGTGGATGTGTATGGATGCTTTCAGAATTGAAAAAATAGTTTATGGGGGGCAGCTCTCTGCTCAGCACAAAAAATGGTGGAGGGTTTCAGCCGAGGAACTTCCTCTGGCTTGCAGCCTCAAGGATGAGCTCCTGGAGGTTGGCTGTCCTGTTGATTCTGAGGGCCCTTATGATCTCCTCTGTGGTCTTCATGTGTCCCTCATCATACTCAGGTTCAAGGTACTCCTCAAAGGATGATTTAACCTCAGGGCTGAGGAATGGTGATTCAGGGTTGGCGTACCTTGCAGCGTCATGGAGGTCCCTTCCAAGACCCGGGTAGACCTCCTCAATGAATTCAAGGTCACCTGATGATAGCGCGTTGAACCCGAGCAGCTCCGGGGGAACCCCCAGCGAGTAGAGGGCCGCTGTGAAGGTTATTGCCCTTGGGAGTGAAACGTTTCCCATGCTCCTGGAGTATCCGAAGAGTCCGATGTGGAGCTTCCTCTTCCTCCTGCCGGGCACGTACCTCGCAACCCTGTTTATGATGTCCACGAGGTCCATGACCTGCCTCCTGTACTCCCTGCAGTAGGCTGAAATTATCTCCAGGACACTTTCACGCTCGATTTCAGCTGCCCTGCCCGGTTTAACAGACCTGAGTTTCTTTATGCCCCTGATGACATCTGATGGTTCATGGTCGTACTTGAAGGATGACTGGACAGTGAAGGTGTAGGCGCCACGGTACTCCCAGGTAACGTCCTCCACATTATCGGGGCGGAGGTTACCCCTGAAGGGAGCTGAGCCCATACCTATTATGGGGTAGAGTTTAACTCCTGACTCTTCCTCAAGGTCCCGGAAGTCTGAGAGGGCTATCCTGTTGAGGAGTGTGGCTGATATCATACCGTAGTTCATGGCGGGGTCTGACCTTGCAAGGAAGACCCTCTGCTCCTGGATATCCTTACCATCAAGGTACTCGCCTGTGATCTTGGCGGCGTTCAGCATCCCCTCATGGTCCTCGAAGAGGGGGATAACGTTGATCTCGTCGGGCCGGAATTCACCTATCCACTCCTTGACGGTCACACCATCTGCGAGCTGCAGCCTCTCCTTACCCTTCACAAAGTCCAGGTAGTAGCTGTGGATCCGGTTGAGGCAGCTGCTTGATGAGGTCATGGGTAGGATGACCTCGAAGACCGGGGCTGCGTCCATCCCGTAGAAGAGGCTTGCGGTGTCATAGGATCTGGGTATGCTCTCAAGGGTCTCAAGGAGTATCTTTGCCTCGGCCCTCTCAACTGTGGGGTTGGGCACCCTGAGGGTGAGCCTCAGATCCTCACCCAGGACATGGTCCCTGAAGAAGGCCTGGTACTTTGTGAGGAGTTTCTTTACAACGTAGTTGTCCACTTCCTTGCCCTCGCAGTCCCACATCTGTTCGTCACATCCCAGGTGTGAGAAGACGTAGTATGCCTCCCTTATCTCGTCTTCACCACCCAGTTCAGGTTCTTCTGCAAAGAACGGCGGGTTAACGTTGTCTGGATGCTGTGTACTCATGCATCTTGGAACCTTCATGTTTAACACTCCGGGGTGATATTTCTGTGGACTGGAATATAAGGATGATGATGAGGATAATGAACCTGGACCTTGAAATGACATGCTATGTAATGGGTTTACAGCGCCATACCGCACAAAGATATTTATATTAAAAGGTATAAATTATACAAGTGGTAAGTCAATTAGCTTGTATAATCTGGACCGGGATCATTGCAGGCAGGACTGCCACCTTAACTGAAGGTGATAATATGAAACTACCAAAATGGCTTGAAGAAAAATATGACCTCCTCTGGGATAAATTTGAGGACCGGGAATTCAGGAGCACCGAGGCCCTTGAAATACTTGGAAAGGAACATCTAATTGATGAAAAGTCCCTTTCAGCTGCAATATCCGAGATGAGGAAGAAGGGATGGATAGAGACAAGAAAGGATCCCGATGATGAGAGAAGAAGGATCTACATGCTCAGACCCAAATCAGAGATCATACAGGATTACCTCACCCTCAAGGACGATAAACTTGGCCGTGCAGACATAGAGAGGATACTCAAGGGGGCAGCAGACCTCATAAGGACAAGGGTCGACTACAAGTTCATCCTGGTCCTCCTGTTCATGAAACAGATGAGTGACAAGTGGATGATGGAATACCAGAAGGCATATGAGGATGCCATAAAGGAGTATGGCCTCAGTGAGGAGGAGGCGAGGCTTGAGGCACGTAACAGTGCATACCATGACCTTGACATAAAGGAGGAGTACCTCTGGGACAACATAAGGAAGGACGTTGAGAACCTGCCCATAAAATTTGCAGGGGCCCTCAAGAACCTCGCAGAACTCAACCCCGCCTTCAAGGACGTGGTGGACGCCTTTGACTTCGTGGAGTTCACACAGAGCCAGGAGAACCGGGAGATACTCAGGCAGCTCGTTGAACTATTCAGTGAGAAGAAACTCACAAACGTTGACCCCGACATCCTTGGAGACGCCTATGAATGGATACTGAGATACTTCGCCCCAACCAAGGCCAAGGAGGGCGAGGTCTACACACCCAGGGAGGTTATAAGGCTACTGGTCGAGATACTCGACCCAAAACCCGGCGAAAGCGTCTACGACCCGGCATCAGCGTCCAATGGCATGCTCATAATATCCCACAAGTACGTTAAGGAGACCTATGGTGAGGCCGAAAGGCTCTTCCTCTACGGACAGGAGGTCAACAGGAAGACAATGGCCTTAGGATCAATGAACATGTACATACATGACATAAAGGACCACCACATAGCCCATGGTGACACACTCCTCTACCCCAAATTCAAGGAATCAGACGGGATCATGAGGTTCGACGTAGTGATAGCCAACCCACCATGGAACCAGGATGGTTACGGTGAGGACACCCTCAAGAAGGGAGATTACTGGAGGGAGAGATTCAGGTACGGATTTGTGAACAAGCAGTCCGCTGACTGGGCATGGATACAGCACATGATAGCCTCTGCCAAGGATGACGGGAGGATAGGTGTGGTTATAGATAATGGTTGCCTCTTCAGGGGTGGCCGTGAGAAGAGTATAAGGTCAGCTGTACTGGAGGACGACCTCATAGAGGCGGTTATACTTCTCCCTGAAAAATTATTCTACAATACAGGTGCCCCGGGGGCAATAATAATCCTCAACAAGGATAAGGATGAGGAAAGGAGGGGTAAGGTCCTCTTCATCAATGCAGGTGAGGAGTATGAGAAGCACCCTGAGGTCAGGAAGCTGAACATCCTATCTGATGGGAACATTGAGAGGATACTTGAGGCCTACAGGGAGTTCCAGGATGATGATGGATTCTCAAGGGTTGTTGACCTTGATGAGATCCGTGAGAATGATTATAATCTGAACGTGCCCCTCTACGCATTCCCTGAGGAGGAGCTCGAGGATATTGATGTGGCGGGTGAGTGGATGCGCCTCTCAGAGATCGAGGAGGAACTCGCTGAAGTTGATGAGAGGATAAGGGGTTACCTGGATGAACTTGGGTATATGGGGGTGAAAATGTGAATACTGTGGAATTCAAGGATTCTCCTGTTGGCAGGATTCCTGTGGATTGGGGTGTTTCCAGAGTTTCGGAAGTTTTTGATGTTTTTACTGGAACTACACCATCAACTAAAATAGATGAGTTCTGGGATGATGGTGATGTTGTTTGGGTTACACCTGCTGATATGAGTAATCTTAACGGGATTATGATAGCAGACAGCGAAAGAAAGGTTACTGTGAAGGCGCTGAAAAGAACAAATCTTAATCTTATCCCTAAACTTTCCATTCTCATCTCAACAAGAGCACCAGTTGGATACGTTGCATTGAATACGGTTGAATGTGTGTTTAATCAAGGATGCAAAGCACTAGTCCCTAAATCACATGTTGACACGAGATATTTTGCATATTATCTATTAATAAATAAAAAACGCCTGCAAGACCTCAGCGGAGGCAGCACGTTCAAAGAACTCAATAAAAAAACTTTGGAAAAAATTTATTTACCGGTACCCCCTCTTGAGGAGCAGAAAAGGATTTCAGAGATACTCCAGGATGTTGATGGTGCGATAGAGAAGGTTAATAAGGAGATAGGGGTTACAGAGAAACTTAAGAGGGGTCTCATGCAGAGGCTTCTGATGGAGGGCATCAACCACACGGAATTCAAGGATTCTCATGTTGGCAGGATTCCTGTGGATTGGGATGTTGTTAACTTGGAGGATGTTGTTGAGATTCATGATAATAAAAGAATACCTCTTAGTGAAAAAGAAAGAATTAAGATGAAAGGTGATTATCCATATTGTGGAGCGAACGGCATAATTGATTATATCAATGATTATATTTTTAATGGGGAATTTGTACTTTTAGCTGAGGATGGAGGTGATTATTCATCCTTTGGGAGCTCTGCATATATAATGAATGGTAAGTTTTGGGTTAATAATCATGCACATGTTATCGAAGCGTTACCTTCTAAGATAACTAATAGATTTTTACTCCATATTCTTATTTATTTAGATTTAACTCATTATGTCGTTGGATCCACAAGAAAGAAGTTAAACCAGGGAATAATGAGGAAAATAAAAATTCCCCTCCCTCCTCTTGAGGAGCAGAAAAGGATTTCAGAGATACTCCAGGATGTGGACAGAAGGCTCGAGCTCCTCACGGAGAGGAAGGTTAAACTTGAAAACATAAAGAGGGGGCTCATGAACGACCTCCTGACAGGTAAAAGGAGGGTCAGAATAACATCATAGGGGGGGGGATAGAACATGAAATTAAATGAGGAGGCCCTTGAAGACTACTTCATGAAGGAACTGAGGGGAATGGGCTGGAATGATATACCGGCCGCCGAACTTGGGAGGGATGACCCTGAAAACCCCCTCATAGAATCTGAGCTGATAGACTCCATAAGAAGGATCAACCAGTATATAGAGGATGATGATATACAGCAGGTCATCCAAGAGCTCCGGGGTAAAGCAGCAAGCATTGAGGGATGCAAATCGATACTTGAATACCTTAAAAATGGCGTTTACATAAAATCTGCCACAACAGGGGAACCCAGGAAGGTCAAAATCCTTGACCACGATACCCCAAGCCACAACTCATTCACAGCATCAAGGCAGGTCGTATTCCGTCGTGGTGACCAGACCATAAGGACAGACATAATGCTCTTCATCAACGGCATCCCCCTCGTGAACATAGAACTCAAAAACCCCGTGGGGATGTCAGAGACATGGGCGGACGCCTACCGGCAGATAAAGGACTATGAGAAGACAGTGCCGGAACTCTACAAGTACGTACAGATGGGTGTCGCTGCTGAAGACTTTGCAAGGTACTTCCCGATAGTTCCCTGGCTTGATGAGGTCCCCACCTTCGAGTGGAGGGAGACGGATGGTAAACTCCCTCAAAAATCCAGAAAACAGGGCCATGAGCACCACACAGGACTCCCGGCCGCAGATATACTCCCACTCCTCAGACCAGAAAGGGTGCTCGACTTCATCAGGAACTACATCTACATAAGGACAGAGTTCGGATCAACAACCAAGGTCATAGCAAGGCACATGCAGTACCATGCAGCTGAGAGGATAGTTGAAAGGGTCCTTAGGAACATCAGGGGAGAAGATAAAAGGAACAGGGGCCTCATATGGCACTGGCAGGGATCAGGCAAAACCCTGACAATGATATTCGCGGCCAGTAAACTCTACAGGATGAAGGAACTGGAGAACCCAACAGTATTCTTCATAGTGGACCGCAGAGAACTTGAGGAACAGTTATACGCAGAACTCGCGGCACTGGAAATCCACCAGCCTGAAAGAATAGAATCCATAGCAGAATTAAAGAGAACAATAGCCAGCGATGACTACCGGGGAAAGAGGGGCCTATTCATAACACTCATACAGAAATTCACAGACAAACTTGATGATATAACAGCCGAACTCAGGGAACATGGAGGAGAAACCATAATGGACAGGAAGAACGTCATAGTCTTCATTGATGAGGCCCACAGGAGTCAGTATGGCCTCCTGGCAGCCCAGATGAAGGACATGCTGAGATCAGCGTTCTTCTTCGGCTTCACAGGAACACCCATATCAAAGAGGGAACGCGACACCTATGATAGGTTCGCATACCCCCCCGAAGAGAAATACATCCACCAGTACTTCATAACAGACTCCATAAGGGACGGCTTCACCGTGAAGATAACCTATCAGCCGAGACTCGCAGGTGACGTCCACCTTGACAGGAAGCACCTGGAGGCATTCATCGGTGTGGAATTCGAGGAACTGCCAGAATCCATAAGGAAGGACGTTGAGGAATCTGTTAAAAGGAAACTGGACACCATAAAAACCATCCTCGAGAACCCTCGCAGGATAGAGCTAATAGCAGAGGACATCGCGAAACACTTCAAAGAGAACATCGATGGAAGATTCAAGGCCATGGTTGTGGCTCCAAGCAGAAGGGCATGCGTCCTCTACAAGAGGGAACTCGACAGGCACCTCCCACCAGAGTACTCTGAGATCGTAATGACCTACACTCCACGGGACGAGGAGATAATAAGGGCCTATGATGAGGAACTCATGGATAAATACCATGGCAGGAACCACCATGAGATTAAAAACCTGGTACTGGAAAGGTTCAGGGACCCTGATAGGAACCCCCGGATACTCATAGTGACGGATATGCTCCTCACAGGATTCGACGCACCCATACTCCAGACCATGTACCTCGACAAGCCACTGAAGGAACACAGACTGCTGCAGGCAGTTGCAAGAACAAACAGACCCTACAGGGACGTCAAGGAGGCAGGCCTCATAATAGATTACATTGGAGTCATGGGGGCGGAACTGAGGCGCGCATTTGAGCTCTACAGTAAGGAGGAGTATGAGGGCGCAGTATACGATATGGAATCCATGAAGAGGGAATACGAGGAGCTACTCAGGGAGACCCTCAGGATCTTCAGCGACCTTGAATGGGATGGGATGGATATTGAGGTCCTCTCCGACGCGGTTGAACTCATAACCTCTGATGAAGAACTCGAAAAGAAATTCACAGAGAATTACCGTGAACTCAGAAGGCTCTTCGAGCTGCTCTCTGACCAGCCCTTCATAAGGCATGGCCTCAAGGATTACAGGTGGCTCACGGTCATCTACACATACTATCAGAGAGTCGTATCAAGGAAACCATCAGTTGAAGCCGAAACTGAAAGGTATTACCAGAAAACCCTCAAATACATCCACAGGACCACAGAGTTCAGGGAAATAGAAAGTAAACTCCCGGTAATAGAATTTGACTCCGATTACTTTGAAAACCTCAGGAAGGTCAGGGATATAAGGGATAAGGCTGCCTTAACAGTCTACACACTCAACTCATATGTCCTCAGGAATGGCACAAGGAACCCCATCTATGAATCGGTGGCTGAAAAGGTTGAACGCCTCCTGGAACAGTGGAGGGAGAAAACCATGGACTACGAGGAACTCTACAGGGAGGGCGCTGCCATCATAAGAGAGATCTGGAAGGAGGAGCGCAGAATGAAGGAGCTCGGTCTTGACGAGAAGGAGTTCGCGGTCCTGATGACCCTCAGGGGTAGAGGTATACCAGAGGATAAACTGAAGGAATATGCTGTTGCCCTTACAGAGGAGGTTGATGGGAACATATTCCCTGGATGGACGTCCCAGGAGAGCGTTAAGAGGAATGTTATGAGAATCATAAGGGTTTTCCTCCTGAGGAACCTCCCGAAGGATGCGCCCAAAAGAAGGCAGATCGCCGATGAAGCACAGGAAGATCTTATGAAAATATTTGAGAGGTATCAGTGATAAAATGGACAGATTCATGGCCGGGGACCTGGAGGTCAGATGTGAGGTCATATACAGGAGGGTTAAGAACCCGAGGATTGAGCTGAGATTCGACAGCCTGCGCCTGATACTCCCCGCAGATTTCACCGGGGACCCCATTGAGGTTCTATCATCCAGGAGTGACTGGATCCAGAGGAAGATCCATGAGTTCCATGAGATGCTTGAGAGGGCATCTGAGCTGGAACTGGAGTACCGGCGGGATAAGGAACTGAGATCACTGGTCAGTGGATTCCTGGACCATTACTCTGATGTCCTGGGCGTCGAATATGGGAGGGTCCGTTTCAGGAGGATGAGGTCCCGCTGGGGTAGCTGCAGCTCCAGGGGCAATCTGAGCTTCAACACCCTCCTCTCCCACCTCCCGGACAGGATGGTGGAGTACGTGGTGCTCCATGAACTGGCCCACCTCCGGGAGATGAATCACAGCCAGAGGTTCTGGGGTATCCTTGAATCTGAGATCCCTGACTACTCTGAAAGGAGGAGGATGCTGAGGTACTACTGGGCCCGGCTTTACATGGAGGGCCTTGTCGATTAGCAGGTCACATGTATTATGGCCGCAACCCTCCTACCGGCACTCCTCTCCTCATTGTACCTCTTTATGGCCTCACAGGTGGGGAGAACTGTTGCATCTGATCTGAACCCGGTTTCAAGGGCTCCATGGACCCCTGAGCCTATGATTATGGATTCAGGTTTTTCTTCCAGGAGTTCCTCAAGTTCCTCCTCTGCCATGACATGGGATGTCCCGTATTTCCTCCTTGATATCTCCTTCCTCCTTGGTGTCACACTCCCATCAACGTGCACCACGATGTCTGATCTGTATTCACGTCCCCTGTAGGTTACGGAGCCGAATTTGCAGTCTGAGAACATGGTTTCCCTTCCAGCTTATCTGAGTCTCCTAACCTGGAATATGACTGTGCTGCCCTCTGTGTAGGGTTCGCCAGGGTCCACGCACTGCATGTAGGCGTGCTCCTCGTCGCCGTCCACTGTGAGTCCAAGTTCCACCGGACACCAGTTCCTCTCAAGGATTGTGGTGTAGTGCAGGATCGTGGATAGGGCGTGTGTGCAGAGGGCGTCTGTCCTTTCAAGGTCTATCTCAGGGTCGTCAACTGTTATCCGGTCCCCCTCCCGGTGCACCGGGCACTTACCCCTTATCTCATGCACGCGTATCTCAAGCACATCCATCACCTTTCATGAATATAAATGACAAAACTTAAATAGGTTTTGAATATATATTCAATTGGTGTCTTTATGGAACTTACAAGGAGCATGGAAAACTACCTCGAGACATTATACAGGTTAAGTAGTCACGGGATCGTTAAAACCTCTGACCTGTCATCAAGGATGAACGTCAGACCATCCAGTGTAACCCAGATGCTCAAGAGACTCCATGAAATGGGCCTTGTCATCTACCACCCATACCTGGGGGCTGAACTCACAGATGAGGGAAGGGAGATTGCAGAGATGGTTCTAAGGAGGCACATGATCCTGGAGTGCTTCTTCCACAACGTCCTTGGAATGGACCTCGACTCATCCTATGAGGAGGCCTCCCGCATGAAGCACGAGCTCTTCAGGGAAACAGAGCTGGCACTCATGAGGTACCTGAGGAACCCGGCAAGGTGCCCCCACGGCATACCCATACCCTGAAGGTATTTAAGGGATGATGTCAGCTTAAGGAACATGAAGACAGGAGCAGACAGATTTCTTGGGGAACTACCTGAAGTTGCAGAATCATTCAAAAACTTCAGGGAAGCAGTTAGATCTGAGGGTAAACTCACAGAGAGGGAGAAACTTCTCATATCAGTGGCATGTTCGGTTGCAGTCAGGTGTGATGCATGCACACGGAGACACGCAGAAGAGGCCCTTGAGGCAGGTATAACAGAGGGGGAACTGGCAGAGGCCGCGGCGGTGGCGGCACTGATAAGGGCCGGCTCTGCAATGAACACGGCCTCAGCCATATTCAGGGACTGATTCCCTTAATTCTATTCCAGGTCAATCTTCAGGACGAACTTCAGCACAAATTTGAGGCCATGAAGGAATACAGCAACAGCAAGGACGACCATTGCAACAAGGAGGGCGAACCTGACAGAGTAGAACACATAGATGTTCCTGAAGGTGAAGGGGAATACACTGTAAAGGGATGAGACCATAAGGTACCCCAGTGCACTCAGGATGATCTGCATGAACGTCCAGAACCACTGCCTCCTGTAGATGAGGAAACAGGCATTCGCAGCCAGATTGGCTCCTATCACAGCATTGAATAATGGTATAAGGTCCCTGAAGGAATCTGCAATGAAGGAGATATCCCAGTTCATCACACTGTTTATGATGTAGAGGAGGACGAGGTTGGCTACAATGCCAGCCACGAACTCAGAGTTTTTAAATTCCTTATCCCCCAGGAATTCCACCAGAGCTTTATTCTCCATTTTCAGTCCCCATAGATGAATGTACCGGTGTAGGTGTAGTTTTTAAGTTCATCCACCCCGTCGAGGATTCTGAATTCAGACCGGTACCCGTGGTATTCAAGTGAGATCCTGAGGTGTGCAAGGGCTATCCCCATATCTATGGGGTTCCACCTCCCCGCAAGGCGCCTCTTGAGGGGGCTCTGCACCTGGCAGTAGGCATGGATCTTTCCATCTCCACCGGTGAAGTACCATGGCTGGTTGTTGACAGCTGAGGGTGCAAGTCTCACGGCCTCGAGGACGTCATCCATCCCCTCTATGTCCGTTATCTTACTGAGGGGCTTCCTCCTGAACTCGGAGTGCTCCCTGTGGACGGGTTCAGCTGCAGCACCAAAGGTCAGGAGTATGACAAAATCAAGTTCAGACTTCACATGAGCCCTCAGCCGTGGGATCCCCTGCCAGCAGCTCCCGAGACCCATGCCTGAGATTCTGAGGTCCATCTGCTGGAGCAGGAATCCTACATTCACCTTCCCCACATAGCCATCTGAGAAGGCTGCTATATAGTGGGGGGCCGGCTGCTGCATCCGGGTCTTCACATCATCCCTCTCCAGGAGCATGAATTCGGTATCAACATCCTCCAGCAGGGGTTCAAGTTTCTCAAGGTGGTCCTCAATTTCCCTGAGTTCATCCTCTGATGCGGGGCCCATGTACTTTCTCGTGGACTTTCTTCTGAAAATGAATGGATAGAGTTCTTTCATAACAGTATCTCCTATGTTTCATAATATATTTAAAATGCCCTGAATTTTCTTTAATCCATGGAGTGATCCGGTCAATTAAAGCGTCCTTATGTTGAACTTTGCGTCTCTGATCCTCCCATGGAAGTACTTCAGGTCACCCTCCGGGAGGTGCCATGTTGCTGTGCACTCCGCGGGATAGATAAAACCCCCGGTATCCCTGTATGATAGCACCTCAACACTCCAGGGGTGCTGCTCCATGTTGAACTCTGCACAGTACCTGTCCTCTGTATAGAATTTCAGGAACCTTCCATGCTCATCGAAGGTGAACAGACCACTGGCAGTGATGCCATGGTCCCTGATTCTACCCTCAACCCTTTCATCATCCAGCTGTGACCATTCCGTACACTCTGCAAGGAAGAGGGAAGGGAGAAATGGGGCCTCTGAGAGTAGAGTTACAAGGGCCGACACGTCCATCGGAGCTCCACGCTCCTCTGCGACCTTCAGAAATTTCAGGGCCCTGATGGTCATCTCTCCATGGCCTCCGGAATATATGTCAAGGCCCTCAAGGGGTATTCCTAAAAAACGGCCCTTTATGTAAACGCTCCTGAAGGGTGCTGGAGTGTTGATCTGGGTCATGTCCACATTCATCCAGCGGGGTCCTCTCCTTATTTTTGAGTCAGCCCACCTGATGAGGAGGTTTTGAGGGTCATGGGGGAGACCGGAGGATTCAAGGTATCCTGCAAGTAAACCTGGCAGTTCCCTCTCATTCAGACTATAAACCTTTCTGAGTTCTTCTCTAACTTCCATTTCAAATCTTTTTCTTAGCATATGCTCATCTCTTACGGTATTCCATATATCGCTGCTTTGAGGCTTCCTCAAGCTTTGAAAATACGTTAAACAGGCTTTTGACCTCTTCATCGTCAAGTGAATCGAAGAGGGATTTCAGGGTGGCGGCGTCTCTCTCATCCCTACCAGCCCAGAACTCATGGAACCTCCCTGTTGGTTCGAGGCGCAGGATCCTCCTGTTTTCAGGGTCCTGTTTTATTTTCAGGAGTCCCTTATCCTCAAGGCGAACTGCAAGTTGCTTGACGTTCTGGTGGGTGGTGCTCATGGCATCAGCCATCTCCTGCATTGAGGGGGGCCTTTCAAAGACGTTTCCAAGGATCACAAGGAAGAGCCACTGCTTTGCTGTTATGCCACCTTCGCGGAACTCGCGGCTCACTATGTAGCTCCAGCGCTGCTCGATGAGGAAGAGGGCTACCAGTATGTACCTCTCCATGGACTCCCTTGTCTCCCGGTGCTCATCCAGTATTGCCTGCATATCCTTCATCCAGTGTCAACCTCCCTGATGTGATTGCCATTCCCCGGTAGAAAATCCCGGTGACGGCAAGGCCTGTGAAGGTGAGGACCATAAAGAAGGCAGTCTGCCCCCAGCTGAAGGGGACCCCTTTCATGGCCATGAAGGCCACCATTGAGAGTATGGCTGTTCCCAGTAATGATACCTTGACAAGGAATACCGGTGCAAGGATGTAGCCCCACACTTCTCTCTTCAGGAGGAAGTATGATGTGAGGAGGGCCGCTGGAACCACGACGCCGAGGTCGAGTGCCTGTATGACGAGGGTTGTGTAGCCCTCAAGGGCCCCCGGGGCCATGCCGGTTATCAGGGAATCTGTGATCATCTTGATCCACATGGCTGCCAGCATTAATCCGGTGAGGGTGAGGTAGATGGCTGTGAAGCCTGATTTTTTATCATCAACCTTAACCCTGTAGGTGGTTGTAAACAGCTCTCCCATGAGGCCGTAGAGTGATAAGGCAAGTATGCCCACATACAAAAGGAAGAGACTGTTGTAGGATGCGAGGAAGGCCATGGAGGCATAGGTGTAGGTGAAGTAGAACATTCCACCCATCCACAGCAGCCTGCCCTTGGCCGAGGAACGGCTAAGGTATGCTGAAATGATTAGGAGGGGGCTCCCTGTGGTGAGTGTCACGAGGTCCTGGCCCATCATCTGTGCAGTTGCTGATAATGAGTCGTTGATGTATGTATTCTGGTCCAGGAGGCCAGATAGTGTTGCAAAGAGCCCCATAAGTGTTATGAGGGCTGTTAGTGTATGGATCTTATTTATTTTCATCTTCTCAAAAACTCCTCTGGTAATATATTACATATTTAGGTAATATATTACATTCTCCCTATATAAATGTTTCCGGTTGTGTTTAAGTTAATGGGCATCACAATTTTCTATAGGATAACTTAAGGTTCTGACATGGAACCTGAACGGGGGTGATTGAATGGAACTTAAGGTTCTGACATGGAACCTGAACCGGGCATCCTACAGGCGGAGGAAACTCTGGAGTTATATGGGGGAACTGGAATTTGATGCAGGATTTTTCCAGGAGGTCTACATGATACCCAATGAGGTAAGGTGGAATTACCATACCTTCCGCGGGGAGATGAACACATTACTTCTTCATAAGGATCTCATGCTGGATTCCATGAAAAGGAACTACCTTGAAATCTCAGACAACCACTGTATAGAAGATTTTTATGTTTCCTGCAGAATAGAAATCGGAGGAAATAGTCTTTCCCTCTTTAGCATATACAATTACATTGGGCCAGCAGATAGTGACTTTTCTGAGTTCCTTGACCTCCTGTATAACTACATTGAGGAGGGAGAGGACCTGATCATAATTGGCGGTGATTTCAACATCAATAAAAACTTCAGCCCATCCCTGAGGAGGTTAGCACTCCTTGCAGAGGAGATGACCGGAAGACTCTCTGAACTTGGATTCAGGGATGTTCTCAGGGAGGAGGAAGATCCATTCACATTCATGACACCTAACGGGGGGAAATACCAGATTGATTACCTCTTTGTCCCGGAAGGAGTGAAGATCCTTGACGTCTGGCACCCTCCGGCAGGTGAAATTATAGAGACCAGGCCAAGGTTATCTGATCATATACCCCTCAGGGTAACCCTGGAGATCTAGCACCCTGTGATTAATTTATTAAATATAATTTTACATAACCGGTGCATTGAATGGCACTAAATGGCCTCTTCAGTTGATTGATCGATTCCGATTTTTTGAACATTTAAAGGGCTTTCCAGATTAACCTTTATTATGCGTGTATTAATGAGTGAGTCATGCAGTACATGAACCCGGACCTTCTCTCAAGGGTCAGGGAGAAGCTTTACGCTGCCACGAAGAGCTCAGCATTCGCACTATCCCCCGATGGAGGATCCACACCGACAGCACCATCAAATCCAGGACAGCCACAGGCACCGGGTACATCAGCAGACAAGGGGGAGCCACATCACGAGGAATCACAGGGTTCAGATGTTTCAACATCAGCACCTGGAGTGGAGGCAGCAACTCATTCCTCAGCGGGCGAAAACCAGGGTAAGGCCTATGAGGTCAGCAGCGCCTCAGGTTCAGCTAACCCGGAGACCGGGCTACCTGTCTATGCCATAGTTGGTATAGTGGCGATAGTGGGCCTTCTAGGTCTGGGGTACTTCTTTGGACCTGGAAGAACAGATTAATTTTAATTTTTTATTTTTCAGGAAATATGTGAGGATATCCATTATAACTGCGGGGGTCTTCAGCTGCCATGTAAAACAGTACTGTTTTCATGAGGTCCATTAAGAAAGATTTATATATGGACTTTTGGAATATACGATATGCAAAAAATTACATTTCGAGGTTGGTCTATGATAGTCATCAATAGGGAGAAATGTAGCGGTGTTGAAAACTGCGCGGGAAAAGGCCTCTGCATTCTCATCTGTGAAAAGGATGCAATAATTGAGGACAACGGATTTCCCCTTGTGATAAATGATAAATGTGATAATTGTAGGCTTTGCATCTCTAACTGCCCAAACGGCGCTATTTCTGAGGTAGATACTGATGTTGGTTAATGAAAGGATGGGTTCTGAAAGGAGGACACTGAATTACAATCCGGATCTATGCACGGGTTGTGGGTTATGTTCAGAGACATGCCCTGTGGACGCTATAGATATAGCTCCTCTTCTCCCAATAGCGAGGGGTTTAATCAAAATGAACAGAGTGTCCTTCAACAAGGAGAAGTGTGTTCTATGTGGGTTATGTGCTTCAGTATGCATCTTCGGAGCCATAGATCTCCAGAAGGATGGTAAAAGCATAAGGGGCGCCGATGAATATCCGTTCTGGGACTTTAAACTTGAAATTGATGACGAAAAATGCTTTTTATGCGGTAATTGCGCCGATGCATGTCCAAGGAATGCACTCTTAACCATCAGGGATCTTCCTGAACGTAAATCCCTTGTAAAAGGGGAGATAAATGTATCAATGGAAAAATGCATCTATTGTGGTGAATGTGCAGCTATGTGTCCTGTATCAGCCATTGAAATAAGCTGGAGAGACCCGGATTCATCAAATATGGCGATAGCCGATGGAATCCGGGTGGATGAGGATAAATGTCTCTACTGCGGCATATGCAAAAGGATATGTCCTGTTGGCGCCATCCGTATGAGCTGTCTGACATGCATGTATAAGGAGGAACTGAAGGCCACTGTTGAGGGTGCTGTCATAACAATTGATGAAAAATGTGCTCACTGTGGTTGGTGTATGGAAATATGCCCGGCAAATGCGATCACCGTTAAAAAACCCATCAGAGGAACCATAGGCCAGGCAGATGAGCGATGCAGGGGTGAGTCATGCCACGCGTGTGTGGATGTTTGTCCCTGTAATGCAATCAGTATAATAAATGGTACTGCCCGGATCGATGAGAAATTCTGCGTATTCTGCGGAGCATGCTCCAGTGTCTGTCCCGATGGACTCCTCTCTATTGAAAGGTCTGAACTAAGGATCAGGAATCTAAAGTCAGTGGCATGGGAACACATCATAAAGACGGCACTCCAGAAATAAATGCCCGAAATTGCCATTATACTGGTGCTATTATGATACTTGATGATATACTGGATGAGATTGAGAACATGCCTGAAATCAGAGTAAGGGATGTGGCCATAGGCAGATCATGGACGGCTGTTTGGAGCAGCTCCTGCGGTATAGCCAGTAATAATGGATTCATCAGAGATTTTGAAATTCCAGAGATGACTCATGAATTACTTGAACTTTCAAGGTCATGGGACCCATTTTATTCCAGCCTGGGAATTGCTACTGTTAACTCAGTGATCGAGGGAGGTGGTAAACGATGCAATGCATTTGATATACTGATGGAGGAATGCCGAAATCGAAAAATCGCTATGGTGGGTGAATTCCCACGCCGCTACACTGACAGGATAAGGACGGTTTCGGACGAGTTCTATATTCTGGAGATCAATCCATTTAAGGTCAATCCTAAAAGGGGTGTTTTTCCTGAAACAGCGGCTGAACAGATTATCCCCCGGGTTGATGTACTTGCAGTGACTGGCAGCACACTGGTCAATCACAGCACAGAACGTTACCTTGCACTGGCAGAACTTGATGCTTTTGTGGCTATCATAGGACCCACAACGCCAATGACAGATGTTTTTTTTGAATACGGGGTTGATATGATTGCAGGGGTTGAAATAACTGATCCTGTTAATATTCTAAAGAAAATAAGGTTCAATGAGGGCATGTTACATGAAAAAGATGGAGGAATAATCTACAGGGTAATGGAGGCCTGATCATGGATAAGAAGATAATGGCGTTTGTAATAGGGTTGCTGATCCTTTCAGCGGTTACAGGAGCGTATCTTATCACAGGAAATTCAAAGACTATGAAGGGATCAGAGATCACAGTCCTTGCAGGGGCAGGGCTCATGAAACCAATGAATGAGATAATAACTAATTTTGAGAAAAAGACAGGAAAAAAGGTTAATGTTCAGTATGGGGGTTCAGGAGAACTTCTTGCAACACTGATGACATCAAAAAAGGGCGATGTACTCATAACAGGCGAATATACGACAATGGACAAGGCAAAAGAAAAGGGTTACATAATCAATGATACCATTGTGAATGTGACCTCGCATAAACCGGTCATAGCCGTTAAAAGGGGAAATCCGAAGAACATAACCTCCCTTAAAGATCTGGGTAAAGAGAACGTGAGAGTTGCGATAGGAGATCCCAAGGCATGCGCGATAGGCAAAGTCGCCCAGAAAATGTTTGATAAAGAGGGCGTAAATATAAATGAAAATTTAGTTGCAAAGACTCCAACAGTTAATCAGCTCTTAACATACATCCTTTCAGGACAGGTAGATGCAGTTATAATATGGGAGGACATGTTGACATGGAACAACAGTAAATCAAAGCTGGAAATGATTGAAATCGAGGGAGCAAAGAACCAGACAATACCCGCAGCGGTCACTTCAATTTCAGGAAACGTTGAAACATCAAAAGAATTCGTTGAATACATTAAATCAGATGAGGCAAGGGTTATATGGGAAAAATGGGGGTTCAGAGTCATTTCCTGATTTAAACCAGGATCTGATACCATGATACATGAGTTTATCAGGGATAAGATGAACTATCTGATACATTCGTCAGCCATGGAGTCCACATATGTCGAGATCTCTGTGAAGAACCCTCTCCTTGATACATCAACCATCAAGGATTATCCTCTTGTTGAGGGGAGAGAGGTCATGCTCAGAGCGACTCTTGAAGATGGTACTGTAGGGGAGTGCTTCACAGCTACTCCCACTCATTTCAGAGGAACCCTCGGGGAACTTTTAGTAAAAGGGGAACAATCGTGTTTGATAGCTACTTTCAATGCACTCATGAGGAAGAAGGGTTTCATTGATAGGACAGTTCACTGCACTGGAAACACTCCTGAAAGGTGTGCTGAATTACTTTCAGATTACCTTGAATTGCTGGGATATGACAGAGTTGCTTTGCTTGGGTTTCAACCGGCGTTTGTAAGGAAACTTCACGAGACATTTGGAGACAGATTGCGGGTTACAGATCTGAATCCTGGAAATAAGGGTAAAAAATATGGTGTAGATGTATTTGATGCAAAAAAATGCAATAAGAAGATAATTCAGAATTCTGATGTTTTAGTGGTAACCGGTTCTACTGTAGCTAACGGTACATTTGAAGATATCATGGCCATGGCATCAGATAAAAGAGTAATATTTTATGGAACAACGATAGCAGGGTTAGCAGCACTGATGGGGGTTGAACGGTTTTGTCCATTGAGCGAGTGAGTATTTTCAGAGGTACTTGCAGATTCTTTGCGGTCATCTTTGTGGCCGCATTTTTTATAATATGTATTTCACTCTGGACAGTATCCTCTCCGCAATCCATCCTGGATTCATTCAGAAGTGCTGATATGATCCACTCAGTGAAATTATCTCTTTTAACATCCACTATAACAACACTGATTGTGATGTTATCTGCGCTGCTCATTGCTTATTCACTATCAGAGGACTCCTTCAGAGGGAAATCCATTGTTAAAACAGTGCTGGATATTCCTATAGCATTCCCTGAAATTCTTATAGGTATAATGCTTCTCATATTTCTTGGAAACACCCCTCTAAATTATATGATGGATGGACTCGGTATTCAGATAGTCTTCACGGATCTTGGAGTCATCTGTGCACAGTTCTTTGTCTCTTTACCGTATACGGTCAGAATATGTTACTCAACATTCTGTAACATCGATAGGAGACTCAAATTTGTTTCCCGTTCCCTTGGATATACAGAATTTGAGACGTTCAGAAATATCATGATCCCTTTATCCAGGGATGGAATATTAGCTGCAACAATAATTACCTTTTCAAGGTGCATAGGCTGCTTTGGAGCGGTACTGATAGTTGCCGGAGGTACCTATCAGAAAACAGATACTCTCCCTATATCTCTGTATCTTAATTTATCCTATGGAAACGTGGAGATGGCTGTGGCATCCGGTATCTTCCTTATGATAATTTCATTCATAACAATATTTTTCCTTGAAAAAATGGGGGCTTATGGGAATGAGTTTTCTGGATATAGATAATTTAGAAATCGACCTTGGCGAATTTGTAGTCAGGGTAGATGAACTCCACCTTTCGAGGGGAGATTATCTTGTTATAATCGGCCCGACTGGTAGTGGTAAGTCTATCTTTCTTGAGACCATCATGGGATTCTTTGAACCGATTTCGGGGACGATATCTCTTGATGGGGCGGATCTAACCACCCTCCCACCTGAGGAACGTGATGTTAGCATAGTATATCAGGACCACTGTCTCTTCCCTCACATGACCGTGGAGGAGAATATAGCCTACGGCCTTCGTAAGCAGACAGAGATGAAGGAAAATATTCACAGACAAGTCCATGAAATCGCAGCTATGATGGGTATAGATCACGTACTGAATAGATACCCTGGAACCCTCAGTGGAGGTGAGCTCCAGAGGGCATCGATAGCAAGGGCAATCATAGTGAATCCCCGATTGCTATTGATGGATGAACCATTCAGTGCCCTTGACCAGAGAACAAAGATATCCCTAAGAAAACTTATCGCAGATATCAGGGATAATTTTGAAACCACTGTGATCCATGTTACACATGACCTTGATGATATATGGTGGCTTTCAAATAAGGTGGCGGTGATGAATCATGGAAAAATCATTCAGATGGGTAAAAAGGAGGAAGTCATCAATAAACCATCGCCCTACTTTGTTGCAGATTTTCTGGGTGCTAATATACTTGAAGGGACTGTTGAAGGCCAGGTGAATGGGCTCACCTCTGTAAATGTTAATTCAAATATCTTCAGGACAGTTGACTGCGGGGAGGGGTCTGTGATACTTTCCATCAGACCAGAAAATATAATGATAGCAGCTGATCCGTTTATGGCATCTGCACAGAATATCTTCAAGGGTACAGTTGAAGACATTATAGAAACTTCAAGGATTGTTTATGTAAACTTGAGGATAGGGGATATAGTTCTGACCTCGGCTGTAACTCCAGGCGCAGTCACTGAGCTTGGTATAAGAACGGGCGAAGAGTTTCAAGTTCTGATTAAAGCCACGAATGTCCGTATCATAGGAGAAAAAAATAAAAATGGTTAGCAGATATTTATTCGCCTTTAATTGATTTAACCCTCTCAAGGATCTGTCTAAGAGTATGTTCGTTGCTCTCTGTTTCAGGGAATGGTGATGTTGTGAATGCCTTATGGTGGATGGGAACATTGTCAAAGCGGTAGAAGGTGCCGCTGGACTCCATAGCATCAATAACTCCAGGGATCACAACATCGGATACAAGTGTTGTTGGACATGGGGCAATATCTATGCATATTACAGGAATCTCTTTCATATACTCAACGCATTCTTTGGGGAGGTGAGCTCCAAGATCTGAACATATAACGAGGACTGCATCGGATTCTTTTCTCTGGAGAAGATCGACTATAGTTGTTTCTCCGGGGTTGTAGCGTGGATAACCCCTTGTAAAATCAACACCAAAGGGGAAACCATATTCCCATGAAGCCACCTGATTAAATCCTGCGACATTACAATGACCTCTTATGGCTCCTATTGTAAATTTGGTGTGTTCATTAAGTGCAGCTACCAGTTTGAGAACCATCTCAACGTTTCTATGCTTACCTTCTGATGATGCAAGTCCAAGACCCCCATAGATGGCTCCAAACTGCGCATTCAGCATTATGTCTGCGACTTCCTTTATGGTTTCAACTGATATCCCGGTTATACTCTCAATACTCCTGTGCGGTTCATTGCCCCTTATAACTGTAAGCAGTGCTGAAAAGAGTTCATAATCTGAGTTTGGTTTCAGCTGCAGATGGATATCGGAGGCTTTAGTTGTTGCTGTTTCACGGGGATCCACGGAGATGACAGTCCTATCTTTTTTACCACGTTCTCTGAAAAATCCGCGCATGAATATGCTGTAACGTGACATGTGGCGAGGCATGGAGTCCATAACATTTGTACCCCAATAAATGATGACGTCAGCTCTATTCTTTATCTCACCTGCCGTAGCAGCGCTCTGTCCAGCTTCCTGGATTCCCATTAATGTGGGGCCATGACATATGGTTGCATTTGAATCCACCATGGCATTTAGATACTCACCAAGTTCAAGACCTGCAGCCATGGCTTCAGTTGACATCTCACTACCCATGAATAGGGTTGGTCTTTTTGACTCTGTAAGTATCTCTGCTGCAGCGTCAAGGGCTTCATCCCATTCTGCGGATCTGAAACCACTTTCAGTTTTAATCTGGGGTCTAAGTATTCTGTGGGAGCTGACCATCTCCTGAAACTTTGCATTCCCCATCCTGCAAGCATTCCTTGTTTTTATTGTTTTCCCATCATAGAGAACCTCTATGTCATCACAAGACCCTCCGCAGACGGGACATGTCACATTTTTATAGACGCTCATTTTCCCACCCCGTATTCCTCTACAAGTTCCTCGGCACTCAGGATCCTTTCACCTTGTGAAGCCTTTCTAAGATAAACCGGCACTCCTTTATACATTGGGGAACCGGTTGACTCGGTATACGGTGGCGTTAGCACATTGGCCCATATACCTCTGGGTATGAATATTGTTCCCATCTGGATTCCAGGGTCCTCAACAGCTCTCAGAACAACTTCATTTCCATGTGAGGATACGACAACATTTTCGGGTTCACCTAGGAGCTTATAGTCTTCAGGACTAATACAGCAGCGTGCACATTCATCTATATAATCATCTGTGAGTTTATTGCCTCCCTTTATTATCTGACCTTCACGTATTGTACTTCCACTGTTGTAGATTACTTTAATTCCCTTTTTTGTGATGACTCTCCCTTCATCGGTCTCATTCTCTAGAATGTGAAGGTTCTTATTATAATTGATGTATAGATTACCCTCCGGATTTTTTTCGGATAGATCTCCTTTGAATAGGATCATAAGGGATCCATCTTCTTTGAATGTTGAGATCTCCTTGAATCCCGGGAGGAGAGAGGAGATTCGGCCATGAATTTTGATGATACCTGATACCATCTCTGCCCCGGGGGCCCTTCCAGCATCCCCGCGTACTGTTATTTCACCCCCATTCATTCGGATGCCGCAGAAATTACCTGCATCTCCACCTATATAAATTTCTCCGGCCATCATACCACCCCCAATATTGTTCCCTGCATTACCCTGTATAATGATTTTACCTCCTTTCATGCCACGCCACTCTCCCCTATATGCGCAGCCAACATAATCCCCCGCGTTTCCATTAATTTTTATGGTGCCACCATGCATTTCCATGCCGATCCATGAAGAAACATTTCCATTTACCTCTATTTCACCGCCTTTCATTTCACAGCCAAGCTGGAGTCCAACATCGCCGTTTATGATGATTTTTCCGGATTTCATCCCTGAACCGATATACTTCACCCTGCTGACATCACCATCGATCCGTATTAACTGATCTGCATGGGGTGTCTCCGCTATCTCAAAAAATTCGCCTAGGGGTCTTTTGATGTTCCCTTCGTATACCTGAAGGGAACGAATTTCATCAAGATCCAGCCCTTCAAACAGATCGGGTCTTATGGTATCTGCTTCCAGAGGTATCTGGAAATCTGATTTTGGTACCAACACAAATCCCATATTTTTTCACCTCATGTTTATCTTTTCAGACAAGCTGGACAGAGATCCAGCTCGTTTCTTTTTATGAAAGGTTCGTTGCAAAGATTACAGATTTCAATTATCTTCTTTTCTTTTTCCGGGACGATCACATCAACAAAATACCAGGAATATAGATTCTCACCGGCTCTTATGAGTTCTGGATTCACTTCTTCTGCGGATACCTTGCGGGTGTTCATGTACCATTCATGTATGATCGGGTAATTGACGGTCTTTTCAGGATCCAGTATTATTCTAAGAGCCTGGACTGTTTCTCCAGGCATACCCTTTCTGTTGATGATGACAGCCATTTTTCCAGTGTCCAGGATATTCAGTCTCCCATTTCCTATTGTTGATTTGCATATGGCCTGGAATGCGTCGGGTAAACAGTTTGTCGTTTCACATGTAACATAAATTTCTTCATCGACTTCAAAATCAAGGACCTTCCGGGCTATTAGTAACATATGAGCTCCTATGACACTGCCCGGGCTTGCGAACCCACTGAAATTTTTTATTAAATCAAGGTATTCTCTGACCTGCCCCACCTTTGATCACCACACGATATGCATATATCTGCATCTCGTTGTATATGGAAGGTACTATAAAAATTTTTTTATAGATTCTAGGAATTTAGATCGACGATAATTTCTCCGTCCCTTGTCACTCCTATCTCAAAATCGCTTTTAACAACCCTGTGAACGATCCTGTGGCTGGCCTTTTCCCTTATCAGAAATGCGAGTGTAATTGAGTCATGTATTACATGTATGCCCTCTTTATTTGATTCTTCCAATAATCTCTTTATAATTTCATCAAGGGTATCCCCGCGTCTGCAAAGTATTCTTACAGGTGATTTTAGGGATTTAACAAAATCTAGAGTGTTCCGGGATTTCTCTATGTTCTCCATGGCCTTTCTTTCTATTGCTGACACGTTCTGTCTTGTGGTCTTCAATTCCCTTGCAATCTTCTTCTGGGACCATCCCCTCTCCCTCATTTCAAGAACGGTTTTCTGTCTTTCGGTTAGGAAAGTTTTTTTACTCAGAATTATCCCTCCTGGCTCGATTATTCAAATTATAACCATTTAGGAGTATGACGTTCCCTTCTTATCAGGGCCCGTTTCTTCTCGATTTCCATGTATTCAGCCACAATTTTTGGATTTACAACAGTTTTTGAGTGATCTTCATAGGCACTCAGAAACCTTTTTATAAGGTGTTTTTTGTCATTCATGGACATCTGTGAGTTACTATCCATTATGAAGAAGCATAGTTTTCCAAGATCATCATAGGGATTCCCATAGTGTATATATTCAAAATCAACCCCAAAAATTTCTTTTTCTGTGAATATGAAGTTTTTAAGATTGCAGTCACCTTTTAAAAGGGTCTTTGACTGTTTTTTTATACTGTGGATTTCTGAGAACCACTTTCCAAGGCTTTCTGTCCATGTTGTGTCTGCCCTAGATATCAGGTCTCCAATGGTTTTTCCTTCGATGAACTCCTCAATCAAGATATTCTTGGATACACCAAGTATTCTAGGCACTCTGACTCCTTTATCCCTCAGTAGTTTCACATTTTCTGATTCGAGGTAAGATTTTTCGCTGGTTTTGTGTACTTTGACGATGAAACTTTCTGTACCTGATTGGATTAAGTATACATGGTTTCTCTTACTTTCAAGTCTTTTAAATCCATGAATCATCATATCTGCATTTCACACCCAGTTATTCTTTTAAAACTGATCTTTCTCCTCGGCAGAGTACTGCAGTTCTGTGGATTCACATACCTATTTATACACGAATTACATAAAAATGTAACTCGATATTTATGATTTAAATGGAGGTGAAAATTGAAATGAAAAACAAACTTCTGACTCTAGTGATCCCAGTGCTAACAGTGTTTCTTTTTACCGGTATCAGCTCAGCGACACCACTGGAAGATATTACACACCACATCTCAAATGACGCGGAGACTTCCCTGAACATATCAAACGCAGATGATATGATCCTTATAACAAATGCCGGTTCAGCAAGGTATTCCAACACCACAACAGAAGACGCGATACAGACCGTGATGGAAACAGTTCCTATAAAATATTCAAAGATTTTTCAGATGAACCAGCCGGACCATGACCCAACCTTCACATTTGCCGTGAAAAACAGCAAGGGATATTATGCAAGGAAATACACAGTTCTTCAGTCAGGGGAAGTGCTAAAAACACCCGTAGTATACATAGGTCTTGACATGACTGAAAACCAGTTCCAGCAGGCAAAGGCGAATCTGGGTTATGATGTGCTGAGCCTGCTGAGTGCATGGAATGCTGGCGCACCCAGTGATCTTTTAAAGGTGGCTGCGTGGACTGGAAACGTTAGCCCTGGTCTTATAGGGGCATACTCCGCTTCAAAACAGTTCATGGCCAACTATCCACTAACTTCAAATGCAACATCATATCATGTGATAGTCTCCACTGGGGGTGGTGATGATGACTTGCCAATGTTTTTCATGGATTCAACGCCTTTGAAGTGGGTTACAGTAGGTTCAGACACATTTTATAACTTCAAATCAGCATACACGGATGATTCCCATGAGAACATTTACATAAGATGGGATTCTCTCTCAAGGACAGGTGTGATGTTTTACTGGACCCTCTCAGATATGACATATAATGGTGGGGAGACACTTCAGGGACTTATAAAGAATGCTCAGTGTATAGGAATGCTCGCAACTAATCCATCAGCACTCTACAAGTTACTTAAAGCAACAAACATCGACTATCAGACCTTTAAAACACTATGGGATACTGGAATTGACAGCGAATACATTTCATCCATCCCGGTAACTCCAATTGAGTGGATAAGCACAGTCAGTGTCATCCCACGTGAGGAGTACAGTGCAATGTATGCCAGTGGTATTAATGCTGTCATGGTAGCCAATAGAGCCCTTCAAGCTGCTGGTTTTGAACCGCTTGACAGTGATGATCTTCTAATAACATCTGCAGGTTACTCAGAGACACAGGGAATCTCTGCTGGCGCCATTGATGGTATAATATCAGCAACAGGCATAAAATTTAAAAACATATACTCCCTCAAAAGAGGTACGCAGACACCTCTCTGGTACGTGTTCGTTAAAAAACCAGACGAAACGACAGGTCCACTCCACGCGGTTTTTGTTGATGGTAATGGAGCCATAAGACCGGTCACATATGGAGGGACACAGTTCAATGTGTTTGATATCAGCGCTGTAAACCTTGCCGGTGCTACGGGAACCGAAGGCTATCAGAAATCCCTCGCAGTCGCGTCAACCTATGGATACAGCATTCCCCAGTACGCACAGCAGGACTACTATATTGTGAGTCTGGCGAACCAATGGGCTTATGCTATGCCCTACGAGTTCGCTCTGGCTGCCACCGGGGGTGGATGTCCAGGGTCCGGTCTGGCACAGGGATACGTGCTTGCCAACATAATCCGATCATGGCTTCCTCTATCAGATGGGCAGTACTATGCATACATCGGTGTGCCTGCTCACTGTAAGGAACAGGTGCTCATGGAGGTCCTGGGACTCTCAGCAGCGAGAGGTAACTATTTCACGACAGGAACCAGAACAGCATCAGATGCCAGTGCAGTTGGTATTGCCATAAGGTGGGATCCTGTTAAGAACACGGGAAAGGCCATACTTGTATCCTACAATAAAGATGCAGTCAACGCCATACAGCCAGCATCTAACAGTTACTACAAAACAATGTACTGGGCTCTCTGGTACATTACACAGGCATTCCCTGGTAAAGAACTCTATGGTACAGTGACGTCTGCTTATTCCATTGCAAAATCAGTAACTCTGACATCAGGAGAGTTCAAGTCATTAATTGCTGCCAGTGATCCAGTGAGCTATATTAAGGACTTTGAAGATGTTACAGCACCATCTTTAAATGTGCGAGTAGATGACTCCACACTGTACATGGATATCAATGAGGAAGGGACGATCTTCTATTCCTTTGATGGCAGAACATGGAATGTTTACAGTGCACCTGTCAAACTGGGTAAGCATGTAAAGACAGTCTATTACTATGCTGTTGATCTTGCAGGAAATGCCCATCAGGTAGGCAGTATAAGTGTTCCAGAAAACCAGGCTCAGAACACACCAGAAGTTTCCTATGGATCAGTGACAGCAGGAAAAGCTTCAGTGATTTCGTGGATCATGAAAAGAATAAGATCTGATGACTCCAGTGCTGTGGTCGAAGAGGTTACCGGTCAGGGAACATCATCACCAGTAAATCCAGCGGAGCATCCCGGCAGTGCATCATCAAGCTGGTTTATACCTGTGTATGCGGCAATTATTCTGGCTGTCGGGGGTCTGGGCATGTACCTCTTTAGGAGAAGGGCCAGCAGATCCAACGAGGCAACATGGCAACCGGGCAAATAATCCATCACCTATTTCTTTTTTTATGAACTGAATGATGCAGATGTCAGTTTTAATTTTCAGGGTCTTATGTCCGTGTGGACCTACAGCTACCTTCGTAATAGGTCACTATTACGAATATAAAAATTAATTCACAGGATGATGTGCAGTGATTGATCCTCTCTTCCTTAAAAAAGGGGCCAATGCAGAAAACTGGCCTGCAGCTATTATGGGACCCTGGCAGCATTCATTCTGATCGCAGCAGGTCCAGTTACTCTGAGAAAATAGGTCCAGCTCACACTCCAGATGCTAAGAGTTTCAGCTCCGGTGGGGTCATCGAGGCTGTTAACCGCCAGCCCATGAAGTCGCCCGCAGGTCAAGCAGGGGCCTTCTGATGAGACCTTTTATAGATGAAAGGCTTTACAGCATATTCGAGCATAAAAAAAATCGAAGTTCAGTCAGTGGCGCCCTCATAGCCATGATCTATAAAACCATTTAAATGTAAACCCAATGAGCAAAATATTTATAAAATATGCTTAATATTAATTAATATTATTGAACCATCAGGGTTTAATCTGGACTCGCCTCTGCCGTCTCTCTGATGGTATGGGGTAGGGTACTCATAAAGGTGATTGAATGGATGATGATTGCTGTGGTGGAGTCGCTGGGTGCATGCTCTGCATGGTGGGCTTATTGATTCTCCTGGCACTCCTCACATACTGACCCCGGGTGATTATATGGACTTCAGGTTCTATGGTGGAGTTGATGAGATAGGCGGTAACAGGATAGAGGTATCCTGCAATGGCGATGGTATATTCCTTGACTTTGGCAAAAGATTCAATATTGAAAACCTGTACTTTGATGAATTCCTGCAGCCCAGGAGCTTCAGCGGGATCGCAGATCTCATTGAACTCGAGGCCCTCCCATGGATACCCGGACTTTACCGTGAGGACCAGGTAAGGTACCTCGGAATGAGATTCGAGGATGAGCCTGCAGTATCAGGCATACTTCTGAGTCACCCCCACCTGGACCATGCAGGATGTCTCAAGTACATCCGCCACGATATACCCTTCTACATGACAGAGGAGAGTTTCCTCATCCTGAAGGCCATAGAGGATACATCCACATTGAGTTCAGATCTCCTTCACTACAAACCCAAATTCCACTTCAAAGAAAAGAAAAGAAAAACTGGAAACACCTCACACATGAGAGACAAGAATATCAAAATAGAAAGACCCATAAAATTGCTTGAACCCTATAAAGCTGAGGATCTGGGCGAATTTGAAATCACACAGGCACCTGTTGATCATTCAGTGCCAGGATCATGCGCCTATCTGATAGAATCCGAGGAGGCCATCGTATACACAGGCGATATCAGGTTCAGGGGCCGGAGAGATCAGGAATCCCGTAAATTCGTTAAGAAGGCAAGGAAGTTCTCCCCCACCGTTATGATAACAGAGGGGACGCGGATAGATCAGGATAACAGCACCTTTGAGGAGGACATTGAGAGGAGGACCTCAGACATAGCTGTTAATCACAGGGGACTTGTGATCATCAATTACCCCATAAGGGACCTGGACCGTTTCCTGACATTCTACAGAGCCGCCGAGAACTCGGATAGGACCCTCGCAGTCAGCTTGAAACAGGCCTACATCATTAAACTCTTCGAGGGTCTGGGTTACCCCTGGCTAAGGGACCTGGCGGTCTACATACCACGGCGGAACTGGGGACTGATAGCTGAGGACGCCTTCGTATGCTTTGATGGGGAATGGATACCTGCAGCTGACCTTCCAGAGGAATACATGGAACAGGACTACAGGGGATGGGAGCGGGCGTTCCTTGAACTTGACAACACCATAACCTGCAGGGACCTCCGGGAGGAACCTGAGGAGTACCTCTTCCAGTGCGATTACTTTGAATTCAAGGAGTTCATAGACATAAAACCGGAGGGGGCAGCCTACATCAAATCCAAGACGGAACCCTTCAATGAGGAGATGGAGATTGATGCAGAGCGTGAGAGTAACTGGCTCAGGCACTTCGGCATATACCAGTACAGAAGGTTCCATTCGTCTGGCCATGCAGGGCGCTCAGACCTGCTGGGGATGATACGGGATATTGAGCCAGAGTCAATATACCCGATACACACAAGGAACCGGGAAGAATTTTTGATCTTTGAGGATGAGGGTATACGGGTCCTTGACCCTCCACAATGAAAAGGGTGATCGGGAAAATTAGTCTCAGGACTTGACAGTTTTCTTATATGAAAAATAGGGGGGTTAGCCCCTTCTTATATTTCTCTTTCTGTTACCGGCTGCACTGTTCTTTGCAAGCGTCGTTTTTTTACCTGAAGAGTATATTCCGTAGTAGGAGTTATATGATGCCCTGTTGTAGGCTATAACTGCTCTGTAGGATGATGAGCTTATGCCTGAGCCCCTGTTCCTGTTTGCTGTATTGTAGTATATCTTTGCATAGCTTCCCCTTGCAGTTATACCGTCTCCACCGTTTGACTGTACCGTGTTCCTGTAGATGGTTGCTGATGAACCGGCTGCATAGACACCGTAGCCCCTGTTACTGCTGATGCTGGATGAGTATATGACTGAATTCGCGCCACCAGCATAGATTCCATAACGGTTACCATACACCGTGCACTGCTCTATCGTTGCAGTTCCCTTTGCATTCACACCGCAGTTCCTGTTGGCTGATGTTCTGCTCAGGATCATCCTGAAGCTGGCTATTCCGTACACCCCATCGGTGTTCCTCATGGATGTGCAGTTGTATATGATGGCATTCTTACCGTAGATGGCTATCCCGCTGGCGGTGTTGTCTGTCGCATTCACGGACCTTACAATGGCATCGGGACCATTCACTCTGACTCCGTTCTGGCGGTTGGATGTCGTATTCCCCTCGACAATGTAGCTCCTGCCTCCGGAAATCCATAAACCATTTCCCCGGTTGTTGACTGCTTCAAAGTAGGCTATGGTCGTGTTGTACCCTGAGGAGTATATCCCGTTTCCACGGTTGAGGTTCACAGTGACGTCCAGTATCCTTGCATTTATTCCTGTTGAGTTTATACCGCTGAGGGTGTTGTTGGTGGCGTTTTTAACGTATGATAGATATAGATTCTTTCCTGAAGAATGGATACCGTTCATTCCGTTCTTTTTAACCTCAACGAACCATATATATGCATTATCACCCCTGGATGAGACACCGTTCTGTGAATTTGAGGTCACATCAAGGATGATCTGCATACTTGCCGATGGTCCGGTTGAGAGTATGCCGTTCTCACCATTGTAGGATGCGCTGGTTATATAGAAGAAGCTTGCATTTTTTCCTGAGGAGTATATGCCGTTCCTGGCGTTGAAACTGGAATCAAGGTATCTGAATGATGTGTTATCCCCTGTGGAGTATATCCCGTTTTCACCGTTGTAATAGGTGTAGGAACTGCTGACTGTACAGCCAGATCCTGTTATTTTTATGCCGTTCTTCGTGTTGTTCTGGACATAGCAGCCCTGTACCGTGGAGCCATTCCCTGCAACATATATCCCGTCATCGCCTGAGTACTTGACGGTGTTTGAGTTTATGGTTGCATTTTTTCCTGAGGAGTATATGCCGGTCCCGTTGTTCCTGAGAACCGTGTTGTTTGTTATCACCGAGTTATTGCCGGAGGATCTTATACCGTCTCCTGAGTTAAATGATATGCTGTTTCTGATTATTGAGGCTCCAGATGCATCTGAGGTTACCCCATCACCCCCTGAGAGGTATATGGTGTTCCCCTCTGCAAGACATCCATCCCCATGGATGAGGATTCCGCTTCCATTGCTGTTTGTTATATTGTTACCCTGGATCTGGGCATTCCTGCCATTCACAACAATTCCATGGGATGCGGAACCGTTTATGTAGCTGCTGGTAATTGTTACATTGTCCCCTGATACCATCACGGCTGAAGCAGGGTTGAGTATCCTTGAATCATTGACCCGCGAGGAATTGCCTGTGATATTCAGGGTGCCTGTGATGTTTGTGCTGCTGAGGTTACATCCGTTTCCGCGGAGGTTCACTGTCCCGTTGACACTGAAACCTGTTATGCTGGAAGGTGCAATGGCGTCAATAACACCATTCAGCTGGACCGTGCCTGATGCAACCAGGGAGATGGTCCTGTTGATCACCATGTTCACCGTATCATAGATGCCCTCTAGGAAGGTGAAGGTATCACCGTCCTCAAGGGTGTATTCGGTCCCGTTTAGGGTGAAGGTTCCCTGCACCCCGCCGGGTGTGAATACCTGAAGGTAGGTTGTGTTATCAACGATGTAGTCTGCACCGTAACTGGATCCGCTGAGCAGTGTCATTCCAAAAAAGAGAATGAAGCCCCATTTCATTGAGTCTTTAATAATCAGACCTCCTCAACTTGTAGTACATTTACATCAATAAATAATATCCAGTATATAAAATTTTCCACAAGATAATAAAACAAAATATTTATATACTAAATTAAAATTTAGATGAGTTTTTATAAACTAAATCTTAAAGAATTTCTGAAGCATCAGACCTGCTAAAAATCGAAAGGGTAAAAAAAGTAAAAGATTATGCGGCTGGCTGGAGTTCCTGGTATTTCTGTTTTATCTGTTTGTAGGTCCAGTAGTATCTCCACTTGTATCTCCATTTACCGCCTCTTCTGTACCATTTTTTGACCCTGATCTTTGAGGTTTTGATCTTGTTTACCAGTTTTGCTGGTGTGTTTTTTATTATGCCCATCTGTGTTGTGTTGGTGCTGTTTTTGAGGTATTTCATGATTGTGTTTCCGGTTAGGGCGAGGGGGGTGGTGTATGGTGTTATGTTGCCGTTGTTGAGCTGGTAGTAGGTTCCGTTGGGTATCTGTATCAGTGGTGTTTCGTTGAATATGAGGTGGGGGTATGTTCTGTTTGTGATGTTTCCGGTTAGGGTGTGGTGTATTATACCGTACTTTACGGTGCCGTTTTTCACTATCATGTATTTGATGTTGAGTGTTCTGTTCAGGACTATGGGAGCGGTGTATCTTGTACTGTTAAGTGTTGGTATGCCGCCGTTAATGGTGTAGTAGACACCATTTGAGGGTGCGGATGTGACGATGAAGTCACCTGATCCTCCTGTTGGTAATTCACCGGTCGTTATATCGTCTGTTGCTGCTGCCTGACCCATCCCGAGGAGGATGGCGGCAACAAACAGGAACAGGAAGACCCCTTTCTGTATTTCCATATAATTCCTCCAGTTTATCTATTAGTATGTTGCTGTAAAAATTCTAAATCAGGGAGTTTTCTATGTATTTGAGTATCTATATATGTTGCGTAAAAATTTCTAAATCAGGAGTTGTATTTGGGGGACTATCATTCCTTCTTAATCACCTGATGGGGCCTGAGAACACTGACACCTGTAGAATCACCCACCACCTCAATCTGAATGATCCAGTCAGGTTCATCTGATTCTGTGATGGGGAAACGTTCCATAAGAGCCTCTGAAACAGCTTCAACAAGCTCTCCGGCTGACCTGATATACCTTCTACCCCTCAGATCACAGATCACCCTGAAGGTTTCACCTGCCTCAACCTTTTCTGATACCAGCGCTATTACCTTCTCGAGGATACTGTCAAGTCTTGTCCTCACAACAGCCTCCACAGGGACAACCTTTGATATGACAGTCGTTGGAGAATTTTTGATAATATTAACCGCTTCAAGGGGATCCATATTAAGATCAAACATCATAACATTTGGAAAATCAGATTCAATGACTCTAAGTTCCCCTTCATACCTGGATAGCGCCATTTCAGTCTCTTCAAGACCAACTATCTCCTCGCCTGCAGTTTCACCCTTCTGGCCGCGCAGTGTAACAAGGAGGTTGAAATTTTCAGGAACCTTCAAAGAAATCACCCCCTTCAATTACTATGTTATATGATACATAAGTCATTATGGTTGGTGTGATCTGGAGGACCCTCAACTCACATCTGTTTATCAGGACTCAAGGTCATATATCAGGAAGCCCAGTATGAATCCAAATATACCAAAGGCAACAAAACCCTCAAGGGCTGATCTCAGAACATCCCAGCTGATATCCAGCCTTCCGATCATTCCCCAGATAAACAGGACAGCAGAACCAAGAACAGCCAGCATAAATGAGATTTTAATGGAGTACTTCAACCTTTCAATCAAGCTGATTCACCTATCCAAGCTTCTCATGGAGCCTCCTGAGTTCAGAGGGTATGTCAATCATCTGGGGGCAGGGCATGCAGGAGCCACAGCCGGAACAGTTTGAGGCCCTCTCCGCCTCACCCATGATCTTACGGTACTCTGTTCTAACACCCCTCGTACTCATGAACCTGTAGATGTCATTCAGTAGTCTGAGGTTACGTGGTATGTCCACGCCCTCAGGGCAGGGCATGCAGTAGCCACACTCACTGCAGGGGACAGTCTTTCTCATACGGTAGGCCCTCTTAACCTCCCTTAAAATTGCATGGTCATCCTCTGTAAGTTCCTCAGGGGATGATGCGATTTTGATGTTCTCCTTCACTTCGGAGATGCTGCTCATTCCACTCAGAACAACATCAACAGCATCCATGTCCCAGAGGTACCTCAGGCACCACTCCACTGGTTTCCTGGGCCTCCCGGCCATCTCATATATCTCCATGACCTCAGGGGGGATGTTCCTTACCAGTGAACCCCCACGGAGGGGCTCCATTATAACGGTACCCGCGCCCTGGGACCTTGCATGGGCTATGGTGGCGGGGTTTGCCTGTTCATCGTCGACTATGTTGTGCTGGACCTGAACAAGGTCCCAGTCATAGGCGTCGAATATATCAAAGAAGACGTCTGCAGTGTCATGGAATGAGAAACCAGCATATATACCCTCATCCCTGAGTGAGTCCAGGAATTCAAGCACCCCCATGTCCTTCAGGGCCAGCCAGGAGTCCATTTTAAGGTTGTGGAGGAGGTATATATCCAGCTTACCCCTGAGCCTTTCCATCTGTTCATTCAGATAACTCTCCATGTCCCTCCTGTCCCTCACCAGCCAGGTGGGGAGCTTGGTTGCAACGTAAACATCAGGGTAATCGTTTTCTGAGAGGAAGTCCCCTATGAAAACCTCACTTTCACCACCATGGTAGGTGTAGCCGGTGTCAATGTAGTTTATACCATTGTCAAGGGCGAAGGCCATGATCCTATCTGCCGCAGGCCTATCAAGCCTACCGTCAACCTCTGGAAAGCGCATAACGCCTATACCCAGAACTGATGCCTCTATATCTGTCGACCCAAGTTTTCTTTGAATCATATGGTTTCATCTGCAAAGAACTACCTGTGGATGAGGCATAGATCCATCCAGGAGCATTCCCCGCATATCTCCATGATCTTGCCTGAAGTGATTAGAGCAAGCAGGGCGTCTTCGATGTCATGGAACGTCACCATGCAGCCGCTCTCCAGTTTAAGAAGTTCCAGGACTCTCCTGTCCATGGATCTGATCCTTTCTTCATCCCTGAGACACCGGAGACCATCCATGAAGGGACAGGCCCGGCATATGTCATCTGGAAAATCAACGATCATGAGGAAAGCTGAGGGGTTACCTTTTATTTCATGGATGATACGTGCAAGGTTTTCTGTGAACTCCTCACTGTAGCCGTACCCCTGAAAGCCCCTCATGCATAGGAGGTGATGGGCCCTGATGGTTAGATCAGGGCACCCTCCACCCTTCTGCCTTCTGGATGTCAATCTCTTCACCATAGGGCTCCTTGGGTGTTATGGCCCTTGTGAGGGCAGCAGCCCCGGTTATCTTCAGGATGTCCCCTGGTATGAATGGGAGCAGTCCCATTACCAGAAGTTCCCATGGTCCCGGCAGTGTGCCCTGGGTCTTCAGGCTCCAGAGGCCCAGCACAACAAGTCCGGGTATGTATATGAGGCCGAAGTTTGCTATCGTCATGAGGCCCAGCATGGGGGTGAACTTTCTGGCCCTTATGTGTCTGTCAACGAAGTGACCCAGAAGAAGGGCTGCGAGGATGAATCCCAGCAGGTAACCTCCGGTGGCCCCCAGGAGTACCTCAGGGCCGCCGCTCATATCTGCAAACCAGGGCACGCCGGCTGCACCGATGATCACATAGATTAGCTGGCTCAGCCCACCCCAGTACCTTCCAAGGATCACACCTGACATGAGGACTGCCAGTGTCTGGGCTGTGATTGGTACGGGTGTCCATGGCAGTGGAATGACAACCTGGGCCAGGAGGCCTGTTACACAGGCCATGAAAAAGGCCATCACCGTCTTGTTTATCCAGTTCTGATTGTGTCTCCATCTGAATAATGTGTAACGCATTCTGTAGTATCCCTCAAGGTTAATGTTCATATCCTAACCTCCCTGGAGTGAATGGTAATATAATTAGAGTCCCCTAGATAGTTGGTCACCTGAAGATAAAAAGTTTTGTATCCTTATGTGGACCCCAGGTGACTGGACCTGAGGATAAAGTTCTTCATCTGCTGTGTGGTCTCTACTCATCCATGAGGCCCCTGATTCTATCGACGTATTCATCTATCCTGAACTTCCTCTTAAGTCCGCGGTCATTCATGTACCTGACCTTACCGAAGATCTCCCTTTCAGCCCAGGCACGGTCATGTTTGCCGAAGCACCATGCAACTCCCGCGAATCCGTTGGGGTCCCTGCCATCAATTTCATACCTGTCATTGAGGTAAAGGGCAATGTCGTAGGCCCTTGCAGGGTGATCGGTCCATTCAAGTATCTTCTTACCCCAGTACATCCTCATATAGCCGTGCATCTTCCCTGTGATGACCATCTCCTGCTGCGCAGCGTTCCAGTAGGGATCATGGGTACTGGCGGATTCAAGTTCCCTGAGGCTGTACTCATACTCCCTGGGATCAGCCACATGGTCCATGAGGGTTCTTTGGGCCCATTCAGGGAGGCAACTGATGCTTGAGTAACTGTCACTGTAGTGGACAAAGTTCATGCTGAGCTCCCTCCTCACAATTAGCTCCTCCAGGAACTCGGGACATTCACCGGCCTCTGAAGCCCTCAGTGCAAGGTAGAGGGGGGATATCTGTCCAAAATGCAGGTAGGGGCTCATATTGGAGAGGCAGTTCTTCACAGGATCGTTCCGGTACCTCTCAAAGCATTCAAGTTTTTCCCTCAGAAACTCACTGAAGATGGAAAGGGCGGTGGATGTTCCGCCCCGGAATACTGACGGTTCAAGATCCTCAGGGGCCCTGAAGTCCCTCACAGCATCCTCAAATTCAGGTCCCGGTTCAAGGTCCAGGGAATCCATCTTCAGGGTCCTCATCCTCAGGGGGACCATGAATCTCTTCAGGTGCCTTTTTATCTTTGGTTTGAAGGTCCCTGCGGAGTACTCCTCCTTATCTGAGGCCGTTTCGACAGGTACTATGACGTTGGACTCAACCTGTGTGAGGGGGATGTGAAGTGCACCTGCAGCCTCATCCACCCATTCCTTCTGTATGTCAAGGTATCCCCTGTCTGTCACAGCTGCAGCGGCATCATCAGCATATTTGAGAAGAACGGATGGTGGAGAGTCCCTTTCAACCACAAGCTGAATCCCCCTTTCCCTGAGATTTGACCTCACATCCCTGAGACCCTCAATGAGGAAACGGTAATGGCGGGAATTGGCATTAGGGAAATCATCTGTAAGACCAAAAACCACTATAAGGGGCTTTTTGAGACTGTTGGCGGTTTCAATGGCGTATTCAAGGGCATGGTTCCAGTGGCTCCTCACAGATGCCTGCATCCAGTACACAACGTAACTGCCGCGAAGATCTGGCTCCTCACCGTTGAGGTTTCTTATCCTTTCAGCATGTATCATCCTGATCCCTCAGATGATGAGGGTTACCGGCACGAGCTCCCGTGGGTAGGGCTCGAATAGTGTCTGTTTCTCGAGGTAGATATCCCCGAACCTCACAACCCATGATCTGAGTATGCTTATTGGCACAAGGAGCGGCACCACACCCCTGCGGTACCATTCAACAGATTCAAGGAAGTATTTCTTTTCCTCGCCATTGAGTTCCGATGAAAAATGGCCGAAGGCATGCAGCAGGGCGTTGATCAGTCTTTCAGGTTTAAGGGGCTCTCGGATGATTTCATGGAATATTTCTGAGTATTCCTTAATTGCATCCTCATGGTCCGTCTGCTCTCCTATCACCCTTCCAAGGATGTTCTGTCCCTCTGGACTGATGGACATCAGGAGTAACTTGTTCTGGGTGTGGAACTCTATGAGGTCCTGCAGCCCCTCCACGGAGCGGAGGTCCCTTACAAGGTAGAGCTTGATGAGGAAGTCCTCCCTTATCTGCAGGTTCCGGAGCCTCCCCTCATCTTCAAGGGGGAGGTGGGGGAATCTCTCCATCACGGCCCTTCCAAAGAAACCCATTCCGTCACGTCCAGGGCGCCGACCCTCGCCACGGTAGACCTTCACGTTCCTTATGCCACATGAGGGCGATCTGTTCTTAAGTATGAAGCCGTCAACAGCATCCAGTGAACCCAGGAATGAGTCTATGAATGATCTCATGTCAGCTGTTATGTCCCTGCCGGTTTCTGGCTGCACAAGCCTGGGTTTACCATCCACCTCTGTTATGTGGATGGGCGGCCTTGGAACACCAAGTCCGATCTCAACCTCGGGGCAGACCGTTATGAAGTCTGCGTAGTCTTCGAACTGCCTCACAAAGGGACTTGATATCATTGACCCGTCGTAGCGGCAGTGGTCATGTTCAATGCAGCGGCTGAGCACAATGAGGGGCCTTCTGAATTTTCTCATAAACTATATTTAGGTCCAAATCATAGATAAGCCGTATTGGAACCCGGTGATTAAGTTCCATGGATATACTTGCTGTAAACAGTAATCAAGATATGTGACATGGTTCAAAAATGATCAGATGATAGGATGACATGCAGGATTCTTATACTTGAGGACGTCCCGCTGGACGTTGAGCTCATGGAGAGGGAGATAAGGCGGGCCGGAATTGAGTTCATATCAGAGACAGCTGATAATGAAGAGGACTTTATAAGGGCCATTGATGAGTTCAGACCCGACGTTATACTGGCAGACCACTCCCTGCCCTCCTTTGATGGCCTCTCAGCCCTTTCAATAGCCCGGGAGAGGTGCCCATGGGTACCCTTCATATTTGTGAGTGGCAAGATCGGCGAGGAATTTGCAGTTGAGGCCCTGAAGGCCGGGGCCACAGACTACGTCCTCAAGAGCAACTTTTCAAAGGTCCCCATTGCAATAAAGAGGGCCATAAGGGAGATTGAAAAGGAGCAGGAGCTTGAAAGGACACGGCAGTCCCTTATTGAGAGCAACTGGCAGCTGAGGGAGGCGCAGAAGATAGGGAGGATAGGAAGCTGGCAGTGGGACATTGACTCGGACACCCTATCATGCTCTGATGAGGCCCTGCGGATACTTGGAATCCCACGGGATGAATTCAGTGGTAGCATTCATGAGATGGTTTCAAGGATACACCCTGATGAACGCAGGACCTTCAATGAGTCAATCAGATCTTTGAGGCCATTCGAGGGGGAATACAGGATACTCAGGGATGATGGTTCCACTTCCTTCGTGCTGCTCAGGGCAGAGGTGCTGAGGGACTCTGAAGGGAATCCAAAGTCTCTGATAGGGATAAAACAGGATATAACAGAGGATAAACGTATCAGGGAGTCCCTTGAGGCTTCCATAAGGGAGAAGGAATTCCTCCTATCTGAGATACACCACAGGGTCAAGAACAACCTTCAGCTGATATCGAGTCTCCTGAGGCTTCAGTCAAGGTACATAGAGGATGAGAGGTCCCTTGAAATATTCATGGAATGTCAGAACAGGGTTAAGTCCATAGCCCTCGTCCATGAGAAGCTCTATGGATCAGGGGACATGATGGTGGTCAACCTTGCGGAATACATAGAGGAACTGCTTTCTGAACTCCGAAATATGTGCAGGGGGAGGGACACGGTATTCAGGACGGAACTTGATGAGGTCAAGGTGGGAATCAACACCGCGGTTTCCATTGGCCTCATTGTCAATGAACTCGTTACAAATGCCATAAATCATGGGATAGACTCCCATGGTGAGGTGAGGATCACGCTTTCGGTCTCAGATGGAAGGGGCGCACTTGTGGTTGCAGATAACGGCTGTGGGCTTCCTAAGGATTTTGAGGTTTCAGATTCGCCAGGTTTTGGTCTTAAACTCGTTAACTTCATGCTCAGGAGAGTCAATGGATCGGTAGTTGCAGAGAACCGTGATGGGGCTGTTTTCACGGTCACCTTTGATGCTGGTGGTGAATGATGAGGGGAAGGGTTGTTATAGTTGAGGATGAGGAACTGGTTGCCCAGGATATCCGGTACATACTGGAGGATGCAGGTTATGAGGTCGCTGCAATATTCCATTCAGCAGAGGATCTACTTGAGTCGCTGGAAAAACTGGAACCTGACTCCATAATAATGGACATCATGCTGGAGGGCGAACTGGATGGTATCGATGCTGCAAGGATAATAAAGGAGAAGATGGACATCCCGGTCCTATACCTCACAGCCTACAGCAGTGATGAGATTGTGAAGAGGGCACGGGAGACTGAGCCATATGCATACATCCTCAAACCATTCCATGAGAGAGATATAAAGGTGAACCTTGAAATGGCCCTCTACAAGCATGAGGCAAAGAAGAACAGGGTTAAACTTGTGAGGGAGAAGGCCATCAATGAGTACCTTAAAAGGTCCATCGAGGAGAAGGAACAGCTGCTGAGGGAACTTCACCACAGGGTCAAGAACAACCTCCAGCTCATCATAAGTCTCCTCTCACTCCAGATAAGGTACATAGAGGATCCAGGCGTTGAGGAGTTTTTCAGGGACTACGTGAACCAGCTGCGCTCGATTGCAATGATACATGAGCACGCCTATCCCTCTTCAGGCACCTACATAATTGATTTTCAGGAGTATGTCCGGAGCCTCTCATCACATCTCATCAGTGCCCATGGGAGGGCATCTGATGTCAGGGTTACCGTTAGCGGGGATCCTGCAGAGCTTAACATGGATACGGCAGTCCCACTGGCGCTCATAACTGCAGAACTGATTTCCAATTCCCTCAAACACGCCTTAAGTGGGGGCGGTGAGATACACATCGAAATTAGGAGATTCAATGGCCGCCACCGGCTGGTATACCGGGACAGTGGACCCGGTTTACCTGAGGATGTCAGTTTTCCAGAAGGAGGGTCCTTCGGGTTCCGGATGATGGACAACCTTGCAGGGCAGCTTGGAGGACATATTAAGGTTGAAAGCAGTGATGATGGCGTTGTATTCATATTTGAGTTCTTTGAGCAGTTCTATGCCGACAGAATAACGTGATGATTGTATTGTCTGGACTACCTTCATGAAGCCCTACCGCAGATGATCTAAACAAAAATAAAGATGTGATGGGGGATTCCCTTCAGAATCCTCCGCTTGAATGAAAAAGAGAATTCCTGGTTTAACCCTCTTTGTATAGTCTCCTCTGGAAGTACAGTGCTACATTTACAAGGCTTATGAGTACAGGCACTTCGATGAGTGGTCCCACAACGGCTGCGAATGCCACACCGGAATCTATACCAAAGACGGCCACTGCGACAGCTATTGCAAGTTCAAAGTTGTTGCTTGCAGCTGTAAATGAAATGGCGCATGACTTCGAGTAATCAGCCCCCACACTGTATGCCAGGATGAAGGATATTAGGAACATGAACACGAAGTAGATGATGAGGGGTATGGCGATTAGAAGCACATCAAAGGGTATCTGCACTATATAGTCTCCCTTCAAGCTGAACATCACCACGATGGTGAAGAGGAGCGCCATTAGTGTCAGGGGGCTTATTCTTGGGATAAACCTGGTATCGTACCACTCAGAACCCTTCCTTCTCCGGAGGAGGTACCTGGTCAAAAATCCTGCAATGAATGGTATTCCCAGGTAGATGAAGACGCTCTTTGCTATCTCAAATATACTGACATCGATGGCAGTTCCCTGAACCCCGAAGAGTGGCGGTAAGAGGGTTATGAAGACCCATGCATATATGCTGTAGAAGAAAACCTGGAAGAGGCTGTTGAATGCCACAAGCCCCGCGGCATACTCCCTGTCTCCCATGGCCAGTTCATTCCAGACTATCACCATCGCAATGCACCTTGCGAGTCCTATTAGTATGAGACCGATCATGTATTCTGGATGGTCCATCAGGAAGACGATGGCAAGGATGAACATCAGTACAGGGCCAATGATCCAGTTCTGCAACAGTGAAAGTCCAAGTATCCTGAAGTTTCTGAAGACATCAGGGAGGTCCTCATAATGAACCTTTGCAAGGGGAGGATACAGCATCAGTATGAGTCCAATGGCAATGGGGAGGCTTGTTGTATCCACCTGGAACATGTTTATGAACTGACGGGATTCAGGAAAGAAGTATCCGATTGAAACACCTGCCGCCATTGCAAGGAAAATCCAGAGTGTCAGATATTTATCGAGAAATCCGAGCCTTGATGGACAGATATCACCGTCTAAGCTGCAGGAATCACCGGTCAAGATACCACCTTAGTAATCACTTGCTTCAATCACTTGCTTTATCATTGATGGGAGGTCATCACTGGCCAGACTGTAGTGGACCCATACACCGCGTTTCTCCGCCTTCAGGAAACCAGCCCGCCTGAGTATGTTCAGGTGGTGTGAAATGGTTGGCTGGGGCTTTTTAAGGGCAGCCATTATTTCACATACGCAGAGATCACCCTCAGAGAGGAGGTAGATTATGAGAAGGCGGGTTGGATCTGCCAGGGCCTTAAGGGCTGCTGCTTCCTTCTTTATTTTATCCTCATCCGGGAGTCCAGCAAGCCTTTCTTTCAATCTCTCAATCTGCTCGGGGCTTGGTCTATCAGCGTTACATGAATTCATGGTACTACCTAACATTCAAGTTTCTTGCTGTGGACCACAAGCACAGGTACCCTGGCGTGTCTCACAATCTTCTCTGACACACTTCCAAGGAGGAACCTTTCAAGGGCATGTTTTCCTGATGCCCCTACAACTATGAGATCCACATTTTCTTCATCGGCGACTTTCAGAATTGTTTCTGCAGGTGAACCATCCACCATCATTTTACGGACCTTAACAGGAGTATCGAGACTCACTGCAAGGTCCTCGACCTTCTGGAGGGCCTCCTCTGATTCCTTCCTGAAGAGTTCCGTCACCTTCCTTGTGAGTTCCTCCACAGGAAGGTTATCAAGGGGGTAGGTCTCTGTGACCGTGAGTGCCAGAAGTTCGGCCCGGTTCTGCGCTGCAGTTTCAATGGCGTATCCTGCAGCCTGCATTGAACATTCGGATCCATCCGTTGCAAGCAATATTTTTCTGTACATATCATACCTCCTTAGGGTGCTGTCACTCCGTCAGGCTTTGGTATATTCTCATAAGACTTTTCCTGTAGATGGCCCTTATATCATCCTCTGCATCCTCCAGGGGCTTCACAGCTATGAGGTCCATAACCATATCCCTGTTTGGGTGTGAATACAGGGCCTCCACTGCGCCTGATGCCATGGAATGCACAGCGGTTGCAGCCTCATCAGGGGACATGCCGAACTCAACAGCCAGTTTTTCCAGTTCAGCCAGCTGGAACCATAGATAAGTCGGACCCATTGCAGTTATAACGGCGTATGCTTCAAGTTTGTCCTCGGATACCTCTGGAAACTTTCCGAGAGGTTCAAATAGTGATTGAAGTATTTCCAGGTCAGTGCCGGTGAGTTCATCTGCCGCGCTGAAGGGATTGTAGCCCCTGTTAACAAGAGAGGGGGCGTTGGGTATGACCCTCGCGACCTTTGGGTGGTCCAGTGCCTGCTGTATCTCCTCTATTCTGATCCTGGGTGCCAGGGACACTATCAGTGATTCAGGGGAAGGGGACTCAATTTTGTTCAGAACATCCTTCAGGACAGGTGGATGCACTGCAAGGAATATCACATCTCCTTCCATGCTTCTGCAGTCAGCTGATGTTTTAACCCCGAATTCATCCTCAAGGATTCTGAGGGAATCCTCATCGGGGTCGCACACCATCACCTCCCCGGGTAGTTTACCTGCCCTCTGGAGGCCCCCGAGGATTATCCTGACTACCCTGCCACCGCCCAGGAATGTTATTCTCATCTCCATCACTTCATCTTTTTCTCACAGTCCATGCAGTACTCGGTGTCCCTGTCGGTTTTGAATAGTTTACCGCAGCCCTTGCAGTTGACGTACCTCAGACCTGACTTCTTCTTCTCAAGGATGCCTGTCTGGCAGGCGCATGCCTTTGATGAGATCATTGCCTTTATTTTTCCCTCAAAGCCCTTTTCTTCGTCTTTGACCATATTCATCACCATGAAAATGAGGGGGTTCAGGAGAGGATCTTCATGATCTCCTCCTTTGAGGCCACCCTGCCCATGATTTTCAGTTCACCATCGACTGCCAGTCCTGGAAGGGCTGTGAGTCCTGCCTCCAGTATCTGGTCCATTTCCTTTATCTTTTCGAATTCGGCATCGATTCCAAGTTCTTTGACTGCTTCTCTGGCGTTCTTTTCGAGCATCTGACAGTTTGCACATCCTGTACCATATATCTGTATCTTCATCATTTCACCTCAATCAGGTTGAACTGTTAACATGACATGTTGTAGATTCTCTAGATTATTAGGTTGAATATGTATCCTGTCAGTGTTATTGAGACTGCCAGGATTGCTATGAATGTGGCTAGAAGCTTTGGCTTCATCACTTTCCTGAGGATTATCATCTCAGGGAGTGACAGGGCGGTTATTGACATCATAAGTGCCAGCGCGGTTCCAGCGGCCATTCCCTTCTCTATGAGGGCTGATATGAGGGGGATGGTACCGGCAGCGTTTGAGTACAGCGGAACTCCTATTATAACTGCCATCGGAACAGCGAATATATTGTCTGCACCGGCATATTGGAGGAGGAAATCCTCGGGGAGATAACCGTGTATCCATCCCCCGATGGCTATTGCTATAACTATGTAGGGTGAAACACGGCGGAGTATATCCTTCATCTCATTCTTGGCTATCACGTACCTCTCCCTGAGTGTTGGTTTTGGTAGTTCAACATCGGCTACCCCCAGGGCCCTCATCTTCTCCAGTGTCTCGTAGACGTAGTCCTCAAGTTCAGTTTCCATTTTAAGCTTTCCTATGAGGATTCCGCCAAGAACTGCGATTATGAAACCTGATACTATATAGAAGGCGGTTATCTGCCATCCGAACAGTCCAAGGAGCAGTATTATTGCTATCTCATTTATCATGGGGGATGATATGAGGAATGAGAAGGTTGCACCCAGGGGCACGCCAGCTTCAACGAAGCCTATGAACAGTGGTACGGCTGAACATGAACAGAAGGGGGTTATTATACCAACCAGAGCTGCTATGAAGTTTCCTGTGTACCTGTGTCTCTTTTCAAGTGTTTCCTTAACCTTGTTGGGCGGTATATATGTTCTTATGAATGATATGACAAATATGAGTGTGGCTAGAAGTATGAATATCTTTATGGTGTCGTATATGAAGAAGTTAACGGCGCTTCCGAGGTGGGAGGCCGGTTCAAGGCCCATGAGATTGTATGTTACATAATCTGCGAATTCCTGTAACAATCCTTTAACCTCCAATCAATATATTCAAATTTATGGATATAAAGGTAAATTGGGATTGCCAGTATATATAACTTTCCATGGTTCGATGAAGTCACTGACCTTCTGAAAAATTAAGCCCGCCCTTAGGGAGGAATTCAGACCATCTGCTGACTCCTGACCTGAATTTTATTGAAAGAACTGAAAATAAGTTAATTAGAGGAGTCTGGCCCGGTCATAAACATTTTTAAGGGTCTGCATATCCACACTTGTATATATCTGTGTCGTTGAAAGGTTTGAATGGCCCAGAAGCTGCTGTATGGCCCTTATATCCACACCGTTCTTGAGGAGGTGGGTTGCAAAGGAGTGCCTCAGTATGTGTGGGGTGACCTTCTTCTTTATCCCGGCCTTCCGTGCATAGTTCTTTATCATCATCTGAACGTACCTGGGGGTGAGGGGATCCCCGAAACGGTTGAGGAACAGGTACTCGCTTTCATGAATCCTTCTTTTGAGGTAATCCATGAGAAGATCACGGGTGTTCTCATCAAATAGGACTATACGATCCTTATCACCCTTACCCCTGATCCTTATGGTCCTCTCATCAGGGTCTATGTCATTGATCCTGAGTGAGACCAGCTCAGAGACCCTGAGACCCGATGAGTAGAGAAGTGAGAGTATAAGGCGGTCACGGGTCTTTATGAACCTCCTTATGACGGAGCCATCATCAGCCACCTCAACGGCGTTGATGAGACTTTTGACCTCATCCTCATTGAGGGACTTGGGGAGGGACTTGGTCCTCTTGGGGGCCTTGACCTCCTCCAGGCAGTCTATGCCACTGAACTCAAAGAACTTCTTAACAACAACGGTTACAAGGTAGATATAGTTCTGTGTAACCTTTTTATCCCTTTTAAGGTACTGTATATACCTCTTGAAGGACCTGAGGACCCTCCTGTCATCGTAGAGGTCATCCTCATTCATCAGAAACTCATAAAAGTTTTTAACGATTGATTTGTACGTCTTTATCGTGTTTGGAGAGTAATTCCTGATCTCAAGTTCAATGAGGTAATCCTCAATGAGCTCTGGAAAATTGTAACGTTCAAGAAGACCCTGCCTTTCCTCTGACTCCCTCTTCATATTCATGGTATCTACCATAAATATCCACTTAAATCTTGCGGATCATGCACTCATCGAACTCATCTGATGCAGTTCTCACTACATGTAGCTGCGGTCTATGTTCTCACTGCTGTATCCATGCTGTGACATCCTCTGGGAGCTTGATAGATCCTTCTCGAGGGCCTTCTCATAGCTCTTGTATCTTCTTATTATCTGGTCCTCAACTGAAACGGCCTTCCTTATGGCGACCTCCATGTGCCGGGTCTCAATGTAGGGGCTTCCATCCATAACTGCAAGGTCCCCGGCCATCCTCACAACCCCTCCGAGGTCCCTGAGCCTGAGGGTGAGGGCGTTATCAACATCATCCACGGCCCTTGCCCTCCGTCTAGCCTCTTCAATGAGGAGTTCAACGGCAGCGGCACGGGCATGGGGTATCTTTCCATCGAGCTCTATCTCCTGCGCAACGAACTGGACTATCTTTGCCCGGTTCTCATCGGTATCAGGCATTGTGGTGTTCAGAAGAAGCTCATAACCCTCTCCCTGGATCCTTGATCGCAGAGGGGGGAGTATGTACTGGAGGTCTGCAATGTTGCAGGCACCGACAAATATGAAGTCACATGGAACCTCATCGACCTTGACGGAACTTCCAGCACTCTGAGGGTTCCTACCGACTATGGGGAATGTCTTATCCTGCATTGCGCTGAATATGAACCTCTGAAGGCCTGCAATGTGAACTATCTCGTCTATGAAGAGGACACCCTCATGGGCCTCATGGATGGCCCCCGGCACAACGCGTTCATAGGGCTGGGATCCAAGGTCAGGGTGACCCCCGTAGGGGTCATGGCGGACATCTCCCAGGAGTTCGGTTTCACTGGCCCCCGTGGCCTGGACAAAGGTTTTTCTATCGAGGGGTACTATGACGTTCCTGGGCTTCTCCTCAACGATCTGCCTTCGCTTTTCAAGGGCCCTCTGATCAAGTACCTTGATCTCCTCACCACCAACCCGCTCATAGATCACAACCTCCTCAACACCATCAATGATCCGGGTCGTTGTCACCCTCTTCTGGGGGACGCTGAGGCTCCCTGAACTCATCTCAAACATTCCAAGGAGGTCTCCAATGTGTTTTCTCCGGGCCTTAATGTGTGAAAACTTGTCCCCACCACACCGCGGGCAGATACTGTTATAGGCGCTGCTGTATTCCCCGCAGTGGATGCACTTGAAGCCCAGACGCTCTGCAACAGCATCAGGGGCGCTCTGGGGGTCTATGAGTTCCCCCTCAGCCCTTTCGATTTCAAGGATTTCATCCTCGATCTCTTTTCTGTTTTTGATCTCAACGAATGGTCTCTCTGGCCTTTCAGGGTTGTGGACAACCGTTATCTCCTCAGATGGTTCAGGCAGGTGAAAGGATATTGCCTGGGCAAGGAGTGATTTTCCTATGCCCGGTGGTCCAACAAGTAGCAGGTGTCTGCGCTGCTTAGCAGCTATCTTTATCATTGGCATGACATCTTCATGCCCTATAACCCTTTCAAGGGGGTCCTCAGGTATCTTAACGTCTTCCGTGGTGTTTATGTCCTTCAGATACTCACGGTTCATATCAACATACATTTTTGATGCCTTCTGTTAATTCAGGTGTGACCGGTTATAAGCTTGAGGTTGTGGGGTTTCTTAACTATATCCCCGCTTCTAACGGCCACAAGGTATCTGAGACCCTTCTCGAAGGAGAGGTCAACCAGGCGCTGTGTTATCACACCATCAAATACCACGGCGTAGGGGTGGTTGTTGACCCTGCTCAGTTCGTCATAGAGGTTCTCCACCTTAACCTCCCTGAGTATGTTCAGGGCGTCGTCGAGTATCTCGGCGTTTCCGGTGCCCTCAAGCTCCTTCAGGATGTTACGGAGGAGCACCATCTTGTCCTCTGTCTTCTTCTTCTCCTTCTTCATTCCAAGGTCATGGTAGAACTGTTCAACAGGCACCTTGTTACGCAGGGCCATCATTATCTCGTCCTTCTCAAGGTCCTCCACCTCCTTGCCCTTGGGGGCCCTGGTGACGTAGTCTATCTCACCAACCTGGAGGAGTTCCTTGAGTATGAGTTCACCGCCCCTGTCACCGTCAACGAAGGCGGTAACGGTCTTTTTCCTGGTTAAATCAGCCACGGTTTTCGGTACACTGACACCCTCCACTGCTATGGCGTTCTTTATACCGTACTTGAGGAGGTTGAGCACGTCTGATCTTCCCTCAACAACCAGTATGGCGTCTGAAGTTTCAACGTTGGGGCCGGCCGGAAGTTTCTCCTCACCGTACTCGGTGATCTCATGGACGCGCATGGCCTCCTTTACCTCCTCGATCATCTTGAGGCTTTCGGGAGTAACCTCCTCCATCATGCTTGCGTAGATCTCCTTGGCCCTCTCAACGACCCTCTTACGTTTAACTGCCCTGACGTCCTCGACCTTGGTGACCTGGATGTAGGCCTCGCATGGCCCGACACGGTTTATCGTTTCCAGGGAAGCCGCAAGTATGGCGGTTTCAACACGGTCAAGGCTTGATGGTATTATTATCTCCCCCTTTGATTTACCACCACGTGATGTTATGTTAACCTTGATTCTACCGATTCTCCCTGTTTTCTGGAGTTCCCTGAGGTCGAGGTCGTTGCTGAGGAGGCCTTCGGTCTGTCCGAATATCGCCCCCACGACATCTGGTTTCTCTACGATTCCATTAGCGTTAATTTGAGCGTGAATGAGGTATTTAGTTGTGCTTATCTCTTCTTTTCCCATGTAAACCCTCCTTTTGAGGAATGACTGGTTATCAAATTGAAGTGTGATGATAACAGCATTCAGATATTATCAAGGGGGTACGGGCATACCTCCAGCTTCAGCCTTTCAATGTAAGAAGGGAGGCTCTGTATATCCTTGATGTATCTGCGTGTCATCCCCATGAGTCTACGACGTATCCTGAGGTCTGGATCTGCTCCAAGACTCTGCATGTCCCTGTAGAGTCTTTTTGCAAGTTCACTGCCCTTCCGGTCAAAGTCTGTGAGTATTATGACCCTCGATGCCCGGGATGCCTTGAGAGCAATCTCCGAAAGGCTCAGTCTGGTGCCTGAAACCTTTATGAAGGGGCCGTTGACGCCCAGCTCCCGCAGGGCTTCTTCATCCTTACGGCCCTCAATTAGTATGGGTATTCCCTGCTCTCCCTGATATTTAAGTTCCTCTAACTCATCGGTTATCTGCTGAAGCTTGATAAGAGACATATCTGGCCCTTTAATAACTTGATAATATCTATATCTTATATGACGATACTGATATATAAAATAATCAGAGGTGTGTTTCTGGGCTATATTTAAATATCTATGTTATCATAATACTATATCATTTTAACAGATTCATGGAGGAAAGATGGTGGCTAAGGGCCTTATTAGAATCGTTCTGGATATACTGAAACCCCACGAACCCATAATACCTGAATATGCAAAGTATCTGAGTGAACTGAGGGGTGTTGAGGGAGTTAACATCACCCTCATGGAGATCGACAAGGAAACCGAGAACATCAAGGTGACCATCCAAGGGAACGACCTGGATTTCGATGAGATAACAAGAGCAATAGAGAGTTATGGTGGTTCCATCCACAGTGTTGATGAAGTTGTAGCTGGAAGGACCATGGTCGAAGAGGTCACAACTCCCCAGGATTGATTGGATGGCCAGGAGAGGTATGAAACCGATTGATCGTCTCAGGAGGCTCAGTGTACCCGAGGACCATTTCAGGCTTTTATCGGGGATATCAGCGCCCCAGATTTCCGATGCACTCAAGAGTGTGACCGGAGAGGTTGGCGTGATACCCTCAATAAAACCGGTGAACAACCTGCGTGTCTGCGGTAGAGTGGTCACAGCCAGGACATCCCAGCACGACTGGGGGACGTCCGTCATGGCCATTGATGCTGCAGCACCCGGGGAAATTATTTTTATAGGTGCTGATGGTGATGAGAGGGCTGTGTGGGGTGAACTCACCTCGAAGACCGCCATGAAAAGGGGTATCGCAGGGGTCGTTATCTATGGATCCTGCAGGGATATTGATGCCCTCCTTGAACTTGATTTTCCTGTATTCTCAAGGGATTATGTGCCCTGCGCGGGGGAACCCCGTGCCGAGGGGCAGCTCAATGTGGACCTTGAGTGTGATGGTGTCATGGTTAAAAAGGGTGACCTGCTCCTCGGCGATGAGTCAGGTGTGGTTGTTGTGCCCTCCGAGGTTGCAGGGGAGGTCGTGAAGGCTGCCCTGAAGGTGAGGGAGAAGGAGTCCTCAATAGTGGAGGGTGTTGAAGGCGGAATTTCCCTTTCAGAGATCCTTGGCCTTCGAAAGTAGTTGGTTTCCATGGAAGAGAGCAGCATATTTGATTACATCCGAGAGAACAGAAGGACCATCGTTCTCTCATTCATTGCGGTTGCGGTTGTAATATTTCTCATAGGTTTCTTCGCAGGTTTCGGTGATATTCTGAGGGCACTTGAAGGGACCAGCCCCTATTTTCTTGCCCTCAATTTCTTACTGGAGGCCATTATACTTATCCTGTGGACCCTGAGGTGGAGGCTCATCCTGAATGTGGTTGATGATGCTCCATCCTTTCCGAGGCTCATGATGCTTCTTTTTACCAGTATCTTCGGGAACAACATAACCCCAGGGGCTGCCGGTGGTGAGCCACTGAGGGCCTACCTTCTGCGTGAGGTTGAGGGCACACCCTTTGAGATTGGTTTTGCATCATCCACAGCGGACCGGGTCTTTGAGTTCATACCCTTTGCCCTGATCTCCATTCTCTCTGCGGTGCTCATAATGACCTGGGATATATCCATCTGGACCAGGATGGTTGTCAGTGTGCTGATCCTTGTGACCATCGCAGGGTTCTCCCTGGCGGTCTATGCGGGTATGAACAAAAAAATAGCCCAGAGGATAGCCCTTTCGGTCACAAGGAGGCTGGTCTCATGGTTCTCAAGGTTCAGGGAAGGGGGTATCAGTTTTGCAGGGATACATGATAAGGTCATATTCTATATAAATAGATTCAATGATGGCTTTTCAACTGCAATAACAGACAGGAGGGTCTTTGTCATAGGATTCTTCATATCACTGGGGATGTGGGCCCTTGATGTTTGCCGGCTCTATGTTTGCTTCCTGGCTGTGGGTGTCTCACCGCCTGCGGTTCCACTCATAATAATCTACACCGTCGGGATCCTCATATCCCTCCTTCCGATTCTGCCAGGGTCCCTTGGGTTGAGAGAGGGGATACTTGTGGGCCTATTTGCAGTTGCAGGGATAGGCGCCGATTATGTCATGGCAGCCAGTGTTGTTGATAGGCTTGCAAGCTATATTGCACCGACATTGATAGGCTTCATTGCGGCAATCTACTATGGAAGACAGATGACCTCATGACCTCCAGCCCTAATTTTATATAAAATTATCGAAACATTTATATACTAGTAGTTAGAGAATACAGTATATAAAATTTTCGGTGAATTATGAAGGCTTTAGGGAATATTTCACATGTCTCCAACAAGGGAAGGATCATAGCACGTTCAGATAGAACACCGCAGCTTGGAGCACCTGTTTTTACTTCCGATGGGAAAAGGATAGGAAAAGTGCACGATATCTTTGGACCTACACGGAATCCATACATATCCATAAAACCATCTCGTGCAATAAATCCTGAAAACTTTGAGAACCGAGTTGGAGAGACTTTATACGTGGGTATAAAGAATGTGAAAAAATGGGGGCAAAGGAAACGAAGGAGAAAATGAGGTCTGATGTTTCTGAAATAGAGAAGGAAACAAAATGCCCTGAGTGCGGCTCCGATGACCTAAGGGGCGACTACGAAAGGGCTGAAATAGTCTGTGGAAAATGTGGTCTTGTCATAGACGATAACCTGGTTGATATGGGTCCAGAGTGGAGGGCCTTTGACCACGAACAGAGGGATAAGAGGACAAGGGTAGGAGCACCCATAACCTACACCATACACGACAAGGGTCTATCAACAATGATAGACTGGAGAAACAAGGACATATATGGAAGGGACATACCTGCAAGGAACAGGGCCCAGTGGTACCGTCTGAGGAAGTGGCAGAGGAAGATAAGGATATCAGGCGCCACCGAGAGGAACCTTGCATTTGCCCTCAGCGAGCTTGATCGTGACTCATCAAGGCTGGGGCTCCCCAGGAGTGTGAGGGAAGCGGCCTCCATGGTATACAGGAGAGCCGTTGAGAACAAACTCATCAGGGGAAGGAGCATTGAGGGAGTGGTGGCAGCATCACTCTACGCTGCATGCAGGAAATGCAACGTTCCAAGGACCCTTGACGAGATTGCAGAGGTTTCAAGGGTGAGCAAGAAGGAGGTTGGAAGGACCTACAGGTTCCTGACAAGGGAACTCAACATAAAGTTACCTCCAACATCCCCGGTGGATTACGTGCCAAGGTTTGCAAGTGAACTGGGCCTATCAGGTGAGGTACAGTCCAAGGCCATTGAGATAATTGAGATGGCAATGGAGAACGGCCTCACATCAGGAAGAGGTCCAACTGGGGTTGCAGCAGCGGCCCTCTACATAGCATCGGTCCTCCTCGGGGAACGCAAGACCCAGAGAGACGTTGCAGAGGTTGCAGGTGTAACAGAGGTAACCATAAGGAACAGGTACAAGGAGCTCACAGAGCAGCTTGATCTTGGCGTGACTCTCTAGTTACACATAATTTTTTCAGGTTAGAGAACTTTGATGTTTTTGTGACCCTCGGGTCACACTAATCTATTAATTCTACAAAGTTTTGATTTCTTACTCTATTCAAATTGTATCTATTAATTTTCTTCTGTCTTCACAGGATTTTCCTTAAAAACTTGCATTTTCAGCATCCTCGAGAGCACTCATCTATGGTCCTCTTAAGGGCCTCTATGATCTCATTGTTACCACCATCATAGTCCTCAAGGTTCCTTCTGTAAATATCCAGCCTGCCAAGGAATCTCTCAAGGCTTTCCCTTTCGGTTTTCTCATGGAACTCCCCGTAGCCGAGCTTCTCAAGGTAAACTGCATTCAGTATCTGCTCGAACTGTCCCCTCACGGGAACACTGTAGACGGGTTTCCTGAGGTAGAGGGCCTCACTTATAAGGGTGAAGCCTCCATTTGTTATAACAGCGGCTGCAGACTCAAAGTCCCTGAAGAACTGATCCTCATTGAATCTCCTGAAGGTGAGGTTCCCATCAACCCCCTCCCTGTCAAAGCCATAGACAACAAATTCCCTGTCAATGGACCTCAGGACCTCAAGGAGCTTCCTGTTTGACTGACTCGTCTGGTACACCATCACGTGATCTCCATAGTATGGCCTGAGATTCATTATCTCCTCCCTGAGTACAGGGGGATACATGGATACCTTATCAGGGTTTTTAACCTCAGGGAAGAAGTAACTGGTTATCAGATAACGTCTGGGTCTCACAATGAAGGATCTCACAACGGCCTCTGCCTTCAGCTTATCCCTGCGGAACCTCTCAGGGTACTCTATACGGCACTGGGTTATAACGTGCATGTTATCAATGCTTATGAGGGGGATCCTGAGCATGTTACTCACAACACTGGCATAGAACTCAAAGTCAGAGACCACCACATCCGGCTTGAAGTCCCTTGCGATCCTGTAGAGGAGCCTCAGGTTCTCCTTGAGGTCCCTTGGGAAGGTTTTCATGGCCCTCAGGAATGTTTTAACGTCGTTTACACTGTTATCCTCGTAGACGGTGTTGAACCCGTATATCTCATGGACGTTATCGAATTTACTGCTCAGATACTTATAGGCACGGTCACTTGCAAATATGAGGACTTCATGGTCCTCTGTGAGTTTATCGAGGATTACGCCACTGCGTATCGCATGACCCATACCCTCACCGCAGACAGAGTAGAGGACCCTCCTCTTCCTCCTGGAGTGGCCGAATTCATAGCCAAGGTCACCTGCACTGACCCTCTTACCCATGAAATCATAGATGGTGCTCCTGGTGTACTTGAATGCAAGGTTCTTGAGTCCCTCCTTTTCCAGTCTCCTTATGGATACCAGGACCCTGGGTTTCCTGAGGACCTTGAACCTGCTTATCTTCCCTATCCTTTCAATGTAGTCTGTATCCTCTCCAAAATCCAGGGATTCATCGAAGCCACCCACCTTCTCATGGAGCTCCCTGCGTGTCAGTATGCCATAGCATCCGGCTCCATGGGGTTTTATGGATTCAACCAGTATCATGAATCTGTTGGCAAATTCATGCAGTATCTTATCGCGCCTCCTGGTTGAGATGGGTATCATCTGGGTTATTGCAATTCCAAGGTCCTCTGATTCAAACTCCTCAACAGCATCCATGAGGTACCCCTCGGTGAGGACAAGGTCGGCGTCCAGAAAGAGCAGCAGTTCGCCCCTGGCAGCGGCAGCTCCCCGGTTTCTTCCCACCGCGGGCATACCCCCATCAACAACCCTGCAACCGTATTCTCTCGCTATCTTTCGGGTATTATCATTTGAGGCTGCATCTGCGACTATAACCTCATAATCATCGAAGTCCTGATTCCTTATGCTTTCAAGCAGTCCTGGAAGATATTCCTCCTCGTTGTATGCTGGTATGATTATGCTGAGCTTCATTTCTGATCCTCCCTAGAAGAATGAAAAGAAGTTCCATGTCATGAAGAAACCATGGCATCTTCCATCAAGGCGAGCTGTGAGTTTATTCAGAAGTTCCATCTCGTTCTGGTCTGATGAGAGCTTTAGGATGATTCTATCACCCTTCTTCTCCTCTGAGAGTACATGAAGTCCGTCGAGAGCGAGGTTACCTGATGGCTCGAGTACAGTGACCTCATAGTATTCCGGGACTGATCCGAGGATCCCCAGGAGTATTCGCACGGCTATGAGGCCCCCTATTATCAGGGTGGGGACTTTAAGGTTGCCCGGACTGAAGGGGACCCTCAGGGCGCTCATGCCGAGTATTCCGGATAGACCCACAAGGGCAGGGGTTGAGAACAGGCCCCCGTCGATTATCCCTATTATGGTTGTGGCGGTTGCGAATATCACTATTGCAACATGGAAGTCCCTCCGGTCCCCTGTTGAAAGGAGGCCCATCAGATAGATTACGGGGATCACCGTGAGGGTCATAGGCAGCAAAAAGGGGATGTAACCTGCCAGCGAAGAACCGGTATGGATTCCTGATGATGCAGGGACAATGAGGCCCGTCAGGGGACTCAGACTGGCCTTGAAGACGTGTGAGTGGGTTATGCTTGTTGATGCCGGGGGGTCCATCGATATGAAGGTGGTGAGGGGGGATACACCCATACTGAGGCGTATCAGGACCTCTATTGCAGTCCCTGTGAGGTATGTGATAAAGGCAAGGAGGGCTGCGATGTGGAGGTAGCTGTTTTTATCAAGACGTGAAGACCTCCCCACCAGCCCATCCTCCCTGAAGAGTGGTGCTAGGATGAACATGGTCCCCATTACGGTGAAGAATATCACGTCCTTGCCCTCTGAGGAGCCCATGAGGAACACGTGTGTGAAGGGTGTTATGATGTGATCCAGAAGGTCTGTCACAAGGAGTGTGACCGCCACTCCAATGAAGATTATGCCGGCTACCATGAACCTCTCTGATCTCAAAGTTATTCACCCAGAAGAAATTTAATAACTAACAGCATGAGATATGAAACTTTCCACTTATAAATTATCGTGGTCAGCAGTTAAAGGGGTTGAATATGGATCCATTAATTTATGTGGTGGCACTTTTACTCACGGGACTTCTGGCTGGACTTGCAACGGGCCTTCTCGGAGTCGGCGGCGGCTTCATAATAGCCCCGGTGCTATTCTTTCTCATGGAGGCAGGGGGCACACCATCGGATATTGCCATAAGGACGGCCTTCGGGACGAGCCTTGCCATAATCCTTCCAACGGCCCTCAGCGGAGCCCACTCTCATTACAGGAGGAAGTGTGTCGATGCCAGGATTGGAATCACCATGGGCGTTCTTGGTGCGTGCGGTAGCGTGGCAGGTGTTTTCACAGCTTCAGCATCACCCGCATATGTCCTCAGGGCGTTTTTCGGTGTTTTACTCATACTGGTTTCAGCACAGCTCATTCTATCATCCAGAATTTCGCCTTCAGGGTTTGGGCGGAATGCAGCATTTCCCCTCGGATTCCTGGCAGGTTTTCTATCCGGTCTCCTTGGCATCGGTGGGGGTGTGGTCCTGGTACCGCTCCTTGTGATGGTGGCGGGCTTTGATGTCCTCGAGGCCGTTGGTACATCCTCCCTTGTAATTGCATTTACGGCTGCATCAGGGACCATCTCCTACATCTTCACAGGGCCAGGGGGCCCCTTCACTGTCGGTTATGTTAACCTCCTTCAGTTCCTGCTTGTTATTGTTATGAGTGTCCCTTCCTCACGGCTGGGGGCTCTAATCGCCCACAGGGTTGATGTGAGGTACATAAGGTACATCTTCATAATCCTATTACTGTTTACAGGTTTGAAGATGCTTCTATGATGGGTTCATGTCCGTAGAAGGCAGGGATTAACAGGATATATAATCAATGATGGTTTTCAGGTCAGAGAATGCAGAGATTAACAAAATATATAAAATCAGATGAACATATTACAGAATGGTGAGATGATGCTGAAAAAAGGGATGGGTCTCCTTTCGGTTATTCTGGGTATCGTGTTTCTGGTATCACCTGTTTCCGGTGTGACGGCCATAAGCATACTGACGGGCCTTGTGCTTTCTGCCCTCGGGGTCTGGATGCTCGCAAATGCCATCAGAGGGCGGAGGTACATGGAGGTGGGCGTGCTCTGGATGGTCTTTGCGGTTATAACCCTTGCAGTTGGCCTCATGCTGGCCTTCAGGGTCTTCCTTATAAATGAACTTGCAGGAGCCTGGCTTTACGTTACAGGGATCCTTCTTCTGGTGGCTGCAATGCTGATCCTTTCAGCAGGCTCCCAGAGTTACCTGAAAAGAAATGCGGGTATAATGAGTGCCATTTTTGGGGTCATATACATTCTCATGGCTGCACTCTCATTCAACCCGGTGTTTGTGGGTCTGGCTGTGGGTGTAATCCTCATAGTTTACGGGGTGGCTGTACTCAGATCCCCATAAAAGGTTCAACCTCTAATTGAAAGTACAACCCACACCACAATGAAGAGGGCGAATACCAGGTAGAATATCATACGTGTCCTTCTGACCCTCTGCTGGTTTTTTGAGAGGATCTCCTGACACCTCTCTGAACAGGTTACCTCATCCATGGGTATCGGGGTACTGCATACAGGGCAGTGCTTGTGTGGTTCAACCATAACTATTACCTCCATTAAATTTTGATTACAGATATCAGTAATTTAGCGGTTTATTCAGGGATAACTGTGGTGCCTATCTCACCATCAATGGCTCTCAGGAGATTTTCAGGGTCGTTACCATTCACTATCATGGTCCTTATACCTGACCTCCTTATCATATGCAGGGCTGTGTGGTCAAAGAATTCATAGGTACCCGCCCTCACATCAGAGCCCCTGAGGTGTTCGAGCATATCACTGGCGGTGATCTCAGGGTAGAACCTGGCGTCAGGGTACTTGGCCGGGTCTCTGTCATAGAATCCATCCACCGAGGTGAGGTTTATCATGAGGTCCGCCTCAACGGTCTCAGCGAGTATTGCCCCGACAGCATCTGTGCTGTGGGCTGGTTCGGTACCACCCATCACGACTATCCTCCCGGTCGTGGCAACCTCGAGGGCCTCCCTGAAGTTCTCTGGAACCCCCGGGTAGGCGCTATCACCCAGGGCGGTTATAAGGAGCCGGGCATTCAGGCGGGTCACATCAATACCTATATCATCGCACCGGGCCTCGCTGGCTCCCAGTTCCCTGGCAACTCCTATGTAGTCACGGGCAGGTCTTCCTCCCCCCACAACCACAAAGAGATCATGTTCATCTCTCAGTGAATTCAGAATGTCAGCATAGGCCCTGAACATCTCATGGGAGAATTCACTTATGATGATTGATCCTCCAATGGTAATCACGATTCTCATAACGGTCCACCATAAAATCAGTTGACTCTTCCTTTCGAGTTATGGTGGAATCCATTTATACATTTTTCTCCCACCCTCCAGTAAACTTTATAATCACCCCGCCCCATATACATTTACAGTTTATTTTATCATTTTCATGAGGAGTGATTCATAGTGAGCGAACCATCATCAAAGGAGCTTTTCGAATTCAAGAGGACCCTCCAGGAACTCTCAGACAAGAGGGGCAGGGGGACGGAACTCGTATCGGTATACATACCCCCTGACCGGCAGATAAGTGACGTTGCAAAGCATATGAGGGAGGAACTGAGCCAGAGTGCCAACATAAAGAGCAAACAGACGAAGAAGAACGTCCAGTCAGCCATTGAGGTTATAATGCAGAGGCTCAAACTATTCCCGAAACCACCCGAGAAGGGGCTCGTCATGTTCGTCGGCATGGTTCCCAGGGGAGGCCCGGGTACAGAGAAGATGGAGACCTACGTATTCGAGCCACCTGAACCCATCAAGACATACATATACCACTGTAACTCAGAGTTCTACCTTGAACCACTGAGGGAGATGCTTGAGGAGAAGGAAACCTATGGCCTCGCAGTCCTTGACAGGAAGGAGGCCACCATCGCAACCCTGAAGGGTAAGAGGATAGACATACTCAAGACACTCACCAGTGGGGTTCCAGGTAAACACAAAGCCGGTGGACAGTCCCAGAGGAGGTTCGACAGGCTCATAGACCTTGCAGCCCATGAGTTCCTCAAGAGGATAGGGGAAAACATGAATGAGGCCTTCCTCCAGATAGATGACCTCAAGGGCATAATCCTCGGGGGCCCGGGTCACACAAAGGAGGAGTTCCTCAACGGCGACTACCTCCACCATGAACTGAAGAAGAAGGTCATAACGACTGTGGACACATCCTACACAGGGGAGTTCGGTATAAGGGAGGTCATAGACAAGTCAATGGATGTTTTAAGTGAAATAGATGTTATGAGGGAGAAGAAACTTGTCCAGAGATTCCTCAGGGAACTCATAAATGAGGATGGACTCGCATCCTACGGTGAAAGGGAGGTTCGACAGCACCTCCAGATGGGTGCGGTTGAGGTTCTTCTTCTCTCAGAGGACCTTAAGTACCAGAGGGGGACCTACGAGTGTGCATCCTGCGGACACAGGATGGAGAAGACGGGCAGGGACCTTCCGGATACTGAAACCTGTCCCAGCTGCAACGATCAGATGAGACTCTCAGATAGGAGGGACATGATCGACGACCTCGTTGAGATGGCCGAGGAGGTCGGAACCGAGGTTGAAATCATATCAACTGAGACCGAGGAGGGAATGCAGCTTCTGAGGGCCTTTGGGGGCATAGGGGCGATACTGAGGTACCGCCCCTGATTCCTGACAATTCTGTGATTCAGCGTACGGTGAAGGATCAGATCCCTTTTTGTCATGGCTGTGGAGGCGCTGTATTCTATGGGATCTAAAATTTCACATCATGACCCCCAGACCAAGGAGGAGGTGAAGGGGCCCCTCAAGATCCGCTATGAGTGTAGCTGTTTTTACATCCATGACCGGCTTCAGATGCAGGTAAAGGGCCGTGTATGATGAGAGGATCACAGCAACAGCACCTATGCCTGGGATGAGTCCCGTGAGCACTCCAAGGCTGAGGGTGGCTGCACCCAGCGCATTGAGGAGCTGTAGTATCATTAAGCTGTTATTCTCACCGAAGACCGCAGGGAGAGTCTTGAGGCCCCTCATGGCGTCCGATTCAATGTCCTTGTAGTCGCTGAAGGCAGTGTTCACATATACCTTGAGGAATATGAATGTGAACACCAGGATATGTGCAGGGAGGGATCTGCCACCCATTGCAGGTATGGTTGTCCATGAACTCCATACAAGGCCCAGATAGATGTTTTTGAATCCCGTCAGGTATGCTGTGAGCCCCTTGAAGAATCTTGAGTAGAGGATCCCGGTAATGAACATTGAAGCTGTGAGGACCGTGATCAGTGGATCCATGCAGAGAAGCAGCAGCGCCAGAAGAGCTCCTGCATAGGCTGCCAGCAGCCATTCACCCCATTTATGGTTGAATTCTGATCTATCAGAATTCGTTAGGGAGTCCAGCTCAAGGTCAGCAAGGTAATCGTAGGCGTAGACTGTAAGGGGCAGCATGAAGCATATCCCCCAGGTTAAGGGGCCGCAGCGACTTTCAAGGAGAACCGTTGATACCAGAAGAAGCGAGGGCCCCCAGAGCGCCGGAAGAAAACCACCGTGGATGAAAAGATTTTTCAGGGCAAAAATCAACTGCCTTAAAAACACCGCCTTTTTCAGAAACCCCGTTTCATATAGATGACCCGTCATAGTATTAACTATGGGGTAATGAAAGGTTATTAATACTCCCCAGCTCAGAAAAAAATGTTCATCTTACCGGTCAGATCCATGATTAATTTTCAGATAATGCCCTGCAGTTCTGAATGGATGTTTTGATGGATAAATGGATCTCTATCAGGGACATCTGAAACCAGAGAATAAGGAAAAATTAGTTCTTTGACTTATTTATTCTGTTTTATTAAAGGAAATTACAAAAAAGGAGTTTTCGGTGAGACAAGAGGGTTAGGAGACTAGATGAAGGTAAATCATCCCAGCCTGCTAACCCTTATGAGTGACTCCACCGGCACACCGTCAACCTCAGAGATGCCCTTCTTGTCTATGAGGACAGTGACGGCTATGGGCTTTGCTCCCTGGTTCTTGAGGACCTCAACCACCTCAGCTATGGTCCGGCCGCTTGTTATAACATCATCAACAACAACAACCCTCTTGCCCTTCACCTTTGCAAAGTTACTGCTTATGGCTCCCTCTGCACCCTCATCCTTCCTGTGCTTTACGGGGTGGAAAACTGCAAGTGATGTTTCCAGTCCAGTTTCAGCGCCCATAACATCGGCCATCAGCGTTGCGAAGGGAACACCGCTTATGGCGATGCCAAGAACAACATCTGCAACACCGTACTTGAGGGCCATGTCTGCCATGGCGGCTGAAACATACCTCATGCGGGATGAACTGCCCCCCAGGCTCTCCCAGTTGATCGCGAAATCCACAGGAGCCTCCTTCCTGGAAACAGAGGTTGTAGTCTGAAGTGTAAGCCACCTCGCAGTGTCCTTAGACACGTTCAGTTCATCTGCAATTTCCCCTGTTGTAAATCCCCTGCTCCTGAGTTCCCGGGCCTTCCTTATAAGTTCATTTTCCATACAAGCACCTCAAATATCACCATTAACCTTCACGGGCCTGTGCTCCCTCGCAGACTTCATCGCTGCAAGCACAGTCCTGAGGGCGTATATACCATCCTCACCTGTTATTTCAGGCTCCTCATCATTTATAACAGACATGAGGAATGATTTGATCTCATTCTTCAGGGGTTCCTCATGTTTGATATCCACGTCCTGGGCGAATTTACCATAGACATCCAGCCTCTGGTCTATGTAGTCAACGTTGATTATTCCATCTGTACCTGTGATGGCCAGCTTCCTCCTCTTGTAGGGTGTGAGCCAGTTAACCTCGAGTATCCCTGTGATTCCACTTTTGAACTTGGTCATTATCTCGGCATGGTCCTCGTACTCACACTTCTCGAGTATGCTTCCCATAACCGCGTAGACCTCTGCAACCGGTTCGCTGAAGAGGTAATGCATCACATCGAGGTCGTGTATGGCGAGGTCGATGGTGACTCCAACGTCCTTTATTCGGGGAGGGAATGGTCCGACCCTCTTCGCTGATGCAGATACCACGTCACCTATAACATCGTTCTCAATGAGTTCCTTGGCCTTCTGAACTGCGGGGTTGAACCTTTCAACATGGCCCGTGCCCAGCTTCAGCCCCTTTTTGCGTGCCGTTTTCACCATATCCTCTGCCTCTTCAAGGGTGAATGCGATGGGCTTCTCAACGAGGACGTGTTTGTCGTGTTCAAGGGCATCCATGACCACATTGTAATGGTGGGTGGTTGGCACGCAGACACTGACAACCTCTATCTCAGGTATCTCCAGGAGGTTCTCATAGTCCACGTATCCAACGGTGTCATACTTGTTGGCGACCTTCTGAAGTGTTCCCTTCATGATGTCTGATACAGCCATAAGATTTGCATTTTTAAGTCTGTAGTAAACTCTGGCATGGTTGTAACCCATGGCTCCAACGCCGATTACACCCACATTTATCTGTCTCAAATATAATCCTCCATTTCTTTGGCAGCTTTTTTACCTATATCCTCTGCTTCAGCAAGAGGCCCCCTAACGGTTACCTTCCTGAGCATTTCACCTTCTCTGGTTAGAAGAACAGCGTAGAGGGTTAGCTGGTTTCCAGTGGCCCTTCCTATGACACCCAGGGGGCACTGGCAACCTGCACCGAGCTCTCTGAGGAGAGTCTTCTCAGCGGTGACCTCCTGCAGGGAGGGATGGTGGGTTATCCTCCCAATGGAGCTTATCAATTCACTGTCAGCCCTGGTTATAACTGCGAGGGCTCCCTGACCGGCGGCAGGTGTGAAGTATTCCACAGGGAACCTTCTTTTTATGTGCTCCTCCAGTCCGAGACGTTTTAATCCTGCCTCGGCCATTATGGTTGCATGGACCTCGCCATCCATAACCTTCCTTATCCTTGTATCTATGTTTCCTCTTAGGGGCTCCATCTTAAAATTTTTTTGGTGATGGTTGCAGAATGCTTCCCTGCGTAGACTGCTGGTTCCAAGTTTGGAACCCTGGGGGAGATCTTCCCAGTCAAGGCGGGATACCAGGACCTCTGCAGGTGATTCCCTTGGGGGCACGGCTGCGATGGCAAGGTCAGGGTCAAGGTCGCTGGGGACGTCCTTCAGGCTGTGGACTGCGAGGTCCACCTCCTCATTCAGGACCGCCATGTCGAGTTCCCTTGTGAATAGACCCCTTGAGTCCATGCTGTAGAGCTGGGAATCCCTTATCCTGTCGCCCTTTGTCTTTATGATCTTCTTCTCGATTTTCTCTTTGCAGACTTCACTGAGCATCTCGATGACATGGTTCGTCTGGACCAGCGCCAGGCGACTCCCCCTTGTTCCGGCTATCAATGAATCATCTCCAGTAAACGTTAATCATTTGAGAAATTTATTGTATCCTATTATATAACTTTTCAAAAACTCCAGTTTATTAAAAATCACATAATTATGGCTACCACCGGTTTTTACCTTTTTGTAAGGTCACCATACTCTGAGCGGTAAATGAGAACGACTGTACGATGATTTAGCCCGACCCTGAGGGCATCCTCCGGGTTTTTAAAGTAGATGCCATCCATGCCGGATCTCCTCATGATACTGTACCCCAGTTCATCGGTGAATATGAACTTAAGGTCATAATTGCTGAGTGTCTCGGAGAGGCGGGCCTCATCTATCTCCTCACAGGTAACCCCGTACCTTCCCCCGAGTATGATGATGGGATCTGGAAGTTCCATGGCCATTTTCAGGGTGTACTCTATGGCCCGCACGTTGAGCCCCGGGTTTATCTCCTCTATTATGGTGGTGCCCTTGAGCTGTCTCATGGAGGTCCTTCCTGGAATTCCATGGTAGTCCTTAACACCCCTCTGAACATCCTCAACATCAAACCCGAGGGTCAGGGCGGCGCTTGCAGCTGCAAGGACATTGGAGAGCTGGTGTTCTGCAGGTGCAAAGGTTTCAATCCGGAATTCTGCATCCAGATGGTCCCCGGCAAGGGTTTTAAGCCCGGTGGCATCTAGTGTGGCCTCTGTTGACTCAAGGCCGTAGTTCACATCATCCACGTGGAGTGTGGCCTCAGTGTCCCTCACTGAGAAGGTGTTTGTCCTCTCCTGGAATCTGCTGTAGTGCCTCCAGAAGGCCCTGTATTCGCAGCAGACCAGCCGGCTTCTGAATATCTGCTCCTTTGCCCTGCTGGCCCTTGAGGTACCCCTCCTTATCCCGTAGTCCTCGGCTATGTTTGTTAGAACCCCCACATCTGCCAGGCCGGTCCCACCCAGGGAGACCTCGAAGATGGCTGCACCGTAATCATGGTGCTCTGCAAGGTTCACGGTCTCAATTATGCTGGCAGGTGCTATGCTTATATCCCGCCGCAGGAGTTCATCACCGGCCCAGGATCCAAGACTGCTGAGGACCAGGGGTTCAAGGTCTCCCATGATGCTCCTGAGTATCCATACGGTGCTGGTTTTTCCCTTAACACCGGTCACCTCCACCACCGGCACACCCTTCTCCCTCCTCCAGGAACCTAGGAGCCAGCCGGTTATCTCATGGTGGGTTAAATCTGATCGGACCGGGCAGTGGACCGGCGCTATTACTGTGGAGCCATTGACCGGTCCTTCAACAACATCAACCCCTTTTTCAATGAGCATTTCACGGTCATCATCACCAAGTGTGCCGTAAAAGTCCCAGGCCATGACATCGGGGAAGTGTTTCCTCATCTCCAGGGCAATGGTGACACCGCCATGTGTGAGGTCAGTCACGAGGGGCCTTGAAATGTTAAACTTCATGGACACAACCTTTAACCCTTTATAGAGTCTATTCCGCCCTCTATGAGTTTTTCACGGACCTTCCTGTAGAAGTCCTTGCTGAGCCTCACGAAGTGGGCCTTTCGTTCTGACTTCCTGAATATGACCTCATCCATGTGGTTGATCTCCTCCTCATACTGGCCGTCGATAACGGCGATGGCCTTTTTACCCTTCCTGAGGAGTTTAACCCGGATTACGCTCTTGTTTGAAACCACCAGGGGTCTTGCGCTGAGCTTGAAGGGACATATCGGCACTATGAGGAATGCTTCAACCCTGGGGTCGACAATGGGGCCCCCTGCTGACATCGAGTACGCTGTTGAGCCGCTTGGCGTTGCTATGATTATTCCGTCGGCGCGTAGCTCCTCAACCACCTCATCATCAACAGATATCTCTATATGCAGCATCTTAGCTGGCCTGCGTGTCATGAGCACGACCTCGTTGAGGGCTGAGGGCAGCTCACCGTTGTGGTAGACACTCAGGAGGGTCCTCTTCTCAACGGCGTATTCGCCCCTGAGGACAGCTTCAAGGGCTGAGAATACATTTTCAGGGTCAACCTCAGTTAAAAAACCAACTGTCCCCATGTTTATACCGAGTATCGGTATCTCCTTATCCTCTATGAGGCTCCGGGTCCTGAGTATTGTCCCATCCCCGCCGATGGTGAGTATCATGTCTGCTTCCATGTTCCTTATGTCCTCACCGTATTCCCTCAGCTGTGGGAGTTCCTCTGTGAGCTTGAGGTCAACCGTAATTTCAACCCCCCTGTTCAGGAGGAATGAGGCCACCCTTTCAGCGATTTCAACGGCCTCTGCAACATCAAAACGGGCTATTATCCCTATGCGCATCATATGACCTCCAGGGTCTGCATTATCTTCTCGTGGAGCTCCAGGTTTCCGGCGGCAACAAGGGATGTTCTTGCCTTAACGTTCAGAAGGCCGTCTATTTCTCCACCCCTCTCATTGGTCACCACACCGCCTGCCTCCTCCACTATGAGCTTGGATGCTGCTATGTCTACTATCCTGAGATTCTCCCTCAGGTCCATGAAGGCGTCGTAGGAACCGCTTGCAACGTAGGCCAGTTCAAGGGCCACGGATCCCAGGATACGCATCCTCCGGATCACCCTGCAGATGCTGTCCACCCTCCTGAAGCGCGTACCATATATGAAGGCCCCCAGGGATGTCCTGTCGAGGGAGCTCTGTGAGGATGAGCTTATCGGTTTCTCATTGAGGAAGGCACCCTGGCCCTTTATTGCCCAGTAGAGGTCCCCCGTGGCGAAGTTCTTAACAAAGCCCATCAGGACGTTTTTAAGGGTTGGGGCTTCACCGTCTGGGTGGCGTTCTGCCACAGCCACCGATATACCATAGAAGGGTATGTTCCTTATGGCGTTGCTTGTACCGTCCAGGGGGTCCACAACGAAGATTATCCCGGGTTCATCTCCCTCCCTGTTTATGTGGAGGACACCTATCTCCTCACTTATTATTGTGACGGGCCTCCCTGTACTCTCAAGGACACCAACGGCTTCATCCTCTGCAACTAGGTCTATGAGCTTGGTGGGTGTGCCATCGGCCCCCATCTTGATTATCTCCCCTGCTTCTTCCGTCCCCACGAGGGGAGATACGGCCCTTTCAACCTGCTCGGCCATTCTCACAGCAACACCCTTCCAGTAGTAAATATCCGATTCCTCCATGAAACCCCCTTCCTGAGTTCAATCAAGATATACGACGGCAGATACAGCAGCACCGCATTTCTCAACAACATGATTTGTCTCTTCTACTATTAATTCATTTATTTCAAGGCCCCGCACTGACATCATGTATCTGACCATTGAGATGGCTTCACTCCTCACATCCTCAGGGTCCCTGTTGACGCCGGAGTTCTCAACGACACACCCGAAGTCACTGGAGGTGGCCACAGCGACCGCAGCAGATATGAGGTCACCCCTTCTCTCTGAAACCATGTGTGAGAGGACACAGTTCACCATTGATCCGGGTTCAAGCTCTGGAAGCTCCACTATCCTCGTGTTCCTTGGGAGTATGCTTGAAACCTTTATCAGGTTCACGTCTCCGATTCCAGCCTCCAGGAGTGCGTTGTCAAAGGCATTGAGCTTTGTGGGTCCTTCTGCGGCACCTGATGTTATAGCAACCTTCATTACAATCACCATAATCAGCTTACTGAATTCCTATAAAGCTTTTATATAATGTCCACTGAATTAATAGATATACATTGAAGTCCCACATCACTCATTCTAACAGGAGGTAAGATTAATGTCAAAGAAAGTGGTTGAAGTTAAAACGCTTAAGGTTGGAAAGTACGTGATCATTGATGGAGAGGCATCAAAGATCACAAACATCTCAACATCATCCCCCGGGAAACACGGATCAGCGAAGGCCCGTGTGGAAGCTGTGGGGATCTTCGACAACCAGAAGAGGAGCTTCGTTAAGCCAGTCGATTCAAAGGTGGACATACCTATAATAGACAAGAGGACAGCTCAGGTCATTGCCATAATGGGTGGAGACGTCCAGTTAATGGACCTTGAAACCTATGAGACCTTTGAAACACCAATACCTGATGAACTGAGTGAACAGCTGGTTGAGGGTGTTGAGGTTGAGTACATCGAGGCCCTCGGCCAGAGGAAACTCATGAGGACCAAGGGGTAAACCCCCATCAATTTCCTTTTTACAGTTCTGGAAGGACACCTGAAATGCTTCTCCACACCCATGAGCCCCTTAAATTTGCTTTTTCCACCACAGACCCTGAAAGGATCCCGGAACTCTCCTTTGGAATAATGGGGGTCCCCTTCGATTCCACAACAACATATGTGCCGGGGGCACGTTTCGGGCCAATGGCTGTCAGGGAGGCGTCATACAGCTTCGAAGCATACAACCTTCGTTTTTCAGAGAATGTAGAGGTTAAAAGTTTTGATTTTGGAGACGTTGAGGTTTCCCCTGGCAACTTCATCAAAACCGCGGGTTTCATAGGGGATTCTGTGTCTGAAGTCCTGGATATGGGCCTTAAACCACTCATAATTGGCGGTGAGCACACGGTCACCCTCCCGGTGATCGAGAATCTGCCTGAACATGATTCCCTGACGGTGGTTCACCTGGATGCCCACATGGACCTGGCAGATACCTACGCAGGAGAAAGGTACTCACACGCCACCGTCATGAGGAGGGTCCATGAGCTTGGAGCCGAGATAGTACAGATAGGGATCAGATCAGCATCAGCAGAGGAGGCGGAATTTGCAGGGGAGGAGGGTGTCAGGTTCTGCATGGCCCATGAGGTCATGGGGAACCCTGCCGGCGCCATTGAACTCATAGATGGTATCAGGGGCCCGGTCTACCTTTCAGTGGACATGGATGTCCTTGACCCCGCCTATGCTCCATCTGTGGGTAACCCGGCACCCGCCGGACTCACACCCCACATAATGGAGGAACTTGTCCTCGCACTCTCAGGTAAGGATGTGGTGGGCCTTGATGTGGTTGAGGTCGCATCGGGCGGCCTGGCTGACCCAACATCTGTAAACGCCGCCAAGATAATCTACGACCTTCTAACACTCCTCTGAATCCATCAAGTCCCCACTGTTCCTTTTACATTCCATGTGTCACATCTGAGTTCAGTTAATCCCTCCTATTTCAGCAATGGCCCCAGCAGATTTTATATATCTTGGAGGCCAACCACTTAATGATCAGTCTCAAGTGGTGTTATCATGAATACAAGAGAGGTGGAGCTCAGGGGTCATATAATTGACAGTCTAATACTCCCCAGGGCCCTTGATATAATAATGGATATGGGCGGGGACTTCCAGATACTTGAAATCGATATAGGTAAGAGAAAATCGGATCCAAGCCATGCAAGGATACTCGTTGAGGCGGAGACACCCTCACTACTTAACCAGATACTGGATGAACTGGGTGAGATAGGGGCATCTATAGCAGAAATAAAGGAGGCTGAACTCCAGAGTGCACCCATGGACAGGGTTCTGCCTGACGACTTCTACTCCACCACCAACCATCAGACCTTCATCTACCATGGCGGTGAATGGGTGGAGGTTGAGGGAATAGAGATGGACTGCATGATAGTGGTTGACCCGGAGAGCAGAACAGCCCGGTGCAAACCCATAAGGGAGATAAAGAAGGGGGACCTTGTGGTTGTTGGAAGGGAGGGCATAAAGGTTGTCCCCCCAGAGAGGCCCAGGGGAAAGCAGGGCGTCTTTGAATTCATGGGCAGTGAAGTGTCAAGTGAGAAGCCCCTCGTGACCACAATAAAGAAGATCGCCTCTGAAATAACTGATATAAAAAAGAGAGGCGGCAGGATAGGTCTCGTCGGTGGACCAGCCATCGTACACGCAGGCTCAGCCCCTATCATTGCAGAGATGATACGTCTGGGATTCATAGACGTCCTGTTCGCAGGAAACGCCCTGGCAACCCATGACATTGAATGCGCACTCTACGGGACCTCCCTCGGAGTTGATATAGATAGGGGTGAGGCGGTGAGCAGGGGCCACAGGCACCATATAAACGCGATTAATGAGATAAACCGTGCCGGTTCAATAAGGGATGCTGTGGAGCAGGGCGTTCTAACATCTGGGATAATTTATGAGTGCGTAAAGAATGATGTGCCCTTTGTGCTTGCCGGTTCAATAAGGGATGACGGACCACTCCCTGATGTCATAACCGATGTGATGGAGGCCCAGAATGAGATGAGGAAATACGTCCAGGACCTGGATATGGTCATAATGATAGCCACCATGCTCCACTCCATCGCAACCGGCAACATACTCCCCTCACGCGTTAAAACAATATGCGTGGATATAAACCCTGCAACCGTTACAAAGCTCTCTGACAGGGGCAGCTCCCAGGCTGTGAGCGTGGTTACAGATGTGGGTGCATTCATACCCATTCTCCTCCACGAAATCAAAAAGATGAACGGCCTGGGGGATTGAATGATAAGGGGGAACATCCTCAACGTCTTCACCGGCGACATCTACCCCGCTGAGATAGAGGTGGCCGGTGGAAGGGTGAGGTGTGTTCGAAGCATCAGCGGAAACTTTTCTGATATAATCCTCCCCGGCTTCATAGACGCCCACCTGCACATTGAAAGTTCAATGCTCACACCATCCTCATTTGCAGCGGCAGCCATACCCCATGGCACTGTCTCAACCATATCGGACCCCCATGAGATAGCAAACGTCATGGGCGTGGATGGTGTGAGGTTCATGATAGATGATGCTGCAGCAACACCAATGAAATTCTATTTCACAGCACCATCATGTGTACCCGCAACCCCCTTTGAAACTGCCGGGGCAGAGATCACAGCGAGGGAGATAGAGGAACTACTCAGAATGGATTCAGTGGTGGCCCTCGGCGAGATGATGAACTTCCCGGGAGTCATAGCCGGTGATGATGGGGTCATGGCTAAGATAGAGGCTGCAAGGGACCTTAACATGCCGGTTGATGGACATGCCCCCCTCCTCTCAGGGGATGAACTGTGCACCTACATAGGGGCGGGGATATCCACTGATCATGAATGTGTGAGCCCCGAGGAGGTCCTTGAGAAGAGGAGACTTGGAATGAAGATAATGGCACGTGAGGGATCAAGCGCGAGGAACCTCCGGGACCTTGCCGCTGCAGGGTGTGACTTCCTGGTATCCGATGACATCCACCCCGCCGATCTGCTGGAGGGGTACATGGACAGAATACTGAGGAGGGCGGTTGATTATGGTATTGACCCTGTAAGCGCTGTGCAGATGGTCACCATAAACCCTGCGGAGCACTACGGCCTCAGCACAGGGGCAATAGCGCCTGGATGGGATGCTGACTTCGTGGTGGTTGACAGCCTCAGGGACTTCAACGTTAAGAGGGTCTACATAGATGGCAGACCGGTTGCAGAGGAGGGAAGATACCTCATCAGGAGACGTGGGGGAACCAGGGCACCCCCCCGGAAACTTGAAGTGCCTGATTTTCCAGTTGAGAGGCTGGATGTCAGGGCTGAGGGTGATGAGGCCACTGTGAGGGTCATAGACGTACTGGACGGCCAGCTCATAACTGAAGAGTCAATTGCAACCCTTGAAGTTGAGGACGGCGCTGTGCAGGCCGACACGTCCTCAGATATCCTCAGGGTATCTGTCCTTGACAGGTACGGGAGGGGTAATATCTCCAGCGGCTTCGTTCATGGATTCGGTCTCCAGGAGGGGGCAATAGCATCAACGGTTGCCCATGACTCACACAACCTGATCGTGGTGGGAGTGGATCCTGAGCTGATGAAGAGGGCGGTTGATATACTTAAAAAAGCAGGAGGGGGTCTTGTGGCGGTCGCAGAGGATGATCACAGGGTCCTTCAGCTTCCTGTGGCAGGTCTGATGTCAGATGGGGATGTATTTGAGGTTGCAGATGGATTTGAGAACCTCAACACTTTCACTGAACAGCTCGGGTCACGCCTCAGCGCACCCTTCATGACCATGTCCTTCCTCTCGCTCCTCGTCATCCCCAGGCTGAAGATAGGGGATAGGGGTCTCTTTGATGTTGAGAAATTTGAATTTGTGGATGTTCTCGTGTCCTGATAGTGGTCAGTTACTTTTCTGTGGATGTTCTCGTGTCCTGATAGTGGTCAGTTACTTTTCTGTGGATGTTCTCGTGTCCTGATAGTGGTCAGTTACTTTTCATTGGGCAGCAATCTCATGATATCCTTGATTCAAGGGCCTGGATTATCCTCCTCATGGCCTCCTTCTCCCTGGGGCCCCCGACCTTCCTTGCAACCCTGTTCATCTCAGCGATCCTCTCCCTGAGGACCAGAGGGTCTGAAAATTCAGCTCGCGTATAGGCTATCAGTGACTCAATAACAGCGTATATGCCACGGTTGAGGACCATCCTGAAGCTTTCAGCCCTCATAACATCACCTGCACGTGCCTTCACAACATGAAGTTCTGACTCACCGAACCGGTCCCTCTTCACCAGCTTCTTCACAGAAACAACCTCTGCAGTGAAGAATGCATCGGCACCCCTGAGGTGAAGGAAATCCCTGTAATGGCTGAACATGTCCTCATCAAGGTCACCCAGTGTTGAATCGGTGAATATGAGGGGGTCAAGGGTCACGTTAACGGTGAAACGCCCATTATCCAGCACATTCTCCACTGTACGGGTCCCCTGGTAGAGGTAGAGTGTCACTGTATCTTCACCGGTGCATAGCACACCTATGGGGGCCGCGTTCCCCACCATTGAACCGTCCCAGGTCACGACGATGGTCTCGTAGAGCCGTCCCCTCTCCATTTCCAGGGCCTGCAGGTCCTTGAAGTGGGTGTATTCAACTTCAGAGGGCTTACCGGGATTTTCTTTCAGAGCACCGGACAAGTAAACCCCTCAGCCCCTGAGGACGTAACCATCTATGTCTGCATTGATGACACAGTCAAAGTCAAGGAGCTCGTACCAGCCAGCCCTGGCGAACATGTCCATGTAGCAGAGCCCCATAAGCTCCCCTCCTTCTTCCAGGGCATCTTCAACCAGTTTTTTAACATCCTCGATGTCTGAGCCTATACCCGGCATTGAGAGACCCCCGAGGAGTACAAGGACATCCACCTTCCCGGGGCTTATTTCGCCGAGTTCAACACCATATTCAGTTAATTCGAGCTTCCTGGCCTTACTGAAATCTGTATTGGGTATGAATATGTTATCCTTGTCCCGCACAGCGTATGCGAATAACTGGGCGAAGGGTGTGCATACCCCGGGAACTCCTGCAAAGCCTATTCTCTCAGCATCCTTAACTGCCTCCCGGAATACACCGAGATGCTCCTTTATACCCCTGAATTCCTTTACCTTCTCCATGTGAACACCTCAAGATTATAATTATAAATTACTGATCCACATATAATTCTTTTACTGTAAATATTCTCTTGAGTGATGATCATGGAGATAGAAAATGTTAGAAGGGCTCTTGAGATGATCTCCTCTGCAGAGGACTTCGGAATCCTCATACCTGAGGTGAGGTCAAATATTGTAATGGCGAGGAGTAATCCCTGCGGTCCAGAGGATGTTGCTGCGGTCCCGGGGAGGATCACTGAGTTTCAGGGAAGGGCCTTCGCGTGCCGCGACCCTGAATACGGGGCTTCCTCGCACATGGCCCGCTTCATAATAGCCCTTAATGAACACCTCCCGGCGAGGAGAAGTGCACTTAATATTAAATTTGATGAGAGTATAATCAGTATATGTGAGGATATGGGTCTTGTGGTCTCATCCTATGACCGTAGCAGGGAACCCGACATTGTGAGGGATACTGAGGGGGGCAGCATACCATGGGGTGTTGAGGAGGCCCTCAGGAACTCAGAGTCCCCTCCAGACGTCATATACCACAGGGGGGCATGGGGTAAGGAGCCCATGATAGTACTCACCGGCAGGGATGCTGTTGAAGTTGCAGAGCTTGCCATCAGGATACTCAGGGAATATAAAAGTTTAAAGGGGATATAAGATGAAGTATAAGATGTTCAATGAACTCATGGAGCAGCCAGAGTCTCTTAGGAGGACCCTGAAGTCTGAAGGGGACAGAATGGCATATATATCCGATGAAATCCTTGAATGCAGACGTATATACCTTGTTGGGTGTGGCAGTTCACTTTCGACCTGTTACAGTGCAAGGGATGCAATCGCCATGAACTATGAGGTAAACATGGATGTTATGACTGGCTATGAGTTCTACTATCACAGACAGATTGATTACAGTGACTCTGCGGTCATATTCACCTCACAGTCGGGTGAGACCGCGGATACCCTCGCAGCACTCAGGAGGGCGAATGAACTCGGACTTAGAACCGTTACCATAACCAATGAACCCGGCAGCACCATGGCATCTGAATCCATGGAGACCATAGTGACCCGATGCGGGCGTGAGGAGGCAATACTCGGCACCAAGACCTACATGACACAGCTCCTGGCCCTCTACAGGATACTCTTCGGGATGTACAGTGATGAAAAATCAGATGAGATAATGGGAGAACTTGAGAAACTACCCGGTGAGGTTGAGGATCTGCTGAGGAGAACAGAGGTTGAGTGCAGGGATCTTGCAGAGGAATATGCCGGTGAGGATATATTCTACTGTATGGGGAGCGGTCCTAACTATGGACTGGCCTACAAACTCGCAATGACGATGCTCATGGAGGGGGCCCTGAAGCATGCTTGTCCACTGTATTCTGGAGAATTCAGACATGGACTCATTGAAAGGGTTGAGGAGGGGGTCCCTGTTATATTCCTTGAATCGGGGCTGCCGGGTGATGAGCTGACAGAGAGGGCCCTGCGTTTCTGTGAGAACCTGGGCGCTGAGAACCTTGTATTCCGGATGTCAGATTACTCTGACCTTAACGGACTCCTCTCACCCTTTGTACTTGCAGTACCCCTCGAATGGTTCGTGTACTACCTCGCCCATTTCAACGGTGAGGACCCGGGCAGTACCAGGCACATAGGTAAGGTGAGATACTAGCCCCCTCCAGCACATTTTTTGGCAGGAACTGTTTCCTTATATCTCAGGTGAGGTGTAAAATTAGGAGGGTCAGTGAGCAGTTAATATGATCTCCAGATGAGCTGCTGGTGGTTTCCATTCAACCTTCGCTTTTCACGGATTTTCCTAAAAAAATGAGTTTGGTGGTTTTATTCCACCTTTAGGGTCTGTTTCTTTTTGACCTCAACCTTTGGAAGTTCAACTGTGAGGACACCGTTTTCAAATTTGGCCTTAGCATCTTCGACCCTGATCTTTTCAGGTAGTCTCATCTCCCTTTTTGCTTCACCGTACTTCCTTTCCTTCTTGATGAAATCGGCCTCTTCGATTTCGACTTCCTCCTCAAAGACTGCTGATATGGATATGGTGTTTTCGGTTAGTTCTATGTTGATGTCCTCCTTCTTAACACCTGGAAGGTCGGTTTTGATGATTATGGCATCATCTGTTTCCATGACGTCCATACTGAGTTTTTCAGGTATGTTCTCTGCGTACTCTGAGATCTTCTTCTCAAACTCTTTCTGCATCTCCCTCATGTTCTTTATCATGTCTTCCATCATCTTCTCAGCCATCAGCCTTCTTTTCTCAAACATTGTCATGGGTTTCTCGAGTTTCTTTTTCATATAACCCCTCCAGTTTTTTTATTATCTTGGAGACCCCTCTGCCCTCGAATGCAGAAACTTTCAGTGGATCTTCAACACTATTAATATATTCTTCCAGATACTTAACATTTTCTGCAAGGTCCATCTTGTTGAAGACCGTGACAATGGGGATGTCAAAGACGCTCCTTATGCCGAGGTAAAGGCTGTACTGGCTTTCAAGGGTGTATCCACATGTTTCAGAGGCGTCAAAGATGAACATTATCACATCTGCTATGTTCTCAAGGGCGACCATGGCCTGGAGTTCTATGTTGTTCATATCCTCAACCGGCCTGTCCAGGAGCCCCGGCGTGTCTATAACCTGTATCCTCTTCCATTTCCGCTCAAGGTGACCTATCTGGATCCCCTTGGTGGTGAAGGGGTAATCTGCCACCTCAGGCTCTGCACCGGTGAGGGTCCTTAGGAGCGTGGATTTTCCAACGTTGGGGAAGCCTGCTATAACGACCGTGAAGGCGTCAAGGTCCACTGTGGGCATGTTTCTCAACTTATTCTTTGCAAAGTCGAGAAAGTCAAGGTCGCCCTCGATCCTCTTTATCACTGATGATATCCTGCCGAAGGCCTCCCGCCTAAGACGGGATGCATCAGACGGTTTTGAACGTTTTATACGGGTCATGTAATCTGATTCCAGCTGGTTAAGTATTCCAACAGCCCAGTTAAGTGCCCCGAGGGATTTTTTGAGTTCATCCACCCCCACGGTCACGTCTATGTAGTCCTGGTAGAACTCTGGGAGGGACTCTATATCAGGTATTCTCTGGATTATCATCTTCAACCGGTCCCTTATGACCTGACATGCTGTCTGGACACGTGTTGACTCAATAACCTTGGCCTTCTTCTGGCCAGGAATCTTTGAACTCCGTTTAAGGGACGCGGCCTTTCTGGCCCTCCGGAATCCCTTATCAAGAAGTTCATCTGTTGTTGGAACTGTGGGTATGATCATAAAATCACTCTCATTAAACCTGTAACTTCTGCGGATCTATTTATCTTAATGTGTGGGGATATTTTTAATCCCCTCATGAGTAATTAGCTTCAGCATGGACTTTAATCATCTTCATGGAATATCTGGGCCTGGAACCTGTAGACTCTGGTTTCAGGGTCATAGAAGCAGTCTGGCGGAAGACCCGCCTTCATACATGTGTTGCAGAGGAACTCCTCAGCGTCCCAGCCCCACTCCGTGGCGACCTGTGGAAGGAGAAGTCCCCTAGCCCATCCCCTCTCAACGATCAGACCGTCGACACCGACCCTTATGAGGCGGGGGTAATCTGCCGGACTTTCAACCTCAAGGGGCTCTGGCGGTGTCAGCACACTAACCTCAACATCTATATCCCCGAGTTCCTCAGGTTTAACAGGGGGAAACCTGGGGTCACCTGTCGCAGCAGATATGGCGACCTCAACAAGGGCATCAATAAGGGGTTTCACAGGTTCTGGATAACCTATACATCCCCTCAGATTCCCGTTCTTCTCAAGTGTAACGAAAACTCCTCTCTTTTCCCTGAAAACATCAGGGAGATCATCAGGGAGTCTGAGGTTTTCTGATCCACGCAGGTGCTCCTCTATGGCCATCCTCGCGATTTTAACAAGAATTCTACCTTCATCCCTGGATAATGGCGCGTACTTCATGTTCCACCCACCATGGCATTCCTTATCCTCACGTGGGGGCCCCCATCGCCCACAGGGACGCTCTGCCCGGATTTCCCGCAGAAGCCGATCCCCAGCCTGAAGTCTGAACCGACCCCGTCAACATTTTTGAGGGTCTCCAGGACGTTTCCTGAGAGGGAGACGTCCTTCACGGGTTCTGCAATTTCACCATCCTGTATACGGAATGACTCAGCAGCATTGAACTGGAAGATACCCTTACCGGTATCCACCTGGCCCCCCCTTGAACCCCTCAGGTAGACACCATTCCGGATATCCTCTATGAGTTCATCGAAGGATAAATCGCCTGGTTTGAGGTATGTGTTGCTCATCCTGACAATGGGCTGGTCCCCTATGGCTGAACGGGCATTCCCTGATGGTTCAAGACCAAGTTTGAAGGCTGTTTCCCTGGAGTTAAGGAGTGAAGTGAGGACGCCGTTCTCCACTAGAACGGTTTCACTGGCCCTCACACCCTCTGCATCGTAGCTGTAACTCCCAAAACCATCAATCGTAGGGTCGTCGATGATGGTAACACCCTCAGAGGCAATCTTCTCCCCCAGTTTACCCTCGAGTATTGAGTCACCCTGCAGTATGAGGTCCGCCTCTGCTGCATGCCCCAGTGCCTCATGTATGAATACACCCGTAAGTTCGGGGTCAGTTACTATATCAAAGCGTCCTGATGGCGGCGAACTCGCCTTGAGGAGCCTGACAGCCTTTTCTCCGGTCCTGCGACCGAGCTCCTCTATGTCCTCCCTCTCCAGTATTTCGAAGCCGCCGGTTCCACCGCAGCTCTTATGGCCGAACTGTATCCCTGAGCCATCCGATGCAACAGCGTTTAGAAAGAGGGCGACCCGGGTCTCATCCATCTCAATGAGTGACCCCTCTGAGTTCAGGAAGGCAGATGAGCTCTCCATGTCAACGTAGCTCACAGTGGTGCTCACGACACCATCAACTGATGCGGCATGGTGTGCATCTGATACCAGCTCCCGCTTCTCAGCTGCCGGGACATCTGAGGGCGGCCGGGATGACCTTACCCTGGTTTTATCAACGCAGGGGGCACCTGAACCCACCTGGACATCGCCCCTGAGGGACCCGGCCATCTTTATGGCCTTAAGGGCCATTTCACCGAGCCTGGAGGGTTCATCTGTAAAGGCAAATCCCCATGAACCATTCCTCAGCACCCTTATCCTGAAACCAGAGGCTCTCCCGGATTTAACCTCCTGCAGGTTACCGTCCTTCATCAGAATAGAACTGGTCCGGGAGGTGCCAGCCCTTATATCTGCATATTCCACCCTATCCTCTATGTCCATGAGTATGCTGCCAAGATAATCAGTGTCAATCTCCATTTCCCATCAGCCTTCAAAAGTTTCTCTTATTAGTTCTGTAGGTGGGTGCTTATGATTCTTTTGATGTCACGCTGAGGCCCACATGCAGGGGTTCCATGAACTCAATAAATATTTAAATGAACATCCATATACCAGTAACCAGTTCATTTTATAGATAGAACCGGATGTGGTATATTGAAGACAATTGAGGAGATAAACCAGAAGATCAGGGATGGGGATGCTGTGGTTGTCACCGCAGCCGAGATGACAAGGATAGTTGCTGAAAACGGCCCCATGGACGCTGCAAAGGAAGTTGATGTTGTTACAACAGGTACATTTGGTGCTATGTGTTCGTCAGGCGCTTTCCTCAACTTCGGACACTCAGATCCTCCCATAAAGATGTCAAGGACCTACCTCAATGGTGTTGAGGCTTACTCTGGACTCGCGGCAGTTGACGCCTACATAGGCGCAGCACAGCCAAACCGTGACCCGGACATAGGGCTTGACTATGGGGGCTCACATGTAATAGAGGACCTCATAAGGGGGAAGGAGGTTGAACTGGTGGCAGAGGCCTATGGAACAGACTGCTACCCCCTCAAGAATGTTGAGACACTCATAAGCCTTGAGACCATAAACCAGGCGGTCATGGTTAACCCGAGGAACTGCTACCAGAACTATGCAGTGGCGGTCAACTCCACACAGGAGACACTCTACACCTACATGGGAACACTGCTCCCCAACTATGGAAATGTCACCTACTCCAGTGCGGGGGAACTCAGCCCCCTCCTCAATGACCCCTACTTCCAGACCATAGGTGTCGGCACAAGGATATTCCTCTGCGGCGCAGAGGGCTACATAGTGGGGGAGGGTACCCAGCACTCAACAGAGGCTGAGAGGAGAAATGGTGTACCTGTTTCCCCATCAGGCACCCTCATGCTGAAGGGTAACATGAAGGAGATGGATCCAGAATATGTGAGGGGAGCCACAATGCCCAGGTACGGCCCAACACTCTACGTGGGTGCCGGCATACCAATACCAGTACTCAACGAGGACATAGCGGCTTCAACAGGAATATCAGATGAGGATATAGTCTGCAGGGTCATTGATTATGGTGTACCAGGGAGATCAAGGCCTGTGGTGAAGGAGACCAATTATAAGGAGCTCAAATCAGGGAAGATTGAGATAAATGGCATGGAGGTCCCGGCATCACCACTCTCCTCAATCAGGAGGGCCCTGAAGATTGCAGAGGAACTCAAATCATGGATTGAAAGGGGCGACTTCCTGCTCACAGAGCCAGTTAAGCGCCTACCCTCAAGATCAGCCACCCGCCCCCTTGAGATAAGAAGACCCTCCATCATGGTGCGGGAACTTGAGAGCAAACCGGTCATCATAACCCACCAGGAGGACGACCTTAAGGATGTGGCCAGGAAGATGGTTGACAATAACATAAACCACATACCCGTCGTTGACAGTGAGGGCGTCCTGAGGGGTATCGTAACATCATGGGACATTGCAGACGCCGTGGCAAGGGGTAAGAGGAAACTCAGGGATATCATGACCCGCAAGGTGGTTGTTGCAAGGGAAAATGAGCCTGTAGACGTTGTTGCAAGACGTATAGATAAGTATAACATTTCAGGTTTACCCATAGTTGATGATGAAAACCGCGTTAAGGGTATAGTGACCGCGGAGGACATTTCAAGGTTAATAGGGAAAGTTGATAACAGGGGAGAATCAATATGAAGGCCTGGCTTAAATTCTCACCGAACATTGTTAACAAGTCAATAATATCAGAAGCCATAAAGAAGTATGACATCGAGTTCAACATCCTGAGGGCAAACATCACACCCCGCGGGGGTAAGATGCTTGTTGAGATCAGCGGCCCCGAGGAGAGGGAGGGGATAGACTTCATAGAGGAGGCCGGTATAGAGGTGCACCCGGCAGTGAGGGTCGTTAAGAAGGACCGTGAGAAGTGCATGGACTGCGGTGCCTGCGTATCCCTCTGCCCGGTTGGCGCCATATGTATCGAGGATGACTGGGAGATAGTCCTCGATGACAAGAAATGTATCGGCTGCAGCTTCTGTGTAAACTCCTGCCCCACAAAGGCCATAGTGCTCCTTGATTGATAGCTGAAAAGAGGGAACTATCATGGTCCTTGTGGTTGGCTCCGGTGCTGGGGGTGCAACCCTTGCAAGGGAACTTGCCATCCGGGGCATTGACGTTACCGTAATTGAGAGGGGCCCCTGTGTTAAGGATTCTGATGCATTCCTCTGCTATGATGAATCCCCCGATGTGGACATCCTGAGGGCAAGCTGCGCTGGAGGGTCAACCCTCGTTGCCGCAGGAAACGCTGTCAGGGTCCTTGAGAACACCCTTAAGGACTATGGGGTTGACATAACAGAGGACCTCCATGCCATTGAGGCTGAACTTAGGGTGGGGGAGCTTCCAGACACCCACACCGGCAGGGGCACAGCCCTGATAATGGATGCTGCAGAATCCCTGGGTCTTGGTGTGAGGAAGATGCCTAAATTCATAGACCCTGATAAATGCAGGCCTTGCGGTAAATGCTCATTCGGATGCCCGAGGGCTGCTAAGTGGTCTGCAAGGAGATTTCTTGATGAGGCAGTTGAACACGGGGCTGTTCTCATTGAAGAAACCGAGGCAAAGAACATAATTGTCAGGAATGGATCAGTTTCGGGTCTGAAAACATCCCGGGGAGATTTCCATGATGAAACGGTTGTGCTGGCAGCCGGAGCCATCGAAACCCCCAGGATACTCATGAGGGCGGGTATAGATGCAGGTAACGGACTCTTCATGGACACCTTTGTGACCGTGGGGGGCATACTTGAGGGGGTGGGGTTCTGTGATGAGGTCCAGATGAATGCCCTCATAGAACTTGATGGTGTTATACTCTCACCCCACTTCTCAACCCTCCTGTTCCCTGAGGATGATAGGAGGAACGTCCTGGGTATCATGGTTAAGATAGCCGATGAGAGATCTGGGCGTGTGGAGGCCGACAGGATTGTCAAGCACCACACCGGCAGGGACATCAGTCTCCTCTCAGGGGGTGCAGCCATTGCAGGGAGCATACTCTCACGGGCCGGTGTTGGGGCAGGCACGTTGAGGTCCACGGGACCCAGGGGTGCCCACCCTGGTGGTACCGCTTCCCTGGGGGAGGTTGTTGATGAGAACCTGGAGACCTCCATTGGGGGCCTCTTTGTGGCCGATGCGAGTGTGCTGCCAGAGGCGCCTGGCGCTCCACCCATACTGACCATAATGGCACTTGCAAGGCGTCTGGCACGCCATATAGTTTCAGTTTTATGATGGTGCCTTTCCTGATCTTAAGAACACATGCTGCTGTTATTCAATTTCTGGATTATTTTTTATATCGGAGATAACATACCTATATCAAAGGTGAAATTATGAAAAACTCACGGCTTAAAATCATGACCCTCCTATTTTCGGCTGTGCTTCTATTCTCCACTCTTCAGGTAGCATCAGCCCTCAAAACTGAGATAATCTACACGGGTACAGGGGGAGATGTGTCAAAGAACTACTACATAAAGAAGTACTCCCCCAGGACCAAGGTAACGTCCGAGGTGTTCCAGGCAGCCAGAAAGGGAACACCCATGTTCACATTTGGAAATGGAGGGGGGAAGAAGGTTATAATAGTGGCGGGTGTCCATGGAAATGAACTCCCAGCGTCCATAGCTGCTGTGAAACTCATAAACTACCTATCTGGCAAAAATATCAGAGGCACTGTCTACGTTGTACCCTTCCTCATACCATCATCCACCGCGAAAACCTACAGATACTGGAAGGGTAAGAACCCCAACAGCATAGCGAATATCAGGGGGACACCCACAAACAGGATACTCCAGATTGCACTTTCAAGGGACGTGGATGCAGTCGGTGACTTCCATTCAACAAGGCCTGGGGGAGTGCCGGGGAAAACGTCAATCCTCTGTACGAGGATTCCCACCTATGAAAGCTACCGCATGGCATACCAGATGAGCCGTTACAGCGGTTCAGCCTTCATACCGGCCAAGGTTGCAGGTAAGGATTATCCGGGAGCCCTTGAGGATGTATGCAACCTTGCAGGTATCCCTGCAGTGACCGCTGAGGTCAGATCTCCCCATGGCTCAGTGGCATCTGGAAGTGTCACAAAATCCTATACCCAGATGATAGGCTTCCTCAAGTACAACGGGGTCATCTGATCTTAAGAGTAGTCTCTATTTAAGCTTCCTATCCTTTTCAGGCTTTTTTCTGAAAAATGAAGGGTTCATTTTTATCCTTTTTAACGGTTTTTTTGAAAAAATGGAAGGTTCAGGTGATCAGATCCTTTATGAACTCCACCACATTATCAATCAGGCTTTCACCGACCTTCACAGAGGATGGGAACACCATCCTGCTCCTTTCGGTGTGGTTCTGGATTATCTGTGCAAACATGGCTGTGTATTCATCCCTGCCGATCTTATCAGCACCCACCTGCACATATGCTGGGAGCCTGCCATTACTCCTGGTGAACTCATAGACCCTCCTTGCAACGTCACGGTACTCTGTCCTTGATAGTGTCCCGGTGTAGGTGTTGGTGGATGATGAGGCATCGGATATCCCTGTGGTGTTCTTCCTTATGGGGAGCCCTGCAATGTACTGTGATGCAAGGTATACCCATTCCTGCCGGGGCATTAACGTGGCCTCTCCCATGACTATTCTCCTGGCGTCTGTGGATAGCGTTGTGGGGTCAATCTCATGCCTTGCAACGTATCTGGAGGTATCCATATCCCCCAGGTGATCTCCATCTGCAGAGTAGGCATAGTCAATCAGCTTCATGGCTGTGAGGTGTATCTGTTCATCACGGCTGAAGTTCTTGGGTTCTATGAGAAGTATACCTGCATCCCTCAGGAATCTTGCAGGTTCATTTATCCCTGCGAAGTATGCGCTGGAGAAGTTGTCGTCCCAGGCCCTCGGCAGGTATCCCGTCGAGGCAAGGTTGAGACTTCCATAGTTCACATAGACGATACCATCAAGTCCACTGGCATAGGATCTCAGGTACCCTTTCTTCACCCCCGACACAACACCGTACATTGTGCCGGGACATGCTGCAGCTATGTAAACAGCCAGCGAACCCTTCGGGGCGTTCTTAATCGCCCGGTCAGCCTCTCCAGGGGCGGGTGACTTCTCATCAATTATGACCCTGGCTGAACCACTTATCTCGGTCCTTATGGACTCCATCAGGCTCCTGCCATTCACACCACTGAGCCTGTCAGAGCTTATGTATATGGTTTCTGGGGTGCCTGATGCGTAACGGTTCATTATAATCGAGGTTGTGGGGTACCCTGAAGACCAGAGGGATGTGCCGTTGACCCTCACTCCTGTTGAAGTACTGTAGGATGCCCTGGTCTTCCAGATTGTCATGGCAACCGGCAGAAGTGTCCTTGGTGCTGATACCTTCTGTGAAGATGCTGGCTGGACTGCGCTGAGGGTTGCAGCATCACTTCCATACCAGACCCTCCTGCAGGGTATTCCAAGACCCCTCAGGGATGAGGACGGTATGGCTGACGGAGATGCGCATATGATTATACTCCTGGGCTTTAAACGTTTTATTTCTGTCCTGGTGGCTGCTGGTAATGTTTTACCAGCTATGAGCAGGGGGGCATCGTTTTTTATTGCAAGGTATGCTGCTGAAATGTCTGACCCTGTCCCCAGAACAACCACGTCGCTCCGGGTCCAGTAACGTGCAAGTGAAGATGTCCTCGCAGGGATCCTGATCCCGTTCAACCTTATGTCACCGACAACCACCGGGCTCTGCCCCCTGAGATACTTCACCACAGACTTCTCAGGCGTGTAACTGCTGATTATCAGCCTGCCATCTGTATGGGCCGCTGCAGGTGCAGTTATGACAGCATGGGACGGGTCCGTTACAAAAACTGCTGCAGAGGCAGGTGAAACTAAAAGGAGGAATGCCACCAGAATGACAGTTAACTTCCATCTCATGGTATCACTCCCGGAACTGTGACTGGCTCTGGGTGATCTGGCTTTCCAGGGTATTCACATATCATGGTATAACTCCTAGAACTGTGACTCTATCTCATCTGCCTCAATGAGGCGCTCACAGTAGTAGCAGCGTAGGAGAACGGGTTCCTCTGAGATGACGTAGAAACGGTTCTCGACACCCTCGTCACTGTTTGTGATGCAGTTGGGGTTGGGACATCTGAGGATGCCCCTCACCTCATCCATGAGCCTCACCTTGGCCTTCTCAACAATCTTATAATCCCTCACAATGTTTATTGTAGCTCTGGGGGCTATGAGGGCTATCTGGTCAACCTCCGAGGGTTTGAGTTCCCTGTTCTCTATTTTAACTATGTCCTTGGATCCAAGCTGGGAGGAATCCATATTCATGGCAACGGTCACCTTGCTGCGCCCATCAGGGAGCCCAAGGATGTTGAGGACATTCAGAGATCTGTTTGCGGTTATATGATCGATAACTGTTCCGTTCTTTATTGGTTTGACCCTCAGTTCAAAGGGTTTCTTCATATCCATCCCTCTTATTATCTGACGTTGAATGGGGAAGGGACATCCCCTATTCCCCTTCACTGGTGAGGACCCTCCTATTTTCTTCCAGCAACGTTGAAGGTTTCAATGAACCTTGCATACACTGGTCTTGTGATGAAGACTCCTATGATGACTCCGAGGACCGTTGTGAATGCAAAGCCAGCAAGGAGACCTATACCTGTGGCACCCCTTGAAAAGCCTATGTATGCCAGTGGAAGCATTGCAGCTATGAGGGTACCTGCTGATGCGAATATTATGAAGAAGGCGTCCTTTATCCTGAACTTCCTCCTTGTTCTGCGGCCCTCACCCGAGAGGACCTCGTCTGTTATGATTATCTGGTCGTCCACCCCGGTACCTATCGCTGCCAGTATACCTGCTATGGCTGCAAGGTCGATGTTCCACCGGATAACAGCAGCCGCCCCCAGTATAAGCAGGAGCTCTGCGAGGGTTGTGAAAAATATTGGCAGGACGAGGATTGGGCTGCGGTACCTCACTATGAGTATCACCGCTATTGCCAGAACCGCGAGAAGCCCGGCGATCACTGCACCCTCTGCGAACTGTTTTCCGAGTTCAGGGGATACGCTGCTCACACCGACTATCTTAACCTTAACCGGCAGCGAACCTGATTTGAGGAGGGTCTCTATCTCCTTCGCCTGGACCTCGGCCTCTGCCTTGCTGTTCTCTGCCCCTGTTATCCTGACATCTGTGACCGGTTTTCCAGTGGCAACCTCGGCTGATATTTCAGGGGCTGTTATGAGGCGGTCGTCCAGGTACATCTTAACGGGTTCTCCTGCCTTGCCCCTGGCTGCCTCTGCGAACTTCCTGGCGCCATCTGTTGAGAGTCTGAATGGGACCTCCCATTCATTCCCGGTTATTATGGGGGGCTGGACGCTCACAATATCTGCGCCTGTGAGAACGGTCTCGTTACCTATCTTTGCCTCAAACTTACCGGGTTTACCAACTATATCTGCGACCTGGTCCGGCTGGACGCCAGCAATTTCAACTATAACGTTCTGGTCTCCACTTGCACGCACCTTCACATCCTTCACACCGAATATGTTGAGCCTCTTATCAAGTACACTGGTTACGGTGTTCATGGTGGCGGCATCAACCGGCCTTTCGAGCTGTATCTGTATGAGTGACCCTCCCTGAAGGTCAAGTCCCTGCTGAATACCCATGGTTGATATTGCAGTGACACTCGCCGCCACAAGGACTATGAGGAGTATCACCCTGTAATCCTTAAGAAACTTTGATACCTTCCTGTTCATGATCTAACCTCCAGGTACCACCTCAGAATTCCAAGGTTCATGAGCCATGTGGTCAGGATATCCGCCAGGAGCCCAATTATCAGGACTGCTGCTATATCACTCAGCACCCTGGCCTCGGGCATCACAAATACCGTCACAAGGTACAGCGCTGCCATTGATGCGATTGCAGCTATGGACATTGTAACACCCGTCTTCATGGCCCCCAGGGCCCTCTCGTTTATGGTCCCCTTCCTGCGTTTAAGGACCCTTGTGGTAAGGAGTATGTCTGTGTCCACGCTGTAACCTATGAGCATCAGTATCGCACCGACAGATGCCAGTGAGAGGGGTATGCCGAAGAGTGACATCCCACCCACGGCTATTATGATATCAGATGCTGCTGCGAGTATAACTGCCAGTGAGGGGACCGGGTCCCTGAATATTATGAAAACCGTCACCGACATGAAGAGGAATGCGAAGCCAATGGCCCAGTAGATCTGGTTCATGGCCTGTTTGCTCAGAACAGGACCGACTGCCTTGTAACTGTTGATGGTTGCGGTACCCCTGAGGGCTTCACTCACCTTCACAACATCCATGTCTGTACCGAACTGTACCGTCGCCCTTTCCCCCCTTATGGAGAGGACCTTAATGTCTCCTGTGCCCAGTTTCTCCCTGAGGAGGGATTCCAGTTCGGCCTGGGTAACGCTCTTCTCGAGGGTCAGCTCTGCAAGGGCTCCACCCTTGAGGTCCACGCTCTCGTTGAGTCCATTGAAGACAACGAGAAGTAGCGCAATTACAGTTATGGCTGCTGGTATGGCTATGAGTGGCCTGTATGACTTTAAAATGCGGTCAATCAAGACGATCACCTTTAAAGTTTGTCCTATCTGTCAAATAGATCACCTGGCTTCGTATATCTTCAGGTCCTTCTCATTGATTATTCTGAGGGTATCCTCCCTCACCTGGATGAGTTCTTTGCCCGCGGTTTTCTGGATGAAGAAATTTATTATCCTTCCTCCCCGTGCCCCTATCTTCTCTGCCATTCGCTCTATCGCACCCTCACCGCCCTGCCGGCTCATGGTGGTGAAAAGTATCACGTCCTTCCCAAGGAAATCCACCCTGTCTATGAGTGTTATTATTGCGGGGGAGGGTTTACCTGCCCAGGTGGGTGTTCCAAGGTATACAAGGTCGTAACCTGAGAGGTCGACCTTTTCGGGCTTGATGGGTGTCTTTGACTCTCGAAGTGCATCTATGGATGATCTGAAACTGCTCATGAATCCTTTTCTATCATCAAGGTCCCTGATCTCGATAAGATCAGCATCCAGTTCCTCTGCAAGGGTCCTTGCAACCATTGCAGTGTTCCCGCTGCGAGAATAATAAATTACACACGTTTTCATCATATCACTCGGCTTCGTCACCTAGGGATGGGATTTGATGGCATCATATATATTTCTGTCCATTTAATAACGGTGCTCTGCTATGGGTACATCCCGGGGAAATCAAGACCCTCGACCTCCCTGAACCCGAACATTATGTTCATGTTCTGGATGGCCTGACCGGATGCGCCCTTCACAAGGTTGTCTATGGCTGATACTATAACAGCCCTCTGATTATCATCAACCTCGAAGCATCCGATGTGGCAGAAGTTGGAGCCCCTGACTGCACTGAGCCCAGGGATACCCTCAACAACCCTTACAAAGGGTTCTCCATCATAGAATCCCCTGAATATGTCTGCGATTTCGCCCTGTTTCAGGTCCTCAAGGAGGAAGGTGTGGGCTGTTGTAAGGATGCCCCTTGTCACCGGGACGAGGTGGGGGGTGAAGCTGAGCCTCACAGGATTCAGCCTTGAGAGTTCCTGCCTTATCTCCGGTGTGTGCCTGTGGCCTGTTACATTGTAGGGGATTACATTATCACTGCAGTGAGGGTAATGGGTCAGGGCTGTTGGCTTAACACCCGCACCACTCACCCCGGTCTTCGAATCAATTATGAATGTGTCTGCAATCTTCTCATATACCAGGGGGAGACATGCGAGTATTGCACCCGTCGGGAAACAGCCAGGATTTGCCACAAGATCTGCGGAGGCTATCTCCTCCCTGTGTATCTCAGGAAGACCATAAACCGCGTCGAGGGGGCTTTCGTGTTCGATTCCATACCATTCCTCATAGGTTTCAGTGTCATCAAAGCGGTAGTCACCGCTGAGGTCCACCACCCTTATACCCCTCTCTATAAGCTGGGGGACGATCTTCATTGAGGCCCCGTGGGGGGTGGCTGTGAAGACAAGGTCCGCGTCTATTTCCCCGGCACCGACGTCCTCAAACTTCAGGTCAGTGTCCTGGAGGTGTGGATGCACCCTCGACACGGGGACACCACTGTACTGCCTCGATGTGGCTGAGACCACCTCCACCTCCCTGTGGTTCTCGAGGAGTCGCAGCAGTTCACCTCCAGTGTATCCACTGGCTCCGATAATACCCACACTTATCATCTTGATCACCTTAATTGACTTGACTGTGATAATTACTTTGGTGAACTGATTTAATAAGGTGTTATGGTTTAGATGCCTTAACTGATATGATAATCCAGTGCTGTCGGCCAACTCTAATAACTCTGTGACGGCGGTACGCCTCCCACAATATATGTCTATCACTGACCCAGGTCATGGCCACCAAAATTTATAAGTATTTCATGGACAACCTTTAACTGTCCATGGGGATATCTTTCCCATGAATGGAGGCGGTAAAATTAAGCGTCACTCGATACTTGCATTACTGCTGCTTCTCGGAGTAGTGGTACTGCCCGCTGGAGATGTGAATGCAGCTGAATCAAATCTAACATCCAGTACAACCGGAAACACAAGTGCTGCATATACAAAGGCATCAGCATCGACCACAGTGAACTACACCTACCATGAATACGTCCCCTATAAGGTGCGGGTGAAGGTATCCTACCTTAAGCCCTACAGGGTGAAGGTTAAAAAGGCCACCAGGACCTACTACTACCGGAAGGGGAAATACAGGGTCCGTTACACCTATGCCTACACCTATGTGACCCGGTACAAAAAGACCTACCGCTGGGTTACCGAGACACGATACAGAAAGGTTACAAGGGTCGGATACGCAGAGCTCTCTGATTATCTGAAGGAAACCGATAACTGCCAGGTTTCGGATGAGGAGATCTCTTCTCTGAGCAGTAACCTCACATCAGGCTGTAACTCAACCTATGATAAGGCGGTAAGGATCTTTAACTGGGTCCGTGACAGCATAGACTACAGTTTCTACTACAATACACGTAAAGGCGCCGTTGGTACACTCCACAGTGGATCAGCAAATTGCTGCGACCATACACACCTTCTTGTTGCCCTTGCAAGGGCGGCAGGTATACCCGCGAGGTACATGCATGGTAACTGTGTATTCAGGAGTGGTAACACCTATGGACACGTCTGGGGACAGCTGTACGTCAATGGAAGATGGTATGACGCCGATGCAACAAGTTTCTCAAATTCCCTGGGAACAGTGAATAACTGGGACAGGTCCAGTGCATTTATAAAGGGCGTTTACGCAGAGCTACCATTCTGATCTTCAAAAATAATTTATTTTTTTATTTTCCAGCTGAAAAATCAATGCACTATCTCTGCTTTACCATCAACAGTTTTTAAGTGAGTCCTCGTCGAATTCCATGCTGCGGATCCTTTTAATTATCTTGCAGGTGCTGTCAAGTTCGGAGTCTCTGTATTTCTTTATCCTCCTGACCTCACATCCAAGGCCCCTTCTCCTGAGCTCATCACGCAGCTCATCAACATCAAACTTCTGATCGGGGCCAATGGCGATGATGTCAGGTTTTATACGGTGCACTATCTCAAACATGTCGGTCTCACTGCCAAGGTAGGCCTCATCAACAGGCTTCAGCATCCTGACAACCTCAAGCCTCTGTTTCTCACCGACTATGGGGGTCCTCTTGCGGGCCCTGACTGTGGAGTCCCTTGCAAGGACAACCACCAGCCTGGCGTCCTTCCCACCAAGTTTCCTGGCCTCCTCAAGGAAGAACCCGTGTCCGGGGTGTATTATGTCAAAGGTGCCTGTTGCCATAACTGTCTTCATTTTATCATCCTGCTGAAGGTGTTCATTTAAGGTCCTGATATTTGAGGGCCTCGGTGAGGTCTATGAGGCCCCTGTAGATGGCTGATCCTATAACGACCCCCATTACACCGGTCCCCTGCAGCATCCTCAGGTCATTCAGGCTGCTAACACCCCCGGAGTAGATTACAGGTATCTCAACTGCCTCCACAAGTTCACTCACGGGTTTCAGGTCAAATCCTGAGAGAAGACCCTCGAAGTCCACGTTGGTAAAGAGTATGCTACCAGCTCCCCTCTCCTGGAATTTCCTGCCCATCTCCTCTGCTGTGAAGGGGACCTTCTCTGTCCATCCCCTTATAACAACCTGTGAGTCCCTGCTATCAAGTGAGACCATTATGCGTTCCGATCCGTATTCACCTGCAAGTTCCTCAACGATGGCAGGGTTTTCTATGGCCATGGTGCCCAGTATAACCCTCTCAAAGCCCATATCAAGGAGTTTCCCTGCATATTCTCTACTCCTTATACCTCCACCTATCTGGAGGGGCACTGAAACCCTCTCTGTGATCTCCTTCAGTATACCTGTATTCTTCTCAAGACCAAGGGCCCCATCAAGGTCCACGACATGGATTGTTTCAGCCCCCAGGGATTCCCACCTTCCGGCAACTCCGGCAGGATCATCAAGCACGACCTGCTCTGTCCCGGGTTTTCCCTGAACAAGCTGAACACATTTTCCATCCTTTATATCCACGGCCGGTATTATAAGCATTCTGTCCTTCTGAAAGCTCATTTTATCACTGCTGCCAATACGCTCCTGTTTTGGGTTTTTCTGATGAAGATATTTAAAGGTTCCTTTCCATCTCCTTGAAGATATTTAAGTATCCCCGGATATAAATGAAGGTGAAGGTGGTGTGCCATGGAGAATATCGGGGCCATCATTGACGAATACCGGAGAACCACAGACGATGAGATAATGAGTGAAAGAAATGGAATCGGTCCCAGAGAGCCCATTAAGGATAATATAGAACTTAAAGACATTTTTAGGCCGGAGAGAATGTTCTTCTCCCGATTTGAAGACGATGGGAGTTACGTCGCAAGCTTCCGCATGGGACACTTCAACATTCCTGATATAATTTCAGGTTCAGCAGCCGGTGTTTCCTACATCGGAGGTCTTAATCTTGGAAGGGCCCTCATATCTGAGGGTCTGGCTGAGGACATCCACTCACTCGCAGAGCTCATGCTTGACCAGAAACTGGGCATTCTTGATATCGTCTCTGAATGGGAGGATGATGGATACCTGAGGATGGATGTGAGGGTCTATGAGTGCATTGAATGTGCAGGCCTTCCAAACATAGGGCGCCCAATATGCTTCTTTGAGGCTGGTATAATTGCCGGAGCCCTCTCTGAGATACTTGGCTGTGATGTGGATGCATATGAGAGGCGCTGCTGGACCAATGGTTACTCCTTCTGCCAGTTTGATGTGAGGGCCAGGGTATAGAGATCAGATTCATTTCTCTTCACTTTTTTCAGGGGGCACTGATTTTATTACATTTCAGTTTTCCAGGACATAATCTTACTTACCGTTCCCGTAGAGTATGAAGACCCCTGTGAGCATCACAATCCCTGAAATTCCCTGCATGATCGAGAATGGCTCTCTGAGGATTATAAATGCGAATATTGCCCCGAAAAGGGATGATAATGGAAAGAGGGCTCCGACCATGGAAGCACCTATCTCCCTTATTGCGATGTAGATGAGTATGAAGGAGCAGCCAATGCTGAAGACTGAAACCCCGAGTGCATAGGGGAGCATTTCAAGGGGAAGTTCAGTGTTTATACCGAGAATAAGCATGATGATAAGGAGTACAAAGCCCCCAACAGAGCTTTTAACCCCGGATATAAATATAAGGTCCCTTTTTCTGCTTAAAAACTTGCTCAGGACGGTGTCAAGGCTCCAGAAGAACGCTGCCGCCATCACAAGAAAATTTCCGGTAACAGCAACGTTCTGTAGAATGGTACTGAAATCACCCTCAGTTAAGAGGTACACAGCACCCAGTATGATGAGGACTATCCCCATGAAATCCTTCAGCTGAAGGGTCTCCCCGAATATGAGGTAGCCCAGTAAAATAATGAAGAGAACCTCAACGTTCAGTATGAGTGATGCGTTAACCGCTGTGGTATCCCCCAGTCCCGTGAGGAAGAGGAGAGGTGCTATCACAGTACTCAGGAGTGCTGTAAGAAGAAGAATCAGGTAATCATTTCTTTTTATTCTGGCCTCGCTTTCACCTTTTCTGTTTATGGCATTAAGGACATGCTCCCGGAGGGGGGTCTCCCTTATCAAGAAGAGGAAGATCCCGGCAATTATGTAGGTGTAGGCCCCGATGGTCACGGGATGCATGCTGGAGAGCATTATCTTATCAAGTGTTGCAGAGATACCAAAGAAAATCGTTGCAGTTATAATACTGATATAACCCCACAGTCTGCGCATATATGCACCTTCCTCAGGATACCCACACATAGATATGGTGGTGGGTATAAGATATAAGTGATGACCCACTAAATAAAGGATTACCCGGCAGACCTTGAAGCTCACCGGGATAACTCAACATCTGAGAAATTTATATTACTTCTTCTAACTACAGGTTTCTCTTATCTCCACCACACCAGGTGATCCTATGAGGAAGATAGCTCTGAAGGTTGCATACATAGGTACAAATTATCACGGATTCCAGAGACAGCCAGACGTCCCAACAGTTGAGGGAAAACTCCTGGAGGCCCTGGAGGGGGCAGGTATCATTGAGGATCCAAAAAAGGCACGATTCCAGATAGCCGGCAGAACCGACAGGGGCGTCCATGCACTTGGAAATTTTGTGAGCTTTTTCACAGAGGAGGATATTCATGTGAACCAGATCAACGACCTCCTTCCCCGGGATATACGGGTTCTCGCGTGGGCATCGGTCATGTACCCCTTCAAGGTAAGATACCCTCTGGAGAGGCACTACAGGTACATACTGCACCGGGAGGAGTCCATGGATACAGATTCAATGGCCGAGGCAGCAGCCCACTTCAGGGGGACCCATGACTTCAGCAACTTCTCAAGGAGGAGAGACAGGGACCCCGTGAGAAGGATAAATGATGTCAGGATATCCGAGGTCGGTGATTCCATCATCATCGATGTCTACGGTGAGAGTTTCCTCTGGCAGATGGTTCGTAAGATGGTCAGGGCTCTCTTAATGGTATCTGAAGGGGAGCTTGCTCCTGATGACATGGCCGGGCTCCTGGATACTGACCGGAGGGTGTTTCTGGAGCCCATGCCCCCCGAGAACCTCATCCTCATGGATCTCAAATATGGGGTTAAGATAAAACTCAGGCATGATGAATATGCGTTTAAACGGTTCATATCCCTGCTTGAAGAGGAATTCCGGTTGTACCGGGAGATGAGCCTGGTAAGGAGAGCTATGAGTGATCACCTGAGGGATCTGCAGGAACATGAGCTGACTGACTGATTAAGAAGCAGCCATCACCGGTCTGCCACTTTGGCCACATATTCTCTGGATCCAGGGTGTTCTTGCTCTATCATCCGGTGTGTTTCGTCCCTGTGGCTCCGTTACATCCGTGTCATCAGCCGGAGTGGTCAGCATCCCCATGAGGTGCCAGTGGAGTAGCTCGTTGAACCGGTGTCATCCAGGGCATACCCTGAATTCATCAAAAACTGTAAGTAATTATAAATATACAGTTACACTGATGGATACAGTTCTGGAGGATCATAATCTGCATAAGAGGAAAAAGTCAGGGGTGGAGATAAAGCCCCTCACGATAGCCGGTATTGACCCGGGTCACACAGTCGGCCTTGCCCTGGTTGACCTTGAGGGAAGACTCCTCCACCTTGGAAGCATGAAGGAGGCGGCAAGGTCCGATATAATTGAAAGGATAATCGAACACGGAAAACCTGTTATAGTGGCATCGGACGTCCACCCAGCCCCCAGCGCAGTGAAAAGGATAGCTTCAATGCTCAATGCAAGGCTCTACACACCTGAAAGGGTCATGACCATATCCTTCAAGAATGAACTGGTATCGGATTTTCTGAGGGAAACAGATTTCACACCTGAAAACTCACATGAAAGGGACGCCCTGGCAGCTGCCGTGAAGGCCTACAGGCATTATGAGATGAAGCTGAAACAGATAGAAAGAAAGACCAGCGAAACCGGTATGAGCCCCTCTGATACCCTGAGGGTCAAGGGCCTTGTGATAATGGGAAAACCCATCGCAGAGGCAATAAGGGCAGTGAAGGGTGAAGAAGAATCTGAAGCCATGGAAATTTCAGAAAAGGAGTCTCATGGCGACGAATATGATGTTGAGAAGCTCAGGAGGACCATCAGGGCCCAGCGGTCAAGGCTAAGAAACCAGGGATCAACCATTGAAAGGTTGAAGAGAGAGAAGAAGTCCCTCCTGGAGAAGATAAGGGAGCTGGAGGATGAGAAGTCAAGGCTCGAGAAAAAACTTGAAAGGATCCAGTATGAGTATTCAAAGGATCTGCTTTTAAACAGAGAACTTTCACACAAATTAAAGGTTATAGAGAAGCTTCAGAGGAAATACGCAGATGAAAAATCCCGCAGGGAGGCACTTGAAAGGGACCTTGACTCCCTCCTCCAGATAAGGGACATGGAGTCCTCCGGCGACACCACACCCATCAAGATCATAGAAACCTTCACAAGGGATGGAATACGGAGGGCCTGCTCCAGATGGAAAATAAAGACTGGAGACGTGCTGCTTCTCAGGAGCTCGGAAGGAGGTGGTTCACAGACCGCAAGAATACTCCTGGATCTGGGGCCAAGGGCAATAATAACTGAGGATAAGATGTCCCACCAGGCCCTTGAGGTATTTGAGGGGGCGGAGGTGCCCGTTATACCGGTCAGATCACTCCATATAAGGGTACATGATGATTTCGGGTCAGTTAAAACTCAAGATTTAAATAGAGAAATAAAAAAATGGAAACACAGATTAAATGAAAAAAGGAAGAAGAAAGAAGAAGAGGAGCTCCTCAAGGTAATAACCGAATACAGGGCTCAGCGAAGAAGGAATCATAAATGAGACTCTTTTAAGTGGTTAACATGAAGATTGCGATTATTTTAGGGACAAGGCCAGAGATAATCAAGATGGCTCCTGTTATAGATGAGATAAGGAAGCGTGGCATGGAATTTGCACTGATACACACCGGTCAGCACTATGACCATGAGATGTCTGATCAGTTCTTCATTGACCTTGAACTCCCGGCACCCCACCACAACATAGGTGTGGGCTCAGGGAGTCACGGGGCCATGACCGCCGAGATGCTCAGGGGTCTGGAGGAAGTGCTCTTAAGGGAGGAACCGGATATTGTAATGGTCCAGGGGGATACCAATGCCGTCCTTGCAGGGGCACTGGCAGCGGTCAAACTCCACATACCGGTTGGACATGTCGAGGCCGGTTTGAGGTCCTTTGACAGGACCATGCCCGAGGAGATAAACAGGATGGTTGCAGATGTCTGCTCAAAACTCTACTACGTCCCAACAGAGGAATCAGCCATCAACCTCCTCATGGAGGGCGTGGATCCAGAGATGATCCTTGTCACAGGAAACACTGTGGTGGACGCCTGCCTCAGGAACATTGAGATAGCATCAAGGAAATCGGACATCCTCTCAGAGTTCTCAGAGGATGACAGAATTGTCGCCCTGACGCTTCACCGGGCAGAGAACGTGGACAACCCCGAGAGGCTCAGATCAATAATAGACGCCATACTTGAACTTGAGGAATTCAGGATAGTCTTCCCGGTCCATCCAAGAACCCGGAAGAACCTTGAAAGATTTGGACTCTACAGAATGCTCCAGGATGCGGCCCACGTCACACTCATGAAACCAATGGGCTACCTTGACTTCCTTCTTCTTCTTTCAAATTCATTCATGGTACTCACAGATTCAGGGGGACTCCAGGAGGAGGCAATAACCTTCAACGTACCCTGCCTGACCCTCAGGTACAACACAGAACGCCCCGAGACAGTTGAGGCGGGGGGCAATATCCTTGTGGGCGCCGACAGGGAGATGATAACCGGGACGGCGAGGAGGCTCCTCGAGGACCCCGATTTCAGGAGGAGGATGATGGAGGCAGAGAACCCCTACGGGGATGGTCATGCCTCAGAGAGGATAATTGAAGAAACCCTCCGTCTCCACAGGGAGGGTAAACTTGGAATGGAAGCCCCTGAGGAGGTTATGTCCATACCATCAAGGAGACTGATACACGTTGAGGAGGATATAACCGTCTCGGACCTGGCTGAGAGGGAGGACGTATCTGTGAGGATGGTCTACTCTGCAGGCGAAATTCTCTTCCCGGCTCCTGACCTCAACCTCAGGGGACTGGATGTTCTCATAGAATCAGGGTCCAGGAGGAACTGATATGGATGATCAGAGGATAGCAGTATTTGGTCTTGGACACATAGGTCTTCCAACAGCGGCACTATTCGCAAGGGCCGGCTTTAAGGTAACAGGGGTTGACATAAACCCTGAAACAGTGGAGAAGGTTAACATAGGAAGGTCACCCGTCCTTGAACCGGGCCTTGATGAACTGGTGGCCGAGGTCGTTGGGACAGGTAATCTGGGGGCCACCATGGACGGTGAGAGGGCTGCAGCGGAATCAGAGGTCATGATAATTGTTGTGCCAACACCGGTCAACAGTGACAACACATCAGATCTATCTGCAGTGATATCTGCAGCCGAAACAATCTCCAGGGGCCTTAAAAAGGGGGACCTTGTGATAGTGGAGAGCACAGTACCCCCGGGGGCCTGTCAGAACGTGGTGCTCCCCATACTGGAGAAAACAGGTCTTAAGGTCTCAGAGGACTTTGGACTCGCCTACACCCCTGAGAGGGCACTGCCCAACAACACCCTCCATGAAATGCAGAACAATGCAAGGGTAATAGGGGGTGCTGACCCTGAAAGCGCCCGGAGGGCCGCTGAACTCTACAGGAGGATGACATCCGGTGAGGTAATAGTCGTGGATGACCTCATGACAGCCGAGATGGTTAAACTGATGGAGAACACCTACAGGGACACCAACATAGCCCTTGCCAATGAGCTTGCGGTTATATGTGAGGCCCTTGGCATAGACGCCATAAACGCCATCGAGGCAGCAAACCACCATCCACGGGTGAACATACACACACCGGGTCCGGGTGTCGGCGGCCACTGCCTCTCAATAGACCCCTACTTCATAGTGGAGATGGCGGAGAGTAAGGGTGTGCCTGCAAGGCTAATAAGGACGGCCAGGGAGGTAAATGAGTCCATGCCCCTGCACGTCCTTGAAATCGTGAGGGAAACTCTTGAATCCAGGGGTAAGACCCTCGAGGGTTCAAATGTGGGGATTCTCGGGGTTGCCTACAAGGGTGATGTGGCTGATGCAAGGGAGACACCGACAAGGCCGCTGGTCGCAGCCCTTCTCTCTGAGGGAGCCAGGGTCCTGGTGAACGACCCCCATGTCAGTCCTGAAATCATAAGGGGGATGGGTGTTGAACCGGTCTCCCTTGAGGAGGCCCTTAACTCTGATTGCGTGGTCCTCATGACAGACCACACAGAGTACCTTGAGATAACACCCGAGATGATCCCTGGCGGGATATTCATATGCACCAGGCCCGTCATGGACCCTGAGAGGTTCAGGGCCAGGGGTATAACATTCAGGGGTGTGGGCCGTCCTTGAAGCTCCTTATCTTTGAATATGCCACCGCCTCAGGTATAGACGACCCTGAAATATTCCTTGAAGGACGATCAATGCTGGAGGCCCTCCTTGCAGATTTCAGAGACTTTGATGTTGAGTTCCTCCTCTCTGAGAGGTTTGCAGATATGGACATCGGGGCGGGCTTCAGACCATCCAGCATAGGTGATCTGGATGAATGGCTCCAGGAGAATCTTAAGGGATTTGATGCATGCATGTTCATCGCAGCAGAGGAGGGTATGGAGCTCTACAGGCTCACCCGCATCATTGAGAAATCAGGGGTGCTGCTCCTTGGTTCATCAGGGGATGCCGTGATGACATGTTCAGATAAGAGGCTGACATAGAGGGCCCTTGATGGAAAGGTCCCCATCATCGGGACCTATGAACCTGAAGAGATCGTTGATGTCCCTTCAAGGCTCATAGTGAAACCTGCCGACGGGGTCGCCTGTCAGGGTATAAGGATCCTTGAACCAGGGGATGTGCCTGATTTATCAGGAGACCTGATCATACAGGACTTCATTGAGGGTGAGAGTGTGAGTGTGAGCCTCCTATCCGACGGTGAGAGGGCACTCCCCCTGAGCCTCAACAGGCAGGACATCATCATGGCTGGCAGTGAACTGGAATACAGTGGTGGTAGCGCACCGGTGGATCATGAGATGAGGGAGGATGCATTCACCGTCGCCAGGAGGGCCGTGGAGTCCATTCCAGGTTTAAGGGGATATGTCGGCGTTGACCTAATACTTGCAGATGAGCCCTACGTTGTTGAGATAAACTCCAGGATCACAACGCCATACATAGGGCTCAGGAGGGTTGCGGAGGCGAACCTTGGCCACCTCATACTCGAATCTGTCCTTGGAAGACTCCCTTCTGGTGTTAAATTCAATGGCACAGCATCCTTCAGGAAGGGCACCGATGGGATGGTTGTGGAGGTCAATGAAGGTTTCAGGGGATACTGATCTGTACTGTTGATTCGCTGCATATAATTCTCTATTTACTCTACTTGATTCAGGATTATGGAGATGAAGTTTCATGAAGATTGCAGGATTTGATATTGGAGGAGCAAACACCGACATGGCCATAATAGACTTTGGCTCTGACGGAGACATGAAGGAGGTGAGGGTTGATTTCAGGTACCTCCCGATGTGGCTCAGAAAGGACGAACTTGCAGAGACACTCCTCGAGATGGTGGGCGATGACCTTCATGAACTTGAGGGTGTGGGTGTATGCATGACAGCTGAACTGGTGGACGCATACCCCAGCAAGGCTGCCGGTGTTGCCGATATAATTGACAGGGTGGAGGGGGCCTTCGATGTTCCAGTTGCATACGTGAGTCTCTCAGGGATGGTCGATGCATCAGAGGCCCTCGGAGACCCCATGAACATAGCGGCAGCCAACTGGGTTGCAACATCCCAGATAGCATCTGCAATGAGCAGTGACTGCATAATGGTTGATGTTGGAAGTACCACAACAGATATAATACCTGTAAAGGATGGCTTCGAGGCTGCAAGGGGTAGGAATGACCTTGAAAGGCTTTCAACAGGGGAACTGGTATACACAGGGACACTCCGGACCAACGTGGCCACCATAGTTGACAGGGTGCCCCTCCAGGATAAATGGTTCAGGGTTTCATCTGAACTCTTCGCAGTCACCGCAGACGTCCACAGGGTACTGGGAAACATCAGGGAATCAGATTACACATGCAGCACACCCGATGGGGCCGGGAAATCGGTGGAGGAGTGCATGCTGAGGATAGCCAGGGTTCTATGCGCTGACCTTGAACTCCTCAGTCCAGGTGATGTGCTTGACGTTGCAGAGTACATCTACCACCAGCAGATCCTCAAGATAGCCGAGGGCATAGCCGAGGTTTCAGAACGTGAGGGCCTCGAGGAGGTTGTTACAACGGGTCTCGGGATGAAGATACTGGCAAAGAGGGCTGCAGAGGTCCTTGAACTGGAGTGCAGGACCATGGATGAATTCTTAACTGAGGAAGAGTGTGTGGTGGCACCTGCAGTGGGCACAGCACTCCTCATGGAGGACTATCTCCAGGCCCAGGGATGATGAAGACTTAAAATATGAGACGAAGCTGGTTCCATGAGGTTAAGGATTGTTCTTGCAGCCATTGTGGCGGTCCTTGTTACCACAGTCGTGGTACTGAACCTCTCTGAGCATTCAACCATAGGCTCGGATTCAAGGGGGTACGTGACGAGGGACATCTACGCCCACTATGGTGAGCAGAGTGTAAAGATAGCCATTGTAACTGGCATACATCCAAGGGAAGAGGTATCGATAGCCCCTGTTCAGTGGGCTGGACGTGTATTTGCCCTGCTCCCGGTGGAGGTTATAATCTACAGCATCAACGTTGAGGACAGTCCACAGGATTATTCAAGGGGAAGAGCCAATGGTGAGGGTCTTGCAGCCACCTACATCCTCCCTGATATAAAGAGGTCAGACTATGACCTCGTTGTAATTGCACACGCCCATAAACCTGGCTACGGTGAGGGATTCTATGTAGCAACCCCCCAGATGGACAGGGCATCCGTGGAGATCGCTGAAAGGGTTAAGGAGGATGGATTCAACTATTACCCGGTCTCGGGCAGGGCTAAATACAGAAGCTCATCAGGGAGGCTCTTCTCAAGGCCCCTGGCAGCTGCAGGGTACCAAACGCTCGTCTATGAGGTCCCTGAGTGGTCATCACCCCTTGAGGTGTTTTTCATGACCATCAAGCTCCTAAGGAGTAGCAGTTCCCTTCTCTCCTGATGCATGGAGGACCGTGGAACCGTCAAGATAAATTAGTGAGATGGTTTTATGTGTATTGAAGAGGTGGGCTGAAAACATGGTCCTCTTTACCCTGCTTCTGTGTGCATGATTCAAGAAAGAAATAAATCCTGAAATGGGCATTTTTTCCTGTCCCTGAAAAGATCACAGGACGCCCCTTCAGCACCCTCTCAGGAAACCCATTATTTTATCGGTTATTCATTCCATCAGTACCAGACGTCCTTCATACCTAGGAGGTAGGCGATTATGTTGGCTGAGAGATGAAGAACCAGTGTAATAAGCATTATGAGGATTATGTAATCAATGGGTGGCACAACAATGGGGGATACCAGTATCAGGGCTCCGAAGACGAAATCGAGCTGGTCAAGAATTGGTGCGGGCCTGCCCCTATCTATCTTAAGCCTTCTTTTGATGAAACTGCCCGCAGCATCACCCATAAGTGCTCCGAATCCGAGAAAAAGCCCTGTGATGGCGCCAGTCATTATTGAACCTGAAAGGAGGCCCTGAATTACTCCCACCACCAAACCGACGAAGGTACCAGCGGCGGTACCCCTCCAGGTCACACCATCACCTATGAGGCGCCGCCCATCAGCGAAGGTTGTCCCCATATCAAGGGGCTTACCCCCACCAAAGACGAGACCACTTATATTTGCCATATATGCGGGTAACATAAAGTATATTACATAGAGAACATCTATAATATTGATAATATCGGTATTCAACTGTACACCTCGCAAAGATTTTAAGACCCCACGAGAGTGGGTTAGATTTAAAGAAGAGGATACATGGATAATTTCAAGGATCAGATATATAACATTTGCCGATGAATTGATCAATGCATTTTAACATCCAGATTAACAGGTGACTGTTGTGGTAATAAAAAAAACTAGGAGTCTCTGCCCTGAATGCCTCAGACCGGTTGATGCGGAGGTCTTTGAGGACGAGGGCAGGGTTCTAATAAGGAAGGAATGCCCGGAACATGGAAAATTTGAAAATGTTTACTGGAGCAATTCCAAGGTCTACCATAAGGCGGAAGATTTTGATGAGGAAGGTGAGGGCCTCCTGAATCCACAGACAGACCCCATGAAGGGATGTCCACTGGACTGTGGGCTCTGCCCTGAACATGAAAGCCACACTGTTCTTGGTCTTATTGATGTCACCAATCGATGCAATCTTAAATGTCCCATCTGTTTTGCCAATGCAGCAGTGTCCAACTACCTCTATGAACCAACCTATGAAGAGATAAGGGAGATGCTGCGAAATCTCCGCAGAAACAGGCCGGTTCCAACACCTGCGATTCAGTATGCAGGGGGTGAGCCCACCGTCAGGAAGGACATAGTTGACCTGGTGAAACTTGCAAGGGAGGAGGGCTTCACCCATGTGCAGATAGCCACCAACGGTGTCAGACTGGCGCGTAAACCTGAACTTGCAGCTGAACTCAGGGAGGCAGGTCTCAACACGGTTTACCTCCAGTTCGATGGTGTCACAGAGGAACCATATATTACATCCAGAGGTAAAAACCTCCTCCCCATAAAACTGCAGGCAATAGAGAACTGTAGAAAGGTTGGTCTTGGCATTGTCCTTGTGCCAACACTGGTGAGGGGGCTGAACGACAACCAGGTTGGGGACATCATAAGGTTCGCAATTGACAACATTGACATAATAAGGGGCGTTAACTTCCAGCCAGTCTCCTTCGCAGGAAGAACCCCCGCCGACAGGGTCGAGGAACAGCGCATAACGATACCAGACTTCCAGAAACTGGTGGAGGAACAGACAGGCTCAGAGATATCCATGGATGACTTCTACCCTGCATCATCTGTCCGCCCGATATCTGACTTCGTGGCTGCCATTGAGGGAGAACCCCAGTGCGGGACAGCAACCTACATATTCATAGAGGACGGTAAGATAATTCCAATAACAAGGTTCATCGATGTCGACAGGTTCTTTGAGGTCCTCGAGAAGGGTAAGGATGAAATCGAGGAGGGAGGAATAGCTGCAAAGGCAAAGGTGATTGCAAGATCAGCAATAGAACTCCCGAAAACCCTGGATAAATCAGAGGCCCCGGAATCAGTGGATATAAAGAGAATAATCACATCCATATTCAAGGAGAGGTCCTACACCGCCCTCGGTGAGTTCCACTACAACACCCTACTTATATCATGCATGCACTTCATGGACCCATGGAACTTTGACATCGACAGGGTCAGGAGGTGCGTCATACACTACGCCCTCCCAGACGGTCGTATAGTCCCCTTCTGCACAATGAATTCGATACACCGGGCAGATGTTGAAAGGCACTTTGCAAAGCCCCTTAATGAATCAAAGGATTAAGGAGTGGTAATTGAATTGATCATAAACACACCATCCAGACTCCACCTGACCCTCATAGACCTTAACGGTGAGAGGGGCCGCCTTGACGGTGGAGTCGGGATCACACTCAATGAACCCGAACTTGTAGTGGGCCTTGAGGCCTCAGATGATATGGGAGTTGAATTCACCTCTCATGCTGAAGGGAAGCTAAGGGAGGAATACAGGTCAAAGATAATGGAGGCTGCAACGAGAACCCTCAAGCACATAGGGAGTGATGAAAAGTTTCATTTCACCGTAAGAAGCATGTTCCCTGCCCACTCTGGTCTGGGTTCAGGGACCCAGTTGTCCCTTGCAACGGCAAGACTCGTAGCAGAGTACCATGGAATGAAGTTCACTGCAAGGGAACTCGCACACATTGTGGGAAGGGGAGGAACCTCGGGTATAGGGGTGGCGTCCTTTGAGGATGGAGGATTCATAGTGGATGCAGGCCACAGCAGCAGGGAGAAGTCAGACTTCCTGCCATCATCTGCCTCAAGTGCCTCACCACCGCCAGTCATTGCAAGGTATGATTTTCCTGAGGAGTGGAACATCATAATAGCCATCCCTGAAATCGACAGATCCGTTTCAGGGAGAAGGGAGGTTAACATATTCCAGGAGTACTGCCCCATCCCTCTGCGTGACGTTGAGAGGCTCTCCCACATAATACTCATGAAGATGATGCCCGCTATCCTTGAGGGGGACATAGAGGCCTTCGGAGAGTCGGTCAACGAGATACAGGGCACCGGATTCAAGAGAATCGAAAGGGAACTCCAGGACCCACTCATCGACAGGATAATAGATTCGATGATATCTGCAGGGGCTCCAGGTGCAGGTATGAGTTCCTTTGGACCTGCGGTCTACTCGGTCACCGATGAAAAACCGGGAAATGTGGCTGGAGCCGTGGCCGAGACCATGGGTCCCGGCAGGATAATAGTAACAGGGGGCCGCAACAGGGGAGCTTTCATGATAAAATGAAGCCCCGAGCTGACTGATGATGTTTTCATGGACCAGATAGAACACGAGGTTAAGGGAGATACAATGGAAGGAATCATAAGAGGAAGAGTATGGAGATTCGGTGACAACGTGGATACAGATATGATTATACCGGGCCGTTACCTGAGGACCTTCAGTCTGGATGAACTGGCCTCCCATGTGATGGAGGGTGCAAGACCCGAATTTGCCTCTCAGGTCAGGAAGGGAGACATTATCGTCGCCGGACGCAACTTCGGCTGCGGATCATCAAGGGAACAGGCCCCTGTCGCCCTGAAACATGCAGGTGTGGTTGCAATAATAGCCGAATCCTTTGCAAGGATATTCTACAGAAACGCCATAAACATAGGGTTACCTGTTATAATGGCGAAGGTGGAGGCTGATGACGGGGATGAAGTATCCGTCGATCTGAGAAGCGGCCAGATCAGGAACCTCACAGCAGGCAGTGAATACCGGATGAAACCCTTCAATGAGTACATGCTATCAATCCTCGAGGACGGTGGACTCGTGAATCACTACCTCAAAACAATCAATACTGGCATATCAGGAGATGAGGGGTAGAGATGCAGTGCCCTATCTGTGGATCAGGATCATTCAGGGTCCTGAAGAGCAGAACCGATGAGTCAAGGGCGAGGAAGATAAAGCACCTTGTACTTGAATGCGAGGAATGTGGAACGGTTTTCAGGGACAGCATCGTCATTGAAAAGCCCCGGAGCCACAGGATAGTGGTCAGTGAGCACGGGAAATCCTACCGGGATGAGGTGAAACTGTACCCTGGTGAGGAGCTATCTGCAGGTGACGCCATCACCGTTTCAGGCAAACTGGTTGAGGTGACCTCCCTTGAACTCAAAGGTGGTAAGAGGGTTGATAGGGCCACTGCAGACGATATCGAGACGGTATGGGCAGTTTCACTTGAGGCACCTGCACGTGTCGGTGTCTCGGTTGACCTCCATGGTGAGGTCTACTCAAGGAAGGTTGAGATCGACAGGGATTTCATCTTCAGGGTTGGTGACGTCCTGAAAATCGGTGAACACGTCTTCAGGATAAAGAGCATGAAGACAGGGGACAGGATGATAAGGAGGGGCTCAGCACCCGCACACAACATTAAGAGGATCTACGGAGTCCCGGTTAATATGAGGTTCACCCATGACCTGACAGACAGGGTGGTGTGATCCCGGGCTTTCGGGGACTGATCTGCTGTGGTCACATGATGGATGAGAGAAGGAGAATGGTTCAGGACCTCATGGAGAGGGGATACATAAAATCTGAGGCCGTCAGGAGGGCCATGGAGAGGGTGCCCAGGGAGGAGTTTGTCCCTGAGGATGAGAGGCACAGGGCCTACATGGACATGCCACTCCCCATAGGTGAGGGTCAGACAATATCGGCACCCCACATGGTTGCCATGATAGCTGAGATCCTTGACCTTGAACCCGGGATGAAGGTCCTTGAGATAGGCACCGGCTGTGGCTACAATGCAGCTGTTATAGCTGAAATCATAGGACCCGAGGGACACCTCTACACCATTGAAAGGATAGGGAGCCTCTATGAAAGGGCCCGCAGAAAACTCAGAAGCCTTGGATACGATAACATAACGGTCATACACGGTGATGGCAGCCAGGGATTCGCTGATGAGGCACCGTACAGCAGGATATACGTGACTGCAGCGGCACCATACATCCCGGATCCCCTCATGAAGCAGCTGGAGATAGGGGGAAAACTTTTAATACCCGTGGGTTCTGATAAATTCTATCAGGAACTGGTTCTGGTTGAGAGGACCTCCGCCGACGATTACAGGTCCAGAAATCTCGGCGGGGTCGCCTTCGTCCCGCTGATAGGGAAGCATGGATGGAAATTCCACTGAACTGGAGACCACAAATCCATTTTTTCAGGTTAACATTTAAAGAGTGATTTCCAATGGATGGTATCAGGGTTTATATAGAGACATTTGGATGCACATTCAACCAGGCAGACTCTGAGATCATGGCAGGCGTCCTCAGGGAGGAGGGTGCTGTGCTCACAGGAATCGATGATGCTGACGTCATAATTATCAACACATGCTATGTTAAGCATCCCACGGAGCACAAGGTTATAAACAGGATAAAGAAGATACAGGAGACCTACCCTGAGAAGGGTCTCGTTGTGGCTGGCTGCATGGTCGAAATAGACCCCTCTAAACTTGAAGCCATCTCGGGAGATGCATCATGGCTTGGGCCACACCAGCTGAGAAGGGCGCCGCAGGCTGTCAGGGCCGCCAGTAATGGTCTGGTTGAGCGCATAACCGGATTCACGTCAGATGTGAAGGTGAAGGTCCCAAGGGTCAGGTCAAATCCCCTTATACACATCATACCGATATGTGAGGGGTGCAATGGTAGCTGCAGTTACTGCTGCACCCGGTTTGCCAGGGGAAGAATCCAGAGTTATCCATCGGACCTCATCATCAGTGAGGCAAGGGAGGCAGTGGCCAGTGGCTGCAGGGAGATACAGCTCACAGCACAGGACACAGCCGCCTATGGGGTGGATACCGGCGAAAAGCTATCAGACATCATAAAGGGGATATCAGGGATCCCCGGGAATTTCAGGATACGTGTGGGTATGATGCACCCTGCAAGCGTCCTCAGGGATCTTGATGGACTTGTTGAGGCATTCAAATCAGAGAAGGTCTACAGCTTCCTTCATCTCCCGGTGCAGAGTGGCAGTGATAGTGTACTCGCAGATATGGAGAGGGGACACACAGTGGATGAGTTCCGGATGATTGTTGAAAGGTTCAGGTCAGAGATCCCCGACATATCCATCGCAACGGACATAATCGTTGGCTACCCCACAGAGGAGCGGGAGGACTTCATGGATACATGCAGCCTCCTGGAGGAGGTTAAACCCAGCTTCATACACCTCTCAAAGTACCGGCACCGCCCACGTGCCAGGTCATCTTCACTCGATGAGATAGACTTCAGGGAACTCCGCAGACGTTCCAGGGCCCTTGAGGAACTCAAGATGAGGATAACTGAGGAGGAAAACAGACGGCTGGTGGGTTCATTCCAGGAGATACTCGTTGTTGAGAGGGGAAGGAAGGGGGGTTTCATTGGAAGGACGGGTTCGTACATCCCGGTTGTTACAGAAACCGGTGAGCCAGGGTCCTTCAGGAGGGTCAGGATAAGGGATGCCACAGGGACATACCTCCTGGCTGATTAGAATCCCTCATTCAATGGATTCTGCGGCCCTCTCCTGACTGATTTTTTTTTAAATGATAGTTTTTCAGTGATTAAGCATATGCTTTGGATCTTCTCACGAGACCATCGCAAAAATAGAAGATGAACTCGATCTCCGATAAACACAGATAAGCTGGTCACAGAACCTGGTTTTTAAGAGTCAGTTGATAAGTAGATTGATATAAATTAATTTTTTAGGGCCTCAAAAAATTACTCAAAATATAGAGGTGGTTATAAGTGCCGTGGGCCGGACTTGAACCAGCGACATCCAGATCTTCAGTCTGGCGTTCTCCCAACTGAACTACCACGGCATGATGGGCCGGACGAGATTCGAACTCGTGATCACCTCCGTGTCAGGGAGGTATCATACCCCTAGACCACCGGCCCGTGTTCCTTCTAAAATATGGAAGTGGTCATATATAACCTTTTCCCTTCATGGGGAGTGATCCGATGATAAAGACACCCTTTATGCCTGTAAAGGGTGGGGTGGACACATTAGCTCAACTGGAGTTCCTGCAGCAATACGATTTTGAATTGGAGCGTTGAAGATTCATTTATTCCATCAGATTCTGTTAGATATTCAATGGTAATGTCTGTTCATGGAACAATTTAAGCTAATGTTAACTTTGATGGTTTAACTTTAAGTACAACCTTGTGAATAATGTAGCTTAAAAACCATAAACACATCTAACATCATCATCTGATTAAGCTGGTACACTTTGATGGGGGATGTTTCTTGACCTACAAGAGTCTTCCTGTTGCAGAAAAGATACAATCATACTGGAATAGAAGAGCCCGGCTGGTAATTGTCACATCATTCACCATACTCTGCGCAGCAGCCACCATCTACTTTCACATGATCCTCGGCGTTGAGATAGTATTCACCCACCTATTTTACATACCCATGGTATTCGCTGCGGTATGGTTCGGGAGAAGGTCCTTCATAGTGACGGCCTTTCTTGGCACCGTGCTCCTTGTGACTCATGCCCTCGCATCCCTCGGTGGATTCCAGGATGATGTCATGCGTCTGTCTGTGATGTTCTTTGTGAATGCCATCACCGTGATCCTATCAGAGTCCATTGGGGAATCAGAGGAGGCACTGGCAGAGAGTGAGGAGAAATACAGGACAATAGTCGAATCTGCAAGGGACGCCATAATAACCGTTGATGGGAATGGGAGTATTGTATCATGGAACAGTGCAGCGGAGAAGATATTTGGTTACAGAGCAGCTGAAATGATGGGTAGGCACATCGACACCATAATCACGGAGGAAAACCTTGAAAAACACGATTTCAACAGGATTATTGACAGAGAAATTTCCATCATGGTAACAGATGTTGAGGGTGTACGGAAGGATGGAACAAGGGTGCCGCTGGAGATATCTGTCTTCAGCTGGAATTATATGGATGAAAAATTTATAACAGCCGTCATAAGGGATGTAACGGAAAGAAAAATGGCAGAAAATGCCTTGATTGAAAGTGAAAGGAAATTCAGAGCGGTTTTCGATGGAGTTGAGGACATAATAACCATCGTGGAGATCAGGGAAAATGGTCTTCCCGGTAAATATATTGAGGTTAACAGGGCGGCAGTTGAAAAGCTGGGCTATTCCAGGGATGAACTCCTCAGGATGACACCTGCTGATATGGGGGTGAGCAGGGAACAGTCATATGATATCATAAAAAACCTCCTCAGAAGTGGGAAGGTGACATTCAACAGAACCTATATCTCCAGGGATGGCAGGAGGATACCTGTTGAGGTTAACTCAAGGCTACTTGAACTTGGAGAGATGAAGGTGGCTGTATCGGTTGCAAGGGATATAACCCAGAGACTGGAGAACGAAAGGAGACTGCGGGAGAGTGAGGAGAAATACAGATCCCTATTTGACCTTTCACCAGAATACATACTCCTCCTGGATCCTGAGGATGGGAGGATACTTGATGTGAACTCAACCCTCGCCGGGACCCTTGGAATTCCATCAGAGGAACTGAGGGGAAGATCCATCTATGAACTGGAATTCCTTTCTGATGATGTTAAGACGGAATTCAGGTCCAAAATTGAAGTGATAGAGAGGGATGGCACTCTGGAACCCTATGAGATGGTCCTTACAGATCCATATGGAAGGGAATACACCGTGAGGATATACAACAAGCTCATACACGCAGAGGGAAGGGAATGCCTCCTGATTGTATTAAATGACATCTCTGACCTCAAGAGGACCCAGAGCATGCTTGAGAAGTCCCTTGCTGAGAAGGAACTTCTCCTCAAGGAGATCCACCACAGAGTCAAGAACAACCTCATGATAATATCAAGCCTCCTCAGCCTCCAGTCCCGACAGGCCAAGGACAGGGAGACCATGGATCTTTTCAGGGAGAGCGAAAACAGGACCCGGTCCATGGTCCTGATCCATGAGCGACTTTACCGTTCAGAGGATCTGAAGAACATTGACCTTGCAGAATACCTGGGCAGACTCGCATCAGAGATATTCAGGAGTTACTCTGCAGATTCACGTATCCGGCTGAAGCTGGAGATAGATGAATTAAAGGTTGATGTGGAGACTGCTGTCCCCCTGGGCCTCATAGTCAATGAACTTTTAACAAATGCTGTGAAGCATGCATTCCCGGATGGGGAGGGCACGGTAACGGTTTCCCTCAGGAAGAGGAACGGCACGGTTACCCTTGAGGTCAGTGATGATGGCGCAGGTTTTCCAGAGGATATTGACTGGGAGAGCAGCCCATCACTCGGACTGCAGCTTGTAAGAAGCCTCACTGAACAGATCGATGGGAAGGTCGAGATGATTTCAGATGGGGGGACAACATTCAGGATAACATTTACAGAGAAGGGTCTGGTCCTCAATAATTCTGGTTAGGGCATTAATACAAAGTTTCTGTGCCTTTAATCTGCTGCGGCATAAAAGAAAGGTTTAGGTTAATCTATCTTTTTGAACTCGTCCTTTGGAGCTCCACAGATAGGGCACCTTGAAGGAGCCTCGCCCTCAACGGTGTTACCGCACCAGTTGCAGACGTAGTAGTCCACCTCAACGTTACTTCCAAGGTTCTCCAGGGCTTTCTTGTACAGCTCTGCATGGATCTTTTCAACCCTGTTTGCAACGTCGAAGCTCCAGCGGGCCTGTTCATGACCTTCGGCTTCGGCCTCCTCAATGAAACCAGGGTACATATCCTCGAATTCAGCTGTTTCTCCCTCTATTGCCTCCCTGAGGTTCTCCTCGGTACTCCTGACAGCATCCATGGCATCAAGGTGGTTCATCGCATGGACGGTCTCTGCCGCCGCGGCTGCACGGAAGAGCTTTGCGACCTGGTGGTATCCCTCTTCATCTGCCTTCTTTGCAAAGGCAAGATACTTTCTGTTTGCCTGGGACTCCCCTGCAAAGGCTTCCTTCAGGTTATCCATTGTTGACATAAAAAATCACCTCACTGCTTATACCAGTAATAATATATTATCATCAGTTATATATCTTTATTGCAGATACAGAAGGGACTGGAGATACAATCAGGAAGCAGAGGCCCTAAAATTAGATTAAAATTTGCAGTGTCCCTAAAAATAAATAAATAGTAGTAATAAGACCTAATTATAACTGTTTAGCGGCCATTTCTATGTCTGTGGCTTTAACAGTTTTTCTGCCGGCGTGTTTTGCAAGTTCAACGGCTTTGCGTGAGATTTCTTCACCCATTTCTTCAAGGGCCTTTGCTAAAGCCTCTTTTGCATCATCACTTATTCTCTGGGCACCGGCATTTTTTATTATTCTACCTACTGGTGCAATTGGTAATTCAGCCATAATTTCACCTCCAAATTAAGCTGGTACGCTCTAATATTTAAATTTATTGGTTACGGGTGATTAATGGACCACATGGACCATATGGGGTTGAATGGGTGTGGATCTCACCAAAACCAAAAATTTTAAACTTGCATAACCAGATACTAAATCGCATGTTTGGCACCATGAACATCAAAACCCGCACAAAAAAAATACTTCAGAAGGCGATGGATGAGCCAATCACAAAGGAAGAAGCCCTTTATTTGATGGGAGTAACCGGCAGGGATCTCCAGGCCCTTATGATAGCTGCAGATATGGTTAGGGAGGCTGAAGCCGGTGACAGGATAACCTACATCGAGAACTGGAATATAAACTTCACCAACATATGCTCGGGGCAGTGCGGGTTCTGTGCATTCAAAAGGGATGCTGCGGATGGTGACTCCTACTACCTTGAAACAGAAAGGATCCTTGAAATCGCAGCAGAGGCCATTGAGAAGGGGGCCAGGGAGCTGTGCATACAGGGAGGTCTCTACCCAGGCCTCGACACCTACTTCTACGAGGACCTCATAAGGGCCATAAAATCCGAGTTTCCGGATGTCCACCTCCACTCCTTTTCCCCAATGGAGGTCTATTATGGGGCTCAGAATGCTGAATTAACGGTTGAAGAGGCTCTGAAAATACTTAAGAGGGCTGGCCTTGGTTCAATGCCAGGAACAGCTGCAGAGATACTGGATGATGATGTCAGGGCAGTCATATGCCCCACCAAGCTGAGTACCGCTGAATGGGTTGAGGTCATAGAGACAGCCCACCGTGTGGGGATACCCACCACCTGCACAATGATGTACGGTCACATAGACGGGCCTGAACACCGTGTTGAGCACATGGATATACTGAGGAGGATCCAGGAGAAGACCGGGGGCTTTACAGAGTTCGTACCCCTCCCCTTCATGCACCCACACGCACCCATCTACCGTGAGGGGCTGGCAATGCCCGGAGCAACGGGTGCAGACGACCTCAAGGTCTATGCAATATCCAGGCTCATGTTCAGGGGTCTCATTGAGAACATACAGGCCTCATGGGTTAAACTGGGATTCAAATTTGCCCAGGTGGCCCTCCTTTCAGGTGCCAATGACATAGGGGGCACGCTTGGTGAGGAGAACATTTCAAGGTCCGCCGGGGCATCACATGGTGTGAGGACAGAGCCTGAAGAAATAATAAGGGTTGTGAGGGACATAGGAAGGATCCCTGCAAGAAGGGACACCCTTTACCGTGAGATAGAGGATGTCTAGCACATCCGTAATGTAATTCTCCAGAATAAACCCTTCCTTTTCTATTGTAATAGATCTACTTCCCTTCCTATTGGGATGAATTCAGGGAGGCTCACCCCCTTTCAGCAGGTTACTCTTCCCTTTCTATTATTATCCTGTCACCCTCATCCACACTGAAGAAGAGCTCAAGGTTTTTGGTTATCCTGCCTATGTGGTTCACAGGTGAATAGGGCTGTGTTGATCCAAAGAAGATGCACAGGGCATAACCGGGCGGCCAGTAGGAGATGTCACCAGGGGAGGCACTATCAGAGGGGTTCTCATAGTCAAGGTCGAGGGGTATGTCAAAGTAGACCTCTTCCATCCAGAGGAGGGCCCTCCCCTCAATAGGAAGGCTATCATAGATTCTCCTTGCAGATTCGGGGTTTCTATCATCAAGTTCACCGGTGGCATGGCCCTTACCCTCAACGGTTATCCTTATCCTCATGGTCCTCACCAGCCACTACCTCCATCCCTCGATTATCTGTACACCGGTTGATGTCCCGATCCTGTCTGCCCCAGCATCTATCATCGCAAGGGCTGTTTCAAGATCCCTTATTCCCCCAGATGCCTTGACTCCCATCTCATCACCCACCGTTTTCCGCATGAGCATCACATCCTCAACTGTGGCGCCGGCTAGTCCACCATAGGCTGTTGATGTTTTAACAAATGCCGCACCGGCCTCTTTACTTATAAGGCAGGCTTCAACCTTCTCCTTGTCTGTGAGATAGGCTGTTTCAAGTATAACCTTGACGGGGACGCCGGCGGCATCAACAACGCCGCTGATATCCCTGTATACGAGCTCCCTATTGCCTGACTTCATGGCCCCGATATTCATGACCATGTCCACCTCACCGGCCCCGTTCTCAACGGCCTCAGAGGCTTCAAGGGCCTTAACGCGGGGTGTACTGACGCCTGCCGGGAAACCAACAACTGAGCAGACCGTCACATCGGTCCCCTCAAGGAGTTCAGCCGCCAGCCTGACATTGGTGGGTGTGACCACCGCGCACCTGAAGCCGTAGCTGACCGCCTCCCTGCATAGCCTCTCAATATCATTTTCTGTTGCATCAGCCCTCACATTGGTGTGGTCTATAAGTGATGCAAGTTCCTCCCTTGTTTCCACATTCATTTTAACCACCTAAAGTTTCTTTGCCATGTAGGGGCCCTCCCTCCGGTATCCAAATTTGCTGTAGTATTCACGGGCACCTATCCCACTTGTTACAAGTATCTTCTCCATTCCATTATCAGCCGCCAGGGACTCTGCCCTTGCAAGTAGCTCCTCACCGTAGCCCCTGTGCTGACCAACTGCATCCCCCCTTTCTCCTATGGGGAGCATTGAACCGTATACATGCAGTTCCCTTACAAGGGCTGTTTTATCATCGACCTCGGGGCGGTGGGCCTCCTCTGATGGGAACCTCAGCCTCAGGAAACCCACAAGGACGTCATTTTCAGGGTCCTCCTGGGAGAGGAAGAACTCCCGCCCCCCGGTGGCTGCGTACTCCTCCACCATGAGGGTAACAGCATCCTCGTCGACCCTCACACCCCTCCTTGACATGTGTCCAACCTCACGGCACCTTATACACCTGCACCTCACCCCCTCCTCCTCCAGGCGCCTGTAGACCATTTCACCGAGATTGGACTTCCTGACACCGTCCACTATGAGCTGTGAGGGAATATCCCTCTGTATCCTCATGGTCCTCACCCACTTCGGCATCATCTTCTTTATCTCCACGATAAGTTCAACCGCCTCCTCAGTGGAGTAGGGCTTATAGAGGCCCCTCTCCCATAGGCTGTAGAGTTCGCTGCCACGGGTCACAAGGCAGGGATATATCTTGATCATATCCGGTCTGAAGGAGGGGTCCCTGAATATCCTCCTGAATATGCGCAGGTCCCTTTCAAAGTCTGAGAACAGGCCAGGCATCAGGTGCATGGCAACCTTCACCCCGGAGTCCCTGAGGATCCTGTTGGATTCCACCACATCCCTTATGCTGTGGCCTCTCTTGATCCGCTGGTAGATGTAGTTGTATATGGTCTGAACTCCCAGCTCGACCCTGGTAACTCCCAGGCCCAGCATCCTGTCCACGTCCTCCTCCCTGCAGTAGTCTGGTCTTGTCTCGAAGGTCATGCCAACGCATCTCACCGGCGAGGACTCGTTTAGTCTCTGGGCGTCCTCAACCTTCACGTATCCATGGTGTTCTGGCACATCCACCCTGATGCCCCTGAGTTCCGCCCCGAAGTCCACCATGGCCTTGAGGCACATGGAGATGAACCACTCCTGGTAGCAGAGGCTGTGGGAGGGGAAGGTCCCCCCCATAACTATGAGTTCAACCTTATCCACGGGGTGACCTATGCTGTGGAGCTGCTCCAGGCGGTTGTAAACCTGCCTGTAGGGGTGGAAATCGTACATCCTAGCCCTCAGGGCTGCAGGTTCCTCTCCAGTGTAACTGGGAGGTGCCTTTTCACTCTCCGGACAGTACAGGCACCTCCCATGGGGGCATTCCCGGGGCTGGCACATTACAGCGACGACAGCAACCCCTGAGATAGTCCTTGTGGGTTTTTTTCTCAAGAGGCCCTCTATAACCTTTTTCTCCTTAGGAGTCGCATGTTCAAGGATTTCAGAGTTGCTCATGAATCTCTCAAGTCCCATTTCACGGCAGACCCTGTGCTTGAACCTCTCAAGGTCCTTCCTTGTCCTTATTTCACCTGAAATTATTCCATTGATTATGAGGCGTGACGCGTCCTTCATGATCCTGATCCCCTGTTTATCGGTGTTCATCCATTCTGTACATCATATCCATTCGGTTTTTCATCGCTCGAGTTTTTTGATCCTGGTTATTCTGTTTTTTTGTTCATCAGGTTGAGTGTTCTGACTATATCTGTTCTTGAAATTATACCTGTGAGTTTACCGTCCCTCATCACAGGGAGCCTTCCAAGCTGCAGCCGGTTCATCTTCTCAAGGGCTCCTGTAACCTCCTCATCATCTCGCACTGTGACAACGTCCCCTGTCATGACATCCTCCACCCTGAGGTCCCTGCTGGCATCAGATATATCATGGAAGGTAACAATACCCCTCAGTTCACCGGCCTCGGTCACAGGATAACCCATGTGCTTTTCACGGAACATCACATCGAGGGCCTCCTTAACCGTCATATGAGGGTGAAGAGTCACAGGGTTCTCTGTCATAACATCTGCCACCCTGACACCCTCCAGGAGTGATGAGATGAGGGTTGCCTGGTACTCCTGCTCTGCTCCGATGTAGATGAAGAAGCCGATGAGTATCAGGAAGAAGTTGTAGAAGAGACCGGTTACGGCCATCAGGACCGCTATGATTTTTCCGAGGTTCGAAGCTATCCGGGTGGCCCTGATGTAATTCAGTCTCGCAGCCAGGATGGCCCTCAGTATACGGCCACCATCCATCGGGAAGGCAGGTATGAGGTTGAAGATTGCAAGAAGCAGGTTCACAGCAAGGAAGTCACCTGCGAAACTTGCAGCAGCTCCTTTCAGACCAAACAGGAGCGGGACCGCTGTGATGAGGGCCATGAGTATATTTGTGAGGGGCCCGGCGATTGATATCATGAACTCCTGGCGTGGGATGCGGGGTATCTCCTCCATCCTTGAAACCCCACCGATGGGGAGCAGAAGTATGCTCTTTATCTTCACACCGAACCTCAGGGCAACGTAGGAGTGGGCCAGTTCATGTATCACCACGGTTACAAATACAAGGGTTATTAGAACTGCAAGGTTCACTGAGAGGAATCCAAGGTAGGCGAGGATGTATATGAACAGCATCAGCAGTAGAAATGAGAAATCGAGTTCAATGGGTATCCCTGAGACACTGAATATTTTAACTGAAGTCATGTTCTATTATATGGGGTGCTATGAATAAATCATTTTTTATAGCATGACTGACATAACATTTCATGGTGTTCAAATGAAGGTGACGGAGTTCCTCGGTCTTAAGGTGCTGGATAAAAATGCAATGGAGATAGGTAAGGTCTCTGACCTGGAGGTGGATCCTGAGGAGGGCCTCATAAAGTCCCTCATAATATCCAAGGGTGAACTGTCCCTCAAGCAGAGGACCTTCATCGTTGATATGGAGAGTGTCAGCCGGGTCGGCGATTACGTCGTCCTTGCAATAGCTGCAGATGAGGCAGAGGAGGCCCCCGAAGAGGAGGAGTCCATGGAGATATCCCCTGAATGAGGGGTGAATGGCATGGAGGTAAAGGACATAAACGGAAATGTTCTGACGGTGGGAATGGCTGTACGTTACACTGGAACAGGGACCACCGGTGAGATCTCAGCCATCAAGGTTGAGGATGGCGAGGGATGGGTCCGCCTTGAGGACTCAGACCTCTGGTACAATACAGGATACCTGGAGGTTGTGGATAAATCCGAACTCCGGAGGGCGGTCAGGAAGGGGGGTCGCGGTGACACCATTGACCGCATCAGGAAGATGAAGGAAGACTTTGAGGATGTGGATATGGGTTCAGAGGTATGTGATGGTGGTGGTTGATCTGCATCACCTTTTCTTTTCTTGCTGAACCATCTACTGATTTTTCTGTCTGGATTTGACCTCTTATTAAATTCATATTAGTATATACAATGAAGGGGGGTGAAAGTGTGTCTGATACAAAGATTCCAGGCCTCATATCTCTGATCCTGGGGATCCTTGTGATTCTTTTTCCTGTGTTCTCAGTATTTACCCTGAGTGTCCTCACTGGTGTGGCAGTGCTCTTTGTTGCTATCTGGCTCTTCCTGCTTGGTTCTGGAACATGGAAGGTTAACAGGGGAGCAGGGGTGCTCTACATTCTGCTGGGGGTGCTTGGTGTAATCGTTGCAGCGACCATTGCAGGTAATGTGGCTCTCTTCAGTTTCCTAGCGGCGTTCTGGATATACATAACGGGTATAATCCTTATAATTGCAGGTATAACAGCTCTTTTCTCAAGGGAACACAGGGCTGGAAGGGCTGCAGCCATATCTGTTGTGGTTCTGGGATTCATCTATATAATCCTGGGGATATTCGTAAGCAACCCGGTATTCCTGGCCTTCCTGATAGGCCTATCACTGGTAATTGATGGAATCGGTCTCCTGATGTATTAGGAAATAAGAAGAGAGAATAACCTGCTTTCAGGCTTCTGGTACGGGTCTCCTGACATATCAGGAGATATCAGGGTCCTGGATGCTGACACAGAAACGGCAGAGGGCACCGGGAGTGTTTATCTGTCTGTCCTTGACAGGACAGTAGAAGACATTTCCCTCCCTTCTAACCGTGAAACCACCGGGAAAGCGGGTCCCCACTGGATGAACGGGTTCCTTCCTTACGAATGTGACGTAGATTGTTATTATACGGGCGATCTTCTGAAAGCACCTTTCATTTTCTGTTTTTGCCTGGCTTAACTGCTGGTCAAGGAAGTCTATGAATTCCTTTAACCCTGCGGTGTCAACATGACCCTGGTAGATGTTTTTATCATTCTTTATATCCCGTATCCTGTTAAAGAAGGCCCTGGTGAACCTTTCGATGAACTCCTTCTGCTCCCTGGGCGGCAGGTACCTGGCGTCCTCCCTCAGGTAGACCGATGCACTCATTATATCCTTTATATGGACAGAGGAGGCCTCCTTTTTAAGCATTTCAAGGAGCTGCATCTCTGTCATCTTTTCTGGAATATCACTGCTTCTTATCATCTGCTCACGACCTGCACTCCGGACGATTTCGGGGTATTTCTGATGTGCTGGAGGTATCCCTATTTATCACAGTAGACAAGGGCTGAATCCTCCTGGAAGATCAGGGAAGGGGGCTCTGTCTGGCGATACAGATATCACATAGGGCTTCCGGGTTATCACTCTGTTTATCCTTAACTGGACAGTAGTGGACACCATCCTTTTTTTCAACCTCAAAACCTCCGGGAAATGGTGTTCCGGGAGGGTGCAGCGGTTCCCCCTTAACATAGGTTCTGTATAAAACAGTTAAACCAACAATGGTGGGAGCGTTGATTTCATCCAGCCTTTTAAGGGCATCCCTGAGGCTGTAACGTGCATCATCCATTTCAGGCGTCCCTGAGAACCCTGCCTTAAGGTCAAGCACGGAGTCGACGACCATGGACATATATGCATCCACATATATTGCCCTGTATCTCTCCTGAACAAATCTGCAACTCCTTTCTAGGAAGACACGCACCTCCATCAGATCATACACACCTAGAGTGGCTGCCATGTTCCTCAGAGCCATTATGAGGGCATCAGAACCTTTCACAGTACCTTCTAATAGCCCCTGCCATTTTTGGTCCGATTCCATCAATACGTTTAAGTTCATCTTCCCGCACATGTCGCAGATCCTCACCAAAGGTTTTGATGATCCTACGGGCCCGGACTCTTCCAAGCCCTCTCACACCAACCACAAGGGGTATGGCATCCTCTTTCACACCATAATAGAGCCTTGCAGAAAGGATTTCGAGTTGACTGGAGTGCCTGTATACTCCCATTATCTCGCAGATCTTACCAAAAAATTTAACGATTTTTGAGGCTTCGTAGGCCGAGCGCCTCGTTGAAGCAGCGTAAACATGAAACGCATTCTCTATTTCATATTCTGTTCTCTCATTGATCCACTCAATCAGAGCAGCTGCCGTCGCCTCTTCGTTCCCGACGTCCATTAGGAAGAGCCCATGTTCCATCAGCTTATCACGGACAGGGTCCCGGCTCTTCCTCCCCTTGAATGATATCAGGGGCATATCAGGTGTCCTTGTTATCTCATAGATGAGGCGGTATATGTCCATCTCATCCATCTCTGATGCAAACTGGTGGAGCTTGATGGCCGTCTCCACACTGTAATTGGATTTTGCTATGAGGAGACCGAACTCTGTTGCGGAGAATCCTTCAGGGCCAGGATAGAGGATCCTGTTCCTCATAAGGTACTCTGTGGCGTTCTCGACCTCATACTGAATACTGTCCATCCCGAATGAATCACTGAAGGGACCCTCAACCATCTGGTACCCATAGAATGTGTTTCTGAAGAAATCTGCCAGCTCCTCCGTGGTTCCTGAGAGACCGGAGGCGACCTGTGCAATTATCTGTCTGTACAGGGCGTCCCTGTTCTCTATGATACGTGAGGTCGTCCTCTCGACTTCACCCCTGATGTAGTACTCCTCCAGATCCATGGCCTCATCATGGCTCCTGGCTATGAGGTAGGAGTAGCCGGCATCATCATACTGGGGCCGCCCGGCCCTACCAGACATCTGCTCATAATCAAATACAGGGATCCTCCTGGGGCCCTGACTCGTCCACCTGGTGTAGTCCCTTATCACAACTGTCCTTGATGGGAGGTTGACTCCGTACATGAGACTGGGAGTGGCGGTTATCATCAGTATATTCCCGTCCCTGAACTCGTCCTCTATTATCTCCCGCTGCCTGTTGAAGAGTCCTGCATGGTGGAATGCGATCCCTGCCTCCAGGCATTCTGCAAGTTTCAGGCAGGTGGAGGTTGGAGGGGATCCCCTGGACTTTGGAACCTCAAGAACCTTCCCGGCCACCTCCCTGAAGCTCTCCACCATGTCATCAGGTATCTTCCCTGATATCTTATCTGCAAGGTGGGATGCGAGGGACTCTGTGAACCTCCTGGTGGATACGAAGGCGAGGGTCTGGCTCCCATCCTCAAGGGACCTCTCAAGAACCTTGAGGACAACATCGTTCTTTTCCCTGACCCCGAACATCTCAGTGTCAAGGACCTCCCGATGAAGGGGAACAGGCCGGTAGTCGTGCTCCACAACCCTTGCGTCGAGCCATCCGGCTATTTCATCCATATTTGAGAGGGTTGCAGAGAGTGCAACTATACGTACTGATGGATTCAGGGTCCTTGCCCTTGTAATTGCAGACTCGATTACCGGGCCCCTCGTGTACTCCCCTATCATGTGGAATTCATCAACGATGAGGAGGTCAACCTCCCGGAGGATATTCCATGAGAACCTGGTGAGGCTGTCGAAGGATTCAAAGACCATGACCGCGATGTCAGAGGTCCGCGGGTCCTTACCGACCCTTATACCGTGTTCTTCAAGTTTGCGGAATTCCTTTATCTTTTCGTTCTGGATTGATAGAAGGGGCACTGTGTAGATCACGCGCCCACCTTCCATGACCGTTTTCAGGGCTGCAATGATACCAAGGAGGGTCTTTCCGCTGGCTGTGGGTATGGCTATTATGTAGTTGTCCTCTGATTCAAGGTAACCCGCTTCAATGGCACTCCTCTGGGCAGGGTTCAGCTCCCTTATATGGGGGTAGCAGTCCCCGAGGATCTGTCTCATTTCAGGTGGGAGGGACTTCATATGAACACGCCTCAGAGTTCCAGCTTTTCCTTTTTAATGACTCTTATGTTGCTGATGGCCGTTTCAGGGTACTGGCCATCATCGTCCTTCTCAACACTTTTAACCATGTCCCATATTGTGAGCAGGGCAACGGATACACCGGTTACGGCCTCCATCTCAACACCAGTCTTCCCATCGCATCTCACAGTAACCCTGGCGGTGATCCGGTCATCATCCAGGTCAAATTCAACATCAACACCTGTGAGGGGGAGGGGATGGCAGAGGGGTATTATCTCCCAGGTCCTCTTAACGGCCACTATGGCTGCTATCTGGGCCGTTGCAAGCACGTTCCCCTTTTCAATCTTCTTTTCACGGATTAAGTTTATGGTGTCTTCACGCAGGAGTATATGGCCCTCGGCTGTCGCGGTTCTCCTAACAACTGGCTTTGAGCCCACATCAACCATGCGGACCCCCTTTTCATCTGTATGGGTGAATTCTTTCATTATCATCACTCATGAATTTCTTTGATGGATTCTAAAATACATGGGTGAATTCTTTCATTATCATCACTCATGAATTTCTTTGATGGATTCTAAAATACTTCAGTAAATCTGTGGTTCCTTTTAGTCTTGAAGTTTGAGTTGAGGATCCGGCCATCCAGGCTGAAAATCAGGACATCGGTATCAAAGGAGAACCTCTCATTGAACCTCTCCCTTATGGCATCTGCTATGCTGTTGAAGACCCTACCTGTCAACCCTTCACCCTCGAGTTCAGATATCATCTCCTCCACGGTCCCATCGTTGAATATTCTGGTCACCGTATCTCTGGAGGCACCCATGAGGGCTGCATGGGCAGCCATTATCTCGCGGCGGGCATCTGCATCTGAACTCCGGGTCTGGAATATCCCGGCAGACAGCTTGATCAGTTTACCTGCATGGCCCATGAGTATTATCCGCTCAACCCCCCTGCCATCGGCCTCCTCCAGCATGTAGCCTGGGAAGTTGGCCATCTGGATTATCCTCTCATCCTCGATGGATTCAAAGTACTCCCGGGCGAATCTCTCCCCTATGTTACCCGGTACAAATACGAGTTCCCTGAAACCCCTGGCAGTGGCGATATCGATCTGACAGGCAAGGGATTCCCGGTATGCCTCGGTGGACATGGGCCTGGCTATGCCTGTTGTCCCAAGGATGGAGATACCTCCGATGATCCCGAGACGGGGGTTCATGGTCCTGGAGGCTATCCTCTCCCCCCCGGGCACAGACACTGTGACCACAGCGCCCTCATCATCCCTGAGGTGTTCCCTGAGGTTCTCCTCTATCATCCTCCTGGGGACAGGGTTTATGGCTGCTTCTCCGGGGGGGACCTGGAGACCGGGCTTTGTGACGATTCCAACACCCTCACCACCCCTTATCATGATTTCAGGTGTCCCTGTGATCTGAACAGTGGAAATGATCTCAAGATTCACGGTGACATCAGGGTCAGGGTAGGGTCTCTTGATGACACAGGCCCTGGCGGTGTCACCTGAGATGCGCTCAACATATTCAACGTCAACCTCCAGGATCCCGGATGGGGTCCTGACCCTGACCTTACTGGCTTCACAGCCCTTCAGACACAGGAGTGAGGCGAGGGCTGCTGCGGTGGCAGCTGTTCCAGTTGTAATCCCGAATACCCTCTCATCATTCATCAGAAAAATCCTTAAAAATTAATTGAAAAAGAAGTTATTCCATCTCATCATTTATGGCTTCAAAGAGTTCTTCCCTGCTTGGGGCCCCAACGAACCTGACAACACCGTTGATTGCTATGGCAGGGACAGCCATCAGCCCATACTCTATGGCCTTTTCCCGGTCAACCATTATGTCGATCTTTTCGACATCAATTTTGTCTCCGAATTCCTTTTTGGCCTCATCAACGACCTCGATTGCCATTGGACAGTAAGGGCAGGTTGGGGATGTGAAAACCTCTATATTAACAACCATTTCTTAACCTCCGTGAGAGTAATATAATTATCTTCTTCCCCTTTTTAGATAAATACTTATCCTTTTCCACCTTCATCAATGGAGCTGCAGCTCTTCCGTTGTGTTCCCTGAGGCAAATCCCAGCCTTGAGAACATGCTGGAGAGGACCCTTAGGAAGCCAGAAGGAGGCTCGAGGGTTATCGTGTTATAGTTCTTCACACCTGCGAGCTTCGCAGCCACCTCAACTGCATAGTCCTTCCCTCCAGTGAAATCCACCAGCCGGTTGCGTACAGCCTGTCTGCCTGTGAATATCCGGCCCTCTGCCAGGCTCTTCACGTAGGAGACGCTAAGGTTTCTGTTGGCAGCCACGGTCTTTATGAAGTAGTCGTACTCCTCATTGACCATTGACTGCAGCATCTGTCTCTCCTCATCGGTTATCATGCGGTAATCGGCACCCATGTCCTTGTACTCACCGGCCTTTATGGCGTACTTGTTTATCCCCATCTGCCTGTACATCTGGGAGAGATCCGTAAGGTCGAGTATGACACCTATGCTTCCAACCCATGCTGAGGGACTCGCAACTATCCTGTCAGAGGCTGATGCTGCAAGGTATGCCCCCGAGGTCCCTGAATCACTTATCCAGCTCACCACTGGTTTTTCTGATTTATTTATGGCATCCATGAGTTCCTCACTTGCAACAGGTGTCCCTCCCGGGCTGTTTATGTCGAGGACAATGGCCTTAACTGAGGGATCGCTGTTGGCTTCAGCGATGAGCTCCTTTATGTCATCAGGGTCCACTCCATCAGAGAACCCTGCCGTGTCATAGGCTATGGCTCCGTGGACAGGTATTATTGCTATCGTACCCTCGCCGCCCTCCAGCAGACCGGCTAATGAAAGCACCAAACCTGCGATTGAGAGGACCGCGACGAGACCGACTACTATCTTGCTGTTTCTATCCATGGTATCAGACCTTTTTACCTCCAGTCATGTTTTCAGGAGTTTTTGTTATATCAGACATCCATGTACCATCCTAAATTTTTAACCATTTTTATTAATAGAATGTCCACCACTATATAAATATTGCACTTAGATACTATTTAATTGATGAATACACTTTGCAGTGTTTGAGAGCTTGAGGTGCTCTCTGGAGTGCTTTGCAGCTTAATAATCTATTCAGTGAACGATCATAGAATCCTGGAGTGATGGTTGTGAAGAAAACTGTAAGGTCCCCTGGATCCGCAACCGTGATTAATGCGATTGCGACTGGCAGGGGCTCAGCATTCGGCATAGGACTGAGGGTGGAGGCAGAGGCAGAGCTGATTGACTCCGGGGTGGAGTGCATCTCCCGTGAGGGTGCTGACACATCCCTCATGGAGCTCTGCACCCGGCTGGTGATTGAGCATTATGGGGTGGATGCAGGTGTGAGGGTGGTAACATCATCAGACCTTCCTGTTGCCAGCGGACTCTCAAGCAGCAGTGCGGCATCCAACGCCACCGTGATGGCAGTTTCATCCCTCTTATCAGACGAATTTGGCCTCCAACCCATGGAGGATTCTGAGATGCTCAACATGGCAGTTGACGCCTCCCTGCAGGCGGGTGTGAGTGTCACCGGGGCCTATGATGATGCGAGTGCATCATTCTACGGCGGCTTAACCGTGACAGATAACATGGAGAGGCGCATAATCCTCAGGGAGCCGATGGAAAATCAAAAGGTATTAATATATATGCCGGACAGAAAATCACTGACTGCACAATCAGATGTCCCGCGGATGAAACTGCTGGCCCCCTGGGTTGATATGGCCTTCCGGGAGGTCCTTGATGGAAGGGTCCACAGTGCCCTGACACTCAACGGGATACTCTATTGTGCATCCCTGGGATTCGATCCGGGAATAGCCCTTGACGCCCTTGAGGCGGGTGCCCTTGCAGCGGGTCTCTCAGGAACCGGGCCATCCTTTGTGGCCCTAACACATGAGGACTCTGAAGCTGATATCATCGATGCCTGGGAGAACCTTGAGGGAGATGTGCTTGTAACATCAGTGGACAACGAGGGTACACGTGTCCTTGAATAACTCCAGTGACCCTTGAATGGAAGAAAGGGGAATGTAATTTATGGATGAGTACAGAGCACGGGAGGTCCTCAGAAGATCCAGGCAGAAGATAGATGGAATAGACAGGGACATACTTGACCTCATAACCTCAAGGATAGCCCTTGCACGGGAGATAGCAGAGGCCAAGGAGGTCCTTGGAATGGAGATCCTGGATCCTGAAAGGGAACTCCAGATTATAGAGAGGACCCGGAAAATCGCCAGGGAAAATGGTATCGATGAGAATAAACTTACAGAACTGATGAAGATTCTGATGGATCTCAGTAAAACTGAACAGAAAGAAATGTTAAGGAGGCAATGAAATGGGAAACATAAGGACATCCTTTGTAAAAAGAATAGCTAAAGAGATGATAGAAACTCATCCAGGGAAATTTACAGACGACTTTGACACTAACAAGAAACTTGTGGAGGAGTTCTCAACAGTAAGCACCAAACACCTAAGAAACAAGATAGCAGGTTACATTACAAGGATCATCAGCCAGCAGAAATAAGACAGAATTTTTTTCATTTTTTCCAACATTTAAAAGGTTGTGAAGGTTAATGGAGTTAATAGTTGCTAAATTTGGCGGTACATCAATAGGAAATGGTAGGCGAATTAAGAAGGCGGCCCGTTCAGTTGTGAAGGAGTACATGAAGGGCAGGAAGGTCGTTGTCGTTGTATCTGCCATAAATAAGACAACCGATGAACTCCTCCAGATAGTGGACGAGGCAATGGAAGACGCTGTCACAGAGAAGCAGCTGGCTGAAATAGTATCCATGGGTGAAATGACCAGTGTCAGGATATTCTCATCCGCGATAGAGGCACTCGGAGTTAAATCAGAATATATAGACCCATTCATGGATGAATGGCCAATAATAACCGACAGCAACCTTTTAAATGCTAAGGTGGATTTTGAGGCAACTGAGGAGAAATCAAGGGAACTGCTTAAACTCCTTGATCAGGGAATAATACCTGTGGTTTGCGGCTTCCTTGGAAGGGACCCCAACGGCTACATAACCACCCTGGGGAGGGGTGGAAGTGACATAACAGCATTCCTCCTTGGTCACTGCCTGAAGGCAGATGAGGTTATAATCGTAACAGACGTTGGAGGTGTCATGTCCACGGACCCCAACAAACTTCAGGGTGCCAAGAAACTTGATAAAATATCCGTTGAGGAGATGAGGGACCTTGCAACCCATGGGGCCCAGGTACTCCACCCCCACGCCCTAAAATACAAGGACCCTGATATAAAGGCAAAGATAATAGGATTTGAGCACGGGGACCTATCTGCACCAGGAACCGAGATAATCGGACCATCAAAGAATAAGATGGTTAAGACAACAACCCTCAACCCGGATCCAATATCCGTGGTTGCTGTTGTGGGTGAAAAGATACTGAACAAGCCAGGTATACTGGCCCGGTTAACATCAAGGCTTGCAGAGAACTCCATAAATATCATAGGAATTTCAACCGGCCAGAACTCGGTCACAATCTTCGTGGATAAGAAGGACGCCGATGAGGCCCACAGGCTCCTCCACGATGTGGTCATTGCAGACGATGACCTCAGTTCACTCTCCCTTGGGAGGGACATCGCAATGATAACAATATCCAGCCCGGATTTCATAGATACACCCGGCATAATATCTGAAATCACCAAGCCCCTGAGGGATAATGACCTTAACATAGTTGAAATTTCATCCTCACAGACATCTGTGGTTATTTTTGTTGACTGGAATGATGGTAAAAAGGCATATGAACTTGTAAGGGGTGTTCTTGAATGAAGATTGAAGGCACAGTTGTGGCCATGGTTACTCCATTCACAGAGGACGATGTGGTGGATGAGGCCGGGCTGCGGGAGAACATAAACTACCTTATAGAGAACGGGGTTGATGGCCTGCTGGTTGCCGGAACAACCGGTGAATCAGCGACAATAACCCACGAAGAGCAGAGGAGAATGATCGATATACTGGTGGATGAGGTCAACGGTCGCGTCAGGACAGTTGCAGGGGCAGGTAGCAATTCATCCAGGGAGGCCATGGGACTTGTGGAGTACGCAGAGGACGCCGGTGCAGACGCGGCCCTCGTCATAACCCCCTACTACAACAAGCCCCAGCCCCATGGACTCATTGAACACTACACCATGCTGGAGGAAGCCGCTGACATACCACTCATAATATACAATGTCCCCTCAAGGACAGGCACAGATATAGACGTTGACACGGTCGCCGAACTAGCAAAGCTCGACGGGATAATTGGGATAAAGGAGGCCAGCCCCGACCTGGACAAGGTATCCATGCTCAGGTCAAGGCTCATGGACCTGGGCCTTGATGACTTCACAGTCCTCTCAGGTAACGATAACCTGACTCTCCCCATGATCTCCATGGGTGCCGAGGGTGTGATATCGGTGGTTGCAAATGTCGACCCGGCTCGTATGAGCCGACTTGTTAACGAGGCCCTCTCAGGGGACTTCGAGTCTGCAATGAAAACACACTATGAACTCTACAGTCTCATGAAGGTCCTTTTCATTGAGAGCAACCCCGTACCTGTCAAGGAGGCCCTTAACATGATGGGCAGGCCCGCGGGTCATGTGAGGATGCCCCTGGCACCCCTGCAGGATGCAAACCGTGAGAGGCTCATGATGGTCCTGGAGGAACTGGCACTGATCTAGGGGGTGTGATGCTTGATAAGGGTTGCAGTTACAGGCGCATGCGGGCGCATGGGATCAGGGATAATAAGGAGGGTCCTTGAAGAGGAGGACATGGAACTGGTGGCAGCAATTGAGGCTCCCGGCACACCCCTCAGGGGCAGGGACATAGGAGAGTTCACAGGAAGAGGCAGTGTTGGAGTTGAGGTAACTGATGCATCAAATCTTGCAGATACCCTTGCAGAGACAGAACCCGACGTCCTTGTTGACTTCACAGTCGCATCTGCAGCAGTCGAAACAATAAAGACTTCAACCGAGGCCGGTGTTAACCTTGTGGTTGGCACAACAGGTTTTTCAGAGGAGGAGATGCAGACAGTAAGGGACTGCATAGAAAGGTCAGGTGTGAGGGCCGTAATCGCACCGAACATGGCAGTGGGGGTCAACGTGTTCTTCAAGGTCCTCAGGGATCTTGCACCGATCCTCTCTGACTATGACGTTGAGATCATTGAGGCACACCACAGACACAAGAAGGACGCACCATCAGGTACAGCTGTACGTGCACTGGAGGTCATCTCAGAGGCCACAGGCAGAAGGGCCAGTGAGGTCGCAGTCCATGGCCGATCCGGACTCACAGGCGAGAGGAGCAGGGATGAGATAGGTGTCCATGCAGTTAGGGGTGGTGACATCGTCGGGGACCACATTGTCCTATTTGCAGGTGACGGTGAGCGCCTTGAGATAGTTCACAGGGCTCACAGCAGGGATGCCTTCATAGGTGGAGTCATAAGGGCTATAAGATTCATTGAGGATGCAGAACCCGGAAGGATAATGGATATGGGGGATGTTCTGGGAATAAACTGATAAGGTGATATTATGGTTAATGTGGGTGTTCTGGGAGCAACAGGAATGGTTGGACAGCGGTTCATTCAGATGCTTGATAAACATCCTGAATTTGAGCTTACAACCCTGGCGGCTTCTTCACGATCCGCCGGGAAACCCTACGGGGAGGTGGCAAACTGGTACCTTGACTGTGAGATGCCAGAATCTGTGAGGGACATGGAGGTCGTTGAAACGGATCCCTCAGCTGTTGGGGACGTTGATATACTCTTCTCAGCCCTCCCTGCAGACGTGGCGAGGAAGGTTGAACCAAAATTTGCAGAGAAATACATAGTGGCATCAAATGCCAGTGCAATGAGGATGGAACCGGATGTCCCCCTCGTGATACCTGAGGTCAACCCTGAGTTCCTTGACCTCATAGAGGTGCAGCAGAGGAGGAGGGGGTGGGACGGGTTCATTGTCACCAACCCCAACTGCTCAACAATAGCCCTGACCCTCACACTCAAGCCCATCTACGACGCCTACACAATAAAAAGGGTCTATGTATCAACCATGCAGGCGGTTTCCGGTGCCGGTTACAATGGAGTCCCCTCAATGGCCATACTTGATAACCTGGTGCCCTTCATCGGCGGTGAGGAGGAAAAGATTGAAACAGAGACCCTCCACCTGCTGGGAGAACTCGATGAAGGCGTTGTGAAACCAGCCAGCTTTGGCGTGAGTGCATCATGTCACCGCGTACCCGTCGTTGACGGTCATACCGAGGCGGTCTTCATTGAACTGGATGATGAATTTGATATTGATGATGTCAGGGAGGCAATGGATAAATTCAGGGGACTCCCACAGAAGCTGGGTCTCCACTCCGCCCCTGAAAAACCTGTGGTGGTGAGGGATGAGGAAAACAGACCCCAGCCAAGGATGGACAGGGACATGGACGGTGGAATGGCTGTTACCGTCGGAAGGCTCAGAGAGGACGCTGCATTCAAAAACAGTTTAAGGTACGTCCTTGTGGGTCATAACACCGTGAGGGGTGCGGCGGGGGCATCGATTCTGAATGCAGAACTCATAAATGAGATACTCTAGGATACCATGCACCCCACCCTTCTGGGCCCTGATCTATCTGTCCTATATTTTTTTAATTCGGTCCTGGCATCACCATTTCTTGACTTTTTAATGCCACTTTTAACCTTCGGCGGGACCCAGGCCTTCTGGGTGATACTCTGCCTCCTCCTCTACCTCCTTGGTGGTGAGGATGAGAGGGAGGCTGCATTCATGGCCCTCACGGCACTTGTCCTGGGATTCTTCCTGAGCGAAGCCCTTAAGATGGTTATCGCAAGACCACGACCCTATGAGGTGATTGGGTGGGTGAGGCACGCCACAGTTGCCGGGGGCTATTCTATGCCATCGGGCCATGCTGTGGCCGCATTTGCCGGCTTCATCTCCCTCTACTTCAGGTTAGGGAGACCATGGTTTTTCATCATCCTCGCATCACTTGTGGGGATCTCAAGGATCTACCTTGGTCTCCATTACCCAAGTGACGTCCTCGCAGGGGCCGTTCTCGGAGTTTTATGTGCATTCACCGCCCTGAAGATAGATGAGAGGGTTAAATGTTTTGGTCTCTGCCGTTTTGACAGGCTGCAGCAAAATTAGGCGCATTTTAAAAACCAGACAAACTTCTTCTGTTTCAGTGTTCTGTTCTGATGGAATCGTCATCCTTTTCAGGGCCCCTCGGGTGTCATGGGAATCAGATGCTTATCGGCAGGGACTCATCTATGCTTTGGGAGGTTTTCCTTGTTAATGCAGCTGCAGTGATCCGCGGGCTTCATTTGGGAAGGTTTTTAAGTTTTAATGTGATATCTATTAAATGGAAAGGGATACCATGAGGTTCATGAGGGATTCAGAAAAGGAACAGCTCAAGCTTCTTGTAAAGGCGTGCATGCTGGAGATAAGCAAGCTCAAGATGGATCTCCGGAAATGCCGTGAGAATTCAGATAACTGTGAGAGGGTTAAGGAACTTGAGGATGCACTTAAAATCAGGGATAGGCGTATAGATGAACTTGAAAGAATCATGGCTGAAAAGGACAGGGTGATACAGGAACTCAAGGGCATCATAGCAGATAAGGAATCCCGGATAACTGACCTCAAAAGGTACAGGGAATACTTCCAGGCCCTTACACAGAAACCTGAAAAGGATTTAACATCCTTCCAGTCACAGATCTACCGTCTGCTGCCCGATGAGAGGGCCACCACAGAGGAGATGCTTGACTTCATAAATGAGATAGGGTTTAAGGACCTGAAACTTGAGAACATGGTCCAGATACTCAGGAACCTTGAGAGGAAGGGCTACTTCAGGTCGGTGAGTGAGGGCAGGAGAACCCTCTGGGAGAAGGTTAAGAGGTGAGTTTTACCGCTGGAATGAGCTTCTATCTTTACTTGACCCACTTCCAGAGCCTGTAACTGCAAATACCCTTGCAGGGGATGCTTCAGCCCTCACAGAGAGCGGAACAACGAATAATCTGAATTTAGGCGGTAGCAGGTCAGTGTTTGTTATGTTCTCCACAATCCATATCCCATTTTTGAGGAGGAGTTTGTGGATATCAGTTTCTCCGGGCCTGTCCACACTGGGGCCATCGACGCAGACCCCCAGAACTTCATGTTCCACCAGTTCCTCTGCAAGACGTCTCTTTATACCCGGGTAGTCCCTGAAGTACCCCTCTGAGCCCCACCTTGAGCTCCAGCCAGTTCTGATGACGGCTATATCACCCCCATTTAAAATCTCTCCCCCGGATACAAGGAAACCCTCACCTGTGAGTTCCTCCAGTCCTATTCCATCAACGGTGAGGGCACTGCAGTGTGCATGGAGGGGGGCGTCTATATGGGTCCCTGTGTGCATACCCAGGGACAGTGAGGATGTAATGTAATCAGCATCTGAACTTTCAATTCTCAGTTTAACGGGTGGATCACCAGGGAAAACAGGCATGGAGTCCTCTATTTTATGGGTCAGGTCGATTATTTTCATAATGTGATTGTTTCATCTGTGAAAATATTAACTGTTTTCTAACTGCAGGGACGAAGGATCCTTTAAAGCCTGTATTCACGGAGTACCTCGCTGACCCTTGAGACAGTTGTGTTCCAGTTACTTACATGTCCCAGTCTGTTGAGGGAGTGGGTTGTGTCTGCAGTAACCCATCCACGACCCCTTATCCATACCTGGGCCCATACATGGGAGTACCAGTTCCCGCTTATGAATCTGCAGTAACCACGGACGTAGCGTGCAGGTATACCACTGGTCCTTGCAAGGGCTACCATGAGGTGTGCCTGGTCAACGCAGTTGCCCTTCCTTAACCGGAGTGTACCCGAGGCACCGTAACGTGTCCTGTAGTAGAAGGAGTAGTCAACGTTGTCACGTACCCAGGTGAAGAGGTTCTGTGCAGTGGAGTAGCTGGTGTTTCCTGAGAGTTCACGGGCAAGGTATACCACATTGGGATCCGTGATGCTGCAGTAGGCTGTTGAACTCAGATACGTTCTGAGGGATGGAGGGACATACCAGGGGCTGTTCTTAAGGCCCTCATAGTATCTGAGTTGCCCCTTAAGATAGGTGTATCTGTTCTCAAGTGTCCTGAGTCTGTTCTGAAGCATGATCCTGGTCCTGGTGTTTCCTGTGGTTCTTATTCTGATCCTGATCCTCTTGATGAGGGAAGACGTCTTCCTGATTTCAGAGTTTATGCTCCTTATCCTGGAGTCAACGGTCTGGGAGTTGATCCTGTATGCATTGAGGGGTACCGGAGTCCTTATATACACGTATGTGGGCATCCTCCCCTTCTGGTACCTGTAACGCCCAATCTTTGAGAGGAGGTAGACTGTATTGTAGAAATCGATTTTACCTCCACTGTAGGACACCGTTGACGGGCATCTACTGTATTTATCTGTAAAGTCCCTGAACCTTACTGTTATCTCAGTGTACTGTGTTCTGCTCAGTTTCAGGGATATGCGGCGAATATCGAGGGCGGGTGAATTTACAGTTCTGTATTCAACGGTCCTTGAGCCTCTCAGTACTCTGCTAAGGGCATATGTGTAGGATGCACAATCAAGACTTCTGTTTCCAGCACTTATGTTTTCAGGGAGCCTCTGATACTTTTCCATGAAATTGGCTACCCTGACACTTGCCTGCAGGACTTCAGAGCTGTTCAGGGTTTCTGAATCATTCTCAAGGGCATGGGAACTTTCCATGGCCACGATCAAAATCAGGGTCATGGTAAGGTATACTGAGGCTTTCTGGAGCTGCCTCATTTTTATCACAGATTACTTTAAGTTCCATCTTCGTTAAATATTCTTCTGGAGAAGCAGCGAAAACTATTTATAGAACCTCTAACCCATTGATAACTGCATACTGATTTATAATTAAAACTGAGGTGATTGAATGGCACAGGGACAGCAGCCAATTCTTGTACTGCCCGAAGGTACAAGCAGGTATCTTGGAAGAGACGCACAGAGGATGAACATCCTTGCGGGTAAAATACTCGCAGAGACCGTGAGAACAACCCTTGGACCTAAGGGTATGGACAAGATGCTTGTTGACTCCCTTGGAGACATTGTTGTAACCAACGACGGTGTCACAATACTCAAGGAAATGGACATAGAGCACCCAGCAGCAAAAATGCTCGTCGAGGTTGCAAAGACCCAGGAAGACGAGGTAGGGGACGGTACAACCACAGCAGTCATAATAGCAGGGGAACTACTCAAAAAGGCTGAAAATCTCCTTGAAATGGAGATCCACCCAACAATAATAGCAATGGGTTACAGGCAGGCCGCTGAAAAGGCCCAGGAAATACTCGACGACATTGCAATCGACGCCAGCGACAGGGACACCCTCATGAAGGTTGCAATGACCGCAATGACAGGAAAAGGAACAGAAAAGGCAAGGGAACCACTGGCAGAGCTCATAGTGGATGCGGTCAAGCAGGTTGAAGAGGATGGCGAAGTCGAGAAGGACCACATAAAGATAGAGAAGAAGGAAGGCGCAGCAGTGGATGACTCAACACTCGTGCAGGGTGTTATAATCGACAAGGAAAGGGTCCACCCAGGAATGCCAAAGAAGGTTGAAAACGCCAAAATAGCACTTCTCAACTGCCCGATCGAAGTTAAAGAGACAGAGGTTGACGCAGAGATCAGGATAACAGACCCATCACAGATGCAGGCCTTCATCGAACAGGAAGAGCAGATGATCCGCGACATGGTCAACTCAATAGTTGATACAGGCGCAAACGTCCTCTTCTGTCAGAAGGGCATCGATGACCTCGCACAGCACTACCTGGCCAAGGCAGGAGTCCTTGCAGTGAGAAGGGTCAAGAAGTCAGACATGGAGAAACTCTCCAAGGCCACAGGAGCAAACATAGTCACAAACATCGAGGACCTCAGCCCAGAGGACCTGGGTGAAGCAGGAGTCGTATCAGAGAAGAAGATCTCAGGCGAAGAAATGATCTTCGTTGAAGAGTGCAAGGAACCAAAGGCAGTGACAATACTCGTCAGGGGATCAACCGAACACGTTGTAAGCGAAGTTGAAAGGGCAATCGAAGACGCAATAGGCGTAGTCGCTGCAACAGTTGAGGATGGTAAGGTCGTTGCAGGAGGCGGAGCACCTGAAATAGAAATCGCAAAGAGGCTCAAGGACTATGCTGACTCAATAAGCGGCAGGGAGCAGCTGGCAGTATCAGCCTTCGCAGAGGCCCTTGAAATCGTGCCAAAGACCCTTGCAGAGAACGCAGGTCTTGACAGCATCGACGTCCTAGTTGACCTCAGGGCAGCCCATGAGGAATCAACATACATGGGAATCGACGTCTTCGATGGTAAAATCGTCGACATGAAGGAAGCAGGAGTAATTGAACCCCACAGGGTCAAGAAACAGGCCATCCAGTCTGCAGCTGAAGCAGCTGAGATGATACTGCGCATAGACGACGTCATAGCCGCATCATCATCCGGTTCCAGCGAGGAAGGAATGGAGGAAATGGGCGGCATGGGCGGAATGCCTCCAATGTAAGGCATCCCCCAACTTTTTCTATTGGAATCACCCCAATTCACTTCCACATAACTCTTTTTCTCATTATGGAGAGATTTAACCGGCATAGATCCTTTCTTTTAAGAAAGCGTTCTGTAGATCTGGGATCATTTATTCTGTCCGGCAGAGACGGGACTCATCCTGCAATAAAATGTAAGTTAAGAACTGTACTCTTTCTAACTCTGGTTTCTTAGGTGACTTCCTCAGTTCAAAAAAAAGTTTGGTTCCCCTCGCATGGAATAAGAAAAGATCAACAAACAGATCTGAGCCATTCTTAAATTAATAAAAAAGGTTGAAGGATTATTCACCTTGAAAATATGTGGACCGCCGCTGTTCCACCGGTTCCACCGATGTTGTGGGTCATGCCGATTTCAGCACCTTCCACCTGTCTCTTACCGGCTTCACCACGCAGCTGCCATACCACCTCAGCTGCCTGGGCTATACCGGTGGCTCCAAGGGGATGGCCACGTGCCTTGAGCCCACCTGATGGGTTAACCGGTATGTCACCATCAATCCTTGTCATACCATCCTCAAAGGCCCTTCCACCTTCACCCTTCTCGACGAATCCAAGGTCCTCAACAGCCAGTATACCGTTTATACTGAAACAGTCATGGACCTCAACAAGGTCTATGTCCCCTGGAGTCAGCTTGGCCATCTTGAAGGCATTTCTGGCTGCATTGACGGTTGCATCAATCCTTGTTATGTCCCTCCTGTCATGAAGTGCAATGGTACCTGAGGCCTGTGCAGACGCCTTCACATAGACAGGTGTGTCTGTGTACTCCCTCGCCATGTCTGCAGGGCATAGTATAACCGCTGCGGCCCCATCAGATATCGGTGAACAGTCGAGGAGCCTGAGGGGATCCGCTACCATGGTGGAGTTCATGACCTGTTCAACCGTGACCTTCATCGGAAACTGGGCCCGGGGGTTGTTTGAGGCGTTCTCATGGTTTATCACTGAGACCATGGCGAGCTGCTCCCTGGTTGTACCGTACTCATACATGTGCCTCCTGGCCATCATGGCATACAGTGATGGGAATGTGACACCCTGCTGGGCCTCCCACTCCTGGTCGGATGCTGTTGCAATTGCCGGTGTTGGGTCAACAACGTCGGTCATCTTCTCAACACCTGCAGCTATCACGATGTCATGGTATCCTGATGCCACCGCCATTATGCCGCTCCTGAGGGCGAGCCCCCCTGATGCACAGGCGGCCTCAACCCTTGTGGAGGGTATGGGTGTCAGGCCAGCATGGTCCGCGATGAGCGAGGATATATGCTCCTGTTTTATGAAGAGACCGGCTGACATGTTACCAACGTACATCGCATCAAGGTCTGCGCCCTCCACTCCTGCGTCCTCTATGGCCCCAAGTCCGGCCTCGGTTATCATGTCCCTGAAGGAGACATCCCAGAGTTCTCCAAATTTTGTCTGTGAAACTCCAATAACTGCTACATCCCTCATATTATCACCCTCTTAAGCCATCCTGAGTTTGCCCTTGAATTTGGCGTATAAGGCATAGTCGACGTACCTCTTATTTTTGATGATCTCGGCCACGGATGGTGCAAGGTCACGCCTCTCCTCTATGAGATCATTCACCTCTATTATGAAGGCGTCGCTCCCGGCACCTGAACCATAGGACACTGCCAGTATCCTTGCGCCTGGTTCTGCAACGTCAAGGGTTGCTGCAAGGCCTACTGGTGTTGCACCTGAGTAGGTGTTCCCTATCACAGGCGTCAAAAGTCCCGGTTTAACCTGTTCGCTTTCAAATCCCAGTTTGCGAGCGGCCTTCAGGTAGAACTTCCCGTTTGGCTGGTGGAAGACCGCGTAGTCGAAGTCATCTGCGCTGAGACCGGTCTTCTCCATCATACCCCTCGCGGCTCCCAGGACATGCTTGAAGTAGGCGGGTTCACCGGTGAATCTTCCCCCGTGCCGGGGGTAGGGCATTCCCTCCCTCCTGTAGAAGTCGGGGGTGTCTGTTGTGAAGCTGTAGGTTTCCTTTATATCTGCAAGGCAGTTCTTTCCACCTATAACATAGGCTGCCCCTCCTGCTGATGCAGTGTACTCAAGGGCGTCACCGGGGGCTCCCTGGGCTGTGTCAGCACCGACTGCAAGGCCGTACTTGATTATGCCTGAGTCAACAAGTCCCATGCAGGCCTGTATACCTGCGGTACCTGCCTTACATGCGAACTCAAGGTCAGCTGCTGTCATCTCGGGTGTTGCCTCAACAGCCTCTGCAACGATTGTTGCTGTTGGCTTAACAGCGTAGGGGTGGGATTCTGATCCCACATAGACAGCTCCTATCTCTGAGGGATCTATCTGGCTCCTTCTGAGGGCATTACGGGCAGCTTCAACTGAGATTGTTGCTGTGTCCTCATCAGGACCAGGGACCGATTTTTCCTCCACAACCAGCCCCCTTGATATGGCCTGGGGGTCGTCTCCCCAGACCCTCGCGATTTCTTCAACCTTTATTCTGTATGATGGAATGTAAACTCCATATCCGACTATTCCAGCCATGAGTATCACACCATAATATTAGTCTGGATCCTGTTATTATTCTAAAATTAAAGTATTTATTCCTTGCTCTACTATCATGGCTTCTGATATATATAGATGATATATGGCACCCGCGTTAGAGACTCTCAAAAAGCATGTAAGTCTGATAAATGGGACCTGTAATCTTTAACTGGATGCCATCCCCGAATCTGAAATTAGATGGGCATTGAATCAATAGAAAAAGGATCAGTGTACGTGGAAATCTAGAACAGGACTTATAGAAGCAGTTTGAATAGAAGCAGTGCATGAGAATCTAGAACAAGATTGACAGAAGCAGTTTATATGCGGTTGCCGGGATTTGAACCCGGGTCGCGGGCTTGGAAGGCCCGAGTCCTAACCAGACTAGACTACAACCGCTATGCGGCGTCCGGGATTTGAACCCGGGTCGCTGGCGTGGCAGGCCAGTGTCTTAACCAGGCTGGACTAACGCCGCAATTCGTAGGCATAAAAGAGATTTGAGGTCATCTTATATAAAGTTTTCTATTTTTCTTTTGATCCTGCCATGATCCGGGGCATCTTCTTTTATCCTCAGGGGGTTCATATATTAAACGGAGGTCCTGCATGGGTACAGTTCATGTAACTGAAAGGTTCGGGGAGGTCGATGCACTTAGGGGCGCCGCCGTCCTGATGATGATTGTATATCATACCCTCTTTGATCTTGACTTCCTGGGTGTGCTGGATCTTGACATGGGGTCGCCGGTGATCTGGTTCACAGGCAGGCTGACGGCGTTCCTTTTCATATTCCTGGTTGGGGTGTCCCTCAGCCTGAGCCATTCAAGAAGAGGGGTTACCTCCAGGCGGCATTACATCATAAGAGGTCTGAAGATATTCCTCTGGGGGATGGTCATCACCGCCGCAACATGGATCTACCCCCACAATGGTTTCATTGTCTTCGGGGTCCTCCACTTCATAGGCCTTGCAGTGATACTCACACACCCCCTTGCTGGAAGGAGAACCGTTGCACTTGCATTATCGGCTGTTGCAATCACGGTGGGGGTCCTGATGTCAGGGCTGCGGGTTGAAACTCCCCTCCTGATGTGGCTTGGAATCAGGCCCCATAATTTTTACACCCTTGACTACTTCCCGCTTTTCCCGTGGCTGGGTGTTGTGCTCCTCGGAATCTTCACCGGAGACACCCTCTACCCGGGATACCGTAGAAGATTTGGATTAAGGGCATGGAGTCCCTCTCTACTTCAGCTGATCGGAAGAAACTCACTGAAGGTTTACCTGGTCCACCAGCCTGTGATAGTGGGGATAATATGGGCAGCCATGTATCTAACCTCTTAAAGGACTGAAAAGAAAGATTCATGACCTAAATAACCTCCCGTAAATGGCCTGGACGATACTTATCAAAGTTTTGTTAACCAGTAAAAATCAAAAGCTTATTAATTAGTAAAAAAGAAAGTTGAGTTTCAGGTTTACATCCGGTTAATTGTTATCAAATAAAAGGCAAATCCGGATTTAAATCTCTTGATGCATCTTTATTAAATTGTGGAGGTAATATTACGGATGCCAGAAAAGGATTTATTCTGAGCCTTTTATTGGCCCTTACAGTATACCTGGTACCACTACCGGGTCTAAGGGCTTCAGGACACACAGCACTTGCTTTACTCGTTTTTGCAGTTACAATGTGGGCAACGGAGGTCGTGCCCCTGGCTGTGACATCACTCATAATACTCTTCGCACAGCCACTCATGGGTGTTGAGAGCTTTGAAAACGCGGTTATAGGTTTTGCAAATCCCATACTCTTCCTCATGATTGGGGGATTTATAATGGCAGAGGCCATAAGGAGGAGTGGTCTCGCCCAGAGATTCACCTACTACCTCCTGGGGAGGCTTGGAACCTCACCGGAGAGGGGACTGTTTGTAAGCATATTCTCGACGGGTCTTCTTTCTGCATGGATTGAGAATGTTGTCGCCTTTGCAATGCTCCTACCCATCATAAAGGAAATAGTGGATATAATGGGCTGCTCTGAACCTGAGAAGGGAAAGAGTAACTATGCAAAGGCCATGATACTCGGGGCATCATTCGGGTCCCTTGCCGGTGGATTCGGTACAGAGATAGGAACTGCCCCCAACCTCATGGCAGCGGCCTACACCAGCATACCCTTCCTTAACTGGATGATATTCGGTCTTCCACTTTCGATTGCAATGCTCCTGGTCACATGGTTCCTCCTCATGAGGATTTTTCCAAGCGAGGTCAGGGCCCTCGAAAATGGAGATGCCCTGATAGGTGAAAGGATAAGGATGATGGGCTCAATGAGCAGGGATGAGAAGCTCAGCGCAGGGATACTCCTCTTCGCCATCCTGCTGTGGGTTACAGCTGGCTTCACAGGTATCAACAGCTACTCTGTGTCACTTATAGCTGCTGTGATGTTCATATTCGCGGGTGTAATAACATGGAAAGACGCACAGAAAAACATTGACTGGGGTCTGGTGGTGTTCTTTGGAGGGGCACTCTCCCTTGGAAGCGCACTCCTCAAGACAGGGGCGGCAGCATGGATAATTGATAAACTTGTGGGTATGCTTGGTTCAGACCCATCGACTGTAATCGTCATGCTCGTGCTCATGGCTGTGGCGGTGATCATCACCCAGGTGATGTCCAATATAGCCCTCTCAGCCATCCTTGTCCCCCTCTCTGTGACCCTTGCATCTGCGCAGCACCAGCCCATCGGGGTATACGCTGTACCCGTTGCAATCGCATGTTCACTGTCATTCATGCTCCCAATGGCAGACCCAACAGTTGCAATGGCCTACGGTTCCGGCTACGTTAAGCTGAGGGACATACCGAGGGCCGGGATTCCCATCATAGCTGTGGGTATCATCCTGACGGTCCTTGTGATCACAACCCTGGCAGTGCCCTTCATATCATGACCGTGGTCTGCAGATACATCCCCCCATTTTTTAACTGATGATAGTCCTCTCTAAATGCTGAACTTCAAAGGAATTCTGTTAGGAGATGGGGAGTCCAGAATTTAATCCTGACAGAATGTCTGTTCTGGTTAATGCATGGAACAGTCTCTTTTAAAATGCTGGCGTCTTTTAATCGTCTAAAGAATTGAAATAAGATTGAAACTGAAGACCGGGTAAGATTGAAAATGAAGACCGGGTCCTTAAAATTATCCTTCAAGGATCTCCTCGATGATGGAGAGATCCATGTTTTCCTCAACGATCTCTGCCAGCCTGTCGATTGAGAACCTTCTTGATGCACTGAAGTTATCGTCCACGTACTCCAGTGGTTCAAGGCCCTTCCTCTCCCTGAGGAGATTTGTGAAGTACCTCCTGAATCTGAAGTTGTGGAATATTCCATGGAAGTAGGTTCCGGCCACGTTTCCATCGACCGCCCCATCGAATCCGCCGCTCCTGGTGTTCCCGAAGCCCCTGTCAACCCTCAGAAGGGGTTTCACATCACCGAGGACTGTGGTCCCCTCATGGAGTTCATATCCCTCCACGGTCTCTCCCCTCATACCACTGAAGATTCCGTTACCAAGGACCCTTCCCTGACTCTGGGAGATTATCTTACCCTCACCTGTAAAGTGGGTCTCACAGTCAAGAAGACCGAGACCATCAACACTGCCTTCACTGGACTCCTGCCGGGCATCATCAAGGATCCTCTTTCCCAGCATCTGAAAGCCACCGCATATGCCAAAGACAGGTATCTCACGGCTTAAGTCCCGGATCTCGTCAGCAAAGCCGTTCTCCTCAAGGTGGATGAGGTCGCTTATGGTGTTCCTGGTCCCGGGGATTATGATGGCGTCAAGGTCATCAAGGCTGTCACCTGTCTCTATGAGCCTCACAGCAACGTCCTCCTCGTACTCAAGGGGGTCTATGTCTGTGAAGTTTGATATCCTGGGCAGCCTCATAACTCCTACCCGTATATCCCCTCTTCCCCTGTACTTCCTCTGGGAGAGGGATGCTGAATCCTCCTCCGGGAGTTTCAGGCCTTCATCATAGGGCAGAACACCCAGCACCGGGACTCCTGTGATCTCCTCGATCCTCTCAATGCCGGGCATCAGTATGTCAATGTTACCACGAAACTTGTTTATGACAACACCCTTTATCCGGGACCTGTCACGTTCATCAAGGAGCATCAGGGTACCTGCAATTGATGCGAAGACACCTCCACGGTCTATGTCAGCCACCAGTATAACGTCGGCATCTGCAAGGTGGGCGATCTCCATGTTGGCAAGGTCCCTGTCCCTCATGTTTATCTCGGCGGGGGATCCTGCCCCCTCTATCACTATAAGCTCATACCTGCTCTTCAGGTACTCAAGGGATTCCCTTATAGCCTCAAGGGCAGTATCCCTGAATTCTGTCTGGTAGTCCTGGAAGTTCATGTTTCCTGCAGGTCTCCCATGGACTATTACCTGGGATGTGAAGTCCTCCTTGGGTTTGAGGAGGACGGGGTTCATGTGGTGTGATGGCTCTATCCCTGCGGCCTCTGCCTGGAGGACCTGGGCCACCGCTATCTCCCGGTTCTCAGCTGTTGTGAAGGAGTTCAGTGACATGTTCTGGGATTTGAAGGGCGCAACCCTGTATCCCCTCCGTGAGAATATACGGCAGAGAGCTGCGACCATCACGCTCTTACCTGCACTCGATGATGTGCCCTGAACCATTATACACTTTGCACTCATGGCCTCACCTGATCCAGTGGACAATGCCACCTCTTAACGGTTTTCTATTATAACTTGAGGCTGATCCTGACTGAACTGGAGTCTGGTCCTAACAATATTGAACACTAAAATCTTAAATACATTGCTGGTGAAAATATTACTCAAGATGTTCATTGTGGGAGATGGTTAAATGGCCCCTGTTCCTCTTGCAGTTCCTGACCTGTCAGAAGATGATCTTAAGTCAATTTTCGAGACCGTTATCAGTAAAAGTCCCGACGGCATTATCACGGTTAACATGGATGGCGTTATAGTCTTCTCAAACCCTGCAGCAGACAGGATGTACGGATACCCATCCCTGAAGGGTAAAAATCTGGATGATCTGGTCCCGGAACCCCTGAGGGAGGATCTCCACATTAAAATGGAGGAGTACCGTGCTGCGGGTAGACATGAGCTCAGCGGAAGGGTCCTTGAGACGGTTTCTCTCAGAGCCGATGGGACAGAATTCCCTGTTGAGATGACCATCAACCCTGCAGAAACCCCTGCCGGGAGGTACATAACCTCAATAATAAGGGATATCTCCAGTAGAAAGGAAATGGAGGAGGAACTGAAGAGCCGTGAGGAACAGTTCAGGGACCTCTTTGAGAACGCCACTGACATGATACAGGCCGTTAACCCTGAAGGGAGATTCGTCTATGTTAACAGGGCCTGGAAGGAGACCCTCGGCTACACTGACAGGGACCTGGAGGAACTCACACTCTTCGATGTGATACACCCTGACAAACTTGATGAGTGCCGTGAACTCTTCAGGAGGGTGATGTCAGGTGAGAAGATACCCACCGTCGAGACGGCCTTCATAACCAGTGACGGAGAGAAGATATTTGTCGAGGGCAACGTCAATGTCCGGATGAAGAAAGGAGAGGTGGAGTACAGCAGGGCCATCTTCAGGGACGTTACAGAGCGGATGAAATTCCAGAGGGAACTTGAAAGACTGGCAGCCATAGTTGAATCATCAGGTGACGCCATCGTGAGTTACGACCTGGAGGGCAACATAATGGACTGGAACAGGGGAGCTGAGATGGTCTATGGCTACAGTGCAGAGGAGGTTAAGGGAAAGAACATATCCATCCTCATGAGTGAGGAGGAATTCGAGAAGCTGCGGGGCCTGATATCAGAGGTTAAATCCGGAGGTTTAGTTTCAAACTTTGAGGCGAAGCGCAGGAGGAAGGATGGGGAGGAGATCTGGGTTTCAATCTCCCTCTCACCAATACGTGACTTTAACGGCGAGATCATCGGGGTTTCAACCATTGCAAGGGACATCACCGAGATGAAGAGGACCCGGGAGGCACTGGAGGCGAGTGAGGAGAAGTACCGCAAGATTGTTGAGAAATTCATACAGAACGCCCTGGCCCTGATATCTGAGATAAACCGCTGAACCATGCAACATGGTGGAGATACCTTTATAAGGGGAACCCCCATATATTAAAATAAAAATTTGTAAGTAAAATATTTTAAGTAGGAGAAACAATTGATAACTGTGATTTTAATTTTAACCACTTCACTTAATGGAGGCATTTGAATAGAAATGAAAACCACCATTAAAAACTCCAGAACTCAGGAATCTGTTTCATATGAGGGTAACGAGACTAAAAAGGGAACCGGGGAGACCCTTTCATATGAAACATCAAAGGATATAGAAGTCCCCGAAAGACTCATAGATCAGATCATAGGGCAGGAAGAGGCCGTTGAGACAATAAAAAAGGCGGCTGAACAGAGACGTAACGTTTTACTGATAGGTGAACCCGGTGTGGGTAAATCCATGCTGGCAAAGGCGATGGCAGAGCTGCTGCCACGCGAACAGTTACAGGACATACTGGTCTACCCAAACATAGAGGACCCCAACAACCCCCTCATAGGGGCTGTACCTGCAGGAGAGGGTCGTAAGATCGTGATGAACCACAAGAACAAGGCAAGGTCACAGGATGAGAAGAAGAACCTTTTCATGATGCTCATAATATCCTTCATCCTTGTCCTTGGGTTCATGATGAACCAGTTCCTGGCAGCGATAATAGCTGCAGGTATAATATTCCTGGCACTGCAGCAGTTCAGGCCACGGACAACGGTCATGGTCCCGAAACTCCTTGTGAACAATGAGGGAAGGCAGGTCGCACCATTCGTCGATGCAACCGGAGCCCATGCAGGGGCCCTCCTCGGGGATGTAAGACATGACCCCTACCAGTCAGGTGGTCTTGGCACACCTGCACATGAGAGGGTGGAAGCCGGGATGATCCACAAGGCCAACAAGGGTGTGCTCTACATAGATGAGATAGGGACAATGAAGATGAAGACCCAGCAGGAACTCCTGACGGCCATGCAGGAGAAGAGGTACTCGATCACAGGCCAGAGCGAAACAAGCAGCGGAGCCATGGTACGCTCACAGGCGGTTCCCTGTGACTTCGTACTGGTGGCTTCAGGTAACCTGCAGGTGCTTGAGGGTATGCACCCTGCCCTCCGTTCAAGGATAAGGGGATACGGATACGAGGTCTTCATGAAGGACACGATGCCCGACACACCAGAAAACAGGGACAAACTCGTTCAGTTCGTTGCACAGGAAGTTGAAAAGGATGGAAGGATCCCCCACTTCAGCAGGGAGGCAGTTGAGGAGATAATAAGGGAGGCCCAGAGGAGGGCCGGTAAGAAGGACTCACTGACCCTAAAACTCCGTGAACTGGGGGGCCTTGTAAGGGCAGCCGGTGACATAGCCAAGAGCCGCGGAGCAGAACTTGTGGAAACAGAGGACGTTATAGAGGCAAAAAAACTTTCACGAACCCTTGAGCAGCAGATTGCAGATAGATACATTGTCCAGAAGAAGAAGTACAGTGTCTTCAAATCAGAGGGTGGAGAGGTCGGTCGAGTCAACGGCCTTGCGATAATCGGTGATAGGAGTGGGATCATACTCCCCATAGCCGCAGAGGCCGCCCCTGCCCAGAGCAAGGAGGAAGGCAGAATCATAGCAACAGGTAAACTGGGTGAAATCGCAAGGGAGGCTGTGCAGAACGTAAGCGCCCTCATAAAGAAATACACCGGTACAGACATATCCAACTATGACATCCACATACAGTTCCTCCAGGCCTATGATGGTGTGGAGGGGGACAGTGCAAGTGTCTCCGTTGCAACAGCAGTCATATCGGCCCTTGAGGAGATACCTGTGGATCAGTCAGTTGCCCTCACCGGCTCACTGAGCATACGCGGAGATGTTCTCCCTGTTGGAGGAGTCACAGGGAAGATAGAGGCAGCTGCAGAGGCGGGAATAAGGAAGGTCCTGATACCTGCATCCAACATGGGTGATGTGATGATTGAGAAGAAGTACGAGGACATGGTTGAGATAGTACCCGTTGAGACCCTCGGGGATGTCCTTGAACACGCACTCATCGGTAAGGGAAAGGAGAGCCTGATTCAAAGGATGCAGAAGATAAGTGATATTGTGCCTTCAATCATGAAAAAACCAGCCATGCACTGATCCTCTGCATTTACTTTTTCTTTTTGGAAGTTCCAGCCTGTTTTCAGGATTTATCTGTGTTCTGGCGAAATAGTTCTAATGGGTTATTTAGGATATACGTCTTTTTTATACTGAGCTCCCTTTTCATGTGCTCAGGTCCAGATGATTCTTAAAAAAAGTTAATAAGGGCCGGGAACTGAAAAAATATCTGAAATGGGTTAAATTAATCTTTCATGACATCTGCAATAAGCGGTGCAACTGAGATCTCGCTAACATCAGATTTAAGGGTGTCCGTTGCAATGACCCTCTCAACACCGGCTGAGAATATCTTCAGGAGGGCGTCCTCCACAAGGACCGGGTGGACACAGCAAACAGTTATGCTTGAGGCTCCACATTTCCCTAAAATCCCGGCGGCGTTTACTATGGTCCCACCGGTGCTTATGATGTCATCAACAACCACAGCATCCTTTCCTTCAACATCAAGGTCACTCACACGGGTCTCAACCACCTCAGGGGATATGCGGACCTTCTCCATGTAGTCACATTCACATCCAAGTATATCACTGACCTCCCGGGCATGACCCAGGGCACCCTTATCCGGGGCGATGATTACCGGGTCATCAAGGAATGAGATGTGTTCAGCGATGAGGGGCATTGCAGAGAGCTCCCTCACAGGTACACGGAAGAACTCACTCAGGCAGTTCTCATGGAGGTTCACGGTTACAATTTCATCTGCACCGGCGGCCTCAAGGAGGTGGGCGACTATTTTCGCCGATACAGCTTCACCGCTCTTGAAACGCCTCTCCTGCCTCCCGTATCCAAAGTAGGGTATGGCTGCACGCACATAATCCGCCCCCAGATCTTTAAGGTTCTCTATCATGAAAAGGAGTTCCATGAGGTTTTCATCCTGGGGGTAACCCGTTGACTGCACAACGGTCACCTCTCCCTCCACTTCCTCCTTAACCCTGATGTAACGTTCCCCATCAGGGAATTTACGGGTTTCAACGGGGCATAAAGGTTCATCTAGTAAATCTGCAACTGAGGCAGCAAGTTTCTGTGATGCTGAACAACCTATTATCATGAAAAATCACCTTCCGGTAATTAACAATTTTTATATAGATAACTCTATTAATTCTAATTATAAAATTTTGTCAGACTAAAGAGGTGAAATGGGTGCATGAACTATCCATGGCCGATGCAATTGTGAGGACGGTTATCGATGCTGCAGAGAAGAATGACGCCGTCGAGGTCCTTGAGGTCACGGTTGAGATCGGCCAGCTTACCCTGCTGAACCCGGAACAGATAGAATTTATGCTGGACGTCCTCAGCGAGGGCACAATACTTGAGGGCGCCAGGTTCAACCTTGAGGTTGTCCCCGTGGAAATAGAGTGTGAATGTGGATATGAGGGCGTGGTCGAGGCCGATGAACTTGACCACTTCGCTCCGGTCATAAAATGCCCCGCCTGCGGGGGCCATGAGTTCCATGTCAGGGCTGGCAGGGAATGCAATGTTAAAAATATAAAGATTGAGAAGAAGGACTAGAGGAGGAATTTCATGCATAAAGTAGCAGAGGTTGAAATTCAGAATGACATCCTGCTTGCAAACAGGAAACTCGCCAGAAAGAACCAGAGACGCCTTGACAGGGCAAATGTCTTTGCAGTTGACTTTCTGGGTGCAATAGGTTCAGGAAAAACAACACTCATAGAGAAACTCATTGAGAACATGGACAGGAAGGTTGCGGTTATCGCAGGGGACGTTATAAGCAAATTCGACGCTGGAAGGTTTGAGAAGTACGACGTACCTGTTGTCGGGCTCAACACAGGTAAGGAGTGCCACCTTGATGCCCACCTCGTTGAGCACGGACTTGAGGACCTCCCCCTTGATGATGTGGACCTGCTATTCATTGAGAACGTCGGCAACCTCATCTGTCCGGTGGACTTTGATCTTGGATCCCACATGAGGGTTGTTGTTGTAAGCTCCACAGAGGGCGACGACACAGTCGAGAAGCACCCCCTCATATTCCGGGAGGCGGACCTTGTTGTTATTAACAAGGCTGACCTTGCAGAGGCCGTTGGCGCGGACCTTGACAAGATGGTTGATGATGTTAAGAAGATCAACCCGGAAGTCAGGGTAATAAAGACCAGCCTCAAGACAGGTGATGGTGTTCAGGAGATCATAGAAGCCATTGAAGGGGCAATGGCAGATTAAAATATTTTTTTGGTGGTTTTCCTTGAAGATATGGATTGATATTACCAACGCCCCTCATGTCAGGTTTTTCAGGGATGTGATAACATACTTCCAGGAAGAGGGCGAGGATGTCATAATCACCGCCAGGAAGTTCGGTGATATACACAGGCTCATGAAGCTCTTCGGCTTTGAGTTCACATCAATAGGTAAACATGGCGTAACCCTCTCTGAGAAACTCATTGAGAGCACAAAGAGGGCATATAACCTCTCAAAATTTATAGCAGAACAGAGACCAGATGTTGGTCTTTCAAAACACTCCATAGAACTCCCAAGGGTAACCTTTGGTCTTGGAATCCCAAGTGTCTATGTACTTGACAATGAGCACGCACTGGCAGCAAACAAGCTAACACTCCCTCTCTGTGACAACATAATAATGCCTGAGGTCATTGACCTCTGGGACATAATGAAGACAGGTGCTGACCCAAACAGGATAAGGAGATACAGGGGGACCTCTGAGATAATCCACTTCCAGAACTTTGAATACAATGAGAACATCTTCGAGGACCTGAACCTGAAACTTGAAAGGGAGAAGACAATACTCATGAGGCCGGAGCCGTCACTGGCATCCTACCTTGATGCTGACTGTCATGAATCGGTCCTCACGCCGATAGTGGAGGTCCTGAAGGATTACGCCAATATACTCATAATACCCAGGTTCAGGGAACAGGCAGAGATCTTCGAGGGATATGATAATGTTACCATAATAAAGCCACCAGTTGACACCTTCAGCCTCATGAAGAGATGTGACCTTGTTATAGGCGCCGGCGGGACCATGAACAGGGAGGCGGCTCTCCTTGGCACACCAGTCATATCCTGTTATCCTGGAAAGCCCCTTTCAGTGGACAGGTTCTATATAGACAATGGCCTCATGTACCGATCCACCGATGTGGATGAAATCGTAAACACGGCCCTGAGACTCCTTGTATCAAAGAGGGAGCAAAAGAAACTCAGAACAGATGACCTCTTCCGGATAATAGTGGACATGGTCTACGAGGCCGCTGAATCCAGTTAGGGCCCCAGTGACTCCCTTTAAACTTAAAAAAATCATTGGGCACTTCCCTGTGTCCTGGAATGATTTTTTTTATTTTAATAAGGAAACCTGAATAAACTTCATTTAATCAGTAAAAATAAATGAAGGACAATAAAAACAGTTTAAAAACAGTTTTGAGTGGACTGGCCGGGATTTGAACCCGGGGCCTCCGCCATGCCAAGGCGACGCTCTACCAACCTGAGCTACCAGCCCCAACAAAGTATACATTAAGCCTTTTAATATTTAAAGTTAACCTTATTAAATCTTCGACGGATAATTAATATGGTGATTGGTGTGATGGTGAGGAACGCAAGGGAGGAGGACTTCCTGGCCATAGCTGAACTGGCACATGAATGCCCACCTATGGTTACAGAGAGAAACTCCATCTACCATATATTCACGAGGTTCTTCAGCACAACCTCATTTATTGCTGAGGATGGGGATGAAATCGTGGGGTTCCTGCTGGGGTTCATATCACAGGATAACCCCTCCGAGGCATACATCCACCTCCTCTGTGTTTCACCGTCCCTCAGGGGAACTGGAATTGCCGGAAGGCTCCTTGAAAGGTTCGCAGGGACCGTGAAGGGTATGGGTGCGAGGGAGATCTACCTCATCACAAAGCCATCAAACGACCGTGCAATAAGGTTTTACCTTAAAAACGGTTTCAAACCAGTTGAAAAGGGCAAAACAGTTGAATACGGTCCTGTAATGGCTGTGGCAGACTACAATGGTCCCGGTGAGGATATGGTTGTCTTTCGAAAATCCATACCTGGCGGAAAAACTTTTTAAGATAACCCTCAATATATGATCTAGTTGCAACCCCATATCTCTGGTTTCAGGGTCCGGATTTTTGCCCTGAAACATGTTTGCAGTCCCCTATCATCAACATCTCTGGAGGATTAAATTGGCCCTTATAGCACAGAATCACCTTCAGCTCATAATTGAGGTTGGCATAATACTCTACGCAGCAATGGTTTTCATACTCAACCTTGCACCAATGTCCCTCAGCATGGTTCTATTCATCTGCATAGTCCTTGGAATAGGATTCAACATAATCTTCGGACTTGACGTTGTTGCACTCTTCATGTCATTCGGTCAGAGTGAGTTCACCCACCCATTTGGCCCAATAGCCCTGCTTGTGACAGTATCATCCCTTGCAGCCCTTGCAATCATGGAGGAATCAGGGGTTGATGTGAGGGGCCTTAGAGGTTTTGTTTACCTGCTCATGGCGGGCATAACCCTCTTTGGGGGTCTTATGCACAGATCGTTCCTCCTTCTATGGCTTCTGGGCCTTTTTATGGGACTTTTCATAATATCAAAGTCCATGAGGCAGAGGTCCCTCATCACGGTTAAGCGGGTCGCCGGCTTTGCATTAATAGCAGTGGCTGGATTCGGGGGCCTTGAGTTAATCTCAAGGGTACTGGGGATGACTGTTCTAAGCCCTCTTCTACGTATAGAGAGACTCGAAACATTTTCACTCCCGAGCATGAAACTTGTCATCAAGAACACCACCCTCCTGGGCCATAATCCAATGTCTTCCTACTGGGGTGAACTCTCAAGTGGATTTGCCGATGGATACATTTCACTTCCACTTCAGCTCATACTCTTCTTTGGTCTGCCCTTCCCGGTTTTCTATGGCATACTCGTCAACAAGAAGGACGTGATAGATTACATGGTGCCTGGAGTATTTGGGTGGGCCTATGACTTTGGATACATTACCATGTTCTTCCTTCTAATCTGGTGTGTGGGTATCATTATAATGGGATTGAGGATGCTCAGCATATACCGTGAAAGGCGTGAAAATGGCTCAAGAAGCTACCTTGGAAGGGAGGTTCTGCTGACAGGGGCCCTCGCAGCCTTCATGTCGCAGGCCATAATAGGACTCTTCGTGATAAACAGGACAATAAACGGGACAGCCCTCCTGACCTTCATCTTCCTCAGCTCACTCATATTTGCAAACTCTGTCGGGCTGAAGGAGTAGGCGGTCCCAGCTGGTGAATGATCAAGAACCCATAATGGGGAGATAATCATGAAAACGGAATCAACAGGGAAGGCTTTAATGGTACTGGGATGCCCGGAATCACCGGTTCAGATCCCCCTGGCAATATACACATCACATAAACTCAAAAAGAAGGGTTTCAGGGTTACTGTAACAGCCAATCCAGCCGCACTCAGGCTTGTCCAGGTTGCTGACCCTGAGGGTATCTACACGGATGAAATGGTGGACCTTGAATCATGCATCAACGAATTAGCTGAGGGTGACTACGAATTCCTCGCAGGCTTTGTACCCAACGATGCTGCAGCAGCATACCTTGTGACCTTTGCAGGGATACTGAATACAGAGACCCTGGCAATAATCTTTGATAGGGACGCAGATGTCCTTGAAGAACTCGTTAATGAAATAATGGAGACCCTTGACGCGGAGATCATTGCTGCAAGGGCACACCACAACCCTGCACCCCTGCGGGTGAGGATAGACAGGTTCATGGAGGAGAAACCATGACGTTCTGCCTGGAGACCTATCTGCAGCAGTCAGGGGAATATGAGATCCACATGAAGAGGGCCGGTTTCAGGGAATGTGCAGCAATGATAGAAAAGAAGGCACGGAGGGTCGTCCACATAAAGCCCGGTGAGAAGATCCTCGGCGCAAGGATAATCGGCATACCACCCGTACCCATCGGTATAGATGAGGAAAGATCAACCGTCATGATACCATACACCAAGCCATGCTACGGTACAGCCGTGGTTGAGCTCCCGGTTGATCCAGAGGAGATAGAGAGGATCCTTGAGGTGGCAGAACCCTGAGGGTGATGGTGTGATCACAACAGTTGTTGGAAGCTACCCCACAGAACCCAGGGGTCCTGAGACACTGGGTGAACGTCTGCTGAATTTTTTTGGCTCCTACGATAGATACAGACCGGCCATAGAGGCTGCTGTGAGGGACCAGTTCAGGGCGGGAGTTGATATAATCTCGGATGGACAGGTCCGTGGCGACATGGTGGGACACTTCGCAGCGGCAATTGGAGGCATGAAGATCGAGGACGGCACATCAATCATATACTCAAGGATAACACCGCCTGCAGGTTCCATAGGAGCAGCTGACCTCAGATATGCATACCGGATTTTAAGGGGCCTCACAGATGATGAATCAAGGGGTGTTAAGGGCATAATAACCGGACCATCCACCATGATCTACGCATCCAGGATAGAGGGGTTCTACGACCCCCAGAAGAGGGATCGGGCTGTCATGGACATGGCAGGAGTTCTTAAAATAGAGGCAAAGCACCTCCAGGATGCAGGGGCTGCAATGATACAGATAGATGAACCCTTCCTCTCAACGGGAATTGTTGACATGAAAACAGCAGGGAGGGCCATAGATCACATTGCAGCCGGCCTGGACATTGAGGTCTCACTGCATGTGTGTGGAGACATAAGGAATGTGCTCTCTGATCTGCTCAGATTTAAGGTTGATGTCCTGGACCTTGAATTCGCGGGAAGACCATCCAACCTGGAGGTCCTTGAGGAGAAATGGAGGGGTGATAAGGGGGTAGGATTTGGATGTGTGGATACCACAACCGAGAGGGTTGAATCCATGGAGGAGATAAGAAACCTTATTAAAAGGGGTGCTGATATAGTTGGAGAGGAGAACCTCTACATCGACCCTGACTGCGGAATGAGGAAACTCCCGAGGAAGGCGGCCTTCAGCAAACTCCGCAACATGGTGATGGCAGCAGGTAATTGAGGGTGTTCATGATGGCCTACAGTATAGAAGTCAATGAAATTGCAGATGGCTGGAAGAAACTCGTTGAGAAGATAATGCATGATGGGCGGGAGATAAGGGATGAAAGGGGATCCCTTACAAGGGAGGTCATGAACACCGTTGTGACCATAAAGAAGCCCCTCGGCAAATCAGATGACTTTTACCATATCAGGAGGGGTTCGCTGCTCAACATAAAGGTCCCTGAGGGCTACTTCTGGAGCGGTGAAAAACTTGAGAAGTACTCTGAACAGTTCCTCTCAGGGGACAGGAAGGGATTTGTCTACACCTACGGAAACCGCCTGAGGGCACACTTCGGAGTGGACCAGCTGGATGAGGCCATAAGGAGACTTAAAAACTGCACAGAATCAAGAAGGGCCACCATGGTAACCTGGGATCCTCCTGAAGACACTGCGAGTGATGAGGTCCCCTGCATGATCCTCGTTGACTTCAAGATAAGGGATGGGAGGCTCTTCACAACGGCCCTCTGGCGCAGCCATGACATCTACGGGGCATGGTTCCCAAATGCTGTGGGCCTTGCCTATCTTGCTGATCACGTCGCAGCAGAGGTGGGTGTTGAGGTGGGTCACATAACCATCCACTCAATTAGCGCTCATATATATGAGGTTAACTTCAAAGAAGCAGAAGAGGTGATCAAATGGTAAGTGTAAACCTTGAGGCAAAGAAGATAGTTGACAGAATGATTGAAAAGGCAGACGACCTTAAAATAAAGGTCGATAAACTTGAAAATGGTTCAACAGTCATCGACTGCGGAGTTAACGTTGACGGCAGCATCAAGGCAGGTGAACTCTACACAGGTGTCTGCCTGGGAGGACTTGCAGATGTTGGGATCTCCATACCCGGCGACCTTTCAGAGAGGTTCGCACTTCCATCCGTTAAGATAAAGACAGACTTCCCTGCCATATCAACACTGGGAGCCCAGAAGGCTGGATGGTCAGTCAGTGTGGGCGACTTCTTTGCACTGGGTTCCGGACCTGCAAGGGCCCTCTCCCTGAAACCTGCAGAGACCTATGATGAGATAGGATACCAGGATGATGCAGATGTTGCAATACTCACCCTTGAGGCAGATAAACTCCCTGGTGAGGATGTCACAGACATGATTGCAGAGGAGTGTGACGTGGCAGCAGAGAACGTATACGTCCTGGTGGCCCCAACATCATCCCTGGTTGGTTCAATACAGATCTCAGGCCGTGTGGTTGAAAACGGTACCTACAAGATGCTTGAGGCACTCCACTTCGATGTTAACAAGGTCAAATATGCTGCCGGTATAGCACCAATAGCCCCGGTTGACCCTGACAGTCTTAAGGCCATGGGTAAAACCAATGATGCAGTCCTCTTCGGCGGAAGGACCTACTATTACATAGAATCCGAGGAAGGAGATGACATAAAATCCCTGGCAGAGAACCTCCCATCATCTGCATCTGAGGGTTATGGTAAACCCTTCTATGATGTCTTCAGGGAGGCCGACTACGACTTCTACAAGATAGATAAGGGAATGTTTGCACCTGCAGAGGTCGTTATAAATGACCTCAGGACAGGAGATGTCTTCAGGGCAGGATTTGTCAATGAAGAGCTCCTCATGAAATCCTTCGGACTTTAAACATCCCTGACCACTTCTATTTTTTCTGGAGCATCTGAAAGATGAAGGGGATAGCGGTATCAGAGTGCCATTCCTATGACCCTGAGGAGGTAAGGGAGTCGGTCACTGAGTGTATTGAACTTCTGGGAGGAGCCAGGAGGTTCGCATCCAGTGGGGACAGGGTTCTCCTTAAACCGAACATGCTCATGGCAGCATCACCGGAGAGGCACGTCACAACCCACCCATCAGTCATCGAGGCTGTGGCAGAGGTATTTCTGGACCTTGGGGCTGAGGTATCCATAGGTGACAGCCCCGGTGGTTCATTCAGGAATATAGAAAGATTCTGGAGGGCCACAGGCATACTTGATGTGTGCAGGAGACTGGATATTGAACCAGTGAATTTTGAGGCCTCTGGATCATACATTATGGGTTCAGGATATCCCATTTCAAGGCCGGTGGTGGACAGTGACCTTGTCGTCAACCTCCCCAAGCTGAAAACCCACAGCATGACCATATTCACATGTGCCGTTAAGAACATGTACGGTGCAGTGCCTGGATTCGGGAAGGCGGATTATCACAGGGAGCACCCCAGACCATCCGAGTTCGCAAGGAGGCTCCTTGAAATTTACCTCCTTACAGAACCAGCCCTCACCCTGGTTGATGGGGTTGTCGGGATGGAGGGAAACGGTCCATCGGGGGGAGACCCCAGGGACCTTGGAATCATCCTGGCATCAGAGGATGCCATTGCACTTGACGTATACATCCCCTGGCTACTGGGCATGGACCCCTTCAGGGTCCCTGTTAATGAGGCCGCCAGGAGAGAGGGACTCGCCCCGGATCCTGCCGAACTTGAAATTGCAGGGTATGAACCTGAAAGGGTGGATGACTTCAGGTGGCCATCAAACATCTATTACACCCTTGACCTCCTACCATCGGGCCTTGCACGCGCCATCAGGAAGCTCTGGTGGTCGAGACCTGCCATAGACCCTGAGAGGTGCAGGAACTGCAATGTCTGTGTTGAGAGCTGCCCGGTTGAGGCTCTGAAGGCGGGTGCAGTCATACCGGAGTTCGATTATTCCCGCTGCATCAACTGTCTCTGCTGCATGGAGGTATGTCCACACGCAGCATTCTATCAGGACAGGAGTCTCCTTTACAGGTTCACAGGCCTATTTTCAGGGGTGCTGAAGTAGCCAGCAATGCGGCTAGTATTCGCTTCAGACTGATCCATCAATTATCCAGCTCCAGTCCCATCAGAATCCCGCACTATCCCCTTCACTCCACACTTTCCCGGGTGAAGCTTTTATTAAAATGAGGGACATAAATGAAATGTGGTGTTTTTATGGAAGTCTATACACAGGAACTCCCCCTGAGGACATCCCGAAGGGTTGAGCTCATTGACATAACCTCCATGGTCTCGGGTGTTCTTGAGTCCTCAGGGATAAGGAACGGCATACTGAATGTCTTCTCAAGGCATTCAACATCAGCGATATTCATAAATGAAAATGAAAGCAGACTCCTCAGCGACATTGAATCCATGCTTGAGGGCACCGTACCGGTGGATGCATCCTATGGACACAACGCCATTGACAACAATGCCGACTCCCATCTGAGGGCCGTGCTCCTCGGGGGAAGCCAGACGGTTCCGGTTATCAACGGATCAATGGACCTTGGGACCTGGCAGAGCATCTTCTTCGCAGAACTCGACGGACCCAGAAACAGAAGGATAAGGGTATCAGTGGCTGGAAAGCCCTGAAAGTTCATATTCCATTTATTTCTCCTTAAATTCGATTTCAAGTGCAATAACAGGATATTCCAGGTTGAAGTTTGTTACAACCTCAGGATGGACCTCACCGAAGAATCCACCTATGGCTGAGGATTTGCCCTCAGATTCTATGGCTGCACATCTTCCCTCTATGAAGGATGGGTGTTCAAGGGGCTCTATCCTGAACTCGTAACCGAGGTTCTCAACCACAGCCGCTGCAAGGGACTTTATCTCGGTGAAACCTGCACTGGAGTGCGTGACTGCGCATGCAAGCTTCTTAACCACCCTGCTACGGGTCTCAGATTCAGGGTCAATGTACACCACATCCCCGACCTCGAATATCTTCTGTGGAAGATCCTCGTGCTTGTTGTCCTCGAAGAACTCAAGGAGGCCGTTGAGCAGACTCTTGCGGATCATGGTCCTGTCTTGGGAAATGGGCTGGGCAACCTCAACCCTTTCATCCTCCTCAAGCCTCATCCTCCTGTAGTGGCTCTCCTCACTGGTTAACATGAGGCTCATAACCTCCTGGAATCCGAGGCCCACCATGACCTCCCTTATAGACGCGTCTGCCCTGCTCCAGGTGTCCTCCTCTGCAATGGTCGCTATATCAGGAAGTTCGGGTTCAATCCTCCCTATGCAGTGCTGCACAGCTATGTTCTCAACAAGGTCAACCTCGTGGAGTATATCCACCCGGTAGGCGGGTATAACCGCAACCACCTCATCATCTGAGGTCCTCCGGGCGTCCATCCGGGCCTTCATGAGGAGATCCATGACCTCATCTGCACTGAGTTCAAGTCCGGTTATCCGTGAGGCTTCTGAGACAGATACCCTCATCTCACGTGGTGTGAGGTCTGGTAGATGCAGCTCTCCATCAGGACGCTTAACCCTCACCGAGCCTATCCTTCCACCCGCCTCTGCAAAGGATGTGCATATGATATTCAGGGTCTGTCTGACAGCCCTATCATCGGTTCCTGTGACATCCACAAGTATTCTGCGGGTGTTCACGGTTAACTTGGTGAGCTCCCCATTTATTATGGGGGGCATGGAGAGAACGTCCCCATTCTTATCTGTTATCAGGGGGTAACGGTCATGGTCCCGGAGGAGGTGGGCGTAACTGACACCCTTGGGGTGCTCCTCGAGTATTTCATGGGGTGTCATTTCACATACACTGTCAAGGGGTGTGAATGTGACTCCCTCCGGTTCAACGCCACTGTAGAGGAAGGGTGGCTCGACACGGTCAAGGTCATGGATACCTATGGCCACCTTCCTGCGGTCCCTGCCTATGACCCAGTGCAGGTCCTCCTGGAACTCCATGACCTGTTTAAGTTTTTTATCGGTGAACTGAACGTCCTCTATGACGGCCATTCCAAGGTATGGCCTCACATCAAGTACAGACTCATCTACTGTGACCTCCACCCCGGAGTCATGGACATCATAGGATGGCATACCCTTTTCAATTCCAAGGAATCCGCGGAGGCTCCTTGCAACACCCTCAACCGAGAGCAGGTCAGGACGGTTGGGAAAAAACTCCACCTTAATGCTTTCGTCATCAAAGTCCTCTATATCACTTCCCATCATCGGCAGAACGTCAAGGAGCTTCTCCCTATCAATATCAATGCCCAGTTCCTTCAGGTCATCGTAATCGAACGTTATAACAGGCATGGTGATCCTCCAGTAAATGTGATGTTTGAATGTTATCATGGTATCAAATAAATAATTAACCGCCACCAGCGAGTCCGTGGGTGTGGGCTGCATCAACGAGTCCACAGGCAAATAAATTATCTTAAGGATTTTCAGGGGTTGGTTTTTCCATTCCTCCGGCACACACCCGGTTATATATGCATCAAAATACAATTAAATATTAGAGATTTCTTGGGGGGTGTAATATGAATAAATACTGGGGGGTTGCTTTTCTGATTTTCCTTGCAATCTCCCTTGGAACGGCTTCAGCAGCCACTGAAAATGATACATGGAGTAGATGGGGGTCCAAAGGTAACCACTCCCATATTAAAGCCACCTCTAATTGCTGTTCAGTCATCGTCAACGTAAATGATACATGCGCGGTCTTCGCCTACCGGAGGGATTCGACCTACGCAGCGACCCTCAAAATCCAGAGGACGGTATGGAATGGCAGGGAGACCCTCAAGGAATACAAGACAACCAACGGTTACTTCTTCCACACAGTAATCTCAGAGGGCGGCTGGATGATGGGTGCCGGGGGGCCCGATATTGTATGGATAAACCGGGCACTTGAGTCCATTGGTGGTGACATTATCAGAAGGGGTAATGTGACCTCCTATGATATGAAGAGGGCCCACAGCCTTGTGAGAAGACTGGGACTCGGTCACTTTGTTATAAGAGGTCCAGGTGGACAGGCAGGAGTTTCAATTTACCGGAGGGGATATTCAAGGCTCTCAGTCTTCAGGTTGAAAAGTGGTGAATACCTGAGTGTCCCGAACAGCCCTTCATACTACCGGAGGGGCTACTATTCCAGGTGGAGCAGGGACCCACTGAAGGCCGCTGTTTATGTGGCAGGAACAGACAGGTGGGGTATTAACAGGAGAAACATACTGCTCTATGAGACATGTTCAGAGAAAAACTCAACATCTGTGAAGGTGCATGTAACCTTCGATGGAGGAAGTCTCATAGGAAGATACAGGGGAAGGCCTGATAACATACTGTTCCTTGGAAAATACATTTCAGCATCATCAATTCCCAGAATACCCAGAACAAGGTTCCTTGGCACTGTAAACCTTGCAAGAAGGATTAACTGATTAAAAAGGTATCCTGGGACTTCAGATGGACCTTATTTTACTTTTAGTTTCATGCCTGTAATCACCTATATCACGTATCAGCTCGTAAATGGTGTCCCTTTCATTTCATGATAGATTCAGGCTGCTGAGAAGATCATTATAAAGAAGAGGGATTCAACCGTGAAGTGAAGCGCCCTGTGGTACAGCCATCCATGATCAACCCCGCTCAGCTGGTGGTACAGATCAACAACCAGGTGTATTGTGGCTGCAAGGAACCCGATTTCGAGGGATAAAAACACGACCGACAGGATCACGAAGTGGAAAAGGGCCTCCAGACACTCGTGGACCAGCCAGAGCTGTATATTCGATGAGAATGTCTCCTTGAGAATCCCGGCCAGGAGTATGTAAAAGTCAAAGAACACATTCCAGAGTATCTTTGTATGTATCTCATCACTTATTGCAAGGAAAAGTGCTATGTAGAACCAGATTAACTCCATCGGTATTCACCATATGAGAACTTGCTTCCCCTTATTTCTCCTACAAGGTTAGAGTATTCAAACATCTTTATAAAGATTGGGTAGTGAATATTATCTATAACTACCGCAGCACTAATCACAGCTTCTATCAGGGAGAGAATAAGATGACCGATAATCAGATCCCGAAGGATTACAACCATAAAAACGAGGTTAAATGGCAGAAAAAATGGCAGGAAGAGGACATATACCGCTTCATAGGGTCAGGGACAAAGCCAAGGTACATTATAGACACACCACCACCCTACCCCACAGGTTCAATACACATGGGCCACGTGCTCAACTGGGTCTACATGGACATAATAGCCCGTTTCAAGAGGATGAGAGGTTTCGATGTTCTCTTCCCACAGGGATGGGACTGCCACGGCCTCCCAACGGAGGTTAAGGTCGAGGAGACCCATAACATCAAGAAGAGCGATGTTTCACGTGAAGAATTCAGGCGCCTCTGCGTGGAGCTCACACAGGAAAATATAAGGATGATGAAGGAGCAGATGCAGCGCCTTGGCTTCAGCCAGGACTGGAACCATGAATTTGTAACCATGACCCCCGAGTACATGAGGAGGACGCAGCTATCATTCCTCCGCATGTACAGGGATGGACTCATATACCAGGGTGTGCACCCGGTGAACTGGTGCCCGAGGTGTGAGACTGCAATAGCCTTCGCAGAGGTTGAATACATTGAGAATGAGACAAACCTCAACTACGTCAGGTTCCCTGTTGAGGGTGCAGATGAGCACATCACAATAGCAACAACAAGGCCAGAACTCATGGCTGCCTGTGTGGCCGTTGTTGTGCACCCCGATGATGAGCGGTTCAGGGAATTTGAGGACAAACTCATAGAGGTGCCCCTCTTTGGACAGAAGGTTAAACTCATAAAGGACCCTGAAGTGGACCCTGAATTCGGTACAGGGGCAGTTATGGTGTGCACATTCGGTGATAAAACCGACGTGAGCTGGGTCAACCGCCATGGACTTGACGTGATAGATGCAATAGACGAAAGGGGTTACATGACAGAGGCCGCAGGTAAATACCAGGGGCTTACCATAGCAGAGTGCAAGGAGAAGATAGTGGAGGACCTTGAGAATGAAGGCTTCCTCTTAAAGAAGGAGCCTGTCAGACAGAACGTTGGGACATGCTGGAGGTGCAAGACACCCATCGAGATCCTTGTCAAGAAGCAGTGGTTCGTGGCTGTCAAGAAACTCATACCCCAGGTTAGGGAAGCTGCAGAGGAGATGAAATGGGTACCAGGGCATATGAAGACAAGGCTCCTCAACTGGACAGGTTCAATGGACTGGGACTGGTGCATATCACGTCAGAGGATATTCGCAACACCCATACCCGTCTGGTACTGCAGTGAATGTGGCAGGGTCCACGTGGCCGATGAGGAGATGCTGCCAGTAGACCCCACAAGGGATGGACCCGGGATAACATGTGAATGCGGGAGTACAGAATTCATAGGAGAGGAGGACGTCCTTGACACATGGATGGACAGCTCGATATCACCCCTCTCAGTTGCAGGATGGCCCGATGAGTCCTACAGGGAACTCTTCCCAGCCGACCTGAGACCGCAGGGCCATGACATAATCCGTACCTGGGCCTTCTACACGATACTCAGATGCATGGCCCTCACAGGCGAGAAACCATTCAGTGAAATAGTTATAAATGGTATGGTATTCGGAGAGGACGGCCACAAGATGAGCAAGTCCCGTGGAAACGTAATAGCACCAGAGGAGGTCCTGGAGGATTACGGTGCCGATGCCCTGAGGTTATGGGCGGCAGGGAGCGTGCCGGGATCAGATGTCCCCTTCGCATGGAAGGACGTGAAGTATGGGTATAAGTTCCTGAGAAAATTCTGGAACGCCTTCAGATTCATAAGCATACACCTCACAGAGAACCCGGAGGTTGAAGCCAGACCCATGGACCGCTGGATACTCTCCAGGCTCATGAACCTGGTGGCTGAGGTAACAGAGAGCCTGGATGATTACAACTTCGCAGCAGCGGTTAACCGTGTCCAGACCTTCATCTGGCATGACTTCTGCGACGAATACATTGAGGCAGTGAAATACAGGCTCTACTCAGATGAGGATCCCGAATCAAGGATGGCGGCCCAGAACACCCTCAGAATGGTACTTGACACATGTCTGAGGCTCCTGGCCCCGGTGGCACCCCACTTCACAGAGGAGGTGCACCAGCACGTGGGAGAGGGATCCATACACCTGAGGGGCTGGCCAGAGCACATACCTGAAATCGTTGACCCTGAAATCGAGAGGAGCGGAGACCTTGCAGTTGAAATTATAGGAGAGATCAGGAGGTTCAAGTCCTCCTCCAAGATGCCCCTGAACGCACCACTCAAAGCAGCCACCATCTACACCGATAATGAATCCGCAGAAATGATAAAACCCTTCCTGGACGATATCGCAGGTACAATGAACATAGGTGATATCAGCCTCGTGGCTGGCAAACCCGAGATAACCGAGAGGGCCGTGGAACTTGAGCCAAGGATGGAAAAAATAGGTCCTGAGTTCAGATCAGATGCCCCAGCTATAATATCCTGGCTCACAGGTGCTGATCCCCATGAGGTCTACGAGGAGATCCAGAGGAACGGTGAAATCGAGGTCGAGGGTAACAGACTCACCATGGATCATATCAGCTTCAGGAAGGAGGTCATCGGAACAGCAGGCGAGAGGGTAGATGTTCTAAACCTGGACGAACCAGAGGTCATAATTGAAATAGTGCGCTGATCCATCTGGAGGTATCTGCAGGTGTTTTTATGGATCTCACAGTTGAAAAATCAGGTAACCTTGAAGGAACCGTTAAGGCACCCCCATCGAAGAGCTACACCCACCGGGCAGTCATAATCGCAGCACTGGCAGAGGGGGTATCAGAGATCAGGGACCCACTCATAGCCGAGGACACCCTTTCGTCCCTGAACGCCTGCAGGGCCTTCGGCATAAGGGTTGATGAGGGGGATGCCTGGACCGTGCATGGAAGCGGAGGGGAACTTGAAACCCCTGATGACGTTATCTATCTGGGGAACTCTGGCACAACCCTCCGCCTCATGACCTCTGTGGCTGGCCTTGCAGAAAACTACACGGTACTCACAGGGGACGAATCCCTCAGAACAAGGCCAATGCAGCCACTCCTTGATGCCCTGAGACCCCTCGGTGTCGAGGCACTGTCATCACGGATGAATGGACTTCCACCGATTATCGTAAGGGGTGGTTTAAGGGGTGGCAGTACATCCATCAGGGGGGATGTCAGTTCACAGTTCATATCATCCATCCTCATCGCAGCACCCCTCACCGAGGGTGTTGAAGTGATGGTGGAGGGCGACTTCATCTCAAGGCCCTACGTTGACATGACAGTTGATGTGATGGAGAGGTTCTCTGTCCCCGTTGATTACTCCGAAGGCACCTTCCGGGTTGAACCAGCAGTTTACAGGGGACTGGACTACACGGTTGAGGGTGACTACTCATCAGCATCCTACCTTGCAGGGGCGGTGGCTGCTGCAGGTGGGGATGTCCTCATCGAAAACCTCTTCAGGGATTCGAGGCAGGGAGACCGCATCATACTGGACATAATCAGTGATATGGGGGCCGAGGTAAGGAGGGGGGAGGACCACGTCAGGATAGCCTCCACCGGTGAGCTCTCTGGGGTCTCCGTCAACCTCCACGACGCCCCCGACCTCCTGCCAACGGTGGCTGTCCTCGGGGCCCTTGCAACTGGCCGGACCGAGATAGGCGGTGTTGAACATGCAAGGTACAAGGAAACAGACAGGATAAGCACATGCGCTGCTGAACTCAGAAGACTTGGAGTGGATGTCACCGAACTTCCCGATGGGATGATCATAGAGGGAGGTGCCTCCGGGGGGACTGTCTGGTCCCATGGTGACCACAGACTTGCAATGGCCTTCACACTCATAGGCCTCAGGGAGGGTATAACTATAAGGGATGCAGAGGTTTTCAGCGTATCATTCCCTGATTTCCCAGAGAGGATGATGCAGATTGGTTGCAGAATGAATTTATCCTAAAATATATAAAATAGGGTTAACCCATATTCAAATGTTAGACTAACTGAATGACTGTGAGTTGATTATATGAAGAAAGCCAAGGAGACAAAGGTTGTAATCTTTGGAGATTATGATACCGGTAAAACAACAACCCTTGAACAGCTCTGTGATAAGATAACCAAGGTTGAATACAAGGGCACAACACTTGCACTTGATTATGGTAACTGCATTGTTAATGGTGAGAAGATACACCTCTTTGCAACACCCGGCCATGAGAGATTCAAGTTCATGCTTGAGATAATATCAAACGGCCTTGACGCTGCAATAATAGTTGTTGATAACTCAAGGGGCGTCACCCTGGCGGAGAAGGAAATAATGGCTGAACTTGATGAGAAAAACATACCCTACGTTGTATTCTCAAATAAACAGGACCTCGATGATTCTGAACTGGAAATAGACTCCGAAGTGGAGGTATTCCCTACAGTTGCAACGGAGGGCAGTGGGCTCATGGAGGGCCTTGAAGTTCTACTTGAAAAGCTCAACTGATTTCATCTTTTTTTCTCAGGATAAACTTTTTTCTGGTGATCTCATCAAGGATATTGATGCCATAATTGGGGGTCTGAGGAGTGTATACTCCATGAGGGTCTTTGAGGACCGTGACCCCTACCGCGTACTTATAAGGACCATCCTGTCACAGAGGACAAGGGATGAGAACACCGATGAGGCCACAGCCAGTCTCTTTGAGAGGTACCCCTCCATTGAGGATGTGGCCTATGCACCCCTCGAGGAAATCGAAGCCCTCATCAGGAAGGCAGGCTTCTATCATGTGAAGGCCAGGAGGGTGAGGGAGGTTTCCAGGATAATCCTCGAGGAATATGATGGTAAGGTGCCGGATGACATCAACGAGCTCCTGAAACTCCCCGGGGTGGGCAGAAAGACAGCCAACTGTGTCCTGGTCTATGCCTTTGGCAGGCCAGCCATACCGGTGGATACCCATGTCCATAGGATATCCAACAGGATAGGACTTGTGGATACCAGGACCCCCGAGGAGACCGAGAGGGCACTGATGAAGGTGATTCCCAGGGAATACTGGATAGAGCTCAATGACCTCATGGTACAGTTCGGCCAGGACATATGCAGGCCTCTGGGTCCACGCCATGAGGAGTGCCCCATAGCAGATCACTGCGACTATTACTTCAGGATTAAGGAAGAGGGCAAAAAGAAAGTTTAGGCCATGCTCCAGAAAATTTAACGCCACTCATGGCTCCATGCCCTGTTTCAATCTTATTTAGTGGTCAGAGGGATCACCCCTTAAGGGCTGCAACCTTCTCTGCAAAGGCTGATAGCACCTTCTTTGAGAGTCCCTCAATATACTTGAGTGAACCGGCACATTCATGGCCACCACCATCTATCACTGCCTCTGGGATCTCCTCTGCGAGTTCCCAGACTATCTCGTTGAGGTTAAATCCAAATTTCTCATTGACAGCATCAGTGGCCCTTATAACACCGAAGTCAGGTCCGTAGGCCAGGGTGATTATGGGTGTGTCCTCACCATGCTTCTGGACCATGTAATCATGGACGAATCCACAGGTCTTCCCCGGGGCAGGGAATGTGAAGCGGTGTGAGTACTTCTCAACATCCAGGACATTGAAGAGTATCCCGTTGGGCAGCCTTGTGGATTTGAGGTTGGGTATGGCTGCCCTGAGCTGGGTGTCAACCTTCCTCTCGTATTCCCTGTAGAGCGCATCAACCAGTTTCTTGTGTTTATCAAGACTTCCAAGCCCAAGTATGGTGTCGATGATGCCCCTCCCGTTCATGAACCTGAGGTAGAAGGCCTCGAAGTCTATACATGCGGCGATCCTTTCAAGGTCCTCCCTTTCATAGCCGCGCTCTGCTGCAAGTTCAATGTAGGCCTCGGCCTCAGGGGAGTTCGCATGGTCACCAACCGCAGCGATACCAGGGAGATGGAGAATCCTCTCTGCAATTTCAGGGTTTATCATCTTGGCTATCTCCACTGACAGCGCCCCCGCAGTTATCTGGGAGTCGCCACCGACCAGGTATGGATTCACGTGGGTGTCAACATATTCATCAACCTCAACACGTCCATCCTGGACCTCGCCAGGGTAGTGGTGGTCCACAACCACGATTTCAATGTCATATATCTTGGCCTTCATGAGGGCAAGTATATCCTCCTCTGTCGACCCGTTATCAAGCAGTACAAGGAGCGGCAGTTTCTGCCCGTGCCTCTCGAGGTCCTCCAGGGCATATGAGAGGTCCTTCACAACGTCCTCGAGTTCATAGAAGGGTGCCTTGCTGGGGGCCCTCTTGAAGTAGTGCCACTCAGCATCTGTGCTGGGGTTGAGGTCACGGAGGAGGGGTAAAACAGCCTTTTCAATGGCAACACCGGCACAGATACCATCAGCGTCTGCATGGTGTCTCACAAGGATGGATCTTCCATCATAGACGGCCCTCCTTATTGCCTTGGCCGCCTCCACAAGTTTTGGTCTTAATTTTTCCAGGGTTTCGCTTTCAATTAAGAGGTCCTTTCTTTCTGGTTCAGCCCTCCTGTCTATGGCCTCATCGATGAGCCGCCTGGCTTCCGCAGCTTCATTACCTATGAGGCGTTCAATTGACTCGGATTCGATCTGAATCTTTCCTGTGTGCTGGTTAACCTCTCCTATAACCTCAACTATGTGGCCGATCTGTATGTGGGGGTAGACCCTTATACCTGGCTCATCGAAGGCCGCAGCCCATGTGGTCCCGGTTTCATCGGATACCGTGAATATGGTTGGACCGGATGTCTGCTGGATCTGAATGACCTCCCCCACTATCCGCACGGTTTTACCAAGGCTCTTTGTATCTATGTCTGCTATCCTCGTCCTTGGCAGGTCCTTCTTTAACTTGATAACCTCGTAGGGCCCCTTTATACTGGCCGGGATCATGTCCACCTCGCCCTTGTAGGGTTTCACCTGGGATACCCTGACGAATAGTTCATCCCCCACCTTGTAGTCTGGGAACAATCCCCTCATGAGTCCCCAGACGTGGCTGTTGAGGCTCACAAAGACCCCATATTTTTCAACCCTGGTTATCTTCCCACGGTATATGCTTCCAACCTCGAGGTCGTCCATTGTGCATGCAGGGTGGAGGATGTAGACCTTCTCCTTCTTCTGACATTCCGGGCAGTACTCATCCCTACCCTTTATCATCCTTCCACATGATGGGCAGATGTTAACCTCACCCTTACCGCCACAGGTGGGGCAGGTTTCCCTCACCTCCACCTCACCCTTACCCCTGCATACCTCACAGGGGACCTCATGGGAGTCCTCGAGGTCGAACCTCTGCCTTGCACTGTTTGAAACACCCTTGAAATGATCCTTTATATCCTCTGTTGATCTGAAACCTGTTCCATGGCATGCGCTGCATATCTTGTAACTCTTAACACGGTAACCTTTACCCTTACATTCATTACATGACTGAATCATGGTATTCCTCATAGAAACGATTTATTTAAATGATAAATGTTAGGTTTATTATATTAAACTGGAATCCATATATATTTGTGTGCCCTGAGAGGGAGGTTATGAATGTTTGATCCCCCAGCACTGAAAAATTCGGTCATAAGTTTTCTCAATAAAAGGAGACATTCCAGCGGCGGTTACACACTCTATGAGGGACTGCCAGATTCAAAGAACACCTACTATGCCATCAGGTCCTTCGAGGTCCTTGACCATGAGCCGCCCCGGCTTGAGGAGACCCTGGACTGGCTCGAGGATGTCCACAGGGGAGGGACCTTCGCTGCCCAGGGACTCTTCTACAGGTGCAGTATCCTCAGGGATTATGGCAGGAACTTTGAAATACCTGAGAAATTCACTGAGATGCTGAGGACATCATACAGGAAATCAAGCCTTGAGATAACCTTCTACATGGACTCCGTCCTCAGGATGCATGGGGAATACCTTGATGAAATACCGGAATGGGTCCTCTCAATTCAGAATGAGGATGGGGGATTCGGTGCCTATGGTTCAGATATAATCAACACCCGCTTTGCCCTTGAGATACTCAACGGCCATGGCATGAAGATTCCGGGCGATGAGGTCCTTCAGTTCACAGACTCCTGCTTCTCGGATGGTGCCTGGAACTTCACACCCATATCATATCCACCATACATTGAAACCGTCCATTCGGGGTTCCGCATCAATGAGATCCTGAGGGGTAAGGTGAGTGATGTCACACGGTTTATAATGAAAATAAGGAATCCCGATGGTGGTTTCAGGAGGTCCGTCTATATGGGGATATCTGAACCGGAGTACACCTACAGGGCAATTTACATGCTGGCCAGTATTCATGGATGGTGAAACACTGCTCGCATGCTGAGGAAATCTTGTTGAAGGGAGTACCATCATGAGGAAATCAACGGTATTCATTGTAATCCTCGGAATCGTGAGCCTCTTCGCTGATATGACCTATGAGGGTGGTAGGGGGATAACGGGTCCATTTCTGGCTTTTCTGGGTGCAAGCGCATTCATGGTTGGATTTGCAGCCGGTTTCGGGGAGCTATCTGGATACCTTGTGAGGTTTCTCTCGGGCTACATCTCTGATAGAACCGGGAGGTACTGGCTCATAACCTTTGCCGGGTACCTTATCAACCTCCTTGCAGTTCCCCTCCTTGCATTTGCAGGTAACTGGCAGGTTGCGGTTTTGCTGATCATACTTGAGAGGCTCGGTAAGGGCCTCAGGACACCACCAAGGGATGCAATGCTATCCTACGCCTCCTATGATATGGGTCATGGAGCCGGATTCGGGTTGCATGAGGCCCTGGATCAGATAGGTGCAGTTGCAGGTCCCTTAATGGTCTTCATTGTTCTTGCATCCGGCGGAGGCTACCGGGAGGGCTTCCTGGTTCTCCTGGCACCCGCCACTATAGCCATTGCAGTACTTGTCACCGGTTACCTCATGTTCCCGAGGCCCTCTGAACTTGAAGCATCAGGAGAAATTGATTACAGAGATTTCAGGGGGGCTTACTGGCTTTACCTTGCCTCGGTATGCTTCGTTGCCCTGGGGTATGCTGATTTCCCACTGATCGGATATCACCTTGGAGTCAGGAGTGTTCTGGATCCCTCAAACATCCCCATTATATATGCACTCGCAATGCTCACCGATGCCCTCTCAGCCCTGGTATCTGGCAGATACTTCGACAGGTACGGTTTCAGGGTGATGGCCCTCGCGGTTCTCGTTTCAATGTTCTATGCACCCCTCTCATTCCTTGGAGGTTCATGGGCTGCAGTTATGGGTGCTGTACTCTGGGGTGTGGGCATGGGGGCCCAGGAGTCTGTTATGAGGGCGGCTGTTTCTGCATTCTCATCTCCGGAGAGGAGGGGCTCTGCCTACGGTACATTTAACACCATCTTCGGCGTGGCATGGTTTTCAGGAAGCCTCATCATGAGTTACCTCTATGGACTCTCTGTACCGGGACTTGTGGCATTCTCGATCATCACACAGTCCGCAGCTCTGGTCATTCTTCTTGGACTTGAAGGATTCAGGTCTGCTGGTTAAATGCCTTCTCCTGGAACATGAATTCCCTGGTCCCGGAGATTTTCCACTTTTTTATACTAACTGAAAGGTCATGTTCAGCATTCATAAAGTATATAATGGATAAATATGGAGATAAATTACATCCTGCAGGTGATGGAGTCCACCTTTAACCGCTTTTTCTGGCTGATGACTCCTGCATAATAATGTGGGAGAAACTTTCCTCAAACTGGAGGTATAAATTTGGAGTACGTTGCATTTAGCGTAGCTGTTATCATACTACTTGGTCTTCTATTCAACAGGGTTTTCACCAGGGCAAGGCTCCCGGGAATCCTGGGGATGCTGATACTGGGTATCCTTATAGGCCCCCATGGATTGAACCTCATATCAAAGAGCATAATGGATATATCCCCCGACCTCAGGGTTATAGCCCTCATAATAATCCTTCTGAGGGCAGGGTTTGGTATAAACCTCGAGAGCCTCAGGAAGGTGGGAATGACTGCAGTCAAGATGAGCTTCATCCCGGACGTCTTTGAGGGCCTTGCGGTGATGGTGGCCTCACACTACATACTTGGACTTCCCATCATTGAGGCGGGTATACTGGGCTTTGTTATAGCCGCAGTCTCACCGGCAGTCATAGTTCCCCAGATGCTCTCATTCATTGAGAGGAGGATGGGAACAGCCAAGGGCATACCCACGATTATACTGACGGGGGCATCAGTTGATGATGTTGTTTCAATAACGCTGTTCTCTGTATTCCTCGGCATATATCAGGGACAGCAGGTTAATCTCCTTGTCGAGGCCATTGGAGTTCCACTATCAATCCTGACGGGGATAACTGGAGGCCTTGCACTTGGTCTTGCCCTGGTATATCTCTTCAGGAGGTTTGAGATAAGGAACACCGAGAAAACCCTCATAATCCTAGGTGCAGCCATCCTCCTCAAGAACATGGGGGACCTTATTAGCACCTATCTCCCGATAGCCGCCCTTGTGGGTGTCATGGTGGTGGGACTTGTCATCCTGGAGAGGATGCCCGAGACTGGACTCAAATTATCTGAGAAGTTCAACAAGGTCTGGATATTCGCGGAGATACTACTCTTCGTCCTTGTAGGTGCACAGGTGGATGTGAGGCTCATATTCCATGTCGGCCTTCTGGGACTTGCAGTGATCACCGCTGGACTGATGGTGAGGAGTATCGGTGTCCTGCTCTCCCTCAAGGGAACGGATCTTAACCTTAAGGAGAAGGTGTTCTGCATATCGGCGTACATACCAAAGGCCACAGTCCAGGCAGCTATAGGAGCAATACCCCTTGCTGCTGGAGTGGCTGCCGGTGAAACAATACTCGCAATGGCTGTACTTGCCATCCTCTTCACAGCACCCCTCGGATCCCTGGCTGTGAAATGGACAGGTGAGAGGTTCCTGGAGGTTGAAAGGGGGAATTAAAAATGACTTGGATGAGTCTGATCGTTTAGCTGAATTTTTCCGGATTTTTTTTCACAATTTCCATCCTTTCACTTTCAAGCTCCTTTGCGGTCCTCATGTAGCTGTTTGCCATTTCAATGTTGGAGTTACCGTTTCCTGTTTCATTGATACTGAACATCTGGATGGCATTTTTAAGTTCAATGGTTGCGTTTATCTTGGCCTCAAGTTCAGATACAAGGAGTTCGAGGTAATTAACAATTACCGGGTCTGCACCGTTCCTGGCATAGCCCAGGGCCTCCGATGCAAGGTCCCTGGCGGACCTGTACTCTGAAGCTGCGAGTTCACACTTTGATAGTGCCTCATCGAGTTTGAAGCTGTTGGCTGCAATGGCGGATTCATTGAAATAGGAGTCACCCTTCTTTATATGGTCGTTTATCTCGGGCACCAGCTGGTTTATGCTGCCGTTTCCCGAGTTTATACACCCACTCACAGCCACAACGAGAATTAAAAGGCTGATAAAATGGATACGCTTCATGTTGGATTTCTTTATATTCTGGAAAATAAAAGTTTTGGGGTTCAGGATGTTTCAGAGTGACGATTTATTTATTGATTAACGGTGCTCAATCAGGGCTATACGGACTCCATTCGGGTCCTCAATGAATGCCAGGAGCCCCACCGTTATTGGTGTCGGTTCCATAAGGACCCTTGCTCCACGCGATCTCAGATCATTCAGGGTGGCTTCGAGGTCATCGACCTCCATTCCTATTGAAAAGAATCCGGGTTTATCGGTGGGGTTTTTGATCAGCTCCACCATGGCTTCTCCTTCACCCCTCAGGATTGTTATCTCTCCGCTGGCTCCAAGATCGTAATGGCTGTCTACAGTGAACCCCATCACATCCCTGTAGAATTTAACAGACTCCTCCATCTCATCAACTATTATGGTGGCATACTTAATCTTCACATCGGGACCTCCTGGCTAAAAAAAGGTAATCCTGTGTCTCAGTACCAGAGACCATGTATATTGCAGTAGATCCTCACCATGAAGTCTGAAGCCATCTCAACAGGGAACTCTGCCTCTGGATTGTCTCCAGGGTTCAGGTCCTTCCTGTAGACCATGTCTCCGGCAATAACCTCTATCCACTGGATGTGGTGGTTCTCCTCCATGGGGTGTGGAACCTCACCCACCTTAACCCTGATGCCAGTACCGGTTTCTTCGACCACCGGGACATGCTTCTCTGGTCCAACATCGGTTCTTCTTGCAACCAGTAGTTCCATGGGCTGATTACAGCATACAAGCTGTCCAGCTCCGGGGTTAAGGACTTCAACGATATTTCCGCAGACGTTGCATCTGAATATCTGGTTGGTTTCTGTCATTGGTGACCCTTCAGTAGTCCTCACATTTCACCTGGAAGTATCTGGACGGATGGTCACATGATGGACACTTCTCAGGTGGTTCTGTTCCCTCATGGACGTAGCCGCATTTTCTGCAGACCCAGGTCACGGGTTCATCCTTCCTGTAAACCTTACCTGTCTCAACCAGCTTGAGGAGCTTTCTGTAGCGTTCCTCGTGGTGTTTCTCTGCCTCGGCTATTGCTCTGAGCCTCTTTGCAATTTCAGGGTATCCCTCCTCCTCTGCCACATCAGCAAATTCAGGGTACATCTCGCTGTTCTCATAGTGCTCACCCTCAATGGCTGCTATGAGGTTCTCATCTGTGGTTCCAAGTGTGAGGGGAGCCTCCGCATCTACCACGATTGAGCTGAGGTCCTCACCGACCTCCTTTTTGAGGTCATTTATCAGGCGGAAGAGCCACTTGGCATGCTCCCTCTCATTATCCGCCGTGGTCAGGAATATCTCGGATATCTGCTCAAATCCTTCCTTCTTGGCGATTTTGGCATAGAAGGTGTACCTGTTCCTTGCCTGGCTCTCACCAATAAAGGCCTTTGTAAGGTTTTCAAGGGTTCTTTTCATTTTCTTCACCCATCCTTTTTACATAGGATACTATGTAGAACATCATATTAAATCCTTTCATTTTATGTCTGGCAGCTGCTGAGGCATGGATTTTGATGGTACGTGGTTGAGGGAATGAAATGTCTAAGCCCATTTTTGTTGCTTAGACATGGATTTAACGGCCGCTCTGCCCACTGAAGCTGAAGGTCCTTGCGTTCAGGGCGACTATGACGGTGCTCAGTGACATCAGGATGGCTCCCATGGCGGGACTGAGGATGATACCCTGCCCGTAGAGGACTCCTGCCGCCAGAGGGAGGGCTATGACATTGTATCCTGTGGCCCAGATGAGGTTCTCCTTCATCTTGCTGTAGGTGGCTGCTGCAAGATCCATCAGGTCCACAACGTCAAGGGGGTTGCTCCTCACAAGGACAACATCGGCACTCTCGATTGCAACATCCGTTCCGGCCCCTATTGCAACACCAATGTCTGCCTGTACAAGGGCCGGGGCATCGTTGACACCATCACCGACCATTACAACCCTCAGCCCCTCCTCCTGAAGCTTCCTTATTTCATCATACTTCTCAATGGGTATGAGCTCAGCCATGTAATCGTCTATACCAACCTCTGAGGCCACCCACCCAGCCACTGCACTGCTGTCACCTGTTAACATGAGGCACCTGACACCCCTTGATCTGAGGATCCCCACAGCCTCCCGGGCCTCGGGCCTTATCATGTCTGCAAGGGCGATGCAGCCCCTTAGTTCATCATCCACAATCACAAATACGGTGGTCTTGGCCTGACCTATCAGTTCATCAACCCGGGGGTCACTGATGCTGAAACCAAGCTCCTCTGTGTAGCCGTAACTGAGCACCTTCACCACTGAGCCGTTAACATGCCCCATCACACCCCTGCCCTCAAGTGAGTTGAAGTTCTCCACCGGAAGGACCTCAGCAACGGCTTCAACTATCCCCCTTGCTATGGGGTGGCTTGATCCTGATTCAACGGCCGCGGCGTAGGATAATATTTCTCCCTCATCCATTTCAGGGTCAAAGGATATAACATCGGTTATTCCAAGCTCACCCATGGTGAGTGTCCCTGTCTTGTCAAATACAACCACATCAGGGTCCCGGGCATTCTCAAAGGATTCACGGTTCCTTATGAGTATACCCCTCCCTGCGGAGATGGCTGTTGAGACGGCTATAACGAGGGGTATTGCAAGTCCCAGTGCATGGGGGCAAGCGGTGACCATGAGGGTGACGGCCCTTTCAAGGGAGAAGAATACGTCCATCCCCAGCCAGGACCAGGCGATGAAGGTTAGAAGCCCACCGAGGAGGGCGATGGAGGTTAACCAGAAGGCGGCTTTGTCCGCAAGGACCTGTGTCCTTGTCCTGCCCTCCTGGGCTCTGCCCACGAGTTCAATGATCTGGGAGATGAAGGACTCCTCACCCACACGTTCAACCTCCACCGTGAGGGACCCCCCAGTGTTTATGGAGCCCCCGATGACACCATCCCCCGGCACCTTCTTTATGGGCCTTGATTCCCCTGTCAGCAGTGATTCATTGACATGGGACTCCCCCCTGATGACGGTCCCATCTGAGGGTACCCTCTCACCGGACCTCACAACCACAATGTCACCTGGTTTGAGGGTGCTCACATCAACGTCCTCAACCTTGCCGTCAACCACCAGGTGGGCCCTCCTGGGCAGCAGTCCTGCAAGCCTCTCAACAGCCCCTGATGCACTCATTATGGATCTCATCTCGATCCAGTGACCCAGGAGCATAACATCTATCAGTGTGACGAGTTCAACAAAGAATACCATTCCCTCGAGGCCCAGAATCACCCCGAGGCTGTAGGTGTATGCCACTGTTATTGCAACTGCAATGAGTGTCATCATACCGGGGGTGCGTGATGATAGCTCACGCAGGGACCCCCTGAGGAAGGGGTATCCCCCATACAGGAATATTGCTGATGATAGAATGAGCACCAGAAATTCGCTGCCCTCAAAACTGAACAGGACGTTGCCAGTTGGAAGCTCCCCTAAAAGGATCACGGGTATGGTCATGAGGAGGCATATGATGAACCTCCTCCTGTAGTCCTCCTCGTGGTGCCTGTGGCTGTCCATCATCTTACCCTTCTTCTCATGGTGCCCGTGGCTCTCCATAATTTCACCGGGACCTTTCTCATGGTCTTTCTGTCTGCCCATCTATTTCACCCCCAGGTACTCGATGACCCTTTCAGGGTCCTCTGCTGGCGGGTGGCATTTGCTGCCATCACAGAGGTAGTAGGTGCACCCATCACCCAGGGCCACCTTCTCATTGAGGTGTGCCGGGGCAAAGGACCAGTCACCTGATCCCCCCATAACTGTGAGGGTGAAATCCGGGATCAGGGTTTTCCTGAGAACTGCAGGTATTTCTGGTTCTCCACTGCAGACAACCACCAGGGACCTCCCACCATAAACTGCCCACTCTGCAGAGGACAGGAGGAAGGTGTGAGCCCCTGGAGACGATTCAACCCTCCTGGAGAAGGCTTTCAGTATCCCCCTGGCCTCCTCTATCAGTCCTTCATCCTCGAGGAGACCACCGAGCCTCAGAAGGTTCTGCATCTGAACAGAGTTACCTGATGGAATCGCCCCATCCATTGATTCCTTTGGCCTCACAATAACATCCGGATCATCTGTGAGATAAAAACCACCATCAGAGTCCCTGAAGTTATCCCTGAGGATCTCTGTGAGTTCAAGGGCCTTTCTGATGTACCCCTCCCGGAGGGTCGCATCATACATTTCAAGGAGACCCCATATCAGGAATGCGTAGTCATCCAGTTTCCCGTTTATGGCTGCCTCGCCATCCCTGTACCTGTGAAGTAGCCTTCCATCGGACATTAACCTGCCCTCAATGAATTCAAGGCACCCTTCAGCTGCCCTGAGGGATTCATCATGGTCAAGAACCCTGCTGCAGCGTGCAAGGGCACCGATCATCAGGCCATTCCAGTCTGTGAGCACCTTATCATCCACAGAAGGGGCCTCACGTTCAAGTCTTCTTTCAAGAAGGACCCTCCTTGCCTCCTCTATCCTCTCATTAAGTTCATCGAGGGTCAGATTGAACTCCTCTGCCACCCTCTCAGGGGAATCCACATGGAGTATGTTCGCACCCCTCACCTCGCCCCTGAAGTTACCATCCTCAAGAACATTGAAGTAGCGCATTACAAGGTCTGCATCATCACCGAGGGCCTCCTGTATCTCTGATGCCCTCCAGAGGTAGTAACCACCCTCAACACCACCGCTTTCAGCATCCACGGCCGAGTAGAATCCACCCTCCGGGGACTTGAGGTCCCTGAGGACATACTCTGAAATCTCAAGGGCGGTCCTCTGGTGGAGCTCATCACCCGTCACCTGGAAGGCCTCAAGGTAGGCTGTCATTGCGAGGGCCTGGTCATAGAGCATCTTCTCAAAGTGGGGTATCGTCCATGTTGGTTCAACAGCGTATCTGTGGAAACCGTAACCCAGCTGGTCATATATTCCACCGTACCTCATCCTCTCCAGGGTGAGTCTGACCATCTCAAGGGCCTCCCCCTCACCCCTCCGGAGGTGGTAGGTGAGGAGGAAGTGGATGTTGTGGGGAGTTGGGAATTTCTGCTGAGACCCGAAACCACCATTTTTCCTGTCAAAATTCCTCCTGAGGTACTCGTAGGCCATATCCACGGTTTCAGGTTTAATCTGGTATGAAGCGGGCTTTTCCTTCAGGGCCTCCACGACCTTCCTCGCGGTCTCAGCTATCCCGTCGGCGTCCTTCTTCCAGAGCATCACAACCCTCTCAAGGATCGTCTTAAGGCCCGGGACTCCACCCCTATCCTCTGGAGGGAAGTAGGTCCCTGCAAAGAAGGGTTCACCCTCGGGTGTCATGATGATCGTCAGGGGCCATCCCCCGGCACCTGTCATCATCTGGCAGACCCTCATGTAGATGGCATCAATATCCGGGCGCTCCTCCCGGTCCACCTTAACAGAAACAAAGTCTCGATTGAGTATATCTGCGATTTCAGGGTCCTCAAAGGATTCCCTTGCCATCACATGGCACCAGTGACATGTGGAGTATCCTATCGATAAAAATATGGGTTTCCTCTCTGCCAGGGCCTTTCTGAAGGCATCATCACCCCATGGATACCAGTTCACAGGGTTGTGTGCATGCTGCAGTAAATAGGGACTCTTCTCCTTTATGAGAGAATTGGTGTACTCATCTTTCATTGGTTCCCCCTCGTCATTATTTATGTTGATGGCGCTTTATTAATTGAGGGGTTGACTGTACCTCATTTCTTCAGTCACATTCTGCTTCACCTCTGTGTGGTATTTCATCTGGATTCGGTAGTAAGAAGACAGCAACCAGAGAGCTGCTTAATCTCTGCACTTCATTCATCTAATGATACCGTTTGACAGTTTTTCATTAAGGGGTCCATGTAGGGGACGCGATCATATCCTTTAATTAACTGTCCCATCAAATTCATGTGTATAGATGATCGGGTGATCCACAATGAGTCTCATCATAACCTACATAAGTAGCAAGGGATGCGTCATAGCTGGAGATAAACGGAGAATAGCCTACTTTGGTGATAAATCAAGTAGAGAGGTACTTGAGGAGGAGCTGTACACAGGCAAGATAAAAAGTGATGAGGAACTCCAGAGGAGGGCGTCGGAGCTTGGCGTAAATATAAAGGTCACAGATGACACATGCAAGGTCAGAAGCCTTGGCGACGTTGTTGTGGGTGAAATAAGCCAGAAAACACCCTTTGAGACAAGAAGAAGAAGGATATATGCAACAACAGGGGCCTATCAGATAATTGAACTCACAGGTTCAAAGATAACCAGCATGGAAAAGGGTGATACTGCAATAATAGTCTTCGGGAATAAGATAGCCAAGGAGATCACAAACAGGTTCCTTAAAAAGAGGTGGAAGACAAAGACAAGCCTCAAGGATGTTGCTGACCTCTTTAGGGAACTCATGGACCATGTATCCTCACAGACACCATCTGTTGGTAGCGAATATGATCTGTTCATAAAGAGCCCCTCACTGGATAAGAAGAGCGCCCACAAGCTTCTGAGTGATACCATCGTGAGGGATGTCCGCCTCCTCCAGAAATGGAGGGCCAAACTCAAACAGGAGATGCTAGACCGGCGGGAGGAGATAAAACTGGCCTCAAGGATCCTCACAGAGGGTGAGGTCGGCAGGGTTATGAGACAGGATGGGAGACACGTGGAGGTTAAACTTGCCGGTGACGTTGAGGCCTATGACACCCGCTGGAAGAAGGTTGCAGGTCCAGGGGACATGGTACTCATGAGGATATCAGATGGCGGCACCCTTTCACCCGGCGAGAAAATAGCTGTAAGGGATGAGAACCTCTGCGTGGAGGGGAGAGATATAAAGGTCGACTGTGACGTCATAATCTGTCGCAGGGAGGAATAAATTTTTATTGGCGGCGGAGAAAGATAGGATGGGTGATTGAATGAGGTTAACGTTTCTAGGGAGTGGTGGCGGACGATTTCGCCACCATAACACAGAAAAGGATGACCGGCGGGCTGAGGATTGATGGAATCGCCGGCATGAACATCCACATCGACCCGGGTCCAGGGGCGCTTGTGAGGTCCTATCAGTTTGACTCTGACCCCAGGAAGCTGGATGCTGTGATGGTCTCCCACTCACACACTGACCACTACACTGATGCAGAGGTACTCATAGAGGCAATGACCAGGGGCATGACGCGCCAGAGGGGCACCATCCTGGGAAGTTTAAGTGTAATGGAGGGTTACAGGGACTGGGGGCCATGCATATCAGAGTACCACATGAGAAGATCACGATGCATAACACTATCAGCCGGTGAGACAGTGGATATAGGGGATCTTGAGGTTACAGGTACAGGCACCGTCCATGGGGACCCGACAGGTGTGGGGTTCAGGTTAAGGGCTGATGATCTTTCAGTGTCCTATACCTCGGATACAGAGTACTTCGATGGACTTGCAGATTACCACCGGGGGGCGGATGTCCTCATATCAAGCGTCATAAGACCCGGGGATGAGCATATAAGGGGCCACATGTGTACGGATGATTTCATAAAACTTGTGGAGGATGTGAAACCGGGTATTGCAGTGATGACCCACCTTGGAATGAAGATGATACTCAACGACCCTGAGATGGAGGCATTCAGGGTCCAGGAGGCAACGGGTATCAGGACACTGGCAGCGAGGGATGGCATGAAACTTGACCTGGATGGAGACAGCCCGACCATTTCCTGAAGGCTCTCTTCATCCACACACAGGTTCCTTCAAAAAACCTTCAGGTTTTGAATTATACAAAAAACTCATATATACTACGGATCTGCAAAGTATTTACCTGATGGAAAGAGTGGAAAGCCAGGACAGAAATTTAAAGGGACTCCTCAAAAACAGACCAGAACTTAGAAAAAAGCCATGAAAACGTTAACGATGATGATTACCTGGTCAGAGATGAACATCCTCCGAAATTCCCATTTAGGATAGGGTTCGATCATGATAGGGCTTCATAACACATATAAACCTTAGAACAGGGACCAGATGGGAGTTTTCAAACATCAAGGCAGGGTTCAGGATCATACATGCGGACCATTAATTATTTAAGGCTTCAGTTTCAATAAGTCATAAAAAATTACTTCAGGCCTCGGTAGCTTAGGTGGGAGAGCGCGGGATTCGTAATCCCGAGGTCGCGGGTTCAATCCCCGCCCGGGGCTCTTATTTTATCACTGAATGGTTCCGTGAGCAGTGCGCCAACAAGCAGTCCAAGGGCTATTGCAACCACAGTCATTGCGAAGAGTGTTATCTCAGCCACGGATGTCAGATAGTTCCTCCCCAGGAGATTTGCGAGTCCTATGAAACCCAGGGACCCGGGAGCAAGGAACCAGAAGGCCGGGTAGAGGGTGACGAAGTGCGGAGTCTTACCTGCAAGCTCAATGCCCCTGGCAACCAGTGTCATTGACAGGGCCCCCAGAAATGCCCCGAGGAGTCCTCCTCCAGCTACATTTCCCAGCTGCTGTCCCATGAGTGCACTGTAGAGCACAAGAAGTATCCATGGAAAATCACTCCGGTAGACAGAGAGGAAGAGATATATACCAACGGCAAATATGAATGCCCCCAGATACGGGCTGTAGCTCATGGCTGATATTTTTATGGCTGCAAATTCCTCCTGCGGAAACCTGTTAAGCTGCATACCCATCAGGACACCAAACAGGAGGAGGAGAAGAACCATGCAGCCGTATATCACCCTGCTTGACCCTGAAACCAGTTCACCACTTGCAAGTTCATAGATTCCTGTGGTTAGGGTTACACCGGGGATAAAGTATATCAGCGGCGGTACAAGGAGTGTGAGGTTCCCGCTCACGGCACCCGTATTGATCAGGAAGAAGGCAACACCAGAAACCGTGAAGGATGCCAGTACAGGCATGATGAGGGAGAGCCTCCTGTTACCGTAACCCACCACTATCAGGGAGCCTGCTATAAGGCTGAGAAATGATGAATAAACTACAAGATCAGGGTCTGGCTGTATAAGCAGTGCTATACCTATTGAGAGAATAAGATAACCCAGAAGGATCCCGTAGCGGCCGAACCTGTGGGATCCCCTCAATATCCCCCTGAGCTCACCCAGGGCCTCACCCACCTCCATCCTCAGGGATGTCACATCATCGGTGAGTCTGTATATTTCTGTGACCTGGTGAAGGGGCATCATCCCGGGGGACTGGGCTGCAAGGCCCATCCTTGAAACCTCTCCCTCCGCCTTTATTATGATCATGGTTGGGAGGACCGAGACCTCAACCTCCACGCCCTGGGACTCGGCGACACTCCGCAGGATCCTCTCGGTATCTGTAACAGAATTCCCTGAGGCTATGAGGGCGCGGCTCAGCTCCTCAAGGAATTCGAGCAGCTCTGCTGTCATCTCTCTGGTCAGATAGGGATTCTTTCATTCTTTTCCAATGTATGTGGGGTGGATGAAGCCGGCCCTTATCATATGGTCGGCAAGGACGATTGCAACCGCAGCCTCTGCAACAGGCACAACCCTGGGGCAGATGCAGGGATCATGTCTTCCACGGACCTCAATGGTTGTTTCCTCCATCCTTTCAAGGTCAACTGTCTTCTGGGGGACTGATATGGATGGTGTGGGCTTTACTGCTATCCTTGCAGTTATTGGCATGCCGCTTGATATCCCTCCAAGTATGCCTCCAGAGGTGTTTGTTGTTGTCCTCACCTTACCATCATCATCCAGGTAGAACTCATCGTTTATCTCACTTGCACGGTGTTCTGCAACCTCGAATCCCATCCCGATCTCAACACCCTTCACAGACCCGATACCCATTAGGGCCCTGGCCATATCTGCATCGAGTTTACTGAATACCGGATCACCAAGTCCCGGGGGCGCACCAAGGACAACAACCTCAACAACCCCACCAACGGAGTCTCCCCTGCTGCGGGCATCGAGTATAACCTCCTCCATCTGTCTGGCCGCCCTGGGATCTGCACAGCGAACAGGATTGCTCTCAGCATACTCGCCTATCCTTTTAAGGCTTACAGTGTCTGCCTTAACATCACCCACCTGCACAACGTGGCCTGTTACAGTCAAACCATAATTACCGATGAGTTTCTTTGCAACGGCCCCACCGATTACGTGCCCAATGGTAACCCTTCCACTTCCACGGCCACCGCCACGGTAGTCGTAGTTCCTGAACCTCGCCCTCCAGGTGTAGTCACCGTGCCCCGGCCTTGGTGTATTCTTAATGTTACTGTAACTTTTTGAGTCGGCGTCCAGGTTTCTGACGATTCCAGCTATTGGAGTGCCATCTGTTCTTTCCCTGAATATACCTGAGAGTATCTCGACCCTGTCGGATTCAGCCCGTGGAGTGGTCAGGGCGCTGGTTCCAGGCCTCCTCCTGTTAAGTTCCTGCTGTATGTCATCCTCACTCAGTTCGAGACCTGCGGGGCAGCCGTCGATAACGGCACCCACTGCAGGACCATGGCTGGATCCGAAGGTCGTTACTCTGAACATTTCACCGGTACTGTTCCCGGCCACCGAATCACCACACAGTATCAATCTAACTCCTTGAGGGGAGCATGGGTGTTAACCATCCAACGAAGCTATCAATGCTCCGGCTCTGCATGTATACGGTTCCTGTACCTTCAAATTCTGCAACCAGGCCTTCGCCACTCAGAAAAGTACTTTTAAGTCCACCAACCTTTCTCACACTGAAATCAAGACCCTCTGTGAAGGCTACAATGTGGCCTGTGTCCACTATGAACCTCTCATTTACAAGTTCCCTGCTGTAAATTGCCCCGAAACTTGAAAGGAACACCGGTCCTGAGGATTGGATTTTAAGAAGGAATAATCCCTCCCTTGCAAAGAAGGTCTTGAAACCTCCCAGTTTTGTGTCTATCTCCACATCCTCTGGTCCGGCCATGAATGCGCCACTCTGGGCATAGATGGCCTCCGTGGTCTCAAGGACCTCAACATCACCCGGATAGGCCGGTGCGAGCTGCACATCCCCCCTACCCTGTGCCCTGAAGGTGTTAAGGAAAAGGCTTTCCCCTCCAATGGATCTCTTAAAAGCCCCAAGAAGACCCCCTGTCTCCGTCTGAAGTTCTATGTTTGAGCTCATGCTCACCATTGCACCTGTCTCAGCCTTTATTGCTTCACCGCTTTCAAGCTCGATGTGAGCCATACTAAAACTTGGTCTGTGTAAAATTTCATATCTCATGGATTTACTGTGTAACTTTTAATTAATATATCATCGGGTATTGCTGGTTTACTGATTGTGCTGCTTTTTATGTTCTGTGATCATGAGGATGGGGGTTGATGTGGATTCCTTACAATCAGGGTTTTCACGCAGGACCTAAATGTTTAACCGTGGTGTTTATTTACCTATTAAACATGAAAATGCTCAGGCATATCTACCGTTTCCTCATGGAACTCTATGGGCCCCAGGGATGGTGGCCACTCCTTGATAGGGATACAATGACACTCAGGTACCACCCCGGCGATTACACCCCACCATCAGATGATGGGGAGGTCTTTGAGGTCATCACAGGTTCCATACTCACACAGAACACGTCCTGGGACTCTGCTGCATCTGCACTCAGAAACCTTGCGGCAATGGACGCCCTTAAACCCCAGAGGATACTCTCCCTGGACGACGCTGAACTTGAGGCGGCCATAAGGTGTGCTGGTTTCTACAGACAGAAGGCATCATACCTCCGCGAAATGGCAGGGTTCTTCATATCCCTTGAGGGCTCAACACCATCCCGGAAGGAGCTCCTGAAGGTAAGGGGTGTCGGTCCTGAAACCGCGGATTCAGTGCTGCTATATGCCTACAGAAAACCGGAGTTCGTGGTTGATGCATACACAAGGAGGATCCTGACCCATCTGGGACTCATAGCCGGTGATGAGAGCTACCACAGAATAAAGGAACTCTTCGAAAGGTCCATTGAACCCGATTTCAGGGTCTTCCAGGAGTACCATGCCCTTATAGTCAGGCATGGCAAGTCCTACTACAGGGGAAGGGTCCATGGGGAGGGCGATCCCCTCACAGAAAAACTGGGTGGTTCATGTGATTGACTTCACAGATATAAGTGTTGCGATAATAAGGAGGACATTCAGGTCCCGATTTAAACTTGCATCCCTCACAGAAAGGTCTGTGATATTCAGGAACCTCGTAAGGAGACTCTTTTTTGAGGGGGACGATATACAGGTCATACCAAGGAACTCATCCATCGAGATAAACCACCGTATCCAGGTGCCTGAGAATGTTGCCCTCCCCTTGGAGGTCCTGAGGAGGATGATACTCCGGTCCAGGTACATCTTCCGGATGGACTTCTGTATATGCCGGGTCTCATCGGGTTGCAGCAGCTACCCCCATGACCTTGGCTGCCTCTTCCTGGGCCCCGGAGCCCTGAGGATCTCAGAGAAGGTCGGAAGACTCATATCTGCTGAGGAGGCACTTGAACACATTGAAAGATGCCAGGAGGCAGGACTGGTCCATATAATAGGGAGGAACAGGATAGACTCTGTCTGGCTTAACTCCGGGCCCCATGATGAACTCCTCTCGGTCTGTAGTTGCTGTGAATGCTGCTGTCTCTGGAAGATGACGCCACTCCTCTCTGAGGACATAGCATCCTCCATAACACCAATGGAAGGCGTGGAACTGAAAAGGGAGGAGTCCAGCTGTATTCTATGCGGTCGCTGTGAGGAGGCCTGCTTCACTGGTGCCATAGGTGTGGGGAAGGAACTGGTGCATGACGCCAGAAAATGCCTCATATGCGGCAGGTGCGCTGAGAGGTGTCCTGAAGGCGCCATAAAGATAATTATGGACCCTGAGGCTGTTGATGAGGCCATAAAACGTGTTGAGGTCCTTGTGGATGTTGAGTCATGATCTCCATACATCAACCGCGGTGTTCATGAAGGGCCCGGAATTTATTTTCTGCGCGGGACATGGTTATGTTTTTTACCCTTGAGGATGTAATAAGAAATATCACAATGAATCCAACAGTTACCTGTGAGTGATAATATGGAGTTTCCCACAAAAAGGATGCGAAGGTTACGTAAGAGTCCACAGATAAGGAATATCCTTAGAGAAACACGGCTGCACCCATCGGATCTAATATACCCAATGTTTGTGAGTGAAAAACTTGGCAGGGGTGATGTGGAGGCCATAGATACAATGCCAGGCCAGTTCAGGTACTCTGTGGATGATGCGGTTTCCGAGGCATCCAGACTTGAGGATGAGGGACTATCATCCGTACTCATATTCGGAATGCCATCAGCCAAGGATGAGCTCGCCTCAGCAGCCCATGACCCCCACGGTGTTGTGCAGAGGACTGTGAGGAGGCTCAAGGAGGAAACAGACCTTGTGGTCATGACTGATGTCTGCCTATGCCAGTACACCAGCCATGGGCACTGCGGTATCGTCGTGGATGGCGAAATTGTCAACGATGAGACCCTGGAGGTCCTTTCAAGGATAGCACTATCCCATGCTGAGGCCGGGGCAGACGTGGTGGCCCCATCGGATATGATGGATGGTAGGGTGGCAGCCATAAGGAGGAGCCTTGATGATGCAGGCTTCCAGGACACCCTGATAATGTCCTACGCGGTTAAATATGCTTCAGCATTCTATGCACCATTCCGGGACGCCGTATCATCGGCCCCTGCCTTCGGTGACAGGAGATCCTATCAGATGGACCCTGCCAACATTGACGAGGCCCTCATTGAGGCTGAACTGGACCTCAGGGAGGGTGCTGATATACTCATGGTGAAACCGGCCCTGGCATACCTTGATGTTATAGGTAAGGTCAGGGAGAGGTTCAGTGTGCCACTTGCAGCATACAACGTCAGCGGCGAGTACTCAATGCTGAAGGCAGCCATAAAGAGTGGATACCTCACTGATGGGGCCATATATGAATCCATATTATCAATAAAACGTGCAGGTGCAGATCTTATAATATCGCACTTCGCACCTGATCTCCTGGGGGTGATCTAGATGGATCCCCTCCATGTTTCAAGGATAGCAGAGCTGGCCTCTGTCCTTGAGGTCAGCGGATACCCGAAACCAGGCAATGTCCACAGGACCCGTGACTTCGATGATATGGTCTACGAGGACTTCCTCGTGAGCGGGATAGTCACAGGTGATACCATGAGACTGGCCGCAGAGAGGGGGGAGAAACTGAGGGATACTCTTGACCTTTCGACCCTCGGGCTGGGAGAGCTCATACTCAGGGCGGTTGAGGACACCAGGAGGTGGGTTTCAACCAATACGAACCTTGGTATCATAATGCTGCTCACACCCCTCTCAGCAGCCGCAGGGATGGTTGACAGCGGGGATCTCCAGGGACTCAGGGAGCAGGTAAACCGTCTTATACTTCAGACAACATCAGAGGACGCTGTTAACCTCTACAGGGCCATTTCAACTGCGGAAGCCGGTGGAATGGGTGAACATGACACCCTCGACGTTAATGACCCTGCTTCACAGCAGAGGATAATCGATGAGAACATCACCCTCTTTGACACCCTCAAGATGTCAGCTGACTGGGACCTCATTGCAAGGGAGTTAACGTCCAGCATGCCTGTCACATTCAACGTCGGCTTCCCGGTATTTAAGGGAACCGTGGAGGAGCATGGCATGAACCGGGCCGTGGTCCAGACATTCCTGACCATACTTTCAAGATTCCCCGACACACTGATATCCAGGAAGTATGGCGAGGAGATCGCCGCGGAGGTTTCAGAGGAAGCCTCAGACATCGTTGATAGGGGAGGTGTGCTCACTGCAGCGGGTCTCAGGAGGGTTGAGAAATTTGACAGGAAGCTCTACCGGATGGGATGGAACCCCGGGACAACCGCGGATCTCACAGCTTCCTCTGTCATGGTTGGATTACTTGATTACTACTCAGAACTGGCTTGAAACGCTTATTTGAGTAAACTGGAGGAGAATTATTATGATGGATCTTGACAGGATCATTGACCAGCTTCACATTTACGAGAAGAAGGTTCTGAAAGCATTCGAAGGCTCAGATAAACCATTAAAGCCTGAAGAAATAGCAGAATCCCAGAAAATTGATATAAAATCCGTCATGAGTGCGTCAGGCGCACTTGAATCAAGGGGATTTGTGAGGGTTATGAAGGACGCGGATGAGGTTGTATCCCTCACAGAGGATGGAGAGTCCTGTGCCAGGGAGGGACTTCCTGAGCGCAGACTCATAGAGGCCCTTAAAGGTGAAGAAGAGCTTGAAATGTCAGAACTTTCCAGGAGAGCGGGTCTTGATAAGAAAGAGGCAGGTATTGGTATTGGCTGGCTCATGAGGAAGGGATGGGGGAGGATAAGCCAGGGGATGGTCTCAGCGGTGAGCGATGAAACACCTGAAAGGGGTGCGGATGAGAGGCTGCTGGAACTCTTACTTGAAAGGGGATCCGTGAGGATCAGAGAACTCCCTGATGAACTCAGGGGTGCACTGAAGGATCTGAAGGGACGGAAGGGAATAGTTGATATAAGGAAAATTAAGAGGCATACAATTGAACTCACCACAGAGGGCAGAAAACTCCTTGAAAGGGGAATCGAGATAGTTGAGGAGGCAACACAGGTCACCCATGAACACCTCAAGAGCGGGGCCTGGAGAAAACTCCACTACAGGGGATACAACATTGATGCAGAGTACCCTCTGGTCTACCCTGGAAAGATGCACCCTCTGAGGCGCATAATCGATGAGATAAGGTCAATATTCCTTAAACTTGGATTCACAGAATCAAGGGGCCCCATCGTCGAGTCTGCCTTCTGGAACTTTGACTGCCTCTTCCAGCCCCAGGACCACGCTGCAAGGGAGATGCAGGACACCTTCTATGTTAAAAACCCCGCCGTCACGGATCTCCCCTGTGAGGACCTTGTAAGGGCTGTGCAGGACGCACATGAAACCGGCGGTTCAACAGGATCAGAGGGCTGGCAGTACGAATGGGACAGGGATGTTGCAAGACAGAGCGTGCTCAGGACCCATACGACCTGCGTCTCTGCAAGGTTCCTCAGTGAGAACGAACCGCCCCTCAAGATGTTTTCTGTTGGACGTGTTTTCAGGAGGGAGACCATCACCTACAAGCACCTCCCTGAGTTTCATCAGGTTGAGGGGATCGTTGCAGGGGATGAGGTTAACTTCAGGAATCTTCTGGGTATACTGAGGGAGTTCTACAGGAAACTTGGATTTGAGGTCAGGTTCAGACCGGCCTACTTCCCATACACATACCTATCAACCGAATGTGAAATCTATCTCCCGGAGAAAAAAAGCTGGATAGAGCTTGGTGGGGCCGGGATGTTCAGGCCCGAGGTCCTGGAACCTCTGGGAGTTGAAACACCTGTAGCCGCCTTTGGTCTCGGTATAGAGAGGCTTGCCATGATAAGATTTGATATAAAGGATATAAGGATGCTCTACCAGAGCGACCTCGGATGGCTCAGAGGTCTCCCTGTAACCGGGGACCTGGAGCTTTAGTCCCTGTTTTTACCTGGCAGGGGACTTTAAATCCATGGATCAATTTTCAGTCTTCTCCATGATTGGACGGTAGTACTCACCATCCTCAAGGAGGACCCTTTCAATGAGCCCCCTGTTTTCAAGGGAGAGGATGATGTTGTACATCCTTCTGGTCCCAAGTTTAAGAGGACCGTAGAGGAGGTGGCCCTCAAGGAGGTAGCGTGGGATTGGAGCTCCACTCCCGATTTCCCTGAGGATCCTGAGGGCCTCCTCTTCGATCTGGTTGAGTTCGGCGACCCTGACATCTTCCTGGGTCTCCATCACCCTGACCTCTTCATCGAGGTTTTCGGCCACTATACGGCCATTTTCCCGTGAAATAAGTCCCTTATTCTCAAGAGCTGTGATGGTGTCATGGTATTCGTGTTCTGGCAGGTCAAGGTTCCTTTTGAGCATATCCTCAGATACGGGGGTGTTAAGGTCAAGCTGCATGTACCTGATTTCCCTGTAGACCATGTTTTCCTTTCTGGTTATAATCTTCAATGGGGACCTCCAGTTACTTGTGGTCACTCACTCCTGGACATCAGGAGGGAACCAGTATCTCAGCTGCAACCAGCCGGCATATGTCAGTTTTTGTTATGACTCCCACAGGTCTTTCATCATCCATTACAAGGAGTCCTGATATATCAGCCCTCAGCATGAGGTTGGCGGCGTCCTCTATGTTGTCATCTGCGGAGATGGTTATCACCTCATCCACCATGATGTCCCTCACCTTAAGGTCCCTCTCAGGGTGTTCACTGTCGGGTTTTATGGTTCCAAGAACTCCTATTAGGTCAGTGTAGGATACCACACCCACAGGTTTACCATCATCTTCGAGTACGAACAGTCTCCTGACTCCATGTTTGTACATCTTCTCGAAGGCCTCGAGGGGCCTTGTCTCGGGGCTCACAGTTATTATCTCAGGGTTCATGGCTTCTTTAACCTTCATTGAAATCCCTCAAAGTCATACTTCTAATTAATATATCACTGTATCTTTTTATGCTTTGTTATCCTGAGGGCATTGTTATGCAATTATGCCGGTGCCGACATCACTGTATCTTTTATCCTCGGGGACAGCCATGGTGTCTGCGATGCATTTAAATAGTCGTGTTAATTATTCATGTAATAACCTGTTGTTTTCTGCAGACAATACTGCAAGCTAAAAAAAGGTTTAAATATGACTTTAGAATAATAATATAATAAATTCATATCAAACCACTTGTGGGGTAATAGTTATGATGAGAATAAGCATGTCTCTGCCAAAAAAGCTCTTGAATGAATTTGATGAAGTTCTAAGGGATCGTGGCTACCAGTCAAGATCAAAGGGCATAAGAGACGCCCTTAAGGACTACATTGTAAGGTACCAGTGGATGAATGAAATGGAAGGTGAGCGAATCGGTATTATTGCTGTGATCTATGACCACCACTACACAGGGGTCATGGAGGACCTTGCAGACATACAGCACGACTACCGTGAATACATCAACGCTGTTATGCACGTACACATGACCGAAAGACACTGCCTTGAGGTCATAGTGGTTAAGGGAGATGTTGCAAAGATAAGGGAACTCACCGAGAAGATGATGAGGCTCAAGGGCGTTGAACACGTGAGGCTCACCAGCACATCAACCGAACAGAAAATAGAACATGAGCACTGATCCAGCAAAGCCTTCAGTACCTAAATGAGATTCAGGGTCACACCGTATCACGGAAACCTTCTGGGGGATCATGAACGCCTCGCAGCCTTCCGCGAGGCCATATCATCCAGGGCCAGGGGCCTCACCTATGACCTCGGGGCAGGCAGCGGGATCCTCTCATTCTTTGCTTCAGAGTATGCTGATCGTGTCATTGCAATTGAAAGGGACCCAAAGATAGCTGCATGTGCAGGGGAGAACCTATCAGGTCTGGATAACGTCAGTGTTGTCAACGAGGACGCCCTGCACTATGAATTCAGTGCGGCTGACACGATCATATGTGAGATGCTTGACACAGCACTCATAGATGAGGAGCAGGTCCCGGTTCTAAGGAGGGCCCTAAAGTTCCTGAGGAATGATGGGACTGTAATACCACAGGCAGTCTTCAATGCAGCAGAACCCGTCACCGTGAACTTTGAAAACATCATGTATGATGAAAATCTTTCACAACCATCATCAGGTCCAATGAGGGTTTATGACCGGGTCGAGTTCAGGGGGAACCTCCCTGAGATTTTCAGGGGTTCATTGAAGCTGCAGGCATCGAGTCCCTTCAACGCTATCAGAATAATATCCTTTACCCTGACGGCTCCTGGAATCATATGCGGTCCCACACCCATGATGAACCCCCCGCTCATCATACCCCTCGAGGAGACCGGAGATAAAGGTGAGGTCGAGATAAAACTTTCATACAGGATGGGTGGCGGCCTTGATTCAGTTGAAGCATCCATCATATGATTTATCTGATTATTTCTGGTGGTTTCTATCACGTTGAAGCGGCTTCTGAGTGATTTTCTCACTGACTGCAGAAGGCTCCTCGTCCTCACAGTCGGGAATGAATTGAGGTCCGATGATGGCCTTGGCCCATACCTGGCGTCCCTCATCCAGGAGGCAATGGAGGAGAGGGGCCATCTCGTTATCAATGCGGGCACGGTGCCTGAAAACTTCACAGGAAAAATACGCTCCGAAAGACCGAGCCACATACTGATTGTGGACGCTGTTGAGATGAGAGAGGAGCCGGGAACCGTAAGGCTCATTGAGAGGGATAGTATATCAGAGTACAGCATATCCACCCATGCCATGCCCCTATCCTTCCTTGTGAGGTACCTTGAGGATCAGGGTGCTTACAGGATTGCCCTCATGGGTGTACAGCCAGAAAACCTTGAATTTGGGACTGGACTCTCACCCGCGGTTGAAGACGCTGTACATGACCTCGCAGGGATGATAATCTCTGCCCTTGATGACTTTGGAAGCTGCGGATGATTTTTAGGGTTGAATTCAATCAGCCCTGTATTTTGAGGGTATTGAGAATTCTGGATGAATTTTACCTGAACCGGTCAAGATTAAGTTTTTATAAGATCCCACCAAAGAGTAAACCAGTCCTTGATTTTTTTGAGTGATCATCATGAGGATTCTGTTCATAGGTTCAAGACTCTTCAATGACGTTGCAGAGTACGCCTCAGCGATGGGTGTGACCACCATTCTCTCCGAGTCAAATCCAGACGCCCCAAACCTTGAACTCGCCGATTCATACCACATAGTGCCCAGGGGCATGGAGGGCCCTCTGGAAATAGCCCTCAGGGAGGACGTTGATGCGGTGGTACCCCTGATAGGTGTCGACGGACCCCTCAGGGATGTGGCCTGGCTCAAGGAGAAACTTGAGGCTGACTACGGAGTGCCGGTGGTTGCATCAGGGCCGGAGGCTGCTGAGATATCCACAGATAAATTTAAAACCAAGGAGTTCTTCTCCAGAAACAGGATAAGAACGCCGGAATACGATTTAATCGATTCACCGGAGGATGTAACTGAAATGCCGGTGGTTCTCAAGCAGAGGGAGGGACAGGGCGGTTCAGGCGTGATGGTCGCAGCCACCCCTTCTGATGTCAGGGAATATCTCCACGCCCATGACCATGCCCTCATGGAGGAATACATACAGGGCCGTGAAATATCCGTTGAGGTACTCCGATGGAATGATGAAACCCTCCCCCTGGTGGCCGTTGATAAGGGAGACACAAGGATGGACGGACTGCACCCCCTGAGGAAGGTGAAGAGGGCCCCCGCTATTATCAGGGGATTCGATGGAATGGAGGCCCTTGCAATGGCTTCAGAAGTCACAGAACTCCTTGGTGCGGAGGGTAACACCGATGTTGACATGATAGTCTCGGAGGATGGAAAACTCTATGCCATAGAGGTCAATACACGCCCAAGCGGGACCAGGTACATCTCAGAGGCGGCAACAGAGATAAATCCCATGCACTGCCTTGTGGACATGGCAGCAGGAAACTGGAAACCTGGTGAAATCAGGAGGAAGAACCATTATGCTGTTGAGATACCCATAGGTAACCCCGGGGACCTGGAGTCCTTCATGCCAGATGGGACAAGATGGGTGCTTCACGGCCCGAGGAACCATATGAGGGTAACTGTGGGGGCCAATGATCCTGAACTGCTTGAACTGGTCATTAAAAAACTTGGTGATCTTGATGTACACAGAAGGCAGGTGATATGATGGAGTTTTTGATGGTTTTCATTATAAGCACTGTTTCAGCTGCAGTATTCACGCTCTTTATAAGGAACATTCTGAGGAGTGCGGATATCGGTGATAAACCAATAGTCACTGAGCACAGCCACAAGGCAGGAACACCTACAATGGGGGGGCTTGGGATGCTACTGGCTCTCCTCCTTGTAACGGTACTCTATCGAAACAACCCCTACCTCGTCCTGACATCACTCATAGTCCTCACAGCAGCAATTGTAGGCCTTCTGGATGACCTTCTGGGCCTCAAGGTGAAGGAGGTCCAGAGGATAATAAGGAACGTATCTGAAGGGCCCCTGGAGGTTGGCCAGCTTGTACTGAAGCCCGGAGAGGAGGCAAGGGCGGCAACAGACAAGGCAAAGAGGGATGTTGAGGCTCTGCTCTCTGAGGGACTTGTTGAGGTGGTTGGTGAGGCTCCAATAAAGAATGAGGTGAGTGAGGGTGAGAAGATACTGGCCCAGCTACTGATAGGTGTCTTCCTTGTACTCTCAGGAGCTGTTGGTAAGCTCGGAGGGTTCTACCTGGGTCTTGCAGCCGCACCCATCGCCATAGCAGGTATGGTGGGGGCCATAAACGCAGTTAACCTCATAGATGGAATGGATGGGATGGCAGCCGGGATAATGCTCATAGCATCCTTATCCTGCGCAATTTTCCTTGGCCTATCGGGTCAGGCCCTGCCCTTCCTGGCACTGGCCGGGATGTGTGCCGGGTTCCTCGTATTCAACAGACACCCCGCGAGCATATTCATGGGTGATACCGGTTCATTTGCCCTGGGGGCAGGCTATGCAACTGCAGTGATGCTCACAGACACGGTTTACTTCGGTGTCCTTGCAATAGCAGTGCCTGTGGTCTCGGTTATCGTGAGCCTCCTCCACCGTGCAGGGGTTATAAGACTCCCGGTTGAACCGCTGCACCACACACTCCACTACCGTGGGATGTCCGAGAGGAGGATAGTGCTCCTCTACTGGCTCATAACACTGATTGTCTGTGCACTGGGACTCTACATGACAGGGAGTATCCTCTGATGGGTGAAGGTCATGTATCTCCATGAAATCGCAGATAAGATTTCAGGAAGACTCAAAGGTCCAGATAGAGCATTTCGGGGGATATTCACGACCCTTGGAGCTGCTGAAGCAGGTGACATTGTTATAAGACACTGGATCGATGAGAAGGGCATTGAAATCGCCTCAGAAAGGGGTGTATCCGCCATCATAACCCAGGATCTCCGGGGAAAGTCTTCCAGGCTAGCCGAAGAGCACGGGCTCCCGGTTATCCTCGTTGACAGGATTGAGAATGCAAATGCCCTTGCACTCTCCTGGACAATAGAGCGATTCGCCCCCTCCTCCAGAAGGGTTGTGGTCACGGGTACCAATGGGAAGTCCACCACAACCCACATGATCCATCATATAATAGAGACCACCGGTGCTTCATCCTACACAAACACAGATTCAAGGTCAGAGTTCAACACCCTCATAGACCCTGTGGTATCACAGCAGATAGCCGAGGCCTCATCTGATGGGGCACCTGAATTCATGGTTATAGAGGTCTCAGAGGTGCAGGGGTGGCTTGGAAGGGTCATGAGGGACCACGCCCGCATGATGACCGCGGCCATAGGCCCAGAGGTGGTCGTCATAACAAACGTTGCAATGGACCATATAGGGCTCGTTGAATCTGTGGAAGATGTTTTCAGGGAGGTAGCAGGGGCCCTGCGGGCCATTGAATCTGGGGTGGCTGTACTCAATGCCGACGATGAACGTGTGAGGGCAATGGCCCATGTGAACCCGGGTCTCAGGGTGGTCTTCTATGGCTTGGACTCCCCTGTGAGGTATGATGGGGAGGGCATCCACATTGGAGGGGACCTCATAATCCCTGCAGATGAACTCCCCTTCAGGAGTGAGCACTTCATACAGAACACCCTGGCTGCCGCTGCAGCATGTCTGGAACTGGGCTTCTCCCCTGAGGACATAAGGATGGGTGTTAAAACATACAAGCCCCTCAAGAGGAGGTTTTCGGTCCTCATGGCTGAGCCCCTTGTCATAGACGACTTCGCCCACAACCCTTCAGGTATCAGGTCCACCGTGAGGAGCGCTGCAGCGAACCTCAGGGGGAGGTTGTGGGTGGTGAATGCCATCAGGGGCTCCCGTGGAGAGGATATAAATGTGATGAACGCAGCCGCCATTGCCGATTCCCTCAGGGGCCTCAATGCAGAACTCATAGTAACCTCAAGCAGTGACGTTGTTGATGAACAGAACAGGGTACTTGAAAATGAAAGAAGAGCATTCCTGGGGGTCCTTGATGAGAGGGGTGTATCCTACATCCACGTGGAGAAACTCAGGGACACCCTGAGGATGGTGCTGGATGCTGCCGAACCCCACGACACCATCCTCCTCCTCGGAGCCCAGGGAATGGACCCGGCTGCAGGGATACTGGATGAAATCAGGATGTGACTGATGTATCGCAGCGTATCACGGTTTCTGGTCTCAGCCGTGCAGGGGGTCCATCTCTGCGGTGGATTCAGAGGGTCCGGTTTCAGCTCTGCATTGGATGGGTGTTCATTTCTGTGGTCAATCTTTATAAAGATGTAGTCAGAGAACTAAATATTCAGTAACTGTGATGAAACGCAGTTAAAGGTGAACTGTTATGCTCATAAAGATCAGAAGGGATACTCTCGTGATACTCCTGCTGGCATTCATCTTGATCCTCTCAGGTCGTGCTATGACCTATCTTGCCTACGCATCATCAATGGAGGATACAGGTGGAGTTCCAATAGCAGGTGTCATAGTTAAGGGTAACGATATAGTTCCACTGTCCTCCATAAAGACAAACGTATATGCGGCAGGTTTCCGGCCCGGAAGCTACATAAAGGGGGACGTGCTTGTAACCTCCAAGAGAAAGGTTCCCCTTTCAGAGGCGATGGAGAATGCCGAGAAGTTTGTTAAGATGACAACAATTCCCGGCACCCGTGTAACGCCCATAGCAGCCGCTGATGTGAAGGTGGACACCAGAACAGGCATAGTCACTGTTAATGTTATCGAGGACTTCGCCACGGTTAAAGTTACCAACAGAACAGGGGGAGTGGGCTGATGAACAGGCTCGGTAGACTGGTAGTCCTTATATTCATCTTCAACCTGCTTATAGGTCCTGTATCCGCCACAATGAACGTTATTGTAATCACTGACCCCACAGGAGCGGATCCTAATGGTGCTGCAGCCGGGAGTATGTCCTTCGCCCAGAACATGTTCCAGTCAACCTTCCTCATGTCCAAGGAGAAGAGGTTCGCTGTCCTCTCAGGGGGTGAGGGTGCATCAACACCGAGGCTCATGGCAATAATGGACGTTATTAACCGCCTGGAGAATGGTGCAACAGCGGCTGAGGCGGCATCAGCAGCCAACAGTTACCCGGGAATCAGGGTCATGTGCGGAGGTCCTGGCATAGGTGCAGCCGTGGGTGGTTCATTCGATGCCTACGTGGTTATCGTGGAGGATGACGGTACCATAACAGTTACACCCTACTCTGGAGGTCTTGCGGTTCTTCCTCCAGGTAAGAGGGGAGCCATAATACACCTGAGGAACACACATGGAAACCCCAAGTATGGTACAGCAACCCGTGTACGTCAGGAGACAGCCATCAACATAGGTAAGATGATAAGGGACGGCTACTCTGCCACTTACATCGTGGGAAAGGTCTTTGAGGAGGTTTCAAAGGACGCCGGTGAAAAGTATGGTGGTGGTGCAGTTAACCTTGCCTCGGGGGTATCCACAGGGGACATGTTCACACCCGAGAACCTCAATGAGACCGGTTACCCCATGGATGAACCCTACGTCAAGGTATGCGATGAGTGTGGCTGGAGCATAGGGTACCCTGCTGCAGAGAACTACCAGACCTGTCCGGTGGATGGCAGCAAGTTAAAGGTTATCTATGCATACGAGGCTCTCAAGGACGCCATAACCGTGACCAACGGCTCTGTATCTGTTTCTGTCTACGGAACAGAGGAGGCCGGTGTTGTTCAGACAACCCAGGAGATTGTGAGGGCGTCGGTGAAGAAGAACGGTTACAGTGCAGAGGCAATAGCCAGATCCATAAACAGGGCCATAAAGAACGGGTTCCTTGTGGGAGTCAACTATGTGGAGCCAAAGGACATAAATGTGAAGCCAAGTTCAAGGGCTGTGGGTGTCTACTACACACCCCTACCGGATGATAGGACAGCCCCTCCGATGGAACTGCCCGTTAGTTCAGGGCTCCTTGAGATACTCGGTAACATCCAGACGGCACTGGGATTCATCATGGTGCTCCTCGTCCTCTTCAGGAGCAGCCTTATAAGTTCATTCAGAAGGGGTTAAAACGTGTCTCTAATAATTCTGAGGGCAGATAGCAGGAAAAAGATTCTGAACGCCATAGCGGACCTTGAAAGGCATGCTGGCCTTAAGGTCCGTGGAAAACCCAGGATTCTGAGGAATGATATTGCAGACAGGATGGCATCATCCATACTCGGGGAACTCCGCATGAAGTCCTCTGTGGCGGCAGCCGTTGAGGTGGAAGATGATGACACCAGAAGCATAATGGCCATCAGAAGGATACACCCCCCAGCACATGTGATGGTGGTTAGCAGTGAATACGATGAATACAATGACCTCAGGGAGATGTTCGGCGGTCTGAGGGTCCTCAGGGGCTACTACTCCCATAAGGGTAGTTGAAGAGAAAATTCAGATGAAATCGGATTCTAAAAATAATTTTTAGAAATGGACTTCAATTCATTTTTATTCCTGCAATATCCGCCGTGGGTGTCTAAAATAATTTTTAGAAATAATTTTTTGGGACTTTAACCCCTCTTTATTCTTGCAATGTCACCTATCGTGGCTCCACGGAACCCGCCACCCTCTGATTTCTCCAGATCATCGGCCTCAAATTTTTCAAGGAGTTTTATTTTGAGGAGCCTTTCAAGCTTCCTTGCGAGCTTAATATCGGGTTCCATCCTCTCGGTTTCAATCCTGTTTATGACGGATACCTTCTCGTTGATCCTCTCAGCGAGATCCTCCCTTGACCAGTCCCTCTTCTCCCTTTCACTTCTTATGATCCTTCCGTAGTCCTCAACGACCTCGTACACGGTATCCATAGGTCTCCTGGACCTTTTCTGGGGCTTCCTGAAACTTTTTTTACGGGGTGTTGTGGGTTCTCTGATGATTTTACCGAACTTTGAGCATTCCCTGCATACTTCCATGACTGAACTGTCGATTTTTGTCTTTAAAGGTTTTCCAACAATCTTTTTACCGCAAATCTCGCATCTCATGAAGATCCCTTTTTATTTTATACTAGATTTATCCCACCCCAATATTTAAATATTACTAGAAACAAGATAGTATACAACAAAATTTAAATAGGAGTGTTCTAAAATCATGGAAAATAACTCCCAGAATGTATTAAAAAAGATTGAGGACCTCAAAAAAGAAGTTAGAATGCTTAAAGAGGAAAACTCCAAGACAAAAAGAAATCTGATGTGGAAAATCAGAAAACTTGAGAAGGACAAACTTTTAATTGAAAATGAGAAGACAAGGCTTGACAGGGAAGTTAAATCCCTTCGTGGTGAAATCGAAAGGTTCAGAACCCCTCCACTGGTCATAGCCACAGTAACAGAGGTTCTTGATGATCACAGGGTCGCAGTTAAGAGTACAACCGGACCCCACTTCGTAATAAATTATTCAAGATTCATAGATAGAAAGCAGCTGGAGCCCGGTGCAAGGGTTGCACTGAACCAGCAGACCTTCAGCATAGTGGATGTACTTCCATCTGAGAAGGACCCCGTTGTGACGGGTATGGAAGTCGAGGAAAAACCAGATGTCTCCTATGAGCAGATAGGTGGCCTTGAGGAACAGGTACGCGAGGTCAAGGAGACAGTTGAATTACCGCTCAAAAAACCGGAACTGTTTGAAAAGATAGGTATAGAGCCACCCAAGGGCGTACTCCTCTATGGACCACCTGGTACAGGTAAAACCCTCCTGGCAAAGGCCGTCGCCCATGAGACCAATGCAACATTCATAAAGATAGTTGCATCCGAGTTCGTCAGGAAATACATAGGTGAGGGCGCAAGGCTCGTGAGGGGAGTCTTTGAGCTGGCCAAGGAGAAATCCCCAAGCATAATATTCATAGACGAAATTGACGCCGTGGCAGCCAAGAGGCTTAAGAGTTCAACAAGCGGTGACAGGGAGGTTCAGAGGACACTCATGCAGCTCCTTGCAGAGCTTGATGGATTCGAATCAAGGGGTAACGTCGGTATAGTTGCAGCAACCAACAGACCGGACATACTTGACCCGGCACTCCTCCGTCCAGGAAGATTTGACAGGTTCATTGAGGTACCTCTACCAAATGAGGATGGTAGAAGGGAGATACTCAAGATACACACCTCAGGAATGGCCCTTGCAGAGGAGGTCGATATTGAACTCCTTGCAAGGATAACCGATGGGGCATCAGGCGCAGACCTAAAGGCAATATGTACCGAGGCAGGTATGTTTGCAATCAGGGAGGAGCGTGATGAGGTCACAATGGCTGACTTCATGGATGCCGTTGATAAGATAATGGGTGTTGAGAAGGAGGAGGAATACAAACAGGAAACCGGCGTGATGTTCGGTTAATACTTATTATGGCCTGTGATGAACCCTATGAGCTCTGAGAAGTGATGACTGATGGGCGATCTGAGGCTGTAATCCTATAACCCCACTTCTTTTTTAAAGTGTTTTAACTTATCACATTAAATTCTGTTCTTAGAATCAAGTGCTCTTCTAATTTGAGTTAGAGAATTACTTATTCAGTTATTTGTGTCGGAATTGTATCTGCTATGGTTTCAGTTATTCCTATACCTCATCCCAGAGGTCACCAAGAACAGCCTTTCTATCAGTCATTACAAGTCGAGGTATTCTGCCGACGGTACCTGCATGTTCACCCACCACAACCATAACACCCCGGAAATGCTCCCTGAAGTCATCAGCCCTTTCAAGGGCATTCTCAACGGCTGATATATCATCAGGGCCATCCGCACTGTTTGCTATTGAGGTCGCAAGGGCGTCTGCTGTGCTGGCCTCAGATGCGAAAACTGTCACAGAATCTGCCCTCCCGAAGCTTATGGAGTGCCCCACAGTCCCCGAGGATGTGCAGATACCCCTGGGACCGCCTGGCTTCAGAAGGAAGCCCACAGTCCCTGAGAGTGATGAAGATCCAGCATAGAGACCCACAGTGATTTTGCGGTTGTTAACAAGGGCGATGTCACCGCCGTTGTCGATTATGCTGCACCGGGAACCCTTACCCATGAGGTGCATGAGTGAGAGCTGGGATATTGTCCCTGCAACCGCTGCCATGGGTCCAACCTCAGCCTTCCGTGAGGCCCGGGACATCATCCTGACGATGAGAGGGCCCTCAGACACCACAACAGGTTCAAGGGATGTTAAAAACTCGGGATTTCTCCGGATATAATCCATGAGCTTCATCCTCTCTCCCAGAACGAATCCAGAGAGTCCATGGTTCCTTATTTCTGTCCTGAGATTTATGCGGGTCTCACCGATAACTATCCTTTCCATGGTTCCACACCAGCTATCTAACATACATTAAATGAGACATCAGAGGGAATCCATCTCCAACCATTACATATAAAAACATATACAACAAATTAATCCTCATTGTAGTTAACTTCTTTTAACAACTATATGTCAGTTCTGTGATAACATGTTTGGCAGGGACAGGTTACATCCAGGTGAGAGAATTTTATATGAGACAAGGCCGCGGTTCATCCTCAACTCAAAATCAACCATAATAAAGGCCCTGTCAGCCGTGATAATACTATACCTCTTCCAGGGGATAGTTGAGGGAGCCGGAGCACTTGACAATGTCCTGATTGCAAATTATGGTGTCACAGTAGCTGAGAAGGTCGCATGGCTTCTTACGGGTATAATAATCATAATCCTCCTCTCCATCCTCTGGGATGTGATCTCCTGGAGGAACAGGCGCTACATAATCACCGACCAGAGGGTCATGGTTGAGGAGGGGGTCCTCTGGAAGAGGAGGTACTACATAAACCACAGGAAGATAGTGGACGTATCCTTCTCACAGAGCATAACAGAGAGGCTCCTTGACTCTGCGGATCTGGAGATCCATGGGGGCCACGAGGGCACCAACATAATACTCAGGGATGCACCATCCCCCTCAAAGATCGAGTACCATATCAGCAGGTTCACAGAGAGGGGATATGATGATGCAGAGGAGATCCTCAGGGAACTATCATCCAGTAGAAGGAGAGAGCCAGGATTTGCAGACCCGGAATTCTGGGAGACCCCTGAGGATGAGAAGGAATCTGACGGTAAGTTTGCGGTGGATAGGCGCGGTGATGAATCCATGGGATCTGACGGTAAGTTTGCGGTGGATAGGCGCGGTGATGAATCCATAATGGAGAGACACTCAAGGAAATTTAAGAGATACAGAAGGGAGGGCAGGGATGACTGATTACGATGTTCTCATAATGGGGGCCGGGCCTGCCGGTTCAACCCTTGCAAGGCTCACAGCCAGTAAAGGATTCAGGGTTGGCCTCTTTGAGAGGAAGAAGATAATCGGTCTGCCACTTCAGTGTGCAGGACTCGTATCACACAGAATAATGGAGGTTAACGTGCTCCCTGATGAATTTATACTGAACAGTGTGAGGGGTGCTGTTCTCCATTCACCATCAGGCATAAAACTCAGGGTTTCTAAGGACAGACCAGAGGCCCATGTAATTGACAGAACAGCCTATGACCAGCACCTGGCAGAACTCGCGAGGGAAGCAGGCGCAGAGTTGACGAAGGGAACTGCGGTGAGGGATTTCAATGAGAAAACAGGTCATGTCAGGGTAAATGGCGATGAACTCAGTGCGGATGTTCTTGTGGATGCAAGGGGGCAGTCCGCCGCACCCAGCAGGTACCATGCGAGACAGTACCTTGTGAGGTTCAGGGACAGTGAGATGGACACTGACTTCGTGGACCTCAAGGTTGACTCCCGCCTCTCTCCAGGCTTTATGTGGAGGATACCTATAGATGAACAGACGGCGAGGGTGGGTGTCTTCGGACCCCAGCAGAACCTGAAGGAATTCCTTAAAGGCTTCCTCTCAGACCTCAGCAGCGACTTTGAGATCCTTGAGTCCCACCATGGGTTCATCCCCAGACCAGACCTGGATTTGAGACTCGTAAGGGGGAGATGCATTCTTCTTGGAGATGCTGCCGGGCAGGTTAAACCCACAACTGGTGGGGGCATAGTCCTGGCTTCCCGTGCTGCAGGGGTGGCGGCAGAGGTCATCCAGGGGGTCCTTGAGGGAGATGCAGACCTCAAAGAATATGAGGATGCCTGCAGGAAGATCCACATGTCAGAGATGAAGAACCAGATGAGGGTTCAGAGGACCTTCAGACTACTCTCAGACAAGGACCTTGACCACATATTCCTTAAGATGAAGGAGTACGGTGCAGAGGATATAATATCAGAATACGGGGACATGGACAGACAGACACCCCTCATCAGGGAGTTCCTGAAGAGGGGAATCCTGTTCAGGATAATACCATCCATCCTCACGTCTAAGGTGGCAGGAATATGGAAATGATGGTGTTACTCTCACAGGAGCACCCTGAACTCCCATCGGCGGAACTAAGGTCCGTTTTGAGGTCGGAGGGGATAGATTTCAGTGTTATCGAATCCGGAAGTGGATATGAGGTCATAGATGCTCCCAGGAGTACATGGAAGATCCTTAAAAAAAGGTTAGCCTATGCCCATGAGATCTCTGAGGTCATAGGATATGCGGCTGCTGATGATCTGGATGATGCTGCAGCGGAAATTGACTGGAGCAAATACGTCAGGGAAAGCTTCGCGGTGAGGATAAAAAAACTGTGTGGCGATGTGGATTCCAGGACACTCGAGAGGACCATCGGAGCGATCATAAAGGAGGATACGGGACTGAAGGTTGACCTTGAGAAGCCCTGGACCCTGATAAGACCGGTACTCATTGATGACAGGTTCATCCTTACAAGGAGGCTCGCAGTCATCAGCAAGGAACACTTCAACCAGGCCAGACCCCACAAGAGACCATTCTTCTACCCTGGTTCAATGAGCCCCAAACTCGCAAGGTGCATGGTCAACCTCTCAGGGGTGAAGGCAGGTGACAGGCTCCTTGACCCCTTCTGCGGTACAGGCGGGATACTCATAGAGGCGGGCCTCATGGGTGTGAGGGTTGTGGGGGCCGATATAGACTGGAGGATGGTTGAGGGCACCCGTGAAAACCTTCAGCATTACGGGATAACCGACTTCGAGGTTATAAGGTCTGATGCAAGGGATCTGAGGCTCGACGAGAAGGTCGACGCCATAGTGACCGATCCTCCCTACGGCATATCAGCTTCAACTGCAGGTGAGAAGAGTGAGAAGCTTTACAGGGAATTCCTGGACTCTGCACACTCAAACCTTGCAGAGGGGGGCATGATCTGCATGGCAGCACCCCACTACCTCGACCTGGAGAGCCTCATTGATGAAAGATTCAGCATCAGGGAGAGGTACTCAATGAGGATGCACAGGAGCCTCACAAGGGTTATAAGGGTCATTGAGAGGGTTTAGTACGTCAGGTGGAGCTTGTATCTGACACCGGTACCCACAGACGATGAAATCGCCAGTATCCACTGCACATAAATGGGCACTTAACCATATATACCATTTAAAACCAAACTCTACATAACTATTTTCTGAACACCTTAAAGGGGATTAAATTGCAGGTTAGAGTACTTGATACCACACTGAGGGATGGAGAACAGACACCAGGGGTTTCACTCACCCCTGAGGAAAAACTGAGAATAGCACTCAAAATCGATGCACTGGGCGCAGACATCATTGAGGCAGGCTCAGCAATCACATCAGAGGGTGAAAGGGAAGGTATCAGGAAAATCACAGCTGAGGGTTTGAGTGCAGAGATCTGCAGCTTCGCAAGGGCTGTGCGGGAGGACATAGACGCTGCAGTCTCATGTGACGTTGACAGTGTGCACCTGGTGGTCCCAACATCTGACCTGCACCTTGAACACAAACTCCGAAAGACAAGGGAGGAGGTCCTCGAGCAGGCGGTGGACTGCACAGAGTATGCAGTGGACCATGGTATTCTGGTCGAACTCTCAGCAGAGGACTCAACAAGAAGTGACATGGACTTCCTCCGGACCATCTTCAGGGAGGGTATAGAGGCCGGTGCAGAGAGGATATGCGCCTGTGACACTGTCGGCATACTCACACCAGAACGTTCCTATGAGTTCTACAGGGGACTCTCAGAACTGGGGGCACCACTGAGTGTGCACTGCCACAACGACTTCGGCCTGGCAGTCGCAAACTCCCTTGCAGGTCTAAGGGCGGGGGCATCGGAGGTCCATGCAACAATAAACGGTATAGGTGAAAGGGCAGGCAATGCAGCCCTTGAGGAGGTTGTCGTGGCCCTTAAATCCCTCTATGATGTGGACACCAGTATCAACATAGAGATGCTCTATGAGACATCGAGGATGGTTGCAAGGATGACCGGTGTATACCTCCAGCCAAACAAGGCCATAGTGGGAGAAAACGCCTTCGCCCATGAATCAGGGATACACGCCGACGGTGTCCTCAAGAAGGCTGAAACCTATGAGCCAATAACACCTGAGATGGTTGGTCACAGGAGAAGGTTCGTGATGGGCAAACATATAGGCACCCATGCCCTCAGGAAGCGACTTGATGAACTCGGAATGAAGGTCGCCGATGATAAACTCATGGAGATATTCAGGAGGGTCAAGACACTGGGAGATATGGGTAAATGCGTTACCGATGTGGATCTCCAGGCAATAGCCGAGGATGTCCTCGGGGTCATGGAGGACAAGGTGGTTGACCTCCAGGAGGTCACCATAGTCTCAGGTAACCGGGTGACGCCCACAGCATCCGTCAAGCTCCGGGTCGATGACAGGGAGGTACTTGAGGCAGGTACCGGTGTTGGTCCCGTGGACGCAGCCATAGTTGCCATAAAGAAGAGCCTCGAGGACTTTGCAGACATAACACTTGAGGAGTACCACGTGGATGCCATCACAGGGGGTACAGATGCCCTCATAGACGTTGTCATAAAACTCAGACACGGGGACAGGATAATAAGTGCAAGGAGCACACAGCCAGACATCATAATGGCCAGTGTCGAGGCCTTCCTCAGCGGTGTTAACAGGCTCCTGGCAAATGAAAAATCTGAAGGGACTCATTGAGGGTGCTAATATGAATTTAGACGTTAAAGGCTACCGTGGAGTTGTCAGAGACCTCACGGGGCTCCTTGATGAGCTGAAAGGTTTTCCATGCACGGTCCAGCTTATGGATGCCAGGGCAGTTGCAGGCAGGGAACATGCCATCCATGGGGCAATCCATGCACTGAAGGCCTTTGAGAGGGGCCAGAACATCTCCAGTGACATGGGGATAGAGATATGCCTTCGCGTTGCGGGTATGAGGCAGATAAGCAGGGCCATTGAGCTCCTGGGCATCAAAGAGGGTGAAATGGAGATCTGCGCCGTCCTTGTTGACTGTGGAGATGAAGTGATTAAATTTCTGGATTCAATTTTTGAAAGGGATGATGGTGTCCTCGAACCTGATGAGGAATATCTGAGGAGGATCTACGACCTTGGAGGGGAGGCTGAGACAGTCGGTGTTGGAGAGGCCCTCATGGAGAGGACCACAATGCTCACCGTGGCCTAGTCGCCCCCATGGTTGAAGAGATTAACTCGGCCATCGCCTCAAGGTTTTCAGGGGTCAGAGAACCCACATCAAGGTTTTTAACCTCAACTGCAACTGCACTCTCAATGACTCGATCATAGGAGGGACAGGGAGTGAATATGCTTCTCCCGTCGGCGTTTATAACCTTTCTGAGGCGCTTCACATCACCACGGGGATCACTGGATGGTATTATGACGTTTATACCCCTCTTATCGGGGTGCAGGACCCCTTCAAGGTTCTCCTTGAGGTAGCTGCAGGCTCTGAGGGTCTCTGTAAGGTTCCTCTCTGCAACTTCTAGCTCAAGGGCCACAGCCGCCCTCACGTATGGGTCAGCTTTGAGGGCGGAGAGGAGCATGTCCTGCTGCACGATTTGCGGGACTGATGTTGATATGAATCCCCCACCACCCGCGTTCACGGTCTTCGGTGCACCTGTGGATGCTATTATAATGTCACTGATTTTGCCATTGCAAAGTCTCTCCAGGGGGTCTGAGACGCTCCCTGAGGCGTCCTCAACCAGAAGAGCCCCGTGGGATCTGCAGACATCTGCAAGTTCCCTGATGGGCTGTTCTGCCGTGTAACCTGCAAAGCTCGTCACAAGGAGTGCACTGGCACCCGTCTCAGTCAGTCTCGCATCGAGGACCTCCGGGTCCAGGAGCCCAAGGTCTGTCTTCACGGTCAGTACCTCCATCCCGGTTATTTCAGGGATCCTCATGAATCCCCTCCAGCCGCCCTGGTCGGGTACCAGGAGGGGCCCCTCAAGGCGGTGGGCCAGGAGAAGTATGGCCGCATTTCCGCTGTTGAGTAACCTGGCGTATCTGTGTCCGGTCACCTTCCTGATCCGGGCCTCAGGGTCATGCTTCTCGCCGTAGAGTGCAGCGCGGCACACGGCCCTCCTCGCCTCTGCAGAGGGTTCTCTGAATTTCAGCTTCATACTATCACCTGAAGAACGAGTCAAGGGTTGTCTGTCTGGATATTTCAAGTTCCTTCAGGAGGTTGCTCCTCACCCTGAAGGCCTCAAGTCCAAGTTTAAGCTTACTGTCAATGAATTCAAGTGCACCCCTCAGGTCGTTGAACATGGTGGGTTCTGTATCCATGGCATTTTTCACGTTCTCCCTCACATTGAATACTCCGAGGGGCACGTAGCCCGGGTAGGCCTCCCTCAGGATGATTGCCCCTGCCTGTTTTTCCTCCCGGTCCAGGGCATCGAGAACAGCCATCTTGGCGCTGTAGTAGCAGCCACCCACCCTTGAATATTCCCTCTTACCCTTACCGGTCTCATGGTCTGAGAATATCATTGCACGGCCGTCCCTCTTCATGAAGGCCTCCATCCATTCATACTGCCACTCTGAGGGTGTCAGGAGTATCAGGTAATGGTTTTTGAGGCTCTCAAACTCATGGACCCTGAAGGTGTCTATGGGCTCATATTCAAGGACCCTTTCGAGGAAGTGGTCGGCGAGGGTGCTGTCACAGGCTGTTATTGACCACCTTGTCGGTACAAGTTTTCTCCTTTTCCCTTCGCCGAGGGCACCGACTGAGAGTGCCTTCTGTACGGCCGAGAAGGGTGTACCCCTCCTGTGGAGCTCGACTATGGCCTCCCGTGCCCTGAGGTCAGTGTCGTGGTAGGCCCTCTCAAGTTCACGGTCCCATTTCACGTTTTCTATCTCAAAGTTCTCAAGAACTGCGCTGGGACCATGGGGCGTCTGTTCTTCGCTGAAAAAGAGTCCTCGTGGTTTCCTTCTGAACTGGGCCTCGCTTTCAATGGCCCCTGATGAGAGGGATATCTCCTGGAGTTTTTCCACGAGGTGATTGTCCAGGTCGCGGACGCCCACCAGCTGTTTTCCCCTTACAAGGTTGAGACGGTAGTCTATGATCTCCTCCTGTGTCTTTCTCTCTGGTATCCATCGCTCGGGGGAGTCAAATATTTCCACTTCCTCCTGTACAGGGGCTATCATGGGGCCCGCATAAACCTTAGGGTAATTCCAGCTACCTATGAAGACCGATGGGGGTGTTGCTCCCTCCAGTTCCTCTCCTATGCTTATTGATTTCATTTTGAGGTCCCTTGTGAGCCTCTGGAGGAAGGCGTACTTTGACCTTATCATCATATAAGAATTTCATCCAGGGGTTATATCTTTTTTATGAAGCAGTTCTTCTAATTGTTCCCTTCAAATCTTTTTCATGTTTTTTATTCGCCGTTAAGATGATGCTATTTTTTGGGTTTAGGGTAATGTTAAATAATGATTTAATAATATAATTAGTTGGTGAAAATAATGTCGAGGATCTCATTTCTAGTGCTAGTTTTAGCAGTGGCGTTCTTGCTTGTAAATGGGGTATCAGCAACAGTTGTTAACTTAAATACAACTGAAGAATTCAGCACAATCCAGGAAGCCATAGATAACAGTACAGATGGACATCATTTAATCGTCAATTCAGGAACCTACAATGAAAATGTGCTCGTTAACAAAACTCTAACATTAGAGGCTAACGGAACAGTAACCGTATCCGCAAGCAATAGTAACATGCCAGTATTCAATGTCACAGCCAACAACACACAGGTCAAAGGATTCACAATAACAGGTGGCAACCCCGGAATCCACCTAACTGGATCCAACAACACTATCTGTAACAATACCATCACCAGCAACGGCGAGGAGGGAATCTACCTACATAGTGGATCAGGTAATAACACCATCTGTAACAATACCATCACCAGCAACGGCGAGGAGGGAATCTACCTACATAGTGGATCAGGTAATAACACCATCTGTAACAATACCATCACCAGCAACGGCTATGGAATCGGCCTATATGATGGATCATGTAATATTATTTGTAACAATACTATCACCAGCAACAGCTACGAGGGGATCTACCTACTTGGATCAGATAATAATACTATCTGTAACAATACCATCACCAACAACCAATGGGGAATCTACCTATATGAATCAAGTAATAATACTATCTGTAACAACACAATCACCAACAACAGCAATGGAATCTACCTATATGGATCCAACAACACCATCTGCAACAACACAATCACCAACAGCAGCTATGGAATCGTCCTATATAGTGGATCAGGTAATAATATTATCTGTAACAATACCGTCACCAACAACCAATGGGGAATCGAACTATTTGGATCCAACAACAATACTATCTGTAACAATACCATTATCATCAACAGGTATGGAATCTTCCTATCTGGATCAGGTAACAATACTATTGTTGGGAATTATTTCATTAACAACACAAACCAAACAGCAGGAGATTTAAGTGGCAATTATTGGAATGGGACAGAAGTGGGTAATTACTGGTCAGATTATGCGGGAGACGATCTCGATGGTGATGGTATAGGTGACACACCATACAATTTGGATCAGAAACCATTAATCGTTGACTTAATGATTGAAAATATCAGCACAAGCGGCGGTATACAGGTAAGGGTTAAAAATAATGGGAAAGCAGATATAACAAGGATAGATCTGAACGCAAAAATCCCAATCACAATACAATATAACAGCCAAGAATTCACACGAGACATAGACCCCCTACCAAACGGAGGAACACAAACAATCACACTGAATATCGTCCCAGCAGGAAACTATCAAATCATAACAACAATACTATACAACGAAACAACACACTACCTGGAAACTACAACCATAAGAGACGCTAACACCAGCAACAACATCAAAAACATCAACATAACAGCAGGGAACCTTAAGGTGACTCCAACGAGTGGAGTGGCGCCACTGAACATTAAAGTGTCTGCTGATTTGACAAATACCGGCGACTTTCCAGGAAATTATACAGCTGGACTTATAGTGAATGGTCGGAGAGTAGCTACAAAGACCGTGGAGGTTCCTGCTGGTGGTGTGGTGGTTGTGAGCTTCAATTACACCTTGACTTCAGCGGGTAATTATACCCTGGCAATAAATAATCTGACAGCCTTTGTGAGTGTTAAAATTAGTGTTAAACAGCTCACTGATGCTGCTTCTTGGGTTAGAGCTTATTATGGGCGTTATGGTAGATTGCCAGGTAAAGTGACAATCAGTGGACAGGGGTATAGTATGGCGCAGTTCCTTTACCTGCTTTGCAGGGCAACGGTTAATATAAATGCTGGTAACGTGGCTCCGATTTCTGTGAAGAGTGTTGCAAGTCCGACAGCTCCTGGTGGATGGTATAGGCATGGCAGACTTTACAGGTCAAGTTATGTGGGGGTTGCAAAGAATATCCTTTCATTCATTGACAGGTATGCTCGAGCACCAAATTACACCATCACTGGCCTTGGAAGAATACCATTCCAACGTCTGGTTTACGTGTACAGTGAAATCATAAAATTTTATGGAACCAATAAGCGGCTACCAAACTACGTCACAATCTAAACCTTTTTTTAATATTTTTTTGGTTATATAGCTCCTCAGCAGAGTGTTCAGGGACATATCAGGTGAAATCCAAGGTCCGGGTTTTTTGCTGATCTTCACAATTTTGATAGTTAGAGTCGCCGGGACTACCTTGAGATCATAGGGTATTTCCTGTGATTCTATGATGATCACTTCGTTCACTCTGGGCTCATGATAAACGAGGCCAACGAGTTAATGAACCAGGCTGCTGCAATGTTTAACGGCCTCTGATCAGCCCTCACCACTGATGAAGTGGATGTAGACGAGCTCCACGAGGCGTCCGTAGATCCATGGGACCAGTATGAACATTGCAATACCGGCGATCCCTGTAAGGAGACCGAGGATCCATTCAGGATAAAAATTGGGTCTCCATGTTCCGATGATGTATGTCAGGGTGTTGATGAACCCTGTTGCAACTGCCATTATGAGTCCAGCCACCCAGTACCTTCCAAAGTCCTCAGCCATTCCAGCACCTTCCTGCATTTCACCCTATCTGATCCCTCGGGATGAACTTCAGTGCCGCTGAGTTCATGCAGTACCTCTTCCCTGTGGGCCTGGGACCATCATCGAATACATGGCCAAGGTGGGCGTCGCACCTGGCACAGAGGACCTCACAGCGTACCATCCCGAGACTGCGGTCCTCCCTCAGTTTAATGTTGTGTTCTGATACCACATCATAGAAGCTCGGCCATCCTGTCCCTGAATCGAATTTGGTTTCTGAGTCAAAGAGGTCTGTACCACAGCATATGCAGCGGTATATGCCGTCATCGTGGAGGTCATGATATTTACCTGTGAATGGTGGCTCTGTGCCGGCTTTCCTTGCAACACGGAAGGCTTCGGGGTCAAGTATCTCCCGCCACTCATCATCTGAGAGTTCAATCCTCTCAACCATTTCAACACGGTTTTTTGCAACAGAGAATATCGGGATCCTGTCTTTCATACGTCAAATTATGTGACTCATAACTTATTTAGTTAATGAGGGATTCACTTTCATAATCTCCATCTCTTGAAGGGGAACTGCTGGTGTTTTTTCAAGCATCTTAAGAAAAAAAGGGTTTTGTTTTTTTCTGTGGTCTGATATTCAGAAAAAAAGATTTCGTGGCTTTTCAGGCAAATTCAATGGTGCTTGGCGGCTTATCACTTACAGAAAGAGCCACATGGGTTACCTCAGGTATCTCGGCGGTTATGCGCTTTGATATCCTCTTTATGAGATCCCATGGAAGTTCAGGGACACTTGCTGTCATTGCGTCAAGAGATTCAACCATCCTTATAACCACGAGGTATCCGAAGTCCCTCACGTCCCCCTTGACCCCGGTGACCATGGTGTCAGTAAGTACAGCGAAGTACTGCCAGAGACTCTCGTGGAGGCCGCTTTCAACGACCTCCTCCTCGACGATGGCGTTGGCCCTTCGGCATATCTCAATCTTCTCCCGGGTTATCTCCCCGACTATCCTCACTGCAAGTCCTGGACCCGGGAAGGGTTGCCTCTGGATCATCTCACGTGGAAGACCCAGTTCAAGGCCAATTTCACGTACCTCATCCTTGTAGAGCTCCCTTATTGGTTCAACTATCTCGAGTACAAGTCCGTGTGGGAGTGCGACGTTGTGGTGGGACTTTATCTGACCCTCACTTTCAATCCAGTCAGGGGCTATTGTGCCCTGCACCAGGTACCTGGCACCTATCTCCTCGGCTACCCTTTCAAAGACCTCAATGAACACCCTTCCGATTATCTTACGCTTCTCCTCAGGGTCTGTGACACCCTCAAGTTCCTTCAGGAACTCCTCTGAGGCGTCAATGTAGCGGAAGTTCAGGCGTTCACTGAATGTTTTTCTCACGTACTCTGCTTCTCCCTCCCTGAGGAGTCCATGGTCAACAAATACCGCTGTGAGGTTATCTCCGATGGCCCTACCGGCAAGAACAGATGCCACGGAACTGTCAACTCCTCCTGATAGTGCTATTATGGCCTTTTCGTTACCAACGGTACTTCTTATCTCTTCAACTGCTTCTTCAATAAAATCAGATGGATTCAGCATAAGCATCACCGAATAAAAATGATTGATTTATTATCTTGCAGGACATCTATTTAATGTTAAGGATGGACGGTGTTCTGACCCGTGTTAGGGTGGGTACCTTCAGGTCCCAGTTCATGACCTGCAGACATCATAGAAGTTCTCGAAGACCCTGTGGCCCTCCCTCGTATGGTGGACCTCGGGGTGGAACTGTATACCATACACAGGTTTATCATGGTGTTTCATGGCCTCCACTTCACATATGCTTGATGTTGCGAGGACGTCAAACTCGTCAGGTAGCTTCTTAACCTCGTCCTTGTGGGAGGCCCATACACTCATCCTTGGCCCGAGTCCCCTGAATATGTCGTCCTCGTCGAGTATCTCAAGTTCGATCTGGGCGTAGCTCTCCGCCTCTGCCGTTGCAACTTCTCCACCGTAGGCCTTTGCTATCAGCTGGTGGCCCAGGCATATGCCGAGGATGGGTATTTCAAGCTTCTGTATGTACTCCACACAGTTACCGGACCTCTCAAGTGATGGTCCACCACCGAGTATGAGGCCCTCGGGGTCCCTTGAGATGATCTCATCAAGTGGTGTGGTGTTGGGTACAAGCTCGGAGGGTATCTGGAGGTACCTGAGTGTCCTGTGTATCCTGTGATTGTACTGCCCGTGATTGTTGATGATGAGTATCATAAACATTCTCCTCTTCTGATTCTGAAAAGCTATTTATATTTTACCGAATAATTAAATATTATGGAGGCAGTGGATATAATTTACATTCTGGTTGCACTCGTCCTTGCAGTTGTCGCTTTCTATGTTCTGGTATGGCTGCTACCCGTGTTAGTGGTCCTTATAATTGCATACATCATATACATCTTCCTGCGGGGAAGGAGTGTTTGATACTCAAGCTGATGCTATCCTGAATAATCATATCTGGAGAGTAGCAGATGCGCAACCTGATTTAAACTCATTTCATAAAAAGAATTAGTAGGTAAGTGACTTTCAGTAGCTCTGTATTTCACGGTAGGCGTAGGTTGCTGCGATGGCACCCTCTGCACATGCCGTTACCCACTGGTTCAGACCCCCTGTTATATCCCCTGCGGCATAAACGAGGGGCACGTTTGTCCTCTGGAATTTGTCTGTGATGATGTAGCCTCCTTTATCCACCTCAACACCGAGGTCAACTGCAAGCTGGTTGAGGGGCTCTTCGCCGATTGCTATGAATACACCGTCAACCTTGAGGGTCTCGTCCCTGCCGGTTACACGGTTGTGGATGATGACCTCCTCAACCCTCTCATCACCCCCTATCTCCTTAACCACAGAGTTCCAGATCACAGGGATCTCCATCTCACGAAGCTTGTCCTGGAGGTACTTATCAGCCCTCAGCTCATCCCTCCGATGGACTATACTCACATCACAGCCTATGTTCTTTAGGAAAACGGCCTCCTGGGCTGCGCTGTTACCACCTCCAACCATCAGGACCTTTCGACCCTTGTATAGGGGGCCATCGCAGGTTGCACAGTAGCAGACACCCCGCCCCAGAAGGTCGTTCTCACCTGGGACTCCAAGCTGCCTGTGTTTGCTGCCGGTTGCAAAGATGATTGCCGAGGCGGTGTAGGTGTCCCTTGATGTCTTGACCGTGAACACATCACCTTTCTCTATCTCCTTAACCTCCTCCATTTCCCTCAGCTCTGCAACAGCGGTGGCCTGTTTCTTCATCTTTGTAACGAGGCTCATTCCCGCGATCATCTCGAATCCCGGGTAGTTCTCCATCATGGGCACCTCGAGGCCCAGTCCACCGGCCGGGCCCTTATCCAGCATCAGGACGCTGCTTCCCTGCCTTCCACCATAGATACCGGCTGTGAGCCCTGCAGGGCCAGCCCCTATAACTATCATGTCATAATCAGTCATCATACCACCTTAATCATTATCTTGGTCACCGGTGGAGATAAAGATTTCACATTCAGTTAACCGGTTCATATTAAAAAGGAGGTGGAGCTTTAGGGTCTGCTGAGCACCCTCAATAATAAAAAAAGGGGGCTGGTTTTTTCAGAGCCTCTCCTGGATCTTCTCCCGGAGGATCCTGTTTACAACCTTACCATCTGCCCTTCCACGGAGCCTGCCCATGGCCTGCCCCATCAGAGGACCCATGGCACCCATACCCCTCTCAGAGATCATATCAAGGTTACCCTCAACGATCTCCTGGATTATGGACTCGATCTCATCCTCAGCGAGGAGCAGGAGGTTGAGCTTACGAGCAGCATCCTCCGCTGCAAGGCCCTCATCAGCCATGCAGGCCACTATGTCCCTGAGGGCATCCTTTGAGATCTTACCGACCTCAAGGAGTTTAATGGCGTCTCTCAGTTCATCAAGGCCCAGCCCGTCCACATCATGGCCCTCCCTCCTGAGCTCCCTCAGGGTGTAGGCCAGGAGTGATGCTATGACAGTGGTATCGACCCTGAATTCTGTAAGGGCCTCAAATTCATCAACAAGGTTACGCTTAACGAGCTGTGATGCCAGGTCCTCACTCAGACCGTAGTCCCTCATTATCCTCTCCTTCTTCTCTGAGGGGAGTTCAGGCAGGTTCCTCCTGATGCCCTCCAGGAGGTCATCCTCTATCCGGAATAAGGGTATGTCTGTTTCAAGGTACATCCTGCTTGAGGTTGGCAGGGGCCTGAGGTACTGTGTGTTACCGTCAGGCAGCGCCTTCCTTGTCTCCTCAGGCACACCCTGGATTGCCATCTCCGCACGCCTTATAACCTCCCTGAGGGCATTCTCGGCGGTGACCCTTTCATGGGCAACCATGACAACCGCATCACCCTGGGAGGCACCCACGGCATCCCTGAGGCCCCGAACCTCTTCCTCTGTTATACCGTAGGCAGGGAGTTCATCGGTGTGGAATATGCCACTCACACCCCGCTTTTTAGCATAATCAGCCATCTCGGTGCCGAGACGCCTTCCTGGCTGGATTTCAACCCCTATGAGACCATCAAAGCCCCTCAGTTTAACTGCGAGTACAGACTCCGCCGAGGAGATTATCCTGGATTCTGTATCTGCGAAGACCTCTGACACATCGAATATCTTATCCTCAACCACAGCACCCCTCTCCTGGAGGGTGTCCCTTATCTCAACCAGACTGAGCTGCCTCTTAACCTCCCTCTCAACTATCTCGGGTATGAGGTCAAGGTCCTGGACCCCCTTAACCTCCACCCGGGCACCATCACGTATGGATATGTTGAGGTCCTGCCTTATGGTTCCAAGGCCCCTCTTGACCCTGGTGCTCCTCAGGATCTGCCCTATCTGGTAGGCAACCTCCCTCAGCTGCTGTGGGTCGCTCATTGATGGGTCGGTGGTTATCTCAACGAGGGGTATGCCCAGGCGGTCCAGTCTGAAGACCACGCCGTCCCCTGTCTCCCTGATCCTCCTGGCGGCGTCCTCCTCAAGGCAGAGGTTCTCTATTTTAACTGTTCCCTGGGGGGTTTCGAGGTGTCCGTCGGTTGCAACAAGACCTGTCCTCTGGAATCCTCCGGTGTTACTTCCATCGATCACCTGCTTCCTCATGGTGTGGAACTCATCAACAACCCTCATATTGAGGAGGAGTGCGATTGTAACTGCGATTTCAAGTGCCTCAGGGTTCAGGGGGTGCGGCGGCTCCTCATCAGCCTCAACGAGGCATGTTTCCTCGTGGTAGTTCTCGTAGTGGAAGTGGAGCTTCCTCATGGCCTCCTCGAAGGCTGCTCTGTCGAATTTTCCGAGCTCGCTCTGGGTTGGCCTGAGGTTCCTCACAATATCATGGTCGGGTTCAGAGTCAGTGAGTTCTGTTCTGCAGGGACAGAAGAGTTTGCTCTCTGTATCAAGCTGCTGGTGTATTTCAAGGCCCATTTTGAGTCCTACTTTTTCCCAGTCCATTGTATCATCCCCTGAAGTATGCTATCGATGTCCTCTCATTGATCTCACCTGCAATGTTCTCCCTCATCATCTCACAGGCCATTTCAGGGTCATCTGTCTGTCCCAGGACCCAGCACATCTTCACGTAGGCAACCTCCGGGAGCATGTCATCGCAGGGTATGACACCTGCCTGCAGCAGTCTTCGCCCTGTACTGTAGACGTTCATGTTCACCCTTCCGTTCAGGCACTGGGACGTCATTGCCACAGGGACTCCCATATCATGGGCCTCCCTTATGACCGGTATCAGGGTGTCAGGGCAGTGACCGAGGCCTGTGCCCTCAATGACGATACCCCTGTAGCCCTCATCGAGGTGCCATTTTATGATATCAGGGGATATTCCAGGGTAGCTCTTTATGAAGGCAACCCTCTCCTCCACGCGGTCGCTGAGTTCCAGTTCATCTGAGCCCCTCTTTCTGTAGTTTTCCTCGAGGATTTTAATGCCATCGGGTGTCAGCTCTGCAAGGGGAAGGGCGTTCATGCTTCTGAAGGTGTCCCTCCGGGATGTGTGCATCTTCCTCACCTTCACGCCCCGGTGGAGGTGGCAGCTGAGGTCGTCCATGGTCGCGTGCATGCAGACTGTGACCTCTGCGATTTCTGAGGTCGCTGCCCTGACAGAGCACTGTATGTTGAGGCTTGCATCTGAGGAGGGTCTGTCTGAGCTCCTCTGGGCGCCGGTGAATACCACAGGTACCGGGGTCCTGAGCATGAAACTGAGGGCGGCTGAGGTGTAGTGCATGGTGTCTGTTCCATGGGCCACCACCACCCCATCTGCACCATCCTTTATCTCACCGTAAACTGCCCTGGCTGTTTCGACCCAGTATTCTGGTTTCATGTTCTCGCTGAGTATGTTGAAAACCGCACGCCCCCTTATATTTGCAATGTCCAGGAGTTCGGGGTTTGCACGGAGAAGGTCATCTGCTGTGAATGCAGGGTGAACAGCCCCTGTGCGGTAATCTATTATGGATGCAACGGTACCACCTGTTGATATTATTGATACATCAGGTAATTCTGGATCTTCAGCGGCTTCAACTGGCGGGAGTTCTATCCTTGGCTCGGATCCCTTCTCAAGGAGCTCTATCCGCGCATCGCTGATTTCAACTCCGATATTGTAACCGTTTTCAAGTTTCAGGACCACGTGTCTGTCATCTGCATCGTCTGCACGGTCAAGGACCATGCCCTCATAGGTGACGTCTGGTTTCTCAACCAGCACCATGTCCCCCACATCTATGGAGGCTGATTCCAGGAATTTCCTTGCTCTTCCCTGGTAGGACATTATAATTCCCCCTCAATGTTTTCTCTTGCCCACTCTGCACCTGCCTCAAGGATCCTCAGGTTCATATCTATGATCTTTTCCTTACCTGCGAAGGTGAATTTTATGGCCTCCCTGAATGATTCCTCATCAAGGCCTGTGAGTCCGAGGGCCATCATAACCCCCAGCATGACCGTGTTGGCGGCCCTTGCTGTTCCATGCTTCCTTGCGATCTCAAGGGCAGGCACACCCACGGCCCTCACGGCACCACCACTGAACCTGGCTGTTGTGGAGTCATAGAGTATGATCCCCCCATCGGCCACGTCATCTGCGAATTCATCGAGTGATGGCTGGTTGAGGGCCACCAGGACGTCGGGTGTGTCAACTGCAGGTGAACCCACCCTTTCACCGGATATAACAACACCGCAGCTTGAGGTGCCCCCCCTCTGCTCGGGGCCATAGGCAGGGTACCAGGATGTGTGTCTGCCCTCGCTGCAGGCTGCCTGGGCGAGTGTCAGTCCCATGCTCAGGACGCCCTGACCTCCGAAACCTGCAATCTTCACCCTCACCTCAGGGAATTCAGGGTCATCCACAGGGTCCGGGACGGAGTCCTCCCTGATCTGGAATATCCTGTCAAGACTCTCCCTAGAGAAGTCACTCTCTGACCTTATCAGCGGCTCTGCTTCGGCTGAGCGGTCCCTGAAGTTCTTTACAGGGAATTCCTTTTCCATCTCCTCCTTGAGGAACCTTTCTGCACCTTCAGCGTCCTGTCTGAGATTTGTGGGGCAGGGGGACAGTACCTCAACGAATGCGTATCCTTTACCATCTCTCTGAATCTCCAGTGCCCTCTTAATGGCCCGTCTGGCCCTTCTTATCCGCTTGGGGTCTGCCAGTGACACCCGTTCTATGAATACAGGGGCCTGAAGGTTGTCCAGAAGTTCGCACATGTGGAGGGGGTAACCTGCGTACCTGGGATCCCTGCCGGTGGGGCAGGTGACAGTCACCTCACCTACAAGGGTTGTTGGTGCCATCTGGCCTCCGGTCATACCGTAGACGGTGTTGTTGACGAAGAACACCGCCAGTTTCTCCCCCCGGTTGGCTGCCTGTATGGTCTCGTTGAGGCCGATTGATGCAAGGTCCCCGTCGCCCTGGTAGAGTATGACAACCGCGTCGTCCTCTGCACGGGATATCCCTGTTCCAACGGCAGGGGCGCGGCCATGGGCCACCTGGACGTTTCCACAGTCAAAGTAGTAGTAGGCGAATACCGCGCAGCCCACTGGACTTATCATGACGGCCCTTTCCTGTATCCCGAGTTCATCCATGGCTTCCCCTATCAGCTTGTGCAGTATACCGTGCCCGCATCCTGCACAGTAGTGTGTTGCTGTGGGTGCGCTTCCACCCTTCCTCTCAAATACATCGTGGAGTGAATCCGGCTTTCTGATCACCTTCTTAGTCACTGGAATCCCCCGCAACTTCTCTGATCTTCTCAAGAACATCCCTGAGTTCTATAAGGTTTCCACCCATCCTGTTAACGAGTTCAACGTCCCTGCAGCCTGAGGCCATCCTTATATCCTCCCTCATCTGTCCGCTGCTCATCTCAACTGATATTAACCTGCAGCCACCATCTGCAAGTTCTCTGATTCTGTCTGATGGGAACGGGAAGAGTGTTATGGGTCTGAGGAGGCCCACATTTATACCCTCTGCCCTTGCAGTTTCAACGGCGCTCCTGGCCACCCTGCTGCTTATACCATAGGCCACCAGGACGATCTCTGCATCATCCACCAGATATTCCTCGTATCTCACCTCGTTCTCCTCTATCATGGCATACTTCTCCTGGAGGTAGAAGTTGAACTCCTCAAGCTCATCAAAGTCAAGGAATATTGAGGTTACAAGGTTTTTCATTGTCTCCCTGTTACCGCAGACAGCCCATGAGGTGTCTGGCCTGTGCTCAACTGCCTCCTCAGGGAAACGCAGTGGTTCAGCCATCTGACCGAGCACGGCATCCGTGAGGACAACCACCGGGTTCCTGTACTTATCTGCCAGTTCAAAGGCTTCCATTGTGAGGTCGCACATCTCCTGGACGCTGCTGGGTGCCAGTACCATGTTACGGTAGTTTCCGTGTCCTCCACCCTTCACAATCTGGTTGTAGTCTCCCTGCTCCGGTCCGATATTTCCGAGGCCCGGACCGGCCCTCATCACATCCACTATGACTGCAGGGAGCTCTGCACCGGCAAGGAAGGATATACCCTCCTGTTTCAGACTTATGCCGGGCCCGGATGATGCTGTCATTACCCTGTGCCCTGCTGCGGCTGCACCGTATACCATGTTTATGGCTGCCTCCTCTGATTCTGCCTGCACGAATTTCCTTCCCACCATCGGGAAGTACCTTGAGGCCTCATGGAGTATCTCGCTTGCCGGTGTTATGGGGTAGCCGAAGTAGCAGTCGCAGCCAGCATACATTGCCCCTATTATCACCGCAGTGTTTCCCTTAACCATCTGTGTTGCCATCTTCACACCTCTCTATGTGGACCTCAATGGCGTTTATCTCGGGGCAGGTGTAGTAGCAGTTTCCACATCCATTGCACCCCTCTCCCCGGTACTCAACGTAGTGGTAGCCCCTCTCATTGATTTTGCTGCTCATGTGGAGGACCTTCCTGGGGCATGCGATTATGCAGCGTTCACATGCCTTGCACTCCACACTGTTTATTACAGGATAGGCCTTCTTCATGGGTTTTCACCGTCTCCTTCAAGGTCATGTTCACGGATCTCGACACGCCTTATCTTACCGCTTATGGTCTTGGGCAGCTCATCAACGAATTCAACTATCCTCGGGTACTTGTAGGGCGCGGTCACACGCTTAACATGGTCCTGGATCTCCTTTTTCAGCTCCTCTGAGGGTTCATAGCCCCTGGCAAGGACGATGGTGGCCTTCACAACCTGTCCCCTTATGGGGTCAGGGTATCCTGTTACTGCACACTCCAGGACCGATGGGTGGGATATGATGGCACTTTCAACCTCGAAGGGCCCTATACGGTAACCGGAACTCTTTATGATGTCATCTGTTCTCCCAACGAACCACATGTAGCCGTCTTCATCCATCCAGGCTGTGTCCCCTGTGTGGTAGTATCCGTCGTGCCATACCTCTGAGGTCTTCTCAGGGTTCCTGTAGTATCCGTTGAAGAGACCGAGGGGTTTGCCCTCAGCGGTTCTTATGACTATCTCACCCTCCTCACCGACGTCCACAGGGTCACCGTTCCGGTCCACCAGTTCAACAGGGTAGCCGGGGGATGGCTTGCCCATTGAACCAGGTTTTGGCTCCATCCACGGGAAGTTTGCTTGCACACAACGCATTCTGTCTGCCCGAATCCCTCCATTAGCTGGAGGCCGGTGTGTTCCCGGAACCTCTCAAATACCTCAGGGTTCAGGGGCTCCCCAGCTGTAACAGCATATTCGATTCCTGAGAGGTCATATCTTGACAGGTCCTCCTTTATGAGGAACCTGTATATTGTTGGAGGGGCGCAGAATGTGGTTATCTCGTATTTTTCAAGTTTTTCCAGCATCTTCTCAGGGTCAAAGCGGTCATAGTCATAGACGAAGACAGCGCTTCCAGCTATCCACTGACCGTAGATCTGGCCCCACATGGCCTTTGCCCAGCCGGTGTCTGCAACCGTGTAGTGGAGGCCGTCCTCCCTGACGTTCTGCCAGTACTTCGCTGTTATTATATGGCCCAGGGGATAGGTGTGGTCGTGTTCTATCATCTTGGGCATCCCTGTTGTGCCCGATGAGAAGTAGACGATGAGGGTGTCATCCCCACCGGCACAGTCCTCTGGCCTTTCGAAGTCGCCTGGAAGTTTCATGATTTCTTTCCTGAGATTTATCCAGCCGTCCCTATCACTGTCACCAACCAGGACCCTCCGGGTATCTGAGCCCAGTTCAGCGATGGCTCCCTCAAATACTTCAGGGACACCGTCCTCTGCTATGCAGACAACCATCTTTATGTCCGCCTCCCTTATACGGTAGACGATGTCCTTCTCCTTGAGCATGTGTGTGGCCGGGATTGCTATGGCCCCTATCCTGTGGAGCCCCAGGAGGGCGTACCAGAAGTCATACCTTGCCTTGAGGGTCAGCATGACTGTGTCACCCTTCTGTATACCCTCCCGGGTGAAGAAATTCGCGGCCCTGCTGGATAGGTCCCGGAGTTCACCGAAGGTTATCCTTTTCTCCTCGCCATGGTCGTTGCACCAGACCAGGGCCACCTTATCAGGTTCAATTTCAGCGTATCTGTCAACCACATCGTATGCGAAGTTGAAGTTTTCGGGGACATTTATTCTGAAGTTGTCACGGAAATCCTCGTATGAATCAAATTCAACACGGTTCACGAATTCGTTGATGAGAGCAGTCATAGGTACACCTCTACATTATTATTGCCAGGAACCTTGCCTCTTTGCCGTCAAGGGCCTCCATGGCGTGTTCATAGGATGAGTCAAAGAATATGGAGTCCCCCTCGTTGAGTATTATCTCATTGTCGTGTATGTAGAACTTTATGCGCCCCTCAAGGACGTAGTTGAATTCCTGGCCAGGGTGGCTGTTGGTTTTTGGTTTCTCCTCCCGGGGTTCGACTGTGACTATGAAGGGTTCAGCCTTCTTGTGTATGAACTTCTCTGCAAGGTTCTCATAGCGGTACTGTTTTCTTCTTTCAACCTCCACACCCTTGCCCTTCCTGGTTACGGTGAAGATGTGCATGCGGGTCTCCTCTCCTGTGAGGAGCAGTCCCATGTCCACACCCAGCCTGTGGGCTATCTCGAAGAGTATGCTTGCAGGGATATCATCCTCTCCTGTCTCATAGCGGCGGTACGTTTCAACGTCGATTTTCAGGTAATCGGCCATTTCTTCTTCCGTGATTTCTGAGAGTTCCCTGAGTTCCCTTACACGGGAACCTATCTCCTTGCTTTTCTCTTTCATGATTACACCTCATCAGTGTCAGGAAAAATTAATAATGATTATTAATGATAAATGTCTCTTCCCTTAATAAAGTTTCTCATCTTAAATGTTTAAGTTCCACATAATTAAATATGTATCTAGGGAGGGTCTTTCCAATGGAGTTAAAGAAGGTTAAGATAGAGTCCCGGGAGGATATCAACCTCATACTGGGACAGAGCCACTTCATAAAGACGGTCGAGGACATCTATGAGGCAATTGTGAACACGGTTCCCCAGGCGAAATTTGGGATCGCATTTGCTGAGGCATCAGGGGACTGCCTGGTGAGGCGCGCGGGAAATGATGAGGAGCTCGAGGAACTGGCTGCAGAGACCATGCTTGAGATTGCAGCAGGACACTCCTTCATAGTGTTCCTGAAGGATGCATTCCCGATAAACGTCCTACAGCGCATAAAGGACGTCCCTGAGGTTGTCAACATCTACTGTGCAACAGCGAATCCAGTTGAGGTTATCATAGCGGAGACGGATCAGGGCAGGGGTATTCTGGGCGTCATTGATGGTAACAGTCCCGGCGAGGTAGAGGGTGATGAGGATATAGCTGCAAGGAAGAAATTCCTCCGTGTTATAGGTTACAAGTTTTAGAGGGATCTTCACATTCTTTTGAAGCTGAGGGTTCGTCCTTCAGTCTCTCTTTTCAGTTGACATCACTGGCTGGGCCCTGACAGGTTCTATGTTCAGTGGGCACCGTGGACATGTGTGCTATGTTCATTGTTCTTCAGCTGTTTTTTATCCCTCAGATACGCTGGGGCACCGTGGACATATGTTCATGGGGTATTGGGTCTTCATGCCATGCCTGTCCTCCAGACACCGCAGAGTTATGTTTTATGTTCACTGAACACCACATATATTAAACAGAACAGCCAATATTTTAATGGTGATTGTATAATGTCCGACAAAGTTGTTTTTGTTAAGGAGAGCGGGAACAGGAACAGAGGGGAGAATGTTTTTGAAATAAATCAGACCCGGGTGAGGATGAAGGAGAAACAGAAGGGCACACTGTCAATAACATTTGAAAGTCCGGATAAGGGGGACATAGACGCTGCCATGGCCTTCTTTGAGTCAATGACGGATATGGAACCACTCACAATGGACATTGCAGATACTGGTGAGATAAGGGCCTACTTCAAGGGCACAGCACCCTTCAGTCAGATGGAAGAGGAAGGTATGACGGTCTACACCTACGGTGTGACCATCCAGGAACTGCAGGAATAATCCCTCATTTTTATTTTTTTGGGTGAGGGTCTCTAAATTCAGGAACCTACTGATCCTTGGGGTATGTCCACTCCTCAAATATCTTGTATATCTTCTGTGGGTCACTGAAGACCTCTGTCCTATCCATCTTTGATATCTTCTTCACGTGCTCAACATCCTCCTTTGTTATCCGCAGTTCCAGTTTTTTACCGTTGGGGAGTGTTGTTACTACCTTCCCCTCACTGTAGTCAGATGGCATGATGTAGACAGGTACTGAGGCCTTCTGTGCCATTATAACGGCGTTGGTCACGAGTGTATCCCCTATCCTCAGGGATATCTTGGCGGTGCTGTTGGATGTGCACGGCGCAACAAGTATGAAGTCATACTTTCCCAGCTGGACCTGACCTGCAAGGAATGGCGAATTTGCGTTTATTTCAACCCATTTCCTGTCAAAGCTTGTCTCCAGGTCCCTGTAGAGTCCATAGTACTTCACAACCTGGTCCCCTGCCTTCGATATGAAGACGTCTATTTTAACACGGTCCCCGTATATCTTCTTAACATCCTTCATTATGGCGTAGGTTTCCGTCAGTTTCTCCCCGGCCCCGGTTATGCACCAGGCCACGCTGAGTTTTTCTGTCATGTACAGTACTATGTTGGAAGTTATTAATCAAAATTTGGGTGTTGGTGTGATCAGCTACTGCATGAGGCCTGTTATTACAGGTGATGGGGCTTCAGAAGAAAGAGGTATCTGCCCCCTCAACAGAGGTCCAGGGCAGGTATTCAATACCCGTCGTCCACAATAACGCCATCCAGTATCCTGATGGTCCTTGAGGCCATGGCAGCCACGTCTGGTTCATGGGTCACAACAACCAGGGTCACCCCCTCGTCCTCCTGGAGCTCCCTCAGCTTTCTGAGGACTCTCTGGCTGGTCCTTGAATCAAGGGACCCTGTTGGCTCATCTGCAAGTATTATGGATGGATCATTGGCGAGGGCACGTGCAATGGCAACCCTCTGGCGTTCACCACCAGATAGTTCCGTGGGCTTCCTGTGGGCCTTATCAGCGAGATCAACATATTCAAGGAGCTCCATGGCACGTTCCTCCATGTTCTCATGTTTAACCGCAAACATGGGTATCTCCACGTTCTCAAGGGCCGTAAGGTTGGGTATGAGGTTGTGCAGCTGGAACACGAAACCTATCTCCTCGGCCCTCAGCCGGCTAAGATCCCTTTCCCTTGAGAGGTCCCTGCCGGCTACACAGATCGTGCCGGAGTCAGGAACGTCAAGGGCGCCTATCATGTTAAGGAGGGTTGATTTACCGGAACCTGATGGTCCCATTATTGATATGAACTCTCCACCATCGACCTCAAGGTTGACCCCGTTAAGGGCCCTTATCCTCCCGCTATCAAAACTCTTTCTGAGGTCCCTGACTTCTATGGCCTTCATGCTATCACCTACTCGTACCTGAGGGCCTCGGTGGGGGCAAGCCTTGAGGCCCGGTAGGCAGGGTAGAGCCCTCCTAGTATACCCACTGTGAATGCCACCGCAAAGGCCCTCATGAAGATTTCAGGACTGTAGACTGGCTCTATGAATCCCTTCATCCCGAGGGCGAGGAGGACCTGTATCGCTGCGACTCCGAGCACTGAACCAGCAGCACCCGCAATGGCGGTGAGGACCACAGATTCTCCAAGGATCATGGCGAGTATCCTCCTGTCCCTCCAGCCAACAGCCTTGAGAACTCCGATCTCCCTTGTCCTCTCAAAAACGGACATTATCATGGTATTTATTACTCCTATACCTCCTATTATTATGGCGAGGAGTGAAATGGCCCATGTAGCAGTGTCGATGGTCTGAAGTCCCTGGTCGACGCTCTGGAGGTCCTCCAGGGAGGCTATGGTTGTGAGGTCACTGTACCTCTTCTCGATTCTATCGGTGACATCCTCCACAGCTGAATTTCGGGTCATTTTCACATATATCATGGTGAGCTTGCCCTCCTTATCCTCTATCCTCTGGAGTTTCTTAAGTGAGATGAACGCACCTGAGTCCTGCTGCATATCACCTGACTCGAATATGCCCACGACCCTGTACTCACGGTTCTTTATCTTTATGGTGTCACCGACTTTCTTTCCATGGTTCTCAGATGCAACCTTGCCCATTATGACCTCATCTGCATCAGGGTCCTGGAGTGTTCTCCCCTCTGTTATCTTTATCTGGCTCATATTGATCTTCGCAGGGTCTATACCTATTAAAACGAAGTAGGGGTTGTCATCCAGCGGCTGGACCGCCATGAGGATCCCCACAGCGTCCTCCACCCCGCTCACATTCCTGACCCTATCAACGTATTCCTCATCTATCTTGCTAAAGAACATGTCCGAGACATTGGACTCCACTATGGTGAAGTCAGCGCCTCCGGCCTTCAGTGTGTCCTCTGTGGACGTCTTCAGACCCTCTGTTATAACGCCAAGGGTTACTATGGTTGCAATCCCTATTGCAATACCTGTAATTGCAAGGAGACTCCTTGCACGGCTTCTGAATGGATTCTTCAGAACGAGTGTTATGAACCTCATGGATGATTATATGATGGAGGTTCCTATTATAACTTAAGCCCTGTGGAAATCACATCTGATGGTAGCGGTTGACTTTTATGGATCTTTAACGGAATGGAGCATAAAGAGCAGAGATTGTCATTTTAACCAGCTTTTCATAGCCACTTAGAAAGGGAAGCTGAAGGACTGGAAAAGGAGAACACTTAGATTCTAATGAAGGACCTGAGAGTCATCTGGAGCTTAAAAATAATTTAATGAAAAAGGGAGTTTCAGGACATTTTACCTGCTTTGAGGACCTCAAACGCGTCAAGGTCAACTGAACCAATGGTGCTGTAGCATTCAGATTCAGGCATCTTCTCAAGGTCCTTCTGGCTTATGTACTTCATCCTGTCAAGGCCCCTGACAAAGTACCTGAACTGTGATCCGAGCCTCTCCCTGAGCCTGTAGCCCTTCCCGGTGTTTATGAACTGCCTGCGGTTCACCTCATATTCACCGGTGAGTTCATTTATTTTCCTCATCAGCTTCCTTGTGGGGTGCCTGTAGGTCCCTTCCTCCATGGCTATTACGATGTCCAGGGGGACACCGAGTTCGTCTGCAAGTTCCCTCTGGGTCTTACCGGTGTACACCCTGTAACCCAGAACCAGAAATTTGAGTTCATCTTCGATCATATGATCTCCACCTCCTTGAGGTAGAATATGGACACCACCCCTATAAATATCTTTCCAGAAAAAATTATTACAATAACTACAACAAACAGAATATAAATATTAATAAATTTATAAATTATATTACAAATTACTATATCCATGGTATCGACACATATATGATAATAACTGAGGGGAGCCATAGAAAATAATATAAACACTCAGTGAATTATGAAATGTGGTGGGTTTAATGGGACCGGAGTCATGGATAATAATAGCGGCCATATGCCTCATAGGTGAGATGCTCACAACGGGCTTCTTCCTCCTATGGTTTGCCTTTGGAGCACTGGCAGCAGCGGCCCTCGGATACCTTGGATTCGACACTACAGCGCAGTTCATAACATTCGCCGCTGTTTCAGTTGTCCTCCTTGGAGTTTCAAGGCCATTCGCAGCACGCATAACCGGCGAACCATCAAAAAAGGCAGTATCCGATAGACTGATAGGGAGAAAGGGAGTTGTGATGGAGGCAATCAGCCCCCAGAACTCTGGCCTCGTGAAGGTTGATGGTGAAACATGGAGGGCCACATCAGGCACAGTGCTTGATGTGGGTGAAGAGGTAAGTGTGAAGGCCATTGAGGGCGTTAAACTCGTTGTTGAAAAACTGGAGGAACAGAAATGATACTTGAGCTGATAATAGTACTGGTACTGCTTGTACTGGCATTCAAGAGCCTTAAGATACTCAGACCCTATGAGAAGGGTGTTGTCGAGAGGCTGGGTAAATACCAGAGGACCGTGGAGAGCGGACTCGTGGTCATAATACCATTCATAGAGGCCATAAAGAAGGTCGACATGAGGGAACAGGTGGTTGATGTCCCCCCACAGGAGGTCATAACCAAGGACAACACAGTTGTTGTGGTGGACTGCGTGATATTCTATGAGGTGGTTGACCCCTTCAACGCTGTCTACAACGTCGTTGACTTCTACCAGGCCATAACCAAACTTGCCCAGACCAACCTCAGGAACATAATAGGGGACCTTGAACTCGACCAGACCCTAACATCAAGGGAGATGATAAACACACAGCTACGTGAGGTGCTTGACGAGGCCACAGACAAGTGGGGGACCCGGGTCGTCCGTGTTGAGATACAGCGCATAGAGCCTCCGGGTGACATCGTTGAGGCCATGTCAAAGCAGATGAAGGCCGAACGTATGAAGAGGGCGGCTATCCTCGAGGCTGAGGGCTACAAGCAGTCAGAAATAAAGAGGGCTGAGGGTGATAAGCAGGCAGCCATCCTGGAGGCAGAGGGTAAGGCAGAGGCCATAAAGAAGGTCGCAGATGCCAACAAGTACAGGGAAATAGCCATAGCAGAGGGACAGGCCAAGGCCATACTGTCAGTTTTCAGGGCCATGCACGAGGGTGACCCGACAAATGATATAATAGCACTGAAGTACCTTGAGGCCCTTGAAAAGGTTGCAGATGGAAGGGCAACAAAGATTCTGCTACCCGTGGAGGCCACAGGCATACTTGGATCCATTGCAGGAATCTCAGAGATGCTCTCAGATCCCGAAGATAAAGGGGTTTCAGAGGTCGAGACAGAATCACAGCCGGCTGAAAAACCTGAAAAGCAGTGATTCATTTTTAATTACATTTTTTTGCCGTTTATTCTCCTCACCTTTTCTGTAAAAAGGCGCTATATTTTCATCCTTTAATGTGTTTATTCTCTGTAAAGCACCCAGATCAGGGCTCATGTTACTTATAAATATCGCCTTGAACATAATTAAAACGGAGGTGCTAAATATGAAAGAGGATGTTTTCTATGGGAAGGGCATGGTGCACGTGAAAGAGGACTACCCTGACATATATGAGGCAGTTGTTAAACTGAATGAGGCCGCCTACACCGGTAAGGTCCTTGATTACAGGACACAGAAACTCATAGCCCTCGGGATAACAGCAGCAAACTCCGATGACCGTGCAGTTAAAAAACAGATACAGAGTGCCATAAACGAGTTCGGAGTCACAAGGGATGAGATAGTTGATGTCCTGCGTGTTGTTCTCCTCACCTCAGGCAATCCACCCTTTGTCAAGGCTATGAGAATACTCTACGAGGTCCTCGAGGACTGAAACAACACCTTTGATTTTTCCATTAAACGGACCTTCAAAGACATTTCATTGATGTGACTGACAGTAAACTTTTTAAGTGATCACACCAGATGTAGTAGCACCTAAACCGCTATTTTTCAGGATACGTTCCCATGGATGTGGCGTAAAGCCGAACAGAATAGAGGTGTAAATGATGTACAGATACGTTAAAGATGCATGGAAGAATCCAAAGGACTCCTATGTAAGGGAGCTGATGTGGGAGAGGGCTCCGAAGTGGAGAAGGGATCCCGTAATCAAGAGGATAGAAAGACCAACCAGAATAGACCGTGCAAGGGCACTGGGTTACAGGGCAAAACCTGGATACATAGTTGTAAGGACACGTGTAAGGCGTGGAAGCCAGAGGAAAACCAGGTTCAAGGCAGGTAGAAGGCCCAAGAGGATGGGTGTGAAGAAGATAACCACCGCAAAGAGTATCAAGAGGATCGCAGAGGAGAGGGTTGCAAGAAAATACCCGAACATGGAGGTCCTCAACTCCTACTGGGTATGGGAAGATGGAAAATACAAGTTCTATGAGGTCATCCTCGTGGATCCAAACCACCCCGCAATCAAGAACGACCCCAAGATAAACTGGATCTGTGAAAAACAGCACAGGGGACGCGTCTTCAGGGGCCTCACAAGTGAAGGTAAAAAGAACAGGGGCCTCCGAAACAGGGGTAAAGGGGCTGAGAAGTAAGGTAAAGCCCCCCGTTAACTTTTTTTAGAGGGACATGATACACAACATCTCCTACCGCCTCATGGTATACGGTACAGAGGACGAGGAAAAGGTCATTGAGGCCCTTAGAAACGTAATCCCGGGGGCCACACCTGAAAGGGAGAGTGCCGAGGGCTACCATGGAAACCCCATAACGGTTCTCAGGGGAAGGCTGGACCGCAGAAGGGCACTCAGGGAATTCATGGAGAAATTCACAGAGGTCTTCAGGGGCCGCATGGACGAACTTGAGGACAGATTCGATGAGAACGGCAACCTTTTCCTTCGACTGGACAAGCAGAAGGCCCTTGAGGGGGTCTGGGAACCCGTGAGGCACGGTGATGCAATCCACCTGAAGATCAAGGTGGAGGCCTACCCCGCAAAGAGGGAAGTTGCGGTAGAGAACATCAGGAAGATACTTGAATGATTGATTCTCCAAAGGATCTGATGAAATTCTTTGACTTCCACATACAGGGCAGGGACCATGATTCCAGCCTGAGACTCCTCCTTGAGGCATCACGTCTCGGCTATCAGGGCGGAGTTCTGGTATACCCTTCTGATAGATACCCTGACCTCAAATCAGACCTTGAATCCCTCAGGGAGAATCCTGAACTCCAGGACTTTGAGATAGCCAGGGGTGTAATGATAAATGCATCTGACCCCCGTGATATGAGGAGATCAGTGAATAAATTCAGGAAAAAGGCTGACGTGATCTATGTCTCAGGGGGCAACCTCAAGGTTAACAGGGCCGCATGTGAGAGCAGGCGGGTTGATGTCCTCTCAGCACCCTACACTTCAAGGAGGGACCCTGGCATCAACCATGTCCTCGCAAGGGAGGCTGCAAGAAACAATGTGGCTGTTGAACTCCCCCTGGCGGATGTCATCGGGTCCTGGCTCAAGGTACGGGCAAGGGTCCTTGAACAGTTCAGGGAGATCCTGAAACTCCACAGAAAGTTCGGTTTTCCACTGCTCCTCACCAGCAGGGCCTCCTCCATATATGACCTGAGGACTCCCGGTGATATCATGAACCTCGCAGAATGCTTCGGTATGGAGGCCAATGAGGCAGAGGAATCCCTCACATCAACCCCCGCATCGATACTTGAGGACTCAGGGAAGCGTCACCTCCTGATTGCAGAGGGTGTGAGGCTCCTCCCTGAGAATTAAAGGTGAGTCCATGAGGATGAAGATACTGCCACCAACCCTGAGGGTCCCCAGGAGGTACATAGCCTTTGAGGTGATCAGTGAGAGGGAGCTCTCAAGGGAGGAACTTGTCTCCCTCATATGGGATAGCTGCCTCAAGCTGCATGGGGAATGTGAAACATCAAATTTCCGTTTATGGCTCATGAAGCTCTGGAGGTTCGATTTTCCAGACGCCGTCAGGGTGAGGGGCATACTCCAGTGCCAGAGGGGCTATGAGAGGAGGGTCATGATGGCCCTCACATGCGCCCACCACCACAGCGGGGTGAGGGTCGCCATCCACATCCTCGGCCTTTCAGGAACGATACGCTCGGCAACACAAAAGTTTATTAAACCTTCCAAGAAAGATAAATACTGATTAAAATCTTCATCACGTGACTCATGATTACATAAATTATCCATCAATAAAGAGAGGTTAGAAAAATGCAACCACTTCAGAGTGCAGGATATGATAGGGCCATCACAGTATTCAGCCCGGATGGCAGACTATTCCAGGTGGAATATGCGAGGGAAGCTGTTAAAAGAGGAACCACTTCTCTTGGAGTAAAATCAAAGGAAGGAATAGTTCTTGTTGTGGACAAGAGGCCCACAAGCAAGCTGGTTGAACCGAAATCCATAGAAAAGATCTTCCAGATAGATGAACACATCGGGGCTGCAACATCCGGACTGGTGGCGGATGCACGTGCAATAATTGAGAAGGCAAGGCTTGAGGCCCAGATAAACAGGATAACCTACAACGAACCAATAAGGGTTGAAAGCCTGGCCAAGAAGATATGTGACATGAAACAGATGTACACCCAGCATGGAGGTGTCAGGCCCTTTGGAACGGCCCTCATAATTGGTGGTGTCAATGGCAGGGGTTGCAGACTCTTTGAAACCGACCCGAGCGGTGCCCTCATAGAGTACAAGGCCACGGCCATAGGGGCTGGAAGGCCGGCGGCGATGGAGGAATTTGAGAAGAAGTACAGCGACGACATGAACCTCAATCAGGCCATAGAACTGGCACTTGACGCGGTTTATGAGGCCACTGAGGGTAAAACAACACCTGAAAGTGTTGAGATAGCTGTTATAGAAGCCGCAGATAAGAAATACAGAAGGCTTCCTGATGATGAGATCAGGGACCATGTTGAGGAGCTCCTGATCAGGAAGGAAAAGGAGGAAGAGGAGTAAAAAATGGTCAGCCTTGAAGATGCAGTTATCGCCCGGCTTGAATCCCATGGCGAGAGGTTCGAGGTCCTTGTGGACCCTGACCTGGCAGCTGAATTCCGCAGGGAAGACTCAGATGTAAGTGTGGAGGACGTCCTCGCGGTTCAGGAGGTCTTCAGGGACGCCAGGAAGGGTGATAAGGCATCTGAGGAGGCCATGAGGAAGGTCTTTGAAACAGCGGACCCACTTGAGGTAACACCAGTAATACTAAGAAGGGGGACAATACAGCTCACCGCAGAGCAGAGAAGGCAGATGATAGAGGATAAACGCCTGAAGATCATCAATAAAATTGCACGCGAGGCAATAAACCCCCAGAACGGACTTCCTCACCCTCCAAAGAGGATTGAAAAGGCCATGGAGGAAGCCAGGGTTCATGTTGATCCATTCAAGACCGTTGATGAGCAGGTCAACATCGTCCTGAAAGCCATCAGAACCAAGATTCCCATTAAATTTGAGAAGGTCAGGGTGGCCATCAAGATACCCGGTGAAAGGGCGGGGTCAGCCTACGGTGTAATATCAAATTTCGGGAAAATAACCAACGAGGAATGGCAGAACGACGGATCATGGATAGCAGTGGTTGAAATACCCGGAGGCCTTCAGGACAGCTTCTATCAGAAGCTCAGTGAACTCACAGGCGGTAACGTTGAAACCAGGCTAATAAAATAATCCTCCTCTCCTTTTAGCCTTCAAAAAACAGGGAGGCATAACGTGCTACTTGTAAATGAAAAGGACCTGGTTGTTCCAGGTCAGGTTCTGGCAGAGAACGAATATTTCCCTGGAAGGGGAACCTTCAAAGAGGATAACAGGATATGTTCATCCTTTGTGGGACTCGTTTCTGTTAGAAACAAGAAGATAAATGTGATACCACTTCAGAGCAAGTACATCCCCAAGAGGGGGGATGTGGTGATCGGGGAGATAACTGACATCAGATTCTCAATGTGGGGACTTGACATAAACTCGCCCTACACAGGTCTCTTACCGGCCTCTGAGGTCTTTGGCAAGGATAAAAGGGAACTTGAAAGTGTCTTCGATATAGGGGACGTTCTGCTTTTGAGGGTTGTGGATGTTGATGAGGTTAAGAAGGTGAAGCTTGGCCTCAAGGGCCGCGGCCTTGGAAAGTTCAGGGACGGTATCCTGGTTTACATAACACCCACAAAGGTGCCAAGGCTGATAGGCAAAAGGGGATCAATGATAAACATGGTCAAGGAGAAGACCCGCTGCGATATCGTGGTTGGTCAGAACGGTGTTGTCTGGATCAAGGGTGAACCCGACATGGAGAGGATAGCCGAAAAGGTGGTCCTCATGATAGACCGTGAGGCCCACACCTCAGGACTCACCGACCGTGTGAGGGAACTCCTCGACAGGCTTACAGGAGTGGAACCTGAGATTCAGGTTGAGGAGTCTGAAGGGATAGAAAAACCTGAAACCCCGGAGTTTGAGGACCTTGAGGAAGTATCTGATTATTCTGAGGATGTGGAGGTGTCTCCGGAGTCTGAGGATTTTGAGGAAGTATCTGATGAGTCTGAAGACCTTGAAGTGGAATCTGAAGATGTGGAAGAAGGAACAGACACCCCTGCTGCTGAAGAGGATGATGGGGAAGCCGGGGATGCAGAAGTTAAGGATGAGAATAATTCCGAGAGGTGATTACTATCATCACACAGGATCAATTGAAGACCTCCCCCAGCGTCAGGGAGGATGGAAGGGCGTTTGATGAACTCAGGCCCTTAAAAATCGAGGCAGGGATACTTGAAAGGGCAGATGGTTCATCTTACCTTGAATTTGGCGGTAACAAGATACTGGTGGCTGTATACGGTCCAAGGGAGGCTCAGATAAGAAAGCTGCAGAGACCTGACAGGGCTGTCATAAGGTGCAGGTACAATATGGCACCATTCTCAGTTGAGGAGCGAAAGAGACCGGGCCCTGACAGGCGTTCCGTTGAGATCTCCAAGATAACTGCAGAGGCCCTCAGACCGGCACTGATACTTGAAAAATTCCCCAGATCAGTCATCGATGTATTCATAGAGGTGCTTGAGGCTGAGGGAGGTACGAGGTGTGCTGGCATAACAGCGGCTTCAGTCGCCCTTGCAGATGCAGGAATACCCATGAGGGACATGGTTGTTGCCTGTGCAGCAGGTAAGGTCGGTGATCAGGTGGTCCTTGACCTCTCTGAGGAGGAGGACAAGGAGGGCCAGGCAGACGTACCGGTGGCGATACTCCCGAGGACACGTGAAATCACACTGCTCCAGAGTGATGGAAACCTCACACCCGAGGAATTTGAAAGGGCACTTGACCTTGCAGTGGAGGGATGCCTCCGGATACATGAGGTGCAGAAGGAGGCCCTCAGAAAGAGGTATGGTGAATAAAATGGATATAATACCTGAAATTACAAGAAAGAGTATAACGGACCTTATAAATAATAAGGAACGCATTGATGGAAGGTCACTTCATGAGTTCAGGGACATATCCATCGAAACAGGGGTGATATCCAAGGCTGAGGGTTCCTCAAGGGTGAAACTTGGAAACACCCAGATAATTGTGGGTGTGAAGCCCCAGATAGGCGAACCCTTCCCTGACACACCTGAGATGGGTGTAATACTCACCAACTCCGAGCTCCTTCCAATGGCATCACCGACCTTTGAGCCTGGACCCCCTGATGAGAGGTCAGTGGAGCTGTCAAGGGTTGTGGACAGATGCATAAGGGAGAGCCGGATGATAGACCTTGAGAAGCTCTGCATCATAGAGGGCAGCAAGGTCTGGATGCTGTTCCTGGACCTGCACATCATAGACTATGATGGCAACCTCTTTGACGCAGCGGTCCTTGCAACCGTGGCAGCCCTGCTGGATACAAGGATACCTGCAGCCGAGGTTGAGGATGGTGAGGTCGTTATCAACAGGGAGAAGATGCAGCCACTCCCTGTCAACAGGAAGGCCCTCATGTGCACCTTCGCCAAGATAGGAAACGAGATCGTGCTCGACCCCTCCCTCGAGGAGGAGGACATACTCACAGCAAGGATATCCATAGGTGTTACTGAGGAGGGCTCCATATGCGCCATGCAGAAGGGTGGTGAGGGGCCACTCACAAGGGATGATGTCCTTAAGGCAGTCTCAATTGCAGTGGAGAAGGTGCCCCAGCTCATTGAGTACCTTGACAAGTCAATGACTCCCTAAATCTTAAATACTGACCAGACAATATCTATAACATCATATTTACTGGAGTGATAATATGGCAAGAACAAAGAAAGTAGGTATCACAGGACGTTTCGGTCCACGTTACGGTCGTAAAGCTAAAAGAGCTGTTAAAAAGATTGAAGAAGAGATGAAGAGGAAGCACGTATGCCCGAGCTGTGACCGTCCCGGTGTTAAGAGGGAGAGCAGGGGCATATGGAAGTGCAGAAAATGCGGTGCTGTGTTCACAGGTGGAGCATACCTCCCGGTGACCCCAATGGGTAAGACAGCAGCCCGTAACATCAAGAGGATAGTTGGAGGTAAGTAGATTGTACCGCTGCGCCCAGTGCGGGACACTCATAGACCCCAAGAAGTACATGGAGAACAAGTGCCCAAGGTGCAGGTACAGGATCCTCTTCAAGGAGGTGCCTCCGGTTAAGAGGACCCTGAGGGCACGGTAGGATGCTCCTCACAACATCCAGAAAGCCATCCCAGCGCACAAGGTCCTTTTCCCAGAGGCTCTCCAGGATCATGGGCTGGAGGTACATTAACAGGGGAAAGATGAGCCTGCGGGATGTGCTCATCGAGGCCAGGGGCCCGGTGGCTGTGGTCTCTGAGAGGCACGGTAACCCTGCAAGGATAACCTTCCTCGATGAAAGGGGAGGGGAGAGGGGTTACATCCTCTTCAACCCGTCCTTTGAAATGAAAAAACCTGAACTGGCAGATAAAGCGGTAAGGGTCAGTAGCTGCCCTCCCGGATCTGAGGGCCTCTGCAATCTAATGGGCCTTGAGGTGGATGAATCCTCATCCAGGGATGCCTGGAGTATAAGGACTGATGAAGAGTACGCCTGGGTGATGGAGCTCATGGATGCCAGGGGGACGCCCGCTGGTTTTAAGCTCCTGATACGTGATTTCAGGGTCGGTGAGTGAGTTGGGTCTCAGGAGAATTCAGGGCGTAATAGATATCAGGACGGACCCTGAATCAGCATCTGTGATCTACAGGGCCATCAAACCTGAGGTCATGGATTCGCCCTCCCAGAGGTCTTCCATGTCCATGGAACTTGATGATGGCAGGATAACCATTGTCATAAGCGCAGGGGATTCAGCATCCTTCAGGGCGGCTCTCAATTCGTCACTGCGCTGGGTGAAGCTTTCCATGGAGATTCTTGAATTGATGGGATCAACATAATTGGATATTTTGAAGGTGATAATATGGAACTTCCACAGAATGTACAGCACCAGTTAGCTCAGTTCCAGCAGCTGCAGCAGCAGGCACAGGCAATATCTGTGCAGAAACAGACGGTTGAAATGCAGATTAATGAGACACAGAAGGCCCTTGAAGAACTCTCAAGGGCTGCCGATGACGCTGAAGTATATAAGAGCTCAGGTAACATTCTCATCAGGGTTGCCAAGGATGAACTTACAGAGGAACTTCAGGAAAAACTTGAAACACTCCAGCTCAGGGAGAAGACAATTGAGAGACAGGAAGAACGCGTCATGAAGAAACTGCAGGAGATGCAGGTCAACATCCAGGAAGCAATGAAGGGCGCGGGTATCAATCCTGGGATGGGTAACTAATTGAGTCTCAGAAAACTCACTGAAGGGGATCTGGATGAGATATCCAGTTTCCTCCACAATACCATTTCTGATTTTATACTGAAGAGGGTGTCTGCCAAGGAAATAGTTGATATTGACATAACTGTGCTGGTGGAGTACACCGATGAACTGAAGGTTGATATCAGCGCTGAACTGTACCTTGATGAGCTTTCAGATGCAGATCCCGGGATTGTTGATGAGGCAGTGGATGCAGCCTACAGGAGCCTTGAATCCTTCCTTGATGGATTCAGGGAATAATCACTGCCGCCTCTGGATTAAAACAGATATTATGTAATTATCATCATGTATTAATACTTAACCAGTTTTCATTTAAAAGCATGTAATAACTTTTTTTCAAAAAGTATTTATATGTCGTGTGACAACCACTTTAGTGAGCATGAATTCCTCCTAGCTTAAAACGGAAGCCAGCTCAACAGGGCATCCAGCAACAATCCTTTCGCTCAAAAAAAATGTCATCTGATGCCCTGTTCCTCCTCTTTTTAATGATTCAGTTCAAATGCCATCTGATTCCTTTTTAACCAACATGGAATTAAACCTTCTGGGTCCTGGGGAGTGAATGTGAGAGTTCAGAGCTTTTCTCAGGGATCCCGGTAATTGCCTTTGAATTGCATGAGAGGGTCTTCTCCATGTGGACCGTCCCGAGTTCATTTCCTGTGTCCACCGTTACACGGTATCCCCTTGAAAGCCAGAATTCGAGGGCACCACTGACGTATTTATGTGTGTGCAGGTAGATCCTCTGGTAGCCCAGTGATGCTGCTTCCTTCTCGGCGATTTCAACAAGTCTGGATGCAACACCCATCCTCCGGTGATCCTCATCTACAAAAACCCTCCACAGGCTGGCCGTTGTCTCTGGATCATAGTTCAGGCCCTCAAATTCACGGTCATAGGCACGAAGTCCCAGTGTCCCTATTACCCTACCACCCTGGGAGGCGAAGAGGAAGATGTTCCTTGGGGGTTTGAGGTAGTACTCCTCAAGGTTGATTATGTCCCTGTGGTACTCGGGTATGTATCCGAATCCAAACTCCCTCCTGATTATCCTGAAGAGGAAGTTTCTTATGGATTCAAGTTCAGATTCACTCATGGGTTCAGCCACAGTGATAATTTCCATCACCTTTTGTTTTTCAGTGTTTTTTGCCCCCTCATTCAACCAGCGATAACATCCATCACCAGTAAGTAATAATTATTCTGTGTTAAATCCAGATAAAGTAATACAGGATTGTCTTCATATATGACATATGTGCTCAAGTCTTATAAAGTGTGCTGTTCAATAACATTACCATGACCTAAGGAGAACCGCTATGAGCTGCTACATCTACTGGGATAAGATAAAGAGGATAGCCTCAAGACTCGAGGGAATGAATTATCACTTCGATGAGATGGACACCAGCGAGGTCATGCCACTTCTTGATGAAATCGAGGAGATAGCCCATGACTCAACCATTGACTTTGAATCAGCAAAGCACATCCTCGATGATGCTGAAATGAATCATGCACTCAGCCTGATAAGGAAGTTCTACGTGAATCTCGGGATGAAGCTTGAAATGGAAAAGGCACAGGAGGTCATAGAGTCAGATTCACCCTGGGAGACCCTCAGGTCGTTCTACTTCTACCCAAGGTACCTTGAACTACTTAAGAATGAGGCTGCCCTTGGAAGATTCAGGAGAGGGGAGAGAGCAGTTTTTATTGGAGGTGGTCCCCTACCCCTTACAGGTATTCTTCTCTCACACGTCTATGGTATGAGGGTTAATGTTGTTGAAATCGAACCAGACATCGCTGAGCTCTCAAGAAAGGTCATCGAAGGTCTTGGAGTTGAGGGTGTGAATGTTATAACTGGAGATGAAACCGTCATTGATGGTCTTGAATTCGATGTATTAATGGTGGCGGCCCTTGCAGAGCCAAAGAGAAGGGTTTTCAGGAACATACGCAGATACGTTGATACAGAAACGCGGATTATCTACAGGACATACACAGGTATGAGGGCTATCCTCTACGCACCTGTCAGTGATGATGATATCACCGGATTCAGGAGGGCAGGAGTTGTCCTGCCATCAGGGAAGGTTAACAACACTTCGGTACTTGTTTTTAAATGTCCTGATTGACTTCCCATGATAAAGGAATTCACTCGCTTATACTTATTACCATCAGGGAGAATGACAGCAGATGGTTATTATTAATTTTAAAATAGAAATTGTTAAATAGTAGGGACATTCAAGAGTAACATGTAACACCAGAATGGTGTTTGATATTAAATTTTCCCTCCAGCAATCAGTTCATGGGGTTTCCCCATGAATTCCCTCTTTATGAAAAAATTGAGTATTACATTTTTTCCCGTTTAAGGCCTTAAAGTATTAACAAAAGCATTATATATCTTATTACTCCAAGGAAGATCCGTACATTATTAAACATTAAAGAACTTAAAAGGAGGTGAAAGGGTTATGGGAAGACAGTACTTCATGGTTTTCATGGTTCTTCTCGTTGCTGTGGCACTTACAGGTTCGGTGAGTGCAGCTGATACAAACTGTGAGGTGGGGGTTGACGTCAAATATGAATACGCCGACGATAATGGCAATATAAACCCCGACATCCAGGAACTGACAGACGAAAACAACACCCGGATAAACTTCACCAAAGAATTCGATCCGGCAGCAAACATGACAAAAATCAGATTCAACTACGAAAACATTACAGAAAACACAAAATTCACAGTAAAAATCAGGGCCCCAGGCTACACCGAACTATCACACACCTTCCAGCTAACCCCCTACGGCACCCTCTACGCAACACACCTATCACTACAGATGAAGGCCACAGACGCCTACAAACTGGGAAGGGATATCACCAGGAAGGCAGACCAGATCCTCAACTTCACCAGGACAGGTGACGTCCTGGTCATAACAACAGCCGGAACAGCCTACTACAAAAACCAGACCACAGAGGACGTCCTGGAGGGAATACTCAACCAGGCCCGGGGAACAGTAAGCTATGGTAAAGGAAACATCCTGATGCTCAGGAAAACCAGACTCGACCCCCTTGACTTCGCATTCATTGTAAGGAAGGGAAACGACCTCATACTCGCATACTTCAAAAACGCCAGCATGACACCAATCTACGTTGGAACCGTGTCACAGAACATGACACTCTCACAGTACGAGGCACTCCAGAAAAAACTCGGAAGTGACACCTTCCCCATAGCAAGCCTAGCCAACGCCTGGGCCATAGGACTCTCAGCAGACATCCTCAGGGAAGCAGCATTCCACGGCCACGTCTGCATGGGAACAATCAGCGGCTACGCAATGATAGAAACACTACTCAAATACTACCCACCGGGAGCCGGTACAGGGGGAGCAGAATCATCAGGTTATATAGTAATCGGTGTGCCCGGTGGCTCAGACGATGACGTATTCGTATATGCCATGGATTCAACACCCGGAAAGAGATCCTACATCGGATTCAACACCACAAATGATTCCAACATGGTAGGGTTCCTAAGATGGGATTCAAACACAAAAACAGGGACCCTCATAATAATGTCATACGACCTTCAGGACCTCATCAGCAAATACAAACAGGAAACCGGTGAAACAGCAGTATCAGAACTTAAATTCAACGCATGGGCTGTCAAAAAACTAATGACAGATCCAGAATCCCTGATAAAGATACTATACGCATTCGACAATGTTACAGAAGAACAGGGTAATTATCTTACAGGTGGGCTAGGAAGTACAACCGTCAACGATGCACATGGCCTGGATATGGATTACATCCTGAGCCAGAGCAATCTTGTAAACGCAACACCAGCCAACCGGACATACACACAGGGTAACCTGACATATGACCAGCTAAAGGAGATCGGTGCTGAAGCCGCGAACCTGGTGAAGGACCTGTTCCAGCAGGCTGGTGTACAGCTAGAAAAGGACGACCTTGATCTTCTGGTTCTCACATCAGCAGGATACGCACGCCTAAACGGTCAGGACACAAGTCCAGTATGGGACGGGATCTATGATGTTCTGGGTTCAAGGTTAAGCAGAACAACGTTACTTCCTGTCCACAGCGCACTCTGGAGTCAGCTCTGGTTCACATTCATAGTAAAAGCTGGCAGTTACAATTCCAGTATCCTCGGCAAAACAGGTGGCTTCGGAAAATTCACATTCAACATCACAGAATTGGATGACATGCTCCTGGCTGTACAGCTAATCTATAACTCAACCACTGGTTTCACAGTAATAAACGACACCATGGGGCCTGTATATGACATAGGAGCCGGATGGAATCACACCAATCCAACAGTATCCAGGGTATTCAAAAACTGGAATGGAGTAGTTACAATCGCCAATGCATGGTCATATGAACCGCCATTTGACATGCTGATGGTCTACTTATTCCACAACCATGTCTGTCCTGGTGTGTCACCATCATACCTCATAGCAGACTACATATACGAGAATTATCCGCGGGGAGAAAATGAAAAATACATTTACATTACAGCTACAGACTACTGCAAAGATGACGGGCTACTATTGCTCCTCGGCGTATCACCTGGACAGGGAACTTACTACAACCAGAGACTGCTTAATACAACATCCTCGACTGTTAACGGCGGGCGGATGGAAGGCATGCTGATAATCTGGGATGAAAAGTTAAACGTTGGAAGGGTAGTGATAATCACTTATAAAGGACCAAGTTTCCAGAGCGGAGTGAATGGCCTCAGGGCATACATAGACTGGTACAAAGGACAAGAGCCCAGCGGTGTGAGCTCACCATACACAGTGACCAGTGAATTACCAGCAAAGTATATTACACAAAGTGAACTTCAAACGATCCTTTCAGGTGCAAACGGCAATGTCCTGGCATATGTGAAGGGATTACCAGTAAGAAACCTTGAGGACCTTATACCGGTGAACAACGGCGGAACACCAGTTAACAACGGAGGAAACCAGGGAGGTTCCCAGGGAGGTTCAAACGGTGGTGTTCCTTCAGGTTCAGCTGGTGGTATCAGCGGTGGACATGCAGGTTATTCACCGGGTGTGGATACTGCGGCTTCACCTGCAGAGGTGGGCGCTGCATCCTCAGTGTCAGAGGAGCCTGCATCAACGCCTTCAAAGGCCTATGAGGTTAAGAATGCTACATCAGGTGCCAGTGGCGGTGACTCCTCATGGTACGTCTACGGTATCGTGGGTGTCCTTGTTGCCGCTGGTCTTGTGGCCTTCGGATTCCTCAGGGGCGGAGCAGGAAAATAAACCCCCAATCTTTTTCTTTTTTATTAACCATTGGTATTACTTTTTCCTGATACACATATAAAATAAGTAATATAATTTCTTTATTAATACTCTATTTTTCAATTGCCTCAAAATAGTAATAACAATAATTTATATTGTCTTCACAATAAATGGATATTGAAAAATTCAAAGGAGGTGAAAAAGATCATGAGAAAACATCTGATCACAGTAACAGCAGTTCTTCTCATGTTAATGTTCTGCCAGAGCGTGGCAGCAGCAGACAACAGCACGGAGGTTAATTCAACTACTGTACTGGTTATAGGGTCATCTACAGCCACAAAGAGTTACAATGAAGTTGCATACACTGTAATGAACCTCACAAACAGGGATGCGAAGAGGGTGAATTTCCAGATAAGATCCACCACACAGATAGGTAACATGACGGGCGATGAGATACTGTCACTCATCAACAGTTCCAGTATTATAATTGCTGAATGGGGCACACAGCTCGCCGGTAACGGTTCCTTTGAAGCTGTTATAAGAGCCCATCCATCAATATTAGAAAACAAACTGTTTTTTGCATTTGAAAGCGGACCAACTCTCGTCAAATTGAGCAGAATAAACAATACAGAGGTCTTCACTGGTGTTAACGACAGTGATATTGGAACATACGACAGACCAGGTACTTTAATAGGCGCATGTCACGACGGAGACCTTACATCTCTTATAGCATATAAACAGAAATACCCGGGAAACACAGCACTGCATCAGTGGATAGATTGCGCCCTGTACTATGCAGCAGCGGGCAAAACAAACCTTGAAAATCAGTTCAAACTCGCACTAAAGATGTACTATAACATGCGCGGACTACAATGGAACGAAAGCTGGGAACCTGGAACTCTTGAACAGGCTTCACCCCTCGCCTCAGAATTCCTCTACCGTGATGGTCAGAGGTTTACAAAGGAGGATTATTTCACAAGATATCCTCTGGATCCAGCTAAACCCACAGTGGCTGTCCTGAGCTATGTTGGATCCACAGGGGAGGTCACCTACGCTGATGCGATGCAGCAGATAATCGATGCACTCGTCTCAAGGGGACTCAACGTCATACCAGTTATAGGTACATGGTCAAATTATGTCATCCTCAACCAGACTGATATGCAGAACATTATCCAGACACTATGCATGCCAAACCAGACCTACAACATAACTGCCATCAGGGGAATAGGAAACTACACTGACCTCACATCAATCCTTGGTGTTACCAGCGTCTCAGGTGCGAATGTTTATGAGGTTCAGATACTTGATAATGGTAACCTAATAAGGAGTCTCAAGATCAGCACAGCACAGCCAGTGAACGTATATTCAGCCCTAGTAAAGTTTCTCACAGATGCATCAAACGTTGTTCAGTACGAGGCCAACCCTGAAAAATACCCTGTCAAGGCAAACGTTATCATAGATATGCTGACGTTTATAACCGGGTCAACAACATCCGGTGCCAGTGTTACCAAGTTCTTTGATAGATCAAATATCCCTGTTCTGAGGGCAATGATAACCAGTTCTAAATACAGAACAATTGGTCAGTGGATTGTCTCAGAGGAGGGATTCAGCTGGATGTCAGTTTACTGGCAGTGTGCACAGCCAGAGATGCAGGGTCAGATAGAACCACTTGCCATAGGTGTGGGTGAGATAGGTTCAGATCCTGAAACAGGTGCACAGTGGGACATAACAGTGACCATTCCAGAGAGGATAGAGAAACTTGTCAGCAGGGCCTTCAACTGGATCAGACTCCAGACCATGGCAAATAGTGACAAAAAGGTGGCAATTGTATACTACAACTACCCGCCGGGTAAGCAGAACATAGGTGCAAGTTACCTTAATGTCCCCGAAAGTATCATTGAGATACTCAAGCGCATGAAGGCAGAGGGCTACAGTGTTGGTGAAATACCGCAGGACGCTGATGCACTGGTTGAGATGATGATCAAAAACGGTATAAATGTTGCCAACTGGGCCCCCGGTGAACTTGAGAAACTTGCAAACAGTTCAAATGCAATACTGTGGCCATACGAGGACTACCTTGCATGGTTCAATACACTTGATCCTGTTGCCCGCAAGGAGATGGTTGAAGGTCCCGTTGGATACATAGAGGAACTCACAAGGGTTGCGGTGCAGTGCATCAATGAAGGAGACCGCATGGTCAGGGATGAAATGCTCAAGACACTCAACCGCTGGACCCAGGAGATGATCTCAAATGCGAATACACACCCTCAGATCGCAGGAACAGCAATTGATCTTATAAACAAAATGAGCGCTGCCCTGACAGCAGTCATCTGGAACACATCCAACACAACGGCATGGAATCTCTTCTACATCTACAAAAACCAGTTCATGGCCCTCAATGTTTCAGGGATGACTGGCTGGGGTGAACCACCAGGAAACGTCATGGTTGTAACAAGAAATGGAAGGAAGTACGTAGTGATCCCGGGGCTCATGTTTGGAAATGTATTCATAGGCCCGGAACCACAGAGGGGATGGGAAGCCGACGCTGCAAACCTCTACCACAGCACAATAGTTCCACCACCTCACTGCTACCTTGCATGGTATGCATGGGTAAACACGGTTTTCGGTGCAAATGCGCAGATACACGTTGGAAGACACGCAACCTACGAGTGGACACCAAGGAAACAGTATGCCCTCTCATCCTTTGATTACCCTGATATATGCATAGGAGATACACCGTCACTATACATCTACATAATGGATGGTGTTGGAGAGGGTCTGCAAGCTAAGAGAAGAGGACTTGCAGTGATCATAGATCATTTAACACCACCACTGACAAGAACAAAGCTCTACGGCGACCTTCAGGAACTTGCAGGGCTCGTGTCAAGTTACGAGGCTACACCAACTGGAAACCCCATGAGGGACGAATATGCAAAGCAGATCAGGGAAACCATAATCAAACTTGACCTTGCAAGGGATCTTGGGATTAACGCAACCAACATGACGGACGATGACATAGACAGGGTGCATGACTACCTTCTGAGCATTACCAGTACACTGATGCCCTATGGACTTGACACATTTGGTCTCAACTGGACTGACAGTGAAGTGGCCCTCATGGTATCAGGGATGCTCTCACCAGACAGCGAAGTGGACCCATCACTACAGAGACTCATATCCATGATGAATGGATGGAATTTCAGCAACCTCACCTTTGAACAGGCTGAAGCACTTAACAATGCCACTGTAGAGATGATAATGGAACTTTTAAGGGGAACATCGATCGACACACTACTTGAAAACATCACGGATCCATCTCTCAGGGCAACACTCCACTCAAAGCTTGAGCTGGCACTCCAGTATGCATCACTCCTTAAGGACAGTCCTTCCAGTGAAATGGATGCACTTATGGAGGGTCTATCAGGACACTACATAACCCCTGCAAAGGGAGGAGATCCAGTTAAGGCCCCATATGCCCTTCCAACAGGAAGAAACTTCTATGCCCAGGACGACAACACACTACCAACAAAGGTGGCGTGGGATCTTGGTAAGAGGCTCGCAGATATGGCCCTGGCCCAGCTCGATGCAATCCCTGAAAAGATGGCTGCAGTGGTCTGGTGCGTTGAGACGGCAAGAGACGACGGTGCAATGGCTTCATTCGTCCTGAGAATGCTGGGTGTGCAGCCAAAGATGGACGATAAGACCTGGCTCGGAGGCGGAAAACTATCCTACATAGTTCCAACAAATTTAACACAGCTTCTATCAGACCTCAATAATGTGAGAAGCAGCATGGGCCTTTCAAACCTCACATCAAGGCCAAGGATTGATGTCATAGTAACCACCAGTGGCCTCTTCAGGGATCTATTCCCCAACCTTCTGGCCAAAATGGACGTAGCATACAGGGTTGCACTCGGAGCATCATACTCAAAGATCCTTGAAGCTCACCCCGAACTCAAGACACAGCTTGACCTTGCCCTGGATCCACTGCTCACAGGACAGTTCAAGCAGGCTAAGACAATGGCAGATCTTCTTAAAACCATAGACAAAAATGATTCACTTAACGTCAATTACATTGCAAAGCACTGGGTAGAGCTGGTACTCGCAGGTTATGATGGTGATACTGCCATAACACGCATATTCGCTCCACCTGTCGGTGACTATGGCGCAGGGGTTAACCATGGTGTTGAAGAGGCATGGACATGGGATAACAGGTCAGAACTTGCCGATGTATACCTCAGGAGGATGAGTCACGCATACTCAAACACACGCTGGGGAGCATCAATGGAAGGTCTCTTTGAGAATCTCCTGAAGGGTGTAACAGTGGCATACCACAGCAGGAGCACCAACCTTTATGGTGTAATTGACAACGATGACTACTACGACTACTATGGGGGCCTCTCAATGGCAATTGAGAAGGTCAACGGTGGGGTGGCACCTTCACTCAATGTGCTCTACTACGCCAACCCATCAAGGCCTGAGGTTGTCTCACTGCAGGAGTTCATGAGACGTGAAATGAGGACACGCTACTACAACCCTGAATGGATAAAGTCAATGATGAACGAGGGATACAGCGGTGCAAGGACCATCTCAAACAAGTTCGTCGCATACCTCTGGGGATGGCAGGTTACCGCACCACAGCTTGTTGATGACTATGACTGGAATGAGATCACAGACATATACATTAAAGACAAATACAATCTAGGCGTGAACAGATGGCTCTCCACAGGTAACAGGGCATATTCTATGATCAGTATAACAGGGACGCTATTAACAGCAGCACATAAGGGCTTCTGGAAGGCTGATGAGGCCACTCTGAGGCTGGTTGCAAATACATGGGCAAGCACTGTTGCTGAGTACGGTGTGGCATGCTGTGACTGCAGCTGCGGCAACCTTGCAATGATGGAGTGGGCAATGCAGTATGTTAACCCGGATCTACTTGCCAAGGTTAAGTCAAAGATATACGAAGCCACAGGGGCCGCAGCCTTTGCACCATCTGAGAACCCAAACCAGGGTGGAGAATCAGGTTCAACACCCGGAGGGCAGCCTCATGATGGAAGTAGTGGAACCTCAGGAGGATCTGAAGGTGTTTCAGCGGCAAGTCCAGGTACGCAGAGCTCCTCACAGAATGTGGGAGCAGGCTCCGAATCATCACAGGGTGCAGGAAAATCATATGAGGTTACAGCATCTGGTTCCTCCGGTTCATCAGATACTGGAATGCCTGTGTACGCCATATTGGGTGTCATAGCACTGGTTGCCCTGGTTGGAGTGGGTTACTTCATGGGACCTGGAAGGAGATAAACCAGTTCCCCCCTTATTTTTTCTTTTTGAAAAAACTTAAATATCACATTAACTTTAATTTAAATAAAATTTATTTGAATGAATTATTATCTGGATCCGGATCTCAGTAATAAAAAATGTAGTAATAAAAATCGGAGTTTAATCCGGAGAACTGTAATAATTTAATTTATATACTAATTATCACAAAACTTGAAGGTGGAAGGTGTGGATCATGGACATTGCAAATCTACTGTGGCAGGCAGGAATCCTATCGGTTCTCCTGATATTCGGTGTGAAGATTGGACTGGCAATGGGCTTTGCAGGCCTATCAAGGAAGATGGCGGCCCTAATAACCGCAGGTTACGGTCTGGGGCTTTATGCCCTTTCAGCACTGGCAAATGCCTACATGAACTCGGTTCAGGGCTTCTTCAACACCTACAGTTCGCTTATAACAATCATAATGGCAGCCATTCTCATATTCGCAGGTGTCCACACTCTCCGTGAGTGGAAGGAACACAGGCGTGACACAGCAAAGACTGCATGTGTGGCTATGGTTGCACCCTGCCCCTGTTGTTTCGGGGCGGTCATCGTCAGCATAATTCTGGTATCACCGATAATAGGAGTATCTGCGGTTACACTTGGCAAGTACTCAGGAATAATCCTTGCAGCATTCATAGGTTTCTTCTATGTATTTGCCAATGGGATCGCAGCCGCCATCAAGAAACCATACCCTGTTCTACTTGGAAACTTCATGCTCTTCGCTGGTCTATACTTCCTGACAGCTGCCATCGTGCTCCCCAACGTGAACAGCGTCATGAGCATGAAGATGACACCCCTCACGGTGCCGGGGATAGACACAATAATATACGTCGTCCTTGGAACCCTCGCGCTGATGGGGCTTGGAATATACCTTAACAAGAGAAAAAGCACATTCATAGAATAGAAAGAGGTGATATGATATGGTTGCAGTACCCGGCAGTGAGATACTGAGCGGTGCACTACACGTTGTCTCCCAGAGCCTCCTCATACCGGTTATAGCAGGTCTACTGTTATTCATGGTATACGCCATAGTGACCCTCGGAGGGCTCATATCAGAGTACTCTGGAAGGATAAGGACTGATGTTAAGGAACTTGAATCGGCAATAAAATCAATTTCAAACCCAGGAACCCCTGAAAAGATAATTGAGGTCGTCGATTCGATGGACATACCACAGAGCCAGAAGGCCGTGCTCACTGATATCGCAGGGACAGCTGAACTCGGACCAAAATCAAGGGAGGCCCTCGCAAGGAAGTTGATAGAGAATGAGGAACTCAGGGCTGCCAAGAGCCTTGAGAAGACAGACATTGTAACCAGACTCGGCCCAACCCTTGGACTGATGGGGACACTCATACCCATGGGTCCAGGACTCGCAGCCCTCGGGGCAGGTGACATCAATACACTGGCCCAGGCCATCATCATAGCCTTCGATACAACAGTTGTGGGACTTGCATCAGGGGGTATAGCATACATCATCTCCAAGGTCAGGAGAAGATGGTATGAGGAGTACCTCTCAAATCTTGAGACAATGGCCGAGGCAGTGCTGGAGGTGATGGATAATGCCACTCAGACGCCGGCGAAGGCTCCTCTCGGATCAAAATGAAGAGGACCCCATGGCTGGAAGCGCCAACCTGGTTGACGCCATGCTGGTACTCTCAGTCGGTTTCCTGATATTCCTGGTACTCTCATGGAACATGCAGAACGTTGTATTTGCAGATATGACTCCCCAGGAGAGACAGGAGACCATGGAGGCCATGAAAAAGGCTGTTGAGGTCCAGAAGGGTCAGGAACTTAACGACACTCCACAGACCACTTCGGGTTCGGGTCAGGGATACGTTGAGATGGGAACAGTCTACCGTGACCCCAAGACAGGTAAACTCATAATGGTCCAGGGATAATGGACCGCCTTTCACTTATTTCCACAGCAAGTACTGCTCTTTTTATTGTAGACCCCTATTTTTTAGATCCCTGCTATTTACATGAAGCTTTAAGTATTCCATACACATAAAATATTCAGAATTGAGCTAGTCAGGAGTTATACCGATGCTTGAGATCATACCTGTTATTGATTTAATGGATGGTATCGCGGTATCCGGCAAATCCGGTGAACGTGAAAAATACAGGCCCCTGGAGTCAGTATATTCACCGTCACCGGATCCAGTTAACATTGCACTATCCCTCAGGGCAGCAGGTGCAAGGTCAATCTACATAGCGGACCTCGATGCCATCGAGGGCACAGGATCAAACCTTGAGGCAGTGAGGAGGGTGAACCATGTCCTCCCCGTGATCCTTGATGCCGGTGTCAGGGATCTCGAAACCTTCCACTTCATGCTTGAATTCGCATCAAGGGTCGTTGTTGCAACGGAGACCCTTGAGAGCACAGAGGAGCTGGAGGAGATCCTCAGGAACTATCCTCCTGAGAGGACCGTTGTCAGCGTGGACGTTAAGGACATGAGGCTCCACTCAAGAAACCTTGAGATTGGACTTGAGGAATTAAGGGACCTCCTGATGGGATATGAAGTAGACATAATCCTCTTGGATATCGGGTCCGTCGGTACATCCTCTGGTTTCAACAGGGAACTCCTTGAACTCTTCAGACCCCTTATCGAGCGTGTAATACCCGGGGGTGGTGTTCTCCCTGAGGAGATACCTGAACTTGAGGCTATGGGTGTCAGGGCGGCTCTTGTTGGAAGGGCACTCCATGAAGGGATGGTGAGGCCCGGGTGAGCTCAGGGGAAGGTTACCTCCTTATCGGTCCGGTAAGCAGGGACCATATAGTGAGAGGGGACTCCCATGAGGTGAAGGCTGGTGGTGCGGTCTACTACTACTCAAGACTCCTGTCCCACCTTGGAGTCCGTCACACAGCCCTTGTGACCATCTCAGAGGATGACTCCGAACTTCTTGAGGAATTCCCGGATAAAACAAGGATTGTGCCTGTATACCATGACCGTACAGTTGAATTTGAAAATATCTACTCCAACGGGGATACTGCAGGAAGGACTCAGAGGTCAAACTTTGCTGAAAACCCCATAGAGGTGGAGGACCTTGAAGGCCTTGCATCACTGGACTGGACTGCAGTGCTCGCAGGACCCCTCCTCCCATCAGACATACCCCTCAGGACCCTGGAATTCCTGGGTGAAAGGTACAGGCTCTACACAGGACTCCAGGGTTACCTCAGGCACCCTCAGGGAAGGAGTGTAATACTGAAACATGCAGGGCACATATGGAGGGTCATGGAGGCAGGGGATGGTGTATTCCTTGATGTGAATGAACTCGGGACAATCTCAGATAACCCTCTGAGGGCTCTGCGTATGCTGGCTGAGCATACCCCTGAGGCGGTGGTAACATGCGGCAGGAGGGGTTCAGTCATCTGCCATGGCGGCTCCAGAACAAGGATAAGGGCTGTGAGGGCTGTGAGAGAACTTGACCCCACGGGCCTGGGGGATACCTACATGGCAGCCTATGTACATGCCAGAAGAATGGTGGGGCCGGAGGCGGCTGGAAGGTTTGCATCCCTAATGGCCACAAGAAAACTTGAGGGTGAAATCTGACTAGATTCCCAGGATGAAGGGCAGGATGATGAAGGGTAAGAGTCCGGCTGCAAAGAATATGCCCACACCTGCAAGGACCTGGTCCCGGTTATCATCCATAACACCATTACATATCAGAATCATGCTCAGGAATCCCATAAGTGCAGGTATTGCATGGGAGTAGATCACAGATCCGGTGAATGTTCCAGCAACCATTTGAATCACTAACACGCTTTTTTTAACTGTGAATTATATGGTGGGGATTCTTAAATACCTTGTGCATACCGGTGCCATGAACTGCTGCAATAGATATTTAACCCTTTATTTTCAAAGATAATAATGATCATTCTGATGGAGGAGATTTATCATGCTGCATGGTACAGAAGTACTCAAGAAGGGATTTGCAAAGATGACCAAGGGCGGCGTTATAATGGACGTTGTCAACGCTGAACAGGCAGCAATTGCAGAGGATTCAGGAGCAGTCGCTGTCATGGCCCTTGAAAAGGTACCTGCTGATATAAGGGCTTCAGGTGGAGTTGCAAGGATGGCTGATCCAAACAAGGTCCAGGAGATAATGGATGCGGTGTCCATACCGGTCATGGCCAAGGTCAGGATAGGACACTTCGTGGAGGCCCAGGTCCTCGAGGCCCTAGGAGTTGACATGATAGATGAGAGTGAGGTCCTGACACCTGCTGATGAGAGGTTCCACATAGACAAGAAGAAATTCACTGTACCATTTGTCTGCGGTGCAAGGAACCTTGGAGAGGCCCTCAGAAGGATAGATGAGGGGGCCGCCATGATAAGGACCAAGGGGGAACCAGGAACAGGCAACATCGTTGAGGCAGTTAGGCACATGAGGATAATGATGAGTGAGATCAGGGAGATCCAGAACAAGGAGGAAGAGGAGCTCTGGGAGGTTTCAAGAAAGATTGAGGCCCCCCTTGAACTTGTCAGGGAAACAGCGAAACTTGGAAAGCTTCCTGTGGTTAACTTTGCAGCCGGGGGGGTTGCAACACCTGCAGATGCGGCCCTCATGATGCAGCTTGGAGCCGACGGTGTCTTTGTTGGTTCAGGTATATTCAAATCAGACAACCCTGAGGGGTATGCCCGAGCCATAGTTGAGGCCACAGCTCACTATGATGACCCTGAGGTTATAGCAGAGGTTTCAAGGGGACTTGGAACAGCAATGAGGGGGCTGGAAATCAGCGAAATCCCTGAAGAGGGCAGAATGCAGGATAGAGGATGGTAAATCCATCCTTTATTATTTTTAATCTTTAAAGGGCCCTGTAGGTGACAGTTACCCTGTATGTTCCGGGGTCTGTATAGGGCGGCACAGTCAGATAATAATTTACAGGGATTTTTATATTAACTGAGCCTCTGTAGGTCCAGAAAGTGTAGTATCTTGTTGTGAAGCTTCTCTTTGGAACATCTATGGGCCCGTAGGGGCCATCATATTTTATGCTGTATTTGAGGTTTAAGAGTGGTATTCTGTTTGAGCTGTTGTTGATACTTATGAGGTCGCCACTGGCCCTTACAGAGACCCTCAGGATCCCGCCGCTTGTTCTTATAGATACATCTGTTATGGAGTAATATGCTCTCTCAAGACCATCGGGGTCCACGGTGCCAAGGTTGAGGGCTGTGGGTGTTACAGAAATCTGGATACCACTCGCAAGGGGTTCTACTGCAGTTGTATTCAGTGAAGTAGTAGTGTTTGTCGTGTTATTCCCTGTGTCCGCAGATACAACTCCAAGTAAAAAAACAGATGCTATTACTGTAATAAACATAACATGTCCCTTCAAATCCCCACCCCAGATCTGATACTTACTTGGGGTTTCCATGTATTTATATGTAATTAAATAGTTCTTTAATTTAAAACCTGAAAAGAAAAATAGGGTGGGATTAAGTAGTTTTTAAAAAATGAAAGCAATGAATTAAAAAATTAAACAGCTTTTTTTCCACTTTCACCGGTTCTTATTCTCACAACCTCATCTACCCCTGATATGAATATTTTTCCGTCCCCTATGTCTCCGGTCTGGGCGCTTTTAACTATTGTTTCAACCACGGTGTCCACGTCCTCATCATTCACCACTATCTCGATCTTTGTCTTGGGGAGGAGGTCTATCCTGTAGTCCCTCCCACGGTAACTTTCTGTTATACCGAGCTGTCTCCCCCGTCCTCTGACCTCTGTCACAGTCATACCGTGGCACCCTGCAGCTTCAAGGGCGTTTTTAACTTCCTCCAGTTTTTCAGGTCTTATTATGGCCACTATTTCCTTCATGAAAATCACCTCAGATCCTGTAGCCTGTCTCCTCATGCAGGTGGGTGTCAAGGCCCTCCATCTCCTCCTTACCGCTCACCCTCAGACCAACGGTGAAGTCCAGGAGTTTGCCGATGATCAGTGTCACCACGAAGGAGTAGGCAGCCACAACTGCCACGGCTATCACCTGTGCTGTCAGCTGTCCAGGGTTTCCGTATATGAGGCCTGTTCCCAGTTCGTTGATGAATGGCGCTGCAAAGAGGCCTGTTGCCACTGAGCCCCATATACCTGACATGCCGTGTATTCCGAAGACGTCCAGGGCATCGTCGTATCCAAGCCTTGGTTTGAGGTATGATACTGCAAGGTATGATATTACGCTCGTGACAAGGCCTATGATGAGGGCTGCAGGTACAGTTACGAAACCTGCTGCAGGTGTTATGGCGACGAGGCCAGCAACTGCACCGGATATTCCGCCGAGTACTGTGGGTTTACCCACCTTGAGGTAGTCCATTATAACCCATGATACCATACCAGCAGCCGCCGCAGTGTTGGTCACCAGGAAGGCTGATGCTGCAAGTCCACCTGCCGTGAGGGCTGAACCGGCGTTGAATCCAAACCAGCCGAACCAGAGCAGTGAAGCACCTATCACTGAGTATCCCAGGTTGTGTGGCAGAAGTCTCGTGTCCTTTCTCTTACCGAGGAGGTAGACGAGTGCGAGTGCTGCAACACCGGAGTTGATGTGAACCACAGTACCGCCTGCGAAGTCCAGGGCACCGAGCTGCGCCAGGAATCCTCCGCCCCATACCCAGTGGGCCACTGGCACGTAGACCAGGCTCACCCAGAGCACAATGAATGCCAGCCAGGCTGAGAACTTCATCCTTTCAACGACGGCACCGGATATGAGTGCAACCGTTATTGCTGCGAATGTTAACTGGAATGCTATGTAGAGGAAGTCTGGTATTGTTGGTGCCAGTGCAGCAGCAGTGTTAACACCGACCCCGTTCATCAGCAGGTTCACTGGACTTCCTATGAGCCCCATTATGTCAGCTCCAAAGGCGAACTGATAGCCGTAGAGTACCCATATTATGCTCGTCACTGCGAAGGCTATCAGGGATAGGAACATGGTGTTCAGTACGTTTTCCTTTTTTGTTAAACCCCCGTAGAATAGTGCCACGCCTGGAACCGTCATCAGCATTACCAGGGCTGTTGATACCAGCATCCAGGCAGTGTCACCGGAGTTTAAGACCGCATCCATCAGAGTCATCTCCATACCTTGTTCTTAAATATTTTTTCTATATTTTTTCTCTCCAACGATTTATATCCAGTCGGAAATAGGAAGGTACCTTCCGACAGTGAGAGTAAGATGATACTGGTATATAAATCTTTCGGATATAGTTTCAGATAAATGTATGCTGAGTAAAACAAGTTTAGATAATAACCTCAATTACTGAAATATGTTAAATAAAATAAATTGTTTAATTTCCTAGATGGCATCTCTGCCGTGTTCACCTGTCCTTATCCTCACAACATCAATTACATCGGTTACAAATATTTTTCCATCACCCACATCCCCGGTCCTGGCATTTTCAGATATCGCTTCAACCGTCCTTTCAAGGTCCTCTGAATCAACCACGATCTCAAGCTGAACCTTTGGGAGGAGATCAACACAGTAGTCCATTCCACGGTAGCTCTCCCGGATACCCATCTGCTGACCCCTTCCCTTCACATCTGAAACCGTCATCCCGTGGATTCCCATAAGCTCCAGAGCATCCTTAACGTCCTCAAGTTTCTCCCTTCTGATAATGGCTGTGATTTTCCTCATGGTCTTCACCTTAAATATCCTTAACAGGATTTCTTATAAGTACTTCTGTGAACCATGTTTAAATCTGTGTTCATGTCAGTCTGTAACCTGTTTCCTCATGGAGATTTATGTCAAGTCCCTGAATTTCATCTTCCCTTTCAACGCGGAGCCCCTTAAATTTCATCAGCAGCATCGCAAGGAGATATGTAACGACGAAGGTGTATACAGTGACAGTGACAACACCAATCAGCTGACTGACAAGAAGGGATGTGCTTCCAGTTAAAAGACCTCCTGAGGTCAAAGATGGGTTTAGGGCTGGAACTGCAAATAAACCAACTCCAAGGGTTCCTATGATCCCTGAAACACCGTGAATCCCAAATACATCAAGCGCATCATCACATCCAGCAGCGGGCTTCAGCCATGAAACTGCAAGATAACATGTAACAGCTGCCACAAGCCCCGTGACAATGGAGGAACCTATATCCACAAAACCTGCTGCAGGTGTTATTGATGCCAGACCTGCAACTGCTCCAGAAAGAGCGCCAAGAAGTGTTGGTTTCCCGGTTTTAAGTCTATCCATGAGGATCCATCCTATCATCCCTGCCGCTGCAGAGGTGTTTGTCACGATCATGGCGTTAGCTGCAAGGGATCCGGCAGAGAGGGCTGAACCGGCGTTGAATCCAAACCAACCAAACCAGAGAAGACCGGTACCTATAACAGAATATCCAAGGTGATGTGGCATCAGTTTCTGGTCATATCTTGGACCAGTAACAAGGGCAAGGGCAAGGGCGGCTATGCCACTGGTGAGGTGCACCACGATTCCCCCTGCGAAATCATGAACACCAAGGTTCTACAGGAATCCTCCGCCCCATACCCAGTGGGCCACGGGTACATATACGAGTGCAAACCAGAGGGGGATGAACAGTATCCATGACGAGAATTTGATCCTTTCCACCACAGCGCCAGAAATCAGGGCAACTGTTATTGCAGCAAAGGTCATCTGGAAAATTGCAAAGAGTCCTTCGGGGATTGTTGGAGCATATTTTGAAGCAGAACCTAAATTAATAAGGCTGATGCCCACCTGATGGGATCCTATGATCCCTGAAACGTCTCCGTTGAATATGAGACCATATCCGAACAGAAACCCGAGCAGACTCACAATGCCAAGGGAAACAAATGATAGAAAGATGGTGTTCAGAACATTCTCACGTTTTGTTAAACCAGAATAGAACATAGCAACCCCTGGCACCGTCATTAGTATCACGAGTGCAGTTGAGATCAGCATCCATGCTGTATCACCGGAATTTAGCATCATATCACTCTCCTTTTGGATGTGCCTAACATATCTGCAATCACCAATATAAGGATGCCGGTAACCTATTTCCGAAAATCTACCAACATTATAAATATCATGAGAATAAAAAAAATAGAGAGGTGTTACCATTGAACTCAACAAAGAAGGGAAGGCTTTTCGCGATCCTCATGATAGCTTTAATTGCCTACGGGGTTTCATCGACCCTGTGTATACTTGTAAAGCCATCCTTTGCAGTTGAACTGCCCACTGACTTCCTTCCCTCCGAAGAAAAGATACAGACCATGGGAAACCCTGGCTTTGAACCGGTAACCCTCAGGAAGCATGTGCTGAACAACACAACCAACATAACCAACACCAGCGATGTCACGGTCTACATTGACAATAGAACCAACCAGTCCTCCACACCATTTAACCGTAACCAGGATTGATACGAATCCATTACCCCCTCAGATATTACATGGAATGGTTTCATCTCTGCAGGGATGTGAACATTGATATATTTTCAGATAACAGGAGATCATTTATGAGATTACTTGACAGTTCGTCATGCATATGCTGATGCTCTGCACATTTTTAAACAGCAATTTTTTTAAACTGAGATTTTAGAAATAGATACAGCTTACCATAATGTAAGGTGATCACGTGCCAGAAAACACAGTGGGAGAGAGAATAAAGCAGCTCAGAGATAACCAGAACATAACAGTAGATGAGCTCGCAGAAAGAAGCGGAGTTAATGCGGAACTCATAAATAAAATAGAGGAAGGGGACATTATACCATCACTCACACCCCTCATAAAGATCTCAAGAACCCTTGGAGTGAGGCTAGGCACACTCCTTGATGACAGGGTCCAGGACGAACCGGTCATAGTGAGGAAGGGTAAAACCGAGAGGGTGATACACTTCTCAGGCTATGAGGAGAAGACAGACACCAGCAACCTCAGCTTCCACTCCCTCGGCGCAGGTAAAGGTGACAGGCACATGGAACCCTTCATAATCGACGTGGAACTCCACACCGATGACTTCAAACTATCGTCCCATGAGGGTGAGGAGTTCATATACGTCCTTGAGGGTGAAATAGAGGTTATCTATGGACAGGACCGCTACCTTCTATCAGAGGGTGACAGCATCTACTATGACTCCGTGGTACCCCACCACCTCCATGCAGCCGGCGAGGAAAATGCAAGGATACTTGCAGTCGTCTACACACCCTTCTAGTTGATGATAGAATGTTCAAAATCACAGTAACACCCCGCTTTGGGGATATAGACGGTCTCAGGCATGTCAACAACACAGTTCTCGCGGTCTGGTTCGAAAAGGGCAGGAACCCGATATTCAGGATGTTCACGCCCGACCTCGACCTCAGCTATGAGAAGTGGAAGCTCATACTCGTGAGGACGGAGTTCGACTTCCTGGCCCAGATGTACTATGGAAGTGACGTTGAGATAAGGAGTTACATAACCCACATCGGAAACTCCTCCTTCACAATAGGGCATGAGGCATGGCAGGATGGGGAACTCAAGGCACGGGGCAAGGCCGTCCTTGTCCACTATGACTTCATAGAGCAGAGAAAGAAGCCTATACCTCCCGAGATAAGGAAGCAGCTTGAGGAGCACCTCGTGGAGGAAGATTAACTTATAAGGGTGGATTTATGGTTTTCACTGAAGATACAATAGGGGAATTCTTTGAGAAACAGGTTGAAAGGTACGCTGATAAGGAATTTATAGTATACCCCGACAGGGACCTGCGTTTCACCTACAGGGAATTCAATGAAAGGGTCAACCTCCTTGCGAAGGGCCTCCTATCCATCGGCATCGGGAAGGGGGACCACGTTGGTATCTGGGCAACCAATGTACCTGACTGGCTCACATTCCTGTTCGCAACTGCAAAGATAGGGGCGGTCCTTGTAACGGTCAACACAGCATATAAGAGTCATGAACTGGAATACGTCATGAAACAGTCCGATATGAAGGCCATAGCCATAATAGACGGCTTCAGGGATGTTGACTATGTACAGACACTCTATGAACTGGTACCTGAACTCAGGACCCATGAGAGGGGCCACCTCAGGAGTGAAAGGTTCCCTGAACTTCGAAGCGTAATATACATCGGTGCTCAGAAGCACAGGGGTATGTACAACACCAATGAACTGATGCTCCTCGGAAAACACGTGCCTGACACCGAACTAAGGGCAGTGATGTCAACCCTCAAAAACACCGATGTTATCAACATGCAGTACACCTCAGGCACCACAGGGTTCCCCAAGGGGGTCATGCTCACCCACAGGAACATACTCAACAACGGTTACTACATAGGGGAAAGACAGAGGTTCACAGAGGAGGACAGGCTATGCCTGCCGGTACCCCTCTTTTCACTGCTTCGGCATAGTCCTGGGTGTCCTTGCCCTCCTCACCCACGGGGGCACACTGGTGATGATAGAGCTCTTCGACCCCCTCCTCGTCCTTGCAGCTGTTGAAAAGGAGAGGTGCACCGCACTCTACGGGGTTCCAACAATGTTCATAGCAGAGTTCACCCACCCAATGTTTGACATGTTCGACCTCTCCTCACTGCGCACGGGTATCATGGCAGGGTCACCCTGCCCGATAGAGGCCATGAAGCGTGTCATGAATGACATGAACATGAAGGAAGTCACCATAGCCTACGGCCTCACAGAGGCATCACCTGTCTTCACACAGACCAGTGTGGACGACCCCATCGAGAAGCGCGTCGAGACCGTTGGAACACCCCTCCCCCACATTGAGGTCAAGATAGTCGACCCTGAAACCGGAGAGGAACTCGGACCCGGAGAACCCGGTGAGATATGCTGCCGCGGCTACAACGTCATGAAGGGATACTACAAGATGCCTGAGATGACAGCAGAGGCCATCGATGAGGATGGATGGCTCCACAGCGGGGACCTGGCGGTTATGGATGAGGACGGCTACTACTCCATCGTGGGCAGAATAAAGGACATGATCATAAGGGGAGGTGAGAACATCTACCCCAGGGAGATCGAGGAGTTCCTCCACACAATGCCGGGTGTAAAGGACGTGCAGGTGGTGGGTATACCAGACGAGAAGTACGGGGAGATAGTAGGAGCCTTCATCATAAGGGAGGACGGTGCAGATATCCTGGAGGAGGACGTGAGGGACTATGCCATCCAGAGAATAGCAAGATACAAGGTTCCAAAGCACGTCTTCTTTGTGGACGAGTTCCCCCTCACTGCAAGCGGGAAGGTCCAGAAGTTCAAATTGAGGGAGATGGCGGTTGAGCTCCTCAAGAAGAAGGAGCAGTCCTGATTTTTTTAATTTTTTTGAGAGATATAATGATAGTTTTAAACAGAAGGAAAAGGTCCGTTGATTTTATACCTGCAGGAAACCCAAAGAAGGTCCTCAACACACGCAGAAAACCTGCTTACTGGGGCAGACTAAAAATCAGGAGCACAGAAGCAGGACCGAGGATATCAAGGTTCACGGTGGAGAAGGGTGAACGTGAAACCCTCAGGAAACCATCAGAGGCCCTTAAGATACTGAAGAAGCAGGCTGTTATTTTAACAGGACGTGACCCGGAAATTGAGGATCTACTCTCATCCTACGGCATCAGCTACAGATATGCAAGGGTATGCCAGCACTGCCTCCATGAGGGCTATCTGACAGTTGTAAGTTCAAGGTCATCGACGGTGCACGCAGGACAGATCATATGTTCAAGATGCGTTGATGAGCTCATAAAGAGGGAGCTTAAATTTGCAGGCATGGACGGATCAACATTCAGGAACTTCAGGAGACTTATAAGGCGTGGTGTAAGCCTTGATAAGATACTGGAGATGATGTCCCCCCGCTTTGACCCTCTTGAGAACCATGAACTTACCCGCTATGACACAGTGACATCGGAATCAGAGAGGACCCCCCGCGTCCCTCTTGATAAACTTGCAGTCCCTGAAAACTTTAAGAGGATGCTTAAAAGGGAGGGTAACACGGTTCTGAGACCTGTGCAGGTCCTTGCAGTGGATGCGGGGCTCCTGGAGGGGGAGGACCTCATGGTTGTATCTGCAACTGCGAGCGGAAAGACCCTCATAGCTGAACTTGCAGGCATACCCAGGGCCCTGGGTGGTGAAAAATTCATATACCTCACGCCACTGGTGGCCCTTGCGAACCAGAAGTACCGGGACTTCAGAAGGAGGTACTCACCCCTAAAACTCAAAACCGCCATAAAGGTCGGTATGAGTCGCATAAGGGCAAGAGATGAACTCAGAATCCCGGAGACAGATGTCAGCAAAGCCGATATAGTGGTCGGAACCTATGAGGGGATGGATTACATCCTGAGGGCAGGGAGGTCAGGCATCCTGGGGGATGTTGGCGTGGTTGTCATTGATGAGATCCACACCCTTGAGGATGAGGAGAGGGGTTCAAGGCTCAAGGGAATGATAAAGCGCATAAGGAGGCTCTTTCCAGATGCCCAGATAATCGCACTCTCTGCAACCGTGAAGAACAACCTTGAGGTGGCCTCTGAGTTCGGCCTTAGACTGGTTGAGTATGACAGGAGACCTGTCCCCCTTGAGAGGCACCTCGTATTTTCCCGGGGGGAGGAGGATAAGAAGAACCTCATACTCAGGCTTGCTGAGAGGGAGTTCTCCACAGAATCAGAAAAGGGGTTCCGCGGCCAGACGATAGTCTTCACCAATTCCCGTAGAAAGACGAGGCTCATTGCAGATTACCTGACACGAAGGGGTGTGAGGGCGGCGGCCTACCATGCAGGTTTATCCTACAGGGAAAGGCAGCGCATAGAAAGGGCCTTCGCATCACAGGAACTCGCAGCAATAGTCACAACTGCCGCACTTGCCGCTGGAGTGGATTTCCCGGCATCACAGGTCGTCTTTGAAACGCTTCTCATGGGAAACAGGTGGCTCATGCCCAACGAATTTGCACAGATGCTTGGAAGGGCGGGCAGACCCTCCTATCATGACCGCGGCGTTGTATATGTCCTTGCAGAGGTTGGAATGGAGTTTGATGGCGATTCAGAGGAGGCCATGGCGCTCAAACTCCTTGAAAGCGGACCTGACCCTGTGGATGTAAATTACACAGAGGAGGATGTCCTTGAGAACATCCTGGCAGATATAACCTCAGGTGCTATAAAATCTGAATCTGAAATCTCTCCAGACCCCTCATGGCCCCTGGACCCTGAAGGAGCCCTTGACATCCTTGAATCCCATGGCATGATAGTCAGGGATGGTGGACTCCGCGCCACCGGTTATGGGGTGGCGGTCTCAAAGTCATTCATAGCTGTGACCGATGCCGAGTACATAAGGGGCCACCTTAAGGGGGCTTCAAGGAGACCCCTGGACATCGCACTGGAGCTCGAACCCTTTGAGGGAGCATATCTATCAGGGAGGCTGCACCGTGCCCTCAGCAGGGCAGTGGGATCAAGGTTCTCAATGAATCTGATGGCGGATTCAACCCTCGACATACTCTCAAATGGAGATAACCTTGTGAAGCTTGACAGTAAACTTCAGGAGGCTGTTCTCAATTTGCAGATGGATTTCCTATCCTGTGAATGCAGGGACAGACCATTCTGTGGATGCATACAGCGCAGATTATCTGAACATATTATAGCAGAGCGTATCAGTGGCAGGGACCCGGTGGAGATAAGCAGGGGACTCCTGTCCAGATACCAGATTCAGGCCTACCCGGGGGACATCTTCAGCTGGCTTGATACCACCGTCAGGACCCTTGAATCCATAGGGAGGATCGCCAGCGCATTTAAAAGGATGAGGTACCTGAAGGAATGTTCAGGGATTGTGCGGGCCATTGAAAAAGGTAGGAGGACATAGAAAATCAGATGTTAAGGTATATGTTGTAGATGTATATAATAAATGCACATAAAATGTAGATAACCACGAGCTGATCAAGGATTCCAGTTTCGATTGAGATGAGGCAGTAGGCCATCAGGATTGAGTAGAGCATGATATAAAACGAATCTCGTGTTTTCTGCATTATCCTGTATCCAACTCCCAGGATAAGACCAAGTATGCTCATACCGAATGCCACTCCGATGGTACCAAACTCCACAAGCATCTGACCGAACAGGGTTGGAGTGATTGTAACACCTGTTCTCCAGAGGACCAGCTTCCCTATCAATGCTCGCGGACCACTACCTGCACCTGGAATCATGCTGAGGGTTAAATCACCATGCATAACACCTGTCATCCCTGCAAGTGCGGATAATCTGTTGAGTATGCTCATTGTAAATGATGCCCTCATTTTTAGAACTGTAAGCGGACCCAGGTTGCTTAATGAGTACTCCTCAACGGATCTGAAGTAACCTATGCCCATAATTATCATTAAGGCTACCGCGAAGGATCCCAGGACCTCCCATATTTCGAATAATCCACTGTAATAACCCATGATAAAGGTTATGAGTATTACAGCAACCAGGGGTGTCCGGTATCCCAGGAGGGCCAGCATAACAAGACAGGTCAGTGAAACAGCAATGGCCCGGAACCTTGCAGTTGATCTGTCTATAACGCTTTTTTTCATCTCATCGGTTATGTAAGCTAACATGAAAGCTGTTCCTGGAATCATAAGATAAACCGGGATAGTTAGCTTCGGATTGAGGAGGTATCTCAGGGAAGGTTTCAGGAGGGGGATGCCACCAACGTCTGTTAGTGTTATGGCCAGAAAGGCAGATCCAATAATGAATAAAGTGAAACCCATTGATCTGATGTCACCAATACTGAATCTCAGGTACCTATCACCCCTTAGAACCACCCCTGGCATAATCACTGAAAAAAGAAGAAAACATGAAAAACCGATCAGTATATTGATCTGTAATGTTTTCTGGACTGGAATGGCAGCAAGGGCCATGAAGATTGAGAAGAACACGATAAATGAAGGAGGGGAAAAGATATGGTTTTTCAGTATCCTGCTCCTTTTGAGGGAGCTGATAAAATTATGTCCAGGATACATACTCTTTATAAAGCTATTTAACCATTTCTCTTCAATACTCATGAAGAGGGCCAGGAGTAAATTGAAGATAAATGCTTCCTTAAACTTATATTCAAAGCTTTTACACAGTCTTCTTGTTGTATCATAAATCTGGCTCATAATAATCGGTACCTTCAAAATTTTATAAGTTGTTGAGATTAACGACCTTTATGACGGAGTACTTACTTTTTATCTTCTCTATTATCTCCTCATTGGCATTGTATACCCTTATCGTGATGAAATCGGTCTGACCATTTAGATCTCCAAGAACTTCATCAGATACCTTCAAGGCTTCGGGAGTGGCCTGAAATACTTCTATCCTGCTGTTAGGGGAATTTAATGTTATCGGCACGTATCTTTCTCTGCTGTACAGTTCCTTTGTAAGTTCCTGGAATCTGGATGCATCCACATCGCTGATGGGTATATTTGTTGTTAGCTCATATTTTAGCCCGGGAATATCCAGAATTAAATCGGACATTCTGTTAATTTTAAGAGGTTCTATAATGATGTCAGTGGCGTTCTTACTACCTGCAGCTTCCAGTGTGATGGAATCAATGTAATAATCTGCAAATTTATCATCATATCCTCCGGCAAGAACTTTCTTTCCATTAACGTCAAGGAGGACTTCCACCTTTCCGTTAATGGTTCCCACCCATATAACTTCACCATAGATTTCTTCTCTCTTCTGTTTTAAGGAATTATATCCATGGATTTTGCTGTTTATGATTTTTCCCTTACTGTAAAGATCATTGTACTTTATCTGGACTTTAGTCATTTCGGAGGAGTCAAATGTGAATGATTGAATGTTTGAATCGATGTCTGAGGTTTTGAAAAAGCCATATAAAACCAGCGAGGCCAGGAAAAGGATTATCAAAATGTCTATTAATGTTAATCGACCGATTTTCATTTCTATCTCTCCAAATTCTTTTCAGAACTTAATTTCAGACATGATCAGTATCATGTTAACATTTTCTCATTTTTTAAGGAATACCAGTAATCTACATGCTCCCATCATAATGAGGTCATTAACATCATCCTATTTAATCTTATGGAGTATCTTTTATTGTTACCGTGGTAACCACGCTTTGGTTCTGCAGATGTTTTTCTGTGACTATTTGAATGCAGAAAAAAACTTAAATTCAAGTGGAACATAGCCCTAACAAGGTGTACATGACACGATAGGAGGATGTTCCATGAAAAATCTGTATCAAAAATTTATTTACCTCATACCGTCCATCATAATATTTTTAATAACTCTTTCAGTGACTCTCAAGTATTCCTGGCCCATAGGGTGGGATATATTCTATCATATTCACCTTTCAAAGGTTTACATGGCAAATGGTTTAACATTTTTTGACCCCATATACAACGCTCCGGGAACCATTATTAATTATCCCCCGGTTTTTCACCTTGCAATTCTAGTTTTAGGTTATGTTCTCAGAATGGACCTCTTTGATGTGGCAAGGCTAATGCAACCATTTTTAGCAGCGCTGGTTGCTTTATCAGTTACTGTGGTCGCTTCAAGGTTATATGAAGATAAGTACGCTGGCATCTTTGCTGGTTTAATTCTTTTCTCTGGCTCAATTGCCATGAGGCTTGGTTCATCACTGCCTGAGAACATGGCTCTCATATTCCTTCCTCTGAGTATTTACTTCTTCTATGAATTTTTTAAGGATGATAAAATTATAGCATCGTTCATATCAGGATGTTTAACGGGTTTGGTCGCACTTATACATCCCGCGGCAACGTTCTGTCTGGTTTTTGCAATCACCTTCATCGCCGCGGGTCTGGTGATAACTGAATTCTACTTTGAAAGGGACACTGGAGTTATAAAAAGGGCTTTGAAGGGTTATGCCATCCTCATTGGAACAGCAGGATTAATTGCATCAGTATGGTGGCTACCAGCATTTTACTTTAAGAGTTTTGGACATGGTGGTGTCGCCACATCTCTTTCTGTTTCCAGGAGTCTCAGTATCCTTAAATATCCCGATGCCCTTGGATATTTTGTTCTGGTACTGGCTGCCGCGGGCATTATACCTGCCATCAGAAGATTTGAGTTAAGGGATCGCCTCATACTTTTATGGATAATTTCAATGTTTATTCTCTCCAAGTCCTACTACTTTGGGATTAACGTCATAACCTACAGGGTACTCATATACATAATGATTCCCCTCTCAATCCTGGCATCTTCAGGCTTGATATCCGTGGTGGAGACAATCAAAAATAAAAATAAGGATATTGCAAGAATTCTCCTGATAGCCCTCTTCATATTTGCCGTTTTCCAGGCCTTCAACAACCTTTCAAGCTCAAAGGTAGCTGATTACGGTGCAATGACTGCTTATGGAAGGATAAACATTGCTCCTCCTACTGATTCAGAATTTGAACTTGCAAAATGGTTCAACAGTCAAAATGAAGATGGTAAGATCTCCCTATCAAATTACTTCACCGGGGGATTTGTAATGGCATATACAAACAGACCTGTGGATTCCCTGTTATATGAGAAATCTGAGATCCCTTCAAGGGATGAGCTGACTGAAAGGGGAATCAGTTATCTTGTATTTGATAAAAGACTTAAAGCGAGCGGAGATTTTAAATTCAACGCCTCCAGCAGTTTCCTATTCTACAACCCAACCCGCATCAATATAAGCGATCTGGAATATCCCTACCTTCAGAAAATCTATGAGAATCAGGACTTCGTTGTATACAGGGTATTGTAAGGTGTTGAATATTTCAAAGGGGAGTACAGCATCGATAAGATCCCTGAAATCACGAGCAGGGAGGAGTATTGAATGTTTCAAGGCAGGGGAAAAATTGGCATGCATGCTGCTCTACAGGAGATTTTGATAAAGCTTTAAATAAGGCGAATGCAAAACATTAAAAATGTGCCCATATTATGATGGGTAACATTTTGAGCTTCATGAGACAGCGTACAGCGTCCTTATGAAGCTCCTTAGAAGATTTAAAGGTCTGGTGTCCATTTTATCACCTTTAAATCTTCTATTAATTTAATTAGAAACACTCTTGAAAAAACTGGTGATCATGAAAGACCTGCTTTAAATCTTCTATTTTAATTAGGACAGGTCATATCACGGCATGAACCCGCATATTCAGGGAACCTCAGGACCTCATCCACCTTACTGCCATACCTGTAAACAGTAACACCCTTGCAGCCAAGCTCATGGGCGGCCCTGAACACCCTTTCAACGTCAGCAGGTGATGAATCAGCTGGCAGATTCACTGTTTTTGATACAGCATTGTCCACGTACCGCTGGAAGGCGGCCTGCATTTTAACATGGAATACAGGGTCTATTTCATGTGCGGTCACAAAGAGCCTCCTTATCCCTGCAGGCACCCCAGGGACACCCCTCAGACTTCCCCGGGATTCTATGGCCTCAAGGGATCTCTTATCAAGTCTTCCCGCCATCGTCTTAAATAGGGGGTGCAGCTCATGGAAGCTCCTTCCCAGGATGTTCCTTGTGAAGGACACGGCAAAGAGGGGCTCAATTCCACTGCTGGTGCCTGCTATTATACTCAGGGAACCAGTTGGGGCTATGGTGGTTAATGTGGCGTTCCTCATGCACTCAAATCCCTGGATATCCCATATGCTGCCCTTAAATTCAGGGAATGATCCCCTCTCTCTGGCAAGTTCCATGGAGGCCATCCGGGCCTCAGATGATATGAATGACATTACCCTTCCGGCCACCTCAAGGGCAGCCACTGAATTGTAGGGTATTCCAAGTTTTATCAGCATATCAGCAAAGCCCATGACACCCAGCCCTATCTTACGGGTTCTCAGTGTCATCTCCTCCACTGGACGGAGGGGGTAGCTGTTAACGTCTATCACATTGTCAAGGAAGTGCACTGCCACATGGACGGTCCTCCGGAGCTTCTCCCAGTTAATACCGGAGGGGCCTACCATGAGGCTGAGATTAACTGACCCCAGATTGCATGATTCATGGGGGAGGAGTGGCTGCTCTCCACAGTTGTGGACTATGAATCCATTGGCTGTGAATGCACTGGCACCGTAGACAGTGGCGTCATAGACATCCTGGCGGCCGGCGCCCCTGAGGCCTCTGAAGGTTGCAAGGGCGGGAAACTCCCCTGCAGAATCGTCCATCACAAGGAGGTCTCCCCTTTCAAGTTCACCGGCGGCACGCCATTCCAGACCACCATCCATTACAAGGACCCTGTGATCATGGGTCAACCTTAAGCCAGGGCCCTCCCTGGTTCTAAGATCATACACGTCCCGTTCACCGGTCCTGAAGAAACCTGAGGGGCAGGGGTACCCTGAGCCCCTGATGAGTGCGGTGAAGGGCCTGCCCTCCAGTTCAGCCACTGTCCGCGGACCCCCGGATGTCATTACAATGGTGTCACCGGATACACAGGGGTTGGTTGCCTCTATCCTCCCGAGTTGTGGAGTGGGGTTGTAGCGGTTTATACGGTCCTCAAAGAGGATCCCGGGATCTCCGGACCTCCAGGCTGCCTCCACGATCCTCTTAAGTATCACCCTGGATTCTACCGAGTCAACCACCTCACCGTTCCTGGGGTTTATCAGGTCCACCGGGCGGTCATCCATGAACTCATCAGGTACGGTGACTGAGAGGTTGAAGTTCCGCAGGGGACCCTCCCTTGACTTGGCGTCTATGAAGCTGAATATGTCGGGGTGGCTCACATGGAGGACACCCATATTGGCGCCCCTTCTTCGCCCGCCCTGCTTTATAACGTCAACCGCAACATCGAATATCCTCATGAAGGACACAGGCCCCGAGGCAACACCCATTGTGGACGCGACGATGTCCCCTCTGGGTCTTAACCTGGAAAATGAGAAGCCAACACCCCCACCGGATTTGTGGATGATGGCCATATCCCTCAGGGAGCTGAAGATACTATCAATTGAGTCCTCAACAGGGAGTACAAAACAGGCGGAGAGCTGGTTGATGGGCGTGCCTGCATTCATTAGGGTCGGGGAATTTGGGAGGAACTCAAGCTTAGCCATAACCGAGTAGAAGGCATCCTCCGCAACCGCAGGGTCATCACCGTAGGCCTCATCTGCAGATGCAACAGCCCGCGCAACCCTCCTGAACATCTCCTCCGGTGTCTCTACAACCTCACCACCCTCACCCCTGAGAAGGTATCTCTCCTCAAGCACCTTCAGGGCTGTTGTGCTTAAACTGATCATCTTTATGCTAAAATTCCTGTATAATCTTCAGGAGCTCTTTCACATCTGATATAACACTTTCAACGGCATCATCAAGTATTCTCTGGCCCAGAACAGGGTCGGGGTTCACACCATCCCTTTCACATATCCTTGCAGCCTTATCTATTTCTCTGTTGGCTTCACGGGCCTCCTTCAGACCTATCATTCCAATTTCAGGGTAGAGTTCAGGTATGCATTCATCAAGGCGCCTCAGATCCGCGATACCGAGTATGAGACCTGCGGATAGTTCACCGCTACCTGCGTGCGGTCCCTCAATCTCAACTATCCGGTTGTTCCAGGCGATTTCAAGGCCCAGTTCCTCTTCGAGGTCGTCCATACAGTCCTCCAGTTTGTTCCCTCCGTGACCGTTTACAATTACAGCGGCCTCAAGGTTTAGAAGCCTTCTGGCCTTCCTCAGGACAGGTTTCAGTTCCCTCTCAACAAGTTCATCCCTGTCCATGTGTATGCCGTGTTTAACGTAGGGAAACTCTGAGGCGGCATAGAGCACCCCCAGGAACCTGGCCCCGGTCCTCAGGGCTGCCTCAAGGGCCACGTAGGATGCTATCTTTGCATCGGTGTCGATGGGGAGTGCCGGGCCATGGTTCTCGAGGTGTGACCCCACAGCCAGTATCCCGATCCTGTGGACATCCTCTGAGATTATGTTCCCGGCGTCGAGGTTCAGCTCAACCAACACTAGACCTCCAGTTCCCAGATGGCATCTCCGATGTGGTGGATGGTCTTAACAGCCTTTCCTGAATCTCTTTCAACCATTTCAGGTCCACTTATGAGGCTTATACCCACTGCAAGGGGTCTGCGATTTCTCTCATCCACCACAACGACGGTGTCGTTCTCAGATATCTCAGGGTCGGCGTCAACTATACCGGGGCTCATGACATCGGCCCCGTTTGCAAGGAACCTGACGGCCCCCATGTCAACGACCACATATCCCCTATCTATTTCCATCTTCAGGGCGCCCCTCAGGGTCGGGACAACCCTGTCGTCAATGAACATGAGGAGTGGCTCCCCATTAACCAGTATGATGTTGTTATCATCAGTCTCAATGATTTCAACCGTGGCCTTTTCAGGTATCAGGGAGGAGTAGTCTCCAATCTGCCCCCGTATCTCCTTGAGCTTCTTCTTCTTTATATGGTACCTCTTCCTGATCTTCACAGTCACACCCTGTTCATTTTATGAATGGTCTGCAGCATGTTCCTTAATCTGCTTTACCATCATTGAATCATTTAAACTCTTCTGCAAGTATATCTATAGCTCATTTCTAAACTACTTTACGTGCACCACATGCATTTCTCATGGATGAGGGATCCCAGGGCAGACCATGGAATGGATTCGAAGAGGCACCGCAGTGCAAGAAAACTTATATATTAGTAGAATAGAAAAATGAAGTATCTAATTGGAAGATTTTCAGCTCGTTAGTTAGATTTAAATATAATCCGGCTAAATTTTAATCTAGGATAGGTGATAGATGTGAGTTCACAGAGAGTTAACGTACAGAGACCACTCGATGCCCTTGGCAATTCACTGAATTCCCCTGTGATCATAAAACTCAAGGGTGACAGGGAGTTCAGGGGAGTTCTAAAGAGCTTCGATCTCCACATGAACCTCGTGCTGAATGATGCAGAGGAGCTGGAGGATGGAGAGGTCACAAGAAGACTTGGAACCGTCCTTATACGTGGAGATAACATAGTGTACATATCCCCGTAGATTTAATTGTAAGGGGAAGAGTGGATCAACTTTACAGATTAACTGATTTTAAGGAGGATTAGAACATGAAAGGTACTCCATCATTTGGTAAGCGTAACAAGAATCTCCATATAAGATGCAGGAGATGCGGTAAAAACTCGTATCATGTACGTAAAAAGGTCTGCGCTGCATGCGGTTTCGGCAGATCCCGCAGAATAAGGCGCTACAGCTGGCAGAACAAAAAAATTACAGGCCAAAGGTTGAAATAAATGGATAATAAAGGCCCTGTTGATGTGCGGATAATTGTTGAGGGAGCCTCCGATGTTGAAAGCGTCTCGAGGGCGCTTCAGAGGGTGTCCCTCGGCGCCAAATACCACATAACCATATCATCCATAGTCCCAACAACAAGCCTTGAGATCGCCCTCAGGGCCGTTGAGGGTGCTGACATTGTCCTGATCGCAACGGATGTTGACCAGACAGGCAGGGAACTTGCAGATAAGTTCAGGGAAGCACTCAGGGGTCATGTTGGGCACATTGAACGGATGAAACTCCCCTACGGTCATGACGTGGAATACCTTGACCCGGACCTCATAAGGGAGGAAATAGAAAACGCCATCATAAGGGCCGGACTCCAGACACTCACAGGCATAAGGAGCCTCAGTGACATGAAGGAGAGGCTTGAAGAGTGCCGGGAGAAGCTGGATGAGACAGTTGCCGAAAACACTGCACTGAGGGATGAGAATACCCGGCTGCAGGGTGAAGTTGAGGCAGGTAATGAAAGGATAGAATCCCTCAGGGGGGAGCTGAGTCAGCTTGAGGAGAAATTCCGCCTCCTGGAGGGAGAGTACTCCAAACTCGAAACTCGTTTTTCTGAACTTGAAGATAAGGAACTTCTTGAGACCTTCTCAATCACGGACCTCTGGAGGGAAACCTTTGGAGAGGAACCCGATGACCTTGAGAGGATTTATTTTGTAACCGATCACATTAAACCCGAGGGTATAATCCTTGGACAGGGCTCAATAGCGGCGCCTTCACGGGAAGATGCGGTGGAGTGGCTCCGGATAATAAAATCGGCCCTGGTATTCACCGAAAAAGATGAAGAATCGTCCTAACGTGGATAAACCTTCTTGTTGGGAGAATCTGAAGTGAGAGATAAATGCGGTATTGTAGGGATTTACTCACAGGATAAGAAAACCGGTGTGGCCTCCCAGATATATTATGCGCTCTACGCACTGCAGCACAGGGGACAGGAGTCTGCAGGGATCTCAACATTCAATGGGAACGATATACTGACACACAGGGGAATGGGGCTGGTCTGCGACGTCTTCAATCCTGAGAAGCTAGAGGAACTTAAGGGGAACGTCGGGATAGGACACGTGCGCTACTCAACCACAGGCGAATCAAGGATTGAGAATTCTCAGCCATTCTGGAGCGAATTTCAGGGAGGTAAAATTGCAATAGCCCATAATGGAGACATCATAAACTCCATGGAACTCCGCGAGGAACTCGAAGAGGAGGGTCACAGCTTTGTCTCAACGACGGACTCAGAGGTCATCTGCCACCTCCTCAGCAGGGAATACGATGAGAAACCGAACATGATATACGCCATAAAGAGGGTTTCAGAGCAGCTGGTGGGATCATATTCCCTGGTGGTGCTTCTGAACCAGGACCTCTATGTCGTCAGGGACCCTGTGGGTATAAAACCACTGGCCTTTGCAAGGAAGGGCAGCACCCAGATCGTGGCCTCGGAGACCGTGGCCTTTGATGTCATAGGTGCCGAGCATGTAAGGGACGTCCAGCCCGGTGAGATACTCCACCTGAACCGGGGCAAATCCTACTGGGTTGCAAACGCCCCCAACACCAGGAGGGCCCACTGCATGTTTGAGTACGTCTACTTCGCAAGGCCGGACAGTGTAATCGACGGGCGCAACGTATACAGGGTCCGCCTCAATATTGGGGAGGCCCTCTACAGGGAGCACCCGGCCAACGCAGACGTGGTTGTACCCGTACCTGACTCATCCATCCCGGCGGCCATAGGATACTCAAGGGCCTCAGGGATACCCTACGGTGAGGGCCTGATAAAGAACAGGTACGTGGGCCGTACATTTATAATGCCGACCCAGGAGGAACGTGAAACAGCGGTTAAACTCAAGATGAACCCCATAAGGTCCGAACTTGAGGGTAAACGCATAGTACTCATCGATGACAGTATAGTGAGGGGGACAACCTCAAGGGCACTCATTGACATCATAAGGGATGCCGGGGCAGAGGAGATACATCTGAGGATAGGTTGCCCACCAATAAAGTCCCCATGCTACTATGGCATAGCAATGGCAACAAAGAAGGAGCTCATAGCATCCAGCAGGAACGTTGAGGAGATAAGGAGGATAATAGGTGTTGATTCCCTGGGCTACCTCAGCATCGAGTCCCTGGTGGAGTGCATAGGTATAAAGAAGGGATTCCTGTGCACGGGATGCCTTGATGGGGACTACCCCACACCCCTACCATCTGACATAAGTGAATATGAGGCCATGAGGTCCTGCTCCAGGTGATGGGGCCCTGGCTGCAGATTTTCATTGTTGTATAAAATTAAGGATTGTTTTTCAGTGATTGAGATGCCTGAACTCCTATCACCGGCCGGAGACTTTTCTTCCCTCATGGCAGCCCTCAGGTCAGGGGCGGATGCAGTCTACATTGGACTCGAGGGCTGCAACATGAGGGCGCGGGCAGATAATTTCAGGGTAAGTGAGGTTGCAGAGGCTGTGGAGAGGGCCCACGACCACGGCTCAAGGCTGTATGTCTGCACCAACACGGCCCTCAGGGATGATGATGTTGAGAGGCTCAAGAATATCTTTCCGGAACTCCACTCCGCAGGTGTTGATGCTGTCATAGCCTCTGACCTTGCAGCGGTGGACCTTGCAGCTGAATGCGGTCTGGATGTCCATGTAAGTGTACAGGCAAACATTACAAACACCCGTACACTCACCATACTCAGGGACATGGGGGTCTCAAGGGCTATACTCTCAAGGGAACTGTCCCTCAGAGAAATCGCAGGGATTGCGTCGGCTTCACCGGTTGAGGTTGAGGTCTTTGTTCACGGAGCCCTCTGCACCGCCATCTCAGGGAGGTGCTACCTGAGTTCCTACCTCTATGGCAGAAGTGCAAACTGTGGTGACTGCCTGCAGCCCTGCAGGAAGAGCTGGAGACTGGTATCAGAGGACGGTGAATTCGACCTTGAGGTGTCAGCTTCAGAGGCTGTAAGGAGCTACCTCCTGAGTCCCGCGGATCTCTGCATGATCGAGCACATACCTGAACTTGTTGATGCAGGGGTCCATGCACTTAAAATTGAGGGCCGAGGGCGCCCTGCTGATTACGTTGCAACGGTGACAGGTGTCTACAGGGAGGCCCTGGACAGGTACCTCAGTGGTGAGTGGAGATTTGAGGAGCGCTGGCTCAGTGAACTTCGAAAGGTCTTCAACAGGGGCTTCAGCACGGGATTCTATTTCAGCGAACCTGAGAACGGTAGCAGTGGAAACATATCCGAATACATCAAGGAGGACATTGGAGAGGTAGTTAATTATTACAGGAAGGTCGGTGCAGCAAGGCTACGACTATGGAGACCCCTCAGGGTGGGTGATGAGGTTATAATCCAGGGAAAAACCACCGGGGCCCTCATACAGCGTGTTAAGTCCCTCCAGATAGAGGGGGAATCGGTAGAGGTGGCTGAAGGTGGGGAGGTTGGGCTCCTTGTTGAGGACAGGGTCCGGCCAGGGGATCTTGTCTACAGGAGGGTTAAGAGGTCTGATTCCTGAGAACCCGGTTTCTGAAAACCCACCTTCGATGTTCCAGTTGTTCCTTTTTTTCTGGCCTCCTAAACATCATCTTTCCAGGTTAGTATGTGGAGGGGGACTGTTATTTTTAAAAGTGATGGTCCACATATTAAAGATGGGTGAACAGATGATAAGGGTAAAGGATGCTATGCAGAGCGATGTTATAACCGTTAAGAGGACCAGCAGTATCCATGAGGCGGCAAGGGTACTCAGGGAGAACAGGATAAGCGGTGCCCCGGTTGTGGACGAGGACGGGAAACTTGTGGGTATCATCAGTGAGGGAGATATAATGAGGCTCATAGAGGTCCACTCCCCCAGCCTTAACCTCATCATGCCCTCACCACTGGACCTCCTTGAACTCCCCCTCCGCATGAAACACGAATATGATGAGATAGCGAGGGGTATAAGGAAGGCGGCGGTCATGCGCGTGGAGGAGATAATGACCCCTAAGGTTGTAACCGTGCCCCCACGCGCCTCGGTCTCAGATGCAGCTGAGCTCATGGAAAGGCATGACATCAAGAGACTGCCAGTGGTTGATGAGGATGGCAGGCTGGCCGGGATAATAACGAGGGGAGATATAATAGGGGCCTTTGTTAAGTGATCGCTCAGTGGTGTATCAATGAAGAGGATAGCCATCTATGGTAAGGGAGGTATAGGTAAATCCACCATCGTCTCAAACATGGCGGCGGCTTACTCATCGGAGCACAGGGTCCTTGTGATAGGATGTGACCCCAAGGCAGATACCACAAGGACCCTCTATGGTGAGAGGCTCCCCGCGGTTCTGGATGTGCTGAAGGAGAACAGAGAACCCGATGTTTCTGAGGTAATACACACAGGATTTGGGGGTGTAAGGTGCGTTGAATCAGGTGGCCCTGAACCAGGTGTGGGGTGTGCCGGGAGGGGCGTCATAGTTGCAATGAACCTCCTGGAAAGGCTTGGAGTATTCCGGGAGGACATTGATGTCGTTATCTATGATGTCCTTGGTGACGTTGTCTGCGGAGGCTTCGCAGTTCCCCTGAGGGAGGACTTTGCAGATGAGGTCTACATAGTTACGTCCGGGGAGTACATGTCCCTTTACGCAGCCAACAACATTGCACGGGGCATAAGGAAGCTCAAGGGTAAACTTGGAGGTGTCATATGTAACTGCAGGGGCATCAGGGATGAGGTGGAGATCGTATCTGAATTTGCTTCAAGGATAGGTTCAAGGCTGATTGGAGCTGTTCCCAGAAGCCATCTTGTCCAGGAGAGTGAGCTTGAGGCCAGGACTGTCATAGAACGGTTCCCTGAGTCTGAACAGGCCTCTGTTTACAGGAAACTCGCGGAGGATATCTACAGGAACACTGAATTCACGGTACCCGAACCAATGGATCAGGAGGAGTTTGAGGAATTCTTCAGAAAATTCAGGGTTGATGGTTAATGAAGGTGGTTCCTCGGATTCATGATTGGTTCCGGGTTGTTGAAAATTCAGGGTTGAGGGTTAATGGTGGTTCCTGAGATTCATCCTATCACAGGTTGGTCTTTCATGGTCTCTGATGGAGGATATGGTTATGGAGAGGTTTGAGCAGCTTGGAGTATTCCATCTGGCAGCTGGATTTCTGATAGTGATTATGGCTGTATGGGCACTCGACCCATCCGGTGCCCTTGGAACTGAGCCCCAATGGCACGCAACCCTTAAGTTAATCTTTGGGGCCGTGATGATGGCTGCAGGGGTTAAACTCCTGAGGGGATAGTCATATCCCCCATTCATGGACCTCAGCTCCCAGTTCCCTGAAGGCCCTCTTTACAGATTCGGTGGCATCATTTTTATTTTTGAAGTGATGCAGGTGTGATTTACACCTGCAGTCTGAACAGCCGAAGCCCCTGACAGATTTTTTGCCATGGAGCTTCTCTGAAACTGCACATTCAAGTCTTCTTTTATCTGTTGTGTAGAGGACACATTCAACCTCTGCACCGTCCAGGAAGTGGTCTATGTGCCACCTCCTCCTTTTCTCGGAGCTGAGGTGTCTTTTTATCCTTGCCTCAAGGGAGCTGAAGCCGGAACCAACATATACATAGAAGCCTGGAGGGAACCTTACGGTTCCAAGGCTTCCGATCCTCCTCTCAGTCCCTCTGCAGTTTATAATGAGACAGTATGTTCCCTTCATCAGCATCATTTCCTGATTTAACGGTTTTCATAGGTGCATATCTTCTGTACATCATGTATAATAATCTTAGCTGAACATTTACTAATTTAAGAGATGTACACTCATTTCAGGTAATAAATCGAATGGTTATTATCACAGCAAGAAACTTTTAGTAAAATTTATATCCATCACAATTTAATATTAATTCTGGTTTCTGCAGGGTACCATTACCAGTGGGGGTGATACCATGGCAGTGGCAAAATGGTTGCTTTACATAATTGGTATAATACTGGTACTGATGGGTATACTGGGTTACCTTGGGATTCCGTTCCCGGCTCTCAAGGACCCGGCATGGCACGCTGCCCTTAAAATAATTATCGGGCTTGTAGCTCTCTGGGGAGGTACGAAGGCAGAGTAGATTTTTTGCCAGCCAAACTCTTTTTTTGGGCCCTGCAGAAACCCAATTTTCCATGGTGATCCAATGGGAGTGTTGAGATATACTCTGAGGGCAAGGGGACATCCCAATGTCACAGCAGGCCACAGGACAACCTTTGAGGTCACTGTGGACCCTGAGATAGGTGAAACAGCAGACTGCATAATAGGTGTTTCATCATCTGATTCCATATCAACACTTCCTGATGAGATGAAGAGGGCCATAGCACGTGAATCATCACTGGTCAGGGTTATACTGAGGACAGAGAATGGTTATGATGAGATAAGGGGCTACGGGCACCCTGAACTTACCCTTGACCATCCAACAGATATAGTGTGCAGGAAGAGTGATTACATCTGCAGCAGGACGCTGATGATACGGGCTGATAAGGCGGCATGTGATCTTGATGAGAATCTTGTGAGGGATCTGAGGGAGGGCAGGGAACTCACGGTTGAGATAATAGTCGAATATTAATTCTGCGTTATCTATACTTGATGGAAGCCATTGAGAACATGAGATTCACTACAGTTTTGAATCTTACTATTAAAAAAACTTTGAAGTTTATTGCCTACTGAAAATTGATGAAATAGAAGTGCAGGGGACGGGATTCGAACCCGCGAAGGGACTCCCCCACTAGGCCCTCAACCTAGCGCCTTTGACCGCTCGACCACCCCTGCATGGGAAAATCAGTGCTGATCGGGGAGTGAAACAAAGTATCTACATTTTACTATTTAAAGTTTGCGGTAGTTCAGACATCTGCCATGAAACGGGACCTGCTGGTGCCATCATATTTATGCAGATGAAAGGATATACCGATAGGCTGAAAGCTGAATTCTCAGTTATTAGCGACCTGACGGGTGATCACTATGGACTGTCTTAGGGAGGTGGGTGATGACCTTCTTGTGAACATTGAGGTATCACCTGCATCGGGAAAATTTGGGATCCCATCCTACAATGAATGGCGGAAGAGGATTGAGGTGAAGATCCATTCACCCCCCCAGAAAGGGAAGGCAAACAGGGAGATAATAAAGGAATTCTCAGAGACCTTTGGAAGGGATGTTGAGATAGTGTCAGGGCAGAAGAGCCGTCAGAAGACAATCAGGATTCAGGGCATGGGAAGGGATCTCTTCCTGAAGCTGGTCTCAGAAAAATTTGGTCTTGAAATTCCATGAATGTTTTAAGAGCTGTTATTAAATGTACAGAAAACTTTATTAGTCATCAAGATAAAAAAAACAACTGGAGGTTAGAAATGATTTCGACAGTCACAACAACAACTACCACCACGGTGACAACCGCAGATGTCATGACATACAGCATAATAGCAGTAATTGCACTTATTGGTTTCCTGGCTGTTAAGGAGGTGCTCAGCTCCGATGAAACAGGAAACGAAACATTAAAGGCACTGGTATCCGGTTCCAACGTGGCAATTCTGCCACTGCTGATAGTGTTTGCAGCGATAGTGATATACAGGGTTCTGACAATTGTCTAAAGGGGGTAAAGGATGAACAGAAATGCTTTAATACTGGCCATAGTGGTTATAATCATCATAGTGGGAGCCGCGGCCCTCATGATGGGAAAACAGACAGTCACACCCCCTGTAGCAGGCGCAACACTCCTTGCATTCGACAACCATGCCACTGACCATCAGGTACATGCGGTTGCGGTTATAGAGAACGTATCAAAGGCTGATGGCTCACTAACGAACATATACATGGATTCATGGCTTCAGCCAAATGGAAGGGTCACAGCGGATCTATCAAAGGAACTTGGCTACAATGGATCATTACCTGCCGGAACAACATTTACACTGAAGATGTGGATCGATCCACATGGTAACAAAACAGGAAACGCCACCATCAACATGACAGTAAATGGAGGTAGCCAGGACAAAATCGATGACGAAACAAATGCATACCTTCTTACAGCATCACACGCATTCTACCCGGCATCCACCATAACTTCAAACCAGATCAACGTCACACAGGACAATGCAAGGGGCGCTGAATTCCTCAAGGGTATAAAATCAATATACGTCGAGCTTCTCATAACAGTGAATGCTGATGGGACGGTTACAATAACACAGCTTGCACCTCCAGTTCTATGTACTCTTGCAGCGGGTGGTTAAAACCTTTTTTTATTTTTTTTAAGTAACGGAGGTTTTTTTTCTATGAAGGCAGTTATACCAGCAGCTGGCCTTGGGACCCGTTTTCTGCCTGCAACCAAGGCACAGCCCAAGGAGATGCTACCGGTCTTTGACAAGCCAACAATACAGTACGTTGTTGAGGAGGCAGTAGCCTCGGGTATAGATGATATACTCATAATAACAGGTAAGGGTAAGAGGTCGATTGAGGACCACTTTGACCGTTCATTTGAACTTGAATACTTCCTGAGAAAGAATAACAAGATGAATTACCTTGACGAGGTTGAGGCGATTTCAGACCTTGCAGACATCTACTTCGTGAGACAGAAGGAGCAGAAGGGCCTCGGGGATGCAATATACTGTGCAAGGAAACATATAGACGGTGAGGACGCCTTCGCTGTTCTCCTTGGGGACACCATAACATCATCAGGGGTCCCCTGCACGCGCCAGTTAATGGATATATATGAGAGGTACGGGGCATCTGCAATTGCAGTGGAGGAGGTCCCCAGGGATAAGGTGGAGCGATACGGTATCATAGATGGTGAAGAGGTCTCAGAGGGAATCTACAGCATAAGGGATATGGTTGAGAAGCCACCTGTAACTGAGGCGCCTTCAAACCTTGCCATAATGGGCAGGTACGTCCTTGAGAGTGAAATATTTGACCACATAAGGGAGGTACCACCTGGATTTGGTGGCGAGATACAGCTCACAGATGCCATGAGGTGCCTCGAGGAGGTCTATGGTTGCGTTTTCAGGGGACGGACCTATGATATTGGTAACAGGGTTGACTGGCTTAAAACATCCCTTGAGTTTGCAATGAACGATGATGAGATAAGGCCCGAGTTAATTGAATATCTGAAGAATCTCATTGATGGTTACCGGTAGCCTCCCGGCACCATGACTCTTGAATTTTTTAATGTTGAAGGGAACTCCCATTTCTTTTTTGAATTTTAATGAAAATTAGAGGAAGGGCATTATCAGGAAGAGAATGGAATTCGATATGCCGTGGGATACGGTTATCCCTGAAATGCTCCTTGTTCTCTGGAAAGCCAGCCCATAGATCATGGCGACACTGAAAACAAATATAAGGTCGTAACCGGATTTCCAGCCAACGTGAAGGGCTGTGAAGAGGAGTGAAGCATACAGAAGTCCTGGAAGTTTTCCCATAACGTCCTCTGCATTTCTCTGAAGGATCCCCCTGAAGAGGAGCTCCTCTGCCAGTCCCGTCCCTATAAGCATGACCAGAAAGCCCACCAGTAGATTTGAAACTGAGGGCGAGGGTATCAGTGCTTCGGGTCTGAGTATCTGGTACTCGATGTAACCCATGGGAAAACCGGTAAGTGCAACAGCCAGCTGCCACTTCCGACCTTTAAGATTTAATCCAACATCATCCCTTCCAAGTTTCTGGGTCCTCATGAGGGCAGCGGATGCAGCAAACAGGGGTATTGCTATTATAACATACCAGTAAAGGTGTTTAATGACCGCGAGGGGCATTGAAAGCCCCACGATCCTTATGAGTGGCAGTATCATCATGGCGGCAAGGAGGACCTTCATCTTCTTCTTTGATAGGGCCGAATGGATAAAGAGGGCGAAAAGGAGAGACGCATGAATCACGAGGCCCAGTTTCATGCTTATGAACGTCGTCGAATACTCGGCGATGATGAGAATTGCAAGGTAGAGGAGCAGTACGGAGGCGTTGTACCTTAAAATCTCTTCCCTGAGTTCTGCCTCCAGTTCCTTCATCTTTGAATATGCGACAAGGACCTTGATTTTGTCCTGGTTCTTCATGCAGATCTCATTGTACTTTCTGTATGCCTCAAGGGCCTCATCGTGTTTCCCCATCTTCTCGAGGATCCTTGCACTGTAGAGTACAGCATCTGATTCCCTTTTAAGATCCCCTGTTTTACGGAAACCCGATGCTGCAAGGTTGTAGAACCATGCGGCCCTCTTCAGTTTGCCCTTACCCTCATAGGCCCTCCCCATGCAGAGTGAAACATCAGCCTCATGGGGGTCATCCACCTCCCTGTAGAGCTCTAGGGCATTCCTGTAACTCTCAATGGCAAGGTCTGTTCTGCTGATCCTGTGGTACTCCCTCCCGATTCTGAACAGGGTGTCAGCGGTCTTCTTTAGATCACCTGATTCGGCGTATTCATCAGCGACCCTGTTAAGGTATTTTAGTCTGTCAACGTAGTCCTCGGGTCTTAGAACTCTTCTTCTCTCCAATATATCACCTGATCCATTAATGGATTGTTTCGTCGAAGCTGACTATCATGGTATTCTCTCCGTACCACACCTAATCCATTGCCATTCTGTGGAATAGCTCGCCGTCCACGTGGAGGTCCAGCTGACCTGCAGAGGGAAGTGACGCCTTTTCAAACTTCCTGACGTCCTGGAGGATGCTCATATCAAGTATGGCCTCCATTGACCTCACACCATGTCTGTATTCAGGTATCATAAGGAAAGCGTTTAGAACTCCCTCATCGATTCTAAGGCGTCCGCTGGCATCAAAAAGGTGGGGAGCCTTCCTTTCGAACATGGATCTCAGGAGTATTGCCCTGCGTAGCATGAAAAACTTGTCGCGTCTGTGCTGTGGGTCTGGACCTATGATGTTCACGTATCCTCTGAGCCGGCTTATGAAGTCCCTGACCTTGGCCTCCTTCAGAACCTCAGGGTCCTGTGACTCAAACTCCTGGAAGGTGCTGCTCGTACCCCCGGCAAATACCAGGATGCATTTGCCCAGGGGATGCATGCTGTCGCCTTCCCTGAACTCTCCGTCCTGCATCGGTGCAAGGAAGTACTTAACCCAGCCCAGTTTTTTCTCGCCGATAGGGGAGTCGAATTCATCAAAGAATGCCTGGGGGACCATACCCTCAAGTACAGCGTCTCTTATCTGGTGGAAGGCGTCTATAAGATCATCCTCGCACCTGAACTGGGATATGTTGAAGTTTAGGTGCTTTATTCGCTCAGGATCAACACTTGCGGCAAGCTGGCTCACTGCGAAGGATTTGCCGGCACCGGGGGGCCCGAACACTCCAATGCAGAGGGGTCTCTCAGGGTTATCATTTTTCATGTACTCCACCATCAGGTTCCTTATGCTCTGATAACCCTCGATCTCCCTTCGGTCTGCTGTTATAAGTTTACCGAAGTGGGCAACAGGTAGCGGACATTTTTTTCTACTGTAACCGTTTATCACAATGTATCTTGAAACTGACTCTATGTCAAATAGTGGGGGTGAACTGGCGATTGTCCAGAGTCCCCGGGGGTGTTGAGGTATTTCAACAGCCCCTATCTCATCATCTGCACTCATGAATACATCAGATATTGGGTAGTCAGGTTCGGATGAAAACCCTCTTTCAAGGAGTCTGGCAGCGGCTGTAATACCCCGCCTTATGCATTCATCCATCTCACGACCCTCTGATAGGGCCGCGGTGAATGCTGCAGTGAACGCAGAGCCACAGCCCTGCATTTTTCCCGGGGCCCTCTCTGTAAGGTCGCCCTCAAAGAGCTGTGGGTGGTAGAATAGCCTGACATCCCCCCTGTTGTAATTTATGGCGCCCTCGAGGCCTATGCGGACCACCACGTTGAGGTCCCTGAGATCTTCGAGTGATCTGTTGTTCTCCATCTGCCAGATGAAGTCCTCTGCGGTCCTCTCCCATGAGAGCCTTCTTGTTATGTTGGCACCGTGCTCCCTGAGGTCATCTGCGGTTATTATGACTATTAGCTTCTCTGGATGTTCTTCCAGGAGGTGCTCCCAGAGGCTGCCTCTGAACAGTGGTGATGACATCTTAAGCACAATGAGGGGGTCTCCACCCATGATCTGGGACGGCCACCGCTCCTCCATCTCCCTGAACCCGTTCCCAGCGTCATCGATCACTATGATGGGGGATTCATGTTCCTTTAAACTGAATGGCATTGATGGAAGACCGCTGTCCGGGCCGGTGTAACCCATGAACTTCTTGACATGATAACCATCGCCTGTGGCTTTGAGTTCCGCGAAGGAGTGTATGAACTCTGAGGGGTCAGTGTTGCCTGGCTCATCCCCTATTGATGGGTGATTAACCTCCGTAAAGTTCTTCAGCATCCTTGCTGTGAGGAGTGCGCCGCCCTCAAGCGCCTTCCTCTTGAATCCAAGGTGGTTCTTCCAGTTAAATTCTGAGACATCAGAGTCTCCCTTAACGGACCACTGTATCCAGTCAACGGTTATATCTCCTGTGACGGTTATCATGAGATCCCCCCTCTGATCCTTGAATGCCAGTTCCATGCGGTTTCTATTATATCCTCGAGTTCTGTGAATTCCGGCCTCCAGCCAAGGACCCTCCTGGCCCTACCGGCACTGCCCACGAGTTCCGGTGGATCACCTGGTCTTCTGTCATCCTCAACAGCATTTATACTGGCACCTGTGACCTCCCTGCAGGTCTCTATAACCTCCATGACTGAGAAGCCGTTCCCGTTTCCAAGGTTGAAAACCCCGCTTTCTCCACCCTCAAGGTATCTGAGCGCCCTCCAGTGGGCATCTGCCAGGTCCATAACGTGGATGTAGTCCCTCACACATGTTCCGTCGGGTGTTGGGTAATCTGTGCCGAATATCCGCACGGCGTCCCGCAGACCCAGGGCAACATCCAGGACGATGGGTATGAGGTGCGTTTCAGGGTTATGAAGCTCCCCCACCTCTCCTTCAGGGTCTGCTCCGGCTGCATTGAAGTAGCGGAGCGAGACATAGTTGAGACCATAGGCATCCCTGTAGTCCCCCAGTATCTCCTCAACCATGAGTTTGGATCTGCCATAGGGGCTTATGGGGTTGAGGGGGTGTTCCTCGCTTATTGGTATCTCCATGGGGTTCCCGTAGACTGCACAGGTGGATGAAAATATGAAGTCCCTGACGCCATGGTCCACCATGGAATCCAGGAGGTTTATGGTGTTCACGACGTTGTTATGGTAGTACCTTCCTGGTTTGAGGACCGATTCACCGACATCTGTGAATGCTGCGAAGTGCATGACCGCATCCACGTCATGGGTTTCAAAGGTCCTGTCAAGGAGTCTCCTATCACCCAGGTTACCCTCTATGAATTCACCCCACTTAACAAAATCCCTGTGGCCCCTTGTGAGGTTATCAAGGATGAGGGTTTCGTATCCCCTCTCTGATAGAAATTTATTGACATGTGACCCGATGTATCCTGCTCCGCCAACGATTAGTATCATTTTATCACACAGATATGATTCTGTCTATATTTCTGTTAACATGTAAATAAGGTTTGGTGGCCTGTTTTTGTGGGTAGGTCTTTGTGGTCTGCCTTTGCATAGCTTTAATGGTCTGATTTCATATATTAATCTGAGGTGATGTTTTGAACTACTTTGTCTTCGCGCTACTTGCAGCTCTCATGTTCGGTCTTGCCCCGGTCTTCAGCAAGATAGGTCTTGAGGGGCTTAACCCCGGTGTTGCCCTAACCATAAGGAGTTCGGTGATAACCATGATCATGCTCATATGGGTCATGTTCAATGGGGGTGCGGAGGCGCTTTCAGAGGCAGGTCCCAGGGGATGGTTCTTTCTGGCTCTTGATGGGATATCAGCGGCCCTCCTGGGACAGCTATTCTACTACTACGCCCTCAAATCGGGGGATGCCTCTGTGGTTGTCCCGGTGGTTGCAGCCTTCCCCATCTTCACGGTGATGGTTGCGGCACTACTTCTGGATGAGAGCATAACGGCGACAAGGCTTGCCGGCCTTATGATGGTTGTTGCTGGTGTGATCCTTGTTAGAATGTGATCTAACACAGTTTTTTGCGAAATTTAGATAAATTTTTATCACTTGAGGTTGATAAGATTAATGGAGAGGTTTTTATGGAGATAAGTGAGAAGATGGTTGAAGGGATTCGTGTGGCCTACATTGAGTGCAGGGGAAGCTATGAACGTATACCGGAGTACATCTCTGAGGTTGCGGGATGGGTGCTTAAGAACGGTCTGCAGATGACAGGCCGTGTATATGGGACATACTACAACACTCCAGAGGAGGTTGATGAGGAGGAACTCCTCTACGAGATAGGTGTTTCCATTGCAGGTGAGGCCGAAGCGGATGAAAGGGTTAAGATAAAGAACCTACCATCCCACAGGGTCATTGCAGCGTTACATGAGGGACCATACACTGAGGTGGGGCCGGTTATACATGCCCTCATCGAATATGCGATGGAGAATGGCTATGAGATTACAGGGCCTGTGACAGAGGTTTACCTCAACAGTCCACTGGAAGTTGACGAATCTGAGCTCCTTACAGAGGTCCAGATCCCTGTTAAACGGTCAGAATGATAATTTTGAGGGATCTAAAGATCCCCCTCAAACTTTAAAACCATTTTTAGCACAATCAGTATTTTTTGTCTTAGGTTTTCAGAGGTATTTCCACGCTATTTGAGTTTGTGCTGTGTTTTCCGGTCATATCTGTGTAGCTTACACCGAAGCCCCCTATAAAGTAGGGGTTTGACAGCGTTGCGTCATCTCCAAAGTCCTTCTTAACCTCCTCCTCTGTGGGTATGTAAATCTGGACCTGGAATTCCACCTGTTCACCGGGTCCTATAACAGAGAAGCTCCTTTCGAAGTCCTGTGAAGAAACCTTAACGTTTTTGGCGGGACCCTCACCATCATTTCTCAGTTTACACTTCAGAGTGATATTTGTGCCTGGTTTTGCAGTTTCAGGTCCTGCCTGAGTTGCGACAATCCTGGCTGAGCCTGGTTTATGGGTTTCTGTTTTATTGGTTCCCAGAGTTTCCGGGCTGGTGTTACCATCTGCACTGCCATTTCCATTTAGGATGTAGACTCCAGCGGCGCCTGCAATAAGAAGCACCACAATTAAAGAAACCAGTTTTAAATTCATATTTACCGCCTCCAGATTTAATAGAGATATGGGTCCTTTCATTATAAATGTTTTTGGATGTTTAATGGGAAAGTGCATATACTTGAACGATCACATAATATCAATGTGGTTTAAATGAAAATTGAAGAGCCGATTAAAACGACCGTTGAGGAGCTTCGCAAACTCCTCGACGTGAAGAACCTTGTGGGTGAGGCCATTGAAAGCGAGGACAAGATACTGATACCCCTGATGAAGATGGGGGTTGGATTCGGGGCCGGTATGGGTGAAGGAAGGGCTTCAACATCGGATACTGGCGCCGGAAGCGGCGCAGCTGCCGGGGCAGGAGTTGAACCCGTGGCGGTCATCGTTCTGCTGAAGGGTGTTGAGGGACCCGGGGGTGTCAGGGTCATAGATCTAACTTCAGGTAGGGGGAGAGTTATAGGTGAACTTGGATCCGCAGTCACCGATATAATAAGGGAGATCTCAGATAAGGGGGATTCTGAGGTAAAACGGGGAGAATAAGGTTTTCATGAAATTCCTCATCCTGGCGGTTCCACTGGGGCTGCTGGCTGCGCTGCTCATCTCACCCTACACCCTGGTCATCAGGGGTACTAAGAAGGGGCAGAACATGGATTTCAGGCTTCAGATCCTGCTCTGGAGACTTGGAATATTCAGAAAAAAATTTAAAGGTGCTGATAAAGAAAAGGGTGAGGAATTTGAGTTTAAAAGGCTGATTGAACTGGCACGCAGGGCCCTAATTGCCAGAAGGGATATTATGGATCTTGCAGGGAGCGTCCTATCTTCAATTAACCTTCAGAGACTGGAACTGACTGTTGATGTGGCCTCGGATGACTTGGCAGGGACCGCAGAGCTCTCAGGTTACCTCTGGACCATTTCAGCATTGACTGCAGGGGTGAGGAATGTTGAAATAATGGTCAGACCTGACTTTTCAGGTAATGAGGTGAATGGTGTCCTTGAACTCAGCTTAAGGGTGACACCCCTCAGGCCACTTCTAACATTTCTCATGCTCCTCAGGAGGAGAACTTTCAGGGAATTCATCTCAGGTCTCCGGGCTTTCTCATGACTCTTATGATGCTGGTGTGTGTTAATGAGGATAATTGAGGGGGCATGTCCCGCTGCAGCTGTGGATGCCGGTGGCAGGCTTTTAATACCCGTCTTCAGGGTCAGCTTCATCCTCACAGAAAAGGGTATAAATGCAGTCTCACTGAAACCTATACTGTGTATCGTGATGGAGGGTGAGATGAGGTACATCGTATCCCTTCAGGGTCCCTGTGACCCTCATACCCTTTAAGTTGCACTGATAAGATTCTGGTGATTATGATGGAGAATGATCGCATATCAGACTTTTTCATTGTGGCATTCATATTTTCATGGGTACTCTGGATACCTGTAGCAATGGTCTCTGCGGGCTTCAGTTTTCCCCAGCCCCTGCAGGCATTCCTTGAAAGCCCCTACAACCCTGCAGCATTCGGCCCAACACTTGCAGCCGTTCTCCTGAGCTACAGGTATGGCGGCCGGGATGAACTGCTGGCACTCCTCAGGAAAGGTGTTAATTACGACTTTCACAGGATCTGGTGGCCTGTAATCCTCTTATTCTTTCCTGTGCTAACTGCAGTGGCACTCTACCTGGGTGTCCTGTGGGGTGACCCCCAGCCGTACCTCTACTGGACCTCACAGCCCCTCATGGTCATAATGGTGTTCATTTACATATTCTTCCTCGGAGGGCCACTGCAGGAGGAATTCGGGTGGAGGGGCTATGCCCTTCCACGGCTTCAGAGGAGGTACTCGCCAATCTACGCGGCCCTGATAATAGGGTTCATATGGGGGCTCTGGCACATACCCCTATTCTTCATTGGGGGTAGCATACAGTCCCAGGTCCCATTCTGGAGTTTCATGATCCTTATAATCTCTGCCTCGGTGATATATACCTGGGTCTACAACTCCACAGGCAGTATACTGGCCACCATGATAATCCACACAACGGGAAACCTCTCATACTTCCTCTTCCCGGTCCAGGGCACCCTTGCTGGAGGAATATTCCTGATGATTCTGAACGTGGCTGCAGCCCTTGCTGTGATGTTATTTGCGGGATCAGAACTTAAAACAGACTTCGGTGGTCAGGGGCACTGAATTTTTCATGGATAAAAAAATAATTTGAGGGTTCATCAGCGTGGGTCCGGACCCGTGACTGTGGGGTTGTCCTCTATCTGGGTCCACTCGGTGAATGATCCCTCATATATCCTGACATCAGGGTACCCAAGGTACCACCTGAAGAGGAGGAACTCGTTCGTCGCCTCCCTGCCGGTGCCGCAGCTGCAGATTATCTTCCTGTCGGGTGTTGCACCCACTGAATTTACGAGTTCAAGTATCTCATCCTCTGGCTTCAGCAGGGTCCTGTTTTCTGGGTCCATGAGGTCAGCCCAGGGGAGGTTAACTGCGCCCGGTATGTGCCCGGGTTTTATCCAGGGGCCCTGCCCCTCATAGACCTCTGCCGGTCTTGCATCGAGCAGCAGAACGTCTTCATCGTCCTTTATCCTTTTGAATTCAGGGTACTCTATGTAGAAGTCCTCCTTTGTCACAGCAGAGAAACCGGATTCCTCAACCTCAGGGAATACCTTTGTTAATTCTCCACCGGCCCTCTTCCACTCTGCGAGTCCGCCATTGAGTACCAGAATGTTTTCATGGCCAAACCTTGCAAGGCTGTAGGCCACCATGGTCTGCTCGAGACCATCACCCCAGCCCTTGACTCCGCCGGTACCTGTGTATACAACGGTGGGCCTGTTTTCGATCCCTGCCTGCTGGAATATCAGCTCGACTGCTCCCTCAGGGATGTACATCGCCGGTGCCTTCCCACGGGGCTCCCTGAAGAGGCCCTCGTTGAGGTAAACTGCTCCGGGTATGTGTTCAAGTATGTAGTCGTGGATGTTTGGCTGACAGTCTATTATGGCAACATCCTCCATATTCTCCATCAGCCATTCAGGCGTCACCCACCTGACACGGCCGTCCCCCTTACCATATGGTTCCATGGAATCACTCCTAACATATTATGTAATAAGTATGTCATCGATAGATATACATTTTTCGATGGAAGCATGAAAATAAGAAACAATTAAAGAGATCGGTTGAAAATGTTATAAATTGTTGAACCTGCCATCCCTGAACCTTTCTCTGTAGTGTATGAGGGCATCGGGTTTCTTTCCTGTTATCCTTTCAGGCAGGCTCTGGTTCAGGAACCCCTCCACCACGTCTTCAAGTATCTCGAGCCTCTCCCTTGCCTCATCGAGGAGGTCCTTGGTTATCTCTATGCGGTGCTTCAGGCGGTTATTCTCATCCTCCAGTTCCTGGAAGTCCCTTAGCTTGAGGTCAAGTCTCATAACCTGCAGTCTGTTAACCTCCTCCTGCAGCCCGGATTTTTCGGATCTGATCTCATCGACCCGTCCCATGCAATCGGCGAGCTTCAGTTCAAGTTCCCTGATCTTCCTGTCCCTTTCAGCTATCTGGTTCTCAAGTTCCTCAATTTTCTCTTCAGGATCCATGTGTCTGTCTCCTTACATTAAATCTGAAATCATAGGTCTTCAAAGGAGTGATGAGGCGACACTAAGGTATATCAGTGTGGTTGTGAAGTCACTGAGTATGGTTGCCAGGGGTCCGGTTGCAACCGCAGGGTCATAGCCCATCCTCCTGAATAGGAGGGGTGAGACCGTGGATATTAAAACCGCTGCTATTATACTGAAGAACATGGATACGAAGACTATCAGTCCAAGTAAAGGGTTCATGCGGGTGACCCCTGCCATCAGCCCGGCGAAGGCAGAGGATAGGGCGCCTATTGCAGCTGCGACCAGGAACTCTCCCTTTATGTACTTGAGGTGATTCATTGATGGATCAACGGCTATCTCCCTTATTATGAGGGCCTCTGACTGGGTCCCCACGGCGTCGCTCATGTAGACCATCACGGGTATGAATGATGCCAGGGCTATGAACCCTGAGAGCAGGTCCTCAAATCTGCCTATCATTGAGGCGGTAACGGTACCACCCACCACTCCTATGATGAGCCAGGGAACCCTTGACTTCACCATGGACCCGGGGCTCCTCTTCTCATCAACCACGCGGTGGAAGACACCACCAAAGTGCAGCATGTTCCTGTCAGCCTCAACCTTCAGTATCCTTATGATTTCATCATAGGGCACAACACCCCGGAATCTGCCCCCACTGTCAACAACCGGAATGGCCTTAATTCCATGTGAAAGTGCCAGGTAGGGTATATCAAATGGGTCATCTTCGGGGGTGAAGCATATTATGTCGCGGTGCATGAAGTCCCCGAGGATTTCATCGTGGGATAGGATCTCACGGATTGATACGACACCGGCCAGAGTATCACTGTCAAGGATGTAAACGTAGTCTATGGTGTCATATTCGCCCATCTTCCTTCTTATCATCTCGAGGGCATCCTGGCTGGACATTCCAGGCGATGCAGTCGGTACTCGCTCTGTTATCCGGAACTCCATAACCATCCCCTCAGTACCTTTCTCTGTATCCAAGTTCCCTGAACCTTAAACTTACAGATAGACCATCCTCTGTTTCTATTTTCAGTTCACCATCAAGCTGGTCTGTCAGGGCCCGTATAAGGTACCAGCCCATGCTTCCGGATTTCTCCAGGACCTCCGGTGATTCAAGGCCTATCCCATCATCCTTCACGGTAAGTTCAAGGGTCCCGTTGAGGGATCTGAGCTCAACGGTTATGTTATCTGCCCCTGAGTGCTTGAGGGAGTTACTCACAAGTTCGTTGACCATGAGACCAATGGGGAGACTGGTCTCAAGGTTGAATTCAAGGTCCTCTATGCTGGAGCTGATCCTCACATCCTTCCCATGGGTCTGTCCCTGGCTCAGCTTTGAGAGGATGTTGTTGAGGTAATTCCTGATCCTTATTGTTCTGAGGTTTGTTGATCTGTAGAGGTGCTCATGGACAAGGGCTATGGACCTTATACGCTCACGGCTCTCTCTCAGGACATCTGAAAGTTCCTCTGACTCCAGCTGACGCTCCTGTATGCTCAGCAGGCTTGATATTATCTGGAGGTTGTTCTTGACCCGGTGGTGTATCTCCCTCAGGAGGAGTTCCTTCTCCTGGAGGGACCTGCGTATCTCTGTCTGGTCCTCGATTATGATTATACGTTCATCCCCAACCCGGGCGACCCCTATATCGGCGTATATGACATCTCCATTTGATCTCAGGAGCCTTCTTTCCCCTTCAAAGTCCTCTCCTGCATCCTCGGGGTGTATGAGGTCCATCAGGTTCCTTCCAATCAGCTCCCCTCTCTGGTAGCCCAGAACGGATTCAGCCCTCCTGTTACAGTCCCTTATGATCAGGTCATCACCAACCGATATTATCGGGCTAGGGGCGAGTTCAAATATCTCCCTGTACCTCATCTCACTCATCTCGAGGGCCCTTGTGGCTCTCTGGAGTTCTGTGATGTCATCCCCTGAGATTATGCTGCCCCTGAATTCACCATCCTCCCTGAGGAATACAACGTGCCATGTGACGGTTTTCCTGTCGCCCTTACATGTGAGTATCTCACCGGTCAGATGATAACCCTTACTCCCGGAGCTGATCTTTTCGGTGTATAGCTTTTCCCGCCACCCCCTGTCTTCAGGGGGTACGAAGGTCATGAACCAGTTTTTCCCTGCGACTTCCCCTGCGTCACACTCAAGGATTTCAAGGCCCCTCCTGTTTATGAGCTTCACACGGGTTTTCTCATCGAGGACCATTATGAGGGACCCCGCCACCTCCAGGTAATTTTCAGCCCTCCTCCTTTCATTCTCAACATCATTGAGGAGGGCCATGTTTTCCTTCATGGAAAGGTGCTGCCTCAGAATGAAGAGGACTATTATGAATCCAAGGGACACTAAGAGCACGGTGGATTTTTCAGCACCACCCTTAATCACGCTGTAGGCCGTTAAGAGATAGAACAGTATTATAAAGATATAGGGGGTGTATGTGACAGCTGTGACCTTTTTTTCAACATATAAGGGCTTTGACCAGTCCTCCTTAAAGAATTCATTCACTGCAATGAGGAGGAGAATGTAACTGAATGCCCAGAGGAGGTCCTGGGGTGTTCCTCCAGCATAAATTCCTGTAAGGTTCTGGTATGTGAAGGATATATCTGCTGCAAGGAGGATGATTATGCTTGCAAGGAACACGTGGAGGGTCCTTGATCTGAGGTGCCCCAGCTTGTTTATTATGAGGTCCATTATCATGAAGACTATGAGGAGATCGCCCAGGACATACAGTGTTGATACCAGGACCTCTGTGAAATCTCCTCCTGCAAAAACTGTGGGCTCAAGGAGGAAGACCCAGGCGGCAGATGCAGAGGCCACGAGGATTATCAGCAGGTCTATGATTGATCTAAGGTCAGAGTATCTTTTGATGGGTATTGTGAATATGCCGGCTGCGAAGATGGGGTAATAGAGGAGGTAGAACAGGTCTGCAACTGATGGGAAGGGATTCAGGGACAGTATACTCTCAAGTATGAACCAGGTGAAGTCTCCGAGGAATGAAAAGAACTGGGCAGCGGATAGAAGGAGCAACGTGAGGTAAAGGTGCGGGTAAACCTTCCTGGAGTATATGCAGGCATATGAAAGTCCCATGAAGGCTGCAAGGTTTGTTATGACGTTTATAAGTGAGACAGCATCCCTTTTAAAGGGCAGGAACTGGGATATGACTGAAAGAATTAACATCACCGTTATGAATATCTTGAGGTTCCTATCCATCGTGACTCCCCATTTAATAATTCATGAAACAATTTGAGTGTATGTACACCTTGATTAATATTCATGAAGCTGAAACATTTAAGTGTATGTACACCTTGATGCATCCTCTGATAGATATCGGTGTTGTATGGGGCGATGATGGTGTAACTGCCATAATCCTTCTTGAGGGGGTTAAGAAGTATTCAAATGACTCTTCTCCTCCCATGGCCATTAAGAAACTCCTGGATTCAATTAGAATGTTCCTGGATGGATGTGAAGTTGACTTTGATTTATCAGTCCTTGATTTTGGGGGCTGCACAGAATATCAGCGGAGGGTCCTTGATGTGGTCTCCTCAATTCCCAGGGGCTCGACCCTCACCTACTCTGAGGTCGCAGCAAGGGCAGGTGGGAGTCCACGCAGCGCTGCCGGTGCACTTTCAAGAAACCCATTCCCGCTTGTAATACCATGTCACCGTGTCATAAGAAGCGATGGGAATGCCGGAGGTTATCAGGGAGGTGTTAAACTCAAAAAGAGGCTTCTTGAGATGGAAGGAGTTTCTTTAGAGGGCCAGTAGAATGGAAAGATTATCATGTAGAGTGGTGCTGGTGTCTCTGGTGTCCTGTTCAGAACAGGAAGATTATCATGTAGAACAGGAACATGACGGCAGCTATGGTGATGGATTGTTTTGCCTTCCGTGGTTTTTCACCGTGCCAGATGAGGAACCCTATTATACCGGCAAGTGGAGAGAAAAGGAGGATCAGGATGAACTCAGGGGCGCTGAGACCCTCTCTACCTGTGGATGGTATATGGTCTGAGGTTTTGACATTTTGCTCTTTTCCTCTGATAGTATCGGGCCTTTCAGGGTCCATGCGGGTTCTCATCTTTCTTTTGGGCATCTGGACCACCTGGCACACTTATTTATATTAAAAGTCCCTAAAATATCTTTTCGTGGTGGGTAGCGCGGTACTGCATGGTCCACAGCACTCCTCCGGGGAACCTTTGCAGCTGATACCTTCGTAATATGGAAGTTTAACGCAGTTAATTTTCAGCAGTCACCTCCGCCGGCACCCCCTGACCATCGGGGACCAAAACTTAAGTTATCCAACCTATTATATTATCCAAGAGACAGATTTCTATGTGAAGGAGTGGTTGAATGGATTACTACCATGACGAGAAGATGCAGGAACTCTTTGAGCTGCTCAAACAGCCAAAGACACTTGATGAGATAGACCTATCAGCAAACTTCATAAAAAATCTGCTTCTGAAGATCATAGCAACCTATGGGAGCATACAGGTCAACAGGATCCATGAGATAACAGGGCTCCATGTCGACATACTGGAGGCCTGCCTCAAGGAGATGGAAAAGGATGAACTCTGCGCCCCAACAGGTGGAGGCTTCCTCTTCCCCAGCGTAACCTACACAATCAAGAAACAGGGCCAGAAACAGGCCGAAAAACTCATGAGGGAGAACCCATACATCGGCATGGCTCCGGTGAGTTATGACTCCTACTTTGAGATCATGGGACGACAGCTTGAAGGCAGGTTCCCCATAAAGATCCCCCAGGAGGTTATAAATAAGGCCTTCAGGGATGTGGTCGGCAATGAGAGTGCAAAGAGGACCCTCATAGAGGGTGCCATAGGAGGCAAGGGGCTCTTCATCTATGGACCCCCGGGTACAGGTAAGACCTTCATAACAAGCAGGATGTCGGATCTCCTGCCACCGGTGGTAATACCCAGATATGTTGAGTTCAGTGAGCAGGTCATACAGTTCTATGACCCCGACTTCCACAGGATGTGCCCTGAACAGCCAGAGGACCCACGATGGGTTAAGATATACGCACCATTCGTATTCACAGGTTCTGAACTCACCAGCGATAAACTTGAGAGTAGATACGACCCCAACAAGGGAGTCTACGAAACATCACCAATAATAAAGGCCAACGGAGGAGTGCTCCTCATCGACGACCTTGGGAGACAGAAGGAGGACCATAACGCCCTCCTCAACCGCCTGATAGTCCCCCTTGAGAACAAGAAGGACATGATCTACGTTAAGGGGTCACCCATCGTCGTCCACACCCACTTCATACCCGCATTCTCAACCAACCTTGACATAACCATAATGGATGAGGCCCACCTGAGGAGGGCGCCCCTCCATGTGCTGCTTGAAAAGCCAACAGTGGATGAGATCGTTGAGGTTTTCAGGCGCAACCTGGAATCAATGGGTGAGGACTACGACCCTGAGGTACTTGAAAGGTTTGCACAGGTATACAGACCCATAGGTGAGGGGGGAGAGGGTATGCAGCCAACCTTCGCCCATGCAAGGGACCTTGCCCAGATAGCCCAGGCAGTGAGAATAAGGAAGGGTGAGGACAGGATAACCGTCCAGACCATGGAGGAGGCACTGCAGCAGCATGTGCTGATAGCCCTCCAGAGGAAACTGACTCCCATGCTATTTGAGCGTATAATAAGGAAGAAGACATGACCCATTTCATCACAGAACCCGGGATGGAATCCAGCTACATCCTGCTGGAAAAGGGCGTTCATCCTGAGGTGGGAGACCCCCTGAAAACTGGAGGTTAATGCTGAGGTGGGAAAAACTTTTATTGGATACCCCTTAATATATGAGAGGCAGAAATTTTAGGGAGAATCACCATGACATGCACCGTTTTAGTTGGAGGAGGATGGGGTGACGAAGGTAAAGGCAAATGTATCACATATCTCTGTTACAATGACAAACCATCAATAATCGCAAGGGCCGGTGTGGGACCAAATGCGGGCCATTCCGTTGAGTTCAGGGGAGATAAGTACGGGCTCAGGTTAACCCCATCAGGTTTCTTCCATGAGGATGCAAGGCTCCTGATAGGGGCGGGGGTCCTGGTCGACCCGGAGGTCTTCCTCCATGAGATGGAGTACCTCTCAAAGTACAGTGTCGCTGAGAGGACAGGGGTTGACTACAGGTGCGCCATAATAGAGAGGAAGCACAAGGAGCAGGACCAGTCCTCCAGTTACCTCTCAAAGAAGATAGGGAGCACAGGCACCGGGTGCGGCCCGGCCAATGCTGAGCGCGTGATGCGGACTGCGAAGCTCGCCCGTGAAGTGGAGGAACTTGGGGACTTCCTGACGGACGTCCCCCTTGAGGTCAATGAGGCACTCGATGAGGGCGAGGACGTATTTGTTGAGGGCTCACAGGGCTTCGGCCTCTCCCTCTACTACGGGACCTACCCCTACGTTACGAGTAAGGACACAACTGCAAGCACCGCGGCTGCAGATGTCGGCATAGGACCCACAAGGGTTGATGAGGTCATAGCCGTCTTCAAATCCTACATCACAAGGGTGGGTGAGGGCCCATTCCCAACCGAGATCAGCCAGGAGGAGGCTGAGGAGATGGGCCTTGAGGAGTACGGTACCGTCACAGGTAGAAGGAGGAGGATAGGCCTCTTTGACATGGAGATGGCCCGTGAATCATGCATGATCAATGGAGCCACGCAGATCGCTGTAACCTGTGTCGACAGGCTTTACCCTGAATGTGAACGTGTCAGGGAGTACTCGGACCTTTCCGCTGAGGTTAAACGTTTCATTGAGGATATAGAATCCGCAACAGGGGTCCCGGTTACCATAATATCCACGGGGCCATCACTTGAGGATACGATTGACCTCCGGGATGAACTCCTTTAGACATAATTTTTTTATTCCACTGACTGAACTTTTTGTTTAAGCTTTCCAGATCCCAGTGAACCTTTATCAAACTATCAATTCTGCAGACCATACGGGTTAAGCTGTACGCAATGAATCAGATTCAAACATTTTACAGCTACAAAAAACTCATCAGGATATGATCCGGTAAGGCCGGAATAAAATCAGAATTTTTTTCAGTAATGGATTACTCAGGGTACCTGCTGTGCATCCAGAACTGATTGAGGGTACCGTGGTGCCCGTGCCTTATGGCCTCCCTCACAAAGCTGTCGGCCATCCTCAGGGCCTCCCCCAGGTCAAGTCCCCTCTCAAGGTAGGCTGCCGTTGCAGCTGAGAAGGAGCAGCCACTTCCATGGGTGTTCCGGCTATCAAGAAGTTCCCCCTCAAGAACCTCCACATCACCGTCGATCTGGATCACACTCCTCCCGCCAAGGTGACCCCCCGTGATTATGACATCGCAGAGTTCACCTATGACCCTGGCAGCCCTGATTGCATCATCCACGGTCCCTATGGGGACATCTGAGAGCCTCTCTGCCTCAGCGACATTGGGTGTCACGATAAGGGCCTCAGGGAGGAGGTGCCTCCTCAGTGCCCTCACAAGGTTCCCCTCTGAGAGTTCACCCCCGGATGCAGCCACCATGACCGGGTCAACAATCACCCTCAGACCGTACTCACGCACCTTCTCTGCAACGGCCTCGACTATCTCTGCACTGTAGAGCATTCCTGTCTTTGCATGCACAACTGGAAGGTCCTCCATCACCAGGTCGAGCTGTTCCTCCACAAATCCGGGGGGTACCGGCATTATGCCGGAGACCCTCCCCACGTTCTGGGCTGTCAGGGCGGTTATGACGCCTGCACCGTACACCCCCAGGGCAGAGAAGGTCTTTATATCTGCAAGTATACCTGCCCCTCCTGATGGGTCGAAGCCTGCGATTGAGAGCGCCAGCATGATTTCACATCCTTCAAGGTGACCTTGAAACCTCCAGCCTGTCCGAACCCCGGGAGGGTTTAACTGTGAAGCGGAGTTTTCTGAGGTACTCCCTTGCGTGGGTCCCCTCACCGTGGAGTATTATCTCACCGAGGTCCTCCGCAGTGTTTACATCGAGGGATAGGTAGAATGAGTCATACACCGACACGCTGAGTCCCCGCTCCCTGGCCTCACGTATGTGTTCAAAGAAGCTGCAGTCACCGAACCTGAGACTCATTGCAGAGGGCCTTAATATGAGGGTGTTTGTCCCGCCACCCTTCGCCGGCGCTATAACAACATCTGAACGGGATGCATGGTCCAGGAGGCTGCTGACATCTGCTTTCCCTATCAGTGGTATGTCTGAGGGGGTTATGATCACCCTGTCAAATTCCGGGGCGCAGAAGTCCATCGCCTGTTCAAGGGCACCGTTGAGGTCCCTCTCACCCTCCTCCTCAAGTATTTTAAGTCCAAGGCTGTAGGCGTATTCCAGGACATCCTCATCTGCACTTATAACCAGGACCCTGTCCACGTGTCTGGCGAGGGCCCCCGATACATCCATGAGCATGGCCTTCAGCAGTCCCTCCCTCTCTGATGGTGAAAGGGTGGGTGAGAGCCTGGTCTTTGCATGTGTGAATCGTGAGACAGGTATTATGGCGCATGTCTTCATGGTATCGCTCCAAACCTGTTTTTAAGGCCCTCGAGCATGGAGAAAATCTTGAATGGGCTCTGGCTCCTGTTAAGAAGTGAACTGTTGATGTTCACCTCATTTAACTGGTCCTCTGTGAGGCCATATTCTGATGCAATTTCAGATTTAACAGCTGTTATGTTGTCCCTGAGCTGGTAGAACCTCATATCCCTCCACTTCACCGTGGCGTAGACCTCTCCCCGGTATATGTTGAGGTCGTCTCCCCTTGCAAGGACCCAGATCATTAGCTGTGTTCTGAAGGCCTCCTGGGGGTTTTCAGGGTTTGATGATGAGATCACATCCTGCATGAGTGAAGGTACCGTCCCTGCCGGTTCAAGGTCAGAACCTTTCATGGTCCTCCTCTCGGGTTCCAGGGAGTATGCGAGGACCTCTGCAGATGACTCCGGTGCCACCTCAGCGTCTTCTGCTGTCACCAGGTCTCCTGATGTTTCAGATCTGAGGATGGTCCCTGTTTTAACCCGTACCGGTCTCTGACCGGAGTTCTTAACCTCAATGGTGTGGGGTACCTCACCGGCGCTGCTCTTCTGTGTGATCTCCACGTTGCCCTCATGGTAGGCTGTTTCAAGGTCAGGACCGCCCATGGTGACGTACCCGAGAAGCCCGCTGAGGAATGCGAACAGGAATATTGTTCCGATGACCAGGATTATTCTTCCTTTCATTCAATCTCCCATCTCATATGATGTACCGTGACCCGGAATTATTTTATTCATCATCTAATATGTTCTGGCAAGGTAAGCCCTGTAGGGGGCCTCGCGGCCACAGTTTATGCAGGTCCCGCTTCCTCCCTCCTGTATTCCCAGGATGTCCACGCGGACCTTCTCCTCAACGTCCATACCGCATTCCTCTTCACCGCACCACATGAATGATATGATGCCCCTCTTTTCATCTATTATCCTTGAGGCCTCCTCGAGGGTCTCAGCCTCCCGTATCTCTGATTCCATCCTCTCCCATGCCCCTGTTCTGAGGTTTTCCAGGATGTCGTCCATGAGTTCCCTGAGGGTTTCCTCAATGCCCTGGAGGTCGACGGTTACCTTCTCACCTGTATCCCTCCGTGATATCACGGCCGCGCCATTTTCAAGGTCCCTTGGCCCGATCTCGACCCTCAGAGGTACTCCGCGCATCTCCCACTCATAGTACTTCCTGCCGGCCCTGATGTCACGGTCATCAAGGTGCACCCTGAAGCCGGCCGCCTCAAGCCTGGATCTGAGATCCCTGCAGGCCTCCATAACCTCCTCCGCGGCCTTCTTGAATATTATGGGCACTATCACCACCTGGTGGGCTGCCACCTCAGGGGGGAGGCAGAGCCCGGATTCGTCACCGTGGATGGCTATCACCGAGGCTATGACCCTGTCGGATAGTCCGTAGCATGTCTGGTGGACGTATTCATGGTCCCCCTCAGGGGTTTCAAATTTTATCTCGAAGGTCCTCGCGAAGGTCTGGCCGAGGTTGTGGACGGTTCCTATCTGGAGGGTCTTACCATCGGGCATGAGGGTGTCGAAGGCAACAGTGTACTCTGACCCCGGGAATTTGTCCCATGGCGGCCTCCTGGTTATCAGGTAGGGGATCCCGAGGGAGTCAAAGAATTCTTTATAGATCTCCACGGCCCTTTCAACCTGCTCCTCTGCTTCAGAGGCGGTCGCATGTATGGTATGGGCCTCCTTGAAGGTTGTTATCTCACGGACCCTTATCAGGGGCCTCGTGTGTTTTGTTTCATACCTGAAGGTGTTGACCACCTGGTAGAACCTCATGGGGAGGTCCGTGTGTGACCTGACCCAGAGGGCGAACATGGGGTACATTACGGTTTCACTTGTGGGCCTCAGGGCAAGTTTTCTCTGGAGCTGGCTGAGGCCACCGTGGGTCACCCAGTAGACCTCGTCCTCGAATCCCTTTACGTGTATGGCCTCCTTTGCCAGTTCATCCTCCGGTACGAGAAGCGGGAACAGTACCTCTTCATGGTCCCTGTCAAGTATACTCCTGAGGATTTTCAGGGTATTCTTCCTTATCATGAATCCGTGGGGCATCCAGACGTGCATGCCCTTAACGGGGTACCTCTGATCGATAATTTCGGCTTCCTCTAAAATGTTATGGAACCATTCACTGAACTCTGTCATTTTTTCACCATGATAACGGTTAGGGTCTTTTTTGATAGGTTTCTGCAAAAATATATTTTTCCCTGGAGATAAACACTAATCAAAAATTATTTTATTACTCCTACTTAAAATATACTCCATTAGAGGGTTAACATGGATCCAAGGAAAATTCAGCTACCAAGGGAGATATACACAGGGCCAGGTGTTATCGAGGACACAGGGAGGATATGCAGGGACCTGAGATTTGAGGGCAGGGCCATGGTTGTAACCGGACCAAGAACCCTTCAGATTGCAGGGGAGGCTGCCATTGAGAGCCTCCAGGCCGAGGGATTTGAGGTTGACCAGGTAACCGTCGATGATGCCACCATGGCATCTGTGAGGAATGTGCAGGATGGCCTTGACGGCGTTTCGGTTGTCCTTGGGGTTGGGGGAGGTAAGGTCATAGATGTTGCGAAGATGTCCGCCACCCTTGAGGGCCTCCATTTCATAAGTGTCCCGACTGCAGCATCCCATGATGGCATAGCATCTCCACGGGCATCCATAAGGAATGGCGAGGGTACAGCATCCCTTGAGGCTTCATCACCAATAGGTGTAATAGCTGATACCGAGATAATAAGCAGGGCACCATTCAGGCTTCTGGCCTCTGGATGCGCCGACATAATATCGAATTACACAGCCATAATGGACTGGAAACTTGCCCACAGGCTCCTCAATGAGAGGTACAGTGAATCTGCAGCGGCACTTTCCCTGATGACAGCCAAGATGATAATAAAGTCTGCCGACGCAATAAAGGAGGGCCTTGAGGAGAGCGCCAGGCTGGCAGTCAAATCCCTCATAAGCAGCGGCATAGCCATAAGTATAGCCGGGAGCAGCCGACCCGCCAGTGGCTCTGAGCACAAGTTCAGCCACGCCCTTGACATGATAGCACCCGAACCGGCCCTTCACGGTGAACAGTGCGGTGTGGGAACCATAATGATGATGCACCTCCATGGTGGGGACTGGCAGTTCATAAGGGACGCCCTTGCCCGTATAAACGCCCCCACGACTGCAGCTGATCTTGGTATAGATCCTGAGTACATCATTGAGGCCCTCACGATGGCCCACACCATCCGGAGGGAACGCTACACCATCCTTGGAGACAGGGGTTTAACCCGTGAAGCCGCCGAAAGGCTTGCAAAGATAACGGAAGTGATATGATTGATAACTCTTATCGGTGAAAAACTTGCCAGGAAGGGGTCAACGTTCCTCTTCTGCGGACCGGCTGAGGAGTGCAGAGACTGCAGGTTCCAGCCGACATGTATAGCACCCCTTGAGGAGGGGAGAGTCTACCACATCAATGAGGTTAAGGACAGGTACCAGAGGTGCCCCATACACCTCGGTGAGAGGGTACGCGTAGTTGATGTTGAGAAGGCCAATATAGAGGCCCTCATAGATTCCAAGAGGGCCTTTGAGGGTTCAGTGATCTCCTTTGAGTTCCCTGACTGTGAGGTTGAGTGCAGTATGAGGGACCTCTGCTTCCCGGAGGGGGTCAGGGAGGGTGACAGGTGCAGGATTGTAAAAAATCTGGGAAAACCTGGAAAACAGTGCCCTGCAGGGAATGAACTGAGAAAGGTCCTTTTAAGACCTCTGGATAAAAAATGAGATGGAGGTATTTATGAATCTCAAGAAGATGGCTGCTTTGAGGGCGGTTGACGAAATAGGTGATGGGGATGTTGTAGGTCTTGGAACAGGTTCAACAACCCATTACTTCATAGAGGAGCTTGGAAGACGTGTCAGGGAGGAGGGACTGGAGGTTATGGGTGTACCTACATCCTACCAGTCAATGTTCCTTGCAGCGGAGTCAGGAATAAAGGTTACAAGCCTTGCTGAGCATGATGTTGATGTGGCTGTTGACGGTGCAGATGAGGTTGACCCGGACCTCAACCTTATAAAGGGTGGTGGGGCTGCCCACACCCTTGAGAAGATAGTTGACTCATCTGCCGGGAGTTTCATAGTTATTGTGGACGAATCAAAGCTTGTTGAAAGACTGGGTGCCTTTCCACTACCTGTTGAGGTCATACCTGCAGCCTGCAGACCTGTGAAGCTCAAACTCGAGTCAATGGGGGCTTCAGTGGATATAAGGTCCTCTGAGGGCAAGGACGGTCCTGTTGTTACTGATAATGGTAACTTTGTCCTTGACGCGGCCTTTGGTGTTATTGATGATCCCGGAGCCATGGAGTCCCGGCTGAACAACATACCGGGTGTTGTTGAGAATGGCATATTCGCTGGAATTGCAGATATGGTTATAGCAGGTACCTCTGAGGGTCTTAAGATTCTCAGGTGACCTTTACTGTTTTTAAGGCTGTGCTGGGAAGGCAGTGGCTACTATCATATCCATTTTTCACTGTTTTTAAGGTGATCAGAGGGTTATGGTCACAATATGTGCAAGTGGTATTATGACAGTGGTGGTGGTTTTACCACCCCTTAATTTTAATTCAAGGCTAATGTAATCTGTTTCCACCCTTTTAACCTCACCATAATATGTTTTACCGGTTATGAGGGTTATGCTGAGGTAATCACCGATCGCCGATTTAAGTGTATCCCTGAGGTCAGATCCGCACTTCATGTTCTAGTGTTCTGCACCATCTTTAATGTATTTATTGGCTTGTCTGAAATCATGTTCTTTTTCATGAATTAAGGAGAGGGGTGTTCTCTGGTTTCCTTATTCAGTACTTGCCGCTTCAAGTCTATGGGAAATGGCATAATTTGTAGATGGTTATGAAGTAGTGAGGCCTTTCCATAGTATTACTGATTGGGGGGACTCATCCATGGACCTTCAATTTAAATTCATCAGGTTCGCTCAAAAAACGAATCTAACAGTTTATCCTGTTGAATAACATGACCAGTTTACTAATAAACAATATAAAACGTATATAGACGAATTTTTAATATCCTATCACACTAAAAAATCTTAAAATTCAATTTAAGTTCATTAAATAATTTATAGGCTCAATTGAAGCCCTCTGGCAGAGTCGTTTATGAGCCATTTTTCAACCTCTTATTATAATAACCTAATGTTATTTTAAGCTTCTTTAAGGATTAGAGGTTTTAATATCAACTTAACAATCGTTTATCCTGCTAAAATTCTTTTTAAATTAATTTAAATAGTTTAAATATCTTATTTACTTATTTTAAGGCCTTCTGTTAAGTCGTCTATCCATATAAATGGAGTGCATTATCAGGGATCGACAAATTTATATGTCTGAAAGGAGAAATTTCAGAGCGATAGAGGCCAAATAAAGAAAAAATCCGCCATGTTAAAATCAGACCAAAATGGGATTGAAATGTAACTGCTGATACGCTCCTGCAAGTCCCTTATGATGGTTAAAATCAGACCAAAATGGGATTGAAATCAAAACAAGAACCCAGCCCCGGCAAAGAACAAGGAAGTTAAAATCAGACCAAAATGGGATTGAAATCAAAGAACCACCAGACAAACCCTACTACCTCTACCTGGTTAAAATCAGACCAAAATGGGATTGAAATTAATAGAACACATGACACGAAAAATCACTACGACAGTTAAAATCAGACCAAAATGGGATTGAAATGGGGTTCCTGAAGAGTGATCTTACGGGTGAGGCTTGTTAAAATCAGACCAAAATGGGATTGAAATCGATAATGTGAAGATCAACAGTGTGGCGGTGGGTTAAAATCAGACCAAAATGGGATTGAAATTGTATTAAAATTGATGGGTTCAGGAAGTATATACGTGTTAAAATCAGACCAAAATGGGATTGAAATACACACAAAGACTTCAAAAAATCAATCTCATAATCAGTTAAAATCAGACCAAAATGGGATTGAAATCCTCGCTTATTTCATCCGCCTCTTCTTCTGTGAGGCGTTAAAATCAGACCAAAATGGGATTGAAATCGGGTACTCAATAAAAGTCAAACCCGCCCTAGAAAAGTTAAAATCAGACCAAAATGGGATTGAAATACAGGACCCTGCGACGAGGACGACCTGGACCCCAGGTTAAAATCAGACCAAAATGGGATTGAAATCCAGCGCTGTTCTCAGGACAGACTCCTGGGTCATGGGTTAAAATCAGACCAAAATGGGATTGAAATACGAGGGTGGGGTTCTCATGTTTCTGCAGGAATATGAGTTAAAATCAGACCAAAATGGGATTGAAATGTGATTCCTCCAATAAGTTTTGAGACAAAGTTAGAGGTTAAAATCAGACCAAAATGGGATTGAAATCAAAAGTCACCACACCCTGCTATGTGAAGATAGTGAGTTAAAATCAGACCAAAATGGGATTGAAATCCAACTATTTGAGGAACTCCTGAAAGGGAGGGAAGGAGTTAAAATCAGACCAAAATGGGATTGAAATAATTAATAAACACCAAATCACCACTCAAAATAGGCCTGTTAAAATCAGACCAAAATGGGATTGAAATGTACATGGCCTCGGTGACGTTGTGTTCTTTGAGTACGTTAAAATCAGACCAAAATGGGATTGAAATGCAGTCTCTACACTATACTCACCATCACATTCAACCAGTTAAAATCAGACCAAAATGGGATTGAAATGCGGAGTTTGTTGCTGTCCTTTTTGAGTGTCATGCAGGTTAAAATCAGACCAAAATGGGATTGAAATGGGAGCTTGAATATGATAATGGTATCAAGGAGGACTGTTAAAATCAGACCAAAATGGGATTGAAATCTTTTTCTTTTTCTTTCTTTTTCCTTTTTTGTGTGTGTTAAAATCAGACCAAAATGGGATTGAAATAATTAGCAAAATAAAGATAAAGGATAAACAGGATGAGTTAAAATCAGACCAAAATGGGATTGAAATTGATATAGCCATATTCATTACTCCACGCTGGATTCGGGTTAAAATCAGACCAAAATGGGATTGAAATATCGATTTTGACCTGCAAAAACACCAGAACCAAGACAGTTAAAATCAGACCAAAATGGGATTGAAATAGAAATGATACGGATAGGAAACGAGATGTACAGGCTGTTAAAATCAGACCAAAATGGGATTGAAATCAAGGGTGGAGAGGGCCTGCTTCATCCGTGCCCTGAGTTAAAATCAGACCAAAATGGGATTGAAATCCATTCCAGAATCTACGATTGTATCGCCCCAACAGTGTTAAAATCAGACCAAAATGGGATTGAAATGTATTATTTAGTGTAGTATTTAATTCACTAAATACAGTTAAAATCAGACCAAAATGGGATTGAAATGCTTTTATCTCTGCTCCACACTCACCGATTTCCCAAAGTTAAAATCAGACCAAAATGGGATTGAAATGCTATGAGAAGAAGTTTTTTTATGTATAGGTCGCTTACGAGTTAAAATCAGACCAAAATGGGATTGAAATTATTGAGTATTCGATCAGAGGGTTGAATGTTAGAAATTTTAGTTGCTTTTCTGTTTATCATAGCCTACGTCTTAATTATTTCTTACATAATGGGTATGATGATTGAATACATCAAGAAAAAAAGAGGTCTTAGATGATCATCCCCTTAAGGCCGATCAGTTCATGTAATCAAAAACGTCTTTTTATTAACTGAACAGCACCAAAGAGGGCTGTGAGGACCAGCACTATAACTGCACCTGAAGATACGTTGAATATATATGAGATCCAGAGGCCTGCGAGGGCCGTGATTATACCTATAGCAGATGCCTTAACCATTATATCAGCCATATCTGAACTGAAATCCTTTGCAAGTGCTGCAGGGATCGTTAGGAGGGCCATCACAAGTATTATCCCGGCGGCCTTTATGAGAACCACAACGCTTATGGCAACAAGGACAAGGAGGTACAGGTAGAAGGCGTCGACAGGGACACCCAGAACCTCGGCGTACTCCTCATCAAAACAGATGGCAACGAACTCCCTGTTGAACAGGAGGGCACTTGATATTATGATGAGGTCAAGCACCAGCATGGTCCAGAGGTCCCCGTTGTCTACCATGAGTATGTTACCGAAGAGGTAGCTGAAGAGGTCCGGTGCATAGCCCGGGCTGAGGTTTATGAACAGTATACCCAGGGCCATCCCTGCGGACCAGAGCACCCCTATTGCAGTGTCCTCACTTATACGGGTCCTCCGTGTCACTGCACCCATCGTAAGGGCTGCAGCCACCGTGAAGGGTATGGCGGATGTGACCGGGTTCACCCCGAGGAGGTAGCCGAGGCCCACGCCACCAAAGGCTGCATGGGATATGCCGCCACTTATTGACACTATCCTCTTTGTTACAACGTAGCTCCCAACTGTACCGCAGGCTATACTTACAAGTATGGCTGCGACAGCAGCGTTCCTCATGAACTGGTACTGCAGCAACTCCAGCAAGCCCATCACTCCTTTATTGGATCGTTCACGTCATAAGGATTCAGTATCTGTGATTCAGCTGATGTTGTCATCTTCTCATTGTACTCACAGATGCCGGGGATTATTCATCTGGATGTTCTTCAAGAACTCTATGGGGTATTCCATGTGCAAGTAACTCCACGGGACATCCGTAAGCATCATCAATGCATTTAAGGGCCTCCTCAACGGTTCCATGCACGAAAAGCCGGTGGTTGAGGCAGGCAACACTGTCCACATGCCGGGCCACGGTTCCTATGTCATGGGACACTATAACTATGGTCATTTCACCCCTCAGCTCATCGATTATCCTGTAGAACGAACCCCTGAATGCAGGGTCTACGCTTGCTGTTGGTTCATCAAGCAGCAGGAGGTCCGGTTCCCTTACGAGGGCCCTTGCAAGGAATACCCTCTGGAGTTCCCCGCCTGAGAGTTCGCCTATCTTCCGGTCCCTGTATTCCAGCATTCCGACCATTTCAAGGGCCCTGAGGGCCTTTTTTCTGTCATCATCTGTGGGTGCCTCGAATCTCCTGTAGGTTCCAATCAGAACCGTCTGGAGGACGTCGATGGGGAAGTCGGTTTCAAAGTGGCTCCTCTGGGGGAGGTAGCCAATCCTTGACCTCGCCTCCTCTGGCTTCATTCCAAGAACCCTGACTCTCCCTCTGCTTGGTTTGATCTGTCCTGTTACGAGTTTGAGGAGGGTTGTTTTACCGCCACCGTTTGGTCCGATAACTGCAAGTAGTTCACCCACTGGTACCCTGAAGTTTATGTTCCTGAGTATCTCCCTGCCATTGATACAGTAGCTCAGATCCTCCATTTCAATGGCGAACACCTTCACCTCCTCCGGTTAAGCCCTTTGCCCCATGTGAACATCTCATTCCCTCCTGAGGGCCTCTGCTATCGCCTCAATGTTTTTCATGTAGTTTCCACCGAGGGGATCCACCACAACGACCTCTGCGCCTATCTCACTGGCAATCAGCTCGGCGTTCTTTCTGCTGAACTGGGGTGATACCAGTATGACCCTCACACCACCTTTTCTGGCCTCCTGGATTATCATGGAGAGTGTTCCTGGTCCCGGTTCCTTCCCCTCTCTCTCAATCGCCACCTGTTTTAATCCGTAGTCCCTGCAGAAGTAACCCCATGCGGGATGGTAAACAAGGATGCTCTCTCCTCTCCTCTTTTCAAGGGCCTTCCTGATCCTGAAGTCGAGGCCCCTGAGCTTTTCAGTGTAGAGGCCTGCGTTTTTCTGGTAGTATCTGCTGCCAGGGGGGTCGATTTCCTGCAGGCCCCTCAGGGTGTTGTTAACCATTATCATGGCGTTCCTGGGGGATGTCCATACGTGGGGGTCATAGGGGCTTTCGGCTGCATGATGGTCTTCTCCCTGGTTTGGGATTAATTCTATACCCCGTGAGGTGTTTATTATCCTCATCCGGGGGTTCATGCTCATTATCTTGTTGAGGTAGTGGTTTTCGAACTCGATTCCTGATCCCACTATGAAGTAGGCCCTGGCCTCTGAAACCTTCCTGAGGGTTTCGGGTTCTGGCTCATAGGTGTGTGGGTCGGCCCCCTCAGGTACGAGGACAACCACCTCTGCACGGTCACCGGCGATGGCCTCCACGAATTCCTTCTGGGGCATTATGGTCACAGCGACTGTGATGTTATCTCCACTGCTCCAGGGTGATGTTGTGGATGTTATGAGGTACATGGCGGCCACCGAGACGATTGTTATAACTGCGATTAGACCTGGCTTCCACCTCTCCATCCAACCACCCTGTTAAGTTATGTCCACGCCACCATATAATAATTGTTAATATAGACGATAAAATTTAATAAATTTTAACATAAAATATATAAACATTTATTAAGATAGGATCTTCCATGGTGGTTGTCAGTGTTTCACTCAGCGAAAAGCTCCTGGAGGAGATAGACGCCCTGAGGGATGAGATGGGATTCTCAGGGAGGTCAGACGTAATAAGGGTAGCTGCAAGGATGCTTATAGATGAGAAAAGGAATCTGAGAGAATTTAATGGTGAAATAAATGCTGTGCTATTCCTCATCCACCCGAGGAGGGTGGAGGATCTGGTCACTAAAATAAAGCACGACTATGAGGATATAATAGGCACCCAGCTCCACAGCCACCTCAAGGATGGGAACTGCCTCGAGCTCTTCATAATTGAGGGTGAATCCGTAAGGGTCAGGGAACTTGCAGAGAGATTCCTTGCCTGCGGTAAAATGAAACACATAAAGCTTGTTACCTTCTGATGTGATCTGTCAGGATTATTCAGCTTTTTTGAGCATATAAGGCCTTCAACTTCTGATCTAAAGGGAGATTTCAGGGCCGGTATTCATGGCTGAATCCGGCGTCATAGAGCTTCGATGCTTTGAAGTCTCCTGGTTCAAGCACCCTTCCTACAATGATCATGGCTGTCTTGCTTATACCCGCAGCCCTCACCCTTTCAGCTATATCAGAGAGTGTACCCCTCACAACCTCCTCATCCGGCCAGGATGCCCTCTTAACAACGGCCACGGGAGTATCCGGCGGGTAGTGGGTCATGAGTTTTTCTGCAACATCCCCTATCATATGAACACCCAGGAAGATGCACATGGTTGACCCGTGGACTGCAAGCTCCTCAAGATCCTCACCTGGAGGTACCGGTGTCCTTCCAGCGGGCCTTGTGATTATGACAGTCTGGGAGACCTCAGGGAGGGTCAGCTCAGTGTTCAGTGCGGCTGCAGCTGCAAAGACAGAACTCACACCTGGTATGATGGTGTAGGGTATGCTGTTTTTCTCAAGAACCCTTATCTGTTCCTTTATGGCCCCGTAGATTGAGGGGTCACCGGTGTGAACCCTTGCAACGGTCTTACCGGCCCTGCAGGCCTCCACCATTATATCTGTTATCTCCTCCAGGTCCATGTGTGCACTGTTGTGGACCTCCGCATCTTCAGGCGCATATTCAAGTATATCCCGGTTTACAAGTGAACCTGCGTATATTACAACATCAGCCCTTCTGAGGGCGCGCACAGCCTTCAGTGTTATGAGTTCAGGGTCGCCTGGCCCTGCCCCCATGAATATGACACTTCCTGTTTTATTATCTGGAGTTTCCTTTCCACTCAGATTATCATCTCCTGATTATCTTTTTCCAGGGCCCATCATTTTTATGGCCCCTGAGGGACATTCCCTCATGCACTTCTCACAGGCACCGCAGGAGAATGGGTCAACCTCTGCGGTCACACCCCTCCTTATCGTCCCCATGGATAACCTCACGAGGGGGCAGACATCCATGCATATGAATCCGCATTCAGCTCCCCTGCAGACCTCAGGATCAACCTCTGCATGGGCACCCGGCACCCCTGCGGCCCTCTTGAAGGCCTCCCTTGTGAGGTAACCTGCCACATGCAGATGCGTATCCCCGAAGCGTGGATCCACCTCCATGGATGCCAGGCAGGGGTAGTTGTGGAATTTCTCCCCTGCAGCCACGTCCACCTCATCCAGCGGGACACCCCTTATGTTCTCTGCAACATAGAAGGTGGAGCCGCAGGGTGCGCTTCTTTTAACCTTCACCGACACCACCCTGTCATTTCCCTCCATTTCAACTTCAGGTTTACCGAACCTGGATGCGAAGGTATCGATGTGGGGGTCCCCGACGGGTTCAAGGGAGCAGAAGGGTGTGGGGAAGATTGCACAGTCCACCAGGGAGTCTATCTCTGATCTCAGACCATCAGGTAGCTGGCCGGGGGCATGTGATTCCACTATGATACCTCCTGACCCTGATTCAGCTGCTATCTCAGCTGCAACAAGGTTCAGGTCACCCCCAAGTCCAGCTGCAACTGTTAGATCTGCATCAGGGGTCCTGGCCGGTAGGAGGGATGATGGGTCATCGAGGAAATCCCCGCCCTCCCCTGTGTAGTCGAAGACGGCCACAATCTGCGGGGCGAGGCCGTGAACTGCCATGGTGTTGACTACCCGGGCACCGTAATTCCCTGCGGTTACCATTATGATCCTCATCATGATACCTCTACCTGTAGAAGAGGAGATAGGCCACGACCATGAGGATCAGTGCCAGGACCACGCCGGTTATTGCCATGTTCCTGTCGCTTCCAAAGATTATGGGTATGGGGCCTATCATGACAACGCCGGCGGCCTTCACCTCACCCTTATCCTTTGACTGGGAGCCAGCTGTTATGGCCCCCCCGATGAAGGTTAAAAGTATACCCGCTACTATCAGAATTACTCCGGCTGTTATGAAGACTTCTCCTCTCATCTTATCCTCCACAGCATTATCTGTGGGAGGTTGTATTTATTGCTGATGTGTTCACCCACCTTTCAACCTATCCCAGTCTTCAGTGACTGGAATCCGGTATTCATATTCTCCTTCATGTCTTCTTTCGAGCAGTTCCATTTCAACCATCGTATCGAGGATTCCGTCAGCAGGGATTCCTGTGAGGCTTTCTATTTCATAAGCGGATTTCCAGTCACTCCCTGCAAGCATATGGTGTATCCTGAAGCAGGATAGTATTCTATCCCCTGCATCCGCCGCAACCACGGGTATCTCAATTTCACCCTATCCTTGAGGCCTCACGGGCGACGTTCTCCACTTCATCTTCAGGAACTACGCAGAGGGCTCTCAGCTCATTTCTGAGGAAAAATATTCCTCTTCTAATTGTTAAACTGTCTCTGCGGATCACAAGACCACCAGTATCCTCAATGAACTCCCTGAACTCATTGAATCTGTAATAACCTCCACAGGATACTACTATGCTGTACATGGATCCATGAGTTGTTCATACTTTTATTTAAATTTTTCCTATGAACCCTGAATGGTGTGTGCCGCAGTTCCGGGGGTCTATCTGTTTATGCATAACCAATCCCGCGGCACAGGTGACAGGTATCAGGTAAGGAGATTAATCAGGGATCTGGATATCAGAATAACAGGATATAATGTGCAAAATAAAAAAGAAATTATTGATGGGGTTAGAATCATGGCTTAACGTATTCCAGGGATACGCATTCCCAGGGCTGGGTTTCGGTGTTGATGGTGGCGTAGAGTTCCATATCAGGGTTCCTGAAGAGGTCCTCACAGCTGAAATCAAGGTCATCCGACACCTTAACCGGGTATATACGGCCCCGGTTGCTCCTTACAATTATTTCTCCTTCCCTGCTTATACCTATCACGAGCTGTTTTATTTCATCAGTCATTTCAAGTCCTCCACTATAAAGGTATGGTGAATCCTCTGGATAAGGGTTCATGGAGGGGCACTTCACATTCCTGGTTAGCCTGTTTTAGTCAGTTCATTTTTGTTCTGAAAGACGGTACTCGTTCACCCCGTTCCTCCTTCTTACCTCCAGAAGCTCCATCTCCACCATCTCATGGAGAAGTCCCCCATCCACTCCAATTTCATCTTCAGATGTCCAGGATGCTTCACCTGCAAGCTGGTCGTAGACCCCCATGAGGGACTCAATCATGTCTCTGGTTTCATCGTCGGTATCAAGGCCCTCCACCTCACCCTTTATTCTGCGGGCTGTTTCAGTGAGGGCATCCTCATCGCAGCGGGGAATTATGCAGAGAACCCTGACCTCGTTTCTCAGGAAATACTGACCGCGGTGGACACTGAATGTGTCCCTCTGTATTATGATACCGCCTGCATCCTCAATGAACTCCTCAAGTTCATGGAAGTTGTGGGGGCCTCCAGTGAAGACCACGAGGGAGTACATGTTACACTCTATGTAGATCAACCTATAATACACCAGCGTTAGTAATATTTATATAATAAAATTTATTAATAAATTTCCATGGATTCAGAAGGTGTTGTGACAGCAGATACAGTAACCTGGCTCTTCTTCACACTCCTGCTGGCATCAGTGATGGTATCGATTGCCGGTGCAAGGCTTGAAGGTGTTTACTCAGATGAGAGGCTCCTTGAGATGAGGATACTCCTGGACGATGTGGCAGAGGCCGTTAACCTTGCCACTGCAGGCGGACCGGGTCATGAGGTGGTGGTGGAACTACCAGAGCGCCTCAACCACACTGATGACTACAGGGTGCTGGTCAACTCAAGCGGGGTCTATGGCTGGGCAGACGGCCAGAGGGCCTTCTCCAGCATTTACCCGGTGGTTGTTGCTGATGGTTATGGCAGGACCCTGGTTTACCTTGAACCCGGTGGGAGGTACTCCATCAGGAACACGCCCCGGAATAACCGGACGGTTATCATGATCTCAGGAGCGAGCTGAGGAGGGTGCCAGGTGCATACTTTCATATCTAATAATCCAGGGTCCGGCAGGGGTCAGGCTGCAGCAGAGTACATGATGCTGGCCGGCTTCTCAGTGCTCCTGGCACTGATATTCGCAGGACAGATACAGTTACAGCTTGAACTGATGGAGGCACACTCAGCTGCAAGGACCGGGGCATCTGAGGGAGCCTTCACCGACACCATCGCTGTGTACCCGGGTGTCACCTTTGATGAGTACCAGTCACTGAAGCCGGAACTCCTTGAACCATCCAGTGTGAGGGTTGTGAGGGTTGAACTGATTGAAGATGGCTACAGCAGCACCTATGGGAGGAGAAAATTCCGTCTAAGGGCCTGGCTATCGGGTCCACCCATGAAACCATCCCTGAGGGAGTCCATCTCCGACCGTGTTAACTTCTGCATCAGGAGATCCATCTCAAGGACCTTCGGCACAGAGAACCTCACAAACACCTACCATAACCCTGCCTTTTCAGATCACTATGTGTTCACAACATCAGAGGCCATCTGGGTGCAGTGAGATAACTGAATAGGATATAAGTGACCAGTAACTGAGAGGACAAAATCTAAAGGGATATAAGTGGCCAGTAACATAATTAATCTGTAATACTCCTCACAGGGGTTGCGGCTTATGATAACCGGTCACAGGGTTACTGGGGTGTATTGATGACCAAGACAAAGAAGGAAAAGCTGGATGATGTTCTATCTGCCTTTATGCAGGTGGGTCAGATAAGGGCTGCGGGTATTGTTTCAAAGGAGGGACTTCTCATAAATGCAAGGACACCTCCGGATGTTGATGCAAGGATATTCTCAGCCCTCTGTTCAACGATAATGGGTGCTGCAGAGGCAGCTTCAGGTCAGATGAATACAGGAACGGTTTCTGAGATAACCGTGAGGACCGAGAAGGGGATAATCATACTCAAACCTGCAGGGGAGAAGGCCATATTCACGGCCCTGGCAGAACCAGAGGCCCAGCTCGGGCTTCTGCTATTTGAGATGGATTCACGTGCAGCACAGGTGGATGAAATCCTCAGGGAGATGTGAACATGCATAAGACATACATTCCGAAGCTCGACGACCTTCTGGGCGGCGGGGTGAAGGAGGGAGCCTCCATCATGTTCTCAGCATCCCCGGGTGTTGACTATGAGGCATTCGGTTACCAGATGCTAAACGGCCGGCTGGATGAGGGGACCAGCGGTTTCATATTCACAAATGTTGAGGAACCTGAGAGTATAATATATGAATTCAGATCCTATGGCTGGGATATAGAGTCACATATTGAAAATGGGAACCTTTTCTTTGTAGATGGTAGCTCACCATTCCTCGGGATGCCATCAGATCAGCGTTATACCGTTAATGACTACTCTGAGATAAAGGATGTTGTTCTTAACGCCATAAATGATATACCTGGCGGTGTTGGGATAATAAACAATCTCTCAGTCATTATAGACTACCTTGGCAACGGTGACACCCTTGAGATAGTTGAAGCCTGGAACAGGAAGGCCTCTGAACTGGATGTGAACCTCGTCTACCTCTTCACCGAGTGGGACTATGAACATGAACTCATTGATAAGCTCAGGGAGAGCATGGACTGTGTCGTGAATCTCAGGACCATCGAGGAGAGGGTCATCATCGGGCAGGGCTTCATGGTGGCCAATTCAACCTGGTCAGAGCCCCCATCAACCATGGTACTCTTCTTTGTTGTCCAGCCAGGAGGCGTTAAGGTCTATGTACCGAAGATACTTGTAACAGGTCCCTACAACTCCGGGAAATCAAGCTTCGTCAGGGCAATAGCCACGAAGTCTGTCTCGGTGGACAGGAAGGCCATCTCAGCATTCCCCACAACCATTGCAATGGACATAGGCCACCTTGAATATAAGGGCTTCATGGCGGATATCTTCGGGACCCCGGGCCAGGAGAGATTTGACATGATACTTGACGTACTCTCAAGGGAGGCTGTGGGCGCATTCATACTCATTGATTCAACTGCACCCGAGAGCTTCGCAAGGGCCAAGGAGATGATAAGGAAGACAAGGGCCGAAGCCATACCCAAGGTCGTTGTTGCAAACAAGCAGGACCTTCCGGGAGCCCTTTCACCTGAGGAGATAAGGGCGAAGATGAAACTCGGAGAGGACGTCCCCATAGTACCCGCCTCGGTGACAGAGGGGTGGGGTGTAATGGAGGCCCTCGACACTCTCCTAGGACTTCTATACGGTGGTTGAATGATTGTCAGAATTCCTTCCGGGATAAGGGGCCTCGATGAACTCATGGGGGGCGCTTCAATACCTGAAAACACGGTTACCATGGTTTACGGTCCACCGAAGGTAGGTAAATCAATATTCGCCTACGGGTTTGCAGCCGGCGGGGCTGAGATGGATGAACCGTGCCTCTACATATCTGCAGATTACGGATTATCCGACCTGAAAAGGAATATGGCTGTGCTTGGCATGGACCCTGAATCATACATGGAGAAAGAACTCCTCTATGTGATAGACGCCATATCCAGCATATCAGGTCCTGCAGCTGATGAGGGCAGCACATACTTCTCCTCATCGGTCCACAACCCCACAGATATTATGGTGAAGCTCGGGGTTGCCATAAGGAACATCACGAACCGTTACAGCATGTTCAGGTCGGTCCTTGACTCCCTCACAACCCTCATGGCCTTCAATGATGAGATGCTGATAGTCCGTGTTCTTACAGCCTACATAATGAGGATCAAGGAAGCCGGTGGAACAGCTGTGGTGACCTACACCGAGGGTTCGGCTGATCTGAAGGTGGAGACCATGCTCAAGGCGGTTGTTGATAACATCATACACCTCGATGGATCCGAACTTACAGTTGAGGCGATGGTGGGAACAGGCAGGGTCAGCGCCCCCTACACCATAGACGATTCAGGCATTAGGGTGGTCCACGAGGGATAACATGAGCGAAAACTACAGCACAGGTATAGCGGGTCTTGACGCTGTTCTCGGCGAACTTGAGCCAGGGCACCTGATGCTGTTAACAGGCCCCCCCAAGGTTGGTAAGACAGTACTTGCAACAGAGTTCACCTACCGGGCACTCCAGAGAGGGAACCCCTGCCTTTTCATAGCGGCTGAATACGGTTACAGGGATCTTCAGAGGAACACCATGGCCTTCAACTGGTTCATCCAGTCCCTAGCAGATAAACTTCATGTGATAGACCTCCCGACAGGTCTTGCAGGTGGTAAACCCCAGGACTCTGGAAACGTGAGGTACTCAGCCCTCCAGAACACAACTGACCTCATGGTGAAGGTGGGGATATCGACGAGGAGCCTCTACCAGGAGGAGGGCACCATGGTATCCGTGTTTGACTCAGCATCCATTCTACTGGCATTCAACCCCCCAAAACTTGTTCTGAGGGTCCTGAAGGCCTACAATGACCGTGTGAGGGACGCGGGCGGCATCGCACTTGTGACATACACAGCCGGTGTTGCTGATGAGGATATAGAGGAGGAGATACCCGGCCTCTTTGATGTGCACATCCAGATGGATGGAGCCGTGATATCCGCTGTAATGGATGGTGAAAGGATGGAGGCACCCTACAGGATAACGGATCAGGGCATTACAGTGGGCTGATCACATTAAGGGCAATTGAACCCATCTTTATAATCACCCATATCAGAAAATACCGGGGTTTCCTGTCTCCCGGGAGTATTTAAATCTGGACTGGCTATTACATCCGCCGGGAAATATGTATTTAAATCTGGACCGAAATAATACTATTATATAAATCTCCGGGGCTATGATGATGATATTTGCTGTTCTGGGAATCTTTGATTTTCTCAAGGGTGAAGATGAGGGTGAATCACTTGAGAAGTATCTTCGAAAACTTGAAGATCTTCTGGAGGAAGAATTTGACACCCTTGTAAGGATAGCAGGATTCTACGCCGAGGAGGGTGATACCCGCGAGGCCCTTGATTACCTTGAAAGGGCCTACAGGGTGGCCTCTGAAATGAATGACGAGGAACTCATGGCCTTTGCCCTTGACTCCATGGGTGATGTCTACCTCAGTGATAGAAAGGTTAAGACCGCCATGGAATACTTCATGGAGGCCCTCAGAATCTACACATCAGTTAACTCACCTCTAAGGGCAGATCTAAGGGAGAAGATCAAGGAGGTTGAAAAGATCAGGGAGGCCATGGATATAGCCAGCATCAACAGGCTCCGGGAGGAGTCCGAATCCGGGATGCCGGAGGTTGACCTTGAGGTCATTGAACCCCTGCTTAACAGGCTGGTTGACAGTGTCCAGTCCCTAACACTCTATGAGTCAGGTTCCTATGAGGACTCAATCTCACAGATAAGGGAGGCCTACCAGATTGCCAGGGATATAGGTGACACATCCACCGAGGCATCACTCCAGCTAGTCCTTGGCCTTTATTCCCTTAAAAATGAGGACTTTGATGAGTCCCGGAGATACCTTAAAAAGGCTGAGGCGCTCTTCAGGAAAACAAATAATGAGCTTGGCCTTGCAGTAACCCTGGTACTCCTCGGGACCCTTGACTTCATAGGGAATAATGCTGATGGTGTTGCATCCAGTTTCAGGGCCGCAGTTGAGATACTCCAGAAGCTCGATGAGAAGGAACTGGAGTCAGTTACCCTTGAACTTCTGAACACATTATACAGTTTTTAGTGACTCTAACGTTAGAAGGGGTCAAGTGGAAGTATAAATGCCAGCAGTACCCCAAGGAACCCGAAGAATATCCCTATGGACCACACTATCATGACGACCTTCTTCTCGGTCATCGGCCTCCTCAGTATCCACCTTATAAGTGAGTTGAAGCCCTCCGGGGGTGCTATGAGTTTACCATCCTCTGCAATTTCTGTGGGCCTGTGTCTGTGCCTCTCAACGACACCTGCACTGTAGAATTTCAGAATCCCATCTATGATATTCGGTAGCAGGACTATGAGGGCTATTATCTTAACCCTCCCTATGAATGCAACCGATGCTATGCAGGCACCTATTATCAGTGTTCCAACGTCACCAGGGAACACCCTTGATGGGTACCTGTTGTACATGAGGAATGCCAGGAGGGCCCCCAGCATGGCCATGGTTATTATTGAGACATCATACTTGCCCATTATTATACATGAGGCTGTGAGGGCCGTCATTGCAATTGAACCGAGCCCTGATTCGATACCATTCAGCCCAGCCAGCATGTTGGTCAGGTTTGAAGCTATTGAAACGGCTACCGGCATCATGATCATGTAGAGTATCCCGACCTTCGGAGGGGCAACCCAGATTATGGGAAGACCCGCAAGGAAGAGCAGGAAGAGTTTTTCACGTGACGAGAGCCTCACAAGGTCGTCCACCATTCCAACAATGCCGACAAGGAGTATGACAAGGAGGGTCACCATGAGCTCGTACTGGAGTTCAGGGAAGAAGCACATACCTATGAACATCCCTATCGTGAAGCCGAAGAGTATCCCGATACCACCCATCTCAGCCACTATGGGCTTTGAGATTTTGTGTATGTCATTACCGACAACATTGGCCTCCTTCAGCTTATTTATGAGGCGTGGCATCACCGTGTAGGTGGATGTGAAGGCTATTATACAGCATATCAGTGACACGAGTAGCACAGATGAATATTCAAGGGTAAGTTTCAGAACCATGGAAATCACCATAAACATAATCTGGCATGTGATGTGGCGGGTTATAGTTTTTCATTAAAACCATATGGTTTATACATTTTTGGTTTTCATCAGCCGTTCTTCAGAGGATCATAACTGGTAATCCATCTTAACGTAACCTCTAGTCTTCAGTCAGCCGTTCTTCAGAATGTAATAGACTGTTCTGAGGGGTATCCCAAGGTCCTTTGAGATCTTCCTTGCAGGCATACCATTCCTGGCCATCTCACGGACCCTGAGACGGGTGTTCCTGTCATACTTCCTCTTCTTACCCCTCTTTAGTTTGATGTCACCCTTGAGGTAGTATACCGTTTTGAGGGGTATGTTCGTAATCCCGGAAATCTGCTTTGGAGTTTTACCCTCCTTCAGGAGGCTCTGAACCAGCTTAACATCCTTATCTGTGTACTTCCGCGGTCTTCCTATTCTCTTCACAGGTCTCACATTAACTCCAAGTTCCTCAAGGGCATCAAGGTACCTTCTTGAGGTCCGGTGATAGATACTTATTGGGCAGGTGATCTCCTTGAGGTCAGGGTTCTTCTCAAGGAGTTCTATTATCCTCCTTGAGGTCAGCGGCTGATTCACGTGAATTTTCTCTGCCATGGGATCAATCACCTTTTATGAGATTTAGGAACATCTTTGCACGGTCCGTTGAGGGTTTACCCAGGTTCTCTATGTTCCTCTTCTCCTCAACAACCTCCTCCACACTGACATGGAAGATCTCAGCGCAGGTTTCAATGTCAGCTTCACCCTCCATGTGGAGCACAGCGGCACCGAAGGCGAGCGGGTTCGGTTTCATGTGGAGTCCCTTCATCTTATCCTCGATCTCAAACTTCTTAAGGAGAACATCCCCGAGTTTATCGATGTAGACCATTCCCCCCTCCCAGCATGTATTGAGCAGATCCACAGCGTCCCTGCTGAGCTCATCGAAGGTCCTCACCTGGCTCCTGTCAAGGACCGGCCGCAGGTTCGGGAAGGGTCCTGAGTGCTTTGACCTTCTGTCCAGTGACGTGCCCAGGTAGTAGAGGGCAACGTCCCAGAGGACGAGGTTCACGGGAACATCCCTGAAGAGCTCCCGCTTAACCTCCTCCATCACCTCAAGGTCCTCCCTGAGTTCCCGGTTCAACCTGCCCCTGGCGTCCCCGAGACCTGCCTCATGAAGTAGAGCGTGCATCTTCTGGACCCTCACCTCCTGCAGTTCCTCCTCTGAGAGCCTCAGATCAGGTGAATAGGTCCTGGCCTCGAAAAGTATCCTCCTGTATCTCTTCACGGCATCATAGTCCCGCAGCTTCTCAGTGTAGACCCTCTCCTCTATATCCATTATTATGTCATGTGACAGGCCGGCGTATCCCAGGGCCAGGGCAGTCCTGGTGTAGCGATCATTTATTATGCTGGATTTCTTCCTGTGGAACTGTATCAGTTCTATCCTCACGTTTGGACCGTACCTCTGCCTCAGCATCCTCTCATAGTCGTCATCGTCACTGTCAATGGTTATGCGCCTTCTTATCCACCTCCCATCCTCAAGGACCTTTATCACGAGGGTGGCTGATCTCACAGCCCCCTTCTTCTCGTTCTTGAAGAGCCTCATTATCTTCTTGAAGGCCTTCCTGGCCCAGAGGCTCAGCTCTGACATCTTGACCATGTAGTCACCTGAGAGGGGGAGGTGGGGTATTATTTCAGGCCGGCAGATGGCAGATCCGCTGAATTCAATCTCCATCATACCTGAGCCACATGGGCACGTCACACCATCCAGGACGTCCTGGTATTCGACCTCAGAAAGCCGGAGGGACCTTGAGCAGTCAGGGCACCGCAGGAGGGCGTACTCCTCAAGGTTTCCGAGGGCTATCCTGTGGGATGAGATGGCGGAGTTCACCCTGTCAAGGAGGTTCTTCTTTGTAGAGGCCTTCATCCGGAAGTACTGGGCGTGCCTTTTAATATCATGGACGTCCTCAGCGATTTCAGGGGAGTACTGACTGCTGTACCCTGATATTGACCTGAAGGGATACTTGAATCCCCTCAGCTCCATGGCCTCCTTGAGATCCTGAAGTTCCTCGAGGTTCCCTCTCAGGTAGGTGTACAGGTCAATGAATCCTTCCACGGACTTTAAATCATCCAGTGAAACCTTCCTGTCCTTTATGCTCTCAAGGAACCTCTCTGACCTTGCAATGAGACCTGATTCATTCATTTATCATTCTCCAGACACAGGGTACAGGGCCTTCCAGTCACCTTATCCTTTCCCCGACTCCGGCGTCCCCGGGGTCGAGCAGGTTGAGGGATTCTCCTGTTGCAAGGACCATACCCTCTGACTTCACACCGAAGAGTTTCGCGGGTTTGAGGTTCACAAGCACTGTAACCTTCCTCTCAACAAGGTCTTCGGGGCTGTATTTCTCTGCAAGTCCTGCAACAACCTGCATCTCCCTCTCACCCACGTCTATCATGAGCTTCAGGAGTTTGTCTGATCCCTCTATTCGTTCGGCTGACCTTACCACGCCAACCCTTATGTCCATACTTGCGAAGTCGTCGATTGTCACGGTTTCCACTTCATCATCCTCCTCAATGAGTTTTGCTTTCTCCTCCTCAATTGCCTCGTCGGGTATCTTGGAGAAGAGGGGCTTCGCCCTCTCTATCACCTGTCCCTCTTCGAGTTCATGGAATCCCCAGGGTTCATCCTCCAGGTTCATGATGGAGAGTATCCTGCCTGCTGCTGATGGCATGAAGGGCCTCAGGAGTTTCCCGAGGTTGGCTGCCAGGAGATTGCAGAGGTGGAGGCAGGTTGAAGCCCTGGCGGGTGACTCCTTAACGGCCTTCCAGGGTTCCTGGTCATTGAAGTACTTGTTACCCATCTTGGCAAGTTTGATTATGTGCATCAGGGCATCCCTGAACTGGAATTTATCCAGGAGTTCACCGACGGTGTCATGGGCTGTCCTGATTGATTCAAGGAATTCCTGGTCCTCAGCTGTAAGTTCACCTGCAGCCGGGACCCTCCCGTCAAAGAACCTGCCCGTGAATGAGAAGGTCCTGTGGAGGAAGTTCCCGAGGACATCGGCCAGTTCATCGTTGACCCTCCTCTGGAAGTCGTCCCAGGAGAAGTCAGTGTCCCTGGTGAGTGGTGCGTTGACGGTGAGGTAGTACCTGAGGAGGTCCCTGTCAAACCTTTCAAGGAAGTCTGATGTCCAGACCACCCAGTTTTTACTGGTGGACATCTTCTGGCCCTCAAGTGAGAGGTATTCGCCGGCTATTATGTTCTCAGGGGTCCTGCAGCCATAGGCCATGAGGAGGGCTGGCCAGAATATGGCGTGGTGGTATATTATGTCCTTTCCGATGAAGTGGAGGGCGCCGGAGTCCCAGTATTCCCTCCAGTCCCTCCCGGTTTTTTTGCTCCAGGCGGCTGCAGATGAGATGTAGCCAAGGAAGGCCTCACCCCACACGTATATGATCTTACCATCGTTCCCCTCCAGGGGTACCGGGACACCCCAATCCATGTCCCTTGTGAGTATCCAGTCCTTCAGGCCCTCGCGGAGCCACTGGAGGGCGTAGTTCCTCACATTTGATGGCATCTCTGAGCCCTCGATCCACTCCCTGATTTCATCCTGGAACTGGCTCAGGCGGAAGAAGTAGTGCCGGGAGTCCCTGACCTCTGGCTCTGACCCGCAGACCATGCAACGCGGATCCTCAAGCTGGAGCGGCTCGAGGTGCCTTCCGCAGCCCTCGCAGTGGTCTCCACGCGCACCCTCACTTCCACAGTAGGGGCAGGTGCCCTCAACGTACCTGTCCGGGAGGAATCGCTGGCAGTCCCCACAGTAGAGCTGTTTTATGTCCTTCTCGTATATGAAGCCCTTCTTGTAGAGTTTAAGGAAGAATTTCTGGGCTATCTCGTGGTGGAGATCATCTGTGGTCCTGGTGAAGCTGTCAAAGGATATGTCACACCTCTCAAGGTCCCCCCTTATCATCTCATGGTAGCGGGTGGCGACCTCCAGGGGGGTCCTGCCCTCGGCCTCTGCCTTCACGGCTATGGGAGTCCCGTGTTCATCGGTGGCGCAGACGAAGAGGACATCATCGCCCCTGAGTCTCCGGTACCTTACATATATGTCTGCAGGTATGTAGGTTGACCTCAGATGACCGAGATGCGTGGGGCCGTTGGCATATGGAAGTGCGCAGGTGATAAATACTTTACTCAACTCAAACTCCTCCTTGAATCATGAACCAGATCAGAATAAGACGGGTCGATTTAAGGCAATTAAATCCAGTTTAATTTACGGTTTACTTCTATATAAATTTATTTGAGTCCATGTCTTGCGGTCATAATCAGGGCAACACGCCCCTGAGGTACTGGATTCAGGGAAACTGCAACCTCAAGGCCAGATCAGCATGCCCAAAACTGCGCTTCGATGTGATGGGACACTTCGATACCTTTATGGGTCAACCGGTATAAGATTTAAACATGGTATCTTCACTCTTCATAAACCCCTTCTCAGAGGATGCCAGGGAAATCGTGAGGAAATACGGATCACTGGACACCATAGCCGATACAAGGGATGAGCTCCTTGAGATAGGGAGGCGCACACGCGGACAGAACCTTGCAGACAATTCTCTCCTCCCGGGCAGCATAGCTGAACTTGCAGTTAAACGCCTGGAATGGTACCTCAGGAGACAGAGGAAGGACTTCAACCACAGGGACTACGCCTACCTGATGAACCCTGAGATTGAGGAGTACGATGTGCTGGCCTTCTATATCCTTGCCCAGGCAGCAGGCGCTGGATTCATGAAGGCCTCAAGGGAGGCGAGGCTGGTGGTTGAGTCTGCAGGGGCCATGGTGGAGGACCGCCTCAACGTCCTCGGGAGTGAAAGGGAGGATATCATAGCTGATGTTCTCTATGAACTGGGTTCAGAGGGCCTCAGGTGGACGGAGCTGGCCGACCTCCTGGGTTCAGGGAAACTGAAGCTCACAGACCTCATCCTCAAGAGGGGGAGGGTCATAATAGACAGGGACGAATTCATAACGAGCTTCCAGGACAGTATAAGGGACAGGAGTCCTGACAGGCTCTACGACATCCTCGTAGGTCTTGAGGTCAGGGAGACGATGATATCCCGCATGATAATGCAGAGGACAGAGGAGTATATAGGGAGGGTCAGGGAGATGAGTTCAACGGTGGAGGTCCACCCCCTGATACTTGAAACAGCAGAAAGGATAAGGGAGACCGTTGAGAGGATAATGTCATTCACAGGGGGCCCTGTTAAATCTGCAAGACCCGGTAAGCTTGTCCCGGAGGCCTTCCCGCCATGCATAAGGGGGACACTGGATGGGGTTAAGTCCGGTAACAGGAACGACGCCATAGTGCTCCTTCTAACGTCCTTCATATCCTATGCACGTCTATACCCATCGGTCTTCAGGGACAGGACCCCCATGAAGGTCTCTGACCTTGACCCTGACCTCAGGATAACCCTGGGGGAGATCCTGCCGGTGATCTATGATGCCGCTGATAGATGCGAACCACCCCTCTTTGAGGACGATCCACAGGAGAAACTGAACATAACTGCGAAGCTGGGCTTCGGTGTCCATGACATGCCTGAACTGGAAAATGAGGGCGAAAGCAAATGGTACACACCCATGAGCTGTGAGAAGATCAAAATACACCTCCCGGACCTCTGCAGACCTGATAAACTCTGCAGCAGCATCTCCAATCCACTGACCTACTACAACAGGAAGAGGTGGAAGCTCAGATCAAGCGGGGAGAAGGAGGAATAATACATGTTCGAACCGGCAACACCCCTTGAGAGGAAGAGGTACTACCGTGAGGAATGGAATGTCAGGGACCTCCCTGACTTCATAGCTGATAACCTCCATATGAGGGAATTCGGGTTCGACCACAATGGCAGGGGACCCAGTGACAGGTACAGGACCTTCAGGGATGAGAGGAGCCTGTCAAGGTTCATGAGGGTCCGTTACCCATTCGCAGCATACTCCTCGGTGGCGTTCTACAGGGAACCTGGAAAGAGGAAGGGGTGGCAGCGGTCCGAACTCATATTCGATGTTGATGCCAAGGACCTCCCTGTGAGGTCATGTGACTGTGAGGGGGTGTGCCCCACATGCCTTGATGAGGCAAGGGAACTGGTCCTCATGATGGTTGACACCCTGAGGGGGGACCTGGGCCTGGACGACATCCATGTCATATACTCTGGGAGGGGCTACCATGTTAGGGTCCTCGACCCTGAGGTCATGGAGCTCGGCTCGGAGGTGAGGGCTGAGATACTGAGGTACACCGCGGGTGCAAGGGAGCCGCGGAGGAAGTTTACTGATGGGGTATCATCCTATGAAATGGAGCACTTCTCCATACCACTGGGATATCACAGGGTATTCACTGAGAGGGCAAGGCATGTGCTTCTTCACCTGAGGGGTGATGAGGATATCGAGGATGTCACCGCGAGGACAGTTAAGACTGCAGTCAGGAACAGGGACCTCATACTTGAGGACAGGTGGGGGGAGTTCAGGTCAGTGATAGGTCCCAGGGTTTACCCGAGACTTGTTAAGGGGATATCGAAGATTAACATGAGGATGCTTGATGCCAAGGTGACCATTGACCTCAAGAGGATACTGAGACTCCCAACATCACTGCACTCAAAGGTCAGCATGATCTGCATGGAGGTTAAAAATCCTGAGACCTTTGACCCCCTTAAGAGCGCTGTCCCGAGGTTTGTGGAGGAGAGGGGATAGGTCAGTAGATAATAGGGGTTAAGGGATCATCTTTCAAGGGCCTTCCAGGGGTTCAGGAATGCATCCATGAACTCAAGAAATTCCTTTTCAGCTTCTCCAATTACATCATCAAGGAGATCAACACTGAAGCCCCTCCTGATCTCCGCCCCTACGTGTTTACCCATCCTCAGCCTATCCGGCTTTGAAAGCAGGTCCCTCAGATATGAAACTGCTGATCTGTGCCTCCTGGGGGATTCGATGGTGAGCCTGGATCCCTCAACCCAGACCCTCTCATGCTTCCTGAGGAATCTCTCCCTGTGGCGCCGGGACCATACAGGGGGACCATACCTCTTCCGGTAGGAGGGGAGCTCCCATACATCCATCTCAAGGACCATAAATGCCGATCTGCTCTCATCACTCCAGTAGTCAGCTCCCAGGACAGAGAAACCCTCCGCCTCAAGGTTCTTAACCACAGAATCAAGGGTCTTCCTCAGCTGGGGGTAGAGGGCATCTGAGGGTACATCCGGGACTCCCGTTGAGATGACGATGACCCTTGAACCCCTGCATCTGAGGGTCCCGGTTATTTCAGCGGCATCTGTGGAGTATCTGGGGGGTTGAAAGTACTCTGGGCCCGGGTTTCCCAGGAAGTTCAGGGATGCGGTTACAAATTCAGCCATCCTCTGGAGTGTCAGGGCCGCTGCAACGTTTCTGTTTCTATCAACAGGGTCAACCACCACCAGGGGATCCTCGAATCCCTTGCCTGTCCCGTGGCCCTCAAGGTCTATTATGTATCCGGGCCTCCACTGAAGGGCGCCCTCGAGGACTCCCTCAAAGTCGCCGTAGCAGAGCACCAGCAGCTCGGCAAGGTAGCCTGCGAAGCCACCAACACGGAACTCTGAACCATAGGTCCCTGTTGACTTCATGAACTGCTTAAGGAGGAGCACGTCATCCTTCTGCTCATCCCTGAGGTTCTCCTGTATGTACCTTGTGTGGAGTATGGTCCGATCAACGGCCGACCTTAGCATGGATGCATCATCTATCCGGTAGCAGGGGACAAAGTCCACCTCATAGCCGTCAATGTAACCGGTTACATAGGGGTGGGATGCGTATCTCTCCTCGGCTTCACCACTGAACCTCTCTATGCATCCATAGCCGAGTCTGAGACCATTCTCCTTGAGCTCATCCTCTGAGGTCGTGAGGGGAAAGTGTATGAATATGTCAATGTCTGCAGCACCTGAAAGCCAGGTCCCCTTGGCAACTGAACCCACGAGGACGGCCTCGGCGTCTATTCCCTGTTCCTCTGCGAGTACATTCAGGCACTCAACGAGACTATCTGATAGTTCCATGACCCTCCGGTATTCATCACCGTTGGGTTTTATGGTTTTGAGTATGTTGCTGTAGTCTATGGTCATAAATCATCACCATGAAGAATTGAAGTAAACTGCAGATAAACTAATCCAGGATAGGAACCGGAGTGAGAGTGCACCAGCTATCCATATAGGGGGCCATGAATCAAAAAATTTTCTGCCACTCATGGGGTCGGATCAGAACCTCAAAGTCTGAAGACCTCCATATCAGTGTAGATTGGCCCTGCAGGTGTGAGTTCACTCCTCTTGAGGGACACCTCACTGACCCTCATTGATCCGACCTCAACGTTCTGAAGTTCCCCTATGAGCTCAGCGAGTTTATCCCTGTTCCTCGGTCCCTTAACCCTCCCTACTGTGAGGTGGGGTACGTAGTCCCTCTCAGGACGGAACCCCATCTTCACGAATTCCATGTCAAGGCTCCTCTGAAGATCTGAGAAGGTTTCAGGGTTTTCAACTCCTAGCCAGACCACACGTATGTATCTGGGGTTCGGGAAGACACCAGCCCCCCTTATGCTGATTTCAAAGGGCTCATAGCCTCGGAGGGTGTCCCTCACCACATTCTCTATCCTCCTGAGCTTACCCTCACCAACATCACCGAAGAACTTGAGGGTGAAGTGCAGGTTCTCTGGTTCAACGAATTTGACCTGGGCATCCGCAGATTTGAGGGTATCCTGTATCCTGGATACATGGTCCCGCAGTCCCTCATCGAGGTCAACTGCAAGGAATGCTCTGACCTTCATTGCTTAACCTCCCCACTATGTTCAAGGCTTCTGAGCCTTTCAAGGCTCTCCCTGGGTGTTTCGATGGTGTTGAGGATGTACAGATCCACCCTGCTGAAGAGTTCCATGAAGAAGTCCCTCCTGAGTCCTGTTTTCCTTTCATCCCGTATGAGCTGGTGGGGGTTGCAGAAGTCGTTTCCGGCCATGTACTCCAGGCCCTCCCTGGCATTCAGCCTCCTGAGTGGAGGGTTTGCAGGGTTTCTCTCAAGGAGCACGACCCTTTTGAGGGTGGTGGAGTCCCTTATCCTGTCCCTGAAGAGCATGCCCACATCTGCGACGCCCCTCCCCATGCTGTCAAGTTTAACAGATCTTATGATATCCGAGTACTCACCCCAGACATCCCCGATGTCATCCCTTATGTAGGAGTTCTTTTCTGAGGCGTATACCAGGACGCCGTTCTCAAAGAGGCGGGTGAAGAACCAGTCATCTGATATGTAGCTGTAGTCCCTATCAAGGAGGAGGCCGTAGGTGAGGGTCGTCTTCCCTGTCCCGGGTGGGCCGATGATGGCCAGACCATCCCCCTTCCTGTCAAGGGCTGAACCGTGGACAGAGTAGCGGCGATGCTCTGAGTGATACTCCTCGAAGAAGTCTGAGACCGCTGCAAGGGCTATGCTCTTAACCCAGCCATAGTAGTCGCAGTTCCTGATTATCACGGTTTTTGATACCGGCTCGTAGAGCACCTCAAGGTCCCCGCCATCTGAGATTGCGAATACCTTTGCATGGGGCCTCACATCGTCGCTCATGAATTTGAAGTTAGCCTCCCATTCCTCCTTGAATGAGATGTTATCGGTCAGTAGCTTGACACAGGCACCGTGCAGGTTGGCCTTCCTCTCAAATAACCTCAGATCTGAGAGTTCAGCGAGTACTTCATCCTTCTCGGAGGGCCCTATCAACTTCACATGGTACATTTTATCCCTTTCTGTAGCGGGGCATGGCTTCCTTCACACACCATCATTTCTCGATTATGGTCTCCTTTATGGCCATCCCGAAGTGCCTGGCGGATTCGTCGAAGTAGACCAGGACCCTGTCACCCTCACCCAGTTCACTTACAGATACCGGTTCACCCTTATCATTCACGAGCCTTATTGTCTCGGCATTCTGGAGGAGTGTCCTGACCTTCATGCCTTCATACTCTGCCTCAACGAGCATCAGGGGCCTCTTTTCGATCTTCACCCTCCCCACAATCGCGGAGCGTGATCTGCCATCCCTGTCCACTATGATGACCTCGTCGCCGGTTTCAAGTTCCGAGAGGTACCTGGTCCTGCCACCGGGCACCATGACGTAGGCCTGTACAGGACCCGCATTGACACGGAAGGGCCTTGATGCCACATACTCACTTTCAAGGGATTCACTGTGCACCAGGAACAGTCCCTGTGAGTAGCTACCCACAAGCATGCCCTCGCCTATCCCCATTATGGAGCATGTGTCCACGCAGACCCTGTCACCTGATCCGATGGGCTCGATGCGGGTTATGGTGGCGGGTTTAAGTTCGTAGGTCTCGCTTTCAATATTCTCAAGGAGGGCTGCAATGTCCTTTATCTGGGATATGTCTGCCGGTTCTATGAGGACACCGTCGGTTCCGTGTTCAAGGGTTTCAAGGGCAACCCGGGCCTCGTCCACGTCAGCCACCGCGGCGATGAGTTTAACATCCTCTTCCTGCAGGTCTGCGATTATGTTCTCCAGGGGGATGATCTTCCAGTCCTCACCCACCAGTATGAGGTAGTCAACGACGCGCCCGAGCCTCCTGGCAAGCTCCTCATGGGCCTTGCTCCTTATCTCCACGTAGGCTGCAACCTGTCTTCCACTTTCACTGAGTTCTGATGCCATTTCAATGTCCCTTGAGTACTCAAGGGTCTCCGGGAGTTCAAGGGTCCCGTCACCCTCACCATCCCTACCTACAAGTACTATATCCGCGTCCTCATCAGGGGAGATGAGGGTCAGGTTACCGAGCTTCTTTATCCTCCCGGAATCGGCGGTGTCCACTATGTGGTCTATCCCTGATTCCAGGGCCGCCGTTATGAAGGTCTTCTTCTCATCCCAGTAGGTGTCGGGGGCCAGGAGCCATGCGAACTTCATCTCACTCGCCACCCTTCAGTATCCTGACGGCCTCCTCGACACTCAGGCCATCATGGACTATGCCTGCTATGGCCCCTGTCATGTTTGCAGGTGAATCGGCCTGGAATATGTTCCTTCCAATGGCGACCCCTGCGCCCCCTGCCTCCACAGAGTCACTGACCATCTGGAGTAGCTCCTCCTCTGTCTCTATCTTTGGTCCGCCAGCTATCACCACAGGGACCGGGCACCCCTTCACAACGTCCCTGAAGGTGTCAGGGTCACCGGTGTAGTTGGTCTTTATTATGTCTGCACCGAGCTCTGCGCCTGCACGGGCTGCCAGCTTCACGACCTCCGGGTCGTGCTCATCATCTATCTTCTTACCCCTGGGGTACATCATGGCAATGAGGGGCATGCCCCAGTCATCACAGATCTCTGCAACGGTTCCGAGTTTTATCAGCATCTCGGGTTCCCTTTCGGATCCCACATTCACATGGACGGATACCGCGTCGGCACCCAGCTTGAGGGCCTTCTCAACTGAGGTCACAAGGACCTTGTGGTTTGGGTCGGGGCCGAGGCCTGTGCTGGCCGAGAGGTGTATTATGAGTCCTATGTCCCTCCCGTATCCCCTGTGTCCACTCCTGACCATTCCCTTGTGCATGAGAACGGCGTTTGCACCGCCACTTGCAACCTCATCTATGGTGCCTGCCATGTCGATTATCCCGCGAACGGGTCCAATGGAGACTCCGTGATCGAGGGGTACTATGACAGTCCTGTCCGTCTTCCTGTTGATTATCCTCTCAATCCTAATCCTTTTGCCTATCATGGGCACCCTCCTTGTATATCTTGCTGGACCAGAGCTTAAATTCCCTGAGTCGTGGGGGGATTCCAGCGTCCCCACTTGACTCAAGCCATCCATACCTGGAGGTGAATGACTCTTCGGTGATGGATGAGCATACAAAGTCCAGGAGCCCCCGGTTCCTTATGATGGAGACCCCTGGTTTGAGTGTGGATGACCAGATGAAGTAGACCTTGAAGGTTGTATCCGGGTGGTAGCCACCTCCAAGGTCCACGCTGAGAACATCACAGCTGTCTATCATGGTGCAGACCTTCTCGAGGGTTTCATGGAGCCGCACATCCCCTGAGATAAATTCAACGTTGTCACGTTCCCTGCTGAGGGACTCCATTACCTCGACAGCCTCGGGGCTGTTGTCGACGGCCACAACCCTCCCCTCAGGTACAAGGTCCGAGATTATGCGCGTTGAGTTACCCACGTGGCAGCCAAGCTCCACGACGGTGTGGGATGGTTCAAGGACCTCCCTGAGGACCTCACGGTAGATGTTGATATCATACACTATCCTTATCATCTGATCACGAAGCTGCTTCTGCTAACATCAATTAATATATCCTTTTAATTTAAAGTATTTTCCCCACAAATCCACATATCTGTTCATTATGAACCTCAGATGTAAGGAAAGGGTCATATAAGGCATAATCCAGCGGTGCTGGAGTTTTCAGAGTCTACGGTCGAGTGGCTGTCGGATCAGGGTCAGGGCCTGGCAGGGTATGTTTTCATATGGACTGAGTTTTGGAGTTCTGAGTACTTCCGGGGCCTGTGGCAGGGTATGTTTTTCATATGGACTGAGTTTTGGAGTTCTGAGTACTTCCGGGGCCTGTGGCGGGGTATGTTTTTCATATGAACCTTGCACCCAGCTGGTCGATACCGTAGGTACTGGTGCCAGCGCCACCGGCGTCAGGGTCCTCTGATAGGGCGAATACTGTGTTCCCCAGCATGGCCATGGAGGCACCCAGCGTACCCTCTGAGAGTTCCTCCAGGGGTTCCCTGAGCTCCCGGGGGATGAGGCCTGCCCCCTCTGCAAACTCCCGGGAGAGCTCCATGAACCGGGCCGGGGCTGGTCTCTTAAGCAGGCGACCTATCATACCACCCCCCATCCTGTTGATGGCCCTCACATGGGCATCATCATGTATCACCGATGCGGTGTCAAGTTCCCCCAGCGTCCGGGTTATAACGTGGAGGCCGTCCTGGATGATCCTGTCAACCCTCCCGTACCCTGGCGGCCCCTCCCGGGTCCTGATGACCATTCCACCTGTTACCTCAGCTATGAGGTCCCCGAGACCGGTTCCGAGTTCAACCTCTGCACGGTGTGCCACCTCACCTGCCATGTTGAAGGTGATGGGGAGTTCCAGTTCAGATGCAATTGCAAGGACGCTCCCGAGGGCGCAGGCGGCTGATGTCCCGAAGCCACACCCTATGGGCACCTCCACCTCGTGGTGGATACTCACCCCCTCACTGAACCCTGTGAGCTCCCTCAGGATTTCAACGGCCCTAATGCTAACTCCATCATCATCTCTCCTTCCGTTCACCCTCACCTTCGTGGTGTCATCTGAACCCCTGAGCTTCACCCCGGTTTTAACACCCCTGTCCAGGACGACACCGGCCCCCCTGGACCCTGACCTCAGGGGGTCCCTCTGCATTACAACCTCGAAGAATCCTGTTATGTGTGCTGGTACAAAGACCCTGGGCTTCATTTTAAATACTTCCCTGAACATACCTTAATCTTTGATGTGTATCAACAGCAATATAATGATTTTCAGGGAGGAGAGAATTGTTGCGACCCTCCCGGTACAGATTGTAATGATTTCATGGAGGGCCTGAAATTAGAAAGAGGATAGATCTTCACACCCACAGCCTCCTGAGTGACGGTGAGCTCCTGCCATCCGAACTTGCAAGGAGGGCCTGTGTACTTGGACATGAGGCAATAGCCATCACTGACCACATAGACGCCTCGAACATAAACACCATAACAAACCTCATCGACGCCGTGGAGGACATAGGTGATAACTGGGACATCACGGTTATCCCGGGGGCTGAGATCACACATGCGCCCGTTGAGATAATTGAGAAACTTGCAGTGAGGGCAAGGAGGCTCGGGGCCGAGGTGATTGTTGTACACGGCGAAACCCTGGTGGAGCCGGTGATCCCGGGCACCAACCATGCAGCGGTAAGCTGCCCGGAGGTTGATATACTGGCCCATCCGGGCCTGATAACGATTGAGGACGTTGAACTGGCCCGTGAGAATGATGTGACCCTTGAGATAAGTGCCAGGAAGGGGCACTGCCTTGGTAATGGTCACGTGGCAGCCATTGCAGGGGAGGTTGGTGTCCCCATCGTGATTGACACGGATACCCATGCACCGGGGGATCTGATCGACTATGAGATGGCACGGAGGATAGGCCTCGGGGCAGGTCTAACCGAGTCCGGAGTGGAGGAGGCGCTTGTGAAGAACCCCAGGAGGCTCCTTAAAAGGAACGGTATCCTCTGAAACTTGAAATGGACTCGGCGGATTTAAGGCGGCTTCAGCTGCTGTGGAATTCTATCCTTCTTTTTTCTTCGGTTCTGCTGCTGATTCAGATAGAATATCTTATATAATCCGCAGCTCTCATAATAATCCCCTGAAAGTGTTCAGATCTTTAATGTCTTCCTTATATAATTTTGCCACCTATATTCGTATTTTGATCCAGGATACTGTTAGAATCCCCATTTCATTTTTTAACTCAATTTAATTAGCTAATCCAGCACTAAATCCATAAGATTCTCGTATAGGTTATCTGAACTTCCAGCGAATTCTTTTGAGTGATTGTTGTTTTTGATTTTCTTTGGAGGATGTGATAATACATACTCCACGAGTTCCCTCAACTTTAAACCACCACTACAGGAAGTAGTAATAAGCATTAAAGAATATACGGCAAAATAATAATACTTTTTGATTTAGAACTAATATTTATATATACGAGAGGAAAAAAATTATGGATTGGTGATAATATGATACTTGAAAATTTTAAGAGAGAATCTCTGATACCGCTGCCAGTGACATTTATCTCAACGACAAGTAAAGATGGAATTAGGAACATAGCACCTTATTCATGTGTTATGCCAGTTTTACGCCCCTTTGATCTGATCTGTGTGGCTTCAGCAAAGATGAGAGACACAGTTGTTAATATCAAAGACACTGGGGAATTTGTTATTAATATGCCAGGGGTTGAAATGGTTGATAAAGTGATACCAACAGCTTCGCATGTTCCTTTTGATGTTAATGAATTTGAACTGGCGGATTTAAAGGAAAGACCCTCAAAAAAGGTTAAAGCACCGGGAATTGAAGGGTGTTATGCATGGATGGAATGTAAACTGCATAACATTTATGAAGATGAGTATGAAGGCTTTCCTTATTTATTGATCCTCGGTAAAGTTGTGCATCTTGAAGTGAACGATGATATCTACAATCCAGAAGATGGTTCATGGGACATAGAGAAGGCTAACCCTTTAATGATGGTAGAATCGGATCGTGGAATGCATTTCTGCACTGTTAGCGATATCAATAAATTTGAACCCTACGGTGCAATGTTCCCGGATGGCAAGGATCCTTTAGCATGGATGTATGAAAAAAGGGAGACCCGCGAATGAAACCAAAAAGTTTAAAAAATTTTGATGAACTGGAAAAGCCACGAGTTCAAAATATTCCAGGTTTTTATGGAGAAAAACTCATTGACGGAGTGGTTATAAATGATCTGAAAATGTTCAGTGATGAAAGGGGATTCCTGATGGAACTCCTTCGTTTGGATGACAAGAAACTGAAAGGAGAGAATATCAGGCAAATTAATTGCTTCATATTCCTATCCAAAGATGATCAAGGGCTGGAATCTTCACTCTAAACAGGAAGATCGTCTGATCTGTGTCGTGGGAATGGTAAAGCTTGCCCTATATGATTACAGGGAAGATTCACCTACATATCAGGTCCTTAATGAGATATTTATGGGTGAAAAATGTCCCTGTGTAGTCTATATCCCTCCTGGAATTTTTCACGGTACGAAAAATATAGGTAATAAAATATCGGTGGTAATCGGAATGCCTTCTCTTCTTTACGATCCTGAAAATGTTGATGAAAGGAGGGTCAATCCTCTTGATAATGATATAATCCCTTATAACTGGAACTGTAGGATGGAATAATTCAAGATGGAAGGTTTCGGCATGCCCAAGTTAATTATTAGTGGTCGAGGCGGAAGTGGAAAGAGCACGCTGGTAACTTTAATAGCTCACACACTTAAAGAACAGAAAAAAAGGGTCCTGGTTGTTGATTCGGATGAATCTAATATTGGATTAAGTGGGATCTTAGGAATTGAGCCAGCAGAGAAAACTCTCATGGATTATCTTGGCGGTAAACCTCGTGTAATGAAAAAGTTGAGGTCAATGATCAGAGATGGGGAAACTGAACCCGAACTTTTCAGGGAAAAATTTGATCTAGAGAGTCTATCACAGGAATTTGTGTGCTGGGTTGGATCTTTAGGTTTAATGCAGATAGGAAAAATTGATCATGCAATGGAGGGATGTGCCTGTCCTATGGGAGCTGTAACGAGAGATTTCCTGAATCATGTAAGATTAGAAGAAGATCAATGGGTTTTAGTAGATACTGAAGCAGGAGTAGAACACTTCGGGCGTGGAATAGTGGAGGGGGCAGATGCTGTAGTGATGGTGGTAGATCCTTCCAGTGATGCAGTTCTACTAGCAGAAAAGGCTGCAAAACTTACCCATGAAGCAGATAAACGTTTTGGAGTAATCCTCAACAAAATTGATGAGGAAACGGAGCCAATTTTGACAGAACTATTAACTTCAGAGGGTAACGAAATTAAAGGTGTTCTACCTTATTCACCAGCTATAACCAAAATGAATCTAAAAGGGGAATCACTGGGAGCATATGCTGTTAAAAATGAAGTGGATGAAATCATCAGGGAATTAATGAAATGTTAGTGTAGAAAACAGCACAGAAGCGCTTTTATCCTGCAGTTTTATAATCCAGAAAAAGAAAAGATCTCCCAACGATTCTCTAGGCTTACATATCCATCATTAGAACAATTCTAAAAAATAAATGAAGAATGGTTTTTTTCTACCCTATCTTCTCCCGGTCCTGAACCTAAGCGTCCATTTATTCTCTGGGGCGTCAACCAGTGCACCGGCCGGTATGGTGAGGGTGTACCAGCTGTTCCGGGATAGCCTGTAGACTGGTTTCACATAGAGGGTGTTACCGGAAACCCATGTCCTGACCCTCACAGATTTACCATACCTGTTTTTGAGGGTTACCCTGCTCCAGTACCTTCCAGGTTTTATTGTCTTTGAGAAGGTGACCCTTATTATCGGCCTCCTTGAGGTTACAGCTCCCGCAGCCGGGCTACTTGAAGTGATGTTTATACCCCTTGAAATGTAGGTTCTGAGGCTTTCAAGGCATGATATGAACATACCTGCGTCGCTGAGCTTTCTTGACTGGCTGTCATATTTATAGGTCTCATATATTATGGTGCTGTATCCCTGTGAGGCTATCGGCACTGTCACGTACTGAGGACTCGTTGCCTTTGGGGGTGTATATACTCTCAGGAAGCCCATCCTGGATACTATCTGTTCCGTGTAATTTATGGTTGCAAGGTTCTCTGAGATCACATAGAGGAAGCGGGGGTATGCGTATCCACTCTGACGGTAAAGGTTTTCATGGCAGTCAATGACCAGCATGGGCTTCTCATTCTTTACATCAGGTACAATGAAGTTCCTTGCAAGTAGCTGGCCGTTCATACGGCCCTTCGAGTAGTCGTAGGCATTGGATGTCACATGGACGCTGTAGAGGACGTATCTTTTTGTGAGGTTTGAGGTCTGGAGGGTCTTCCTCACGGCTTCATGTATACCTGACTCACGGGGATGAACCCCTATTATGAGTCCTATGGTCTCATTGGAGCTCTGGTTACCGTAGTAGTCCTTCTCAACATAGCCGTAACTTGTATTGCCTATCTGGACGGCCTGACTGGATCCGATAAGGGCAAAGATGGTCACTAACATTAGAACTTTCCATAGATTCCTGATATTATCATCCCCTTAATATGAAATATACTTTAATATTTAATAAACTTTGGGTCTCAGGGAATGGTCTCTTTGGTCGGGGTGCTATGCTACATGCGGATCCCGGCTACCGTGCTTACAGTCAGGAACCTCCATATTCAGGGCCCTCCATACCTTACAATAATAACAAAAGATTTATATCATCACATAATAAAATAACACTTTGTAACTAATGGCTCGATGGAGGAAAAAGCCAAAATGAGAAGACTCAGCACATGGAAACTGAAGCTCAGAATGTTCCTGGCGACAGTACTTTTATTCGGATTGATCTATGCGATACTCATGGTCGTAGGATCCATCCTGGGACTTGGAGGACCACTCTTCTATGCCCTCCTGGGTTTCGGAGTGATATTCCTGCAGTACCTCATCTCCCCGAAGATAGTGGAACTCACAATGAACGTCCACTACGTGAGCGAAGCAGAAGCACCCCGACTGCATGCAATGGTCGATGAACTTGCACGAAGGGCCGGCATACCCAAACCAAGGGTCGGAATAGCGGAGATCGCATTGCCCAACGCATTCGCCTTCGGAAGAACAAAGGCTGATGGAAGGGTGTGCGTGACCCGGGGGATACTCAACCTTCTTGATGAGGAGGAACTGAGGGCAGTCCTCGGACATGAGATATCCCATATAAAGCACAGCGACATGATAGTCATGACCCTGGTGAGCGCCGTCCCCCTCATATGCTACTACATATTCTGGAGCACGGTCTTCAGCAGGGATGATGAGGCAAATCTGGTGGGTATTGCAGCCCTCCTCGCATACTTCATAGGCCAGCTCATAGTACTCTTCATATCAAGGACAAGGGAGTACTACGCTGACCAGGGTAGTGTGGAGATTGGTGGTCAGCCACACAAACTTGCAAGCGCACTCTACAAGCTTGTATACGGCTCAGCCCAGTTCAACAGGGACGACCTGAAACAGGTCGAGGGTGTCAAGGCCTTCTTCCTGAATGATGTGTCAGCGGCATACGGTGAGATAGAGGACCTCCGCCAGCTTGACATGAACATGGATGGGACCATAGACCTCGCTGAACTCCAGAGGATAAAATACGGTGGAGTTAAGGTCGGAATGGGTGCAAGGATCCTTGAACTGTTATCAACACACCCAAACATGCTTAAGAGGGTTGAGAGGCTGTCCAAATTCACCTGATTCTTTTTTACCTTTTTCTGAGGGAATTGTCTGAGTTCATCATTTTTTTGAATTTGAGTTCTTTGAAACGGTTTTTCAGTACCTGGATCTAGATTAGCTGCAGATCCATAGAGTGAGTCACCATGGTGTTGAGACAGAGAAGGTATGTCCTCAAAGAAGGAAAATGGTGTCATCAAAAAAATAATGTTGCTGGAAATCTCTGATTCTGGAGGTCCAGAAAGGGTTTCAGTACTCCTTCACAACACCCACAATGGCTGACCTTGGAACCCATGTGTTCAGGGGTGTTCTCACAATAACAGAGGTCGGAGTGTAGATGCGTTCAACCTTCTTGTTATCACTCATCAGGTAGACCCTTTCAGGTTCGATCTTGCCGACCCTCTTCACAATGAGGCCGTATTCAGGGTGCCTTGCTATTACTATGTCCCCCACGGTGTACCTGTCTGTCTTGAGGACTATGAGATCCTGGCCGTCCTTCAGTGTTGGATACATTGAGTCACCGCTCACAACGGCCGGCATTGGGAGCTGGTCAACACCGAACTGTGACTCTATCCTGACGTTAACCTCCCTGTAACCGTACCTCTCTGCTATGTCGGTCACGTCCTTTTTTATTGATTCAACGGTGCTGTCAGGGTCATTGATGACATCCGCCATGTAGTCCCCTATCTCCTGCTCCATCCCTGCGGGGACCTTCTGGAAGAAGATGGTGTCGGCCTCAACGGTGATGTTAACACCATCGGTCTTTATGGTTATGTCAACAGAATCCACATGATCAAGGTAGTAAAATGCACCTGAAACGGCGATGATGGCAAGCACTGCAATGGCAATCAGAACCTTCTTCATGGTCAATCCTCCGGCATGAGTTCTCCAATCATTTTCCGGGTTACATCAACATCCATCTGTCCCGGGGCTGTCCCCCTCCCCATTGATGCGAAGGTGATGGGTGAGCCAAAGAGGGCGGCTGCAACCCTCGTGTATTTACCGAGTTCCCCCATGGATATTGCCACAGTGTCCTCCTCAAATGTGAGGAGCTGGAGTACCACCAGGGTGTCTGCCAGGTTCTCTGGCATCACAGCTACCTTGGCGATGTCACCCATCTCCTTAGCCATCCTGACGATCCTCAGGAGGGCCTCCAGTGAGGGCGTCTCCCTGAAGTTATGGTAGGATACGATGCTTCTCCTGGCACTACCTGTGACCAGCTCTATGTCCTCACGGGCACTGCTGAGTTCAATATCCACGAAGTCAGCGACCTCAGCGGCAGCCATCAGCAGCTTTATTCTTTCATCCTCGCTGCCACTGAAATGACCACCCTCGACAGGTGATCGGTTGGTTGCAATCACAGGGAACCCTATATCCTCTATGAGTTCCCTGATATTAACTTCTCCAGGATTCTGGAGACCATCAATCCTTATTTCAAGGATATCCGCACCTGCATCAATGGCCCTCCCGGCTGACTCAGTAACCTCCGGGGCTGTCTTCTCAAATACAGGGACACAGATCTTTGTGTTCATGTGAAATATTTCTCCCACACTTTTTTTGGAGTCTTCAGAGAACTAAAGATTTTAGTGTGATTCTTTATGTCCCTTTTGATATAAAATAATTTTTTGAGGGGAGCGCTGATACCGTCTGAGGCCAGCCCTCCGATATATAATTTTACATGCCCCCTCCAGTTCCCCATTCCCATGAGATGAGGCCCCTCTAAACTATTTATTCAGGCAGCTCAAATTAGGTATAGGTGATCGTTTTGAAGATAACTTCCATAGGTGCAGATATATCAGATAACGATACGAGCTGCAGCAGGGAACTTATAGCATCCCTTGAGGCCTCCATACCGGGACTTCTTGATGCGGGTGCAGAGAGCGCAGCACTGACAAACATAACAGGCGACGACGTTGTTATAAGTGCCTTCGTGGAGGATGACATGCTTGAGACCGTGAACAGGGCCATAGTTGAGATACTCAGGGATTCATCAGAGAGCCTGGGAGACCTTGAGGGGATATCAGATGAACCAGACGGCGCAGGGGAGGGCATATCATATGCAGAGGCAGCTGTACGACAGGACAGGTACCCAGATGCAGTTATACTGGCATTTGACACCTATGGTGGTGAAGACTTCGTGGCTGACGTTGCAAATTCTGCCATAGCCGCAGCCAGGGGCATGGATGGGGTTACCGATGTGAGCCAGGAGATAAGGCCGGGTGTCCGTGAAATCCCCGGGGTGGGCTATGTATCTGATAAGACCGACGACCCGGTGGTTGCTGCGACCATAGAGGACATTGAGAGTGTTGGCGTTGCAGCAGGGGCGATGCTCGGCGCTGCACTCGGCCATAAGAACGTCCACCTTGTAAGGAGGGGCTCACCATCATATGTAATACCCGGCAGCGTCATAGTTTCAGCCACAGCCTTCCTTAACGGTAACCTCATAGACCTCGCAGTACCCTTTGAGGAGAGGACGAGGATACTGAGGGTTTTATGATTTTTTCAGTGACCTCCACCGATGTGGAGTCACATTATCCTTAATATGTGAAGGGCTCTTCAGAACTCTATCATAATTAAACACTTCTCCTGAACGGCTCTTCATGAGCATAATTAAATATTTCAGACCACAAAAGAAAGGATGAGGGGATCAATCATGATACTGCTTGATGAGGATACCAGGTGCCTTGTTCAGGGCATAACAGGTAAACAGGGATCATTCCACACCAGACAGATGCTCGAATATGGAACCAGGATAGTGGCGGGTGTTACACCCGGCAAGGGTGGTCAGGAGTTCCTTGGCGTGGATGTCTACAACTCTGTGGAGGAGGTCACCGAGGAGATGGATGTTAATGCATCCATAATCTTTGTACCCGCACCCTTCGCCAAGGACGCGGCCTTTGAATCAATAAAACACCTCGACCTTGTGGTTATAATAACCGAGCACATACCTGTCCATGACTCCATGCAGATAATGGAGTACGCATCGAGGATGGGGAAGACGGTTATAGGCCCCAACACCCCGGGGATAATCACTCCGGGCGTCGGAAAACTGGGTATAATGCCCACCCACATATTCACTGAGGGAAGCATAGGCATAGTCTCAAGGAGCGGCACACTGACCTATGAATTCGCAGCCCAGCTCACGGAGGCAGGATTCGGCCAGAGCACCTGCGTTGGTATCGGGGGAGACCCTGTAACCGGGCTCGGATTTGTGGATGTCCTTGAAAGATTTGAGGATGACCCCGGGACAGACGCCGTCGTCCTTATAGGTGAGATAGGAGGAGACGCAGAGGAGAGGGCTGCCAGTTACATAGAGAAGATGTCAAAGCCTGTATTCGCCTTCATCTCAGGTGCAACTGCACCCCCCGGTAAAAGGATGGGACATGCAGGGGCAATAATTGAGGGCGGAACAGGTACCGCCAGCAGCAAGAGGGAGGCCCTGGAGGCGGCCGGGGCCGTGGTTGTTGACAGACCATCAGCCATAGTCGATGAGATAAGGGCCCAGCTGGGGGTGCGCTGATGTCAATCATGGATGACCTCATGGAGGGAAGGATCAAGCTCTATGAGATTGAAAGGCACGTCCCGGTGGATGAGGCCGTCAGGATAAGAAGGGAATTCATTGAGAGGACCTGCGGGGTTAAACTTGAACACGTCTCAAACTACAGCATTGACATGGAGCGGGCCTCAAGGAGGAACATCGAGAACCCCATAGGTGTGGTACAGATCCCCCTGGGAGTTGCAGGGCCACTGAGGGTGAGGGGTGAACATGCAGACGGAGAGTACTATGTGCCCCTGGCAACCTCTGAGGGCGCCCTTGTCGCATCGGTGAACAGGGGATGCTCGGTGATCACACGGGCCGGTGGCGCCACCGTCAGGGTGACCGGTGACTCCATGACCCGTGCACCAGTCATAAGGACAGGGTCCGTGGTTGAGGCCCTACAGCTGAGGGAATGGATCTACGAGAACATGGATGCCCTCAGGGAGGAGGCAGAATCCACAACCAGACACGGGAAGCTCGTTAAGATAGACCCCATCATCGTGGCTGGATCATATGTATACCCCCGCTTCGTCTACACAACCGGTGACAGCATGGGGATGAACATGGTCACCATTGCAACCGAGAGGGCCCTTGAATTCCTCACCAGGGAGACCGGGGCCCATGTGATAGCACTGAGCGGTAACCTCTGCACCGACAAGAAGCCCGCCGCCGTTAACCTCATAGAGGGTAGGGGTAAGAGTATAACAGCCGAGATCACGGTACCCGGCGAGATGGTCGAGTCTGTCCTTAAAACAACGCCTGAGGCAGTGGTCGAGGTTAACACAGCCAAGAACCTCATCGGTTCAGCAGCAGCAGGTAGCATGGGCTTCAATGCACATTACGCCAACATAATAGGGGCCATATTCCTTGCAACAGGACAGGACGAGGCCCACATAGTCGAGGGAAGTCTGGGGGTTACCATTGCAGAGGAGAGAAAAGGGGACCTCTACTTCGCGGTGAACCTCCCCGATGTCCCGCTGGCAACCATTGGCGGAGGCACCGGACTTGAAACAGCATCTGAGTGCCTTGATATCATGGGTGCCAGGGGAGGCGGCAGGGTCCACGCCTTTGCAGAGATAGTCGGAGGGGCCGTCCTTGCTGGTGAGCTGTCCCTGATGGGGGCCCTTGCAGCGGGTCACCTTGCACGTGCACACAGTGAACTCGGTCGTGGTTGACCAGGTGGCTGCTGAGGATTATGAACATTTAATGGGATGATGATCAGGGATGGATATACGAGGATTTCTTCATGAGTACATAAACATGAGCAGGTACGTGGCCCTGGGCACACTTGACGGTATACTGGCTGTTATGGGTGTCACCCTGACGGCGAGCGGGGTTGCAGGTGCCGGAGGCCTCAGTGTGGATAACTACCTCATAGCCCTCACCGGCCTCAGTGGTGGTGTGGCCCTTGCAATGTCCAATGCCTTCGGGTCATTCATTGGTGAGAGGGCTGAGGAGACCAGGACCATGCGTGAACTTGAGAGGAAGATGATGATGGATGAGGGTAAGCTCGATGACACCATCATCCACCAGCAGGCCAGGAGGAGGGTGTACATGAGCATGTTCACCCATGGGTTCTCCAGCTTCATGGGATCCTTTGTACCGGTCCTGCCCTTCCTTGTTATAGCTGACAGGATGACCGCAACCATCGTAACGGTCCTCTTATGCCTCATCGCACTCCTGGTCCTGGGAGTATACCTCGGGAGGGTTTCAAGGGAGAACATCCTGAGGACGAGCCTTGAGGTTGTGGTTATAGGTGTACTTATAGGAGTGGTCAGCCTGCTTCTCGGGGGTTCGCACTGACGCCCCCTCTCTGATTCTGTTTTTAATGTCCGGTTTTTGCTGAATGACCCGGACTGTATCTGATCATATTCTGGAACAGTAACACTGTGGAGCTGACCTGCCGTTAATGTGAGGGCAGGGTTAAGGCATCACTAAAAAAATGTCGGAATGACTGTAAAAAGTTGAAGCATATCAGGGATCTCAAAAAAAACTTTATCCAGGGCTCTGTTACTCAGGGGTAGCCCCTGAGATCCGGTTTTTAAGATGAGGGGGGAGTCATTCAGATCCCGTAGACCCTCTCAACGGTCTCCTCGTGGATCCTGTAGGCGTCCTCCTCGGTGAAGATCCCCTTATTGATGAATTCAAGGGTCCTCCTCGGCACTGTTTTCGGACCAAGGACGGCGCCGGCCCTTCTGATATCATCAAGGTAGTCTGTCTCCATGAGGAAATGACCCCCCTTCCTGATACCATCCCTCACAACGTCCCTTGAGGCAATGAGCGATGGAGTTAACCCATGGTTCTCCTCAGGGGCTGTAAGGGGCCCTGAGAAGTGCTTTATAACCATGTATTTCCTTATCCCGGCCCTTTTAGCCATCCCTGCGAATTCCCTGAACTCCTCAGGACCCGAGCTCTCGGTGTGTAGCTGAACAGGGCATGAAGCCTCGGCTGCAAGCTCCATGGCATATACCATGAGCCTGTTATGGGCTGCGAGCTCCTCGTCACTGACCGGGTAGTGGGGCCTTCCTACCTCGCCGATGGCCACAGCCATCCCATCCAGTACCAGGGACTGTGCATATTCCAGTCCATTCCTGATCATCTCCTCGGCCTTCTCAATCTCACGGCCCGCCTCAAGGAGCCTTGATAGCTCTGCAGGGTGCAGTCCCACAACCGCATGGGCCTCAACTTCAGTCTCCCTGTTGATCATCTCAACGTAGCCCAGGACCGTGTCCATGGTTTTACGGTAGTCAGTCCCTGCATTTATGGTCCAGGAGGGCTTATTCGGGATTATCATCCTCCTTCCACCGGCCCTGTAGAATTTCTCTGCAACTGCAACGGGGCCCTCACCGTTAACAGGGTCAACGTGTATGTGGTTATCGGTGATGGGGATGTCCATCCTATCACTGCTCCGGTGTCTTCCCTGGGACCTGGCTCATGCAGGTCTTAGGTCTTCTGATTTCACCCTCAAGGCCCATCTTCTCCAGGACGGCCCTGAAGTCCACCTTTGTCTTGAAGCAGCCGTCCCTCAGGAGGGGTACACCCTGGGGCGAGAACCTCGACAGCTTCATCATGGCGAGGTTCAGGTCCTGGTAGCAGGCGACCCCAAGGACCGCCTTGAACCTGTGCTCCTCCACGATCTTCTTTATGAAGGTTGACCCTGGTATCACGAAGACGGTGTATCCGATGGCCTCAGCCCTCTCCTTGATCTTCCCTATGATGCACCTGTTGCATCCGGTGCAGATCAGCCCTGTCCTTTCGAGTCTGGCCTCGCACTCGGGATTTCTGAGGCAGTGTGGCAGTACAAGGGCCTTATCATGGGGGTCTATGGATTTGAACCGCTTCTCGTTGATCTTGTTCCTGACCTCAACACCTATCTGGTCCACTATGCGGCTGTTGAGGCCAAGGGTCTCTGAGAACTTCTTGAATGGTCCATAGAACATGTCGACCGTGATGAGGAGGAGCCTGGGGAATATAAGTCTGTCCTCATTCAGGAGGAGCCTCCCAAGGAAGAGGCTTGAAGCCAGCATAACCAGTATGCCCACCCCTGCAAGGAACACCAGCTGTCCAAATATCTGATAGAATTCACTGATCATGGTCATTCACTGTGATGGTTTATGTGGCCCTGCCTTAAAAATAGTTTCCCACATCACCAGTCAAGTACCTCCCTCCACACCCTGATACCCGGGGGTGCATTCAGGAGTTCAACACCACCATCCACCGACACGATCTCCATGCCTGAGAGTGCCGGTGCAGAGCAGAGGAGGTGGTGGTCGGGGTGTGTCCCCGGTGTTATGTCACAGCTGAGCCTCACCCTGTCTGCGGCTGAGACAACCATCTTCAGCCTCCGTGACCCTGGATGGTCCTCCGGCAGGACCACAAGGGGGTTCCCGGTCTCAAGGAGGAGGTATGCAAGGGCCTTTATACCCCTCCTCATCTTATCATCGGCCCTGAAGGCGGATATGACTATGAGGTCCCGGGGTTCGAGGAAGAGGGCCACCTCATCCTCTGCTGTGTTCATGAATATGGTCCGCTCTCTACGTGATGGTATGACTCCAAGGAGCCCCCCGGCCTCGACAAAGAGTATCTCGTCCTCATTGATTTTGAATTCCAGGGTACCACCTAGCCTTCGCATTCAACATTATCTGACTGGCATGATGGGCAGATAACCCGCCTTCCAACACCCTTGAATTCGTTTCCACAGTCAAGGCACCTGCATTTACGTGTCTTCATCTTCTTAATATCTATATCAGCCATTGGACCTCCAACGGTACACATGATATCACCTGTTACTTCTATGGGGCCAATCACTTATCTATTTTATCCAGTGGATCTGGGAATCTCCACTCTGGCTGAAGGGGGGGTCAACCACTCATCCGGCGGCGGGTTAAGGGGGTCCCTTTTTATCTCCTGAGGTATCCTAAGGTGTGATGAAATCTTAATACAATGGCATGTAAAAACTTATTATTCAGAATAAATATAGAATTAGATGGTTAGGATGACCAGGTGAGTTAATGAAGAACCTTATTTTTCCATTCACAGCCATAGTAGGACAGGAAAAGGTTAAAAAGGCCCTTATACTCAACGCAATAAACCCGGGGATAGGTGGTGTCCTCATCAAGGGTGATAAGGGCACAGGTAAGACAACGGCGGTGAGGGCCCTGGCGGACCTTCTACCATCCCTGAGGACGGTTAAGGGCTGCCCCTTCAACTGCGACCCGGATGAACCTGAGGGGGCATGTGACATGTGCCGTGGAGGTGACGTGGATGTTGAATACCGCAAGATGCGGGTTGTTGAACTCCCACTGGGGGCCACAGAGGACCGTGTTGTTGGATCACTTGACATCAGTAAGGCCCTCACAGAGGGTATAAAGGCCCTTGAGCCCGGGATACTCGCAGAGGCCAACAGGAACATACTCTACGTGGATGAGATAAACCTCCTGGATGACCACCTGGTCGACGTGCTCCTGGATGCAGCGGCCTACGGTGTCAACACAGTGGAGAGGGAGGGCATATCCCTCCAGCACCCCTCAAGGTTCATACTCGTTGGGACCATGAACCCTGCAGAGGGCGAACTGAGGCCCCAGCTCTCAGACAGGATAGGTATACACATAAACGTGGAGACCGTGACCGACATAAAGCAGCGGGTCCTCATAATGAAGAGGAGGGACGAATTCGAGGACGACCCGGAGGGCTTCGTTGAGAGGTTTGCTGAAAGCCAGAGCAGTCTCCGCGACAGGATAATGGCTGCCAGGAAGCTTCTCCCTGCGGTGACAATCGACGATGACCTCCTTGAGCTGATAGCAAGGGTCTGTGTTGATGCCGGTGTTGACGGCCACCGGTCTGACATTGCAATAGTGAGGACATCAAAGGCCATAGCAGCCTTCAATGGAAGAAGAAGGGTCCGTGAGGAGGACGTTGAGGATGCAATAGTCCTTGTACTTGGTGAGAGAATACCCGGCAGGAGCTACAACCGCGAGAACACAAGGAGGGAGATGCAGAGGGCCCGTGAGGAGATGGAACGTGAGAGAGAATCTGAGGAGGATCAGGGCAACTCAGACAGCTCTTCAGGGGGTGAAGGTTCCGGGGGTTCTGAAGGTGAAGAGTCAGGCCAGGAGTCAGGGGCTTCATCTAGGGGTGAGGGTTCAGGGTCAGGGGCTTCAGCTTCCCTGGCCGGTCTATCGGCAGAGGGCTCAGAGAGAAGCCCTGAAACAGAGGACGTGGAGGTCGATATAAAGAAGCTCCTCAAGGTCAGGGGTAAGAAGAAGGAGAGGCTCTACGGTGCACGTGTCGAGTCAAAGACCAGAAAGGGGAAGTACATAAGGAGCAGGTTCCCGAGGGGTGAGCCAGGGGATGTGGCCATCGACGCCACAATCCGGGCGGCGGCCTCCAGGGGTGAACTTGAGATAGAACCCGGAGATATAAGGGAAAAAATACGTAAACACGGTGCAAGGGCATCAATAGTCCTGGTGGTCGATATAAGCGGCTCAATGTTCTCTGACAGGAAGGCTGCAAGGGTCAAGGGCCTCATAGAGAGGTTTATAGAGGATGCCCAGAGGCACAGGGACCGTATAAGTGTCGTTGGCTTCAGGGGCAGGGACGCCAGGGTAATAATACCCTCAACTGCCCATGCATCCTCCTTCAGGGATGCTGTGGAGAGCATAAGGGTCGGTGGGACAACACCCATGGCCCAGGGCATACAGAGGGGTCTTGAGATACTCCGGGAGGAGAAGAGGCACGGGGAGTACGTCCCATTCATGGTCATACTCAGTGATGGCATGCCCAATGTGGGGACCGGGAGGGACCCAAAGAGGGAGGCCGTTGAGGCCGCCTCAAGGCTGAGGGAAGAGGAGATACCCTCAACCGTGATAAACTTTGAGAGGGGATCCCGGGGTGGAAGGGACCTCAACATGGAGATAGCGCTGGCTTCAGGCGGCAGCTACTATGACCTCCATGACCTCAGGGACCCATCAGGTGCTGTTGCTAAGATAATGGAGCATGAGAGGGCCATGTTTTAGTTCTTTCAGTATCGTGTTTTGTTGGATATCTTCAGTTTATACTGCTGTATGAATGGTTACCTTTTTCAGCATCCAAATTTTATATAGCGGGACCACCAATATCAGTCTGATGAAGATTGTGGTCTACCATGCAGAGGAGTGTGACAGGAAGAAGTGCACGAGCCTCAAACTTGGAAGGAAGGGAAAATTTAAAATAGTAAGTAGTCTCAACCAGTTACCAAGAGGGGCACTTGTCCTCAACCCTTTTTCTGAGAAGGCGGTCTCCCCTGAGGACAGGGACATGGTCCTCAGGCGGGGCATTGCAGCCCTTGACTGCTCATGGAAAAAGGTTAAGAAATCGTCCGTCATATTCCAGACCGCAAGGAACCACAGGTCACTGCCCTTCCTTGTGGCTGCAAACCCGACAAACTACGGGAAGCCCTGCATACTCTCAACTGCAGAGGCAGTGGCGGCAACCCTTTATATAGTTGGACTGAAAGATATAGCGTCTGATATAATGTCCTACTTCAAGTGGGGTCCGCATTTCCTGGACCTCAACCGTGAACTTCTTGAAGCTTACTCCAGGGCTGAGAATAGCCTTGAGGTTGTAGAGATTCAGAAAAAATTCATAGGAGGCTAATTATGGCAAGGTTTGAGGAAGCAGAAAACAGACTGTTCAATATCAAGATCTGCCTTAAATGTAACGCTAGGAACCCACCAACTGCAAAGACATGCAGGAAGTGTGGTTACAAGGGGTTAAGGTACAAGGCCAAGGAACCAAGGGGTTAAGCAGCCCCCTCTCCTTTTTTACTATTTTTCTGAGTGTTCAAAATGAAGGTTGAAGATTACTTCCATGATATTCTTAGGGAGAGGAAGATACACCTTACCCTCATAGACCCCGAGGAGCAGACCCCTGAGGAGGCCGTTGAGATAGCCAGGGCTGCCATAAGGGGAGGCACCGATGGTATAATGCTTGGAGGGTCAACCACAGATTCCAGTGAACTTGATAACACAGCCAGGGCCCTCAGGGAGAACATAGACGTCCCCATAATACTCTTCCCGGGTAACACCACGGGTGTCAGCCGCTACGCCGATGCAATATTCTTCATGAGTCTCCTTAACTCCACAAACCCCTACTGGATCATAGGTGCCCAGGCCCTGGGTGCAGCCACCGTCAAGAAGATGGGTATAGAGGCTCTCCCCATGGGCTACCTGGTGGTTGAACCGGGGGGTACGGTTGGATGGGTCGGTGACACCAAGCCGGTCCCCAGGAACAAACCCGACATTGCAGCCGCCTATGCCATGGCCGCTGAATTCCTTGGCATGAGGCTCTTCTACCTTGAGGCAGGTTCAGGGGCCCCTGAACATGTGCCTGAGGAGATGATAGCCCTTGTTAAGCGATGCACAGATCAGATACTCATAGTTGGCGGTGGTATAAGGAGCGGTGAGGATGCTGCAAGGGTTGCGGGTGCAGGTGCAGACGTCGTGGTGACGGGTACCGTTGTGGAGAACAGTGACAACGTTGAGGACAAGATCAGGGAGATCGTTGAGGGTATGGGGTCCGTCTGATATCATATTTATTTTTTTAAGGTGATGATCCGGTTAATTCAGCATCTAAAAGTTCCAGTATTTCGTAGTTCTATTACAGAAACGGAAGTTTTTCCATTTCCCTTTGAATACACCTCTGGTAGACATCAGGATCTATTTGATGTCCTCAAGATATTCGGTTCCTCTAACATTTCTTCTGGCAATGTTTCTTCAAAATCATCAATGGTCTCAGGCTCCTCTGCAAATCTGCATGGGAATGTATCTGGGAATAAAGAGAGTTATCTCATATGAAGCCTGGAGATTAATTGTAGGAGTCAGTTTGATTCAGCATTTCTTGCAGATTTACAAGTTTAGGAGGTGGGTTTACAAATATTTCAGCCTTGTCCTTGTTATGATAGGAACAGTACCTTGCCTTACCAGTTTCATCATCAATCCCGTTGTAGAAGTAGCAGGTGTCATCATTGTTGATTATAAGGGGCAGGAGTTCCAGGTGCCTCCTCTTGTTTGGGTTTGCAAGGTATATGCTGTTAATGTCCATGGGTTTCTCACTTTCCAGTTTCACAGCCCTGAAGGGGGCCCTCGTTGTCATGTAACGCTTTGCTGTGTACCGGTGCACACCACCATCCAGGATTCCCTCACTGGGGATGACCAGGAAATTGCGGGTGTAAATGTCCCCGATCACATCCTTAACATTCCTTAGCTCCCCTATCAGTACACTGTAACGTTTACGGTATTCATCCTCGGAAACTCGCGGGCCATGCCCCTCCCAGACGTTACGGTACTTTAAAACATTTTTCAGTATTACAGGGAGCTTGCTGTTGGCCAGTGCATTTATAAAGTCATCATCTGGCTTTCCAAAGGATTTGCGGACCTGGTTTTTATGGTACCTATCATTCAGCACCATCCTCAGGCTTCTGATTGCCCTGAAGAGGAGTGCCGTCCAGTACCCGAAGGTGGGCCTTTCAAGATTATTTTTAACACCTCCAAAGGTTTCCCTAACCCTCATATCAAAGAAGAATTCGTCAGAGGATAGACCGCTCATAATGAGGTTGAAGTTGAACTCTGCAAGGGCCTCAAAGAAGTGAATGAGATATCTGACCCTGCTCTCATAGCTCGTTATGGTCATGCTCTCCCAGATGATGGAGGCGAGTGGGTACGGGAGTGTCTCAATCCATTCCTCAAGTTCAGGGTCCATCTCATCTTCAGTTATATCGGGAATTTCAACGTCCTCATCGTTTTCATAGAATTCAAGGTACCTTTCATTGGTGTTCAGTATGATGAGGTTTTCAAGGGTCCTGGTTATCGCGGTGTATATGACTGCGTCAAGGTTCTCTTCCTGTCCCCATCTGTCAGGTATCCAGATTATCACACTTCTTGCTTCCCATCCCTTGAAGCTGTGTATTGTGCTTATCTTCATCCGCCCATCGGATACGAATACCCTCTTGTTACCGGCACCATTCTTCCTGAAGAGGTGGTCGGTTTTCACGTTCATTGATCTGAAGAATTCAGCAACCTTCACACCCATATCATTGGTGGGTACCAGTACAGCTATTTCTGAGTCACGAACACCCATATCCCTGAGGGAACTGTAGGCGTCATATAGTTCATCCTGCCAGTCATGGGGGTCCACGTTTCTCCACACGGCTTCACGGTTATCAAAGAGGGTTTTCTGGCTGACATCTAATTCATTATCCCCTGATCTAAGGAAACTTTGAGCAAATTTATTTGCAAATTCAGCTATCTTTGGTGATAGTCGATGAACTGTCCCAAGTTCCCTCCATTTTCCCCGGAACTTAACCTTTCCTGCGCCTGACATCTTGTCGACCCAGCTGAGCTCCCTGTCATATATGTTCTGTCTTTCGTCGCATACAAAGAACAGTTCATCCCTTTCTGTCAGGAACTGGGATAGCAGGTTGTACCATTCCCACTCAAAATCCTGGCCCTCATCAATAAGGACAGCATCAAACATGTATTCTGAAATATCATGGTCCCGGATTGACCCTATGAGACACTCGACAACCCTCTCCTGGTCAAAGGGGATTTTAAGCTCATGTATAATGTCGTAGCAGAACCCGTGGAAGTGCCTGAACGTCAGGAGGGACCAGTCAAAGTTGTAGAGGGTCCTATCCACCATCTCCCTGATATACTGCCAGAGTGTGCTGTTAAAGGTTACTATGAGTACGCGGTGCCCATCAGCAGCCAGTCGCGCTGCTCTGTGGGCTATTACCAGAGTTTTACCACTCCCAGCAGCTCCTCTGAGTCTTCTGTGTCCTGGTTGTGGCTTTACATGTCGTTCCTGCTCCTCTGTAAGCCTGATATCAGTCCTTTTCTCCCTGTGATAGCTGGGGACCATCCAGGATTCAAGCTGCGATGCCCATTCAGGTTTCATGTATTTGCTCTTACGGAACCTCAGACCGGGTATCAGGGCCTCCAGGTTTGATTTCTGAAGGCTGTCATGGCCGGCACAGGTAAGGTAACTCCCTCCAGATTTGAACTTATCCTTAACTTCCCTGCTGGATAGTCCATGAACATATACACCTGTCCGGATGATACCATAGGCGCTCCTCTCTTTATCAATCATCTCACCCATGGATGGGACCAGCTGCCGTATTATCTTCTTCTTGTAATATCCCAGTCGCCTTATTTCAGCTTCAGGGGTGCAGTTGACTTCATCAAGGATACTGTAGATCATTATCCCGACATGGGGGTTCATGATTATGAGGTCAGGGTAGGAACCGTTAAGATGAGGTTTAAAATAGATTTTCCAGTCATCAGGAAGATTATCCTGGAGGAATGTAATGAAAGATTCTTCAGCAAGGCTCAGGTTCACTTTCTCTGAAGGATTTGCCCTCCCATCACTCAAATGAAAACCCCCACCACAGTATATTCATTTACATGATTAATTCAATCCACACGATTAATAAATTTACTGTTTCCCTGAACCAAAAGTCTGGTTAATGATGGCCACCATATTATAATGCATGAAGAATCATCTTGTGGCCCACATACTGAACCGTGTGGCTGACTACATGGAACTGGCGGGAGATGAATTCAGGACAAAGGCCTACAGGAGGGCTGCAAGGACGGTTGAATTCCTCAATGAGGATATAGAGGAGGTTGCAGCCAGGGGCAGACTCCAGGAACTTCCAGGAATAGGGAGGAACATCGCCGGGAAGATAGAGGAGATCCTCTCCACGGGGTCCCTGCAGCTCCTTGAGAGACTCTCAGAGGAGTACCCGGTGGACCTTGATTCCCTCCTCTCGGTGGAGGGCGTGGGGCCAAGAACAGTTAAACTCCTCTACGAGGAACTGGGGATAAAGACCCTCGCCGACCTGGAGGAGCAGGCAAGGAGGCACCGCATCCGGAGACTGAGGGGTATGGGTGAGAAGAGGGAGGCCATGATACTCCGGAACATCGAACTTGCAAGGTCAAGGATCTCAAGAAGACCCCTGGCCTACGTTGTCCCCCTGGCATCCAGGATAAAGGCAGGGCTCCTTGAACTTGAGGGGGTTCAGAGGGTTGAGGTTGCAGGATCCATAAGGAGGGGCCGTGAGACCGTGGGTGACATTGACATCCTGGTAACAGCCACAGATCCCGAGGCTGTCATGGACCACTTCACATCCATGGATGAAGTCGAGGAGGTTGTGGTTAGGGGTCCAAGGAAATCCACCGTGAGGCTCAGGGAGGGCCTCGACTGTGACCTCAGGGTCTTCGATGATGAGGTCTTCGGTTCAGCCCTCCTCTACTTCACAGGGTCCTGGGAGTTCAACGTGGAGCTAAGGAGGAGGGCGATATCATCCTCAATGAAGCTGAGCGAATACGGCCTCTTCAGGGGTGATGAGAGGGTGGCCGGGAGAACCGAGGCCGGGGTCCTGGAGGCACTTGGCCTGAGCTACATTGAACCCGAGCTCAGGGAGAACCGTGGCGAGGTGGAGGCTGCGGCCAGGGATGAACTCCCTGAACTTGTAACACCTCTGGATATAAGGGGGGACCTCCACATGCACAGCCTCTTCAGTGACGGGATCGATTCGATGGAGCAGATGGCAGAGTACGCCTCGGTACTCGGGAGGGAGTACATAGCCATCACAGACCATGCAAGATACATCGATGACCCCGACGCCTACTTCAGGGCGGCTGAGAGGATTGAGGAGATCGATGTCCTGGCGGGTGTTGAGGTCAGCATCCTGCATGATGGTAGCCTTGAGGTCCCTGACGGGGCTCTGAAGGACTTTGACCTTGTCATAGCGAGCATCCATGATCCCGGCAACCTGACAGAGAGGCTCCTTGCTGCAATGGACCATGACCCTGTGAGTATCATAGGCCACCCCACGGGGAGGGTGCTGGGCTCACCCGAGCCCGTCGTTGATATTGAGAGGGTGATTGAGGGGGCTGCTGAGGCGGGTGTGGCCCTTGAGGTTAACTCCAACCCCCTCAGACTTGACCTGAGGGATACGCATGTTAAGATGGCAGTTGATATGGGCTGTAAAATCGCGATCAACAGTGACGCCCACTCCCGTGGGGCCCTGGAGAACATCAGCTGGGGTGTCATCACCGCCAGGCGTGGCTGGGCAGAGGCAGGGGACGTGCTTAACACCATGGGATTAAGGGGATTCATGAAATGGCTCAGGAGATGATGCTTAAGCTTCGGGACAGAACTTAATCAGGAGCTGGCCAATCCCTGAGCCCTGTAATGTTTCAGGTTTAAATAGGATGGGGGAATAGTTGATGGAGCATGTTTTAAGTTCCGGGGGTGGCTGGCAGTGACTTCGATTCTTATAGTCGAGGATGAGGCACTCATTGCAGCTGACCTCAGGACACGCCTTGAGAGGATGGGCTATGAGGTGGTTGGAGCTGCCGGTGACGGGAGAGAGGCTCTGAAACTCATAGCTGAGAAGAGGCCAGACCTTGTCCTCATGGATGATGGTACCGGTTGTTTTTCTCACAGCATACTCTGACCCGGAAACCATAGGGAGGGCGCGTAGGGCAGGCGCCTATGGCTACCTCCTCAAACCCTACGATGACCGGAAACTCAGGGCAGCGGTTGAAACGGCCCTCAGGAGGTACCGGGCCGATGTCAGGGACATCCTCAAGGTCCATGAAACTGCAGTGAGGGGACCGGTGCCGGGTGTTTTAATCGTGGAGGACGAGGCCATCATAGCAGCGGATCTCAAGCAGAAACTTGAAAATGCAGGTTTCAGGGTCCTTGGTGTCGAGGATACTGGTGAGGGCGCCATTGCAGCTGCATCGGAGCTTGAACCGGATGTTGTGATAATGGACGTATACATCAGGGGTGAGATGGATGGTATCAAGGCTGCAGAGAGGATACAGGAAAGATACGGGATCCCTGTGATATACCTGACCGCCTACTCGGATGATGCGACCCTATCAAGGATCCTTGAGAGTGAACCCTATGGCTACCTCCTCAAACCCTTAAACACCGAGCAGCTGCAGGCCGAGATCGAGGTTGTTCTTGAAAATCTCAGGACCACAGAGGATTACTCAAGGAGGGTGAGGGAGGTCCTTGTAACCAAGGCCGAGGAGATGAAGATAGAAAAGACAGGAATCTTCTTTGTATCATCAGTTATAACTGCTCTTGCAGTCTATGGCTTCATCACAGGGAGCATGACCTGGCTCATGTACACCCTCTTCATACCGACGGTCTACAGCCTCATGCACCTTGCCTTCAGCTTCGGGGAGCCTGAGAAACCCTCATCATCTGCTATGCCAATGGTGAGTATAATAGTCCCTGCCAATAATGAGGAGAACACCATAGAAGGCTGTGTTGAGACACTGTCAGCCCTGGACTACCATGTAAATGGTGAGAGGAACTATGAGATAATAGTTGTTAATGATGGCTCCACAGACAGGACCGGTGAGATACTGGAGGGGCTCCTCAGGAAGCACCGGCACCTCAAGGCTGTAACAAGGAAAGCCCCCTTCGCCTTCAACGGAAGGGTTATGCCCTCAATGATGGTATCACCCTTGCCGAGGGGGATATTATAGCGGTCTTCGATGCTGATGCAAGGGTTGAACCTGACTTTCTCAGGAAGATGGTGCCCTACCTTGATGGTGAGGATGTTGCAGGGGTGCAGTCCCGTGTGAGGATGTACAATGCAGATGAGAACCTCCTCACAAAGATGCAGGATATTGAATTCGCCCTGTTCGGTAACCTCATCATGAGGTCAAGGATGAAGATGGGTGTACCGGCCTTCCTGGGGGGTAACGGGCAGCTGGTTAAGAGGAGGGCTGTTGAGGAGATCGGTGGCTGGGATGGCTACGCGGTTACAGAGGACCTCAACCTCAGTGTTAAGCTGATGCTAAGGGGCTATGATGTGAAGTTCTCATCCGAAGCAGAGGTCTTCCAGGAGGCGGTGGGTGACTGGCCAGCCTTCTTCAGGCAGAGGACCCGCTGGCTCATAGGGAACCTGGAGACCCTCTTCGTATACCTCGCCCCCCTCATTGACGCTCCCATAACACTCCACAGGAAACTTGACTCCCTGTTCTACCTCTTCTCAATGCTATTCATAGGCTTTGTGATGCTGGGATACGTTGTATTCATCCTTAACCTCGCAGGCTTCACCCTGAGGATGAACGCACCCTTCATAATAGGCATCATATCCACCATAGCATTTTTCCCCCTTGTAATAACAGGTATACGGCGGGACGGGTACAGTCTGCCACGGACGCTGATCCTATCCATTGAATACTGGGCCTACTGCCTCTACCTTCTACCCCTTTTCATCGTTGCAGCGGTCCATATGATCCGGCGCCGGGAGCGGAGGTGGGCCAAGACATTTCACACGGGATAATGATGATTGCTGGTGCTTCGTTAAGTTCCAAAAAATCTGAGGCCCTTCAGCGGCGCAGCCTTTTAAATCCGAATATCAGATAGAGGGGTGCCCCTGAAAGGATCAGGAGGAGTCCCCAGGCAGTGGTGGATGGTGTGGTGTTCATGAGGAGGTAGATGCAGACCAGTACACCCAGAACACTCTTAAGGGGGATGCCTGAACCATCCCTCCTCCTCAGGATGGCCAGTGAGATGCATGTCACAGCGTAGGGGAGGAGCAGGGTAACCACAGAGAGCTCGATGAGGCCCGAAACGGTGCCTGTAAGTGCCGCTAAGAGGGCTGTGAGGTTCTGGACCAGGATGCTCATGTGTGGGGTGCCGAACCTCCTGTGGACCCTGGAGAGGAAGCCCGGGAGGAACCCATCCTCTGACATGGCAAAGAGAAGCCTTGCAGTTGTGAGCATACCTGCCTCCTCTGAACCGGCAATGGAGAACACAGCACCCGCTGTGAGTATGAGGGCCCCGATGCCCCCCATGAGGCTGTAACCGGCCACCGTGAGGGGCGCGGTTGAGGATGCAAGGACCCTCCAGGGTACAAGGCCAAGGATAACAGCGTTGGTGAGGATGTAGAATAGGGTGACAAAGATCATCCCCAGTGTTATGGAGAGGGGTATTGTCCTCTCAGGGTCCCTGACCTCATCCGCGGGGACTGTCACAAGCTCAAAGCCCACATAGGCCCAGAATACCAGGACAGTCACAGTACCCAGGGCCCCGAGGCCCATGGGTGCAGCTGGAGTGTAATTTGATACCAGGAGCCCGGGGTTCAGTGCAAGGTGTATGGCGCCCAGGACCGCGAAGAGGAGCACCGGGGCGACCTTTAGGATTGTGAGGATATCGTTGACCTTACCGGCCCTCCCGACCCCTGCAATGTTTATGATGGTGAGTGAGAGGATGAAGAGGACCTTTATCACGGCCTCAGCAGGGGGGTCAAGGGGGATGAAGTATTCAAGGTAGTAGATGAAGGCAAGGGGGAAAACAGCTATGGCAACCCATGATGAGACCCAGAGGGACCAGCCGGTGATGAAACCCGTGAACCTCCCGAGGGCCTCGCCTGCATAGACGTAGGGGCCCCCTGTCCTGGGGAGCATGGCTGAGGCCTCAGAGAATACAAGGGCGATTATGAGGGCCATGAGTCCGGCGAGCAGCCAGGCGAGTATCGATGCCGGGCCCAGGCTACCGGCGCCATAGGCAGCCACTATGTATATGTCGGCCCCCACGATGGTCCCCACCACCAGGTTCACCGCGTCGAAGAGACCGAGTTCCCTCCTCAGATTGGGTTTCATGGATTTAATAAGTTAGTTGGTTGGATTTAATCTTTCCCTCAATTTAGATGTGATTATTATCTACTCTCTAACTGCTTAGGAATTTGAGATAGTCTATAGAGGATATATAACATCCACCGTCCTGTTTTTTTCATCCCTCACCACAAACTTTCCGTTCTCATCATAGATGTTGATCCTCTGGTGGGTCTCCCTGAAGCCGGGGGGAGGGCCGTAGTGACCGCTGGAGACCCTCCTCCCTGTCATCCAGGCCACCTTATCTGCAATGGAACTGGAGGCCCATACCACCTCATCCGGGCCCGTATGGGTTTCAATGTACTCCTTGAGGGGGTGGTAATGGTTCTCAAAGGGTATAACAGTATCTGACCACCTCATATCCGTGAGTAGCAGCTGCTCCGTGAATACTGTGGCTGATGAGATTATCAGGACCACTGTAACCAGCTTCACAACCCCTGATGAATTTTCAAGCATCCTTGAGCCTGCATAACCCCCCACAACTGCCAGGGGAAGGGCCACGTACTGCAGACCCCGTGATATGTCGTCGAAGAGGAATTCGGCTGCAAGCACCACGACCATGTAGACCAGGAGGGGCCGGAACTCCCTCCTTTCCCTCACAAGGTAGAGGCCAGGGATTCCGAAGTAGAGGAGTACCATGAATACCAGCCAGGTGACGCTGAGGTACCCGCCGGTGGAGGCCTCCTGGGGTGCCCCCCTGAAGCTGAGGAAGTAGGCCCACCAGAGTATCAGTGAGGGCAGAAGTGCAGCAATCACCCTGAGGTTCCTCCTGATGCCATCCGCCATCACAGCCGGCACCACCGTTATGAGGGCTATGAAGTGGGTCCAGAGCGCCAGGGTCCCTGTCACCGCTGCAGACAGCCGGTCCTCCCCCAGGAGGTACACCGTCAGGACCACCAGGACAGGGATGTAGGCTGCGGGCATTATAACAGAGAGGGTGTCTGGGCGGGGGGATGCAAGTACCAGTGCCCCTGCTATCAGCCCCGCCTGCCTACCATACCACCTTGAGGCCACCCAGGATGCCGTGAATACGGTGACAAGTATCTGGGCCATGCACATGATGGAGTGGGCGAACCTCAGACCACCATACATCCAGAGACCTGCAATAACTGCCTGGATGAGCGGAGGGTGGCCCAGGGGTCGCCCCTGAGGGTAATAGACCAGGTAGTCCCAGAACAGCCCCTGGATGGGGTCCATGAGTATCTCCCTCGCCCTCACAAGGTGGAAGTCCAGGTCGCCGTGGGTGGGGAAAAGGTAGTATGGTTTGAGGATGAGGAGAAATGCCACGATTATCACGGGGATGAAGGGCACAATCCCTTCTGGAATTCGCTCCTGGAGACGGTTGATGATCCCCTTTCCCGTGGATGGGACATCATCAGCTCTTCTGGATTCCATGGTAACCTTATTATACAGCTGCAATAAAAATAATTATGGTGTTATTATGGTTACGAGTGAAGAGATGAAGAGGAGACTCGCTGAGAAAAAGGGTATGAGGCCTGGAACGGTGAGATCTGAGCCCGAGAAAGCTGAGAAGTTCTGTCCAAACTGTGGCAAGGAGTATGGAGCTGACTCCAACTTCTGCGACGAGTGCGGTACAAGGCTGGAGGAGCGAAGGGAAAAACCTGCGGTGGTTGAGGAACACGGGGACGTTATATACGTCACAAGCAACTATGTCCCTGGCTACAGGGCCGTTGAAGTCCTTGGATTTGTATATGGACTTACAGTGAGGAGCAGAGGTCTTGGGGGTCAGATAGGAGCCGGTTTAAGGTCAATCGTGGGTGGTGAAATCAAGGAGTACGTCACCATGATGGAGCACTCCAGACAGGAGGCCCTTGAAAGGATGCTGGATCATGCCCGTGAGCTGGGTGCCAATGCGGTTATCAGCGTGAGATTTGATTCAGACTCAATCTCCGATATAATGCAGGAGATCCTGGCCTACGGGACAGCTGTTATAGTTGAACCGGAGGAATGATGCCCCACTAGAGCAGAGACCATGGCAGTGCCCCGACTGAGGCCCTTCACCAGAAAAACCACAAACTATTTATAACATTTATTTTCTATTCAATATTAAACATTCACATGGGGGATTTTTTATTGGATGTTCTTGATAAGATTGCACAGACCCTGGAGGGGATTGTCAGAGCGGATGTGGGAAGACCCTACTTTAAATCATCAGAATACAGGGTCCATGACTTCACCGCAGACGGCTTCATACCCCTTCAGGAGGGAGAGAAGAGACTCATGGCCTTCATAGATGGGGGTAACAGCCCCATAGTGGAGGGACCGGCAATATCAGTCCAGATCAACAGGGTCGCCCTGGGCCTCTTCAGGGGAGAGCAGAGGATCCAGCCAGATATGCCAGCAAGGATCGAGTTCTTCTCGGTCATGAAGTTCCATCCAGAGGATGGGACATACAGGTTCCAGCTTCACCCCCTCAGGGAGGAGTACCGGGAATTCCTTCCAGATGAGGATAACCTCCAGCTGGAGCTTAAAGATGCAGAGCGGGCTGAGGAGTCAGACCTCAAGGGTCTCCCAAGAAAATTTGCGGAGTGGACCATGGCCACAGGAGCCCTCAATGAACTCGATGATGGGGACATCCTTGTCAGGGACGGGTCACTCCGGGCATCATTCGAGAGGGAGAAAGGTTACATCAGGAGACTGGGGGATGAGGCCATGGATATCCACGTGGCTGGACTCTCAAAGACATGCACCCTCTACACAACCACATCAATGTCACTCCTCGCTGCTGTGGGGAGACTCGCCGCAGACTGTAACATGGAGGGTGGCTGGTGCTACCACCCCGTGGCCGTCACCACCGACAGGCTGACCACCATCACTGCAGTTAAACTGAACCCGGCCGGCAGGATATTCAGGATGGACATCCTCGGCGAGTGCGGGAAGGATGAGGCAATGGAGGTCGCATCAACCCTATCCCTCAATGCAAGGGACGCATGCTTCCCTGGCTACCCCTACGGCCTGGTTGATGTGGACATGAGGGCCAGGGTCTCAGGGGATGAGGTGGAGATATACAGGAGGAGACTCCTATCGCAGATCAGGGACCGGAAGGTCCTTGAGGCTATAAGGGATGAGATGAATACCCTCAACTACCATGATGAACTGAACAGGTATGCAGGTGAGGATTGATGGAAACTGCAGGGCAGATAATAGGCGGCGAAACAGCCGCGGTACTTATAAGACAGAAGGCAGGTGAACCAATAGAACTCGGTGACCTGCTGGTTGCAGAGGGCGAGGGCTACACAATACTCCAGGTCAAGGACCTCAGGTACAGCTCCCAGATACCCCAGGGCATGAGGGAGCTGGCCTCGGGATTCAACCTTGAGGGATACGGCAGGGAGGTGGAGCTCCTCGAACCTGAGCTGAGGAACTACATCATTGCAGAGGCCCGCCCCATACTCCATGTGCGGGATGGCCAGCCAATGATACCCAAACGCCTCCCCAGATTCTTCAGGGAGGTGAGGAGGATCCGGGAGGGTGACCTTGACTTCCTGGAGAGGCCCGGCAACCCGGTCTTCCTGGGGAACGTGAGGAGCGGGTCAAAGGTCCTGGATACACCGGTCTACGTCGATGCAGTTGACGCCATAACCCACCACATCCTCATACCTGCAACCACAGGGAGGGGTAAGAGTAACCTTGTGAAGGTGATGCTCTGGAGCCTCGCAGAGATGGACAGGGTGGGCATTCTAGTCCTGGACCCACACGATGAGTACTACGGGAGGAACGAGGCCGGCCTCGGGAGGCACCCCTCAGATAATGTGGTCTACTACTCCCCTGATGCACCTGTGGGCGGGAACACCCTCACCATAAACCTCAGATCACTCCGCCCCGAGCACTTTGAGGGTATAATACCATTCACACAGGCACAGGAACAGGCGATTGCAAGGTACTACAATGAATACGGGGATGGATGGATCCTGAAGATCGTGGAAGGGGAGGAACTCCCCGGTGTACAGCCGGTGACACTCAATGTGCTGCGGAGGATCTTTGACGTCATCCTCGGAGTGCACCTTGATGACGGCAAAATAAAGTCACGTGGAGGAGTCTTCAGGGAGCGTGGTGGTGAGTCAACCATAAAGGACATTGCAGCCAGCCTTGAGGATGGAAAGATCGTTGTGGTGGACACCTCAAGGCTCATGGGAGAGGCTGAGCTCCTGGTGGGCAGTGTCATCTCAGCCGAGATCTTCAGGAGGTACCAGCAGTACAAGGCCACAGGGGAACTCAGACGAAAACCGGTCATAGGGATAGTCATAGAGGAGGCCCCCCGCGTCCTTGGAAAGGAGGTCATTGAGAGGCAGGGAAACAACATCTACAGCACCATAGCCAGGGAGGGGCGTAAATTCAACATAGGCCTCATTGCAATAACCCAGCTCGTCAGCCTGATACCCAGGACGGTCCTTGCCAACATGAACACCAAGATAATCCTGGGAAATGAGATGGCCCAGGAGAGGGCCGAGATAATAGGAAGTGCCTCACAGGACCTTTCAGCTGATAACAGGACAATAGCAAGTCTGGATAAGGGTGAGGCCATAGTGAGCAGCATATTCACAAAGTTCGCAGTCCCTGTGAAGATACCCCTCTTTGAGGAGTTCATTGAATCGGCGGGGCTGGAATCAGAGGATACTGATGATGATATGATTGAGTTTATCGGGTAGGTTTGAGCATGTACAGATTCGCACACCTCTCAGACTGCCACCTGGGGGCCCAGAAACACCCGGACCTCAGGGAACTTGAATTTGAGGCCTTCAGGATGGCCCTGGACGATGCACTTCAGAAGGATGTTGACTTCATGATAATAGCAGGGGACCTCTTCCACTCCAACATCCCCAACATGGAGACTGTCAAGAGGGCCACCCTTGAACTCAGGAGGGTAAGGGAGGCGGGGGTCCCCATATACGTCAACTATGGGAGCCACGACTACAGTCCATCCAGCACATCCATGATAGACATCCTTGAAAGTGCCGGGGTGATAGATAAGGTCGTACGTCCCATCCCTGGTAAGAAGCTTGGACTTGAGTTCACGGTGGATGAGAAGACCGGTGCAAAGATCACAGGACTATCAGGCAGATCAAGGACCCTTGAGGCTGAATACTTCATGAAGCTTGACAGGGAGGCCCTTGAGGCCGAGGACGGATTCAGGATATTCCTATTCCACAGTGCCATAACCCAGTTCAAACCGGTTGACCTTGCAGATATGGAATCGGTGGACCTCAACCTCTTCCCCAGGGGCTTCGAGTACTACGCAGGTGGCCACGTACACCGGAAGGGGTGTTATATTGAGGAGGGCTACGGTCCCATAGTGTACCCGGGGACACTCTTTGGTTCATACGCCGGTGACCTCGAGGAGAACGCCAGGGGCGAGACCAGGGGGTACTACCTGGTCGAATTCACTGATAGGGCCAGGGAACCTGAATTCCGGGAGATAAGGCCCGCTGAATTCGAGTACATTGAATGTGATGTCACAGGTAAGAACTCCCAGGACGCATACCACCAGATAGGGCGGGAGATAGCAGGTCATGATGTTACCGGGAAGGTTGTGATGCTCAAGATCCGTGGTGAGCTGAGCTCAGGAAGGACATCTGACATAGATTCAGCGAGTATAAGGGAAAAACTTGAGTCGATGGGGGCCCGTGTTGTCCAGATAAACAGGTATGGCCTCAGCACCCGTGAGATCCAGAAGGTGAGGGTGGTGGAGAGTGACGTGCCCCGGCTGGAGAGGAGGATCTTCAGGGAGAAACTTGCAGGACTGGACATCAGGAACAGGAGGCTCATGGAGGAGGGGGATTCCATTGCGGTTGAACTCCTCAGAAGACTTGAGAATGAGAAGGCTCCCGGTGAGAACAAAAGCGAATATGAGAAGAGAATCATCGAGGATGCCGGGGATGTCCTGGGTCTTGATCTGGGGGGTGATGGTACTTGATCATCAGATCCCTTGAACTTAAGAACATAAGGAGCTATGAGTCTGGAAGGGTTGAGTTTGATGATGGAGTGACCCTCTTCGAGGGAGATATAGGTTCAGGAAAGACAACCCTGCTCCTTGCAGTGGAATTCGCCCTTTTCGGTCTGGGTGACCAGAGGGGTGACAGCCTCCTGAGGGCCACATCAAATTCAGGTTCAGTCAAACTCACATTCACCGTTGATGGAGAGGAGTACACGGTTTACAGGGAACTCAAAAGGGGATCATCGGGGGTTCAGCAGGGCGAACTCTACATCAGAAAACAGGGGGTGGTGAAGAAACTCTCTGCAAAGGAACTGAAGGCCGAGGTACTTGAGATCCTAGGGTACAGGGAGCCCCTTAATCCAAGGGCCAGGAGCAGGATATACCGTTATGCTGTCTTCACACCACAGGAGCAGATGAAGAGCATAATCGAGGCCCCGAAGAATGACCGGCTTGAAAGGCTCAGGAAGGCCTTTGACCTTGAAAAGTACAGCAGGGCGGCTGATAATGCAAATCTGGTTTCCAGGAGAATAAGGAGAGAATCAGAGAGCCTAGAAGACAGGTCCTATGATCTTGAAGATAAGAAGAGGGAACTTGAAGGACTCCTGGGGGAGAAGGAGAAACTGGAATCAGAGAAGAAGCAGCTTGACAGTGATATTGAAGGAATCGAGGCAGAGATAGCTAAACTGAAATCAGAGATGGAAGTTCTTCAGAGAGAGAAAAACCGGATTGAGAGTGCTGAAAGGGAAATAGAATCGCTTCAAAATGAAATAGAAACCCTCAGATCATCCTCAGAGAGACTCATGGAAAGGAACAGGAGTATAGAGGAGGAATACCGGAGATCCCTTGATGAACTTCAGAAATGCAGTGATATCAGGGAAAAGCTTCAGGAGGAACTGAATTCACTGGGAGAAAGGATCAGTGCCCTTGAGCTGAAAAGGGAATCCCTCATGGATGACTCCCGGAGGTTCAGGGAGGCTTCAATCCAATACAGAAACCTTGTCAGTGAACTTGAAAATCTTATTAAGACAGGAAGGGATTTAGAGGATGAAATATCCGGGCTTGAGGATTATACTGACAGGATAAAATCAAAAATAGAGAGTATGGAGTCCATTGAGGACCCGGGATACACGGAGGATGAAGTTGAAGCCGGGATAAGAAAACTTGAGGTTGAGGTGTCGGATCTCCAGCAGGAACTCGGGGGGATACATGGAAAGATAGAGGACTATGAGTCCATCGGAAGGAGGGGCGTATGTCCAACATGTGACCAGGAGGTTAATCCAGACTACATAAATGATAAACTCAGCAGTGCCCGTGAAAGAAAAGGATCGGTTGAATCAAGGATAGCAGATCTCAGAAATGAAATCATGAATAAGAATGAACTCATGAAGCGCATCGCAGAGTATAAAAGGTCACGGGAGGAACTGAGGTTACTCAGGGAGGACCTTGAAAAACGGATTAAGGAATGCCACAGAAGACGCGAAAGTCTTGATAATATCAGAGAAAGGATCCGGCAGATTGAGGAGGGTAAAGCTGAGAGTGAGAAGCTCATTGAAGAACTGAAGGATGCGGAATCTGACTTCAATAAGGTGGAGCATGAACTGAAATCCCTCCGTGAAATGGAATCAGGATACTCCAGTAAACTTGCAGCAGCATCCGGGAGGATGGATCAGCTCAGGACCAGGATCACTGAACTCAACCCTGAAACCAGCAGGGAATACAGAGATAACCTAAAGAAAATTGATGAAAATGAGAGTAACATCGCTGAAAAGAGAGCTAAAATCAGGGAAAATGAAGAGGCACTCAAAAACAGGGATGAAGTTGAGTCCAGTATACATGATCTAACCCAGAGTATCTGTGAAATGGAAAATCTTCGGGATGAAAAAAGAGACAGAAGGGCTGCAGTTGAAGGAAAAATCGAGGAGAAGCAGAGACAGATTGGTAACCTTGAGTCTGAAATTGCTAAAAAGAGAGAACTCAGGAAACGTGCCCGGGAACTGGGGAACTATGTGACCTGGCTCAATGAATACTTCATCCCTGCAATGGATGACATCGAGACCCACGTGATGGCACAGATAAACCATGAGTTCAATGAGAGATTCCAGAAATGGTTCAGGGTCCTGGTGGATGACCCCGGTAAATCCGTGAGGATCGATGAGGACTTCACACCCATCGTTGAGCAGGACGGCTATGAGCAGAACCTTGAATACCTCAGTGGTGGTGAAAGGACCAGCATAGCCCTTGCATACAGGCTTGCACTGAACATGGTGGTCCAGCGTCTCACCGATGTGAGGTCGGACATACTTATACTGGACGAACCCACCGATGGATTCAGCAAGGAGCAGCTCTACAAGCTCAGGGACATCTTCGATGAACTTGAATCCAGACAGATAATCCTGGTATCCCATGAGGAGGAACTTGAAAACCTTGCAGACCATATCTACAGGGTTGAAAAGTCTGACGGCACATCCATCATAGAAAAGACCGGCTGAGCTTTCAGTACCATTAAAATAATTCTATTTTTAATTTTGAGGATTTAAAACGGGTTTTAAGGTTATTTAAACCATCAGAAGAATTCTAAATTCAAATTTCAAGTATGGCCTTGTTTTTAACCCATTAAACCTTCTGGATCTTCTTTTAACACGAATGGGGCATTTGAATGGCTCTTTATAGCGGATTTGTCTTATGCACTGCTTTTCTATTGGCCAGTGCTTTTTGTCCCAAACCTTAAATGGGATTCCCTAAGGACCCATCTCATTAAATAACGTGTCATGGATTCTCAAAGAGTATTCAGATATTAGAAAAGGATTCTGGTGGCTTTTTTTGATTAAAGAAGCTCAGAGAGCTTTTATTTTATGGAAACATTTATATACCATGATGATGTAACCATTGACTCAGTGTCCTTAGTGACCTTAGGGTTAGTATTGGACATTGGAGGCGATAAAATTACGCGATTCAAAGCAGTCACAGTGCTCTTTGCACTGATGTTCACTGTGGGTTCAGTGCCCATCAGTGAGGCAGTAAATACTGGAACAGAAAACGCAAAAATAGTAACAAAAACTGAAAATATAAAGGCCGAACCTGTAAAGGTTGACGCCGCATACAAGTACAAGAAGTACAAGAAGTACAAGAAGTACAAGAAGTACAAGAAGACCTACAGAAAGAAGGTCAGGGCGACATACCGTACCAGTGTGAAGAAGAGGTACTCAAAGAAGTACTACAAGAAGAAGCGGGTGCGGGCCGCCTACAGAACCAGCACATACCGCTATGATCCTAACATAGGGGACTGCTGGGCCATGAGTGAATATTTATACAGGAAACTCACATCAGCCGGGAAGAAGGTGCGTATAATACAGTACGCCACAAGCATGTCACCACGTCACCGCACTGTACAGGTGTACAGTGGAGGGCGCTGGGTTGACTACAGCTACAGTGGCTACAACAAGATATACCACCCGACCTCAAGGAAGCCCGGCATGTTTGTGGTTAAGTCATCGGCCTGAAAATGGCCACCCTAACCCTAACCTTTTCTTTTTTTTTGAATTCCCATCAGTCAAGCAGGCAACCTTATTGATACCAGGAGTTAATACCAGGAGTTATTATCCTCTGAATATTGTGATCATTTTTATGGACCTGTTATCAGCTGAGGTACCTGAATAATGATGGTTCTGCAGGCCTTGCAGAGGATGCGTAGACAGCTTCAGCCTGATCGTAGCTACTACTTAACGAATTAGATCACATCCAGGGCATCCTCGAGAGCATCCCTTATGCAGTGGGGGTTCCAGCCGACGACCTCGGAACTCACTGCTTCCAGTTCAGGGGGTACATTCTCAAGGCCGTAGGGTCTCACGGTTATTATGGGCTTTGATGATTTACGTGCAAGATCCACAGCACCCAGTATCTCATCCCTCCGGGTGCCCCATAGACCCGCAAGTACTATGACCGCATCGGCATCCTCAGGGGTTGCAGGTCTCCACTCGAGGCCCGACTGTTCGAGCCTCTCCAGAAACACCCTGTAATCCTCAACCTCACCCTCAGTTATGTAGAGCCTGATTTCAGCTGTCACTCTATCACCCTATTAAATAAAATACATCAGTTTGACTGAAGCTACACCATCCTCTTTGATTCAATGAGACGCTTCAGTTTATCAGGGTCATGGCTCCGCCTCCAGAGGGGAGTGGCATCCCCATGGTATACACTGAGATTTTCCTCGAAGGTCCTCTCACCCTCAACTCTGTATATGACACCCAGTGGAAACCTACCCCCACCGTATCCCTCAAGGGATTTCTCAAGGGCCAGCAACCTGTCTGCAGGATCATGATCGGTGTAGTATGTGTGTTCCCGGAACCACTGGAAGGTGTTAACACGGTTGAAGGTCACACAGGGCTGGAATATATCCACGAGGGCATAACCATGATGGCTGATAGCCTCGACCAGTATGTCACGCGTCCTCTCAACATCCCCTGAGAAGGCCCTTGCAACGAAGGTGGCCCCCAGGGCAACCGCCACGGCTAATGGGTTGAATGGTTCCTCAAAGACCCCCTGAACCTGCACAGGAGTCCTGAAGCCGGGCTGACTTGTGGGGGACGCCTGGCCCTTGGTGAGACCGTAGACCATGTTGTCATGAACGATGGTGGTTATGTCCGGGTTCCTCCGGATGTTATGGATGAGGTGGTTTCCGCCCTCACCGTACATGCAGCCGTCACCGCTCACATCGATGACTGTGAGCTGGGGGTTCGTGGCCTTGATGGCCACTGCAGCAGGGAGGGATCTGCCATGAAGTCCATTGAAGTGGTTGCACTTCAGGTACTGGGGGAGCTTCCCTGCCTGGCCTATCCCCGAGACAAGGACAAGCCTCTCAGGGAGTATATCCAGGTCTGCAAGGGCCATCTTGAGGGCCCTCAGGATGGAGAAGTTACCGCATCCTGGACACCATGCAATTTCAACATTCATGTCATAATCCTCTGGCCTCATAGGAGAACCTCCTCGATGAATCCGGCAACCCCCTCAACGCTGAAGGGCATGCCATCGTACCTCCTGAACCTTTCATCGGCCTCAAATCCCTCAAGCTTGAGGAGGTCCGCGAACTGTCCGCGGTAATTGTTCTCAACCACAGCGGTCCTGTCGAATGATTCCAGGAGCTCCAGGGTGTCATGGGGGAGGGGGTAGACCTGGCTGAAGTGCACCATGCTCACATCTGCACCGGATGACTCGATGGCCTCCCGTACCAGCCAGTAGGTGGAACCCCAGCATATCAGTGCAGAGGAGTTATCACCGTACACCTCAGGCTTCAGGGTGTCATCCTTCAGCATCTCAAGGCGCAGGTTCCTCTTCTCAACCATCCTCCTCCTCACATCAAGGTCCTCTGTTATCAGGCCCTCCTCATCGTGCTCATCTGAGTCCACCCGTACCGTCCCGGACCCGTAGCCTGGAATACCCCTGGGTGATATACCATCAGCTGTGAACTCGAATCTCCTGTAACCCTCCCATGTCCGGGTGATATGGTAAGAGGGTTCCTCACCGATCTGGGGTGAGGGTAGGTCGTAGTAGAGGTCTGCCAGGTACTGGTCTGAGAGCAGAAATACAGGTATCTGGTACCTGTCTGCCAGGTTGAAGGCATGGGCCGCGATTTCAGGGGCATCCTCGAGCTTCCCTGGAGCCAGAATTGCCCTGGGGAACTCCCCGGGGCCTGCGTAGAGGGCGAGGTTGAGGTCCTCCTGGGCTGTCCTGGTGGGAAGACCAACAGCCGGTCCCGGCCTCTGGCCTATGTATATAACCACAGGCGTTTCTATCATACCTGCAAGGCCAACGGCCTCCTCCATGAGGGCAAATCCGCTCCCTGAGGTTGCAACAAGGGACCGTGCACCCGCATAGGAGGCCCCCAGGCACATGTTGATGGCTGCGATCTCATCCTCTGCCTGCTCGAATATCATGTCGAATTCAGCGGCGTTCTCTGATATGAATACCTGGAGCGGAGTTGATGGTGTCATGGGGTATGATGACATGAAGCGGCAGCCCCCGGCGATGCACCCTATGCCAACGGCTTCTGTCCCGTTGAGGACAACGTGTTCCCTCACCGATGGCTGGGGCTCAATGCTGATCTCAAGGTGCTCCCTGAGTTCCTCACCGAGTTCATAGCCCTTCCTCCCGGCCCTGAGGTCGGCCTCCAGTATCTCAGGGCCCTTGCGTTCGAATAGTGACCGCACGGCTTCATCGAATGTTTCCTCTCTGACACCGAAGAGGTTTGCGGCTGCACCCGCTGCAACGACATTGGCGAATATCCTGCCCCCCAGCTTCTCTGCCTCCCCCATTATCGGGAGGCTGATGGCGCCCTCCTCATGGAACTCCTCATCTGCAATGACCAGTGTATCCTTCACACGGCCACCCATGTGTTCCACTGCACCGGGGCTCAGTGCAAACAGCACATCCACCCTTTCTATGAAGGCCCGGACCGGTGTGGATGATACCCTTATAAGTGTGGAGTTCTCCCCTCCACGCACACGGGACATGTACTCCTTGCAGGAGAATATGTGGTAGCCGGTGGCCTTGAAGGCCCTTATGAGGAGGGCCTCGACGGTCTGTATGCCCTGCCCTGCCTCACCGCAGAGGACGATTGAAGCATCATCATTGATCTTCACTGGATCACCTCCTTTAGAGTAGTCTCATGAGGTAGCATCTCCTCCGGGGGTTCTTCTCAAGGTACTGCTGGTGGTACTCCTCGGCCTCATAGAAGGTGCCTGCTGGTTCAATGGCTGTAACTATCCTCTCCCTGAACCTTCCAGACTCCTCAAGTCTCCTTCTTGACTCAATGGCAGCCCTTCGCTGCTCATCGCTGTGGTAGAATATGACCGAGCGGTACTGCTCTCCAACATCCGGGCCCTGCCTGTTGAGGGTTGTCGGGTCATGTATGCTCCAGAACACATCAAGCAGGTCGCTGTAACCCACAACATCAGGGTCAAAGGTTACCTCAACCACCTCTGCGTGTCCTGTAAGACCGGTGCAGACATCCTCATATGTGGGGTTCTCAAGGTGGCCCCCCATGTATCCCACCCGGGTTGATACAACACCATCAACCTTCCTGAAGGCGTCCTCGACTCCCCAGAAGCATCCGGCCCCGAAGGTCGCCTTCTCATATCTGCTCAAACACATCACCCCTTAAAGGTTTTCATACTGATTCCACGCGGCATTTAGCCATGGGTTTTCACTTTAGGTGCTCATCCTGACACGTTTCCCCTCACCTTGACCTGGTCGCTGGTGAATTTGAAGGGTGAACCTCCACCTCCGCTTATGGAGAATGACATCAGCACGCTACCGGTGGGGTTCCTGCGGTAATCATAGGGTCCGCTTATAACCCATGAGTAGCTCTGGTTGCCTATTGTCAGCGTCCACCGGCCCCTCTGCCCTATACCCTTGAGGTCATCTGTTCCGCCTTTGGGGTCTCCGACTCCTCCCTCTATGGTGAAGCTCGTACCTCCACTCATCCTTCCAAGGTTGAAGGTACGGCTTGTACCTGGCTGGAGAAGGAAGAACCTGTTACCTGGATCCCCGGATACTATGTGTCTGCTTCCGCCGCCGGTGGTGTTGTTGGCCTCATAGATGAACTTGCTCTTGGATGGACCGATATTTGTTATGGTGAGTTTAACATCAACGGCCTCGTTTCCTGAAAACCTGAAGTAGGAGCTGTATATGTAGAGAGCTGCAACGGCTATCACTATTATGGCCGCAAAAAGGAGAATGTACTCAGCACCACCCTGTCCCCTTAAATCCCTGATTATCATGTAAGATTATATATTGTATGATTATTTATATAAAATTGAGGTGTGACCATGGGACCCGGCGCCGGCACAGAGACTCCAGCAATAGGCATTGATGTTCTGATAACCGTTGCAGCCGTTATAGCGGTCATTGCAGTTATAGTTGTACTGATTGTTTCCATAGGAAGGAAAAGGGGAGCCAGCGAGGATGAAAAGGCTGTGATACCAGAGGTATCCATGAATGAGGATCTAATAGCCCAGCTCAGGGAGGAGTACGGAATCTCCGATGATGAAGAAAATGAAGAGGAGCAGGGATTCTCTGATGAGAAGGATGAGAAATGATCCTTAAAGAGCAGTTAACGGTGAATCAATGAAGGTTGCGGTTCTGGGACTTGGAGCTGAGGGTTTAAAGGCTGTTGAATCCCTCAGGAGGAGGGGACACAGGGTATACGCCAGTGATATAAGGGCGGACATTGATCTGAACCTCGAGGGTGTGGACGTTGACCTGGGCTTCCATGACACCGAAAGGATAGCATCATCCGATGCTGTGGTGGTGAGCCCCTCGATCTTCGGCACGGGGCTCTGGGAGAGCTTCAGTGACAGGCTCCTCTGCAGGGTGCTCAGGGGGCACAGGGACCCTGTCACCGTTGCAGTTACAGGGACCAACGGGAAGACCACGACGGCGTCAATGATAGCACATGTACTGGAGAGTTCAGGCTGGAGGGTCCTTCTCGGTGGAAACGCCGGGGGAGGCTTTGATGGATACACAGAGATAATCCTGAGGGCAGCTGAGGAGGAATTCGATTACATCGTGGTTGAGGTCTGCGACATGACCCTTGAATTCGCATCTGAGTGCTTCGATATTGATCTGGCTGTCGTCACAAACCTCGGCGAGGACCACCTGAACTTCCATGGCTCCATGGAGAACTACAGGGAATCAATGGCCAGCTTCCTGGAGGGCAGGGCTGTGGTGATCTCCGCAGATGAACCCCACCTGGAGGAACTAACATCAGGGGCCAGGAGTGTCATGGAGTACACCCCCTACAGGGGCGAACTCGTCCTGGAGGGGGAGTTCAACAGGCTCAACGCCGGGGCCGCTGCAGAGGCACTGAAATTCCTCGGGGTACCCTCAGACGTCATCTCCAGGCACCTCTCAGTGTTCAGACCGGTGGCTGGCCGTATAAGGTCCTTCAGTGTAAACGATGCACTGGTAGTTGCAGGTAAAACCGATAACCCCCACGCCATGAGGGCACTGCTCAGGGAATCTAATTTTGATGTCATATTCCTCGGCACACCACGAAGATCAGAGGAGTGGCGCCTGGGGATTCTTGATGAAATCGCAGAGTCTCCACCCGAAATCCTGGTACTATTCCCCGGTCTCGATGATACCATTGACATGGCCCTTGAGCACCTGGAGGACAGAGGGATTCCATCAGAGATCCTGACTGTCCATGACCCGGGGGATATCCCTGAAATGGTCAGGGAGTTCTCCAGGGAGTACAGGAGGATACTTGTGGCCGGTAACGGTCAGGATGTGATAATCCGGGTCCAGGAGGAACTTGAGGGTCTTGCATCCTGTCTCTAGATCACCTCTGACTCTCCAGGAGCTCATGGATTACTGAGCCAGATGCCTGACCCGGGATCTGATAGCTATATAGGATGGGAACATATCTTTATAGGTAGAGTGTCTATGGGTGGATACATATCCTCCCGGGTGAGAATCTTTGGGTAGACTGCCTCTGGTAGATATTCCACAGGATGATCAGAGAGGTACACCCACTACCTCGGTCAGGACGGGTGCCATCAGGTGACTCTTATTTACAGATTAATCAGGAAGGAACGCGTGTTTAATAAAAACGTTTATGGGTGCATTTAATTGATCAGGAACATGAAAGTGCTTGTGATTGGAGCTGGAAACGCAGGTAGACCCGCAGCGAGATTGCTCAACCACCTGAACAACAGGGTACTTGTGAACGACGTCAGGGAACTCCATGAACTACCCCTGAAGGCCCAGAAGAGGATAGCTGAGATGGAGGATGAGGGCGTGATGTTCAGGTTCGGGGGTCACAGCATGGAGGACATACTCTGGGCTGACGCTGTTTTCATATCACCCAACATCCCCCAGGACGCACCGGTACGTAAAATGGTAAGGGAAGCAGGGGACCTGGTCCACATAACAACCTCTGATATAGGGAGGACCCTCAACGAACTCATAGGGCTCCCAATGGTCGGAGTTGCGGGAACCGATGGGAAGACCACGACAACCAACATGATAGACCACATCCTCTCCTCACGTTACAGGACAGTATCATTCTCATCACTCCAGGATTCACTGGTGATAGAGGGCCTCGTGGAACTTGTGGTAAATGGGGATATCGACGACAGGGATCTTGCAGTGTTTGAACTCCCCCACGGGACGATAAGGATGGCTGAGGGCCTTGAACTCTCAGCAGGGGTTGTGACAAACCTCACACCGGATCACATGGACGAATTCAGTAACTACGATGAGTACATTGAGAGGAACTTCTCAATAAAGGACCTCATGGCTCCTGGCGGAGTTCTGGCACTATGTGGTGATGACCCGGTCATATCGAGCCTCCTGGACGACCTTGAAGTGCAAAGGGTGGTCTATGGTGTGGGCGAGAGGAGGACCGTTGAATTCATGGGAAGGAGATTCACTGGCTCAGCCAGTATCCATGTCAGGGCCTCCGATATAGAGCTGAGGGGACTTGCAGGATCCACCTTCACCCTCAATGTATCAGAGATAAAGACAGCCATCTGCAGCACCTGCGGAGCCCTCAACTGCAGGGAACATGATGGGGCCGTCTCTGTGGGGCCCCTGAGGGAGAGGATAAACCTCAGGGTCCCGGGCATATTCAACATTGAAAATGCCCTCGCAGCCATAACCGTCGCACTCATACTCGGATTCGACATGGAGGACATTAAGAGGAGTATCGAGGACTTCAGGGGCATAAGGGGCAGATTCGAGTTCATAGACGAGGTTGACGGTGTCAGAGTATACATGGACGCAGCCCATAACCCCGAGAGCATGGAGAAACTCTTCGAGGGCATGGAGTTCCAGGGCAGACTCATAGTGAGCCTCGACAACCCTGACACCCTCACGGTGAGGGACAAGGAAAGGATAGGGAGGGTGCTGGCTGAGAGGGCCGACACCATCATCGTAAGTGCAAAGAACGAGACAACAGGCGTCACAGACATGGAGGCCGCCGATGAGGTGGCGAGGGGCGCCGGCGAGGAGAGGACCATAAAGACTGAGAGCGTATACGACAGCATAAGGAGGGCCCTTGAGATCGCGGAGCCAGGGGACACCATCCTTCACATAGGCCCCGGGGTTGTCAACGCCTACGAAAATGTAAGGTCCGACATCGAGGAGGCCCTGAAATCCATGGAGGACTGTGTGGTCGTCCTTGGGGGTCTGGGGAACGTCGGAAGCCTGATGGCAAGAAACCTCAGGGCCCGGGGCCACAGGGTCGTGGTCTCGGATCTCCGGGAGGACACGCCCCTGGTGGATGTGCTGAGGGAGGAGGGCATACACCTCGACCTAGGCGGACATGACCCTGAGATACTCAGGAGGGCGAGGACGGTGGCCATAACACCTGCCCTTGAGAATAACCGGAAGATCCTTGACCTCATAGGTGGTCTTGACGCCGACGTCATAGGTGTTGAGGACGTACTCAACATGTGCCCTGTGGATAAACCGGTGGTGGGTGTTACAGGGACAAACGGGAAAACAACAACCACTGGCATGCTCAAATCCATAATGAGGGTTGCAGGTATGAGGGTCCCGGAGCACCACCTGAACATCCAGGGAAACACTGAACTTGTACCTGCCCTCCAGGCAAGGCTGCCGGGTGACGTCGCCGTCGTTGAGATAGGTACCTTCGGCAGGAGGGGGGAGATAAGAAGCTCCGCGATGCTCTCAGGTGTCTCGGTGGGTGTTATAACAAACATATCAAGGGACCACCTCTCAGCTGGGCGGAGATTCTCTGACTACATTGAATGCAAGGGTGAAATGGTGGAGGTTGCAGAGGACCTTGTCCTGAATGCAGATGACCCCATTGTAGCCTCCCTTGCAGACGGACTCCCCCGTGAGAGGGTTGTGTTCTATGGCATACAGAGCTCTGAATCCGGTGGCGTGGTGCCTGAGGGCAGGGAGTGCCCCAAGTGCGGGAAGCCCCTCAGGTACACCAGGAGGACCATGGGGCACCTCGGCGACTACCAGTGCATCTGCGGGTACCTGAGACCCCAGCCGGATGTCATGGCCATCGAGGCATCCCCCGGGGGCTTCAAGCTCGTAATCGGTCAGGAGATGAGGGAGGTAAGGCTTGCAACCCCCGGGATATTCAATGTCTACAACGCCCTGGCGGCGGCTGCAACCGCATGGACCATGGGACTGGAAATTGATGACATAGTCCGGGGTCTGGAATCATTCAAAGGCGTCCCAGGGAGGTTCCAGGAACTCTCACAGTCGCCCAGGATAATCCTGGACTACGCCCACAACCCTGCAGGTGTCAGGGCAGTGATGCAGGAGCTCAGGGGAAAGGGCAGACTCATAGTGGTCAACACCGTGGCATCGGAGAGCGGGATCGATGGGGACAGGGAGATTGCAGCGATCCTCAAGGATGCGGATGCGGTCATACCGGCATCCTACGCCGCCAGGAGGGCCTCAGACATCCTTGGAGAGAGAGCGGTCCACATAGAGTCCAGCAGGATGAGAGCCGGTGGAGGCACCCTGGGTGCCAGCAGGGAGCAGGTAGCTGAGGCCGTCAGGAAGGCCCTTGAACTTGCAGGACCTGATGACACGGTGCTCATAATAGGAGAGGGGGGATACAGGTATGCTGAGGAGTCTATCAGGTAAACACGTCATCATTTTAATAATTCTGGTTGCAGCTGCAGCGGTCGGTGGCAGGTACCTTGAGGGAACGGTTGAACCCCAGAACCCTGGGGAGATAGCGGCCCTGCCCCTCGGCAGTACAGTACTTGAGGGTCAGGACGTCATCGATGAGTCCAGGGTGAGGAGCGTGCCCATCATGCTGCACCCTGACTACATCCTTGACGAATTCAACTACCTCAACCCATCAAACCTCCTCCAGGCCGTGCTGACGGGAGCTGTTCATGTCCCCATATCCGAGATGACAGAGGGTGTGGATGCCAGTGGCAGGTCCACTGTCAGCGGTCCGGGGTCCCTCAGGGTGCAGGGGGAGAGGCTCGTGGTGGAGGAGCCCCCCACCTTCCTCTGGGCCTACAAGACACCCTACACCTACGGGGTTAAAAGGAATGATGGTATGGAGATAGTTGAAAATGGAAAAAGGGTCCGTTTTGTACCGGAGGGGAGCATAAGCAACAGCACAGTTCCCCACCGGTACAGATCCATTGAGAGGATAAAGAGATGGTACAGGAGGGCCGATGAGGGTGACAGGATTGCGCTGGACTACCAGCTCTCAAACTTCAGCGACGGAAGGCTCCCTGTACCTCCAGGGATGATAGAGAAACTCTTTGGCAATACTGTGCTTGAGTACATGGAGAACTACCCCTCAGGTTCACCTGTGATGGTCTACACCGATAACAGCAGGAGGTCCCTTGTATCCAGTGCAGTGAGTTACCTTGGATCCTACCCCCAGTACGATGATAAGAGGAGGGCCTTCAATGCGAGGGCCTTCGCCTCAGCATGGAACGGGACCATAATCCCGCCTGGCAGTGAGGCCTCCGGCAAGGAGACCGTGAGATTCACAGCATCAAGGGATCCCGAAGCCCCTGGGGGTTATGCATCCCATGGTTCATGCCCACCTGCAAGGGCCTTGAGGGCCATCGTGACCTCGGCTGGCATGCCCCTCCCGCGGGGTATGACCTGGGAGTTCCATGCGGTCCTCTTCGGCTTCAACCCGGCAACAGGTATAAGGGTCAGGAACACAGGAAAATACCCGGTACTCATAGAGATGTGGACAACAGGTTCAGGTGCCAATACAAGGATATACGCCAGGCTATACAGGCTTGAACCGGCATAGGTGGGTAATGTGATCTCAGCTGTTGTTGCTGCAGCCGGCAGGGGAAGCAGGATGATGCGGGATATGGCTGAACTTGGCCTCGAATCGGTCCACAAACTCCTGCTCCCCCTCAATGGGGTGACCGTCATAGAGGCCACAGTCAGGGCTGTCCTCTCGGCGGGGGTTGATGAGTGCATAGTCGTGACCGGCCACAGGGCAGGGGAGGTTGAGGAGGTCCTCTCAGGCATGGATGTCCGTGTGGTGAGAAACGAACCACCGGATGTTCCCCTCTCAGCGTCACTACTGAGGGGTGTGAGGGCCGCAGGGGGGGACATAATCCTCTGTGCTGCAGGGGACCAGCCTGCGGTATCACCTGCAACCCTCAGGAGGATAGCTGAACATGCTGATGGGTCCACGGTTTCAATCCTTGCGAGGGGTGAGAGTGGCTGGCTTGATAATGCCAGGGGGATCGGCATGCCCCTTGCAGCAGGTGCTGATCTTCTCAGGGATTACCTGCCCCTTGGGGATGGCAACATAAACCCTCTCCTCTGGATGATGCTGGAGGACGGTGTGAGGCTCTATGGTGTGGAGGCCTCTCGCCCCATTGAGCTTGTGAACATAAACCATTACAGTGACTACCTGAGGATAAGAGACCATTTTCTCAGGATTAATGCTGATGGAAAGTAGTAGGGTTATCCTTCACCAGAACAGCGGTATTATGGAAAAACTAGAGTTATTTTCATTCCCCAGAAAAAAATAGAAAGGTGGAGACCTAGAATTTCTTTTCCTCGGTCTCCTCTTCAAGTAGATCCAGACGGTCCTCAACCTCCTCGAGGAGTTTACCAACGTTCCTGAGGATCTCAAGGGTATCGTAGATCCAGTTGATCACAAGTTCCTGGTCTGCCTCACCCTCATACTTCTTTATCTTCTCCTCAAGGTCGGCAACGTCCTCAAGGATCTTGAAGGTCTTCGTCTCAACCACTTTATCACCCCCATGATGGTCTAACTTATGGCCTCAAGGGCGTTAAGGACACATCCTATGTTTTCCCCGTTGAGACCGACAATGAGTTCATCGTCCCGCACACCCGCGTACTGCCTTGATCCGCTGCATCCCATGGTTATATTGGGTCTCTTCCTCATGTATGGCCCTGCAACGGCATCTGCACAGAGGGACTGTATACCTGAGAAGTCTGCCTCAACACGGCCACCGAGGGTGTATACGAGGGCCTGTGAGATCTTCATTGCCTGGGCAGGGTTGCAGATTATCACTATGACGTCAGGGTCGAATGTGGCCTTCTCGAGGGGAGCGTAGACTGCTGCATAGAACCTGAGGTCAACGGATGGTATCATATCGAAGGTCCTCTTGGCTGATGCAAAGCTTGCAAACCGTCCAAGGTCATAGTAGAACTCTCCTGTTTTGACCTTCTCAGGGGCCTCATCGATTCCGAGGGCATCGGCACCTCCCTTGCATGCCTGGGCCTCTGCGGTGGCATAGAATACCTCACCAGCTGCAGCCATCTGGACCATTTCACAGTGCCTTGCTGGTTTTCCTATCTTTTCAACACCCTCAGGGAGGTCATCCTCCCTCAGAACGAGTTTAATTGCCACCGGGGATTTTTCAAGCCCCAGCAGCTCCTTCAGTTTTCCTGAGATCTCATCGTATCCATTAACACCGCACACATCAATCATTGGATCACCTCAATCAATTATCTTCACGGGTTTACCGTACTGGCGCTTCTCAAGATGGCCACAGTCACGGCACCTGTAGATCACCAGGATGAAGTCGCCCTCTTCAGGGTAGGTCTCATCGACCTCATCTGCGATGCCGCCGCAGACACTGCACCTCACCCTGTCTGGCTGGTCCATTCTGTAGTGTATCATCGACTATAATATTTCATCCACCACGTATATTAATCTGGTGGTGGTTTTCTCAAGGGACCTTCGGTGGTGACTTCCTGATTGATATGGTGGTGGCTGTTCTCTCAGGTGAACATGGACACGTCAAGTGATTCGAGTGTCATCAGGAATTCCCTGGCGTTTTCAAGTGTCCTGGATTGGTCCTGGTACATGTAGTTTTCATAGAGGATTGCAGGTGTCCCGTTCCTTATCAGGGGTTCTGTCACATAGGCCGGGCTTGTCTGCGACTCCGGGAAGTGGTAGGATAGCCAGCTGATCCTCGATGATAGTTCCAGTGCTATCCTTCTGCTCCTCTCCTCAGGGAGTGGTGTGAATACGAACCTCCTCATGGCGTAGTTGCCCCTGTTGGAGTGGACATCAACGGCAAGGTCGTAGTCTCCGGCCGAGATGTCAGGGACCACGTACCTTCTTGCGAGTATCTGGCCAGCCATCCTCCCCTTCTCATAGTCTGATGGGGCCCTGGTTACATTCACATGGTAGATGACGTACATGTACCTGAGGCTGTCGGAGTTCTCCTCCACAGCCTGTATCATGGCACTGTGGGCCTTCGCCTCCAGGGGGTGGACGCCGGTTATGATGGCTATCCTGATGGATGAATCATGGTTACCGTAGGGTCCCAGCCTTTCAACGGTGCCAAGTTCATCCGAGCCGATGACATCATCTGGAGACTCATGGATGCCCTGAGAGGGCGCAAAGGGGTCCATAAGGTGGTATGTTGCAGTAATCAGGGTTAAGACAAGTAGCGTTAAGATTAGTTTCCTTCTCAAGTTATCGCATCCCTCTGTGATTCTGTGGGGTTCACAGTTATTCTTTCTGGTTCTGCTCTACGCACCTATTCAGATAATCTCTGATCTGTCAGTAACAGGATTTATGGGTATCCCCTGTTAAAAAAATAATGGAATGGTTCTTCAGAGGCTTATGATTTCAGGGAGCATTCCTGTCCTCATGTATTCAAGGAGGACCTCCCTGAAGATATTCTCTGCAAGCTCTGGTGTTATATCAGGTGAACCCTCCACGTATATCCCCACATGGTTGGGGCTTCTGTCATGGGATTCCATCCATGTGTAGGTGCGCTCTGCCATGTCAAGGTACTCGCTCTCTGTGAGGGTGGCGGTGTCAAGGTAGCCGTAGGGGTCCTCCGGTCCCCCGTAATCCCTGACGTGTATCATGCCAGTGTCATTGAATCCTATCATTACCACGGCCCTCGAGAAGATGTAGAGGCGCTGTGGTCCGGTGAAGTTGAAGCCCCTGTAGTTCACGGTTCCATTGCGAGGGTCCATCTCTGCAAGCTCCAGGGCGGCCTGGAGGTTGAGGTAGTATCCATCATCTGTTTTTTTGATGACAGCCTCTTCAATGGCACCTGAAGTGCTGCCGGTGTCCATGAGCTGCAGTGCCACCGCTGCCCCGGCGAGGATAACCATGACAGCCACAATTACCAGTATGGTCCTATCCGACACCTCAATCAACCCTGAAACTGTGTATTATGGTATCTATGTCATCCTGTATAAGTGATAGGTCATCGGTTGTGCAGAGGATATCATAGGCATAGTCTCCTTCAATGAAGACCACATACTCCTGTTCACCTCCATCACCCGCATAGTAGTATGAGGATCCTATGATGTAGGCCCTGTTGCCGTCCACTGCGGTCTCCTTAACGTAATTCACCTCATCACCATCTTCATAAAGGACTTCAATCCAGATGTCCCTGCGGGTCTCAAGGTCGAGGGTGTTTGGTTTACGGTATACACTAAGAATTGAATACATGCCCTGCTGATATGACTCAAGGGAGACAACCTTGGTGTCGTCACTCGTATCGGGTGTGTATATGTTCCATGTGTCTGGATAGCTGAACGAGATTCCGCTTCCCTCAAATGTTTTTGTGCTGGATGCGCCTGAAACGTCAGCTGCATCGTTATCATAGACTGTTGCATCATCATAATTAACATCGCTGTAACCGGACGGCTCTGTAAATGCACCTAACAGTAGAATCAGGGCCAGAATGGCAAAGGGTGTGATGATAAGAAACTTTGAGGATCTGTTCTGTTTTTTCCACCATCCTTTAATCCCGTCTTCATGGGGAAGCTCTGATCCACATTTTGAACAGAATGCTGCACCATTCCTGTTTTCTGATCCACATTTCGAGCAAGTTTTCAACACGATACCTCCATATAAAAAAATTGGTGGAGCCCTACCTTATGAGGGCAAGGACTCCTGCGATACCAAGGAAAACTGTGCCTGGAATCGCAAAGGCAGATATGCTTATGAGGAGCCATACTGCACTTATTATGAGTACAGCACCACCCCTGCGGGGGTTATTCCTCACATACACAGATCCTATGATACCCAGAATTGAGGCCAGAATTGCACTCATACCCAGGTACAGGAGTTCGGTTCCAAATACCGAGAAAACAATGGCAAAAAGTCCTCCGAGTAAACCGAAAATCCCGCCTATTATTCCAAGGACGAGTTCCAGTGTCCTTGATGTTTCTGGAGTGTCCGTCATATCCGTTCACCTCCCATTTAAACATTCACTGTTGTCCTGTAGATGGCTGAGCTATCATCCGCTGCCAGTGAGTCAAAGATCATAACTTCAACCTTGGAGGGGGTCCCTGTGTCAATAAAGTCAACTGCACTGAACTTAACTGTCTGCCCTGCCTTGGCATTGTTTATGTTCCATGCCAGAGGGTCATCATAGAGAAGGTTCCCCTCTGAGTCGTACCACTTCAGGTGCATTTCAAGGTAGGAGAAGTCAGTGCTGGGAGTGATCTTTCCCTTCACAGAGTAGCTTCCATACCCCTCTGAGACAACCTGAAGGTCCTCAACCACGATATCTGATTCAGTTCCTGTGGCTCCAGAATTCTCGTATCCTGTGGACCCAGAACTCTCATCTACTGATTCTACTCCGGTCTGAGAATTATCCGGGGCCATCATTCCAGCTATCGCAACTACCAGTATCATACCAAGGCACAGTGCCCCTATGAGGACGCCGGCCTTGGTGGCTGAACTCTGTTCCTTCCACCAGCTCATTTAAAATACCTCCTCTTTTTGATCCATTGAGTATCAGAGGTGGAGTATGAGATGTTTGAGGACCTTTGTGAGCACTGCCAGTCCAATACCTGCTGGCAGGCCAGTTGAGAATCTCAGAACATTGTTGCTTTCTCTGTAACCCATCAGCTGGGTGAATCCGTCAATGAATGTGGGGATCACAAGAAGCAATGCCAGAAGCACAGTGGCTGCTGTGTACTTCACAGGTATGAGGAATGCATACAGGAAATAGGTGAATGCCCCCAGGTATATGCCGGTACACCTTGAACACACAGGAAAGTAGTGCCCCCTGAATGAAAATGTTCGCTCTGGTTTTCTGTGACATATATATTTAAATCTCATACCTAACACCACAGTATAAAATGTATCAATGGATCTAAAATTTAATTAGTGAGTCATTATATTTAAATTTTAACATTTTTTATTGACAGAACATTATTTTATTTACACAGCAGAGAAATTTACCTCATGGATAAGATATCAGCTTCGTTAACTTCATTATACCATCCTTGACTGTGGAGTTTTTTCATCAGGATTAACATACCAGCCCGCTTAAGTTCAGTATACCATCCCCAGATGTGATGTCATGATCATTAAAAATCCCCGCATCTCCAGAAATGAATGAAACAATTCAAGATAGACACGATGGTTCCATGTAATTTTAAATTTATTTCTGAAAAATGCTCCGATATTTAATAGAAGAAAGCGGTTTTTATGAATGTAAAATCAAGGTAGGAAAATTATATATAGAATAATCAGAGAATATACCTTTAACTGTAATGAATTGTTTTCCGTGAACAAAAATTTGGGATAGGAAAACTGGAGGGATGTGATAATAATGGATACCACACTGATATCCACGATATACTCCATTGAACCCGTGATGTTCTGCATAACACAGTTCTCACCGCGAAAGGTGGTTCTACTCAAGGAGGACAAGGCTCCACGGGAGAAGGAACAGGTGGAACAGGTGCTCAGGGACACACTCGGTAACTTCGTGGAGATAACAACCTTTGAGACGAGCCTCTACGATGTTGTGAGCATTGCAAGGGATATGGTTGAGATCATAGACGAGGAAAGGGCCCATGGAAGGCGCGTGGTTGTTAACATAAGCGGCGGCAGGAAGACCCAGGCACTCGGAGCACTCTTTGGCTGCTACGCAAGGAACCATGACGTCCAGCGCATAGTCTATGTGACCGAGGAGGACAATGAACTGATAGACCTCCCGATACTGAGCTTCGGCATATCCAAGACAAAGAAACAGGTCCTTGAGGAGCTCAAAGCCGGCGAAAAATCCGTTAAAAACCTTGCAGTCAAGATAGGTATAAGCAGGGGCATGACCTACAACCACATAAGGGAACTCCGTGACATGGGGTTCATTGACCGGGAAAAGCTTGAGATAACCTCTGCGGGTGAACTTGCAGTGCTCTAGAACAAATTAAGTTTGAGATAACATCTGCAGGTGAACTTGCAGTGCTCTAAAACATGAATAAGTGTCATCATGCCCATAATTCCCTTAAACAGGACTGAAGTGTTTATTGGAAGGGCAAAGGAACTTAGAAGGATCAGAGAGGGCCTCAATAATCCAGGATTCGTTATTGTAACAGGAAGAATGGGGTCCGGAAAAACAGCTATTTTTAGGAAACTCCACGAGGAAAACCCCAGCAGAACAACCCTTATCGATATGAGGTGCACCGATATAAGGGAGGCCCATGAGGGGATACCCGACTTCAGGAGAATAATGGTGATGGCAAGGACAGTTGACTGGAATATACTCATAGATTCCATGCCACAGGAGGTATCAGCCTTCAGGGAAGCCTTCAAGATGAATCATATGTACGACATGAGATGCGCCGTCTCCATGAGGTACAGCAGGCGCTTCCTGCAGGAACTTGAGGAGGAGATACCGGGCGTGGCAGTCATCAGCATACCACCCTTCACAGAGAGGGAAACAGAGGACTACATCCAGAGGAAGGCGCCCACATTCAGGGCCACGGCCGCAGGCATGAAGTACATACATGGACTCACTGAGGGACTGCCCCTCTTCATTGACAGCTTCCTGAACGTCCTCTCAGATGGGATCATATATGGCCCGCTGCTGCTGGAGGAGAACTTCAGGGCCAAGTTCCAGCAGATCGCATTTCCATGGATGGCTGAACTATCACAGCTGAGTAAGGGTGAGAAAAGAATCCTTGAGGATCTAACTGATGCTCCAATACCTCAGAGGGATGTGGAGGCTGAGGAACTTGAGAAACTCGAGTTGAGGGGCCTTGTGGAGCTCAGTGGAGGGGAGTGGTCCCTCACAAGTGAACTCCTGAGGCGTGTTCTGACGGAACTCAGGAAACAGTTCGGGTGCATCTAGCAATGCTCAAAGAAGGGGTTTTCAGGGGCTGGTATTGATTATTTTTAAATACAATGGAATATCAGGTTTAGAATTACATTAAAAAAAGAATTTGGGGTTATTTACCCCTGAAGTAACCGAATCCGACCAGCAGGACAAGTGTCACAACCCCGAGAAGTGCATAGATCGGGACCTGACTCTCTGCTGAACCGCTGCTGTTTGAGGCTGAAACCTCATAGGCCTTCCCGGTTTCGCCCTCCTCACCTGCACTGGATGATGACCCTGCAGCTGCATTTGATGGGCTGGATGTCCTGCCTGTGGTCCCTGCGGGACCTGAAGCAGGTTTGCCTGTCTCACTGACTCCACCCCCATTCACTGAGCCTGGCTGTGAATCATCAGAGCCAGGTACATCAATGGATTTCCCTGTGGCTGCAGCCACTGCAGCTGCAAACTTCTTGAGGGATGCCTGGTCCAGGGATGAGACCTTCACCACCCAGCTGTTGAAGACCATGTTTGCGCAGGTGTGGTGGCAGCAGACAACACCGTACTGTCCTGCGAGTTCAATGTAGCGGTTTGCGAGATCCCTGACCATGGAACTGTCAGCACTCCAGATGTTTCTCCTTGCAGCTTCAAGGACCCATGCAATCATGGACTGTGTTGCGGTTGCCTCATAGCCCTCTGATGCCCTGAAGCGGTCACTGAGAAGGTTCCTGGCGAGCTGGTCCCAGAGTTCATTGCTAACACTGCCGGTTGTAACTGCAATTCCAAAGACGTTCTTGTACCTTGAAGCGTATTCCAGCCACCCGCTGGGTGAATTGAGGAGCGAATCCATGTACTTCGGGTTGAGTAGCTGGGATCTGATCTCAAGTTCAATCTCCTCAGCCACAGTTCTCACTGTAACCGTGTTCCTGTTCCTTATATCGATAAGAGCTGTATCTGGATTACCTCCCAGGTGCCTTGATGCAAGGACCATACCACCGAACCAGTCATAGTAGTCGTCTGTGTCCATCAGCCTCCAGGTGCTGTCGAGGTTCTGTGTCACCACGTTGACCTTACCCAGCAGGTACTGGAACGTGGCCCGGTTCTGCTGTATATCAACGCCTCCAGGGGTTGACCTCCAGGCATAGGATACCCTTGAGAGGTAGACATCTGCGAGCTCACTGCTTGTGTTCCACCTTGAGGTTGCAGGTGTCATATCAGATACGCCTGTACCCTCAAGTACGAGTCCCCTGAGACCGAATACACGGTCAAGGGATCCGCATTCACTGTAATGTTCTTTCACATAGTTTTTGGTGTCACTGGCTGAAGCTGCCAGTTCAACAGCCTTATTCATGAGGTCTATCCAGAGCTGATTACCTGTAACAGCTGTTACGAAGACGTCTATACGTGGTCTTGGGATCTGAGTGCCGTTAACTGTTATCATGAGTTCTGATGCGTTCATTAGGACCGGTGTCGGGTTGACATCACCGTTGCTGTTCCACTGGGGTTTAACTCCAAGGAGGTATAGGAACTCTGCGATGGCTATTCCGTCGGTCCTCAGGAGTTCAGTGCCCCACATAACCATACCTATGAGTTCAGGGAAGCTGCCGTGCTTCTGGTAGTACTCTGCAAGCAGTGAATCAACTATCTTCACTGCGGTATCCCATGCAGCCTTTGTCGGCATCTTCCGGGGGTTTGTTGAGTAGAAGTTGGCACCTGTGGGGAGGACGTCACACCATGCAGGGTCCCCTGCAAGTCCCGGTCTTATGAATCCACCTGAGAGAGCTGCAAGGATGCTCTGCCATTCGGTGTTTCCACGTATCTTCATGATGGTGTCACTGATGAACTCAAGGTCCGTGGCATTTATCCCGTAGGGCACCGTTCCGTTTATGATGCTGCCTATCCATAGACGTGCAAGGTTCTTCACTGAGGTTATCTCGTCACTGTAGCGCAGCGGATCCTTCAACATTTCACTGTAGGCTGGCAGATCCGGATAAAGGTGTTTTCTGATATTTTCAAGGAGATCTGACCGGGATGAGGCTATCGTGAGAACCTCCTCCAGGAGCTCATCACCGTCAAGGACCCTGCCGAGGCTGTGGAGCCCGATGGGTATTATGTCTGACTCTATCTCATGTAGACTGAGGTGGAGCCTCTCAAGGGCCTCTGTGAAGTTACCGGTCATGTTGAAGCCCATCTTTGAGGCCTCCGTCTTTATCCGGGATTCCAGGGCAGGGAGTATCTGGCTGTTACCTACCTTAAGGGCGTTCTCGTACTGGTGTATGAGGTCGTGGATCTCAATGAGTTCACCGTAGAGGCCGCTCTGGACCATTGCCGGTGTCATGTGGTCGATGATAAGTGCACCGCTACGGTCCTTTGCAACCATACCCTCACCAGGGTTTGAGACTATGTATGGGTATATGTTGGGCAGACTGGTGAGCTGGAAGGGCCAGTCATCCTCCATGAGCCCTATCATTCTTCCAGGGAGGAATTCGAGGGTTCCATGGGTTCCGAGGTGGACCATGGCATCCGCGCCGAGGACCTCATCGATCCAGCGGTAGAAGGCTATGTACTGGTGGTGGGGTGGCAGATATGGGTTATGGTAGTCTGTCACCTCATCCCAGCCACGGGCCGGCTGGACAGTTATGAAGATGTTCCCCAGCATCAGGCCTGGTATGACGATGGACCCGTTCACTGTCATTATGCTGCCCGGTGCCTGGCCCCAACTTGATATGACCTCTGAGCGCAGTTTCTCCGGGAGGGCGTTGAACCATTCAAGGTACCTCTGGATGTCAAGCAGCTGACCGCTGGCTTCCAGCTCCCTTCTGTGCTCTGAAACATACCTTTCAAGGAGTGGCTGGGCCCATGTTCCCTTATTACCGAACTCTGAGACGATGGTGTAGAGCTCCTCAGTTGATGGTATCCTGTCAACCATGTAGCCGCTTTCATTGAGCTTCACAAGGAGTTCGTGGAGGCTCCTGAAGACGTCAAGGTATGATGCTGTGAATCCATCCTTACCAGGGGGATAGCTGTAGAGTATCACCGCAATTTTCTTCTCTGAGTTTTCAAGTTCCCTGAGCCTGGCCCATGCATTCGCCAGTTTGACTATCTTCTTGATCCCTGACTGAACCACGACCTCATTCTGTGATGAATCGGTGTATGATACAACTATGGGTGAGAATACGCCCTCAAATCCGGGTATTGTGACCTGCCAGGTCCACTCGTACTGTGCACCCATGGGGTTTGTGAGGCTTGAGTTGCTGTAGAGCTGCACAGCCTTCAGGACAGGCAGGTTGATCCTCTCAAGTTCGCTTAGGGCCCCGCCGGATGGCATGTTTGCGTAGTTCAGGGACCATGAGTAGAGGGATATGATGGCGCTTATGTTACGGTTCAGGGGGCCCTTACCGTTAACACCCAGTGTGAGCTCCTCCAGGAGTGAACTCACCGCAGGGCTGGTGGCGCCCTGGTAGAGGTTGAAGGCTGCCCTTCCCTGACTCTCGGCCTCCCTGATTAGGGCATCCACTGTGCTTGATGGGCTGTAGCTTACAATAACGATGAAGGGTCCTGTGATGTTTTTGTTTGCAGTGTACCAGTTCTCGAAGTCTCTGTAGACATCGGCCCTCTGGTTTTCTGCCCATGATGAGAAGTTCTGATCTATCCACCTTAGGCTGTCATAGGGTGGGATGAGTCCAGGGTTGCCCTCTATCCAGGCCCTTATCTGCTCCCTGGTTGCCGCGACGCTCATAACACCACGGTCAGGGTGGTAGAGTCCCCAGTCCGGGGCTGCCATAACAGGGCCCTGGCCGTTCTCCACGGGGTTGAATGTGGTCTCACCCATGAGGTACTGGATGTACTTCACCATGTTCTCAAGGTTCTCCCTGGCAGCTGTCCCTGATGCGAGGGCATAGTAGCTTGCAATGTAGGTGTTCTCGATGGTATCGGGGGTGTCATTGCCGGGTGTCCCTCCAAGGAGGTTCAGCCCCCTGCCTCCCCAGGGGTCGCTGTCTGTATCTGTGGGGTAACCGAAGGCCGCTGCTATCATGTTCCTCTGGTTTGCAGGGCTCCTCAGAAGGTAGGGGTACCATGAGTCGCCCCATCCTGTGCCGGGCATGGCCATGTCCAGGTAGGCGAAGTTCACGTACTCCATTATCCAGTCGTTTGCTGCTGAGGATGGGTCCCACATGTCATGGTAGATTATCCTGCGGTTCTCCATTGACCTGAGGACGCGGCCCTTCTCTGGAACTGAACTTATTATGGCTATATCTGGCATGAAGGTGTGGTTGATGGTGCATGAGCCGTTGATGGTGTAGCTGGCCGTCCTGTAGCTGGAATACTTTATCTGGACAACCGCAGGGAATGTGTCGTTGAAGTTGATTCTGTATGAGCCATCCGGCGCTGTCCGTGTTTCATTGAGGACCGATCCGTTATGTATTATGGTTACAGTGGCGTTTCTGACTGGTAGCGCACCTTCCAGGGTTGTGTAGGTCCCTGATGTTTCATTGTAGATCTCCGTGACATGTCCTGTCACCTCAGCTGCACTGACAGCTCCTGTGAGTGAGACTGTTAATATCACTGCAACCAGTGCAATTAATCTCCTGATAATTTCACCTCCCTTTAATTTTATTCAAATTTACTTTAAGGAAGGCAGTATTTAAAATTAACTTTAATTCTTATAAGGTAAAATTTATATGATGGGTTTGAAGGGTAATGGGTGGACCTGCTTGTGGTTGTTTCTTATCACAGCACGCTAACCGGTCTTGCTACAATCATTCCCCAGGCTGAAGAAAACAGAGTGCACCACCTCACTCCTGTATGTGAGGGCTGAACCGGTAATGTGATCTGAGGTGTACCTGTGGTCTGTACCGTAACCTGGGGATGGATAGCTCTTCTCATCTGCACCCATTATCTCCTCAATGAAGCTACCCGGCTCTATGGCCCCATATCCGACCCTCTCATGCAGCATGGCCTCAATGGCATAACTTCCTATGATCCTGTCATGGAGCCTCCTGTAGGCCTCAGTTCTTGAGACAAATTCGAGTCCAGCTATCGTCCCGTTTATAGCTACAAGAACACCGTTCTGGTCTTTCAAGGGTTTGAATGGGTTATAATGTTTTACATTAAAAAAGGAACTTGTGTTTATTTTTTCTGAAGTGAAGGACAAGTGTCACAACCCCGAGAAGTGCATAGATCGGGACCTGACTCTCTGCTGAACCGCTGCTTTTTGAGGCTGAAACCTCATAGGCCTTCCCGGTTTCGCCCTCCTCACCTGCACTGGATGATGACCCTGCAGCTGCATCAAATGCTATGTACTGGTGGTGGGGTGGCAGATATGGGTTATGGTAGTCTGTGACCTCATCCCAGCCACGGGTCGGCTGGACAGTTATGAAGATGTTCCCCAACATCAGGCTGGGTATGGTGATGGAGCCGTTCACCCATTATGCTGCCAGCCGTCGAGGGCCCCCGCTGGTGGGAAGGTTTGTGTAGTCCAGGGACCAGGAGTGGTGGTGCAACATTTTAAATATGACGGTTAATGAAGTATGAGGTTAAACTCATCACATAAGATGGAGAGTTCATGCAACATTTCCTATACCTGGGATAAAGCTTGGTTTTTTGTTATTACATTTTTTGAATTTTTTTGAATTAATTAATAATATTAAATAAATAGAAAGTATTATATATGCTTTATAATAATAAATTTAATAATAAATTTTGAGATGTTATTATGAATAAAATTCAAGGACTCTTATATTTATGGGATTGTTTGTGACCATCTTTGCAGTAGCAGGGATAGCTGTAGCAGCTGACGCAACAAGTCAGGATCGAACGGTTTCCATGCAGCAATCAAAAAATGACTCTGTTTACACAGCTTCCCAAGGTACACGGGAGCAATATGATGTAAATGGTACTGACAATCCAGAGGTGATGGAGCAGGATAATACCTCAAGAATTTCGGATCCAAAAAATATTAACACAGGAATAAGTTATACGACCATCCAGGCAGCTATAGATGATCCTCTAACTTTGGATGGTCATACCATAGAGGTTGAAGCTGGGACCTACACAGAAAATGTTGTCGTTAATAAAAAGCTTACAATAAGGCCCTTTTCAGGTGAAGTAGTAACTGTTCAGGCTTTGGATCCATCAAAACCTGTTTTTACCATAACAGCAGCTGGAAGTGGTTCAACCATTGAGGGTTTCACAATTAACGGGGCAACAGGTTCATATGGGATTTATTTGGACTGTGCAAACAACTGTACAATCAATAATAACATCATAACTGGAAATTGTTATGGGATCTACCTGTATAACTCTTCGAACAACAAGATCGCCGGAAATATGATAAAGAACAATGAACGGGTATCTACATTCCAGCAGACTGTACGGACTGGGAAGAGTATGCAGATTATTATAATCTCTACCAATATCTAGGTGATCCTGAATTGGAACCAATATGGTGGGATGAATACTGGTTCTACCAAACTCATTACTCAGGAATATCCTCCACATCCTTAAACAACAGGATATCAGGAAACAACATAAATGACAATAACTATGGAATTTATTTGCAGAGTGATGGTTATTCAGGGCATGATGGCGATGATAATCATATAATTGAAAATAACATCGTGTCCAATGATTACGGGATTTACGTCTATAACTCTGCAGGAAATGTTCATTTTAACAGAATAACTGAAAACTATTTTGGACTTTACATTGATAAGGGTAGGATTAATGCGACTAATAACTGGTGGAGCTCAAATAACCCAGCATTTGTAGTAGAACCGTGGTGGAGTCGAAACGATCCAAATTATGTAGCCGAACCATCTGATATTTACATAACAAGAGAATATTATGATGGGTCATGGCGTGATAGCTGGCCATCAGGGGAAGTTGAATATGATCCATGGCTGATACTTCAGATGAACGCTTCACCAGATCAGATATACAACTTAGGTAATTCCACCATCACAGCAGATTTGACCCATAACAACATAGGAGAAGATACCTTATCTAAAGGCCATGTCCCGGATGGTATTCCAGTCAAATTCTCCACCAACATGGGAACTATCACAACCCCAGTGTATACAATGAATGGTAAGGCAACAGGCACTCTTTTGCTGGAAAACATCTTATCAGGCACAGCTAATATCACGGCCACGGTTGACAAACAAAGCGTCTCTGCCACTGTTACAAGGATACCGGCTAAAGGCATCCTGACTATTAGGAGCACAGCGCTGGATCATAATTCAGGGCATTGGGAATTTAATTGGGATGCGTTTTGTGAACTTGAGGAGAAAGCGTGGGCGGAGCTTGGAATGGGTATAGATGAGTATTGCTATATGATGTATGGGGATCCACTTGCCTATGATGAACCCGGGTTGATGCCAGAATTGTGGGACTACTGTTATGATCCGTTGACTTTGAGTTATGAGATTCCCTTGAATGATCCTACCATTTGGGTTAGTGTGCTCTGGAAGGAAACTGGAATGTTTAGGGAAGAAGTAGATCTTATTGTTAATGGAAATGTAGTGGCCAGTAAGACCGTATTTAATGTGGCTTACCTATATTACCGGCATTCCTATTCTGAGAATGTCTTTAAACAGATTCGCTACATTAATCAATTGTTTTTAAAGCCTATAGAATCTAATCTTCCATTACAGTTGATTATCGCAAGCAACCCCCAACTTTGGAATTTTACGGATAATCAGCTGGAAGATGGCATTCTTGCTTTGGTTAAAGAGCAAAATAATTTCACAGATAGTGAGATTGCTTTTATTAAGAACTATCGTAGATACTTTATAGATCCTTTGATAATATCCATATTCTATCCTGGAAAAAGTGCCCAGACGATAACCATCACTGATCCTGACGATGGTGAGACTTTAAACCTTAACTTTCCAGGTAATCCTATTTTAAGGGTAAGTCCAATGGTATACATGAATGGAGATGGATATGAGGGTGTTAGAAGCTTCGCAATTGCCACCACCAAAGTAACTGATAGTGTGGTGCAGTACTGGTTGGATAAAAAATCACTTTACCAACCAGGGGCAATGAAAGCAGCCTATGGAACATTCCTGACTTCCCTCTTAATGATTAAATGCCACGATATGGTAGCAGATCAAGCTGCGGCTAAATTCAATGTTACCTGGACTAGAACCAGTATGGCGGTGTTTTCAGTGTGTGATGATGCTCGGGACACTTACCTTACGGGGGAGAGTGATCATGGTATGGGTATGACCGTAATTGGTGCACCAGAGAATGTTTGGGCCTTCCGTTTTGCTTGTTCATTGGCTTATTCTCCACTTGAGCATTGGGTTATGTCATCTATTATGCCTGTTAACATGACAAGTCCTTTCACTTTACAGGTTAGTTCAGTGACCATTGGTTTATGCTATAGGATTCTTAATGGTGAGATACCAGAGATGTTCATGAGCAACGGTTACATTGTCTTTAAAATGAAGGGTAAAGATGATCTTATCCTTTTGCTTGACCCTGAGACTGGAATTGTTCGGGATATTATGACTAGCTTGTGTGGTGTTTACTGTTTCCATGATCAGATTACCGACCGGAGCATTCAGTTGGCGGAGAGTTTGAAGAGTAATCTGAATGTGAGGCCGGATGATTATGATTCAATTAGTGACGTGTCTATTTCTCTGGGTAGTATCGTTGCCATGTTTGGAACAGCTGTTTCTGAAGGAAAAACTATTGTAACAGCGGAACTATTATCACCACTGCTATTCCTATTAATACCCCTAAAAATACTCGACACTCTTAAACCAGGATCTATAGCAGAATCCGAGAGAAATGGGCTGTTTAACAGCACCAATTACATCCTACCACTTATGTCGCAGTATTGGGGAGAATCAGGACCATCACAATGGTTTTGGGATACATTAAAAGAATCATTAGAAAAATATTATCACGATATAACTCCATCACAATCGGATCTAGAAAAAGAGCAGCCAGCAAATTTTATGGGAAGTTCAATGACACCCGATGGTAATTTCATGATTTTTGTATATGGTGGTGATGAGGAGATGATAGTTGGTTCCATTATAAAGTCGTTAGAACTCCTCCTAATAATGAGTGCTGGGTTATAGAATGTTCTGTAGTTTATTACATTGGGGATAAATCATATAGAGAAACTCAATATGCTGTTCTGCTACCTGGAAGATCTATTTCAGTATTATATGAGGGTGATCAGCATACATTTAAATTTAAAATACCTAAAAATCAAGGAGTAATAATTGAATCTTCTACAATAACTTATTACTGTTTTCAAAAAATGACAAATAGTAATATTTAATGGAGGTAACTTAATGGACATTACAGTAACAACTCGTGCTTATTATCTTTCACCAGCTTATTTGCTGATCATTGTGGTATCAGTGGGCTTTATTTATCAATTGATTCGCAACCAAGAATATAAAAACACACTTCTATCAAGCACCATTATCGGAATCATTATTACATTGTTATTAGTTCCTTTAGATAATCTGATGTATTTTTTCTTTCACATGGGTAAGTTTGTAGCTCTGGTAATTCTAGGAGGATTTCTTGCTGTTGGATTTAAAAAGTTAAGAATTATGAAGGAAACGGAAAATTTCTATGCATTTCTTGAAAATGAATCAGAGGGTCATAGGAAATGGTGGTCTAGTGAAAGCCCCAGAAGTCAAGCCATCGCCATTTGTAGCGCTTCCTTATTGGGTATTGTTCTGATAATTAGTACAGTTTGCCTTTTAAATCCCGCTGAGAGTTCGGTTCTACTTGGTCTTAATTTTGATCCTTCAAATGGATTTGTAAATGCGGGTTATACTGATAATGGAGAAATGATTGTTTTTGTAGCTAATAACACTACACAGTGCATTTTAAATGGTTCTTCAGAAGTAAATGCAACTGTTAGAATCAGTTCAAGTGATCTAGGGATATATAACCAGGAGATACCTCTAGATACAAGAAATAGATTTATATATAAACTGGAAATCCCAAAAAATGTTTCCATTATCAAAATCACATTAAACGCCACTAAATCCGGGAAAAAAAATAGATCGATAAAATTCTTCATTAAAAAGCAATAATAACAGAAGTTCCATATAATTTCAAATGGTTACAGCGCAGACTATGGGGCCATGTATGCCATTGTTTATGAAGGTGTGAGAGGCTTCGCCATAGCCACAACCAGAGTAACAGATGGAACTTTAAGGTACTGGCCGGATAAGAAACCTTTATACAAACCAGGTCCCCATGAAAGATGCTCCTTCATGGCAGCCCCTGCAACGTTGTGGTCGCATGATAAGTTGGCGGATGAGATGGTCCCTCAACTAGATTTATCTTCTTTGATGCTTTCCTGAAGTAGAGCATGTAGCTATTGGATCAACAGGATTATCGGTTAATTCAACGCTTGCAGCTATCATATCTGGGATTTCTGAGGGTAAATTTTTTGAGATGATTAGAGATGGTAGCATGGTGACTATAATGCTAGAAGACAATCCCCATTCTAAAATTGTCATTGATACATCTACTGGTTGGTTTCTTTAACGGAATCAATGATTTCTGGTATTGCTGCAATCATTCCTCAGTCTGAAGAAAACAGAGTGCACCACCTCACCCCTGTATGTGAGGGCTGAACCGGTAATGTGATCTGAGGTGTACCTGTGGTCTCTACCGTAACCGGGGGATGGGTAGCTCTTCTCATCTGCACCCATTATCTCCTCAATGAAGCTACCCGGCTCTATGGCCCCATATCCGACCCTCTCATGCAGCATGGCCTCAATGGCATAACTTCCTATGATCCTGTCATGGAGCCTCCTGTAGGCCTCAGTTCTTGAAACAAATTCGAGTCCAGCTATCGTCCCGTTTATAGCTACGAGAACACCTTTCTGGTCTTTCACAGGTTTGAATGGTCTTTTGAATTTGTTGAGTTTATCTGCCTCCTTCATGTAGGCGTCCCCCAGTGCCCAGGTCCCTGATTCAGTACCTGTCCTCCTGTGGAGCCTGTTCACCTCATCCCATACTATCCCCTGGTTTGAACGGTAAAATTCCACGGCTCTGTCCTCAGGTGCCTGCTCTGATCCCGAATCCAGGATGGGTCCGGCCATCCCTTCCAGGTTCTCTGTAACTGTCCGCGTCTTTGTAAGGCGGACATTCAGGGCAGCAACCCTCCCCGGGTCCCTGAACTCCTTTGAGGTGTAGGACCACCTTGCCTGTTCAACACAGCTCACAGGTATGATGGTCCCGGATTCCTCAGGTAATAGAACTGTTGCATTGACCACACGGTTCTGCTTGCCACCCTCGAGTTCCTCACCATCGATTATGAGCACGGGTTCTGAGGAGCGGTTCACTGCACGCACCTGCGGTACCGAGCCCGACTCATCAACCTCCCCTATCCAGAGCACCTCCCTTTCCATGGCCTCTGATAATGTAAGATAGCTCAGACTTCCCCCGGGAGCCCGGACAGGTATGACCTCCATGGGCCCTGAAACCTGGGGCTTCAGGAACTCAAGTCCATTCAGGTACTCCCCGACGGTCTCATTCATAACATCACCTCTAAAATTATCGATACCCACCCCTCATAGTCTGAGTATGACATGATAATGTACATTAAAATTATTGAATATAAAGTTTTTTGTTGGAGCCATCAGCCATTCACTTATTCACAATAATTTTGAGCTTAATGTTAAGTTATTCTCAATAATTTCAGTGGAGGACACCTCATGGAGAATTCAATGGAAAAACTATAAAAGTGGATGGAAACGATAGAATAACATTTATGGGGTGCCATTCATGACAGGGGAGATTCAGCTCACAGATGAACAGCGCAGAGCAGTTGAACACTTCACAGGACCCCTCCTGGTGGTCGCAGGACCCGGGGCAGGGAAGACCAGGATCATAGTGGAGAGGGTCGCCCACCTCATGGATGAGAGGGGTGCTGAACCATCATCCATCGTCGTGATAACCTTCACCAGGAAGGCCGCGGATGAACTCAAGGAGAGAATAATCAGACGTGTGGGTGGAAGGGCAGAGGAGATGCAGATATCCACAATACACTCCTTCTGCAACCGCATACTCCGGATGTACCCTGACCATCACCCCCTCGGTTCAAACTTTCATGTCCTGGATGAGGAAAACCAGCTCATGTTCATATACGAGCACAGGGAACAGCTGGGACTCGGCAATGTACAGAGGGAGAGGTTCCCCCGCATCCAGGCCTTCTTCAGCGAGTGCCAGGAGAACATGGTCGACCTCGAGACCCTGATAGAACACCACAGGAGGACAGGGGCCAGGAAGTTCGAGATGACCGTTGCAGAGGCCTACCAGAGGTACCTCAACCTCATGGACGAGGCCGGGCTGCTTGACTTCGCAGGGATGCAGTGGAGGGTCGTCAGACTCCTTGAAAACGACAGGAAGGTCCTGGATGACCTCAGGTCAAGGTACAGGTTCCTCATGGTGGACGAGTACCAGGACACCAACCCCATACAGGAGAGGTTCCTTGAACTCCTTGCGGGAGAGGAATGTAACCTGTTCGCTGTTGGAGACGAGGACCAGAGCATCTACGGTTTCAGGGGATCCACCCCTGAGAACTTCCTGGGCTTCGAGAAGAAGTACGGTGCCGAGGTCGTCATGCTTGAGAAGAACTTCAGATCGGTCCCCAGCATAGTTGACGTCACCCAGCGGTTCATGGATGGTTACAGGAAGTACCCCAAGGACATAAGGCCCGTGAGGGACTCAGAGAACAGGGTATTCATCCTGGACAACCCCACACACCAGGATGAACCCTCCAACGTGGTCGAGATAATAAGGGCCCTCGTTGACCATGGTGTCATCCCCCACCAGGGTTACGTGACCCTCCTCTTCAGGAGCGTGAAGCACGATGCAGTGGAGATAATGAATGAACTACGCAGGGAGGGCATACCCTTCAATGTATACGGTGAGGGAGGCTTCTTTGACCGGGAGGAAATACTCTACATCATGCACCTCCTCCACCACACCCGGAGGGAGAGGAGGAAGATAATCAGAAAACTGAAATACGAACACCTTGAGGGCGAGTTCATGGACCTGACCCCCGGCAGCGTCAACCTCATCCTGGACATGGATGAGGAGGAATTAAGGGGTCTCAGGGAGTACAGAGAATTCAGGGAGGCGGGATTCACAGACCCCGATGACATCAGGAAACTCGTGGCCCTCAACAGCCTCATAGACAGCGACCTCGGAGTTCTTGAGAGGTACTACGAGATCCTTGAACTGACAGAGTACCCCCACAGGCTCCTTGAGAGGGGTGATGATGAGTCAAGGGAGAAACTCTACAACCTGGCAAGGTTCAGCTCACTCATAAAGGACTACGAGCGCGTCTCCTCAGAGCCCTGCGTGGAGGGCCTAATGGAGTTCATAAGGATGGCCATGTCCCGCGGGGTCAAGAAGTACGACCAGATACTCCTGGAGAACCCCTACTCTGTCAACATGATGACAATGCACAGGGCCAAGGGCCTTGAGTTCCCGGTGGTCATAATCTGCTCGGTGTTCAATGGGAAATTACCCAGGAAGGTCCAGGGGAGGAGTGAACTCGAATTACCTGAAGAACTCCGGAGGAGCACAATAAGGAGTGATGTGATGGAGGAAGAGGAGGAAGAGGAGGAAGAGACGGAAAAGGAGGAGAGGCGCCTCTTCTATGTGGGGATGACCCGGGCCCAGGACATGCTCATAATCTCAGCAACCGGGAACCACAGGGGCCGGCTGGGTTACTCAGAGTTCATAGAGGATCTCATTGAAAGTTCAAGGATAACCAGTGACAGGCTCGGGAGGATAGACCCCGAGGATGCCAGGATAGAGATCATAAAGAACAGCTGCCAGGTGGAGGACATTGAGACCAGGGAGATCTTCAGGATCAGCTTCACAGAGCTGAACACCTACCTCACATGCCCCTTCAGGTACATGCTGCTCTATGAGTACGGCTTCGACGTTCCATCAACCAGGGACCAGCTCTACGGTATGGCGGTCCACGAGTGCCTCCGGAGGATAAACAGGCGCCTGATGCGTGGAGAGACGGTGACAGATGATTACCTTCAGGAACTGGCATCACATGCCCTCAGAGACATCGAAATGTCCCCTGATGGATTCAGAGCCTTCATATCAAAACTAAAACGCTACCTTGATGAGATAAGGTCCCGTGCATCAGAGATAGTCTCTGCAGAGAAGCCCTTCAGCATACTGAGGGACTGCTTCATGATAACCGGTCAGACAGACCTCATCATAAGGAACCTTGAAGGCGGCCTGGAGCTGGTGGACTTCAAGTCAATGTCAGGGTCGGGTATACATGCAAGGGACATCGAACTCCAGCTGGGAGTCTACAGGCACGCACTGAACCTGGACTTCGACGGCTTCCTCGCCTACACCTTTGAGGATTCAGAATGGCATGAAATAGAACCGACAGAGGACATGGAGGGGCTCCTTGAGGATGTGGCTGAGAGGATAAGACGTGAGGAATTCCCTCCAAGGGAGAACGAGCTCTGCAGTCTCTGCATATTCCACTCCATCTGCACCTCCCTCCATGGAAAACTGGAGGCAGGATCCGGTGAGGAAGATGACCTCAGAAGGGCATTCAGGGCTCTTGACCCTGAGGACATGGATGGCTATGTGGAGGCCATTGAGGGGATCACAGGATACCTCAGGGACTCATCTGATCCGGAGGTGAGGGCCAGGGCCGCAGATTACATTGGAGAGGCAGGGGATGCTGTGGCCCTTGATGCGCTGAGGGAGGCCCTCAGTGACCCTGAGGAAGGGGTCAGGATAGCTGCCAGGAGGGCCATTGAGAGGATAAAAAAGGCCCAGAGGGCCCTGAAGGAGAATTACAGGACACTCATATGTGGGAGGGACTTCTTCAGGCCAAAGAAGATCCACACCCGGGAGGGCCAGTTCGTGGTCTGCCGCGTCTGCGGCCACTCAAAGTTCCTTGAGGATGGAGTGGAGGAGGTTGTGGGTATAATAGGTGATGAGGAATACTCATGGAGACAGGAAGACAGGTTATTCATCAGTATGTGGGATGAGGAATCGAAAAGGGCGAGAAACGCAGACATCGACACCCTGTGGGTCACAGATTCCGATAACATGGACTATGGGTGGGCCATAAACGCTGTATATCAGAGACTCAAAAATGATGTGACAAGGGCAAAACCCCTCAGCGAGATACCGGTAACAATCAGGGGAGACCCTCAGATATCTGAAGAAGAAATAGATATCCTCAGAAGGTTTGGGGAAATAAGAATTGGATAGAGGGGATCAACATCCGGTAAACCTGATCAGGACTTCACCCTGAAGGAGTACTTTATGAGGTCAAAGCTCTTCAGATCACCCTCAAAGTCATCCCTCCCTGCACGGCACACTATGGCGTAGCGTCCGCGTGGCGTGCTTATAATGGTAACCCTCACCATGCTCTCATTTTCAGGGTAACTGAACTCAACTCCAGGGTAACCCCTCAGGCTGATGTTCCTTTTATCAAGCACACCCTCAGGAGCGGGATAACTGCAGTTCAGTTTCAGCTTCTCGACTGTGGCCACCGTCTCAAGGCCTCTTTCGGGGTCTGTAACCGTCACAGCATATTCGTAGTAGGTATCCACATCTACTGGCGGGTGTATGAAGGAGACCTGACGCCAGGATGCAGGGTAGTGGAAGATGATTTCATGGTTCTCAAAGACCCTGTAGCCGTCGCCGAGGCATCCTGAAACGGCGACTGAAAAAATTAAGATGAGGAGTACCCTGTGTTTCATTTCTCCTGTGACTCATCTGGGTTGCAGTTCTGTGCTGAGTTTTCAGGGATCATTTTATGAATCCTTCAATCTGTGTCTCATTTCACCTGGAATGAGTATGTTATGAGGTCGAAGTTCCTGTTTTCTGCATCAAACTTCTCAGGTGATGTTCCACAGAGGATGACGTAGATCTTGCCGTTCTTCTCGAGCCATGTTGCACGTTCCTGTTTCGTAACACCATCAACGTTTATCCTGTGTACGTTTTCATAGGCTGTCACACCATTGATGGTGAGTGTCCTCTCAGATATCAGCTGATATCCTGATTGCTGTTCAAAGGACCTGTAGGTCTCATCATAGACGTCCTTCAGGGTCTTACCTGATGGCAGCGGAATGCTCTGTACAATCACAAGGGTTACGATGTTCCCTGATGATTCCACAGATGCTGGATCCGCGACAGCGGCAATTGCATTTGGACTCTGAATGGTCAGGTTCTCAGAGGTCCAGGATTCAGGATACCTGAAGGAAATTTCACTGTCAGAATAGGTCCTGTATGGTATATCCGGCACGGTCGTGTTACCTGTCTCGGTGGTTGTTGTGCAGCCTGAAACCAGAACGGCCAGAAGCAGAACCCCCACAACTATAAATTCTCTCACATATATTCCCCCTTAGGTTATTCTCTGTAACCTTTAACATTTATTTTTTTCTTCATCCAGAAAAGCGGGGTCATGACCTCCACCAGCATTATATGAATCCGGTGAAACATAGTAAAATGGGAGGACTTCAGGATGCTGATGCTGACTTCACAGATGATTGAGGGTAAGAGGATATAGAGGTACCATGGTATAGTCACAGGCGATGCCCTAATAGGCGCCAACATATACAAGGACATCTTCTCGGGTGTCAGGGATGTTGTGGGTGGCAGGACATCAGCCTATGAGAGGGAGCTTGCAAGGGCAAGGGAACTTGCACTGTCCTCAATGGCAGATGCTGCAGAGAGACTTGGTGCTGACGCCATCATAGGGGTGCGCCTGGACTACCACAACCTGGGAGGGACCATGGGGAACACCATACTCGTATCAGCCACAGGTACAGCGGTATCCCTTGAAGATGATGACTGAGGGGGGTCTGAGTTGAGAAGGTACAGGTGGGCTGTCCTGGCTGTGGCAGCCGGCCTCGCAGCGGGCCTGGCCTCTGCGGTGGTCTCTGTTAAGTTCCAGCTTGTCGTATTCGGCTTCAACATTATGTACATAATATCACCCCTCCTGGCGGGCTTCGTGGAGTCCTACATCGCAGGAAGAAAATATGGGGCCAGCACCGGTGCTGTGAGCGCCATACTGGTATTCCTCTCTGTGAACATATATGGCTGGTTATTCCCTGCAGAACCCATCCAGTGGAATGTCTTCACGGTCGGGGGCCTCCTCCTGGCATTCCAGGCAGCATTCCCCACCACAGTGAACTTCATCCTTGCAGCTGCCATCATGTACGCCCTGGGACTCCTGGGTAAGGGTATGGGAGACAGATTAACAGGAGGAGATGGTACCGTACCCCTGGGATATGAGACCAGCGGTGCCGGTATAGGTATAGCTGTGGGGGAGGCTGTTGGGGATCCAGAGGACCTTGATGAACTCAGGAAACTTGCAGTTGAGAGGATGCTCTCCGATGCAGAGGCTATGGGTGGCAGGGGTGCTGTGGATATCCAGCTGAAGGTAACGGCCATCGGCAGCGACATCATCGCTGTGACCGCAACCGGCACAGCCACAGAATAGTATCAGGGCCCTCTCCTGAGCTCCCCCAGCATCTCCTCAATCCGGTCAAGCCTCTCCTCCAGTCCACTGATTCTGGCTTTAATCTCCCTGAACTCATCCCTCCTCCTTGACTCTATCCTCTCCTGCTCTCCACGGAGGGTCTCAAGGAGCGTGGACGTGGCTGAGGCCGTTATGAGGCTCGTGGATGCGATGGCACTGAACATTATGACCATACCCGTGAACCTGCCCAGGGAGGTTACAGGTACTATGTCCCCGTAGCCCACGGTGGTTATGGTCTGCAGCACATACCAGAGTGAGTCCTCATAGGTCACCACCAGGGGGTTGACAGGGCTTTCGACGATGTAGAAGAGTATGGTGAACACGAATATCACGGATACGAAGAGCCCAACTCCATAACCCAGCCGGCTCCTCCTCATGAACTCTCCGACGGAACCTGCAAGGTCCCTGACGGCCATCAGGAGACCGGCAACCTTTATGAGGTTGAGGACTGCAAGAAGAGGAGAGTGCTGGGGCGCTCCAAGGATTTTAACGCCGATGAAGTAGAAGGGTATGGCAACCAAGGGGATCCTCCAGCTCTCACGTAAACCCGGCTGTATCAGGTATGCAGCGGAGACCATGAGACTCACCGCAAGGTCAAGGAGGACCACGGCCTGGAAGGTCCCGGGCTGCAGTGGCAGGAATACGCTGATGAAGAGTGCAAAACCATCAAGGCCCATCAGAACAAGTAACAGGACCTCAAGTAATATTCTGATCCGTGACTGAAGATCTTTCACAGCAAACCCCCACCTCTGGAACATCAACCAGTTTTCTATCTGTTCAAATGATTATTTATAACTACATCATCTGTGGGCTGAAATCCTTTCAGGTAATAAAAGCATTCACAGGGTCCTGAAATTAATAACAGGGTCCTCAGGGTCCCGGATCAGGAAAAAACTTTAATAGGGTGAGCTTCCAGAACTAAACTTTTCTTCTGTAGATTTCCAATCCAAAAAGAGTGATAACAATGAAGGTGACAGTCTACGGTGCTGGTAATCAGAAGTTATATACCGATGAACTGAACCTCCCCGGGAAGTACGGAGGGGAGGCACCCTACGGTGGAAGCAGGATGGCCATGGAGTTTGCTATGGCCGGACATGACGTTGTACTGGCGGAGCCTTCAAGGGAGGTCCTCGACGATGAACACTGGAGCATGGTCGAGGAAGCCGGTGTAACGGTAACAGATAATGATAAGGAGGCCGCCAGTGAAGCTGAAATAGCGGTACTCTTCACACCCTTCGGTAAGGGGACCTTCAGTATAGCCAGGGATATACTGCCTGAACTCCCTGAGGGCTCAGTCATAGCCAACACATGCACAGTATCCCCTGTGGTCCTCTACTACGTCCTCGAGAAGGAACTCAAACTGGAGAGGACTGACATAGGGATATCATCCATGCACCCGGCAGCCGTGCCAGGGACACCCCAGCATGGACACTACGTCATCGGAGGGAGACCCACAGCAGAACTGGACATTGCAACCGATGAACAGATAGCGAGGTGCGCTGAACTCGCAGAGAGCACAGGAAAGAAGGCCTACATCGTACCCGCAGACGTTACCTCAGCGGTGGCCGATATGGGCTCACTCGTCACAGCCGTGGCACTCTCAGGTGTCCTGGATTACTACTACGTGGGTACACAGATCATAAAGGCCCCTGAGGAGATGGTTGAGAAGCAGATACTCATGACACTCCAGACAATGGCATCCCTCGTTGAGACATCAGGCGTTGACGGGATGGCAGCAGCCATCAACCCTGAGCTCCTCGTAAAGAGTGCAGGGTCAATGCACCTCCTGGATGAACAGGAGGAACTCGACGCAGCCCTTCAGAAGCTCTCAGACCTCAACGATGACGTCATGAAGTGGATTGAGGGTGCGGAGGTTAAACACACAGACCTTGTGGCTGCACAGGCCCTCACAGGTGAACTGAAGACCGTCATGGGGGACCGTGCAGCTGAGGGTACCATAAGGAGATGCATGAGGAAGATGTTTGAATAGGGGGTTTTCAGGTTGATAGGGAGGATACTGAAGGACCTTGGAAGGATCAACGGTGTTAACGGATCCCTGGTTGTGGGTAAGGATGGTCTAATAATAGAGAGTGAAGTCCCCGGTGACATCGACGCCGAACTCGTGGCTGCAATGGCATCAGCAGTCTTCGGTACAGCCGAGAGGTCAGCCGAGGAGATAAAACATGAACCCCTGGAACAGGTCATGATTGAGGGTAAACGTGGTAAGACCCTCATGATCGACGCCGGTGAGGGGATCCTCGTTGTCATAACGGATGTTGATGTGAACCTGGGTATGATAAGGATAGAGATGAAGAGAAGTTCTGAGAGGGTCAGTGACCTTCTCGCGTAAATTCTTTTTTGAGATGTAAAAAAGGTTTTAGGGGTAATCTCAGTACCAGCTATTTTTCTTCGATTATATTCAGGATAGCCCTTTTAATGAAATCACGCAGCTTCCTCTCGTCCCCGGCGGACTCACCGGGCCTCAGTGGAAAGGCGCCCACAGATGGCACGTCACCGGCTCCCTCTGCAAATACAATATCTCTATCGCCGGGGTAGAGTATGTAGGCACCCACACTGTGGAGTATCGCATCCTTGTAGGTGTGCATCTTGTAAACGTCACCATCCCTGAACTTCCTGTCAAGTTCCTCCTCAGCGTCCCTCACCTCGATGTTCTCATGGAAGTCATCGGGCCTTACCATGGACCGGTACTTTGCATCCAGGTGTATGAAGTAGGTGCACTCACCCACATCCACCAGTATGGAGTAGTCGGGCCTGAATGGGAGTGAATAGGACCTGCAGCGGGTGTTCCTTCTGAACCTTCCATTGTAGGAGAGGGCTATCCCGGTGTCATCCATCCTGAACCTGAATATGGAGTTGCCGGTCCTCAGCCTCACCTTCCAGCCCTCCCTGACGAATATGTCCCCGGGGTCAACCCTCTGCCCGGTTATGTCCTCAAGGATCCTGAGTATCCTGAAGTAGCACCAGTACTCGTAGAGTTCACTGAGTCTCCTCTCAAAGCCCCTTATACTGTCCTGCAGCTCATCCCAGGTGAACCTGAGTGCAAGGTCAAGCATGAAGAAGTACCTGAGAACGTCCCTGTAGCCCTCCCTCTTCTGGAGGACCTGTGAGTTCATGGGGAGGGCCTGGATGTCACCCACATCCTTCAGCCACCCTGCAGACAGGAGGAGGTTCACCTCATCAAGGAAACCCTCCAGGGAGTCCCTGATGTAACCCTCAGGGGCTGATTCATGGAGCGAGAGTATCTTTTCCTCCACTGATTCCAGGAAGTACCTGTAGAAGCGGTTCTCGGGAGTGTCAGGCGTCTCCCGCAGGTTCAGCTGTGGGAGGACCCTGAGGGTTCCATCACCATCAAAGCTGGCCGGTTCAGAGAGGACCCCCACCATCCCATCGGGGTCCACCACTGAGGCCAGGCCTGCGGGTATCACCGTGATTTCACGTTCGAGGCCAGAATAGAAACTGTGGTTTATGTGTTCAGCTGCAGCAGGGAGGTTCTCGGGTCTGAAGAGGTACTCGAGTAAAAGGAAATCCTCGTAGAGTGTCTTATCATCCTCACCTGATGGGGTGAATGTCTGGAATATGGATGAGCTGGCCTCGAGTATGAGGGAGGATATCTCATCTGATAGATCTGCCAGCATTGCAGGGTACTGTTCATGGTAGTTTATCTTCTTTGACCTCACCTCGACGGGTATCTCTTCACGTCCATAGGGTGTTTCAATACCGATGAAGGATTTACCTGCGTAGCTTCTGAAGTTGAGTATCCCGGCCAGGCTATCCCCGAGTTTGAACCGGATCCTCGTGAAGAGTTCATCTGTATGGGGGATGACCTCCACATCCTTCAGGGATTCCCTGGCTTCAAAGAGTACCTGGTATTCGGTTTCCTCGAGGAGCATTATCTCACTGAGGTTATCATAGTATGGGCAGTGTTCAATGGGATTCAGGCCGGGCCTGTCAACGAGGGGGACATTTATGAGCCTCACAGGGTATCCGCTGACCTCAACTTTCCTCGGGGGCACCTCCCTGCTGGCTGGACCACCATTTATCCTGAGGGTGCCGGCCTGGAACTCTATGATTATCTCCTGGTCCATCGGTGATCACTACCTGATGAATGAAGCGTAGCGCTGGGTTTTCAGTGTGTTCTGCATCTCCTCGAGCTTCTTCTCTGATTCAGGGAACCTGTCCCTGCAGTGTTTCCTGAGTTCCTCCAGGGTATCCCTGAGGAGCCTTTCAGGGCCATGGATCTTGGGGAGGATCTTCTGTTTGATCTGGGCGTCCATGTAACGCTCCCAGTTTTCCCACCTTGCGGGTTTCTTCTCGTAGATCCAGGCTGCATGCATGAATCTGAGGATCTCCAGTGTCACCCTGAATCCGAAGTCGAATCCCGGACCCCTGAGGGTTTCATGGAAGAAGTCAAGTTCCTCCACAAGTTCATCCCATATCATGTGGAGGTCATCCCTAAGCACCTTCAGCTGTTCCGGGTTATATTCCATGATGTTTTCAAGGAATTCCGTGTTCCCTGCGGGTCCCTGGTCATGGGGGTCTCCTTCAAGATATTTCCTGGGCTTCAGTGTCTCGAATTCTATGGTGTTTGCCCGGTCAAGTACCTTTGGTGAGAACATGTAGGTGGTCTCATCCACATTGACTGTGCCAACAACCATGAGGTTCTCAGGTATCTTTATTTTGGATGGAAAATCGCATTCAGGGTCATCATGGAGTGGGACGGGTTCACCGCTCTCGATGGCTGAGAGGAAATCCGAGAAGTAGCGTTCTACGTGTGACAGGTTCATTTCATCGAGTATAAGGATGTGGGGGTTATCAGGATCTTTATCGGCGCTCATGATGAAGTCGAGGGCTGGGGTGCTCTGGTATTTCCCTGTCATGATGTTGAGGTAGCCGAAGATGTGTCTCGTCTCGGTCCAGTTGGCACCCACGGGGACAACGAGGTATCGGGTTTTATCTGTGGAGATGTACTGGCCGTAGAGCTGTGCGAGTTTTGTTTTACCGGTACCTGAGTTACCGGTCAGTATCACAAAGGGTTTGACCTTGAGTGATAGGAGGAAGTTCTCAACGATTTCAGGGCTGAAGTAATAACCACGGAGCTGCAGATACTGGTAAAAGCCTGTCCCCTTTCCTCTGCCAGGATGCTGGTAGAGACCTGTTTCTTTCTTAAAATTTTCTTCAAGATTAAAATCGGCTTTCATGGCCTTTATCCTCGAGATCTCATATACAAAGTCCCTTATTTTCTCCGGGAGGGTTTCATCAATTTTTCCTATGACCACAACCTTTTCTTCCCGATCACCGTCAATGACTGTTGTCCATTCACCTTGGTAGTTCTCCTCAAATGTTCTTTTACTGTAGTTTCCCCCCAGTTTACCTCTGTGTATGAGGTAACCGTTTCCATGGGGATCACGAGCAAAGGCACCTGCAATCCTCCGGTCAATACCATCTGGTGGTGAATTTATTTCACATATGATCGTATTACTTTTCTCAGTTGATGGCTTGTCTGTTCCAAAAGCATTCCAGTGGCGACTTTCTTTAACAAATCTATACATGTACCATATCCCAAGATCTGAGATCCAGTACATGGTGCCTTCAACGGGACGACCAGCAAAAACCTTTCCAGATATTTCTTCAGTGGCCCTCCCAACCAGTATATCAAATAGATTTTTCTGACATGAAAGGATTTCATCCTTGTTTTCTATTATTTGGAGGTTATGGAATTTCATCGTTAGAAGTTCTCAAGTTCGTCCACTATATCTGGAGTGTAGCCGCCATGTTCAGTTAATCTTTTAGTTTTTATTCTCATTGGAAGGGAGAGTGGAACGGCACTTCCAAATATAAATGCTTCACCAGGCGCCATGCTCCTTATTTCATCCACATCTGCTTCAGAAATCCACTCAGAAACCTTTTTGACGTAGTTCTGATCGTTTGGATTTGTTAATCTCATTATTATCTGGTTATTGCATTGTGAAAGCACATCATCATCCAGTCTGCTTGGTCTTTGGCTTACAATTCCCATACCCATTAAAAACTTACGGCCCTCCTGCGCAACCCTCTTAATTGTAGGCTTTGAAGCGGTGTTGACTGCTCCGGAGGGTATATACCTGTGTGCCTCCTCTAGTATGAGAAGAAGTGGAGGAATCTTCCCTTTCATTCTTTCTTTGAGTATCCTTGAGGATAGTATTGCAACAAGAGCTTGCTGCTGTATTTCTTCTATTCCCGAAATATCTATAACTGAAATTTGACCCTTTTTCACAATTTCATCTTCTTCTATGATTTTCTGGTCAGTGGATTTCTTAATGTAGGGTAATGAGTCATATAGCATTTTCAGTTTGGTGCTAAGTATCTTCATGGCAGAAGGACCTTGGGTTGTTGACTCACCAACAACCTTTAATTTGTCAATTATGGCATCAATATCAGTTGTGTCCTTTAGTTCAGGCTCATTGGTTATTTCAGCCCAACCAGCCTGTAAAATCCTGCTCTGTGCTTCAGATAATTCATAAAGACTCCTTAAAAGGTGAATGATCTGGTATGTCTCAAAATCGGTCATGTTGAAATAGAGGGATTCACTGTTTCTGTTAACATTGAATTTATTTTCAAAAAGTTCATCCGAACGTTTCTTTGTGTATTCATCTGCGGCAACAAAAATTCTGGTCTTTCTGGCTATTTTTTCACCCTCTCCACTCTTTGCAACCTTGAGGGAACTATATTCGCCATGGGGATCAAATATCAGTATGGGTATGTCATATTTTTTTGCGATGGACTCTATTATAACACTTATAGTCCATGATTTGCCGCTTCCAGTCATTGCAAGTACAGAGAAATGCTTTGAGATGAGTTCGTTCAAATCAATGTGGATTGGTACGTCTTCATTGTCCCTGAAATAGCCTATTTCTATGGAATTTGTTTTTGGTTCTAACTGTTTATTCAGGAATTCAGGACTTGCCTTGTATACCTTTGTCCCAATTTTAAAGGGTTCTTTTGGTCTTATAAAAAAGTTGCTGTGTTCTCTGTTACCTATTATTTCAACTTCACATATTATGAAGTCATCAAATTCGCCACGTATACCTATGTCATCAGGGTCTAAATTTTCGTTTTCAGAAAAAAGAGATGAAAGCTGAACTGCACCATCCTGGTCAATCAGATAATTTTTTCTCTGAATACCTATAACTCTTCCCAGATATTTTTTTCCATCAGAGTCCTTTATCTCAACTAGAGACCCAGTACTGACAGTTTCACCGGGTTTAGTTGAAAATTTAATCCTTATTGAAGATACCGTTTCAAATACTGTTCCTTTAAATTCATTCATTCTGGACACCTATAGTCTGTCATGGAACTTTTCCTCAAAGATTAAGGTATAATCTCCTTTAAATTCCTTTGATGCAATGTTCCTGAGTATGGTGGCTATGTTACGACAGTACTTCTTTTTAAGCTCGACTTTCTTATGGGCAGCATAGAGCGGGAATGGGTACCCTTGTCTAAGGGAATAGTAACTAAATGCAGATAAAATTCTTGTTATTTCGTCAATTCTACCAATAAATTTAGAGGGGATTTCGACAAAGAAGGGCCTTTGTTCCCTGACCGTTTTCATATAAAACCCGCAGATTTCTCCCCTTAACATTTCTGCCGGGATTTCGTTCCTTAAGGCCCTTGTAATCTCAAGGTATTTTGTCCTTTTGAAGGAATCATCACGCATCAATTTTTTTATGAAGGAATTTTCAGATATAAAATTGTACATTCCCTCCTTCCCAATGTTTTTCATGAGATTTGAACCAATGGATCTTGAAGAATCTATTTCGTCATTGGGGGATGGTGACCTTGTTGATTTATAAAGAGAACCAAAGTATTTGTTAGCGGTGGGGTCTTTACTGATGGCAACTGTTGGTATATCCTTCCTTAATATGAACTCATAAAATTCATTTACAGTGGATTTATGTTCTTCATAACTCTTTCTCATGAAAGGAACATTTTCGATGTGATATGAAAGTGCTTCATCAGGAAAACAGATGGAGCCATCGAGGAGGATTAGGTCGGGTCTTTCAATTATCCCATCCTTTAGAAGGTCCAGGACAATCTTGTATTCAAGGGTTTTCATATCAACAGAGTTAATTAAACTAGCATAGTATGGAGGCACAATTTTAATATTGGGCAAATATTTTTCCTTCCCCTCATTATTGGAATAGATATAAGCTGTGGCGATATTTATTGAAATGGAGTCATGTTGTTCCTGGTAGCTGCTCCCATCCACGGCCACGACATTACTTTTTAGGGACTCTTTATCTGGTCTATCTATGTCACAGGTTAAATCCTCTTTATTAGTTTCAATGTCCTTTTTCATTTCTTTAAAGATTTTTCTAAGGTTTTCTATTTCAACAAACCTTTCTCTTTGGATGGCCGTTATAAAACCCTCTATTTCTGTTTCAAAGACCATTTAATTCACTTATAATATTTTAATCCGTATTTAGAAGGTTGATGATAAATCTCAGAGGCGGATACTCTTTTGTGAGTTTATCTCTGTTTTTCTTTGATTGTTTAAGGAGATCATCTATATTATTTTCAAAGCCGGTACCCTTTAACCTGCTTTTATCTTTTTCAAAAATGTATCTCACTACATTATTGCTGAAGTCACCATCATCTTTGAGTTTATTCACGAATTGCTCTAAACCGGCTTCCACTTCTTCTGTTAAACACTTTTTTATTGATTTATAGGGTTCTTTATTTATGTTTGATTCATGCAGGAGTACCTGTGTTACCGTGTTGTTGTTCTGATCCTTGAAACCAACTGGCAAATCTTTTAAGTAGATTATTGATGAATTTGCAACTTTATCTGAGATTTCACCAATTGTCGGGATGTCAGTGTACTTGCCATCATCAAGGGTGATAGAGATTTTGCTCCACTCGTAGTTTATAAGGGGGTGCTTGAGGGGACATATCAGGATTTCATTGTTTACATCTTCTTTATAAATGGGAAAAAGGTTGAGTGTCATGTTGATGCACCTCCTATATTTCTTTTATATTTAACCATTTCTTCTATGCGTTGATCCCCTTTGTCATAATATTCTGTTTTGATTGTAATTTTCTTGAGAAGTTCTGCTCTAAGAAATTTTTGAGTTATCTCATCAGTGGAGAGGTGCTTAAATTCATCGAAATCCTCTTTTTTTTCTTCAATTTTAACCTTTAATTCATCTTCAGTAACATTTTCATGGAGACCCAGACCTTCGAAGAATTCGTGAAGTTTTGTATATTTAATCCTCAGATCTATTCTCTCTTTCAGATCTTCATATTCTTTTAAAATGTGACGAAGATATGGTTCACACAGATTAAACTCATTTTTAGCAAGCCTTTTTATCCTGACTTCCTCTTCGTCAGGATCAATTTTGAGGTCTTCCATATAATCCGAATGACCTTCTATATAATCAAATACATCTCTCAGTTCTGGATAAAGTTCATTTAAGCTTTCAAGGGATTTGAAATAAGGTTCAAGGAATTGATTGAAACTTTCTAATATCTCTTCAGCCTTTTTAATCTGGCTTGAAGAGTAGCTAGGGCCATATTCATAATCCATCAATTTCTCTATTCGCGGAGCTTCAAGATCCATTTTCAGATTTTCCAACCTTTTAAAGAGTGGAGTGACGATTGATTCGTATGAGCTGTCTATTTCGTGTATTGAAGTCAGAATAGACTTTATATCATTCATGACCCTTTGGTTAAAACTTATTGGTTCCTTTATTTCTTCATTTATAAAACTAACCAAACTATCAAAGTCAATTTTAGATTTTCCTGTTTCAGCAAAGTATTTCTCAATAACAGGATTTTTGGGGGGCTCTGAAAATTCTATATCACTTATGTCTAAGTCTAAAAATCTTTTGTCGAGGCATTTTTTCAATAGATTCAGCTTTTCTTTAATATGCTGAATATCAAGTTGTTCTGTTTTCTCCTCTAAAAATCTTGCTATTGAATCTAATTTTGTATTATAGGTTGCGATGTCTGTCCAGGTGATGTCAGTGGAGGGTTTTTCTTTCAATTCCTCAACTATAATTTTTAAACTGGAAATTTTTTCCTGTGTTAGAATATCATTTCTTGAAACGAGGGTTATAAGAGACCAGTCCAGTATATCAACAATTCTCTGTAAGTAATCATCAGGTTTTTTTATTTTGTATAAATCACCATGGATTTCTAGTATATTTTTCTTTTCAAGTATTCTTCCTATGAAATCTGGAATTGAAAATCTTGAATAACTTGAAAAATACTTTTTCATTGAGGATTCAATTTCATTTTTACTAATTGCATCTTTTTCAATATCGAAGAGCTCTAAAAATCTTTTTTCATACCGTGAAAATTCACAGCCCCTGATAATGTCATCTTCATCAAGCTTTATGAATTCCTTGAGGGAGTTTCTGGCGAGATCTAGTAATTTACCATCACCATCAATGGCCTTAGTCTTGGAATCTAGAATTTCTGATTTAGTTGGATCTGACGCCTGAAGCTCTATACTCCAGGCTCTACCCACCTCATCTACAAATTTATTTCTTAATAAACTGGGTTTGTTCTGTATTTTTTCTTTAAAACCTGTTAAGGGTAGGGTGAATCCCTTTTCAAAGGCTTCCTTAACGTATATTTTCATAGACTCCCTAATTATGTTTTTCAAGCCCTCTATGTCATCCTCCAGAATTTCTCTCAAGGAGTCTGAGCTTAACTCTTCAATGAAAATACGGTTTTCCATTTTTCTTATTTTTAGATTCTCTTTTATTGGAGGAATTTTAGAATATGGACATACAAGAACAACGACAAAATCATGCTCTGAATCTTCGACGTTTTTTATCACGTTCTCCACATATTCTTTGAAATCGTCTCTATTGTAACCTTCAGCATAATAGAAAATCCCCAGATTATAATTTATCCTTCCAAGGACATTATAGGTGCCTTCAGCAAATTTGTAGGAGGGGCCTTGCTTGCACTTACTAATATTAAACTCTAAGTTTTCCGTTATTTTTTCAAGGATTTTATCCACTTTATGGGAAGGTTCTAACTTAAAATATTCCCTTAACGCTCTCGATGACCCGTCTGATCCATCATATTCATATTTAAATCCATAAATCTCTTCAAGATACTCTTCTGACAATCTGTAAACCTTCTCTGGTTCGTGATTTTCTAGCAGCGACTCTTTTTGTTCAGCTGTTAAGAAATCTGTAAATACGAGCCACTTTTCACCATCTAGATAAATCCTTTCTTTTTCAATTTTCTCATATTTTGCTATTTCATCGGGATCAACGACTATGGATTCTCTTTCTGTAATTATGCCCCTTTGTGAGATCATTCGGAGCCAGTGCTTTTTTTCTTCTTTTTCGAAATACCATCTGGGATTAAAGAGCATTTGATCCACTATTTTCTTCAGCTCTTCACTTTCTGCAAAGTTGAGAATATCATGATAAGCTTCACGATTAATCTGCAGAGGATAATCCTTAAATTTTAATGATTTATCGCCCAGGAGTATTGATTTAAGGTCTTCAAACTCTAGTTTAGAGCCTTTTCTGTTGTATTCTTCAAAGAGCACAAAGAAAATCTGTGCGAATGTGCGACCATTCAGTCTTCTAATTCCATTAACCCTAGACTCAACGTCCTGGCTTAATATGTAAAATGCGTTGATAAATGCTTCATCAAAATAGTCTTTGAAGGATGGTTCTACAGACTCATCTATCTTATGCATCTGTTTGAAATATTCATTGACCATCTCATGAGCAGTGAAATAATCAATGTCACGAAGAACTAATTTGAAGGTCCCTCTGCGCTGTTCAACGTCATAATAACCATAGTCCTTAAAGAATTTCTCTGTTTCGGGATGCATAGCCAATACGAGCGTAAATAAACTGTTTCTAACCCCATTAATATTGTCATCAGCAAATTTTCTTAAAGAATTAAGAAAGTCTTTCTGATTCTGGGTTAAAGCTCCCTCAGTGGATATGTGCTGCATTTCATCTAAAATAATTATAATGCCCTCTTTGCCTTTTTCTTCAGCTTCCCTTTGTTTTTCTAACAGGAATTCTTCAAGAGGAGGGAATTTACTGATGTCAAGCCTATCAACAAGAAAATCTGCCCATGAGTCAGGAAGGCTTCCATTAAACTTCTCCTCAAGAAACTTAAGGAAAGTAGTTTTTCCCTGGCCATATTCACCATAAATATTTATCATGAGGGGTTGTTTTCCTATATTTGGCAATAAGAGCTCTTTTATCTCTTTAATTTCCCTGTCATATCCAACAGGCTTTATCCTGATCTTTTCTCCAGGTGTTCCTAACTGTGGAAAGGGATTCGGGAGTGCTTCGCGGGTTTTCTGCATAATTCATCCCCTCCTCAATTCTACAAGAGTATGTTTGGATGGTATGGGTGGTCTTGGAAGTCCGGGTATAAATTTTAGGATATCTCTGCTTTCATTAACTCTTAGTAGATGCTTGTAAATCATTCGAACGGTCGGTTCATCATCTGAATTAATAAACTCACTTTCACGAGAGAGGAGGTAGGAACATAACTCCTTTGTGAACATTTGTGTATCTGAACTTAATTTATCAATTATTAATTCCTCAAAGACCTTATGATTGAACTCGGTTTGATATTCTTTATTTACAGAGTAGCTATTATTCTCCTCGTCGAGGGAGAGGACCCCGATGTCAACCATAATCTTCAGTACGTTTTCTGCAGATTTCCAGTCGAAAATACGTACTCCGAAGTCATATGATGAATTTAAGACCATCTTTTCTATTATTTGAAGCTTTGAGAACTGATAAAATTCATTTTCAAGGATATAGTTGTAAAAATAGGAATAATGTAATACATGTTTGTACAGTAGTCTGTGTAAACATTTAGGTCTGTTTTCTGATTGGAGATAAAGTCTTCCCTCTTCTGTTATACCATAACGTGAGGTTCTTCTGGACGGTGTTATATCTACAAGATTGAGTTCTTTCATCAGCTGAAGAATAGACTCTCGATTTTCTTTTTTTGGCAGTATAGTCTGAAAATCGCTCTTAATGGCCAAACCTTTTTCTGAATTATATTTCATCAGAAAACTAAGCGTCTTCTCAAGATCTTCAATGAAGGAGCTGTAGTACAACCATGTCCATGTGACCGCTGTCATGATTACCCCCCTCAGTATAATAAATCTATTTTGTAATGTGTGAGCCTTCTTTTAGTGTATTCCCATAGATGTCCTAAACCAGATTTTCCAATGGTTTCATCAAGGAATTTCAAGTATGATTCTTTATCATCATTATAAATTCTTGAAAGATCCTCTTCATGTTCCATCACCCATTTATTGTGGTAGGCTCTTTTAACCCAGTCATCCCTAAGGTTTTCCCACCTCAAGGATCCGTCCGCTGGCTGTTCTCTGCAGACTGGACATTTGCACTGGCTCAGTTTTTGAAGTTCATCTTCTGTCAGGTAACTTGAAGCAACACCCCCTTTTTTCCTTAAGTTCCCGAACTTTGCTTCTCCATTTCCACAGTAGCGTTCACCTGTCTGCGGGAGGATGATTTTCCCATAGGCGGCCTTTCTTTTGTATCCTATGGAGTCTGTACTTTTAATTCCGATAAATGCACCTATATGATACATTATTGGAGAAGAACCAAAGCCGAATATGTGTATGTCAAGGTCGTACTGGTCACATATCTGTTTTGTCGTTATGATGGAGTCGATGAGGTTCTTTGATGGCTGTCTGTCCCCAAAGAAACCATTAAATTCGTCTGCGGTGGTCAGAATACTCCCCATCGAGATATAATCCTGGTCCTTCCGGTAGAGTAATCGTATATTATCCTGTAGGCTGGTGCGGTCCCATGCATGGAGTGCGGGTACAAGATTAAGGTCTGTAACATCAATCCAGTACTCAATGTTCTCAGCGGTTTTATTCCATCTTTTCTGCATCACAACCTTGTCCATCCCCGGAGTGAATGGATAATCCAGTGGAACGGTGTATTCTGGTTTTAACTTCTCTTGGACGTTGAGGACCCGCTCTTCCTCTAGAATGCTCTTTTGAGAATTTTTAAGGGCGCTGAAGGCTCCGTTATCAAGGAAAAGTTTATTATACTCATATTCTATTTCGGGGTCTTCTAGATGATAGTAGTTGATAACACTGTCCATCACATAGTTATGTTTCAGTTTAAGTGAGTTATTTGGAGTCTCGCCTGCCCAGTATTTCATAGAAGACCCTCCAGTATCTCTGATAATCTTTCCAGGTTTTCATCGTATGTCAACACCAGATCCGTGTCTTTTCCGTGGGGTATTTCTTCGTTTAGTTCGCTGTAGTAGAGCTGTATTTTTAGATCTTTGCAGGCATCCCTTAGGGCCCTGAATGATAGGGATCTGTTCCGGAGGTATGATACGTGGGCCTTGTAGGAGTGTCTTGAGAGATAGTCCTCAATTCTCTGCCTTGTAACATTGTAGTACTCCTCTTGTATGTGTTCATCTTCTGCCAGTGGGTTCCAGTCATAAGAGTCGAATGGATATTTGTCACAGTGTTCGTAGGGGATGACCCCTGCATTGGAGATCACGACCCTATGAATATCCTCCATGTATTCCTCAAGAACGCTGTTGATCACTTTGTGGATGGGTGAGTTGTAGTAGGGTTTTATGGCTGCACATGGCAGGAATACACATACTCTATCCGTTGGGGCTTCATATTTGTCCAGGAACCATTCTTGCCATTCTTGGAAGTGGGGATGAATTAACTGTTCCATGGAGACCCCATTGAGACCTATATAATCCTTCTCTGCGAATCTCGGATAGTTCACTGTAGATTCCCCTTTGGAGTAAATAGATACTTAATCGTGTTTTCGGAGTTTTTAGAGTGAAATGTGACGACAAGGACATTATCGTTAATCTTATCATTCCATGACAGGTTTAAATCAACTTTCTTTGAAATTTTAGATGGATTGAGGAGATGTTTAATTATCTCATAGTCATATATGGATCCCTTGACTGGCTTATCCTTTAATTCCATATCTGAGGGTATTTTAACCTCCATGTTTCCATTTGGGTTTTGGGTTGTTATTATCAGTTCATCGTTTTTTGTCTGTAGTCTCAGATCACTCTTGAATTTAGCAAGGAGGTTGAGTCCATGGTATAGTCTGCTTCCTGAAATTTTGAATGTGTTATCTTTAGTGTATGGTGGGAAATCCAGAGATTCGCCTTTTTGAGAATTTAGAGCACTTTTGAATTCTATATTTTCATACAGAATATTGCATATCACTTTATCTTTATTGAAATCAAGATAGGCCTCACTTCCCTTTTCAATTCTGGAGAAGATGTCATAAAATAGGGGTCCAAGCTTAAATGAGAATTCCTCCTCATTTTTCACTTCATTAATGGAAAAATCAGCTATAATTGTCCTTTCTTTATTTGTATTTAAAAAGTGGACATTCCCCTCCTTAACCTTAACGTAAAGCTGCTCTCGAGAGAGCTGACTTAAAAAGTATAAATTTTTTTTAATGACTTCCAAGTTTTTTATTTTCAAGGCAATACCTCTTTTAGCCGGTCATGGTTTTTGCAATCTACATTGAACTAAATTATTTTATATACAATATAAAGTTTTATATTTCGATCTTTACGTAAAGTTATAACTCAGCGAGCTGATAAACAGCAGGCTGTCAAGGGGGATCTTTTCCTCTGGCCCTGAGAACCTGCCTGAGATACGTGGAAACAGGAACCCTTGGAACCCGGGGAAAGATTACCTGAAGGTTTTTGAAATATTCTTCTTCTCTGAGAATCTTGAAGAGTTCAAAAGGAAAACAGGGAGTGGATTATACCGTTTCATCGCCTACATCCTGAGGGATCCCAGGGGTGACTGGATAGTTGATGAGAACCTTAACCTGCTTCCAGAGGTTTACCACCCCCTTAAGACCATTGTCGATGTAACAGTTGAAAAAATTTTCAAAGGGTGACTTTGACCCCCCTGGCTGAGATGAAGTTCCTCTCCAGACCCCCTATGGTCTTAAGGGAGATATGATAGGTCATGCTGTGGTAACATTCATTCTGAGGACCCTCAGGGGGGCACATGGTAAAGACTCCGGGTCCCAATATCATATGATGTACCTCTCATAATCTTGAAGTATTTTCATCGACGGTGAATCTATTTTGACCTTAACAATTCTGGCCTGTTTTATTTTAAATTTATCGGAACGTTTGAGGACATAATTTATTTCTTTCCAGAGCTCTTCATGGAATCTGCGGTACCGGGGAGCCAGAGATTGTTTTTTATCGGTTAAAAATTTTCTTCTCAGCTTCTGAAGAGTCCGTGACGCAATGTATGATCTTCTTGCTTTTTCATCATCAAGACGCATTTCAGGAGATAGTTCATCCAGAGCCCTGTATATTTTTTCAACATCTGAAATTGCCCTGGGGTGCTCGACCTCAAAAACCGGAACATGACCCTGTGATGTCACTATGATCTCGGGATCCGACAGCCAGTGATCCCTTATATAATCGGGGTTTCTGGCGTTGAGATCATATTCAACAAGATACTCTGATAGATAATCCTTTGCCCTGTTTTCATTCCAGCCACGGGTATCCCTAATTTTATTCATGGCATTTCGGATGTTCCTGAGCCATTCATATGAGTCATCCACAAGTTCCCCGAAGCCATTCCATGTGTAGTAGGAACTTTTTATTTTAAGGGTCGGCGCAATTTCTATCATGAATCTTGTGAACAGGACTTTGAATGATGTATAGAACCCGTGTTCATCCAGTAAAAGAGTCCTTTCCTGAAGATTTTCAGGTTTATCACCGGCTCTGATGTGTTCGATCCTGTCGGCAGTCTCATCCTTAAAGAAAAGAATCCTGTGGGAAGGTATGAACATTCCACTATTCATTTCATTGATCACAAGTACACATTCAGTGCCTGCTCTTATTGTTCTCGCACGCTTTTTAGAGGTTCTCCCATACGAATTCAATATTTGCGAATGTGATCCCGATTCAATGGATCTTTCAAATTCCAGGATATCCTCTTTAACGGTTTCAGGGACATGAATTTTTTCTGTAATCTCAAAGAGAAGTTCGGGCGCTCTTTCGTTTCTTGATGGAATGTGAAGAGGTTTTGTAATCTGTTCTGTGATTCTGTTATTAACTATTGATTTTATTTTTTCAATGGCCGTTGATCCTCCTATGAAGTAAAATTTCTCTATAGCCGTATCATTCATAGAGTATCCGATGGGTGGATATGAGGTTGCTATTACCACTGAAGGACCTTCATCATGGTGGGTGGGGAGATCATTCCATGTGCATATATCAACAGCATCAAGCACATCGGGATTCTCTTCATTCATTTCAAAAGTTTTTTTCAGACTTTTTGTTTCCCGCGATGATTTTAAAGCTATGAATATGGATTTTCTGTCATCCCCTGAAAGTTCCGCTTCAATGATTTCTTTCATGGATTTCAGTAGGGGGTTTCTCTGTGGGTCCGATGAAATGGAATAAACCTCTTCGAATGTGCTTTTCACCTCGTCAAAGATTGGTGTGTCCAGAATTTGATTCAGAATGTTATCAATTACCCAGCCACCATTTGAATAATGGTGTGGTCCGCGGAGGTTGAGAGGTGTCTGAGGAAGGTATTTTAGATAAAGGCGCACATTTTTACTGTTATCTATTTTCAGGATCTTTTCGGAGATTTCTTCTATTCTATCAATCTCCTTGAGATGGATGTACTCTACCTCAGCATTAATCTCAGGGACAGATATTTCACTGAATGATGATGAAAATGGGGATGGTCTTGAATGATCTTCATCTCCAGTCAGTATGTCAAGAATGGGTATGCAATCCCAGGTGTGCCATGTGAAGCTGTCCTTAAGGTCTCTGTACAGATGTCTGCTGTCAGGTCTGAGTGAAAACATCAGAACAGCATGTTCTGTTGAACGAATAAATTCTCTGAATTTCTGCCACCGCCTCCCGTTGAAAAGACTTTCATTGACGAAATAATCCGAATCTGTGAAAAATACGACATCAGGGTTGAATTCTTCAACGATGCTAAAGAGGTTTTCTGGTTCCATGGTCTGTGAGATAAAAACCACGGAACTGTCTGAAGTATATGTATCCCTGACATCTGTTATGCAATCATACTTAAAGTGATCTTTGAATCGTGTTAAGTCATCATAATTCAGCATTACCTGAAACAGGTCAGATACTGGAAAACTGAGTTTTTTTCCTGTCCATTCTTCCCTTTCTTCAATGATTATAGCGATTATTCCTTCATCGTTCACGGTTTTAATTTTTTTGCCACCCTTCCCATCCTTCTGGGTTATACTCCTTACAGCATTCATTCCATATAAATTCTTATAGTACTTTAAAATGCGGTTTATGCATTTTCTAATGGTCATTTCTGGTCTGTATACTGATATTTCTGTCGTATGTCTGTTCTTTGAATCCTTTATTCTGTAATGGATCTTTTTTTTCTTTTTGAATACATTTTTTCTGTCTATTTTTAATAATCTTCTAAGATTTCTGAGATCACCTGAATCCATCTTAGACATATCTTCAATGTATTGGAGGCTTCCGAGCGCTGAAAAGGGGTCAGGAAAACCCAGCTCATTTTTACTTTCACCGGTATTGATCTCACCGATCACAACGATCTTGGCATCTCCTTTAACCCTGAGGCACTCGCAGATTAGAACTGGGAGGAACCTGATATTCCTCCATGGCCATGTTATCAGGTACTTTCCTTCACTGATATTGGGAAGCCAGCTGAGATATGATTTTTCAATCACGTTATTTTTTATGGGCCAGATAAGGGGCAGTTCCTCACTGGGAGGTTCTTTCAGATTTTTCGTCAGGAATTCATGTACCCCTTCATTTTCCGGAAGATGCACCGCAGGACTGAAAAAGGCGTCGCAGGAGGAACACCTAAATGTTCCATCATCCTCAATCAGCAGGGGAGCTCCTGTGATCACAGGTTCTTTGCAGTTTGGACACACGGGATAATCATGATAGTAATATGCAGGCTCCATCTATTCACCACCATTTCTGATCAGTTCAGATCCTCAATCTCCAAGAACAGCATGCCTATCCAGCCACCTGTTCCTGTGTTCACATGATGTCTCTGATAGCATCAGGCAGCGGTGGCATGCGGATCCGTTGTAATTTCCATCTGAAATCCGATTCTGATGACATATCGGATCGTTGGAGCAGAATTCAATATTATTCATTGCTATTTTCCATATCTCCTTAAATTTTGATTCTGAAGCACATCCAGAGAGACCTCCCATACTGCAATCATCTCCAATCGATGATGAATAAAGGAGAATGCCACCGGCGCCTCCGGAGTCTGTGTAAATTCTTTCTCTTATTGAGGGTGATGAATAGCCTGCATATAACGAGAGGGCCTGTATAATGGAATGTGAAAGTGTATGCCACCACACAAATTCTGGACTCACAGGTGTGTTCTGTCTCAGAATTTCGTCATGAATCAATTTTCTTTCATCCCACTCCTGCAGCGCATTTAAGGATGAAGATTCCGGGGCTATTCTATCCGCTGTTATGAACAGACCCTCTCCCATACTCTCAAACGCAGGATACCACCATGACTCGGAAATTGCTTCCCTTTCACCTGTACTCACAATATTTGACGGAATTATCTCTGAATTTTCGTCCTTTTTAAGATAAGGGCTCCTGTAGTATCCAATCTGAGCAGTTGTAAGCTTCAATTTTTCAACAGGAACAATTTTGAGGGTAATCTGAGAATCAACAGAAAATTTCACAGGCTCTCCCACTGATAGTGTTTCAGATGTTCGCATTTCTCTGAGGGCCCGGAATTCATCTCCAAGGGGATCTGCTATCATCCTGCTATTGAATCCCATTACATGTTCACAGAATCTTCTGTAACCCATGTCCTCAATACTCCCTTTAACGGTGTCATAATATTTTCTTTTGTTCTGCTTAACGTCTGAAAGCAGATTTTCTTTATTTGCATGGTTTATAATACCGCGCAGGTTACCCCTGAATTCTGGATCGTTCTCCAGTATTTCATCCAGTTTGGTTTTATAGGGAATTTTCAGAAGGGTCAGTGTTACGGGTATTCTGAGGGAGGTTGACTGTCTCTGAAGAATCTTCATTTCAAGTTCACATGATTCCTTTGAACGGAGCCCTGATCTTTCAGGAAGTCTGCCTGTGCAGCGGAATTTTTTTCTGTAAATATATCTCATGGAAGATGATTGTCCACATTCCGGACATTTAATTATTATATCCGCAATTGATGGTCCCTCAATTTTCCAGTGAAAGTATTCTGGATTGCACCCGGTTTCTTTACTGTGAACGAGATATTTCCATGGCAGATCATCAAGATGTCCGTCAGGACACGCAGCCACAAATCGGGTGGCTGAGGCATTCCTTGACCCGCATATGGGGCAGCCTTTCCCTTCACGTTCATAATAAAGGACGGGATTCTGGTGTCCCCCTTCTGTTCTTCCATAGCATATTTTCCAGCGGGGAAACCGCCATGTATTGTAGATGTGACGGTTTTCATCAAGGGAGAGGGCGGCATTGGTGGGCAGTGAAAATAGCCGTATGGTTCCATCAATCTCTTTATTTTTCCGGAGAAACTCTGAAAGCCTGCTATCCTTAATCTCAAACTTCTCAAGATATTCTATTCCAAAATAGTTTCCCAGGCCGTCGTTGAGTGAAGGGATCATCACGGGCCCGTTCTTTCCCTCCAGTATGGCTCCAGGTCCATAGGTGAATATGAACTGGGATCTTCTAAGATGCTGCACGTTATTCATCATATTTACACCCTGAAACCTGTTGTTTCCTCAATATCCCTCAGTGAATTTGGAGCATTTCTGAAAACTGTCTTGAGGTTTTTATATTCATGCGATGGAGTGCCAAGGACCACGTTGTGTTGTCTGGTTATGTACTCTGAAAATCGGAGTTCATTGACTTCTTCCGCAACAGATCTCCATTTTTTGATGCACTCTTCAAGGAAATTTTCAATTATTTCCACATCCTCTTTTCTGTTAAATATTTTATCAAGCCGGTTTGTGAGGGATTCCTGCAGATAATGAATATCTTCAGAGGATTCTCCGGATAATATGACCTTACCATCTTCTTCTGTCCAGTTAACACGGGCCAGTGGCATGTTTCTGAGAAATGCGACGGTCGCTGGTCCAAGGGCTCTATTTAATGCCCCATCGGAATAGGGTGAAACTGAAACAGATTCAACGCTTTCATGAATTCTCGCATGATACCTCATGAACATTTCATAGTGGTTCATGTCCCGGGGTCTTGAAGCATTCAGAAATGTCAGGACAAGACCTCCCCGTCTTCGCCCGATCCTCCCTGTGGCCTGAATGTAGGATCCTGTTGTCTTTGGCTGACCGCTGACAATCATGAGTGAAAGGTGAGGCACATCCACACCGGTACCGAACATTGATGTTGTGAAAATGGCATCATATGCCGGGACTCCCGGCTGTTCTCCGTCGCGTTCTATTCTGTCAAGTACAAGGGGCAGGGCAGTTGAATCAATCCTGCTTGAAAGTTCCAGCGGGTCGGGATCTATATCACGAGGATCATCCACGGAAATCTCCTTTAACCTCTCAACAACGTCCTCCCTGTAAAATGCAATCCCACCTCCAAGTTCCCTCAGGGAATTATAGTATCCGACAACGGTCCAGTAATATCTGATGGCTTCGTTGCCTGTGTTTTCCGCAGATGTTTTGAGAACACGGGACCATAGCCTTATCTGGGGAGTTATCGGACCTCTTCCGGGTGCGGCGATTCCCATGTAAATTCTTCCGCTAATCCGTTCATCCCATGCATCACCGGGATCCTCTTCCTTAACAAAAAATGAGTCTGCTATTTCAAGGCCGTGTGGCGGGAACTGGAACAGATCCCTTCCAAAGAGAAGTCTGACCTGATCATGTGCGTTGTTTATCGTTGCCGTGGATGCAAGATATTTTGGTCTCAGCCCTCCACGCCATATGAGAGATTCCACGGATGCCTCATAGATTCCAAAGATGCTTCCGAGGGGACCGTCAAGGAGGTGGAGTTCGTCCTGTATTATCAGTTCAGGGGGCAGAAACCCTTCCACGTCAGTGTCATGGGCTTCACTACTCTTTGTCGTGTTTATGGGATATAGCCCATCCCTGTGATAACCATAAAATATGTTGAATTTATCAACATTTCCGAAGATGGCTGCTGCCTTTGGCTCAAAGGAGAGTCTCGCAATCTTATCAGCAGTGCTTATTATAACTGTGGGGCACCTTGAGTATACCTGTTCATCAACAGTGTAGGCAGGAACAGGAATTCTTCTGTTTTCTATAAAAGGACTCTCAAACTTTCTTCTGGCATTTCCATCGGGAAACTCCGATTCCTCATCTGAGGGAACACCCTCCGCCCAGTCAACATCCTTATTCAGAGGACAGTCCGGATTGGGACACCATATTTCAAAGTCTGAATATTTCTTTTTCCTCCTCCCTTTATCAAAGGAGCTTCCAAAGTAGCCGGGTCTTCTCCAGCTCAGTGATGAGAACTCAAAGTGATTCTCAAGTTCTTTCATGATCTCTGATATCCGGGGGATGTCCATATCTCTTTCATCAAATTTTATGATGAGTGTTTCATGGTTCTCCCTGAGGTTGTCCCTGCAAGTTCTGATTTCTCTGATTTCAGGAAACATTTTTTTGAGTTCTGAAGGCTCAAAGCTGAGGTCTGTCTTCTTTTTCTGGACCACGGTGATTATTGTGTTATCATGGGCAGGCAGGGAGCTCTCTGAAGAATCCGGCAGACTCAACCATGAATTGCATGCGGGGCACCTGATGACCTGGGCCGGCTCACTTTCATTCCCACCATCCCCGGAGGAGGTCATGATGTCAATGGCCCCTTTATTTATTCTCAGATGAAGTGGAGACACGGCGCCACCTACCCATAGGCCAGCGGAGAACCTCACAGAACCATATAACCAGTCCTCTTTTATATCACAGTTGGAGGGTCTCCATCCCCTGAGACCGCTGTCGCATATGAAAACTCTCAGATACTCCGCCGCTGTTATCATTCTCAGGGTCCTTCTGAACTGCTGCACGGTGAGGAGGCGCAGGGTGTATCTTGATATAACTGCTGTTCCATAGCATCTCTGGATATTTTCTGAGCCGATGGAACCTTTAAGACGGCGAAGAGACATCGTAAATGCTATTATGGCAAGATAGGCCTCTGTTTTCCCACCCCCGGTTGGTATCCAGAGGAGATCCAGAACATCACGATATTCTGATTCAGGATTGAATATGGGTTCGATGTTCATGAGAAAAAATGCGAGCTGGAATGGTCTCCAGAGGAAATCATCACCCTGCCGGCTCCACTGATGCTGAAGTGATATGACCCTGTTTGCAAAACAGAATGCGAGCCTTGCTTTCTCATTATCCATGAGGATTTCCAATCCATTTTTAAGTCTTTTCAGCGCTTCTTCCTGTTTTTTGATTATACCGGATGCAAATTTTTTATTTTTGCCATCCATTGACTTCTGGATTCCTTTATTGCATTCTATCCACCTTTCATATGCATCTATGAGGGGGTTCACTATCTCTGAAATTGAACTGGAATTCCATGCCTCTGAAAGTTTCTCTGCAGAAAGTTCATCAACCCCTTCCACATCAAAGGATGGCATCGGACTGGGATAGAGAGGTACAAATTCTGTTCTGAAGTCAGGAGTTCTGAAATTTTCAATTTCAGGGAATTTTTCAGCCAGATTAAGACCATCAGGCCATAAAATAGACTCATTGAGGTTATGTGAGTATTCACATGATTTTGATACTGCAGAGCATTGAATTCCCATCACATCAATCTTTCTGTTTCTGTAAATGAAATTCATCTCATCTCTGTAGTCATCAGGGGCATCTGAAGTTTCCGGACGGTCTTCAACGTTAATGCGAATGGATGGCTGAAAAATGCAGGAGGCTGTTTCAGGTCTGTAAGCACTTCGAGCGACCTTAAGTTCATTTACAAGAATCACCCTAACGTTTTTACGGTTTCCGTCCTCCCTGATCATAACATTGATCGTTATGCTGCCATCATCTTCCCGGTAGATGCATTCACGGGTGTTATCCTCCTCAAGTGAAAATTTTTTGATGCAGAAATGGCCTTTTCTCTTCCACATTTTCTCATCATCGGATCTGGTGTATCGACCCCACGTGACACAGATATCCATTTCCTTTGCACCGGCGGGTGCCATGAATGAAATACCAAATGATCTGGGCCGTGTGAATGGTCCTGATAATACAGAGCTTTCATAATCAGAATCATCATCCTCTCCTGATGAAACAATGTCTGTATTCACATTTTCAGAATCGGGGTCAGCAGCACCCATTTCTATGGCGGGACTCCATCCGGCGGGGATGATAACACCGGTTATATACTCATCGTAGGGGTCCCCTTTAATGGATTCCTCAGGGCCACTTCGTGGTCCCAGCACCTCCTTTATTACCTCTTCAATCATTGTTTTTCTCATTCTAACATCTCCTGTAAAAGTTGCATGATAGTTTCAGGGGACATTCATGGCAGAGGGGATCGCTAGCTCTGCACACAGCCTCTCCGAAATCGATCATCGATAGTGAAAGGTGTCTGCAGTCACCAAATTCAAGAATTTTCCTCATTACTGTTTCAAAATCCTTTTTTCTGCGGGATGAATCACTGATCTCAAGATCAAACAATCTACCAATGATTCTGACGGTGTTCGTGTCCAGAAGGGGTTCTGGAATATTTTTGGAAAAACATAAAAACGCCGAGGAAATGTAGTTCCCAATGCCTGGAAGTTCAAGGAGATCATTTTTGTTTTTTGGAACAGCCCCCCCGTGTCTGCTTTCAATCTCACATGCGAGTTTATGGAGATTTCTGGCTCTCCATCTGAGACCAAGGGACTCCATTTCTTTTTCTATTGTTTCCTGTCCCGCTTCACACACCGATTTAAAATCAGGAAATTTTTCAACAAAGTTTTCATAAATTTCAAGCACCTGTTCTGCGCGTGTTCTGTGAAGCATTATTTCAGCCAGCAGAATTCCATAGTCATCTCTTCTTTCGCGCCAGGGAAATTTCCTTAAATTCTTTTTTCCCCATTCGCAGATTCTGGTATGAATATCAAGCAGCAGATCCTTTTCAGAAATCAGAGGTCCCCCCTGTAGATTTCATAAAGTTTGCGGGCAATCTTCTCAGACATTAGTGGAGGCACGGCGTTTCCTATCTGCCGGTACTTTGAGGTCATGGATCCTTCAAATATGTAGTTATCCGGGAAGGACTGGATCCTTGCAGCTTCCCTTACGGTCAGAGAACGGGCCTGTTCTCTGTCGGGGTGGATGTAGTAGTGTCCATCCTTTGATATATGCGCGACAATGGTATGGGAATAGGGGAGGTCCCCTGCAACCACCTTGTAACGGTCAAGGAAGCTCCTGGTGTTCCTGTGTGTCCTGAGTTCCGGTGGAAGTTCTGTATATTTTAATCTTCTCCTCTCTGAGTTCCATGCGTCAATTGTTCTCCTGTAAATTTCGCGGTCCCGCGGGTTGTGTCTTCGCGCCTGGTGATGTCGGAGAATATCATTCTCTGTCCTTATACCCATCTCATTCAGGAGGCGTGATGGTCTGGATCTATATTCCTGGGGCCCGTCTGTGCCCTGGCCGGGTTCAAGGGCGGGCAGATCACATAGGATGTCATTCACTGTACCGGCATACCTCTCCTCATCAAACTGTATCCTTTTATCTTCCATGCGGTGGCCGATGACTATGATCCTCCTTCTCCTCTGAGGGACCCCGAAGTTATATGCATCACGCACTTCAAAGTCAAGTTTATATTCCAGGTCTGTTACCTTCCTCTGGAAATCAGATAGTATGTGGCCCCTTTGCGCTGACTTCATCCCGGGGACGTTCTCGAATACAAAGAATTCCGGCTGGAATTCTTTCAGGAATTTAATGTACAGGAGGTAGAGGTAGTTTCTCCTGTCCTTTTCCATGTTCTTCCGGGATCTGCCAGCATATGAGTACGCCTGACATGGAGGCCCACCTATTATGCCATCAACAGAAACTGTCCCCATATCATTCATCTTTGACCTGATGGTCTCTATGACCCTGTCCACGTTTTCCTCTGTGAGTTCAAGGTTCATGTACAGTTCACTGTCAAAGTCAGGATATCTTCTGAATAGTTCTTCACGTCCTATCTCACCATTAACGTATTCGGTGTAATCCTCGGGGTCACCATCGCTCTGCAGGTGATGATAGAGTCCCCTTGTCTCCAGTGTCTGAATCGCATCCCTGTCCATCTCAATATGTGAAACGAATGTATAATCACTCCGAAGGAAACCTTCAGTAAGCCCCCCCGCACCTGCAAATATGTCAATCAACACAACATCTGACATCGCCGAACCTGCCTCTGGTTACCTGTCATTGATGATTTATCTTAACCACATTAAATTATTTTTTGTTATGTCCACCCATATGGGTTAAACTCAGAGGGTGGTATGTACATTACCTCGGCATAGCCGCGCCTGAGAAGCTCCCTGTTGAGGTTGACACCGTCGACGTAGACAACTGCAAGGACCCTCCCATACCTGTCGTGTCTTTTAGCATCATCGATGTCCAGCTGGACTGTTCTTCCAAGGCACATGGACTTCACGAAGTCCTTCGCCTCCCTGTAGCCTGGCTGTCCACGTTCAGGGGTGTTAACCCCTACCAGGCGTATCCTCCCGACGCCCTCAACGTCTATGGTGTCACCGTCAACCACATGGTAACAGCTGCCTGATGCCTCATAACTGGATTTTTTCTCAGCAGTATCGTTAACCTTATCCTGGGAGTCGCTGGTCCATGAATCATTAACAGGATTGTCCACATTGCTGTCCTGGACACCCTCATTGTATGTGTAGTTACCATCCTCAGAGACGCAGCCCGCAACCATCAGGGCAAGCATCACAATTAAAATATACTTCTTCATGAATGCACACCTCATCTCTTCCTGATCATCTCCCTGAGGGTATCCCTCAGTTTAGGCGGATTCAGGGGCGGGTACCGTTACAATCCTCCCTGAAACCACGACGTCACCCTTCACGTATCTGGCGCCGTTCTCTGAGAGGACACCCTCAAGGCCGGGGTATATGGTAGCATTCTGACCCCCTCATGATTCCGGCCATGGCTGGTATGGCCGGGGCAGCGCATATGGCGCCTATGATCCTATCACTCCTGCTGGCTGATTCTGCTGTATCGGCCGCCATCTCCAGGTCCCGGTCCACCCGGCCGGACTTCGCCCTCCTGTAGAGGCCGCTTCCACCTGTGAAGATAACTGCATCGTGGCCCCTGATATAGGATGGCTTCACATCCTCAATGCGGATATCGTAGCCAGATGGGAGGTCTCCCGCCCCTATCACGGTGACCTCAGCGCTGAGTTTCAAATTCATGCGGGTCCTAGTCCGCGAAGACCACCAGGGCCACACGACCCTCCACAGGGGCTCCACCCCCTGAGAGATAGGCCGCTGCCAGGACCAGGCCGGCCATGATGATGGCCACAGCCACATATCTCCTTAAAGTCACACACCCTAATACACACTGTATCATATTATGTTCATCAGAAGGAAAAGTGTAACGCCCGGAATCTGTTTCGCCAGTCTGGAGATTAAATAAACGGATATTCTGCACCCTGGACAACAATTAAATAAGATTAAACCATAATTCATTTTCATGGTTAAAAGGGTTCTTGAGAGGTTCAGGAGGGACTGGCGGTTCAGGGATGCCATAGAACACGTGGAGACAATCCCTGGCCGTGAAGCAAGGTACTCTGACTCCACAGACATCCCTGATAACATCCGGGACTACCTGGATGCAGGGGGTATAAGGCTTTACCGCCACCAGAGGGAGGCCCTCGACGCCATAAGGGAGGGGATGAACATCCTCATAACAACCCCCACGGCCTCCGGGAAGACACTGGCCTTCAATCTCCCCATCATGGAGACCCTCACCCTCAACCCTGATGCAACGGCCCTCTACATATACCCTGTCAAGGCCCTCTCAAGGGACCAGCTCGGGGTCCTGGAGGAGCTGGAGTCAGAGCTCGGACTCAAACTCAACCCGTCAACCTATGATGGTGACACACCCAGGGAGCGGAGGCCCTGGATAAGAGAGAACTCCAGGGTGATACTCACCAACCCCCACCAGCTCCACCGCATACTCCCCTGGCATCACCAGTGGAGGCGGTTCTACAGTAACCTGCGCTACGTGGTGATCGATGAGGCCCACCAGTACAGGGGGGTCTTCGGCTCCAACGTGGCCCTCCTCCTGAGGAGGCTGCGGAGGATCTGCAGGTACTACGGCTCAGAGCCCCAGTTCGTCCTTGCAAGCGCAACCCTGGCAAACCCTGCCGAGTTTTCACGTAAACTCACAGGCCTTGACTTCAGGGTGATCTCGGATGACACTTCACCCTCAGGTCCGAAGCACTTCATACTCTACAACCCCTACAGGAAGAGGGGTGACCCCTCAGCGCACCTTGAAACCTCAGCCATACTCTCATACCTTGTTCTGAGGGGCGTGCAGACCCTCTGCTTCACCATCTCAAGGAAGATGGCTGAACTTGTAACCCGCTGGACGAGGGAGCAGCTTGATAGGGAGAACCGCAAACTCGTTGACAGGGTGACGTCCTACAGGGCAGGTTACCTTGCAGAGCAGAGGCGGAGGATAGAGGCCGACCTCAAGGAGGGGAGGCTCCTGGGTGTCACTGCAACCAATGCCCTGGAGCTTGGCATAGACATAGGTTCACTGGACGCCGTCATAATATCTGGTTACCCCGGGACCATGATATCGACCTGGCAGCAGGCCGGGAGGGCCGGGAGGAACCTGAAGGACTCCATGGTGATCCTGGTGGCCTTCGAGAACCCCCTGGACCAGTACATCATGAAGAACCCCTCATTCATCTTTGAGAGGCCCCATGAGAATGCAATAATAGACCTCCAGAACAGGCTGATACTGAGGAACCAGACTGCATGCGCGGCCTCCGAGCTGCCCTTAACCCTGGATGACTTCCTGGAATACGACTTCAGCGTGGGTGTTGCAGGGGAGATGCTTGCTGATGGGGAGCTTGAACTGGCACCAGATGGTCTCACCTGCAGCGGCGACCCCCAGTTCAGGTACGGCCTCGATGACGTCTCCCAGGACACCTTCACGGTCATCTGTGAGGGCCGCGTCCTTGAGACCATGAGTCGCTCCCAGGCCTACAGGGAGGCCCATGAGGGTGCGGTGCTCATGAACCACGGCAACACCTACACCGTACGGGACTTTGACCTTGAAGGCAGGAGGATAATCGTTGACAGGAGGGACGTTGAGTACCATACCAGTGTCCTCAGGGACACCGAGCTCAGGATTATAAGGAAGCTCCGGCGGCGGAGACTGGGGGACCTTGAGGTTAACTTCGGCGAGGTTGAGGTGACCGAGCACTACACAGGCTACAGGGTAATGAGCTACAGCAGGGTCCTGGGTAAAAGGGAACTTGACCTCCCACCACTCAGGTTCAGGACCAGGGCCCTCTGGTTCACCATCTCAGACTCCCTCAGGGATGAGGTTGAGGAGATGTACGGTGGGGATGCCTTCCACGGGGGAATACATGGGGCTGAACACGCCCTCATATCCCTCTTCCCCCTCCACGTCCTCTGCGACAGGAGTGATATCGGGGGCATATCCACACCCATGCACCCGGACACACAGGAGGCCACCATATTCATATATGACGGCTTCGAGGGCGGAATAGGACTTGCAGAGAAGGGTGTTGAGGTCTTCGGGGACCTCCTGGCATCGACCCTTGAACTTGTATCATCCTGCAGCTGCACCGAGGGCTGCCCATCATGCATCTACTCACCAAAGTGCGGCAACGAGAACTCGCCGCTCCACAGGGATGCGACGGTGAAGATACTGGAGTACCTCATGGAGCAGACCTCGGGTGAGGTCAGGGAGGCCAGTGAGGTTGATGGGGATGTCCTCGCAGGGGTGGAGGAGCTCTGCAGTGAGGATAACCTCCTGGATGCCAAGTTAATGCTACATGAGGTCCTTGAGAGGGACCCTGGAAATCCAGGGGCATGCTACCTGATGGGGGAAATACTCAGAAGGCAGGGGGAGGTTGAGATGGCGGCCTACTTCCATGAGAGGGCCATGAACGGCTCATAGTCCGGGGCTGAAAAATTGAAGGATGATGCTGGAGGTATAGTGTGCTTGAAAAACTCAAATGGGATCTCGTAACAGAATATGATGGCGCATCACTCGAGGAGACCTTTGATGCGTCCAGGGTGACCGCTGCAGGCTCTGAGGCCCTGGAGATATCCCATGAGAGGAGGGTGAAGCTGAGGAGGTCTGATGTCAGACCCCACATCCTCTCTGATCTGAAACTGCTGAGGGGTGTTGGTTCCATAACCGAAAGGATGCTGAAATCTGAGGGCTACCATACCATCGAGGACCTCCTGGAACATGAGATCTACCGGGAGGAGGCAGCACGCATCCTTGGTCTCATTGATTCAGGGGACTTCCCTGGGATCAGGGGCTACCTGAACTGTTCATCCTCTGATTACAGGGTTCTGGGTGTGCTTGGTCTTGTGGATGAGGAGAGATTCACCTTCCTGGACATCGAGACCCTGGGCCTTGGAGGGGCGCCGGTCATACTCACAGGCATGGCATGGATTGAGGATGGGGTGATGAATGTGAGGCAGCGCCTGGCACCGGCACCTGAAATGGAGGGGGCTGTCCTTGAGATCTACCACCACATACCACCAGACTCCATCATCGTAACCTTCAACGGTGCAAGCTTCGACATCCCCTACATAAGGAGGAGGTCAGCCGTCCATGGCCTTGAAAACAGTCTTGAAAACTGTCACGTGGACCTATACCATATTTCAAGGCGACTCTGGGGGCACACACTCCCTGACTGTAAACTGTCAACGGTGGAGAGGCATATCCTGGGTGCTGAGAGGGACCTTGACATACCCGGCTCACACGTCCCGGACTACTACAGGACCTACATCTCAACCGGCAGCCCAGGGCCCCTGGTCCCCCTGGTTGAGCACAACCGTGAGGACATCATCAACATGGCGCTCCTCATCCCCCATGTGACCTCTGCTATCTGCTGAGGAGGATGGCATGTTGGAGTGTGGCCAGGGGTAATGTCATGGCTGAGGAGGATGGCATGTTGGAGTGTGGCCAGGGGTAATGTCATGGCTGAGGAGGATGGCATGTTGGAGTGTGGCCCATGTATCCAGATGGATGGCATGGTGGGGGACTGGAATAGATAAATATCCCCCTGAACATAATACCTATGGTGTTTATATGGATCAGCTGGTTCTGATAAACAGGGTGATAGGCCTTTTCATGGGTCTTTTCATAATAGGGTTCTGTGTCAGGATACTCAGGCAGATAGGAGCCAGGGAACTTGCAGTCTCGATGCTTTTCCTCCACAGACGCACCGCAAGGCTCATATGTGTATCAGTGTTCCTTGCATCAATCTTCACGGTACTGGTCGGCTTCACCTTTGTCACGGGGCAGGATGAGGCTGTCGTTGAGTGTTTCCTGAACCTCAACGCATTCTTCCTCCTGGTTTCAGTGTTCCTCTTATCCTCAGTGATGGGTGGTGATGTTTGATGTATGTGAAATGGATTGTAATGATACCTCCAATTCTGACGCTCTACTTCTCAGCGAGGATACTCCTGAACAATCTGCGATATGATGAGGCGGCCCTGGGGATGCTGTTCTCTAACATGGATGAAACAGCCATCCTGATAAGCGTATTCGCAGTTTCAATGATAATATTCTCAGCGACGAGGGTGATGGACCTCATAGACCTCTTCTGGCCAATCCCGGGAAATGATGAGATCATCGCCGCCATGATATGGCTGATTGACATTGTGCTCGTCTACATATTCTACAGGGTGGCCACAGTAACGGTGCCGGCGGAGAGGAATATCTAGGATAGAATCCTTAATGTGAACATCCTGAAGACTTCTATGGAACAGAAATGAGGGAGAATCTGAATGGATCAATCTGCAAGGGAAATCATTGAAAGGGAATTTGAGAATCTGAGGGAGAAACTCCTTGACCTCACAATGAGGAACCAGCTCCTCAACTTCAGACCAAGGTCCAGGACGGTTGAGGTGGTGAACCATGACCCTGAGTACATATACAGCTACCTTGTCCTCAACCGGAAAAAGATGAAGCTCGCACCCCGCATTGAGGAGGAAGAAACCCTGGATCCAGATGGTCCCATCCTCTGTGAGAACAGCCCCAGCGATGAACCGGAAGTCCCCCCCGAGGGTATCTCTCCTGAAGAGAACCTGATGGAGGTGGAGGATGAGAACATACTCCAGACAGCCCTGACAGAGGCCGAACTCCAGAGGAGGCTATTCTACATCAACCAGAGGGCCAGGACCATGATACAGGAGCAGGGCTACAACATACTCTACCTCGCCCTTGGCTTCCTGGAGTGGAGGACAGAGGGGGAACCGGACATCAGAAGAGCACCCCTGGTCCTGGTACCCGTGTCACTTGAGAGGAGGAGGGCGGGTTCATCCTTCTCGCTCCGCTGGGATGGCAGTGAGATCATAACCAACATGTCCCTCCAGGCAAGGCTCAGGGAGGAGGGTGTTGAGCTGCCAGAGTTCACCATGCCCTCCTCTCCGGGGGGTGTCTCAGCTTACCTTAAACGCGTCGAGGGGGCTGTCTCATCAATGGAGGGGTGGGGTGTCACCGATGAGGTCCAGCTCGGATTCTTCTCCTTCACCAAGTTCCTCATGTACATGGACCTGGACCCCTCCTCCTATCCCAACTGGGATGAGATAGTGGACAGACCCCTCCTCAGGGCCCTCTTCTCCATTGAGATAGACGATGACAGCGAGGAGGTGGATATAGACAGCATACCCTACAGGGACCTCTACCATGTCGTGGATGCCGACTCATCCCAGATCGCGGTCATAGAGGATGTGAAGGCAGGTAAGAACCTTGTGGTTGAGGGCCCACCAGGCACCGGGAAGTCCCAGACCATAGTGAACCTCATAGCGGAGCTGATGGCCTCAGGCAAGACGGTCCTCTTTGTGAGTGAGAAGATGGCGGCCCTTGAGGTTGTCAAGAGCAGGCTGGACTCCATAGGACTGGGGAGGTTCTGCCTTGAACTCCACTCCCACAAGGCCCGTAAGAAGGACGTCCTCAATGAACTGGAAGCCACCCTCATGGAGGCAGAGGCAGATAGGCCCGAGGCAGAGAGGGAGTTCAGGAGGATGGAGAGGCTCCGTGATGAACTCAACGAGTATCGTCGCGCCCTTCACGAACCACTGTACAGCATACAGCTTTCACCCTTCCAGCTATTCGGGATGAAGGAGCGTGCAGAGAAGTACTTCAACGGTGAGCTCCCCTTTGTCAGGATACCATCCCCCGAGACCATAACACCCGATGAATGGGATGAGGCCCTGGTTGAACTCAGAAACCTGGCGAAACTGGCTGAACTCCTCCCGCCACTCCAGGAAAACCCCTGGTCCGGCACCGATCCAGGTATGATGCTACCCTCAGATGTCAGGGAACTTGAAATACTCCTTGAATCAATAATGAAGACCGCTGACAGGTTAACAGCATCCCTGAGGGAGTTCCAGGAAAGATACGGGTTCATGAGGGTTAAGACCCCGGGCGAACTCCGGGGACTCGCGGAGGTTGTCTCTGTGGTTGCGGAGTCAAGGCCCTTCGACCTGGGGGTTCTGGAATCCAGTATATGGGACCGCTACAGGGCTGATGCATTCACCCTGCTTGATAAACTGGAGTCCTACACCAGGAAGCGTGAGATACTGGACAGGTTCCATGAATCTGTACATGGAGTGGACCTGGAGGCCCTCCTGAGGGACTACCTGAAGGAGTCATCCAGCCGCATAAAGTTCCTGAGCGGAAGGTACAGGAAGATAAGGAATGAGATAGACGCCCTGTATGTTGGCAGGGCCCCTGAGAACGACTACGAGGTTGTTGAGGATCTTGAGAACCTCATGGACGTCATGAGCCTGAGAGAGGAACTTGAGAGGTACAGCGGGGTTGCTGAGAGGTTCTTCGGTTCAATGTGGAACCCTGAGAACCCACCCCTCGAGGACCTCAGGGCCACCGCAGAGTGGATAGTGAGGTTCAGGGACCTCCACAGTGATGGAATGATATCAGAGAGGACCCTTGAGTGCATCTCCCGGGGCCTTGATGGTGAGAAACTGCTCTCTGAGTTTGAGGAGATTATGGAAATCTACAATGAACTTGAGGACAAACTCTCAAGGCTCCAGAAGGGTATAAACACCCATGCCCATGTCCTCTTCAACTCCATGCCAGAGGACGTCCCCTTCAGGGCCTGGAGGTCAAGGGTGAAGGCCTGGAGTGAGGCCCTCAACCTCCTTCCCCTCTGGTCACAGTACCTCGAGAAGAAGAGGCTCTGCATGAAGACCCGGGGGGCTGCATTCATACCCATAATAGAGTCGGGTATAATCCGCATGGATGATATAAGGCCTGCCATGGAGGGCAACCTTGCAGATGCACTCCTTGAGAGGGCTTTCAGGGAGATACCCACACTTTACACCTTCATAGGTGACCTCCACGAGGCCAAGATAAGGGAGTTCAGGGAGCTGGACTCCAGGATAATCGAGCTCAACAGGAAGAGGCTCATACACCAGCTCAACAGTAACATGCCCACGGTATTTGGGGGTGCGGCCCCCAACTCAGAGGAGAGCATCCTCAGCGGGGAGTTCACACGTAAAAGGGGTCATATGCCTCTAAGGAAGCTCCTGAAACTTGCAGGCGGCACTGTAAAGAGGATAAAGCCCTGCTTCATGATGAGCCCCCTCTCGATAGCCCAGTACCTTGACCCCAGAAGCAGCCAGCTTCAGTTCGATGTAGTGATCTTTGACGAGGCATCACAGGTTAAACCCGAGGACGCCCTGGGGGCATTCCTCAGGGCCAGGACGGCCGTGGTGATGGGTGACACCAACCAGCTCCCACCTACAAGCTTCTTTGACCAGATGATATCAGCGGAGGAAGACTCAGAGGATGTGGCTACCGCTGCGGACATTGAGAGCATACTGCACCTCTGCAAGAGGAGCTTCCCTGTGAGGATGCTCAGGTGGCACTACAGGAGCCGGCATGAATCCCTCATAGCGGTCTCCAACCAGGAGTTCTATGATAACAGGCTCCTGGTCTACCCGTCCCCTGCAAGGGAGGACGAAGAACTTGGACTGCACCTGGTCTACCTCCCGGACACGGTCTATGAGCGTGGGAGGACGTCATCCAATCCCCTGGAGGCCGCGGCGGTGGTTGACGCCATAGAGGAACACTTCATGAGGTACGGTTCCTCAAGGAGTCTCGGGGTCGGTACATTCTCTGTGGCCCAGATGAACGCCATACTGGAGGCCCTGGAGGCCCGCCTCAGGGAGAACCCTGAACTTGAACGGATAATAAACCAGGAGACCGATGAGCCCTTCTTCATAAAGAACCTGGAGACCATACAGGGGGATGAGAGGGATGTGATATTCATAAGTGTGGGCTACGGCTTCGACGAGAGGGGCCGCATGTCCCTCAACTTCGGGCCCCTCAACCAGGAGGGTGGTGAGAGGAGGCTGAACGTCCTCATCACCAGGGCCCGTGAGAAGTGTGTGGTCTTCACGAACTTCAGGTCCTCGGACCTCAGAACCGGGCCTGGGACACCCTTCGGTGTCAGGGCCCTCAAGAGGTTCCTCAGGTACGCTGAGACAGGGGTCCTGGAATCAGACTCCACTGACACCTCACAGGGACTGTTTGAGGACTCTGTATATGACTTCCTGGTTGATGCGGGATTCGAGGTTGACAGGGGAGTTGGATGTGCCGGGTTCCGTGTTGACTTCGCGGTGAAGGATCCTGATGAGCCGGGCAGGTACATTGCAGGGATACTCACCGATGGTGAGATGTACAGCCGGGCCGAGGTTGCAAGGGACCGGGACCGGCTGAGGGAGGAGATCCTCCGGAACCTCGGATGGAAGATCATACACCTCTGGTCCTCTGACTGGTACAGGAACCGTGAGGAGACACAGAGGAAGGTCTCCGATAGACTCGAGGAGATTGTTGAGGAGGCCCGTATGGCCAGGGAGTCACCTGAGACTCCTGAAACTGAACAGGAGGCTGCTGAACCGGATGATATGGAAGAGGCTGTTGATGAGGTGGATGAACCTGTGGTTGATGATTCCGGGGGTCTTGAGGTAACGGGAGAGTCAGGGGGTCCTGACCAGGAACCCCCCATGGATGGAGCGGCAGAGTATGTTGAGTATGAAACCGACAAGCTCAGGGAACCGGATGACCTCTACCGGAGCCCCACACCCGTAATATCCTCTGTTGTCAGTGAGATAGTATCCATGGAGGGTCCTATCCACGTGGAGGAGGTTATAAGGCGTATAAGGGAGTCATGCGGGTTGAGGAGGGCCGGGAGGAGGGTCAGGAGCATAATCAACTCTGCCATTGAGATGGCAGAGAACAATGGCAACATCAAGAGAAACGGTGAATTCCTCCTCCTCTCAGACTCAATGCCTGTTACGGTTCGAAGGAGAAGTGGAAGGATCGACATCTCCCTCATATCCCCCATGGAGATCGAGGAGGCGGTGAGGATTGCCCTCAGGTCAACCTCTGATATGGATGAGGTTATAACACGTGTATCGAGGATCTTCGGCTTTAAGAATACCAGCAGGAAGACGGCCTCTGGGATAAGGAGGGTCATGGAGGACATGGCAAGGCGGGGCGAAATTGTGGTTGATGATGAAGGTGTCAGGCTCGTCTGATCTAGGGGAATAGACAGCTGGGGGCTGAAATGAATCCCCCATTCAATCATATCATCTTGGGGGTTACTGGACCACAGTTCTCATCTACCAGAGACATGAAGGCGTCAACCGCATAAACAGTCCCTCACAGACCTTATCCTGGATAGGATGCATGGATTGAATTCCGGTCAGGAGATGCGGTGTAACTCATGCAGTAGATGGAAACAGGCCCTTAACATGTATTCGGCTCCGGAACACATAGCTCACTGGACCTGAGCATGAGGACCATTAGGCGTCAGCTGGTGTGGGCCTAAAAACCTCCAGTGATGTGGTTCTGTATTGGGCAAAAAAATTAGCTTGATTGCAGATATAATCCATGGTGGTAGTGTGATACCCTTTGGACGTGAATTTCAGGTTGCCCAGTTCATATCAGCGGTTATAACAGGCCTCGAGTTTCATCTACATGCTGAGGGTCTCCATGCAGGAGAGTAGATGGATCTACATGACCCTTGCTGTTCATAGCGAGCATCTGTGGTTTTCTGAGGGAGATATCAGAGTTTGATGTCTTCAGGATGGTTGAATGGTTTTCATAATGTTAGCATAATTTTTTCTATGCCGCCCTCGTTTCAAACAGAAAACTGGGGGCTGAGAAATGATAATCTTAATCATGAAGACCGTGGCCTTCATCTTCATGTTGCTTGCAGCTGTACTCTCGGTGAAGAATTATTTCATGACAAGGTTCGCCTCCGGTCTCTGGGCTCTTGTATCAATGGCCCTCCTGACTGGCAGCATACTCCTCTTTGTGAGGCTCATAAAGGAATTTCTGCCATTCCCAGAACTTGAGGTTGTTAAGATATGCCTCCTCCCTGTTATGATGGCATTCATCTTCGCAGCTTCCTTTGAACTTAAAAGGGACATTCTAAAGCCCCTCTAATTCTTCTTCTGATGAGATCTGTGAAGAGAAGGCAATGATTCATGTATCTGGCGATGTTGGATGGTCCCATTACACCTCAACGTCCATGTAGCAGCCATACTAGAGGTATTCACAGGACAACCTTAATTCTGATTATTCTCGTCGTCGATGCCCTCAAACCTTGCCACCCCATCAACCCATTCAAGGCAGTAGTTTTTCCTTTCAGCTCTTCTGACAAGTATCACACCGGTAAAGGCCCCGAATACCCCGCCCAGGAGGTCTGTGAGGAGGTCGAACATGGTATCAGCGAGGGGATCCATTACAGGGGACCCCTGTGTGGGACCGGTCGGCAGGACATGCTCTATGTGCTGATAGAGGTAGTGGTCGTAGCCGTACTCAACAAGCTCCAGGAGGGCGCCGAGTCCCAGGGTCACGAAGATTATGAGGAAGGCCATTATCAGGAGGCTGGTCCTTATCTTTCCATAGACGTAGGCCGTGTAGATGAGCATCATGCCTATCAGTGCGACTATGAATGGGACGGTGAAGTGCATGAACTTGTCATAGTAGGCTATCCTCCCGTAGAGGCCTAATGTGTTGCCGAGGATGTACTCCAGTGCAACCACCGTGAGGAAGAGTATCTCAATCTCCACCGGGATGACCCGTAAACCATGGGGGTGCCTGAGGGGAGGGAGGTAGACAACTGCAACCGCGATGAGGGTTATGAGTCCGAAGACCCTGGTACCCCCCGCTCCAAAGACCACGATGATAACACCCATCACCACCAGAAGGATCCTGATCGATGTTAGAAGTTTCAGCTTCCATGAACTGTTCTCCGGGCATTCATTCATGTTTCCACCTTCTCATAAGGTACTTCTCAATTTCTATTGCCATGAGCCTTTCTCTGTCAATCTCCACGTTTTTCTCATCACCAGCCTCATGGCTGCACATCTCAGTTATCCTTTCAGGAGCCCCCTTGGTGTAGATGGTCCCATCCTCTGTGAGGACAGCCATGTACTTCCTTGATGAGTCAAAGGGTATTTCATCGGCTCTCTCCTTCAGTGTCCTTATTCCCCTTATGGGCTGCAACCACCAGGGCTCCCTCGGTGGGGTTACCGTGAAGCACCCCCCTCAACTGATGCATTGTTAAAGTTCAGTGCACAGGTGAGAATATCTTCAAGGGGTCCTGGATTCTCTGTGATCTCCACTCCTTTCCGTTTTATTTTGCCCTCCTGGTCATATCCTGTCCCTTCAACTTCATAGAAGACACCCCCGGCGTATATGCATTTTACAGTCATCTCATTCCTGGTGAGTGTCCCTGTTTTATCTGAGCATATCACTGTAACGCTCCCACGGGTTTCAACGGATGGTAGATTGCGAACTATGGCATTTCTTTCAGCCATGGCCCTCACTGCAAGGGCAAGGGTCACTGTTAGCACGGCAGGCAGACCTTCAGGTATGGCTGCTACGGCCAGGGATGTTGAGGTGAGGAATGAGAAAACGGTCTCATAACCAAATATCAGTGCTGCAGTGAAGTTAAGGGTCGCAAGGATAATTACTGTAATGGTTATGGTGCGTGAAAATTCGTCAATTTTTTTAAGAAGAGGGGTTTTGACTTCAACCTTCTGTACAGTTTCTGCTATCCTTCCAGGCTCTGTTTCCGGGCCTGTTGAGATTACAGCGCCCATGCCCCTCTCCTTCATTATGAGGGTACCGCTGAAGAGGATGTTCCTGAACTCACCCCTCTCAATATCCTCATCGGTGAGGGGATCAGAGTCCTTTTCAACAGGCACTGATTCTTCTGTGAGGGCTGACTCGTCCACAAGGAGGTTCTTTGATTCCAGTATCCTTATATCGGCGGGGGATCGCTCTCCACCACCAGTTATTATTATGTCACCGGGTACGAGGAGCCTTGAGGGGATTCTGATCTTCTCACCATCCCTGATTACAGCGGATTCTGACCCGGTGAACTTCTGGAGGGCCTCTATGGCTTCAGAGGCCTTTCTCTCCTGTATGAATCCTACTGTGGAATTCAGGATCACGACTCTGGCTATTACCACGGTGTCAATCCATTCACCTATAACCGCTGTGAATATCGCCACCATAAGAAGGACGTAGACTAGGAGGCTCTGAAACTGCTTAAGAAATCTTAATAGAGCCATCGGCCTTTTAAAGAGGATCTCATTGGGACCGTGAATATTCAGCCTCTTTCTGATCTCAGCCTCTTTCAGGCCGTTAACGGATGTTTCGAGTTCATCAGGAACCTCCTCCGTTCTTATCTCTGATATATTCTTCCATCGGGTCATCAACATTATCATATGTTGCATCTTCCGGATATCTTTATCAGTTTGTCCATGAATCTGATGTTCAGTGGAAAAAATACATTATTGGGGAGAGAGATATATGGAATGGTGATAACATGAATGTTATAAAGAGGAGGGGTTTCAGGGAGCCCTATGAACCATCCAAGATAAGGGCATCACTGGAGAAGGCAGCCATTGATGCCGGTTACAGTCCTGAGGAGAAGAGGGAGATCATCGAGAGGGTCTACGAGACCGTTAAAAAGAAGATAGAGGTTGAAGAGGAGATAAAGAGCGATACAATACGGGCGTGTCTCCTGACCGAGCTTGACAGGTGTGAACCATACATTGCAAGGTCCTGGAGAAGGTTTGAGAAGAAGTACAAGAAGTAGGTTCTGGGAATAACTCCCTCAGAGTAGTCCTTCTTTATCTTTCAGGATGATCCCATGTTCTCATTCCTTCACAGAACCGATATGTATATATGTCCATGTCGATATAGGTGTTCTGAGTTAATGGAGGTTAAGACCATGGACAGGAAATACGTTGCACTGGCAGCCATTGCAGCTGTCATCATCATAGCAATAGCATTTTACGCAATCTCAGGTAATGGAGATAGAGAAATACTCAGAATATCCACCACAACAAGCCTGGAGGACACCGGCCTCCTTGAGGATGTTGAGGCAGCCTTCGAGCGGAAATACCCCAACATAGATGTGCAGATAGTTTCAGGTGGAACCGGGATAGCCCTTGAACGCGGAAAGAGGGGTGATGCAGACCTCCTGATAGTCCACGATAAGAAGAGGGAAGAGGAATTCATAAAGGATGGATACGGTGTGAAGAGATACCCCTTCGCCTACAACTACTTCTACATCGTGGGACCTGCTGATGACCCCGCAGGTATTAAAGATGCGAAAACAGGGAAGGATGCCTTCAGAAAGATACTTGAAGGAGCAGAGAAGAACCCTGAGAAGGTCAAGTTCGTATCAAGGGGCGATAACTCAGGCACAAACTCAAGGGAGATAAAGATATGGAAGAACGTAACAGACTACAACAGCACCGTCAACGGATCAGCATGGTACATTGAGACCGGAAGCGGAATGGCGGACACCCTGAGGGTTGCAAACGAGAAGAAGGCCTACGCACTCACAGATTCAGGGACATACCTCGCCTACAGGAACAGAACAACCCTCGTGGCCTACCTGACAGAGGATAAATCACTGCTCAATGTATACTCAGCAGTAACCATCAACCCTGCAAGGGTGAAGGGCGTGAACACCGACGCCGCAGAGAAGTTCGTTGAGTTCCTCATGAGCGAAGAATGCCAGAACCTCATAGCCGGGTACGGGAAGGCTGAATACGGGCAGCCACTCTTCACAGCCCTCTTCGGAGGGGAGGAACCAAAAAGCTAAAAACAGTTAACATACTACTTTATTTTTAAGACCCCGACTTTTTCTGAAGATGCTGCATGGAGACTGGAACTTGAACGAGATACTCACCGGATTCATAAGGGCCCTTGAACTCATGGCATCACTTGACCCTGAACTCATGGATATAACCGCACGCACGCTGATGATCTCACTATCATCCACCGGCATCGCAGCAGTGGTAGCAGTGCCTCTAGCCTCAGTAATTGACTCCCGGGAATTCAGGGGCAGGAGGTTCATCATAAACATCATACAGACACTCTACAGCATGCCAACGGTACTTGTGGGGCTCTTCGTCTTCCTTCTCATATCGCGCTCAGGACCCCTTGGGTCATTCAACCTCCTGTTCACACCCGCCGGCATGATACTGGGCCAGAGCATACTGATACTGCCCCTGGTAACAGGATTCAGCCTCACGGCCCTGAGGAGCGTTAAACCTGAACTCCGGGATCTTGCAAGGTCCCTGGGGGCCACGGAGTACCAGGTTATGATGAAGGTCATCACCGAGGCGAGGTACGCGGTCATGGCTGCCATCATCCTGGGCTTCGGCAGGGCCATATCAGAGGTGGGTGTGGCCATAATGCTCGGTGGGAACATAAGGGGATTCACAAGGGTCATAACAACAGCCATATCCCTTGAGACATCTAAGGGTAACATTGAACTCTCAATAGCCCTTGGAATAGTACTCCTCCTGATCTCCCTGATGGTTAACACGGCCCTCAACCACTTCCAGGAGAAATGAATACCTCTGACAGGTGATATGATGCATGTAATTGAACTTTCAGGGATAACAAAAAGCTACGGGGACATTAAGGTCCTGGAGGACGTTAACCTTAAGGTGCGGGAGGGGGAGACCCTGGGCATCATAGGACCAACAGGGGCCGGGAAATCCACCCTCCTGCGGATAATGGACCTCCTTGAAAGACCGGATGATGGTGAGATACTGTTCATGGGGGAAAACGTTGATGACCTGAAACCACTGGAGGTCAGGAGGAGGATGGGTATGGTGTTCCAGAACACCCCGGTATTCAGGGGCACCGTGGCTGAGAGCATCCTCTACGGTCCCCGCATCAGGGGTGAGAGGCCTCATGAGTCAGAGGTGAAGGATGTCCTTGAAACCATGGGACTTGGGGGCTATGGGTCCAGAAGAACCACTGAACTCTCCGGTGGGGAACGGCAGTGCCTGGCTCTGGCCCAGGTCCTCATAAACCGGCCCGAAGTTGTGCTCCTTGATGAGGCGACATCCAGCCTTGACCCGATCTCAAGGTCAAGGATGGAGGATGTGATAGCTGAACTGGATGTTACAGTGATATTCACGACCCATGACCTCCTCCAGGGACAGAAGCTTGCAGACAGGATTGCAATCCTCAACCGGTCAATCCTCCAGACTGGTGAGCCCCGGGAGATATTCAAAAAACCGGCAAGCAGGTTCGTGGCAGAATTTGTTGGTGTCAGGAACATGCTGAGGGGGAGGGCCCATATCACCGCTGAAGGGATATCCCTCATCGAATGTGATGGTATAAGCATCTACTCATCAGAGAGGGCCACAGGAGATGTTTCAGCCACCATAAGGCCTGAGGACATAACTGTATCCTGGCAGAGGACGGATTCAAGTGCCCTGAACCAGCTGGAGGGCAGGGTGCTGGCTGTACGTGACGCCGGTTCGGTGCAGCAGCTTGAGGTGCGCTGTGGTGGTGAAACCCTCACCGTCCACATGACAGGGAAGTCCCTCAATGATATGGGGATCACCACCGGGTCCAGGGTCTGGATAGAATTCAAGGCCTCTGCGGTTCATGTAATCAGATGAGACCTTCCTGCTCCTGTGAAGGTCAGATGAAGCGCCGTGGATCTGTTTCAATGTCCACGAGGACCGGACCATCAGTTCCCAGGGCCTCCCTCACGGAGTCCTCCAGTTCACCGGGATCATCCACCCTCATGCCCCGGCCCCCGCAGTTCTCTGCAAAACCTGCGAAGTCACAGTCCTGGAGCTCGGTCTGCCATACAGGGAATCCTTCAACACGCTGCTCCTGCATTATCATTGCAAGGTTCCTGTTGTTCATTATGAAGACCCTCACAGGGAGCCCGTACTTCACGGCTGTGAGGAACTCGGCCATCACCATCGAAAAGCCCCCATCACCACTGATGCAAACGACCTGTCTATCCGGGAATTCAAGCTGTGCTGCGATGGCCGCCGGAAGACCGAAGCCCATGGATCCCAGGTAACCTGAGAAGAGAAGCCTCTGGGTGCTCTTCATCTGGAAGTTCCGGCCGAACCACCATCCGTTCTCACCAACATCAAGGGTTATGATGGCATCATCATCCAGTTCCCTGTTCAGGACTGATATGATGTACTGGGGCCTGATGGGCCTCAGTGAAGGATCAGCCTCTGATTCAAGGAGTCACAGCCATTCATCCCTGAGTTCCCCCAGTTCTGCCAGGTAGGGCCCCCTTTCCTTCTCCTCCACCATGGATATAAGTTCCGGAACTATGAGGGAGGACCTTCCTGTGAGGCCCTGCTCAACCGGGTGGCGCCTCGCTACCATCATGGGGTCGATGTCGACCTGGAGGGTCCTCCGAGGCGGGATCCGGGTGAGGTCAGAGAAGGATGACCCGATAACCAGGAGGAGATCTGATTTCCTAACAGCCTCGGCCGCAGCAGCCGAGCCCAGGCTACCATGACAGCCCAGGTAGAGGGGGTGGTCATTATCAAGATGCCCTTACCCCCTGAAGGTGGATACGATGGCTGCCCCTATCCTCTCCGCAAGTTCAACAACACTGTCAGCTGCTTCCAGGGCACCGAAGCCTGCTATTATCACGGGCCGCTCTGCCCTGTTTATCATATCAGCTGCAGCCTTCAGACGGTTCCTGGGGGGGTGTGACTGCAGCCTCCGCCATCATGCCCCTGAGGGGCTTCACAGGGGCTGTGCACTCCATGGTCTGGACATCCCGGGGGACGTCAACATGTGAAACACCCCGCTCAAGGATGGCGTGCTTCACAGCCTCCCTGGCAATCTCAGCTGCCTCCTCAGGACTCACAAGGGTCATGTTGTAGACCGAGGAAGACTCAAAGAGGCTGTGCTGATCTATCTCCTGGCTTGCACCTGTACCTATCCTGTAGGTTTCGACCTGTCCTGTGACTGCAAGAACCGGGGCCCGGTCAAGGGCCGCGTCAAGGAGCCCTGTTATGAGGTTCGATTCCCCGGGGCCGGCCACAGCCATGCAGACCGCGGGCTGACCAGTAAGTTTACCGTAGCTGGAGGCCATGAAGGCCGCTGCAGCCTCATGACGCACCTGTATGTACCTTATCTCATCGTTCCTTCTGAGGGCATCAACGAGTCCCAGGGTGGATGTGCCCGGGATGCCGAAAACGTATTTAACACCCCAAGCTGCAAGCTGGGAGATGAAGACCTCAGAAACCGTCCTGCCGCCCTCCTCAAGAGTGGATGGAACCATCACAAAGGCTGTGCGTGGCGCATTGCAGACAGGGCACCGCCAGTCATCAGGGAGTGAATCGAATTCCCCATCAGCCTCCTCATGGAATATGTAGTTGCATACAGTGCACCTGAAGTCAGCCATCAGCACTTCCCCCCTCAGCGAGTACACCAACAACCGGGAACCTTTCAAGGAGTTCAGCCCCGTGTGGGGCTTTCTTTATATCCTCTGTGAGGTCTGATCCTGCACTGTGGCCTGCCTGGTGTCTCCCGTCCCTCCAGAGGAAGCTCCCTGAAACATCATAGACCCTTCCCTCAAATGCAATGTATGCCGGCCCTGACCTCCCATCAAATGCCAGGAGTTCTTCCAGGGTGAATATTCTCATGGAACCACTGAATTCATGGATTATTCCAGGAACTTCCTCACGAAGGATGATGTCTCACCGCGCCTCATGAAGTGACCGGATGGTCCCTCACCCAGGAACTCTGAGAACCATGATTCGTGCTGCTATCTCCTCATGGAGTATTGAGAGTGCAAGGTCATAGGTCCTGTGGTCCTTCCCGGCGGTGATGTTACATATATGGGTGCACTGTCTGACAGCACACCTCTCTGCTGCCACCAGGACCTCAAGGATCTCCATCGTGTCATTGGTCTTAGCCGGGAGGTATGCCGGTGGGCATCCTGAGATGTCATGGAATTCCTTCATGTCCCCTGGAAGTTCACCGCCGAGTTCATATATCCTGGGTACAAGGGCCTCGAAGTGGTTCCTGTCCTCTATCCTTGCAGCCTCGGCGATCTCCTTGAGCCCCTCACCCTCGAGTCCAATCAGATTGGCCCCGAGTAGGGTGTAATTAATAGAAGGTTGTGAGTTCAGCAGCCGCGTTCTTAACAAGCAGTTCCACAAGTTCATCCAGATCTATACCTGAATTTTCAACCATCTCACGGGTAACCCTGGCCATGATATCACCTGTAGAATATTATGTGAATCATGTCAATAAAATGGGACATTCAAACAAGCTCTGCGGGTATTCATGAAAAAATTTTCAGTGGCAAGGGCCACCGGTTGAACTATGATGTGTCATGAGGATCAGGCAAGTGCGAGGTCAAGTACCATCATGAGAACAAAGCCCATGAGCGCTGAGACCGTGGCAAGATCCGTGTTACCTCCGCTCTGGCACTCCGGTATCAGGTCCTCTATCACAACGAATATCATGGCCCCCGCTGCAAAGCCAAGGGCATAGGGAATTGTCCCTGAAAAGGAGTAGACCATGAGGGCACCTCCAATCCCTCCAAGTACCTCAATAACACCTGATAACTGTCCATAGATGAAGCTCCTCCACCTGGAGAGTCCCTCACCAAGGAGGGGCAGTGATACCGCTGCACCCTCCGGGAGGTTCTGTATACCTATACCCAGTGCCAGTGCAAGGGGAGCTGCAAGTCCACCGGTACTGGCAGCTGCACCGAAGGCAACACCGATAGCCAGCCCCTCAGGAAGGTTGTGTATCACAACTGCAAGGAGAAGGAGTCTGTTCCTCCGCCAGGTCGTTGGCAGACCTTCAGGGTCACAGCCAGGGTGAAGGTGTGGTATGATCCTGTCCATGGCTGAGAGGAAGAGACCACCGGCAAGGAACCCGGCAGCCGGAGGAACCCAGGCATACACCCCGGTGGGTGAAAGTTCAATGGCAGGGACCAGGAGTGACCAGAAGCTCGCAGCGATCATTATACCTGCTGCAAATCCAAGGGATGAGTCAAGGAGTTTTCTATCACCCTGCAGCGGTAGAAAAACCAGGGCCGCCCCTGCAAGGGCCATGAGCCAGGTGAAGATGGTTGCAAGGAATGCATTGAAGACAGGGTTTCCAGGATCCATTGAAGATTCTATGTACAGATTCTTTAATAATTCCTTGTGTTCAGGCCCTTTAATCCGGTACAGATTTAATAACCAGACAAAACATTAATATTCCCATCAATCAAATCTATTCGCACTGATATATCATTCAGGGGTTCATCATGACGGGTTCACTCTGCAGGAAGGGCGAGGCATGTACAGAGAAGCAGAAGATGGCTGTTAAGAAGACGGAGGGGCCGCTGGTAGTTGTGGCGGGACCAGGTGCCGGGAAGACCCGCGTACTCGTTGAAAGGGTCGCATACCTCGTCAAGAGAAAGGGTGTCAGCCCGGAGAACATACTCGTCATAACCTTCACAGAGAAGGCAGCCGGTGAACTGAAGGCGAGGCTCATAAACTGTGTGGGACTGGACGCCGAGCTCATGCAGATATCCACCATACACTCATTCTGCAGCAAGGTGCTGAGTGACCACCCCGAGGAACACGAATTCGGGGCTGGATTCGAGATCCTGGACGAGGAATCCCAGCTCATTTTCCTCAGGACGGTCTTCTACAAAATAGGATTGGACCGCTACATGAAGATGGGGGAGGTGCACAGGGCCATCGAATTCTTCAACAGATGCACCGAAAACTGCATTGAACCTGAAGAGCTCATAGACGCCCTCGGAAGGAAATATCCTGACAGGGAAGAATACCAGGGCATCGCCGGGTGCTATACCCGCTACCTTGAACTCCTCAGGGAGCAGAAGAAGATAGACTTCCCTGGCCTTGAAAAGGAGGTCTACCTCCTCCTGAACTCCAGCGAGAGGGTACTCGAATCCGTAAGGAAGAGGTACAGGCGCATAATGATAGACGAGTACCAGGATACAAGCCCCATACAGGAGTTGATATTAAGGGAGATAGCAGGGAAGAACTCCAGCATCTGCGTGGTGGGGGATGAGGACCAGAGCATCTACGGCTTCAGGGGAGCCACACCAGAGAACTTCATAAGGTTCCGTGAAGAGTACGACGCAGAGGTGGTCACCCTTGAGGACAACTTCAGGTCAAGGGCAGGGATAGTTCTGACTGCAGACAGCTTCATGAGGGGCGAGAGACACTACGAGAAGACCATCAAACCGGTAAGGGATGGCGGGACCGACGTTGTTATACTGAAGAACAGGGACGTTAACTCAGAGGCCAGGAACATAGTATCACTAATAAAGAAACTGAAGTCCTCCGGCAAGATACCTGAATACGGATACGTCGCACTCCTATTCAGGAGCGTCCGCAACCACGCAGATAAGGTCCTTGCAGAGCTCAGGAGGGAGGGCATACCCTACATAGTGCGAGGAGACGGCTCCTTCCTCAAAAGGTATGAGGTGAGGAGCATGCTCTACTTCCTCGCCTACGTGGATCCACCGGACTATGGGGGAAGATTCAGGAAGTGGGATGGCTGGTGGAACATATCCAGATTCAGGGGCGAATTCCTGGACCTCACCGGTGAAACCCTCCGGGCCCTCGAATCCCTTGACAGGAACTGCAGGCTCTCGGACTTCACATCAAGGAGGGAACTTGAGAAAATCGGTGTACACGGGGAGGATGCAGAGAAGATCCTTGGTCTCAACAGGATACGCCATGAAGTTGGGAAGGGATCACTGACAGTTCTCAGGACATTCTACAGTATACTTGAGGTTACAGGGTACCTCAGGAGGCTCATAGAGGACGGGAGCGACAGTAGCAGGGCTAAAATATTCAACCTCGCAAAGTTAAGTTCACTGATAGACAGATACGAGGCCATAAAGCCCGGAGCAAGGATACAGGACCTTTTATGGTACCTCTACCTCCTACCCACCCACCTCCACCACGACGAGGCAGCCCTGGAGGACCCGGCGTCGGTGAAGATCATGACGGTTCACCAGGCAAAGGGCCTCGAGTTCCCTGTTGTCTTCATCTGTTCGGTCATAAACGGCAGGTTCCCTGTTAAAAGGCGTAAGGAGAGGGACACCATACCCATACCCGGGGAACTCCTGCTATCACCCGGGGAGGTACCTGATGAGGACCGGCGCCTCTTCTACGTTGCAATGACCAGGGCCCAGGACGCCCTCATCATATCAACAGCCCCCCGTATCAACACCAGGAAGGTGGGTGTGTCACCGTTCATCACAGACCTCAGGGATAAGTGCGGCATCTATGAGTGTGACTGCACATCCGTCAGCAGATGCCTTGAAAGGGAGTGGAGTGAGGAGCCCCTCAGGATCAACTTCTCGGCCCTCTTCACCTACGAGGAGTGTCCCTTCAGGTACATGCTCATATACCACTACGGCTTCGTCTACCCTGAGACCTTCATGCAGCGCTATGGGATCATACTGCACAGGTGCCTTGAGGAGCTCCACCTGGCCATGAAGAACTCAGAGGAGATAAACGGGGCCCTCATAAGGAGAATCGTTGAAAGGTGCTGGATACCCATGGGGAGAGACGATAAGGTTAAAAAGAGGCGCCTTGAGAGGGAACTCCTCAACTACTACCATGATACAAGGGACCATACAGGGGAGGTGGTATCTGTTGAGGAGCCCTTCTCCATACCCGACACTGATATAATAATAGAGGGGAGGACAGACCTGATAATCAGAACCAGGGACGGTGAACTTGAACTTGTCGACTTCAAGGCCCGTGAGCATGGCGGTGTTGAGAGGATGGCCCTTGAGTACCAGCTCCGGACCTATGAATACGCACTAAGGGAGAGGTACAGGTTCGACAGTCTATCCGCCTACGCTATAAAGGACTCCATGAGGATATCCTTTGACTCCGACCCTGAATTCAGGGTTAAGGAGAGGATCGCTGAAACCGTCGCGAGGATAAGGGAGGAATGCTTCGAACCCAGGAAGAACCCCTTCTGCAGCAGGTGCGTGTTCAGGACCTTCTGTGGCGCAGGGTGATAATATGAATATGGAATTCACAGACTTCTATGATATACTCCGCGAGAACCTCAACAGTTACCGGGGAGACTATGATAGGATTGTTGACTACGCCCCTGACCTCTTCAGGCTACTAGCAGACCTCCTGCAGAGCAGGGATATAGAGAGAGAGGACCGGCTGATGATCTGCGCAGCCATGGGCTACCTTGTGGCCCCCAATGATATAATACCCGAGGAGATATTCGGCCCCCATGGCTACATAGATGACGTCTACCTCTGCTCCGTGGTGGTTGATAGGCTTGCAGGGAGGATGGGTTACCGGTTCCTTGAGGAGTACTGGAGCGGCGACGAGGACCTTGAATCGGTTGTGGGGGAATGCATCTCCAGGGCCTCTGAGATACTGGGTGATAAGAGGACCAGTGTCCTTGAGTACACGGGTCTCAGATGAGCTTCAGCGGCTATTAATGTTCTGTAGAAATCATGGGAGGTCACCGCGGTGTTAATCAAAGATCCATACTGAGTTGACGCTGCTGTCTCACTGCGGTATTAATTATGCATGTGGCTCTCAGTGATCTGCAAACAGATGTACCTCAAAGGTAACACCTAAAGTTCGTAACAGATCACACTTAACTGCTGGAGCTGTTCCATCAGGCGGCACTGACTGGAACGCTGCCAGAAGACTGCTGTTAGTTTTATTGCAGATTTATGCTCTGCAATCAGAAAGATGAATAAATGATGGTTCATCGGCACCATAACTTCGATCCGCACATTCCACAGAAGTTCTCATCGCCACTGAGGGTTGTTCCACATTCAGGACATTTAAAAGCTGTTTCCAGCTTTTCGCTGGTGCGTCTCTCTATGACCTCACTGTATGTTCCTGATTCAACCCATTCAAGAATCTCGGATGCCCTCCTAAAAGTCATTGGATGGTTGCTCCCCATACAAAGGAGTGCCTTTCCTATTCTATCAAGGCTGTCATGGTCATAATCACTGAATTCCCTAGCCTTTTCAAGGAATTCATCCCTTTCAATCCTATCAAAAAATTTTTTGAGCACCCGCTATTTTCATAAAATATATCAAAAAACCAGATAATTATTATATCATTCGGAGGTGCTAAAATGGATTACAGAGCGATGGGTGAAAGGTTCAGGGAACTTCTGAAGCTCGAGAATGAACCTGTGGCCATAAAGTGGTCAGTGAGGGAGCCACAGGACATCAGAAGGGAGGAGGGTAAATCAAGGTTCTGCAAGAAGCTTGAGAAGGCCATGAAGGGGGAGGTTTTCTATGCAACTGCAGATGAGGAGGAATGTATGGGGGGTGCAAGGTACACAGGGTTAAGGGACGCGAAAGAGTTTCCAGCCAGTATGAGAAGCGGGGCATTCCTCACAGCCATGGGAGTCTACCGGGACATACCTGCAGTCCAGCGCTCCTGGAGAAACAATCTTAACATTGAACCGGGTATATTCAGGGCCCTGATATTCGCACCACTCGGAAGGGCTGAATTTGAACCGGACGTCATATTCATAATCTGCAATGCCCGGCAGGCCATGGAGATACTCCACGCCAATGCCTACGATTCCGGTTCACACGGACTGGGGGCTGATTCAGGACCCATATGCAGTTCAATGGCTGCACTCCCCTACCTCACAGGCAAGGTGACCTATGGCTTCGGTGACACCGGGTCAAGGAGGCACATGGAGATCAGGGACGAGGACGTCATGGTGAGCATACCCGCAGGCGACCTTCCAAGGATAGTCTCAAACCTCGAGGAGATGAGAACCAGGAGGTCCTTCAGGGAGGATTGATGGAAACAGGGAACCTACCGGTCATTCCTGAACACAGAATCACAATTAACTTAATAGGTATGTGAATCCCATTGAAGACCATGGAGGGCGTGTGAGAAATGCTCAGGATCCTTCTCGTAAGGGACACTGAAGCCGATGTGTCTGATCTCCTGGAGAAGCTCAGCTCCGCCGGAGTTGAGGTGACCGTCGCCGACAAAATTGAAAGAGCCGCCGAGGCCGACACGGTACTGATATACACAACCCCTGCTAGGGTCAGCCGATGGGCTTCATGCGACATCAGGGTACCATTCATGTACCTCCTGGACTTTGATGAGAACGTTGTTGTAACCTGCCCCCATGGATGCCTTGAAAAGCCACCTGGAACAGAGGAAATTAAGGCGTGTATGGATTTTATCATCAGGAGACTTGTTCTGGAGGAGGAACGCTACAGAGAACTCTTTGAGAATATCAATACCTGTGTCGCAGTCTATGAGGCCGTGGATGATGGTGAGGATTTCCTATTCACTGACTTCAACAGGGCCGCTGAGGAGACTGAGAGGATTAAGAGGGAGGATGTCCTTGGAAAAAGGGTGACTGAGGTGTTTCTCGGTGTGGAGGAGTTCGGACTCCTTGATGTCCTCAGGAGAGTATACATGACGGGAAATCCTGAGCACTACCCCCTCACAGAGTACCGGGACGAGAGAATAAGTGGCTGGAGGGAAAACTTCGTGTACAGATTACCCTCAGGTGAGGTGGTGGCGGTTTATGAGGACCGCTCAAAGGAAAAACAGCTTCAAGAGGAACTCAAGGAGAAGGAAAAACTCTACAGGACCATATTCGAGAACACCGGAGCTGCGACCACCATAGTGGATGAGGACACCACCATAATCCTTGCCAACAGAGAATTTGAGAGACTGAGCGGCTACTCAGGGGATGAGATAGAGGGGAAAAAGAGCTGGACCGAGTTCGTGGTGGACGAGGACCTTGAAAGAATGACGGAGTATCATAAAATCCGAAGGAGGGATCCGCGCCTCGCACCTAGAAGGTACACCTTCAGATTTCAAAACCGGCACGGTGAAGTCAGGCACATGCAGATGATAGTGGGCATGATCCCGGGCACCACGAAAAGCGTGACCTCCATGGTGGATATCACGGAAATCAAGGAGGCTGAGGAGAATCTCCGGAGATCCCTCAGTGAGAAGGAACTCCTCTTAAGGGAGGTGCACCACCGGGTCAAGAACAACCTCCAGATAATATCAAGTCTCCTGAACCTCCAGAGCCTCGGAACAGAGGGTAAAGAGGTCCGCGATGTGCTGATGGAAAGCCAGGGACGCATAAAGGTGATGGCAATGATACATGAGCACCTTTATCGTTCAGAATCCCTTGCCAGCATCAACTTCAGGGACTATGTAGAGAGGCTGGTGGAGGATATAATCATCTCCCATGGGAGCAGCATAAGGAAGGTTATTGAAGTTGATGACATAAAACCAGATATTGACACTGCGATACCCCTTGGCCTCATAATAAATGAGCTTGTGACAAACAGTGTCAAGTACGCCTTCCCTGATGGGACCGGCAGTGTGACGGTGAGGATCAGATCCCATGATGATGATGTTTCGCTGGTGGTTGCTGATGATGGTGTTGGTTTACCTGAGGATATTGAGCCTGAGAACACTGATACCTTGGGTCTCAGCCTGGTGGGTATACTCACCGAGCAGCTGGATGGAACCCTCACCATCAGACGGGATCATGGCACTGAGTTCAGGATAAGCTTCCCTGTGTAACATTCTGGTACAGCGATAAAGTAGAAATGGAATACTGCTGGAACTGATACGCCATGGCGGATAACCAGATAAAGCAAGAACTGAAAGAAATTTCATGCCTTCATGTTAAAGTCTCATGATTTTTCGCTAACCGATGAATGAGTTTTGCAGGATCCTGAGAGTCCTTATGTAACTGTGACATAGATTCCGGTTACATAAGAATCAGAAAAACTCCCTGCCACCTGAACCCTAAAGGAAACAGAAAAACATCATTCCGATTCTCTGATAAATACATACTCCTCTCTCGAGGGGGTGAACATGGTATGTCAGCCTCCGGATTTAATGAGTTCTGATAAACATATACTCTCTACCCCATGACACGAAAATTGGAGGAACAGGAAATATTCAAACAGGAAATATTCAACTTCGCTATATTATCGTTTAACGAAGGTTATTCTGAGTTTAGCATGAAAAATGAAAATGGTCTCAAATGGGTGTAAATCACCAGCACCATATATACTGAACGGTTTAATTACCCAATTCCCGCACAACTTTACCCTGCAAAAATTAAAAGGTCGAACTGAAGGTGTGACACAAATCCATGAAGGACTTTCACTTTAAGTTCACACCTATCAGGAATGGTGTGATGGAGTCCCGGTCAGGACCATCAGAGGATATACATCACCACCTTACAGCACCTTCACCGATTGCAATGCCTCCAGATAAAAATTAAATGATGGATAAAATTATGATATTACTAATTAAAAAATAGTTGTTAATCATCTTCCAGGTGATTGAGAATTATCCTGCGGATGTAGGCACTCATGCTTGTATTTGCCGGGACTCTGCTTTTAAGGGCCTCTATTTCATCAGGGTAGAGTCTGACAACAACGGGTTTCGTGTCTTTAAGTCCTCCTCCGGGTCTCCTTCCAACCATAAGATTACACCCCTTACATAAACTTGGTCTCCGGCACTTATAAAACTTTAGAATCTGGGGCCGTTTTCCCTTCTGCTCTTCAGTTCTGATGCAAAACCAGGTTTAAAGGATGACTGCAGGATTGCTAAAGAGAAACAAAATCATGGGATGGCAATAGTCGCAGGAAAAAATAAAGGCCAGATTCTACATGGAGCCAATATACGGTTGGGTACCCTCATAGGATTACATAAAGATCAGTATATCGGAATGTTCTAAGTAATGTTCTCACTCTGAAGATTACATAAAGATCTATCCAGGTACACTACCACTGCATGAACCAGAGGATTAAACAGAAACCCTCTTCACCCAGATTTCATGACCAGTATCACCCTTAGAACCTGCGCCTTTATCATGCATCAAGCATATTGTTATGTAATCACAAAACCGCCCTCAAGGAAAAAGATATAATGAACTCCTCCGATAACTAAGAATGGAAATCGTCTTTAAGTGATATCATGGCCTACCTCATATGTGAGAACTGTAACCACTACTGGCAGATCAACTCTGAAGAGGAATTCTGGGTATTCTACATGTGCGACGAGTGCGGGTCACTTCTACTCTACGTTAACAGCCTCAACGAGTACCGTAACCTGACAAAGAGTGTTCCAGAATCCTTTAAGAGGACCCACACCCAGAAGAAGGCTGAGAGGTACTGGAGGCTCTCGGGTATGGGGCACTGGGCCCTCCCTCTGGCTGCCATCACCTTCGCCTCAGGCATACTATTTCTAATCACGGGCCTTAAATGGGCCGTAATTCTGGTCCTGGCCGGACCTACCATCATGTTACTGTCCCTTGCAATCATGAGGATGGGTGAAATGAGGGGTATGGGCTGGACAAAAGGTTATGTGGGTGAACTCATAGTGGCCAGCTGTCTCAGAAGGCTCCCCCAGGGATATCACATCTTCAACGACGTTCACCTTCCAGGTGCCCAGGGAAACATCGATCACGTTGTTGTGGGGCCCACAGGGGTCTATGTGATCGAGACAAAATCCTACTCAGGAAACTATATAGTGAGGGGTGACCGCTGGTTCCTGGATGATGACCTCAGGAAGGAGGAGATAAGATCACCATCCATCCAGGCAAAGAGAAATGCCGCCACACTCAAGGAGTTCCTTGAATCAGAGGACATCTACGTCTCATGGGTAAATGCAATTGTGGCATTCATCAACAGCTCCTGCACCATCATCGAGGATGACGAATACTGCCGGATAATGAAGCCCTGCCAGATCCCCGACCACGTATCAAGAAGCCGTCTCATGCTGGGTGATGGTAAGGTGAACCGTATAGTCGAGGTTCTGAGGAAGCACTCCTCAGAGGTCTGGTGACTAGGTCTGACTACTGAAATACCACATCTTTATATGCTTTAAGGTCATAAATATCTTCTTCAATTCCAGGGATGGAGGATTCTGATGGATTACTATGAAAAATTCAGGAGTTTTCTGGCAATATTCCTTCGCGGACTTTTCATGGGAAGCGCGGATGTGATGCCCGGGGTCTCAGGAGGGACCATAGCACTCATAACAGGTATATATGAGAGGCTGGTGCATGCGATAAGCAGCATAAAATTTGGATTCATAAAGCCACTCCTCAGGGGTGACCTTGCAGGTGCCCGGGAATCCATGAGGGATGAGGTTGACTTTGAACTCTTCATACCACTCCTTATAGGTATAGCATTCGCCATGCTGACGCTGTCCAAGGTCATACTCTTCTTCATAACAAACTACGTCGCATACACCTACGCCTTCTTCTCAGGTCTCATACTTGCATCGGCATACATAGTCTACCAGAAGATCAATGGCCTTTCAGTTAAGAATCTTGCAGCCGGTGGAGCAGGCTTGATATTTGCTTACCTCTTTGTGGGCCTTAACCCTATACAGGCAAACCATACCCTGCCAGTGATCTTCATATCAGGTTTTGTGGCGATATGCGCCATGATACTGCCAGGTATATCAGGAGCCTTCCTTCTCCTTCTCCTGAACCAGTACGAGTACATGCTCGGGGTTCTTAACAGGCTGGCCATAGTTGAAATTGTGACCTTCATTGCAGGTGCGGCCATAGGTATAATGAGCTTCTCGAGGGTCCTCGACTACCTCCTCAGGAACCATGAGGCCATCACCATGTCATTCCTTGTGGGGCTCATGATAGGTACCCTCAGGCTGCCCTACAACAAGATATCAATGGTTGATACCTCCTCAATCATAATATCGGCTGTAATAGCCATCACTGGCTTTGCAATCGTTATGATACTTGAGAGCCGCTTTGACTACATTGACTACTGAATCCTCCAGTTCTACTTTTTCAGTAAATGAATGCAGATACAGAGATTTGCATTTCTCCACGAACAACCTTTTAAATAGAGAATAAAGAGCTATATCATTTATTCTAATTAACAGCCATATCAACATCCGATTACTGCAGGTGCAGAGTCTATCTAGGTGCTCACGACGAAAATTGTATATGGCATCGACCTTATATGGAATCACATGAAAGATGTCATGGAGATGCTGAGGCGCTACTTTAAAGATAAGGCTCAGGTTAAGATGGCTTACCTCTTCGGTTCGATGGCATCTGAAAGGGGAGGACCTCTAAGTGACATTGACATCGGAGTACTCCTTGATGATGATCTGGATAGGGTTGAAAGGTCCAAGGTGAAACTTGAATTAATATCAGAACTTACATCTCTGCTCAAATCTGACAGGATTGACCTTGTAATAATGAATGATGCTCCTGTAAATCTTAATTATGAAATAATAAAGTCTAGAAAGCCTTTAATTGAAAATAAGTCCGTGAAGGTTGACTTTGAACACTACATACTCTCAAGGTACCTGGATAGAAGATACTATGACAGGAGATGGGTATCCAGGTACATTGAAAGGAGAGATGACAGCCATGAATGATATTGAGAGGGTCGCTAATAGAATAAAGATCATGAACTCCTATGTTGAGTTCCTTAAAGAACACAGGGCATCAGAAAGAGAACTTTCAGAGGACTACCTCCTGAGATCTGCAATTGAGAGAAACCTCCAGCTTGCCATTGAATCTGCTCTGGATACTGGGGAGATTATTATCTCAATGGAGGATCTTGAAAAGCCCGAGACCTACAGAGACATCATTGAGATCCTTGAAAAGCACAGAATACTTCCACATGAATTTGCAGAGCGATTCTCTGAAGCTGCTGGTCTGAGAAACATTCTTGTCCACATGTATACGGATGTTGACCCTGCCATAATTGCAGAGGTCCTTGCAAACCGCCTTGAAGACTTCGACCTCTATTCAGAGTATATTTTAAGTTTCATTGAAGCCAGATCCTCCAGAAAATCTGAATGAGAGGCTTTTCACCGGGATCATGATGATCTAATTTAGAGATCCTGAATATGCTGGCAACCACTTCTTATTCTGTAATAAATCCATCTATCTGCGTTTTTTCCGCGTCAGAGAATCATTCTATCTGGTAAATCTCAAACATGTGATCTCTTGCCTTTGATATGTAATATGAGGCTGTCTCATCGGGTGCCAGCCGGCAGAGGAAATCAAAGGTGTACTTCAGGATATCCACTTTGACCTCACAATCAACACAATCAAAGAAATAAGACATTCTGAGTGCCTCTTCCCGCCCCACATCTGTGCTGCAGATCTTTCTCATTCTCCTGTTCATGTCGAAGGGGTTCTTTATTTCATCCAGTTTCTCCAAGAGGCTGTGCTCTGATAGGTCCATCATACCTTCACCATCAATAAACCGTTCATTGAACTCCACATCAACAATCTCACCGTCCTCAACCGTAAAGGTGTAGACGCTACAATACGACTCCAGATCATAAGAAAAATCAACCATGACCTCAGTGATATACAGTGCAACAGGTAGCAACATATCAATAAACCATGACCTGACCATTAGAGGATCAAAATCCCCTAAATCCACGTTACTCAGATCAAGATCCATATAATCTGCATCAAAATATGCAATAAAGTCTTCATCATACCTGAAGGATGAAATAATGTACTCCCTGTTATCCAGGTAGGTCCTACTAAAAACCTCTCTAATCCCATCATCGGGCATACCATCTATAACATAATTAAATGCCGTATCACACAGCATCTCCTTATTATCATCATAGAATGCCTCAGTGAAACGTTTCCATCCATCATTAACTGATTCCTTATCAAGCAGGTGTTCATATTCATACTCATTAACTAGCTCCACCAGTACATCAGCCGTTTCATCATCAATATCTGACATGACATAAACCCGTCCGGTAACTTATTCTGTCTTTCTAAATCTACCATCTTTAACAGCTCCACCTACTCAAAAAACATCAACAAAAGCTTCATCAACCATAAATAATCCCATAACACCGATGACTCCAAAAAGAGGTAATCCATTAATTCGAACCATTATTCATCAAACCTTAAAACATTTAATATCATCAATCTTCCAGATCTGACCACCAAACTCCTTAACCTGTTTCAGAGTCAGCTCCTTACCACGAAGCTCATACGGGACATGAGGGAGAACCACATGGAAGTACTCAACACCCTTACGGAGTAACCTCCGGATCAGGTGGATAGGGAGAATACCGTAAACAATATCACCTTTTCTCATCCTCAGCATCATCTCATTACTAAGATGACCAGTCACGAAGACGTCCCGGTCAAGGCCCTTACCATTCAGTTTAGCCAGTATCCAGTGCACAGTACTCTGGTGCCTCGTAATAATATATATTCTACCATTATCCATTTCATTACACATAAAATCACCTCGGATAGAATTGTTTCTCCTCACTATATACGACAAGTTCAAGCACCACCAACAAACCCAGAAACACAAACAAAATCACCACAAAGACACACAGACTCAGAAAAGACTCGAGGTACTCAAACAAACACAAAAAAGAACAAAAAAACAAAACACAGACCCAAAAAGACCAGAAAAACAACACAAACACACCAAAAAACCGAAACACTTAAATACTGAAAGGGATTTCTGCAGCAGAAGGGAGACAACATACATGTCAACAGAGCACACGTGGTCATACCTCATTCCTCATCAGGCAGTAATCAATCCAGGAATCCACTCTGAAAAAATCAGAGGAAACCCTTTGCCATGCAAAGATGTCAGCGCTCACGTGAACAAAAAAGTAGAAGAAACCTCACCATACTGAAAAGATTATTTTACTGTGATAAAACAGATATATATTCATGCAGATTCTGAGGGGTATTGGTGCGGGTGCAGGCAGGAGCAGTGGAAGGGTCCGCATAATAAGGAACCTCGAGGACGCGAGGAACCTTGAATGGGGAGAGGTGGCTGTTTTCAGGAAGATATCCCGGGACATGCTACCGGAGATCCGGAGGGCAGGCGCTGTCATAGCAAACTACGGCGGCCTCACAAGTCACGCCGCGATAACCCTCCGGGAGCTTGGCATACCCTGTGTCCTTGGAACAGAGGTTGCCACTGAGGTCCTCCGTGAAGGTATGATAGTAACTGTTGATGGAAAAACAGGGGGGATCTACCGCGGGGTGATGGACTGGGTGAAGGCTGAGGATACCCCCGGTTTCCATGAGACAGCCACCGATGTCATGGTAAACCTCAACTTTCCCTGGCTGGCACCAAAGGTGGCTGAATTTGCAGACGGTGTCGGCTCAGTAAGGATAGAAAATATGGTGATAGAGACAGGGAAACACCCCCACTTCCTCCTGAGAGAGGGAAAACTGGCAGGGGTTCTTGAGAAGGGGCTCAGGGAGATACTTGAGGCCTTTCACCCGAAACCCGTCATATTCAGGACCTTTGATATCCCCGCTGATGAGCTCACAAATCTAAGGGGCTCATTCGAAGCCTGTGAGAGGAACCCGTTCCTTGGAATGAGGGCTATAACAAGGGACCTGATGGAACCTGAAATCCTGATGGCTGAATTCGAGGCCCTGGGGAACCTCCTGGATTCTGGTTACAGGAACCTCCAGCTTAAGTTCCCATTTCTCAGGGACGTGAAGGAGTACGTGACTGCAGTTGAACTCCTGGAGGAGTCAGGAATCACGCCCCACAGGGATATAATGGTCGGGGCATCAGTGGAGACACCATCGGTGGCCCTCCAGATTGATGAACTCCTTGATGCTGGCGCAGATTTCATATCCATTGGCATGAGTGACCTCACAATGTGCAGCCTTGCAGTTGACCGCAGAAGCACCCGCGTGGCCGGCCTCTTTAACCTCTCACACCCTGCAGTGCTTGGACTGGTGGAAGATGTTATAGGCGCCTGTCATGAGGGTGGTGTGAATGTCTACGCCGCTGGATACGCTGCAACCAGTTACATGCTAGTCAGGAGACTTGTTGAGATGGGTGTTGACGGTATATCCACAAGCCCGGATAAGATCATCAGGATGAAGTACTTCATAGCCAGGATAGAAAGGTCCCTCATGCTCAGGGGCGCTGGAAGGGTGGAATAGTTCATTCAAGTGGGAACGTGATCCTGAAGAATGCGCCATCCCTGTTTCCATATTCCAGTTCACCCCCAATCTGCATCACAAGGTTTGATACAAGCTGCATTCCGAGTGATTCCAGTTCATCAATGTTGAAGTCCTCAGGAAGCCCCCTGCCGTTATCTGATATTTCAAGGATACCAAGATCATCCTCCCTCTTGAGCGAGATCACTATCCTGCCTCTGTCCCCTGTGAAGGCGTGTTTGATTGAATTGGAGATTATCTCATTGGTTATCAGGCCCAGGGGGATGCACCTGTCCATCCCGGACATTATATCATCGTAGTGGACATCGAGATCCACAAGGAGCCCACCGGTGGACTGCAGGGTGGTCATCTCCTCTGCAATTGCCCTGAGGTATTCTCCAACGTTTATCATGGAGAGGCTGCTTGATCTGTATATCTTCTCATGGGCAACTGCCATGGCCCTGCCCCTCATCTGACTATCCCTGAGGACATTGAGGGTCTCCTGGTTGTCTGTGTATGCTGTCTGGAGGGACAGCAGGCTTGCCACTATCTGGAGGTTGTTCTTGACCCGGTGGTGTATCTCCCTCAGGAGAACCTCCTTCTCACGGAGGGATTCCCTGAGCTGATTTCGCATGGTTATCCTCTGCAGACCATCGGATATTTCCCCTCCAAGTACCTCCAGGAACTCAGTTTTTTCTTTAACGTCACTGTATGCTGCTTGGAGCCTTAAGACACCCCTTACAGCCCCATCCACACTCAGAGGTATCTCAATGATTTCTCCATCCACCCTGACACCTTCTGTATCTGGAATGCTGTCTGGAGGCTTCAATCCCCTCTCAACCTTTAAATCTGGGTCAAGGTATGCTGATCCCCCATTGAATTCAGGGCATCTGATTATGAAATCAAGGACTCCCTTGAGGAATAATTCAGGGTCTTCTGTATCGGCCAGTTTGAGTATGATATTTATGAGCCTGAGGTGGTTCCAGTGCTCATTCATCCTCCTCCTGTAGCTGATCTGCTTTACAGCCAGCATATAGTACTGTGAGATGTGCCTGACAGCCCTGAGATCCGCTTTGCTGAAGCTGGTGCCCCTGAGTATGAACTCTGAGCTCATATCTGCAGAGGAGGAGGTTATGCGGATCATTTTACCATCCTCTGAGAGTCCCTCAAGGTCTGGAACCTCTTCAGTGGGTTCCAGCTTTTCTGTGATGGTGATTGTCTCCCCATTTCTCAGTCTTATGATTCCTCCATCTGCGCCTGTAAGTTTGCATGTAGCATCGAGTATGTACTCTGTGAATTCCCCCAGATTATCAGTTGAGACCGCTTGTGGGTAGATTTCACTGAGGACCCTTCTAACACGGACTTCATCCCTCAGTTTCCTCTGGGACTCCCTGAGTTTTGTTATGTCATTGAAGCTCAGAATCATCTGACCTGAATCTGGAAGATCACCCCTGTGGACCATGACATGGAGGTTCCCCCTGACCCCCTTCATCCTTATCAGCGCCCTCTGGGAGTCCCGGAGTTCCTCAAGTTTCTGAAGTTCATCCTGGTCCACCAGGTCCCTTAAATTGAAGCCCTCATCAACACCGAAGAGTTCCCTGAAGACCCTGTTTGTCCCTGTGATGTTCCACTCCCTGTCTGTGATGGCTGTGGGGGTGGCCCTGTTCTCAAATATTGCCCTGTAACGGTTCTTTGATCTTCTGAGTTTCTTCTTGGTTTCAATGTAATCTGTGACGTCCCTCAGTATCTCTATGGCCCCCACGGTTCTATCCTCCGCATCACAGATCGGGGATGCCTTGAGCTGGAAGTGCCTGCCCATGTGCTCAACATGGACCTCTGCATAGATTGCATTACCCTCCCTGCTGATGTTGCGGTACCTTGAAGGGGCCTTTCCAGGGTTCAGCAGGAATTCAAGGAGCCCCGGGGTCCTCCTGCCATAGAATGGAACTGCGTAGACCCTGTTACCCCTCCCAAGGATCTCCTTCTTTTTCACGCCTGTGAGTCTCTCAATCTCACGGTTCCAGGCTATCACCCTTCCACGGGTATCCAGGGCGAAGGTAGGGTCGGGTATGGACTCCAGGAGGTCCTTGAACTTTCTGTGCTCCTCCTTTAACTTCCTGTGGGCCCTGTAGAGTTCAGTCATGTCCCTGACAATGCCCATCACAATGTCACCTGATCTGCTGAGGACCACCCTTGTCGGGAATGTCTCACCGCTGATCTTTCTGTGGATCCATGTGAACTCGCATTTTTCGCCATTCATTGCCCTCTCAATAAGTTTCCGGGCAATTTCTGAGGACTTACCATGTTGCTGGTACTCAGGTGATAGCTCCCATGGTTTTCTGCCCAGTATGTCTTCCTCATCTCCCCCGAAGAGTTCAAGGGCCCTGCTGTTGCATTCTATTATCCTGAAGTCCCTAATCAGGAATATTGCATCCCCTGCATTCTCAAAGAGTTCCCGGTACCTTGAGGAAATATCATTCATCCTCCGCTCTGATTCCATCCTCCTGAGGGCACCGGCTGTGCTGGATGCTATCTCCCTGAGGAAGCCCAGCTCCTCATCGTCAATCATCCTAGGGGCTGAGACCACAAGGTAAAGGGGTTTGCTGCAATCTTCAAGTTCAATGACGGCAGTTGAGGTATCCTTCCCTGCGATGATGCCTGGTTGGAGTGGTGATACTCTTTTTTCACCCTCCCCTGCAATCACGGTTCCATCAGATTCCCTGAAGGATGCACCGGAGTATCCGGCCTCCATCAGGATCCTGGAAACCCCTTCCATCAATTCCTGAGGGGTGGCTGAGATGGCTGCCTGGCGGTTGATTCTGCTTAGAAGTCTGAGGCAGCTGTTGTTCCTCCTCAGCATCCTCTCAAGCATCTTCTGGGGCGTTATATCCCTGAACATGCAGAATCCTCCCCTGAAGCCGGAGGATTCAATGAGGGGGTGACCTGAGAGTATGACCCACCTTGTCCCGTCATCCGTCCTGAAGCGGAGTTCATGTTCACCCGATGATCCCCTTCTGCATGAATCAAGGATTCGCTCCATGGTCTCCCTGTCAGTGGGATGTATAAAATCAAATATCTTCCTCCCGATAACATCCTCCCTTCTCATGGAGAGGAGGTCAGCCATCCTCTCATTGCAGTACTGGATGCTTCCATCGGCATTGAATACACAGACACCCTCACCTGTGGTTTCCAGTATCTGCTGGTACCTCCTGCTGGTATGTGAGAGCAGGTTCTGGATCCGGTTCTTGTAGATTGCAAGTTCCATTGCGTATCCAAGTTCCCGGGAGTTGAAGGGCTTGAGGAGGTATGCCTCAGGTTCGACCCCGGCTGCCCTCTCAAATACCTCCCTGCTGGAGTAGGCTGTTATGAAAATCAGGGGGATGTCCATCTCCTTCTTTATGGCCCTTGCTGCTGTGACTCCATCCACATCTGAGGGGAGTACTATGTCCATGAGGATGACGTCGGGTTTCATCCTCAGCGCGGTTTCAATGGCATCCTCCCCGGTCCTTACAGTGACAGTCTCATACCCCCAGGATTCCAGGAGCCTTGAAAGTTCAAGGGAGGTTACAGCCTCGTCCTCAACGACAAGGGCAGATGGCATGGATATTATATTATTTTTTCTATTATATTAATTTTTTTATTGAAAGAAAAAAGTTGAATGTATATCTGTAAACCATTGTGGTTGATTATGTGTGCAGTGGGGCCGGTTTCTGTGCAGGATATCCTTTCCGGGTCCATATTCTGCTACAACCGTATAATTTCAATCCAGGCTAACAATGCGGAGCTACCAAACTTCCTATTCAAGCTCATATTCAAGGCCAAGAAGAACCTCCCTGATCCTGTTAAGGGTCTCATCGGGGGCATCCCAGTAACCCCTCTCAGCTGTTTCAAGGAGTATCTCACCCATCCTCACAGCCGCATAGGGGTTGTTCTCTGAGATCCTCCTCCTCATCTCATCATCAAGGATCAGGGTTTCTGCAACATCATCATAGACCCAGTTATCCACTGCACCGGTCGTTGCAGAGAATCCCAGGAGGTGTTCCACCCGGTCCTTGATGTTCTTGGCACCATGGTGGTCATGGGCGAGCATCCCATCCAGCCAGACCGGATTGAGGATTCTGCACCTTGCAGCCCTCCCTATAACCTCATCAAGGCCCTCAACGTAGATTTCATCCTCAGTTGAATCCACGACCCTGACGCTGCAGGAACCCCCCAGGCTCCGCACCGAGGAGGTGAGGCCGCCCATGAATTCATAGTAATGGTCAAGGTCTGTCACCTCATACTCCACGTTATCCCTCTCCTGGGCCACGAGCTCAACCCTCTGGAGGTTCCTCCTGAATTCATCCGGTGCCTCTCTCACAGAATCCGGGAGATAGGCGTAACACATCTCCCCCAGGTAGGCTGCTGCCAGTTCATCCTCCTGATCCCAGGCACCACCTCCTATGATATCAGGGATGCTGCTGGCATACTCCGCTGGTCCAGGTCCGAATATCCTCGGGGGGACCTTCACCTCTCCATCCTCAAGGTTGTGTTTCAGGATGTAATTATCCTCAGGGTCCTCGTCAAGACCTGCAACAGTTTTGAAGGCCCTGTTAAGTATCTCAATCTGGGATCCGAGTGTGTCCCTGAATATGCCGCAGATGTTCACCAGGACATCAACCCTGGGTCTTCCAAGCTCATTGAGGGGTATGACATCTATGTTCTTTGCCCATGGACCATACTTCCTGTTTATGCGCACCCCCAGGAGTTCCAGGATCATTGAAATGGTATCTCCACCTGTTTTAAGGGTTTCGAATCCCCATAGAACCACTGCAACGGTCTCGGGGTACCTCCCATTTTCCTCCAGGTAGTCCTCAAGGAGTTTTCTGGCTGCAAGCCTGCCCCTTGATTCGGCCAGGGGTGCCGGTATCTTCATGGGGTCAAAGGCGTGCATGGAGTAGCCTGTCGGGTATACCTCAGGGTCCCTGATTGGGTCTCCGCCCCTGGAGGGGTTCACATACCTTCCCTCAAGTGCCTCAAGGAGGCCCCTGCTTTCACCCCTGAAGTCACAACGCTCAGATAAGCTACGCACCCATTCAACGTATTCAGGGGGAAGATCCACTGACTTCCCTGTTAGTATCCTCTTCAAAGCCTCAGCCGCGTGCCTCTCAATCTCCCATCCTGTGGCTGTATCCATTGAACCCCTGTAATCCAGTCCAAGCTTCTCTGCCACCATTGAATGGATGGAGGGGTATTCCCTGTCAAATCTGAGTACACCGAGGAGGTAGCTGACCATGTCATTGGGGTCCCACTCTGAGTCCATTATGTGAAGGCCCCTTGGTATCAGTCGCCTTTTCATCCTGAAGAGTTCAGACTCAATCTCAGGGATATCCCCCCTCAGGTTAAGCTGTGAGGCCCTCTCAATTATTTCATCCCTCAACCCATCATCAGGGTCCCCATGCCACTGGTCGATGAGTTCTTCCAGTACCAGGTAGTCACCGTAGAGGTCAGACTGCCTCACAGGTGGTGACGCATGTGCCACCGGGAGGGCGTAGGTTCTTCTTCTTGCTATGGTCGACTCTGAGGTGTTACCTGCCCAGTAAAGGTATATGTTGGGGAGCTCCCCCAGGAGCAGGTCAGGGTAGCATTCAGCCCCCAGGGCGGTCTCCCTTCCGGGCAGAAACTCAAGGGTCCCGTGCATCCCGAAGTGGATGATGGCGTCAAGTCCCAGTGAATTGAGGTAGGCGTAGAAGGCCAGGTACTGGTGGTGGGGTGGATTATCCCTGCTATGGTAGCTGTCGGTCTCCATGATCCCGCGGGAGGGCTGTATGCACAGGTAGACCGAGCCCAGTTCAGTCACCGGGATGATGATGTCATCACCATCAACCATCAGCTCCCCCGGTGGTTCGCCCCACCTTGCCCTCACATCATCCTGGATCCTCTCTGGCAGACGACTGAAAAATTCCAGGTAATCACTGAGGGGGATCCTCTGGCCGCCATATTCATGGTAGGATGGACTGTTGATGAGTCCCTCCCTCATGAGAATATCCTTGATGGGTTCATCAGGTATCCTCACACTGTATCCCCTCTCCCTCAGCCTCCTGAGGAAAACCTCCAGGCTTTCAAATACGTCAAGGTAGCCCGCGTTTCCAAGGTTGGCCTCCCCCGGAGGGTAGTCATAGAGGATTATCCCTATCCTCTTCTCATGGTTCTCCATTGTCCTCAGCTTCAGCCAGTTGAGTATCCTTGCAGCGAATCTGTCCATGCGCTCTGGCACCACGTCAACAACCCTCACCTCCCCCAGGTCGGGGTCATTGAGAGTCCTCATACCCGCCGTGAATACCGGTTCAAAGCCTCCGTCAAGTTCAGGGAGTGTTATGCCAAGAACTATCTCCATCGGGTTGAGGCCATCACCACCTGCCTCCCATTCGTCGAGGTCTGTCTCATAGCCCCTCAGGCAGATGAGGTATGGGGCGCCTATCCTCCTCAGGAGCCTCCTTGTGGCCTCAGGGTCGCCGCCCAGGGGGCCCCGGTTCAGCTGGAAGTACTGCATGTTGACAAAGAGGTCCACGTCCCCCATGTACTCCTCGATGGCCCTCAGGTTGTTCTCGACGTCCGAGAAGACCACGGTGCAGTTCACATTTCCATGGAGGCGACTGTAGAGTTCCTCAACCAGGGGTCTCGTGTCATCGAAGTGCATCCCTGAATAGAAGAGCATGCCAACTGTTGGGAGCTCCGGGTTGAAGTTTGAAGCCCGCCTGTAGGACTCCAGGTCCCTGTAGAATCCCCTGAAGGGGAGGTAGAGCCCGTAGGGCGGCATCTCCACCGGGTCCTCGAAGGGAACCTCCAGGTCTGTGTAGCTGTCCAGGAGGAAGAGTATCAGGTTCATGAGGTTGTCGGGGTCGCCGGCCCCATAGTAGTCCATGGCCTGGAACCATCTCTTGAGGTCATCCCTGATCTCATCTGACCCATGCAGTTCGAGTATGGCTTCAAGGTCCCTCTCCCTTACAAGTGAATCTATCCTTCCAGGTGCCGCTGCAACGAGTTCACCAAGATCAAGTTTGCCCATGGATGTCAGGGAAAGTATGTGGTTGCTCCCCCACACCAGGGATATGACTGTCTTATCCCTGTCCCTGAGGATGCCCGGGAGTTCCCTCCCTATCCTCTCGTTACCCCTTATATCCACGAGTATTATGTCGGATTCATCGATGTATTCAGCCACGTCGTCCATGGGGACGCGGGGGTCCTCATATTTCTCAAGGTAGACCTTAGTTATGCTTACAATGTCCCCATGTTCCTCCCTTATCCTGGTCAGCGCCTCCTTCAGTGAGGCCGTGTTGTTCATGGTGGTAACAGCAAGTATCCTCTTCATAAGTAACCACCACCCATCACCACAGTGAATACCACTTTCTTCATTATCAGTCACCTCAAACATGTTGATACTGAATCAGCGCCCGCTACTTCATGATCCGGGAGGACCAGGGCACCGTTATCCATCATGATCGTCCGGTCTGCAACCATCTGAAGGAACTCCAGGTCATGGGAGATCAGAATCATGGCCACCCCCATTCCCTTCAGTTTACCTATCCACCCTGCAAGTCTTTTCATGTTATCAAGGTCCATGCCCGTCGTTGGCTCATCCATTATTATGAGATCTGGTTTTCTGAAGAGATAAACGGATATGAGTGTTCTCTGCTTTTCACCGCCGCTGAGTGAATGGGGGTGTCTCTCCATCAGCTGATGGAGCTTCATGGTCTCAAGGAGGTCCTCAACATCCCCATCAGAATAATCATCCAGACCGAAGGTTATCTCCCTCTTCACAGTATCCATGAACAGCTGATGGTCCGGGTCCTGCATCACAAGACCGGCGGTGCCCTCAACCCTGATCTCACCCATCTCCGGCTCTATGAGTCCCACAATCAGCCTTGCAAGGGTCGTCTTTCCAGAGCCATTCGGGCCAGTCAATCCCAGGACCTCGCCCCTCCAGAGATCCAGGTTAACACCATCGAGCCTGAAGTCTCCCTGGGTGTGGGAGATGTTCATTACCCTCAGTACAGGGTCCTGTTTCGTTTCAGGATGGGTGGAAACCTGAAAGAAAGGCCTCAGACCGCGCCCTCCACAGGACCTCTGATTGAAACCTGGAGATGGAGACCTCAGACCGTACCTTTCCCTGAATTCAGGGTCCAGGAGGTTATCAGTGTCTGTCTCCTCAACGATCATGCCCTCATCCATCACCACGACCCTGTCAAAGACCTCAGGGACCCTGTAAGTTCTGTGGTCAATCAGGATCAGTGTTTTATCCCTAAGGTTTTTGAGGATGCTGAAAAGGTCATCGGTGGATCCCTGATCCAGGTTGGATGTTGGCTCATCCATGAGGAGGATTTCAGGGGACATGGAGAGCTGTGATGCTATTGCAACCCTCTGCTTCTCACCCTCTGAGAGGTTGAAAACGCTTTCATGCCTCTTATGCTCCATACCAACCCTCCGGAGCGCATCCTCCACGCGTTCCTCACGTTTATCCAGCTGGAGGGTATCTGGCCCCAGGGATACCTCCGAATTAACATTCAATGTGAAGAACTGGGACTCAGGATTCTGGAAGACGTATCCAACATCCGCTGCAAGGTCCCCGGGGGTGAGGGAGTCTGTGTCCCTGCCCATCACCCTGACTGTTCCATCCATCTCCCCTCCCATCATGGAGGGTATCACCGCAGTTACTGCCCTTGCAAGGGTTGATTTTCCACTCCCACTTCTTCCTGTGATGAAGACCGATTCACCCCTTTTAACCCTTAAGCTGACGTCCCTGAGGGCCAGCCGCTCCTGATTGGGGTACCGGTAGCTCACACCATCAAGGAGGATTGCGTCCAATCAGACCACCGCCCCATCCATTATCACGAGGGATGCGAAGATAACAGTGAAGAATGCTAAAAAGGTGATATCCCTCCCGCTTAACATGAGACTCCCTACGGGACCTTCACGAGGGTTAAAGCCCCTGGTCTCTGCAGCGATGGCCACCTCATCTGAAATCTTCACAGTCCTTATTATCATGGGTATTATGAGTCCCCTGTAGAGGAGGGAAGGCCTCCTGATGATGGAAGATCCTGAAAGACTGGTCCTGAGTTTGAGGGAGTCCCATATGGAGGAGGCCTCCACTGCAAGGGCCGGTATGTATCTGAGGGCGACTGTGAGTGTGAAAACTATCTCCCCGGGGATTCTGACGGATCTGAGGGACTCTGCAAGCTTCTGAGGCTCGGTAGTGAATGCAAAGGATAGTCCTGCCGCTGATATTATGAAGAAACGGGCGAAGAAGAGGCTCAGAAATCCCATGGTGTGTGGGTTACCTGAGAGCACCATGATAATGGCAAGGGAAACCAGCCAGAAAAGGATGATGAATGAGAGGAAGGGTGCTGCAAACCTCAGGGACCCTGAATGGGCTATCAGTGCCGTGAAAATGACTCCCATGATTATCAGGAGAGTCAGGTCTGATATGAATGTAGACAGTAGCGTGGCGGATACCACCACAGTGAGCTTTGAGAGGGGGTTTACCTCCACAAGGAACCCCTCAGGGGTTGATGTGAATGGTGAGAACACGGCCTTAAGGTCCAATGAAAGACCTCCATGAGACATTAATCCAGGGCGCCGGCCCTTCTGAGCTCATTTATGATACCGTAACCCACAAGGGCACCCAGCATTCCAAGGACAGATACTGTTATGGCAGATATGATTATCAGTGCCGGTGCCAGCATGAAGCTGGAGAACCCGAAGAGGAAGGGAACCGTGAGGATGACGAGGGTCTCGATGAACTTATCAACACCACAGCCCACTAGAAGGGAATTCCTTGAAGAGTAGACGCCGTATTTCAACCCGACGGCGGCATCCGCTGCAAGGCCTCCCAGGAAGGTCGCGGGTAGTAGGGGAAGGAATGCGGGCATTATGAGTCCACAGATTATCCCGTTAACAAGGCCTATCAGGGTGAAGGTGCCTATCTTTCCCACCTTTGCAAGTCCAACGCTTATGACGATGCAGACAAAGAAGGCGGATGCAATCGACTTGAATGCATCCACAGGTGTTATGGCTGCAACACCAAGGATGGTCACCGTCTGAACGATGTACATCAGGGCTATTATGAGGCCCGTGAAGGCCAGATCAGCTGTTGTGAAATCTCTGAATCTAAACAACAATCACACCTCCATGCGTGTCATGTTTTTTCATAAACTCCCAAAGTCCTAGATCAGTATATCATCAAGGTAGAAGATTTCAGAGCCAAAGCGTGACGCCATGTCCTCAAGTATACCCAGGCTCCTCTTCTCGGGTTCTGCATTAACGAATAAAAGGTTCAGGTTCCTCAGTTCAGTTTCAAGCATATTCATGTCCTCCTCGAGGTTGGAGTTGATGAATACGTTGCAGCGGCCGTCTGATATTACAACGGCTGTGCATGCCTCATCGCTGGATGATGATGCAACCTCAGCTGCCAGTCTGAGTGCCGGTGTGAGGGGTGTCCTCCCGCCTGACCTGAGACCCTCAAGGGCCTCCTCAACGGTCTCAAGATTCGATGTGGGCTCAACCACCAGGTTTGCCTCATATCCCCTGAAGGCTATGAGGGCTATCCTGTTCCTCTTTTCATAGGAGTCCCTCAGGAGCAGCCATGAGACCGTCTTTGCAAATTTTATCTTCCTCTCAAGTCTCATTGATGACGAGGTGTCAAGGACGATTATGTAGAGTGCCCTGGATTTCCCGATCCGAACCTTCTCCATGAGGTGTTCGGGTTCTATGGTTCCGGTTCCAGCTGAAGCAGCCTTCCTCAGGGTTGCATCAACGGCCACGCTGGATGGTTCAGGGTTCTCCCGGGCGCGGACATACTTACCCCTCCTCCCGGTTACCGTTGAACTGCTCTGACCCTGGAGGGATCCCTTCAGGTCAGGGATCTTCAGGTCACGCCTCAGCCTCCGTTCCCTGTCAATCTCTGAGTCATCCTCGAATTCGCCATTCATGATGTCCTCTATAATCTCCTGGCTGAGTTCCTGTTGCCTCTGGAATGGTAGCTGTCTAAGTCTGTGCTTCATGGCAAGGAGCGCAGCCTCCATCACATCATCCCCTGTGACCCTCCTCCTGCCGTTGAATGCCGCCAGTGCCCTCGCGGTCCTTGCAGTTATGATATCGGCCCTGTGGGTCCTGATGCCAAGGGCTGCTGCTATCTCAACTATGAGGCCCAGGGTCTCATCATCCAACTCGACCATCTCAAGTAAACTCCGTGCCCTGATGATTTTCTCCCTGAGCTCCTCCTGTTTCCTCCGGAACCTTGAGTGGAAGGACTCTGGATCCTCCTGGAACTTCATTGCACGCTTTATGACTTCAATTCTTTCATCAGGGTCCTTTATTGCCTCCACATCAACACTGAGGCCGAATCTGTCAAGTATCTGGGGTCTGAGATCACCCTCCTCAGGGTTCATTGTACCTGCAAGTATGAACCTTGATGGATGCTGGATGGATATGCCCTCCCTTTCAATGATATTCACGCCCATGGCTGCTGCATCGAGGAGGACGTTCACTATGTAGTCATCAAGGAGGTTGACCTCATCGATGTAGAGGATGTTGCCGTTGGCACGTGCAAGTATGCCTGGCTCAAGGGCCTTTATTCCATCCCTGAGGGCCCTCTTTATGTCCAGTGAACCCACAACCATATCCTCGGTTGCGGATACAGGGAGGTCGACCACCTCCATCCTGACCTGTCTTGATGGCAGGCTACCCTGTTCCTCAAGTTTTCTGCGGCACTCCATGCATATTTCTGCTCCATCAGGGTCGCATCCGAACCTGCAGCCCTCCACCATTTTCCTATCAGGGAGTACATCCCTCAGTGATCTCACTGCAGTTGATTTACCTGTCCCCTTATCGCCCCTGATCAGGACGCCGCCTATTGATGGGTTTATGGCGTTGAGGATGAGGGCCTTCTTGAGGAGTTCCTGTCCAACGATGGCTGTGAATGGGAAGTAATGATTATCCAAGCTATCACCGGTTCAGTGGTTGTCGCCTAGATTATTTAATAATTTCTAAAAAAAGATTAGTATTACTTATTTAAGTAATAAGGGCAAAATGTAATACTATATCGGGGTTGCGGATACTGTTAAGGGTAACCGCCACTGTGGCTCCCATTCTAAAAGGTGATGAAATGAAGCCACCGCTAAAAAGAAATGATTGAACCCTGACCAGATCTCCAAAGTTTAAGAAAATAAAGGATGAGCCATTATAGAGTCCGGATCCAGCTGGATATGAAAACAGATGGACGGCTCATGCAACATCCCGGTAAACCCTGAGTATTCTCTTCACCTGTTTTACGGTACTGAATGAATCAGCCACCTGAAGCCCCTTCTCCCTTATAGATTCGACTTCAGCCCTGTTTTCAGGATCCAGCACATGGTTTATCTTATCGGCAATGGCAAGTGCATCTCCTATCGGTACACTGTAACCTGTCTCAGAGTCCCTTATAAATTCTTTCAGACCACCAACAGCAGTTGCAATGGTTGGAGTCCCGCATGCAAGGGCTTCCAGTGCAACAAGCCCAAAGGCCTCCTCATTGGAGGGTAATACAAAGACATCTGCAGCGTTCATCCATACTGCCACTTCACTGTAGGGCACCGCATCAAAGAATCTCACATCAGCATCGATTTCATTAAGTCTGTTCTTTACGGTGTCAAAGTATTCCCTATCGACGGGGGCTCCGAGTATTATGCACTGGACATCATCGAATTTAACATGTTCAAGGGATTCGATGAGGTAGAGGACCCCCTTACGAGGTATTATGTTACCCACGAAGAGGACTATCCTCTTATCTAGGGGTAGGCCAAGCCTCCTGCGACATTCTTCCTTATCCATCGGTCTGAATATGCTGGTATCAACCCCCATGTTAATGATATGTATCTTCTCTTCATCAACACCGAATTCGTCTACAAGTTCGTCCCTTATATCCCTGCTGACAGCAATAACTGCAGAGGCCCTCCTGAGGACAAACCTTGAAACTCGAAAGACCCGCTTATTTTTGCTTGCAAGGTTATACACGTCACTGCCATGGGCCGTTATCACAAGTGGTCTGCCCGTTAACCAGTGACATATGAGACCTATGAAGCCCGTTGGAAAGACGTAGTGGGCGTGGATGACATCAAATTTTCTCCGAAGTGAACACCAGATTGATCTTAGCAGAAGGGATCCATACTTGTATATGAGCCGTGGCAATCCCTTCCTCTGGTCCGTGTTTACAACAACAAACTGCTCAAGATCGGTATAACGCCTGAAAGTATCTACGTGAACCTTAATGAAACTGCCGAATGATCTGTTCTCCTCACCGGGATACATATTTGAAATCATTAGAACTCTCTTAACCAAGATAACACCTCTCCGATGGTGTGCTTCATCCATGTGTGAATAACAGTAAGTCAAAAAATGCAATAATCCTATAATCCCTGGAACTTATAAACCTTCGTATTAATAGAAATTACACTTACTCCTTTACTTAAATATACACATCCCCATGCCCTAATTAAAGATTAGAGTTAATCTATGCTTAAAAACCTCTCAAGGGATTCTAGAGCCTTTAGACGTTCCTTTTTCTCGATTTTAGCATCCTCAACGGCGGACCTGAGGTATTCAACTGTACAGTCATAGGTCTCCCTGTCCACAGGGTATGGATAGCCATCCTTCCCGCCATGGGCGTAGCTGTACTTGACAGGGTCCCTCCAGCTTGCCCTCTCCCCATGGACGAGGTCAGCGACAAGGGCAAGGGCCCTCACCTTTTTGGCCCCGAACCCTGAGAGCATTACGAGTTCCTCATAGTCCCCTGGCTGGATCTCATAGGCCATCTCCAGTACAGCCATGTCCCTCTCTGTGAGGTCCACCGGGAGAACCTCATGGTGGGCTGGCATGTCCAGGACATTGAAGTCAAAGAGCGTCCTCTGGCCAGTTAAATAGCTGCGGATGTGAGACGGGCCATCACAGACCAGGTCAACGCTGGCCTCACGGGCCCCCCTGCTGATGGGTGAAGTCATGTCAAGGACCTCACTGAGGGTCCTGTCAGAGGATATGCCGCTGTGGGGTGACTCGACGTACTCCCCGACCCCTGAGCCGAGCCAGTGGTACCGCCGGGCGTAGCCACCATGTGGGTCAAGGCCCTGCTGGACGACGGCCCATTCACCATCGGAGTCAACCAGGAATGTGTGCTGGTAGAGGTTGAAGCCGTCCTGGATGCAGTTACCATCAACCCTGGCGGATATCCTGCTTGCGTATACCAGCCCTTCACCGTCCAGGTCGAAGATTTCAGCTGCAGCCTGGAGCTCGGAGGGTGTCCTGCGGGATTTCCTTCCCTTTCCACCTGCAACCATTATCCCGTGAACCTCAGGGTCAAGGGCGGACTTCAGCGCCCCGCAGGTCGTGGTGGTTGTCCCTGATGAGTGCCAGTCAAAGCCTATTACACATGAAAAGGCCTGGAACCAGAAGGGATCAGATATCCTTGATATGAACTCTGAGGTCCCGTACTCCTCAATTATAACCTCTGCAATGGCCCCTGAGAGTTCAATCATCCTCCTCATGAGCCAGGCAGGGGGATGGCCACCGTGAAGCGGCAGGTTTGCAATACCTGTTCTCCTCATTGTATCATCCCTGCATGTACCATCATAACTTCAACCCTGACGTCCCTTTATACTTGCTCTGATACGCTCAACACTGAATCACGGTAAATTACTTAACACCAAACCGGAAGAGGCACCTGTCATCTCCCCTTGCAATCTGCCCCATGGCCCTGAAGTCACCGGGGAGTTCGCTCCATTCAAAACTTAACTTCAGGATGGCCTCACAGTTCAGACAGAAGCCGGGGTTCTTCCTGGCATCTTCAAGCCAGGGACAGTTCTCAAATTCAACATAAACGTTCTCTTCGTCCTCAAGGAAACCCACCCTCACAGTGAAGCCCTCAAATACGTCTGCGACCCAGGCGAGGTAGGCCTCGAGGAGGTCATCGTCCGGGTACTCCTCCATGTGGGCCTTGAATCTGGGGGCGAGTTCCTGTGTGATCCTGTCCCTGAATATACCTGATAGCAGTTCCCTGATGGCATCCTCATCGGCCTCGGTTGAGGGCATCGCGTTGAGGATGAAGTTATAGAAGTCTGAGATTATCTGCTTCTTCATGAGCTCCCTCTCCCTCATTGCGGATCTGTGCCGGTAGATGGCCATCTCAATGTTGGCGTTGAGTTCAGATGACTTGAAGGGCTTCACTATGTACCCGTAGGGCTCTGTGACCTTTGCACGTGTCAGCATCTCCTCATCGGCATAGGCTGTCAGGTATATTATCGGGATGTTGAACTGGTCCCGGATCCTTCTTGCAGCCTCTATACCATCCATTTCGCCCTTCAGGACGATGTCCATGAGGACGAGGTCCGGTTCATGGACCCTGCACGCCATTATGGCGTCCTTACCTGTTGAAACTGTCTCCACAACACTGTGACCCATTGATTCAAGTTTGTGGGTTATACCCATGGCCACTATGGCCTCGTCCTCAACAACAAGAATTCTTGCCATGATAAACCTCCTTTATGGAACCGCTATCACTGAGGACTAATGTCTGGACATTGCCCTAGATACTTTGATGTCACTGCAGAATAAGGTTTAATGTGACGCCGTGACCAGACTAGAACCTCCTCCTGTACTCAACCTCAGTGAATTTTATTGTGAACCTTGCGGGCCTTTCTATTTCAAGTTCCCCGTCTATCTGCTCCACGAGGTTCCTGACGATCCTGAGGCCCAGTGTGCCTGATCCCTCAAGGTCAAGGTCCTCTGGGAGACCAACCCCATTATCTGAAACCGTCATTTCGTATCCCTCGCCGGTACTGTGGACCTCAACGGTGATTTCACCCTTACCATCAGGGAATGCATACTTGAGGGAATTTGATACCAGTTCATTGATTATGAGGCCACAGGGGATGGCTGTTTCAATGTTAAGCCTCACATCATCCACCTTCACCCTCACATCGATGCCGTTACTGTCTGCTCCATAGGAATCCAGGAGGTCGCTGAGGAGTGTCTTGATGTAGTCCCTGAGGTTAACCCTTGAGAGGTCCTTCGACTCGTAGAGCTTCTCGTGTATGAGGGATATGGCATCTATCCTGTGCTGGCTGTCCCTGTAGAGGTCCCTCAGTCTCTTGTCGCCGGTGGTGGATGCCTGGAGCATGAGGAGTGTTGATATTATCTGGAGGTTGTTCTTGACCCGGTGGTGCACCTCCCTTAAGAGGAGTTCCTTCTCCCTGAGGGACCGCCTGAGGCGTTTCTCAACGGATTTCCTGTGGGTTATGTCCATGAGGGATATGAGGCACCTCTCACTCCCAGGGATCACAACGGAGGTTGCGAAGAAGTTTCTCTCCTCACCCTGCCGGTTCCTGAGGACCACCTCGAAGTTGTGGGGGATGGCATCCGGGTTGATAGCTTTAAGGCGGTAGTATGCCTCGATGCGAGCCGCGTCAGAGGCGTCAACAAAGTCTGTGAACTTCATGTAGCCCTGGATCTCGCCCTTGCTGTAACCTGAGAACTCCTCAAAGGCTGAGTTCGCAAGTTCAATCACCATGTCGCTGCCGCAGATTACGGTGAGTGTGCCTGTGTTTTCAAAGATTACCCTGTACTCCTCCTTGCTGGATTTGAGTTCCTTCTCAATACGTTTCTGGGCGGTCACATCCTTACCCATGATGTATATGAGCTTCTCATGGTCCAGTTCAACTGCTGTTACCGATGTGTCCAGGGTGCGTCCCCTGAGGCCCACCCTGAACTTCAGATGGCCACCCTCTCCATCCCTGAATATCCTGTCAGCGTCCTCCTCATGGATCCACTCCCTGATGTTTCTCCCGATTATATCCTCCCTGAAGGACTTGAGGAAGCCTGCTGCTGCAGGGTTAACGTCCAGTATGATGCCATCGGTTGAACAGATGAATATCGGGTTTCCTGATTTCTCAAAGAGTGCCCTGTATTTCCTTTCACTCTCTTCAAGGGCTTTCCTGGCCTTTTTAATCTTTCTCTCTTCTTCAGCCTCCTGCAGCGCCCTCCTGAAGGCGAGTGGAAGTTTTGACAGGTTATTCTTAAGTACGTAATCGGTAGCCCCTGCCTTGAGCATGTCAACAGCGAATTCCTCCCCGATCTTTCCACTGACAAATATGAAGGGGATATCATAGTTCTCCCTCACAATCCTCAGGGCAGATACTCCGTCGAAGCTGGGAAGGGCGTGGTCTGCAAGTATTATATCCGGGCTGAATTCCTCAAGGGCCCTCCTGAATGAGTCCTCGCTGTCAACTGTGAGGTGCTCGAATTCTATACCATCCCTCTGCAGTTCCCTTATGACAAGTTCAGCGTCAAGTGGGACGTCCTCAAGTATCAGTACCTTCAATTTCTCTGACATTCCGGTTCCTCTTCATTACGGTTAATGAGCTCAAGACACCTTAAGCCTGGAAATTTTATTTTGGGCTCTTCACTGGTCTTTGGTCTTCAAGACATGCCTATTCCGGGGGCTGGTTTATGATCATCCAGTAGAAGCCAAGGGTTGAAACTGCGCTTATGAATTCATCGAACTCCACCGGTTTGCTCACGTAGCTGTTCACCCCAAGTTTATAGCTTTCCACTATGTCACGGTCCTCCTTGGAGGATGTTAGAACCACGACCGGGATCTTGCTGGTTGAATCATTCCTCTTGATCTCCTGGAGTACCTCGAGGCCGTCAACCTTGGGCATCCTCAGGTCCAGGAGGATCAATTTTGGGAGGTTCTCCGGATCCCTATCAGAGTAGGAACCCGATGCAAATATGTAGTCAAGGGCCTCTGCCCCGTCCTTCACCCAGTGGAGCTTGTTGGCAAGGTTGTTCTTCTTCAGGGCCCTTATGGTCAGTTCTGCGTCTGTGGGGTTATCCTCAACCAGGAGTATATCTGCATCTGTCATCATTTCACCACCTTTGGAAGTGTGAAGTATATTGTTGCACCACCATCAACCTCTCCTTCACCCCAGACCCTTCCACCATGCCTCTTTATGATTCTCTGAACTATTGAGAGTCCGACTCCTGTCCCCTCGAATTCTTCCTGGCTGTGCAGTCTCTGGAAGAGTCCGAAGAGTTTACTGGCATACTTCATGTCAAAGCCGGCGCCGTTATCCTTAACATAGTATGTGTGTTCATCACCACCATCCATGTAGCCGACCTCTATCACCGCGGGGTCCCGGTCCCTTGTAAATTTTATGGCGTTTGACAGGAGGTTGCCCATGACCTGCCCCATGAGGGCGCGGTCAGCCATTGCAGGTGGGAGATCAGCCACCGAAAACTCTATTGAACGCCCCTCCTCCTGGGATGCGAGTTCCCTGTAGGTTGACTCTGCCAGTTCCCTCATGTCAAGCATTGCAAGGTTCATCTCCTGCCTGCCTGCCCTTGAGAGGAGGAGTATGTCGTCTATGAGCTGACCCATCTTCCTTGTGTTATCCCTTATTATCCCGAGGATCCTTACCCCCTCATCATCGAGTTTATCCTCATAGTCCTCCACTAGTATCCTTGAAAAGCCGTCTATAGCCCTCAGAGGGACCCTGAGGTCATGGGAGACAGAGTATGCGAATGCCTCAAGTTCCTTGTTTGCATCCTCAAGTTTTTCAGCCTGTTTCTTCAGTTCAAGGTTCAGTTCCCTCAGAGAGCGGACCTTTTCAATCCTCTCGATGAGGAGGGCCACCATGAACGTGAAAAGTAACAGGAGAACCAGCCTGAAGAGCTCATCTGATATGTTAAGGCCAACTGCCCTGGTCATCGGCTGGAGTATCAGTAGGGCCACGAAAACTGCCAGAACGAGGACCCCCCATTTAAGGGTCCTTGAGGACAGCTGAGGGATTGCAAGCAGTGGTAGAACCAGTAACATGCCATGCACCCAGCTAAAGGAGAACATCAGAGCGGCTGCTGCAAGAATCATTAGAACATCGTCATGCTTCATCATAACCACATAAAATTTCTGGTTATGATTATATAAAAAAATTTCCTTGATATGGCCAAAAACATGAGAGTCCAGAGAAACAGCAAAAAATTCCATGACCAGAAGAGGAGAGTCAGAAAAATCAGCCGGACCTCTGGAAGAGCAGAGATCCGTGAAGAGCCATGCGTTTCATGGACCTCTTATCCATGAAATGATAAGAGTGGATCAGATACCTCATTGATGCAGGGATCATCCTGTATCCTGACCCACAGGGACCTTCTGGCTGCGTTCATCCGCCAGGACCTCCCTGAGGAAGCGGCCGGTGTGTGTACCTGATGCAGCAACCTCCTCCGGTGTTCCCTCTGCAACGACGAGGCCACCCCTCTCACCACCCTCGGGTCCGAGGTCTATGATGTGATCCGCAGACTTTATAACATCAAGGTTGTGTTCTATGACAACGGCGGTGTTCCCGGCATCCACAAGCCGTCCCAGGACATTGAGGAGCTTCTTGATGTCATCGAAGTGGAGACCCGTGGTCGGCTCATCAAGGATGTACAGTGTACTGCCGGTACTCCTCCTGCTGAGCTCCTTCGCAAGTTTCACCCTCTGGGCCTCACCACCCGAGAGGGTCGTTGCGGGCTGCCCGAGTTTTATGTAGCCGAGGCCCACGTCATAGAGTGTCTGGAGCTTCCTCCTCACCTGGGGTATGTTCTCAAAGAATTCGAGGGCCTCCTCCACGGTCATGTCAAGGACCTCCGCGATGTTCCTGCCCCTGTAGCGTATCTCAAGGGTCTCCTCATTGTATCTCCTGCCCCTGCACACCTCACAGGGGACATAGACGTCTGCCAGGAAGTGCATCTCTATCTTGATTATACCGTCCCCGCCACAGGCCTCGCAGCGCCCGCCCTTGACGTTGAAGCTGAACCTGCCCGGCCTGTATCCACGCTTCCTGGCCTCAGGTGTCTGGGCAAAGAGCTCCCTGATGTGGGTGAACACCCCTGTGTAGGTTGCCGGGTTTGAGCGTGGTGTTCTACCTATGGGTGACTGGTCTATCATCACGACCTTATCGATGTGCTGGAGGCCCTCAATGTCGGTGTGCCTCCCGGCGTTCATGTGCTTGTTGTTGAGCCTCTCATAGACACCCCTGTAGAGTATGTCATTGACGAGTGTGCTCTTCCCTGACCCTGAGACCCCTGTGACACAGGTGAACAGTCCCAGGGGTATCCTGACGTCGATTTCTCTGAGGTTGTTCTCGGCAGCGCCCCTCACAGTCAGGTACCTTCCTGATGGCCTCCTCCTGACCTCGGGTAGGGGTATTGTTTCCCTACCTGAGAGGTAGGCCCCTGTGAGTGAATCCGGGTCCTCCATTATCTCCTCAGGTGTGCCCTCTGCAACCACACATCCCCCGTGTTCACCCGCGCCCGGTCCGATGTCTACAACGTGGTCTGCCGAGAGTATTGTTTCCTCATCGTGTTCCACCACTATGAGGGTGTTCCCAAGGTCCCTGAGTCTCTTTAGTGTCTCTATGAGCCTCCTGTTGTCCCGCTGGTGGAGTCCTATGCTGGGCTCATCCAGGATGTAGAGGACCCCCACAAGGCCGGAGCCTATCTGGGTGGCGAGCCTTATCCTCTGGGCCTCCCCCCCTGAGAGGGTTCCTGATGACCTTGAAAGTGTGAGGTAATCCAGGCCCACGTCGATCAGAAAGCGCAGCCTCTCCCTTATCTCCTTGAGGACCTCCCTGGCTATGTACTCCTCGCGTTCGGTGAGCTTGAGGGAGTCGAAGAATTCATGGGCCTCCCTGATTGACATCTCAACAACGTCATGTATTGATCTTCCGTTGATGGTGACTGAGAGGCTCTCCGGCCGGAGCCTGCTTCCCCCGCATACCGGACAGGCGTGGTTGCTCATGAACCTGCCTATGTAGGTCCTCATGTAGTTGGACTTGGTCTCCATGTATATCCTCTCCATGCGGGGTATGACACCCTCGAAGCGCCTGTTCACCCGGTAGGTCCTGTTTTTTCTCTGAAATACGAACTGTATCTTCTCATCGGTCCCGTAGAGGATGGCCCTCCGGTGTTCCTCGTCCAGGTCCCTGAAGGGTGTGTCGAGGCTGAAGCCGTAGTGTTCGGCCACCGCCCTCAGCATCTGGTGGTAGTAGTTGTCCTTCTTCCCTGATTTGCTCCAGGGCACAATGGCGCCCTCGTTTATCGAGCGTTCAGGGTAGGGCACCACCAGTTCAGGGTCGATCTCAAGTTTGCTTCCGAGGCCGTTACACTCAGGGCAGGCCCCATGGGGACTGTTAAATGAGAACATCCTGGGGCTGATCTCCTCGAAGTTTATGCCGCAGTCAGGGCAGGCAAAGTGTTCACTGTAGATCCTCTCCTCGCCTGTGTCATGGTTGAGGACCCTGACGGTCCCCTCCCCCAGCTGGAGGGCTGTTTCAACGGAGTCCGCAAGCCTCTTTCTGAACTCCGTGTCCATCCTCACAACCAGCCTGTCCACAACAACCTCTATTGAGTGCTTCCTGTTCCTGTCAAGGTCGAATTCGTCTTCAAGGTCGTGTATCTCACCGTCGACCCTGACCCTCACGAAGCCCTGCTCCCTGAGCCTCTCGAATACACGCTGGTGTTCCCCCTTGCGGTCCCTGACCACAGGGGCGAGTATTATTATCCGTTCACCCTCACCGTCATCCATTATCCTGTCGACTATCTGGGTCGAGGTCTGCTGCTCTATCTCCCTGCCGCAGAGGTAGCAGTGGGGTTTACCTATCCTTGCAAATAGCAGCCTCAGGTAGTCATAGATCTCTGTTATTGTCCCCACCGTTGATCTGGGGTTGACCCGGGTCGTCTTCTGGTCGATGGATATGGCCGGTGACAGCCCCTCTATGTAGTCCATCTCTGGCTTCTTCATCTGTCCCAGGAACTGCCTTGCATAGGCTGAGAGGGACTCCACGTACCTGCGCTGCCCCTCAGCGTATATCGTGTCGAAGGCCAGTGAAGACTTTCCTGACCCGCTTATGCCGGTTATGACAATGAATTTATCCCGTGGAAGTTCAAGGTCCACGTTCTGGAGGTTGTGCTCCCTGGCACCCTTAATGACTATTTTACCACTCATGATCCTCAGTGTCTCCAAAACTCTTTAATCCTGCATTAATTCTCATTACCCGGAAAATGTTTAATTGCTCTTAAGGGACATTATCCTGTCCCTGATCCTGGCGGCCCTCTCGAATTCAAGGTTCCTTGCAGCGTCCCTCATCTCTGCCTCCAGGTCCTTTATTATGAGTTCAAGTTCATGGTCCGGTATCTCATCCACCTTCAGCTCCTCAACGTCCTTCTTCTCCCTGAGGGTCCTCCTTGTACTCCTTGGTTTTATGCCATGCCTGCGGTTGTACTCCATCTGCAGCTTCCTTCTCCTGTTGGTTGTCTCAACCGCCGCCATCACTGAGTCTGTGAGCCTGTCGGCGTATATGAGCACCTCACCGTTAACGTTCCTGGCGGCCCTCCCGATTGTCTGTATAAGTGACGTCTCTGACCTCAGGAAACCCTCCTTGTCTGCATCGAGTATTGCGACCAGTGACACCTCCGGAAGGTCGAGGCCCTCCCTGAGGAGGTTAACACCCACCAGGCAGTCGAATTCTCCCCTCCTGAGGTCGTCTATGATCTCAACACGCTCGAGGGTGTCTATCTCTGAGTGGAGGTACCTGACCTTCACGCCGACCCTCGAGTAGTAGTCTGTGAGGTCCTCGGCCATCCTCTTTGTGAGGGTGGTTACAAGGACCCTCTCACCCCGCTCAACCCGCTTCCTTATCTCGGAGAGGAGGTCATCCACCTGGCCCTTCACCGGCCTTATCCTGACCTCAGGGTCCACCAGACCTGTGGGCCTTATGATCTGTTCAACGATGTTCTGGCTCCTTGAGAGTTCATACCTTCCAGGAGTTGCAGAGACATAGATCACCTGGTTCACGCTCTCCTGGAACTCGTCGAAACGGAGGGGCCTGTTCTCCCGGGCACTGGGTAATCTGAAGCCGTACTCCACCAGGGTGTCCTTCCTTGCCCTGTCACCGTTGTACATGCCCCTTATCTGGGGTACCGTCACATGGGATTCGTCGATGACTGTGAGGAAGTCCTCAGGGAAGTAGTCCAGGAGTGTGTTTGGTTTCTCACCCCACTTCCTCCCGCTGAGGTGCATTGAGTAGTTCTCTATGCCCTGGCAGTAGCCCATCTCCCTAAGCATCTCCATGTCGAACCTTGTCCTCTGTTCGAGCCTCTGGGCCTCCAGAAGTTTGTTCTGGGATCTAAGTTCAGTTAATCTCTCCTCAAGTTCAGCCTCTATTGACTCTATCGCCCTCTGGAGCCGGTCCTCGGGTATCACGAAGTGCTTGGCCGGGAATATGGTTACACGGTCCAGTTTCTGTATCCTCCTGCCGGTGACCCTGTGAACCGTTGATATGGAGTCTATCTCGTCGCCGAAGAATTCTATCCTTATGGGGGGTGTTCCATGGATGGGGTTGATCTCCACCGTGTCGCCCCGGACCCTGAACTGTCCCCTGTCGAATTCGACATCGTTTCGCTCATACTGCATGTTTATGAGGCCCTCCAGCACCTCCTCCCTGCCGGGGCCGGATCCGACCTCGAGGTGGAGGGTGAATTCACCGTAGTCTGCCGGTGCACCTATACCGTAGATGCAGGAGACACTGGATACCACGATGACGTCGTCCCTGGAGAGGAGGGACTGGGTTGCCGAGTGCCTCATCCTGTCTATCTCGTCGTTTATGGATGCCTCCTTGTCTATGTAGGTGTCTGTCTGGGGTATGTATGCCTCTGGCTGGTAGAAGTCATAGTAACTCACGAAGTACTCCACGGCGTTCTCAGGGAAGAACTCCCTGAACTCCTCGTAGAGCTGTGCAGCCAGGGTCTTGTTGTGTGATATTACCAGCGTCGGCTTCTGGACCTCTGCGATCACATTGGCCACTGTGAAGGTCTTACCTGAACCCGTGACCCCCAGGAGTGTCTGCTCCCTCATCCCGGCCTTTATACCGTTAACAAGGGACCTTATCGCCTTTGGCTGATCCCCGAGGGGTCTGTAATCTGATACCAGTTTAAACTTCATCACAAATCACTTAAAATAAGAACCTCATTCTATTGTGGGACTATATTTCAGGGTCAACTTATATATACCTTTGCCAGGATACATAAAGTTGAGTCTGGAGTCTCATATCTGACAGGGTATCCCACGTGTTCCATAATCCTGTGATGATACCCCCACTGAACTTGTTTTAAACATAAATCAGAGGATGGTAATGATAAATTGACGAGGGTTAAGGATCCAGAGAAGCTTCCTGATGCTACCGGTGTCTACATATTCCGCGACAGGGACGACAGGGTCCTCTATGTTGGCAAGTCCATCTCCATAAGGAAGAGGGTCTCGTCCTACTTCAGGGAACAGGAGAACCCGCGTCTGAGGATCATGATGAGGCACCTTGAGAGCATAGAGTACATTCTGACCCAGAACGAGAAGGAGGCCCTCATCCTTGAGTCCAACCTCATAAAGAGGTACAGACCCCCATACAATGTCCGTCTGAAGGACGATAAGAGGTACCCCTTCATCAAGATAACGGATGAGGAGTACCCCCGGGTCCTCATAGTGAGGACCATAGGGAGGGACAGTGCAAGGTATTACGGACCCTTCACAGACACCGGGGCTGTGCGCAGGACACTGAAACTCATAAAGTCACTCTTCAGGATAAGGAGCTGCAGGCGGATGGACGGGCCATGCCTCAACAGCCAGATAGACCTCTGTTACGCCCCATGTGATGGGAGAATCAGCAGGGAGGATTACCGGGAGATCATAGAGAAGGTTGACCTCTTCTTCCAGGGACGCTACCAGGAAGTCATTGAGGTGCTTGAGGAGGAGATGAAGGAGGCTTCGGAAAGACTTGAATTTGAGAGGGCTGCCAGGATAAGGGATCAGATTGAATCCATACGGGAGGTTATGGAGAGACAGCACGCATCCTTCACGGACTCCATTGACCAGGATATAGTGGCCCTCGAGAGGGGAGGGGATACATCTGCGGTTGTGGTCCTCCAGATACGTGACGGCAAGATCACCGGGAAGGACGACTTCATTCTCAGGGGCTCAGCCCCCCGGACAGAGATCCTTGAGGCCTTCCTCAAGCAGTACTACGCCATACCCCGGAGGGTGCCATCGGAGATACTGACCCAGTACCCTGTGGAGGACGGGGTCATAGCAGAGTGGCTCTCTGAGCTCAGGGGCGAAGAGGTGAAGATACACTCACCTGAGGGGGGCGCCGGACGCAGGCTCCTCAACATCGCCTGGAAGAATGCTTCTGTGATACTGAAACAGAAGGGAAGGGTCAGGGACGCCCTCCTTCAGCTCAAGGATGACCTCAAGCTCCCCGAAATACCCCGAAGAATGGAGGGCCTTGACATCTCAAACATTGCAGGTGAATCTGCAACCGGCTCGGTTGCCGTTTTCATCGATGGTAAACCATCCTCTGGATCCTACCGGAGGTACCGGATTTCAGCCCAGGGGCCCGACGACTATGCAATGATGAGGGAACTGGTTGAGAGGAGGTACTCCAGCCCTGAACTCAGGAAGCCCGACCTCGTGCTCATCGACGGAGGGAAGGGTCAGCTGGGAGTGGCCCTCGAGGCCCTCAAAAACTGCGGGGTTCATGTGCCGGTTGTTGGCATAGCCAAGAAGAGGGAGGAGGTTTACCTTCCAGGCCTATCCGAGCCCGTGGATGTGGATGATGGTGCACTGCAGATCCTCAGGCACCTCCGCGACGAGGCCCACAGGTTTGCTGTTAAGTATCACAGGACGATCAGGGACAGGGATTCCCTTGAATCGGAACTTGACGGTAAATTTTCCTAAAGACTGAATGGGGGTTTTAGAAAATTATTTATAACAACTGGCCACATATTAATATCTGGATAATGTGTGGGTCTTAATATCCCGATGTGGAGGATTAACGTCCTAACGCCTCTTTGATCCCATGGGATCTGTGAAAATGATGGTTTGGAGGATTAAATGTCGCCTACAAGTTTGCTTGTTGTTGAGGATGAGAGCATAGTGGCCATGGACATCAAGCACAGGGCTGAGGGCCTTGGCTACCGGGTTGTGGGGATCGCTGCTTCAGGTGAAGACGCTATAAAGCTTGCGCGTGAGGAGAAACCGGACCTTGTCCTCATGGACATCGTCCTGAAGGGCGAAATGGATGGTATAGAGGCTGCAGAGGTTATAAGGGAGGAGATGGACATCCCTGTGGTCTACCTCACAGCCTACTCAGATGAAAAACCCTCAGCCGTGCCAAGCTCACCGGGCCCTTCGGTTACATCATAAAGCCCTTCGAGGACCGTGAACTCCACAGCGCCATTGAGGTCGCCCTTTACAAACACAAGATGGACAGCAAACTCCGTGAAAGTGAGGAAAGATACAGGGCCCTCCTTGAATCATCCCCGGATCCCATAATCCTCATGGACTCCAGTTCAAGAATAGTTTTTGTGAACAGGGCCGTCGAGGAACTCACAGGACTCAAAAGGGAGCGTTTGAAGGGTAAAAAACTTTCAGTCCTCGAGAAGAGGGGTTTAATATCTGAGAGTGCGCTTAAAAGCATCCTCGACCTTTTCAATTCAGAGCATGAGGTCTTTGAAATTGAATTCACCGACCACAGGGGAGACAGGCACTTCCTTGAGATACATTCGACCAGGATTGAAACAACCTCAGAGAAGAACCTCCTCCAGATAATAGGCCACGACATCACAGGCCGTGTGGAGGCTGAGAGGCGCAGGGAGGAACTGATCAGGGAAAGGTCAAAGGCCGAACTCTACGGCTTTGTTGTCTCGGCTGTGCCTGTATTCGCATCATCAATTCCACCTCAGCTCAGAAATGCCATAATAAAGAACTTCGCTGACAGATTCGAGAAGAACCTCAAACCAAACTTCCAGAGGACCATGAAAAAACTGGGTGTTCTGGATGATATCATGGCCAGGAGGGAATCCCTGAGGGTCTTTGATGCCTATATAAAGTGGCTTTCAGGCTTCCTCAGGAACCTTGGTATTGAAACCGAGCTCAGGGGAGAAAAGCCGAGGTACATTCTCGAATTCAAGACATTTCCATGGATCAATGAGGCAAGGCAGAATCCAATCTTCTCCCTCATATTCAGGGCCATGCTGATGAGGAGCTTCACCTGGACAGGTATAAAGGGTAGCGTCATACAGACCTCAAGCCTCAGAAGCAGGGACGAAAACCTCACCTTCGAATTTCACCTGGTATAAAACCCGGAAGCAGGGGGACGAAGAACTCACCGGTAAGATCATTTCCCATAAATGGGGGGTTAACCATGGAAAGGAGAATATCGCGTACAGGTACGGGGATTAAGGGGCTTGATGATATAATAGGGGGCTACCCGCAGGGTAGGAGCATTCTTGTGACCGGTGACCCTGGATCCGGTAAGACCATAATGGGACTCCAGTTCGCCATTCAGAGCGCCAGAAGCGGCCTTAAGACAATATACATAACGACAGAGGAGGATGAAACTGACCTCAGGATCCAGTGCGCATCCCTTGGGTGGGACATCACTGATCTCCTTGAATCTGGTAAGCTGAGTATTATCGGCTTATCCGCAATGAGGGCCCGGCTTACAGAGGCGGAAATATCTATTGGGATAGAATCCGTCAAGGGAAACCTGAGGAAGATACTCGCCGAGATTCCAGATGACACCGAGGTCCTCATAATCAACAGTATAGGCAGCCACACAGAGAAGCTCACAACGGATGAGTTCAGGGATCAGTTCGACCTCCTGATCTATGAACTCAAAAAGAGGGACATCACTGCGATGATAATCCTTGACAGTGCAACCTCAGAGGAGTTCAATGATATAGCCCTCTACTCGGTTTACGGGGCCATAAGGCTGATAAAGAGGGAGAACCCCTACACGGGAAGGAGAGAGAGGGTCATGGACATCATCAAGATGAGGAGTACAAGAACACCGATTGAGTTCATACCCTACATTATATCAGACAGCGGCCTTGAAGTTATTGAAAACCCTGAGGAATAATCTTCTACAGGTTTCAGCCGGTGCCCTCATGGAGAGAGGGGTCCACGGGAATAAATAACTGATCTAAGTTCCACCGAATGCATAGAAATAACAGAATTGATTCCTTTTACTAATTCACCCCCAGATACATAAAAATAACAGAATTAATTACCTTATCTTAAAGGAGATTCATAATAATCAGATAAATTTATATATTATATTATTACATTAATTTTTATGGTTATTATTAGATGGAGGTTTTAACCTTGAATAAAAGGAAAGTCGTAATAAGGGTGTTCGAAATGAAAAGAGAGTGCGAATTTCCTTGGAAAACACGGGTCTCCGATGAGAACATCAATGAACTGCTCAGGGATATTATATACCCTGAAAACTTCGGGAATGGGGCTAAATATGTTGTTGAGGTCTATGACCGCTGGAGTGACAGCCCCTACATATTCTACTTCGACGGAAAAACGAAGCTGATGTCCAGCTAAAAAAATTATTGAGGGGAGTTACAATCTTTCAATTGCCTTAACAAGGAGATCAACGGTCATCTCGATGTCCTTCATGCTTGCCATGCTCACCGTTGTATGGATGTACCTTGTAGGCACAGAGACCACGCCTGCGGGTATCCCCTCCCTTGTGAGATGAATGGCGGTTGCATCGGTTGTACCCCCCTCACTCACCTCTATCTGGACAGGTATGTCCTCCTCACTTGCAGTCTCAAGTAGCCAGTCCTTCACACGTGGATGGGTTATTATACCCCTGCCACTGGCATCGGTGAGGATTATGGCGGGTCCGCCGTCGAGCTTCGCAGGGGCCTCCTCCTCCTTCATCCCTGGATGATCCCCGGCTATTGTAACATCCAGGGCCAGGGCCATGTCCGGGTTGAGCCTGAATGCTGAGGTCTTGGCACCCTTGAGACCAACCTCCTCCTGGACCGTTCCAACACCATAAACGGTTACACCGGTTTCAACCCTCTTTAGGACCTCAACCATTACAAGGCAGCCTATACGGTTGTCAAGGGCCTTCCCTGTGAAGCGGGAGTTGGCGAGTTCACTGTAGGGCGCATGGAAGGTTATGGGGTCCCCCACAGCCACCAGTTCCTCTGCATCCTCCCTTGAAGAGGCGCCTATGTCTATGAACATGTTATCATGGGTGGTGACCTTCTTCCTCTCAGAGGCCTTCATCCTGTGGGGTGGCTTTGAGCCGATGACACCCATCACGGGTCCGTTTTCCCCGTGGATCCAGACCGCCTGGTTGAGTATCATCTGGTCACTGATTCCGCCTATCTTTGAAAACCTTATGAAGCCCTTCTTATCGATGTGCCTCACCATGAGGCCTATCTCATCCATGTGGGCTGCCAGCATGATTGAGGGACCGGACCCCCTCTTCACGGCGATGATGTTACCGAGGCTGTCCTCCTCAATCTCATCGACATGTCCCTCGAGTTCAGATCTTATGATATCCCTTACCTCACCTTCAAATCCAGAGATTCCACTTGCAACTGAAAGACGCTTCATGAGTTCCTTCATGATTACCACCGGATCATCTAGCTGACTTTATGATTATCAGAATTCCGAGAATAACCAGGAGGGCCTGGGGCCAGAACCTTGAATACTGTGGGGGTATGATCCCTGCAGCGAAGGCAAACCACAGCATCCCTATTATCACCATTATAGCTCCAAGATAGACCCCCCAGAGCCTCCCTCCATCTGAAGGCCTTCTGGGTTTTCGCTTGATTTCCACTTCATCTTCCATGATTTATTCCTCCGGCTCTATTTATCTTCAAGGTGGATATAAAACCTTACTTGAAGAGATCACATCAGTAGGAGGCCCACATCCTGGACTTAAATAAACTTATTAAAGTATCCGGTACAATACATTAACATGATTTCAAGGGACCATCCACGTTACCATTCACTGATACAGAGAGAGATGATAACAGAGGCCTGGCGTAAGGGTATACTCGCAGATTCAGGCATGATCGCCCATGGCAGGGGTGAGGCCTTCGACTACCTGCTGGGTGAAAGGACCACAGAACCCGCTGCGAGGGCCATAAGAGCTGCTGCTGCAGCACTCCTCCTTGCAAAAAACCCTGTTATATCGGTTAACGGCAACACCGCCGCCCTTGTCCCGGGAGCTGTGGTTGAACTTGCAGATGCAATCGGGGGAAAGATCGAGATAAACCTCTTCCACCGGACAGAGAAGAGGGTCAGACTAATAGAGGAGGTCCTCCTGGAAAATGGTGCCAGGGAGGTCCTCGGAACAGACGAACTGCTCTACATCGATGATATAAAGAGTCCGAGGGCAACAGCAAGCCCTGATGGGATCTACAGTGCCGACGTGGTCCTGGTTCCCCTCGAGGACGGGGACAGGACAGAGATACTACGTAAGTCAGGTAAGACTGTTATAACCATTGACCTGAACCCGCTGTCAAGGACATCCCGGAAGGCAAGTATAAGCATAACAGATAACATTGTAAGGGCCATACCAGCCCTCATAGAAGCGGTAAGGGAACTTGAGGACCTATCCCGGGATGAACTTGAGCTTATCGTCGAGGAATTCGATAACCCTGAGAACATCAGGGAGACCCTAAAACTTATAGACCTCCGGAGATACAATCCAGAACTGTGAACCTGTGCAGTTGTAGAGTATTCGCAGTATCCATATATGGTATGGCACAATAGAATAACTGCAGAGAAAAAAAGAATCTGATTTCTGGAAGGATTTCACCAGAGGGGAATCCTCAAGCAGATCAAGAATCCTGAGCGTGTGAATATGGTGGTTATTGGAGTTACAGGGATGCCCGGCGCAGGGAAGGGCGTTGTATCAAGGATAGCTGAGTCGATGGGTTTCAGGGTTATAAGGATGGGTGACGTAATAAGGGATGAAGCCCGGAAGCGAGGTGAGGACCCCGGTGTGACGGCCGTTCGCCTCAGGGAGGAATACGGTAAGTACGTGGTTGCCGAAAAGTGCGTTGAAAGGATTCAGGAGTCAGAATCAGAAATGTTCCTGATAGAGGGAATAAGGAGCCCCCATGAGGTCGAGATATTCAGAAAAAGGTTCCCTGGCTTCAGGGTCATATCAGTATTCTCAACAAGAAAGACCCGCTTCAGGAGGCTCCGGAAGAGGCAGAGGGAGGACGACTCTCAGAGGTATGCAGAATTCGTTGAAAGAGACGAAAGAGAACTTGGATTCGGCATAGGCGACGTCATAGCGACCTCAGATTATATGATAGTCAATGAGGGCCCGATATGGAAGATAAAAAAACAGGCAAAGCAGATACTCAGGAAACTTGCAGAGAAGGGTGAGGAGAGCAGCAGAGGAGGACAAGAGGATGGATAAAGTTAAAGTTGAAGCCCCGGTCAGGGCGACAGAGGATCCAGAGAAGGTTGGGGAGGCTGTTCTCAACGTCTTCCCTGAACTTGAAATTGAGGTTGAAGATGACGCCGTGAGGGGCACCGGTGATAGCGGGAGCCTCAGGAACCTCCAGGAGGCCCTTGAAAAGAGGAGGATAAGGCTCACGGCAAGGAATATACTCAAAAAACACCTCAGGGGCAATTCAACATGGTTTTACATTAACAAACAGGCCGCCCTTATGAACCGGGTGAACGTCCTTGAGGAGTCCATCTCCGCACTGGGTGACATACTTGTGGAGATTGAATCAGACGATATAATGGGTTTAATAGACTGGCTGGCACCCGATGTCTCAGTCCCTGAAGACGTTGCTGATTGAGCTCACAGTCAGACCTTAACCTAATCCTTATCAACCAGCACAGCCCTCTTTATGTCCAGGAAGCCATTATCAAAGAACCACTTCTTTTCGTATTCAAGTATCTCGAGTCGCTTCTTAAATATTGGACCGTCAAGGACCAGTGATTCGGCTTCACCACCCTCAAATGCAGGGTTTATACCGTACCTCTCACTCAGATCCGCCAGTTCATCTATCATCTTTCTGTCAACTATCCTCCCAAGCCATGACTCATCAAGACCCTCAGCTGCAACAGCCGTCACCATGACCCTGAATCCAAGGTCAACTATCTCCTCCATGTAATCCAGGGGGTCCCTGTGCCAGAGGGGTGCCACTGACCTTAAACCCAGCCTCCTGCAGATGGAGTCTATCCTTGACTTCTGATACTCGGAGTAGAGAGCCCCGGAGTAGACAGCCTCCACACCCCTCTCCCTCAGGGTCTTAAGTGTGCCGGCGAGGTCCTCAACCTCCTCCTCCTCAACCCCTGCGGTCCTGGATTCTATGAGGGGTATTCCAACGGCCTCTGCAAGGAGGGCTGTCAGGTGTATGTTGGGCACATGGTACATATGGGATTCAGGGTTATCTGAGATCACAGATACCAGAAATTCGACCTCAGATTCCTGCAGTGCATGGTAAAGGGCCATCGTGCTGTCCTTACCACCTGAATATAGAACTGCAGACCTCATCAGACACCCCTGTATCTCTGGTATATACCCCTCACAAAGCCGAAGATGGAGTCAATGAAAACACCTGCAAGTCCTGTTAGCATTCCGAGGACACCGCAGAAGAGTACTATGTTGGATTTATCCGGGAGTGATCTCTTCAATGCAGCCACCTTCTCCTCGGCTGGACCCTTCACCCCGGTAACAACTATCTCCCTTGCCTGGAGGTAGGATACCACCTGGTCAACATTCTGGGGCTTCACCTCCACCACCAGGTGGACGGTGCTGTACCTTGTTTTTATGCCTCCAGTGTACATTAACCACTCTGCAAGGTTTTCAAGGGCTTTTACAGGATTGTAGCCCTTTTTAACCTGTAAAATTATTGTGCCGTTTGTGTAAACCTTCCCTGATGTTATGTTGGAGTCTATTATCGATACCTTCTCCTCTATTATCCTTTTACGGTTCTCTGAAAATCTGTCAGTCCTTATCACTATCCCCTCTGAATGGACATCCACAACCCCCTCCTGGGCTGCGAGTTCCTCTGTGAGCTTCATTATATCCGTGGCTGTTGAAACATCAGCCGTTACATTCTCTGTGCCACCTTCAGTGGAGATGTATACCCCCCTCGCGATCTCGGGGATCTCATCATAGACAGGGGATATTAAGAAGGCCCCGCCGACCGTCCCTGCAATGAAGCCTATGAAAACCACAAATAGCAGGTTCTTCTTCCCGATTATTGGTGTCATGAGACCTGTAGAGAATATGAATGCAAGCAGTAGAATAAAGAGGGCCAGCATTACAGTTACACCTAGAACGTCCATTGTATTCACCGCAGATCCTTATAGAAGGCTTTTTAACAGTTTATCAATAGTATTTCATGGGAACTTAAATATCTTGTGATCAGATGGCTCACTGGAATTCCCTCTTGCCAACTATCTGGCCGCCCTCAATACTGACATAGACCTCCCTGACGGTCCTGCCACCCCTCTGAAGCGGAACAACCCAGACAGGAACATCGGTACCGTTTATAGTGATTGAACCCCTCGATGGCTGGCCCGCAGTGTAACCCGATTCACCGGCTATCTGCCTTGCCTCCTCGGCTGTTACATTCTCTGTGCTGCTGCTGGTGTTCTCTGATGTCATGTTGGGGATGTTGATGGGCACCGGCTGGGGCTGAGGCTCAACAGGGCTGGAATCTGAAATCCGCTCCCTTTCACCTGAATTGAAGGAGCTGTATGAGTAGATTACTATTGAAATTGTGACTATGCCGATAAGTATGAGGGCCTTATATTCCCATCTAAGATCATCAAGCAAGGTATTTCCTCCTTAAATCTCATAATGTCAGCTCATTGGCGTATCAGGATCTCAGTATCTTCATTACCGTTATTGTACCGGTTCCTCACAGTGCTCAGGTTATCTTCGTTACGGTTATTGTACCGTTCTGGTTCCTCACAGTGTATTTTCCAGGGGTCATGTTGGTTGTGGTCACATTCACCTTCGGTATGATACTCAGTTTGATCCTCTGGGATTTGTAGAACACGGTGACCTGCCCGTTCCTCACCTCAACTGTGTAGGGAAAATCAGAGGGTAGTGTAAGGTTAACGGCAAACCCTGGACCATTGGTGTATGCTGCATTGACGGCACCTGCAACACGTTCACCCATCATCCTTGCCTGGCCCAGTTCACCGGCCTGTGTCCTTGAGAGTTCACTGTCCACCATGCTGACCATACCCGCAATTATTATGAGGGCTATCAGTGTTGCAAAGAGGAAATCTATACTTAAAACTCCACCTTCATCCATTGGATCACCTTTAACTGCTGACTCAAAACATTAATTGTAGTTGTTTGCAGCAAGACCTAGGAGGTTCTTGTAGGTTGCTGAGAGACAGAAGGGTGCCCCCAGCGGGTCGTACATGTCATTTTTCCTGACCTTTATGGTTGTACCTGCGATTCCAAGGAAGTACTCCCTGTCGACCTTTGATATGTACTGGTTGCCGTTGTGGTCCTCCAGGAGCGGATCCCCTATTATGAAGGTGCTCATCCTTGCGTAGGCAGGATCAGCGGAGCTTGAACGGTTCTCAAGCCGGTCAAAGAAGGAGAGTCCATTGGGATCCACAAAGTAGTAGGGCCTCGGGGTGATGTTACTGGGGTTATCTGTCCCGTTAAGACAGTACCACAGGTTCTGAAGGTGGCCCTCATTATCAACACTCTCATTCAGGCGGTAATCGGCGTAGGTACCGTTAGTTGCATAGTATGGGTACTTGTATATGACGTTACTTGTACGGAACTTCGTGTTTATCCATATGTAGGGGTCCTCTATACCCTCAAGGCTCACATATGATGAGACCGGCGGGAGTGTGAACTCATAGACCTGGTCCTGCTGGACAATCTTCAGGGGTATGCCCCTCCTTATCTCAACCCTGAACCCGAAGGGGTCGTCCTGTGTAAGGGTCACGTCGGAGGTTGTGAATGTGGCGCTGGTGTAATTGTTTATGGGTACATTGTTGATGTAGATCTGGCGACCGGTCTGCCTTTCAAGTTCCAGGGACGTGTTTATGATGTTGTCATTCAGGGCATTCACAACGTTCTCTGTTATATTCGCCTTGCTTGTCCCCTGCGGGAAGAACTCTGCATTGTCTATGACATTCCTTGATGCATTGTAGGCCGCGTTACGTCCGGCGTCAGCCGCAGCCTTCTCCACAGTTGAATATATTGAACCCACAACGGTTATGGTGACATCACCACCCGTTGAGAGTGCTGCCAGCATGTTGGCCTCGTTGACGATGTCCCCGTATGATATGGCTATTATGATGACCGGTATGAAGAGGAGCACTGCGAGGGGTGTGAATGCGTATCCATCCTCATCGCCAATTATCCCCATAATCAATCCCTCCATAGTGTTAATCTAACCGGCAGGGAGTTCGGTATATCCCCGGTGTAGAGTGCCTCTGTCCTTATCAGTGAGGGGTCAATGCTGTAACCTGATGCCTGGAGCATGGCTATGAGCTCCTGCCTGGCAAGGGCCTGGGCCGTGTATGCATCATTGGCGTATTCTGTGGCCCACATGTTGGCCAGGAATTTCGGGTAGATCACGGCCACCCGTGTACCGGAGTATATCTCGGCGTTGGAGTCCCCTGACTCCCATCCAGCACCTGAGTTTATGGTTACACGGATATTGTATGTGCCGGGCCTTGTGCTGTAGTTGCCGGGGTTTCCGCCTGTCGTGAATATCCTGCTCCCGGCCACATCGATGGCCCCGATATCCAGGGAGAATGGCACCGGCCCGCTGTAGAGCTGGGTCCAGGCACTGGTTGAGTTTTTAACCTCAACCTTAATCGACTTAGTATCCAGGCCTGCCCCAACAAAGAGGAGGACCTTCTTGGCGTCTGATCCTATGGTGAACTGTCTAACAGGTGCTGATACATTTGTTGAGTTCTGGTAACTGTTGAAGGGATAGTTGTGCCACTGGATCGGGAGTGATGTGTATGATACCGTGGAGTAGGAGTCAACAAGACCCACGAGGTCGTAGTCCTGTCCCGGAACGTTGTCCCATATTGTGACGCGGACCCTGTTTGTCTGGCCAGCCCGGAGGTAGTCCCTGATGTAGACTATCCCCGGCACGTTACCGTATCCGTCACTGACTGTACTGTAATCCACGCCTCCGTAATCAAATGAACAGAAGGCCACATTCCATGCTGTGCCGTTCCAGACCTCCACCAGGGCATCGTCAACACCACCGTATGGGTTCACGACGGTGTAGGCGTCAAGTATCCTTGAACCGGGAGGTATCGGTATGTCCTGGGTGACGCTCACCGCGGAACCATCAGCAGTCCAACCATTAACGCTATCAATTACAAAGGGGAGACCGTCTGAGTAGGCATGATTCTGTCTGACCATGCTGTTCCAGGTTATTACCCTCCTGGTGTTGAGGCTGGTGACTGTGCCCGTGTTCAGGTCATATATACGTCCGTAACCTAGGGTCCCATTCGTATCTAACCTTGTGAGGCTTGGCACCGCCAGTCCCGCAGCATCATTGAACTGGAAGGTCCGGGTGATGATACCCTTCGGGACCTTTATGGTGGTTGTGTAGTTGGCTATTATTGAGAACCAGGGAAGGTCATAGTCGCTGCTCCCTGTTGTGGTCATGTTTGTGAACTGGACATAGAAGTTGTTGCTTCCGCCGGTGAGGGATGTGATGTTACCCTGATAGTTGTACATGAGCTCCCTCGTGGTCCCGGGACGGAGGTTGAGGAAGGTGAAACTGTCGTTTCTCACGATATGCGGCACATTGTTTATAACAACATTCGCCCCGTAGGATGACCGGTTCCGCCGGTTGCAGGACCCCAGGAGAAACCTTCCCCAGTTGATACTGGTTGATGGGACAGAGAAGCTGATGTTTCTGGGGGCTGTCTGGTAACCCCAGTATGGTCTATAATAGAGACTGCTCCAGTAGTTACTAAGCCAGTTATGGAAGTTCCAGACCGTTGTTGTTGAGTTTATCTCCTGGTCCTCGAGGGTGACCTCCTCCATCTTGTACCATGCGCGTCCGAGCCAGCCCTCCTCAGGTCCTGAAATAACGATGGCCCTTGATGCAGTGTCCCTTGAGACGAGTATGCCGCTATCGTTCCTCAGGGTCGGATATGGCCCCATCTTGAACTCATAACCAACCCCTGGAGGTAGCAGGGACTGTAACTCGGACTCTATGAGGTTCTCTGCCCCCGCGGTGTTGTTGCGTGAGTACATGGCGGCTGCAGAGTAGAGGGTCCCGTCCTGCCTCATAATATCCAGTGCATCCGCTGCGAGGGCCTCAAGGTGCTGGTGGTCAGCCCCCATGTAACTGGGCAGGGCGAAGTAGGTTACGATTGACGCTGTGAATATGAATACAACTATGAGTGCCAGTACTGCGTCCGTTGTGAATATGAATCCACCCTCATCATCATTGAAACCACGGATCATTTCATCACCTTTCAATCACTTTAACCAGAGATACAGGACGAACCTTGCGGGTCTTACCCTCACATTGTCCAGTGTTATCTGCCCTGGGGGTGTCCCCTTCGGCGCTGCAAGGATGTATACATCCATGGAAGCCCCGGGGTTACTCTGGGTCCTGACACTCAGTATGTTGTCCCTGAACTCTGTGTAATTGTAGAGGTAGGTCTCATTTATCTGCTTCTTTATCTCGGTTATATGCCTGTTTATCTCATTTGGTGGCACGACACGGTTGTTGTTAACATCCACGAAGGCAGAATCGTACCCCCTGTTTATAACAAGGACCCAGTAGTCATATATCCTCAGATAGGCATCATTGGTGGGGAAGTTGGTTGTGTATGTCCTTGGCTGCCCGGCGTCCCTTATGAGGCCCTCCAGTGAACCAACACGCTCCACCTTTGTTGTGAGGACGTAGCGTTCAACCCTTGCAATGTCAGGGGCGCTGGTGTTGAGTGTCCCCAGGGTCCTCACTGTGAGACCCTCGGTGGTGCTTATGTTGATGTAGTATCCATACTCGGGACCCACCAGTTCCCCCATATTCGTTGTGTTAATCCCCGCGATCTTGGCAGGGGAGAGATAGTTCTTCTGGGGAATTTTTCTGACCGGGTCGTACCTTGCAAGTCCTATGCTATCCGGGTTTCCCTTCTGTTCCCAGTCAGGTGGAATACCGGATGACTCCACCAGGGCGTCGGCTACATCAGATGCCTGACGGTCAAGGGAGCTCTGATAGACGGTGCTCTGGGTGAGATACATGATGTTGTCCATGTCAGCTGCCAGCATACCGAGCAGTATTGTTAATGGTATGATGGCCAGGAGTACGTCCAGTGAAAATGCAAATCCCCTTCTATCAGACAGTAAATCCCTCAAGCTTATCCCCTTTCCATTTTATAACATAATCTATGACAGTGACTATTATTATATATTTCCTCATCCATATATCAACGTGAGGGATGTATTATGGACTTCAGGGGACAGATATCAGCCGAGTTTCTTTTGATCGTTTCATTCATAGTGGTAATTGTACTTGTTTTCTCATCAATCGCAGGCCCCCAGTCACAGGAAAACAGCATCGCAACCGCTGCCAGGGAGGGCGCGACCGGCGCCATATCTGAGATGTCCTATACGAATGTATCGATGAAACCCATGAGGGTCACCGGCATAAAGATCACCGGCGGGAGCAACAGGGTGATAAGCATCTCCTTTGAAAGGCCGGTTCCCCCTGAGTACCGTGCCCTGGTCATCAACAGGACTGTGGAGTCACTCCTCACCGTCAGCGGTGTGAAACCGGTTAACAGCACCACCGTCAGACTTGGGGACAGGACATACACGGTCCAGATATAGGCGATATCCCTGATATTTGATTTTTCAGTGCAACATTAAGGTTCCGCATAGAATCTGAAAAATTAAGGGTTATTAATCAGCGGAGGCCTTCCACTCCTATTATCCTCACCGGCCTGTTACCCCTCATGCTCATGACCGAGCCCTCAACTGCAAGCTTCACAGTATCATGGACATCAACATGGAAGCCATTATTCTCAACTATGTAAACATCGGGTTTGACGTTGCTCCTTATATCATAGTCAACACGTACATAGGAGGTGTTCTCACCCACCTCTATAACCTCACCGAAGGTGTAGTCACGCACATACCTCACCCTGAATATCAGGAAGACCGCTGCAACCGCGATCACCGCGAAGAGGAGCGTTGTGAGGGCAGGGAAGAATACGAATGGAAACGCCATTGTCAGGGCCGAGTTGCCTGAGACAAGGATTATAACCACACCCACAGCCACGTACATGAGGAAGAAGTCCCTGTAGGCCTCAAAGTCCCCGGGGTACATTACCCTTATCTGTCTGTAGAGTATGTAAAGGAGGAGAGCTAGGAGCAGAAGGGCAGCCGGAAGGAACACAAGGATGGATATGAAGTTGAAGACATAGACTATGGATATTATGATGAAGAGTGAGGCTGCAATCTGGAGTTTGAGGACAGCATTCTCCTTCTCTGCCGGGTCAAATTGCGGGGTCCTGATTATTATGGGTGCATCGTCCTCAGGTATCCTGATGTCATGGTTCCGTGCCTCCTCAAGGATCTCCCTGACCTCCTCATCACGCTGCACCGGTATTCGCTCCCCTATCGTCCTTGTTTTGTCATGAATTTTATCCCGTATTTCATCCACCTCGACCCTGGAGAGTCCCTCCCGCAGACCTGAGGCAGCCCTCCTCATCCTCCCGGGGAGCCTTACCAGTTCAAATATGACGGTTCCCATGATGTTAAATAGAGCTATCACTGCACTGCCGAGTCTTGAGAAGAAATCCATTCAATCACCTACTTCCTTGTCACATTCGTTACAACAACGTTGTTTGAATCCAGTGGCCAGTATATCACAGCTGTGTACCATCCCCTCTGCACCTCCACGGACTGTGATGTCACGTTGTACTGTGTCGGTGCAGTTATATTTGATACCGTGCCGTTGGTGTAGGTGACTGTGAATATGACGCTGTTATTGCCGGTGATGAGGACTCCATCAACCGGTATGTAGAAGCTCACCGTCCTCTTTGCACCCGGCCCGTTGGCGTATACTATGTCAGCCGCATTTGCAATGGTCTGAACAGCCACCTTGGCATCTGATGCCCTTGAAACATCAGTGCTTGCCTCAATTGAACTTCCTATGAGGGGTATCGTTACTCCTCCAAGGATGAGGAGGACCACGAGTATCAGCAGAAGGTACTCCAGGGAGACCTGTCCCCTGCTATCCATATAGATCACCTTTAAACATCTCTGTATTAGATTCTGTAGGGCTACACTTATATATTTGGTGAAGATCCGGGGAGATCATGGCAGTGCCCACCCCGTTACCATTATCTGGCTCACCAGACCGGTAACCCTCACCAACTGAACTAGAATATGATGTCAAATAACCTGAAGAGTATCATTGCAAGGTCCCCTATGAGGAGTGAAACCAGAAGCCCTATGAAGATTGCAGGGGCAAAGGGCATGCCGCGTCTTATCCGGAACTCATCCTTTATCCTGCCCCTGGATACAAGGTCCCTGAGGGTCTCAATCTCCTCCTCCCGGAGACCGGCCGCCATGGCAGATACCACAGGTTCACCCCTGTAGGTCAGTGCGGATACATCACCGGTCCTCGCAGCTGTCCGGAACCTGTCCAGGAGTGAACTGTCATCGAAGTAGTATTCATCACCCTTCCTGTAGAGGGTGCTTGCAAGTATCATGCCCTCCTTCAGTTCATCCACCCCCATGGTGTCCTGGAGGGCCTCCCTCGTGATGGATGTGAGGAGCTTCCTTATGAGCTGTATAACCGTTATGGAGACCCAGAGAATTACAACTCCACTCACGGTCAGCTCAAAGTTCGTGTAGAGCGAGTAGACTATGATCACCGATACTATAACCGCCTTAACCCTTGGCGGTAGGCGTGATATGACCATGGTGAGGAGGTAGACAAGGATCAGGGAAAGTACTATGATCTGGAAGGGGAGGAAGTCTGTTATGATGAATGTCAGGGTAACGGCGGATGTTATAACCAGGGCCAAGACCATGCTGGTCCTGTACTGACGCAGGGGCTCCATGAACTCATCCATGAGGTGCCTCCGGGATGTGTAGATGATGAAGAACACATAGACCAGGAGGAAGGGGAGGAGCGCCAGTATACTGTTTATTATGACCGTGAGTGGAAAGGGGTAGGATGCTGTGACAGGGAAGGCTGTTCCTAGGAAGCTGTAGCTTACCAGTGACGGCTGGAATGGTAGCAGGGAGGTTACCGCTGTGAAGAGCTTCACATCACCACCTGCCCAGGCCCCCATCCTCCAGAGGATGTATCCCAGGGCGAATATCCCGGCTGTGAAGATGGCTGTGTAAATGAATATCCAGGGATCCGATTCCATGAGGGCCCTCGCACCATTCAGGAGAAGACCGAGCCCGATAACAGGAAATGTCAGACGGTTGGGTATTATACCCCTTTTTATATCACTGTATGAAGCATAGAAACAGGCCAGAAGTGCTATGAATACCGAGAGTAACTCTATGACCATTAATATCACTCCTTGAAGCTTAGAGATGGATATTACAGAAAATCATGATTTATTAATTAATTCTCAGTGATCTCTATTTAAGTTTTTGTGGTTGATTTCTCCGGGTGCAGCACCGGCAATCCCCGTATCAGAGGGGACACACTCCGGGCTGCAGACTGACAGATAAATCCATGATACAGGGACACCGAAATATGCAGCATTTAACCAAAAATCTATGCTCACAGAACACTGCAGCACTGATATGAGTAAAGGCAATAAAGCATATTAACCCGGGACCAGAGATCTATGGTAAAGGGAAGGTAAGGATGTGATTATCTGTCCTTCAGTATCAGGGAATGGATTGCTGGCGCAGACAGGAGGGCTGTTTTACTGATGCTCATAATATTCGCTTCAGGTTTCGCCCTGAGAGCAGGCACGGTGACTGTGGCTGGAATATACAGCGAGGCCCACTCCCAGCCCCTCATGTATGATATGGACTCCTACTACAACCTCAGGCTCGCCAGCAACCTCTTAAATGAGGGTGAACTCTCAGAGGGCGGGTGGGACAGGTACTCCTATTACCCTCCCGGGGTCCCCCTCGATTACCCCCCTCTGCTCCCCCACCTCACCGTCACCCTTTACCTGCTATTCACCTGGTTACTTCCAGGTCTCACCGACACCGCATTCTGGCTTCCAGCCATCATTGCACCCCTCGCAGGGGTCGCTGTCTTTGCAGTTGCAAGGTCCCTTGACTGTGATGACGTATCAGCCACCACAGCAGGCCTCCTTGCCACTGCAGCCCCCTTCTACTTCATGAGGACCGTCCCTGGTTTCTATGACACCGACATGTTCAACCTCGTCCTCCCCCTTGCCATCCTCTTAACACTCCACCTTTCTCTCAGGGATGGTGACTGGAGGATGGCCGTACTCTCGGGGGCCCTCATGGCTGTCTTCGCCGCAGCCTGGAATGGGTGGCAGCTCATCTACTCGATTATGACCCTGTCGGTGATAGTCCACTCGCTCCTGTATCGTAGAAGAGAACCCCTCATATTCCTCATCACCTCCACGCTTCTCATTGTGCTGATGGATCCGCGGGCCATTCCATCCATCCCGGTGGGGCTGATGAAGATACCCCTTGCCAGAGCAGATCCATTCCCTGACCCCTATGCAAACATAACAGAGCTCCAGCGGCCAGGTTTTGATGACGTGCTGATGGCCCTTGGACCCGGCCTCCTCCTGGCGGGTCTGGCTGGTTTCAGGCCTCTCTTCCGTGACTGGAGGGATAGCATGGTGCTCCCGGTAATCATCCTCTGGACCCTCACAGGTGCCGCCTCACTACTCTGGGGTATAAGGTTCTCTGAGCTCCTCACTGCACCCCTTCTCATAACCTCCGCGCTATTCCTTGCAGATCTGGGGACCGCCTCCAGGGTATCCCCCGGTTTCAGGAGGAAGCTTCAGGTTGCAGTCGCCATCATGGTGGTCCTTCCATCCATCATCATCTGTACGGGTCAGTACAGCGCCCTCCACCCCCGGGTGGATGACAGCCTTCTGGATGCTGCAGACTACATAAGAGCCAAAACCCCGCCTGATACTGTGGTGATCTCTAACTGGGTCCACGGACACTTCTTTGCATTCATGGCCAACAGGCCGGTGAACTTCGATGGCAGACTGGCCTACATTGAAACTGCGGCGAAGAGGGGGCCTGGATACCCCCTTGACCCCCGTATCCCTGGAGTTTACAGGGAGTACTGGCAGGACCGGGCCCTTGCAACGACGGACCCCCACCTGGCAGATGAGATACTATCCATGCTGGCATCCTCAGGTGATGAAGCCTACCTTGAGGTACTGAACGCCACCGGGGACCCGGCTGGCTCTGCAGTCATTCTGGGGGATGTGCTGGCTGTTGATGGGTCCTCAAGGGCAGAGTACCTGCAGGATAGGGGACTTGACCCTGTTGCTTCAGGGAGAGTTGCCTCAACCCTCAGCAGGAGATCCGGCTACGTCCTTGTGACCTGTGACCGGCTCATTGATAAGGGGTACTGGATACTCTATTATGGTAACTGGAACTTCACAGGAAAAACCAGGAAGCCGGTGTACTCCACAGGGAGTATAGTTCAGGGCTGGCCCCTGAGAACCAGTGACGGTCTGCTCTGGGATGGTGAGAGGATCTCATTCAATGGTTTGAGGGTCTCAGAACTGTACCTCGTGGATGCTGGTGTCAGGAAGGTGGAGGGCGACCCCCAGGGGGGTCTCGTTGCATTTGTACTCTATGACAGGAACCGGACCGTGGTCCTGGAGCGTGGATATGAGGATTCCATGTTCGCCAGGCTGGTGCTCCTTGGTGATGGTGGAGGCGTCTTCAGGGTAGCCATGAGGAGCAGGGATGTCACGGTATGGGAGCCCATCAGGGATTGGAATACTGGATAAAAAGGAGTTGGGCTGTTTTTCCTGCTAAAGATGTAGCGGTAGATAAAAAAGATTTTGCCGCTTTATTAACGGCTTTTTTCAAGGGCGGCCCTGAGGAAGGATACAAAGAGTGGATGGGCCCTGTTTGGTCTTGACCTGAACTCTGGGTGGAACTGGCATCCGAGGAACCATGGGTGATCCTCTATCTCAACCATCTCCACGAGGAAGTCGTCCGGAGATGTTCCTGAGATTATAAGACCCTTACTCTCCAGTTCCTCCCTGAACTCGTTGTTGAGTTCAAACCTGTGCCTGTGCCTCTCACCCACGAGTTCGGTGCCGTAGGCCTCATGTGCCAGTGTACCCTCCCTTATCCTGCACTGGTAGGAGCCAAGGCGCATGGTACCCCCCATGTTCTTTATCCTCTTCTGCTCCTCCATCATGTCTATGACAGGGTAGGGGGTTTCCGGGTCGAACTCTGTACTGTTGGCACCCTCCATGCCGTTGAGCCTTGCGAATTCTATGACCATGCACTGCATGCCCAGGCATATGCCGAAGATGGGAACCCTGTTTTCAAGGGCGAACCTGACCGCCTCAAGTTTTCCTGCGATTCCCCTCTCACCAAATCCACCAGGGATGAGTATGGAGTCGAGACGTGAAAGGTCCTCCTCATTTACTGCATCATCGGCACTTATCCACTCAATATCAACCCTTATCCGTAGGTGTGCCGCTGCATGTTTGAGGGCTTCCCTTATACTTATGTATGAGTCCTCAAGCTCCACGTACTTGCCGACTATTCCAACGGTAACCACGGGCTCATCTATCATGAGTGACTCAACTATCCCTGCCCATTCACTGAGGTCTGCTTCGCCATCAACATCCAGTTCTATCCGGCGGACTATGTAGTCCCCCACCCTCTCACTGTCAAGTACCAGGGGGACCTCATAGATTGATGATGCGTCGGGGGCATTCACAACAGCCTCCTCCTCAACGTCACAGAAGTGGGCTATCTTCCTCTTGAGTGAGGAGTCTATGGGCATCTCACTCCGGCAGATGATCATATCAGGGTTTATACCAGTACTCCTGAGCTCCTTTGTACTATGCTGTGTCGGTTTGGTCTTAAATTCCCCTGCAGCCCTCAGATATGGGACGTAGGTCACATGGACGAACATGACGTTCTCATGACCCTCCTCGTTCCTCAGCTGCCTGAGGGCCTCCAAGAAGGGCTGACCCTCTATGTCACCCACCGTACCCCCGACCTCCACCAGTACCACCTCAGCACCGCTTTTATCAGCGATTTTCCTTATCATTGACTTGATCTCGTCGGTTATGTGTGGTATTATCTGTACACAGGAGCCCAGGTAATCCCCTGACCGCTCCTTATTTATGACGGACATGTAGACCTTCCCGGTTGTTATGTTGGCCTCACCAGGGAGATCAGAGTCCAGGAACCTCTCATAGTGGCCCAGGTCAAGGTCTGTCTCCATTCCATCATCGGTTACAAAGACCTCACCGTGCTGGTAGGGGTTGAGGGTCCCTGAGTCCCAGTTCAGGTAGGGGTCTATCTTTATGGCTGTCACAGATAATCCATATGATCTGAGTATCCTGCCTATTGATGCTGCTGTTATTCCCTTTCCAATAGAGCTTACAACTCCTCCCGTTACAACGATGTACTTGGCCAGATGAACCAACTCCTCAGATTAGTTTGATGGGTCAATATATGTGATTAGGATGTTAAAAACTCATTGCCTTAACCGGGCAGCCGGGTCCATCATGATTTCCATGAGCCTGTGGGCCTCCCATGTGCCCAGGGACCCCTCCCTGACTGTGAACTCGTCATAGGATTTCACCTGATCAGCATCCACTCCGTCACCTGCAAGGATGCATGGTACGGGGTCGGGTACATGGGTCCTGATCTCAATGGGTGTGGGGTGATCCGGGAGGACCGCTATCCTGTGCTCATGGTCTGAGAGCGCATCAAGTAACCTTCCGAGGACGAAGCGGTCTATATTCTCTATGGCCCTTATCTTCTCTTCAGCGTCACCGGCATGCCCTGCCTCATCGGGTGCCTCAACATGGACGTAGAGGAAGTCGTATTCCTCGAGGGCCCCGGCAGCGTATCTGCCCTTGGCCCTGTAGTCTGTGTCCAGGTAACCTGTGGCGCCCGGGACATGGATGTTTTCAAGACCCGCATATACGCCCAGGCCCTTTATCAGGTCCACCGCAGTTATTGTGGCACCTCTAATACCGTACCTTTCACTGAAGGGCTCCATCGATGGTCTTAAACCCTGTCCCCAGAGCCAGATCATGGTGGCCGGTCTCTTACCCATGGATTCCCTTTTGAGGTTCACCTCATGGGATCTGAGGACGCCTGCTGATTCCAGCATTAGCTCCCTTATATGGTCTGCCTCCTCTGAGCCTGAGGGGAGGTGTGCGGCCACAGACTCTCCCACTATGTCGTGGGGTGGCTCAACCCTCACCGAGGTGTAGCCCCTCCCCTCTATAACAAAGAGGTTTCTGTAGCTCACACCGGCATAGAACCTCCCGCTGGTTTCAAGTTCATGATTGAGGGCATCTATGAGCCTTGACGCCTCGGCTGTTTCTATGTGCCCGGCGTTGAAGTCCACGATCATCTCATCAGCGTTTATGAGGTTGCATCTGAATGCCACATCATCATCGCCCAGCTCAACACCTATGCTTGCAGCCTCAAGGGGGCCCCTCCCGGTGTAGTACCTGCGGGGGTCGTAGCCCATTATACTGAGGTTTGCAACATCTGAACCCGCCTCCATCCCCTCCGGGACTGTCCTTAGAAGACCGCACGCACCCATCCCTGCAAGCTGGTCCATGTTGGGCTTATCTGCCACCTGCAGTGGTGTTTTACCGTCGAGTTCATCAAGGGGGTAATCCGCCATTCCATCTCCAACAAGAATAACATGTTTCATGGTTATCACTGAAAAGAACCGTAAAGGCGTTTAACGCCCTCCAGACTTCCTCCATATGGTGATGGTGTCTGTGAGCATGGCCGAGGCCGTCTCAAGGGATCCTGCGCCACGTCCAACAGCTGTCACCTCACCTGCAAGGTCTGTCCTGAGGGTGGCCATGTTCAGTGTCCCGTCCACGGCGTAGGGTGACCCCATTCTCACCAGCCTGGGTCCGACCTCCAGCCTGTCCCCTGAGATCTCTGCAATGAGTTTTATGAGGTACCCCTCCTGGGCTGCCAGTTCAATGGCCCCCTGGGTTATACCGGTGATCCCCTCGACCCTGACATCCCTGAGGGTGCATGGCCTTCCGAGGATTGAATTGGCGATTATCACAGCCTTGCAGGCCGCATCAGTACCTTCAACGTCCTGGGCAGGATTTGTCTCTGCAATGCCCAGCTCCTGGGCCTCAATGAGGGCCTGCCTGTAGGATGATCCCTCAGAGGCCATCCTGGAGAGTATGAAGTTGGTGGTACCGTTCAGGATACCTATCACAGATTCTATGGTGCATGATGCGAGGGTCTCCCTTGCAAGGTTTATTATGGGCATGGCACCCCCCACAGATGCCTCGAACATGAACTCAACACCTGCCTCAGAGGCCGCCTCCATGAGTTCAGAGTAGAAAAGGGCCAGGTGCCCCTTGTTTGATGTTACAACGTGCTTCCCGTCACCCATGGCCTTCAGGACCAGTGACCTGCCGGGTTCGCCGTCCTCTATATTTGTTGGTGTTGCCTCCACCATGCAGTCATATTCGGCCTCATCAAGGAGTTCATCTCCGGTCATCCCCTCGTATCCTGAGGGATGTGACCCCAGGCCGGCCCGCTTCTTGTGCTCGAGTATCCCCCTGATGTCAAGGCCATCCGGGTCGTGGAGGGCTCCTGATGAATCCGCGACTCCTGTGAACCTTATGTCGAGGCCATACCTTTCCCTCAGATACTCGCCCTTCATCTGAACGGCCCTGAGGAATCCCTGACCAACAGCTCCCAGTCCAACAAGACATATCCTCATAACCCTCACCTAGACCTCGCTTACAAGCAGGAGGTTCCTCTCCATGGCGGCTTCATTGATCCTCCTCAGGACCTCATCCCTGCTGCCGTGTTCTGCTTCAACGGTTATCCTGGCTGCTGATCTACCCTCTGACATTCTGAGGGAGAGGTCCAGTACACTGGCTCCCTGGACGCTGTTCACGGCCTCCACCGTCTCCTGAAGGTCGCCCTCTGCAATGTCACCTATGAGTATGGTGGTGAATTTCTCCCTCAGGGGGGCGCCGTCCATCTCAATGATGTTAACACCCTGCTCCTGGAGCCTGCCTATGGCTGCGTCAAGTGTTTCCCTGTCACCCTCCACCGTGAGCTGCACGGGCACCACCGGGCCGTATTCACGGTCTCTCTCATGTATAACCGTCACTATATTCACGCCGGTACTTCCCAGGGGTTCAAGCACTGACACCAGCTGCCCCGGGGCGTCTCTGAGTTCAATAACCAGGTTTAACCGCATCTGAAACACCTACTGGGTCCATTCACCCCTCTCAACGACTATGTTACCGTCATCATCGACCGGGGCGTTTCTGAGGATCTTCCCGGGTTCTGTTTTTTCTTCCTCATCCTCCCTGGTCCTGTTAAGATTATCCACTATGTAGTATGTTTCCTCGAGTTCAGGGACCTCCTCAAGGGCCCTTGAGAATTCCTCAAGGATCTTCTCAGCCTCTTTCTCTATCTTCATATCAGACTCCTCTCAACTTGATGGATAAAATGTGAAACACATAAAGTCTATGGTGCTGCAGGGATATAAGGCTTAGTCTATCGTGCTACAATGATATAAACCTTGCCACAGAGACCGGTCACAGAGAGAAAAAACATGGCCTCAGATTCAGCAGAGGGAACATGGATCCTGTGTGACAGGATGACCACTGCAGACCTGGGTTAAAACACCTTCAGCTCATGATGGGATCATTCAGGGGGGTTCCATCAGCCTCCTCAGGAAGGCCTCATGGTCAAAGCCCGGGAGAACCTTTCTCCGCAGGACCTTATCTATTCCTGAACCGTACTGCGCCGCCTTCTTGGGCCTCATCGCAATGTACTCGGGGACCCCCATCTCAATGGCCGCCTCCCTGAGTATGCGTTTCCTCAGCTCATCCTCAGGGCCCCGTATCTTGAGGTCTGCTGGTATTGTCAGTGCCACCCCTATCAGTTGAAGGTCGAGGAAGGGGACCCTCAGCTCCACCGAGTTTGCCATTGTGACCACGTCATCCCTTTCAAGGTTAACATGGTGGATGTTTTCAAGGTCATGCCGGAGGGCGTCCTCGAGTCTTCCCTCAGCCAGGAGGCGCCTGTACCTGTGGTATCCTGCGAAAAGTTCGTCTGCACCCTGACCAGAGAACATGACCCTGTATCCGTCTGCAGAGGCAGCCTCAGATGCCAGGTAGAGGGGCATTGCAACGCCGATCTTCATGAGATTGTACTCCTCTATCGCCCCCAGGACATGGGGAAGGGCCTCCCTGATGGTATCCTCTGTAACCTCCAGGACCTCAAGTTCCATTCCAAGGTCTGCCGCAGCCCTGGATGCGAACTGAGGGTCGCTGGAACCAGGGAGCCCCACGGTGTAGAGCCTCACATCGATGTGTTCATCAAGGAGGACCGCCAGCAGTGTGCTGTCAACGCCGCCCGAGAATACCAGGGCAGCCTCATCCAAACCTCTAACTCTCCTCTCCACCGATTCCCTCAGAGCTGATTTGAGATTCTCCCTCAGCTCTTCTGGTTCTGCATCTGAGGGTTCCGCCCTGGGGAGTCCCCTCAGCTTCACCTTCACACCGTTTATCATGGCATGGCCAGGTGGCAGGGTCTCCACATCCCTCAGACCTATCCTCCAGAGGGCCTTCCTTTCGGATGCGAAGGCCTCCCCTGAATGGTAGAGGGGTTTGACACCAACAGGGTCCCTGACGACTGCAAGGTTCTCGCCGTCTGTGTAGGCGAAGGCGTAGTCACCGTCTATCTTGTTAACCGTGAAACGCAGCGCATCCTCCAGGTCCCCGCCGTGGCCCTCTATGAGGTCCAGGATGAGTTCAGAGTCGCTGCCGGTCCAGTTAAGTTCCTCCTGATTGTATATCTCGCCGTTAAATACCAGTACGCCGTCCCCTGATACTGGCTGAGGACCTCCCACGATTGAGAGGAGGTTATGGCCCACTGCAATCTCAGCTGATTGCGGGGCCTCCTTTACATCCTCCCCCGTCGCTGTCCTTATCACTATCCTGCTGTCATGGTAGATCCCTGTGGCATCAGGGCCCCGGTGTCTGAGGACATCTAACATCTCCTGTACCTTTACCGGGGCGTCATCACCCCTGAACCCTGCAATGGCGCACATCGCGGTCACTTCTGTGAGCTCAGGCCACCTTTTCACCGGCCTCTGGCCCCGGTTTTACTGAGTATATCTCCTCCACGGTCATGAGTATGGCTGATTTTGGTTCAAGTTCTGTCATTACGTTCTGTGCCCACTCAACGACCATGTCAAAGTATTTTCCGGATTTAAATATTTCAACTGTTCCCTTGAACTGGTAGGGGCATTCCCTTGCGTTCTGTGGTATCAGTGCTATTCTGGGGTTTTCGTGGAGGTTCCTTATGGTTTTTTTCATGTAGTTGTCTGCGATGAGGATGGTCCTCTCATCCAGGGGTCTGGCGAAGCCTATTGGAACAACATTGGGGGTTCCTTCCTCATCTGCAGTTGCAACAAAAACCAGCTCCTTTTCAATTGCATCCATCATCTCGGGTGTCATCATATTATATCACCGTTTATCTATTACCGGGGAGGGGTAATAAATTTAACCCGGAATCCAGGGGGGTGATCCCTGCATGAACCTGAGGAGAAAGACAGCGAATTCAAACCCTCTGCATACAGATATGCGCCTGTAAAAACCTGGGCCGGGATCCTGTCGAAAACTGGCCTTCAATCCATGATTCTGTGATGAGGCCCCTGTGGGTTCTGGAGGTCTTTATATCCCCTGAGAACCCTTAAATTTGTGTTCAGAGGGCTGTGGTTCCTTGATGGATACTCTGAATTATTCATGTAACTCCACCATGGTCTGGCCCCACCCCGGCCCATCCTTAAATCCCCTTAAAGAGACCTTTATATTTAAAATGGGATTCGATGGAAATCCTATCGCCATTTAAAATTTTTTGTGTGTCCAGAAAGTGGATCTGGGATCTTAGATTGTCTATCAGTCCAGTAGGGGCATTGATCAAGCATATCCATTTATCTCAAAAATAAAAAGCTCTCTGACGGTCTATTTTAATTTAAAAAGCTCATATATGTCTTTTTTTGGGCTGAAAAATCGCAATATTTATATATGATTTGAGATTCAAGTTTTTAATGTCACAGTGACCCTACCGGGCACTGTGGATTGGAGGCGGTAAAATTTCGGTTGGCATGAGATATGTGTGCATGCTACTTGCATGCATACTACTCATTAATACAGCAGGTTATGCAGTGGCAGCTGATAACACAGCATCCGTGGCTGGATGCATGGTGGAGGAACAGTGTTCAGAGTACAATCAATGTGAACTCATGAATGAAAGTGAAACAGGATCTGTAGATACAGGGAAACAGAGCAGCCCCGGTGATCCCGGGAAGAATGAATCCCCCTCTACCCCAGAGGCAGATGAAACGGTCACAGAATCGGGAGGTCTGCTGGAGGTTAATGGCACCAGCGGTTCACCCGGTTCAGTGGCTGTGAACCCGGAGAACTCCACCGGCACAGTGAGGGCTGCAGGTGACAGTGCAGGCATAACGTCTGTGACCATCAGGGAATCTGCAGCAGAACTTGTAAAATACATTGAAACCTACGGTAAACTGCCGGCGACGGTTTCAGTGGGTGGTCAGAAGCTGGGTACCGCCCAGTTCCTTGACCTCATGCTGAAGGACCTTCTGAAACTTGCAGGGTCCACAGTCTCACTGACGCTGCGCACAGTTGGCAACGCACCGAACCCTTCAGGTTCAGCCACAGGACAGCTCTCAAAGTCAGCTTATCTCAAACTGGCATCCAGTGTACTTAAATTCATAAACAGCAACAGAAGAGCACCCAATTACGTGAGTTCGACCATAGGGAAGATATCCAGTGACAACCTTGTCTACGCGGTTGCAAGGATCCTCAAATTCCAGAAGGACAACAGCAGACTACCAAACTACGTCACCATCAAAAAGATCAGTGCATCAACAGCACCCACAGCATCACTCAGGAACACGTCTGTGACCATCAGGGAATCTGCAGCAGAACTTGTAAAATACATTGAAACCTACGGTAAACTGCCGGCGACGGTTTCAGTGGGTGGTCAGAAGCTGGGTACCGCCCAGTTCCTTGACCTCATGCTGAAGGACCTTCTGAAACTTGCAGGGTCCACAGTCTCACTGACGCTGCGCACAGTTGGCAACGCACCGAACCCTTCAGGTTCAGCCACAGGACAGCTCTCAAAGTCAGCTTATCTCAAACTGGCATCCAGTGTACTTAAATTCATAAACAGCAACAGAAGAGCACCCAATTACGTGAGTTCGACCATAGGGAAGATATCCAGTGACAACCTTGTCTACGCGGTTGCAAGGATCCTCAAATTCCAGAAGGACAACAGCAGACTACCAAACTACGTCACCATCAAAAAGATCAGTGCATCAACAGCACCCACAGCATCACTCAGGAACAGAGCCGAGAACGATCCCTTCACCGGTGAGAGCACCTCCCAGTACCTTGCTGCAACAGCAAACTGTCAGGTTAATGATCCGGCAATTAAATCACTGGCAGCAAACCTGACTGCAGGATTAACCGGTGCATGGGATAAGGCGACAGCGATATTCAACTGGGTGCGTGACAGGATAAGCTACAGTTTCTACTACAACACAAGGTACGGTGCCACGGGTACACTCAAATACAGGACAGGTAACTGTGTGGATCACTCGCACCTCCTGGTGGCCCTCTTCAGGACCGCTGGTCTTGCCGCCAGGTACGTGCATGGAACCTGCACCTTCACATCAGGTAACACCTACGGCCATGTGTGGGCACAGGTGCTTGTGGGTGACACATGGTACGCTGCAGATGCCACGAGCTCAAAAAATAGCCTCGGTGCTGTGAACAGCTGGAACACTGCAACAGCAAAGATCAAGGGAATATACGCCAGCCTTCCCTTTTAATGGTGGTCCAGCACCACCATTTTATTTTTTTTTAGGATTTAAAATTAATTTAAGGGGTTCTTACTGACACCGGAACCTCGCAAGGAGCAGACTGTTTGTTATAACACCGTTACTAGAACCTCGCAAGGAGCAGACTGTTTGTTATAACAAAAAGGGAAAGGCCCATATCACCCACTGCAACAGCAACCCATAGTGGTACGAGGCCAGCGACAGAGAGAACAGCCAGGGAAAGCTTCACTGCAACGGTTAACCCTGTGTTAACCCTGATGATATCCATGGTTCTCCTGCTGATGTCAATGAGCTCATCTATCCTTTCAAGGTCATCCTCCACCAGGGTTATATCTGCGGTTTCAATGGCCACGTCCGATCCCCTGACACCCATGGCTATACCCACATCCGCCGCTGCAAGTGCCGGTGCATCGTTAACACCATCCCCCACCATCACCGTGATCTTCCTGGAGCTCAGTTCACGTATTATCCTCATCTTATCCTCTGGCAGCAGGCCCCCACGGTATCTTTCAGCACCGATCTCAGCAGCCACCGCCGCTGCAGAGTCCTCAGTGTCACCGGTGAGCATCAGAGTACCGATACCCCGCTCCCTGAGCCTCCCTGTGATCCTCCCTGCGGATTTCCTGATGCTGTCCCTGAGTCTTATGACGCCTATAACACCCTCCGGTCCTGTTAGCTGAACCTCCGTACCTCTATCTGGATTCCCACCTCCAGTTTCCGGGCTTCCAAGGGTGTACCTCACACCCTCTATGTAACCTGAGACACCCCTCCCCGGGATGGACCTGAAGTCTGTCACGTCCACTGTTCTGCCACTGTATGAGTTCACTATGGCCTCTGCGATGGGGTGTCCGGATTTCCTCTCAAGGGATGCTGCTATTCTGAGTATCTCATCCCTCCTCTCCTCCGGTTCAACAGCAATCACCTCTGGTCTTCCCTCGGTGAGGGTCCCTGTCTTATCGAATATGATGCATCCGGTGGAGGCCATCTTCTCCAGGAACTCTGAACCTTTGATGAGGATTCCCCTCCCGGCCGCAGCTGTCATTCCCGAGACCATGGCGACCGGTGTTGATATGAGGAGTGCGCATGGGCATGAGATGACCAGCAGCACCAGGGCCCTGTATATCCATGTGAGGGGGTCGCCTCCGGTGAGTACCGGTATGAGTGCTGTGAGGGCTGCAAGACCAGTTACCGTGGGTGTGTAGATTGATGCGAAGCGTTCAATGAATCTCTCCCTCCTGGACCTCCTGAGAGCAGATCTCCTGACCGTTTCAATGACACCTGCGAGTACGGTCGCCTCGGAGGTCCTTGTGACCTTAACCTCCAGGTACCCGTCAAGGTTCTGTGTACCTGCAAATACCTGGTCACCCTCCCCCACGGTAACAGGGAGGGACTCACCTGTTATGCTGGACTGGTCAACCTGTGAGGTCCCCGATTTAACGGTTCCATCGAGGGGTACCGTCTCCCCTGGTTTTATCCCTATTGTGCTTCCTTCCTCAACATCCTCGACCCCCATGATCCTCTCCCCTCCATCAAGGACCCTCGCGGTTCTGGGCCTGAGTTTTATGAGGGATTCCACGGATCTGTGTGATCTTCTGTGGGCATACTCCTCGAGGTACTCTGCCATGTGGTAGAGGACGGTCACGAGGGCCGCTTCAGTGTAGTCACCCAGTGCGATGGCACCGATGACTGCGATGAGTATGAGCACGTGCACCGTGAAGTGGCCCCTGAGTACTGACCTGACTGCTGCCGGGAATATCCTGTATCCTGCAGCTACAACCGCTGCAATGAGGAGGGGAACTGATATCATGCTTCCCTGGAGGTCAAGGAGGATCCCTGCTGCAAGGAGTGCTGCCGATGCTGCCATAACCAGTATTTCATTACCATTCCCTGATGGGGAACATGAGCTGCATTCACATCCCATAGGATTCACCTGAACATATGAATACACATTCATGTGTGTTCATATCATATAAATGTTTCTTAATATTGTGCTGAGATATGACCCAGGTGAGACTCTGAACCCACAGACCAGTTTTTTCAGTGAGCAGGAAAACTGGTGAATCATGGACCTCCAGGTTATAAAGGGTGCCGGTTTCTGGCAGAAGGTAGAGTGAGAAGGAGATAATAAAAAGGTATGGCATCAGATGGCTAGGCCCCATCATGATATTGAATCATCATTACAGGGGAATACTGTGAGAAAAGGAAAGCAGCCATGGCCCCTGTTTCATGATTTTTTAAGGTATTCTGCGATGAACCTTGCAAAATTGTTTATATCATCCAGGTTGTTTTGCAGGTATCCATAGACCTTTTCAATATCTATTTCTGCGTACATATGAAGCAGTAGGTTCCTGAAACCTGCAGCTGGGGCGAATTTATCCACAAAATCCTCTGGTAAAACTCCTATTTCCCCGAGTATCTCTATTACCTCTCTGTAGGTTTCTGGTTTTTCTGGCCCTTTCCTGTGATATGATCATTTCTCCAATGTCCAGGCAGGATTCTATGGAAACCTCCAGGTATCTTTCAACAGCTCCCCTTAAAGTGACGTCATTTTTCAAATCTTCCAGGGTATGGGATTGATAACCCCTCAATATTTTCAGGTATTCCCCTAATCTCTCTAATTTTGATGAGATCTCATTTTTCATATTAATCCCTGCTGGGCTATCCCTTTGATGGCTATTCTCGCATGCCTGTCCATATAATACCTCCTATCCAGATACTCTGACATGATATTTTTCTCAAACTTTATCCTTTTTTCCTCATCATCTTTCAGGAGTATGCCGTCTTTTATGATATTATAATTTAAGGAGAGTGGCGCATCATTCATGATAATCAAATCAACCTTATCTGCTTTAAGCAGGGATACAAGATCATCAAGCAATTTCAGTTGAAACTGTAACATCCCCTGTTCTTCCAGGGGCTCCCGTAGTAGAACTCCAATGTCAAAATCACCCAGTTTCCCCTTATCCCCTCTGGAAGTGGAGCCGAAAAGATAGGCTAAATCCACTTCATCCTTCTCTTCAAAAAATTCCGCAAGTTTCTCTAGCACTTTAATCTCCATTGCCCCTGAAACACAAACTTTTTGATTATCAGACTCTAATACCTGCAGGAGAGTGGTTCCTCAAGAGTATTATGGTGAAAGAGGGTAATAAATCTTACAGGGTCATGGTGGTTAAGAAGGCTTCAAAATCCATTCAACCACCAGATCCGGGATTAAATAGAACTCAGCACCACAAGATGATCCTGAAGACGCGATTAGAGACTCGAGTTCATGGATCAATATGGGTACCAAGAATAAAGAGAGAGGAACTATTCCGCAAGGGCAGGCTAAAAGAATAGTGGAGGCACCTAAACAGACAGACAGAACATGGCCACTGGGTATCATAAGAGAAACATGATCTCCAAAAAGTTATAGGGGTGGGTGATTATTTCCTTGCCCTTGCAATCTTCCTTGCAATGACAAGTTCACCTATGGCTATCAGGCCCACAAAGAATTTTTCAAGGCCACCTGTTGCCCATATGGCCTCACCGAAGGTCGAATTCCGGATCCTCTCCTCATACTCCTTCGGTTTTATCCTCTTACCGGTGCGCCTCCTCGTTATTATGGCAGCTGCCTCCATGAGTTCATCCCAGCTCACACCCTTGAGCTCCCCGTTCATGGCCTCGAATATCTTGGAGACCTTGATCTCATAGAGCTGGGAGAGGGTCTCAACGATGTCGAATGACCTCACAACCCCCACAACCCTTCCACTGTCATCCAGGACCGGGATGCTCACCAGTTTGTGATGGGCTGTTTCCAGGACGGCGAGCCTGGCCGGGTCGTTTTCATTTACATGAACTATCCTCTCCGGTGGCTGCATGATGTCAGAGACGAGTTCAAGTCCATCCCGGAGTCCCCGCATCACGTCAAAGCTTGTAACCCATCCAACGAGCTTCCCATCCCCATCAACAACGGGTGTTGTGAACTTACGTGTCTCCTCCATCTTCAGTGAGACATCAACAACCCGATCCTCAGGGGAGACTGCTATAAACTCCTTATCCATAATCTCCTTAACTTTCATCTGCCAACCTCTCCAGTTTCAGTGCTGCCACAGGACACCTTGTGGAACAAACCTCACATAGAATGCATTTATCCTTATCAACCACAACCTCTCCATCCTCAATCCTTATGGCCCCGGTGGGACAGTTCTCCTCACAGACAAGGCACTCGACGCAGGCATCCTGGTCAACCAGGAGCCGACGGGTCTCAATCACAGGGCCCAGTTCCCTCTCAAGTTCCACCGCATCTGAGGGGCAGACGTTGACGCAGGCCCCGCAGCCAATGCAGATGGATTCATCGACCACCGCGATCTCCTTATCTAACTGAATTGCACCTGTGGGGCAGAACCTGGTGCAGGTCCCGCATGCAGTGCATCTATCTGTGACCTCTATGTTCTTCATCCGGAGCAGACGGTGGGGGATCCTGACGTATTCCAGGTTGTAGGTGACGTCCTCGTCACCGATGGTGGCGGTGCTCTCAACAACGTTTATGCACCTCACAGGGCAGGTCTGGGCGCATATCTCACATTTAACACAGTTATCAAGTATCCTTGCAGGTTTTGATGCTGATGATTCTGATATGGCGTCCACAGGGCACTCCTCAAAACAGAGATTGCACCTTACACACTTCGGTGTTATGTCTATGAATTTGTCCAGAACCCTGCAGCTTGCAAGTTCCACATCAACGTCCTCAGGTCTCTCCTCAAGGTCCATCGACTTTAGTGCAACATCCCTCCGGAGGTCCTCCAGTTTCTTCTTAAAGATGATATCCATGATACAACCCCTGCATCCTTTCAAGCTTCAAGAGTTAACACAACCCTTTATTACCTTTTAAACGTATTTACTTAAATTTTTTTCCGGTTCACGGGATCAAGATCAGGCCTCAGCACACCCAGATTCCCGGATCCAGCACATTAAAGATCAACCCTCAGCGTACCTCCTGAGAACATCCAGGGCCCCGGTCCCGGGGAGGGATTCTGTGGCACCGTATCCTCCGATACACCGTGATGCTATGTAGTTCCCAAAGCGGCATGAAACCTCAAGGTCAAAGCCTTCGAGCCAGGCATATATGAAGCCAGCATTGAAGGCGTCACCGGCCCCCGTCGTATCAACACATTCGGTGCTCAGTGCATCCACCATCACAGACTCACCGTCCCATGCCCTGACGCCTCGGGCGCCCATCTTAACCACAACCACCCCGATTCCCAGGAGTGATGCTGCCTCCTCAGGGTCAGCGGACCCTGTCATCAGCTCAAGTTCCCTCTGGTTTGTGAGGAGGATGTCGGTGCGCTCGAGGATATCTGACAGCTCAGATACTCCCCTTGAGGCGTAGATGTGTCCTAGATCAAGGCTGACGGTCACGGATTCATCCAGTGCCTCAATCACGTCCACCTGGACATTTATACCATCACCTGCGAAGGATGTGAGGTGCAGCAGTTCTGTGTTAAGGGCCTCATCAGCCACCTCATCCACCCTGAGTGTGTCGTTGACACCGGGGTCAACATAGAGGGCCCTGTTACCGTCAGGGTCAACGAAGCCCATCACACGGCCGCTTCTACCTGTATTCGCTACGACGGTGAAATCCGTGACCCCCTCAGATGAGAGGTTCCTCCTGAGGAGTCCCCCCTCCCTGTCATCGGCGACCTTACCTATGTGGGCTGTCCTGAGACCGAGCCTTGAGAGGCCTATCATGGTGTTGGCTGCTGAGCCCCCACAGGATTCAACGAGCCCCCTCACGAAGGTCTCCTCATCCGGGCCTGCTATCCTCTCAACCATGTGGAGCTGGTCCATGTTGAGGGCTCCAAGGCCCACCGCATCGAACCTCATCCCAGAACACCGTGTAGGTCTATCCTGTGGTCCCCCAGTTTACCGTCATAGTTACCTGCAGATACCCTCAGGACCCCATCGTACCTGCAGACAGCCTCTATCCCGGCCCTCATGGCCTCCTCAAGGGCCTCCATTGTCAGGCCGTTTATGACTATCTCTGGTATGTACCCGACGCCCTCCGGGACCCTTGACTCGTCACCGAGCACCTCCTTCAGGCTCGGGCAGTAGGGGTGGTTCGTGGTGGGGCCTATCCAGGGGTAATTTGTCTCTGGCTTTGATGCTGCGGAGCAGATATCGAAGGGCGTCACAACACCCTCAACCTCCTCTATGGCTCTTATGGCGGCCCTGCCTGCCTCCAGTACCGTGTCGGGATCCCTGCACATGTACCAGAAGTTGGCCCCCATGATGGCCTCCCTGTAGCCCATTCTTGATTCTATTTTGAAGTCAGGGACGGCTACCGGTACGTTGATCATTTCACGGCCATTGAACTCCTCCACCCACTCATAGCCATCACCGCAGTGTCCCACATGCTTCATCATATCCAGGTATCCATCCGGGTCGGGGGTGGAGCTGTAGAGGGCTGTGAAGGGCTTCACCAGTATGTCCTGCCTTATACGGTAGGATAATTCAACCTGGAATTTCTCCATGTCATCCAGGGCATAGTAGAACTGGACCACGGCCCCGGGTCTGCCGTCGGGGGTGTCCTCGCCTCCCAGAAAGGATTCAACACCACCCTCAACCCTCCCTATGACTGCACCTGGGGTTGCGGTTGCATCAAGGGCCGCCCTCCTGACGGTCTCCATGTCACGGGCCGTTATGGTGGCCCTCACACATCTCCCTGTGAAGGCCTCAGAGAATGTATCCTCAATCAGTGTTCCGTTAATCTCCATTGAGCATCACAACCATGCTGAGTGTAAGCACATCCAGGGCTTCAGCCGAGGGATCCGACGTCCTCTCCCCGGATGTTCTTTCTGACCTCCATGCTTGCGTCCAGGAGGTCCTCTGCCTCCTCAATAACCGTTATGATCGGGTAGTCACCTCTGAACACTCTCCTGAACTCATCCACCACTCTGAAGTCTATCCTGAAGGATTCAAGGGCCCTTTCAGGGTTTTCAGAGTAGGCCCTGATGAATTCCAGGATGTAGTCCCTCCCGAACCTTGAGTGAAGGTCTATCAGGGGGGTGAGGGCCCTTGAGTCGGTGGAGATGACCGCCACCTCCGCCTCCCTGAGGGCGTAGCGGTTACCGTTGAAGGACACCGCAAGGCCCCTCCCATTGAGTTCCCTGAGTGGTTCAACATCGGTTATGCTGTCACCCACGTACATGGCGGATTCAGGGGGAAGTTCGAGTTCAGAGAGGATCTCCAGGAGGGCAACCCTTTTACCGTCCCCGCCAACGGTCTTCACCCCATCGAGTATCTTCCCGGCCTCCATACCCGGTATGAGGTGGAAGAATATCTCATCCAGGTCCTCAAAGTCACCCTCAATGACATCCTCGCGTAGCCTCACCAGCGCCTCCCTCTCCTCATTTGGGATCTCCACGTCAAGGCTGAGGGTGGTGTGCCTGGTGTTCTCCAGGGGAAAGTCAAGGTGCCTGCAGAGGGCCTCGATGTAGTGTCTGTAGCTTGTGCTTACGATGTAGGATGGCATGAGCCTCCCTGCAAGTTTCAGGGTTTCATCAGCCCCGGGAACGAGTCTCAGGGTCCTCTCTGAGAACTCCCTCAGCTTCTCATCGGTGACTCCGTGGGCTATGAGGAACGGGACTATCAGTTTGAGGGTGTCCCCTGCATTGTAGCCCGGCCTCCTGATCTCATCGGCCAGTATGTCATCAAATTCGCTCACCTTCCTGAAGAACCTGTCACCATCGGGTATGAAGTGGGCTGCAGCTTCAAAGGCGTTATCGTTGAGTGAGATGGGACCCTCGCAGTCTGTTACAAAAACCCTATTCAACCTTATCATCCTCCAGGTTCAGCCTGACAGCTGTTACAGGGCATATGTCCTGGCATTCACCGCAGAGTATGCATCTATCAGCGTCAACCCCAACCTCAGCATTGAGGGTCATGGCATCAACGGGACAGTGGTTAACGCATACACCGCACCTCTGGCAGACCAGGTGGTCTACCTCAACCGAACCCCTCCTCGGACCTGTCAGGACCCTCCTCTCAAGGTATATCCTGCCATCCCTGGCCCTGAATCCCTCCTCTGTGATCTCGATGGCATCGACCGGGCATACGCCCCTGCATCTTCCGCAGAAAACACAGCCATCAAGTATCTTCACGGGGGCCGGGACCTCCGGTTCTATGACACCCACCGGGCACTCATCCACACAGAGCCCGCACCCTATACACCTGTCCTCAAGTACCCTTATTCTCCTCGCGGGTTTGGTGAAGTCTATTATGTGGTTGAGTTCATGTATCTGGAGGTTGGAGTCGACCAGTTCCTCTATGCCATCCCTTATTTCATCGGTGACATCCACACTGTATTCCGGGCTTTCAGCCGAGAACCTTCTCTTCACGGCCCTCAGGACTGAGTCTATCCTTCCAAGGTTTTTCACGAGTTTCTCTGATTCCCTCTCAAGTATCTCCCCTGCTATCTCCATGTTGTTGAGTTTTGAGAAGTTCTCGTAGGCCCTCTTCCTTGAGGAGTACTTGATGGCTGCTGAGGGGCATACGTCCATGCATTCCTCGCACCTTGCACAGTAGGAGGGGTCTATGTAGGGTAACCTGTTGATCTTACCAACCTTTATGGCCCCCCTTGAGGGGCAGACCCTGGTGCAGGTCATGCAGCCTATGCAGTCCCTCTGGTTAATCACCACGGCCTTACCCCCCACCACTGACCTGGGGAGTATCTCACCGTACTTTATGGCCTCTGTGGGGCATGCCCTTGCACAGTAACCGCAACGGACACATTTATCCTCGTCTATCTCACTGTGGACCCCTGTTTCACCCGATGACACCAGGTGTATGGCCCCTGTCCTGCAGGCTGAGACACAGGCACCGCAGCCCCTGCAGATCCTGGGGTTTATCACGGGCACGTTCTCCCTGACAGGCTCTGCCATGGTTGTTCTCATCTTTATGGCGTTGTAGGGGCAGGCCTCCCTGCAGAGGACGCACCCAAAGCATTTGTCGTCTATCTCAACCTCGCCGGTGTCAGGGTCCAGGTGTATCGCGTCCACCGGGCATGAGCTGAGGCACGGCTTATCAGGGCATTCCCTGCACTTCCCACTGTCAATATCATAGTCAACGTCAACTTCCCTCAGGGGCTTCACGGGTTTTGCTGCAGCTGGAATTTTATCATCTCCTCATCGCTTTACAGGAAGAGCCGCCGGTTTTATGGTTATCCTTATCATCTCTTCTCCATTGGATTCATCTATGAGGAACCTTGCAACGTAGTACCCTGCAACACCGAAGGGGCATGTCTGGTAGCATGTGCTGCACCTGAGACACTTATCAGGGTCCCTCACGATTCCTTCATCCTCTGAGTAGGTTATGGCTCCTGATGGGCATTCATCCACACATAAACGGCACTGCACACATTTTTCGGGGCTCCATGTTATGATGCGCATCTTGAGGCGGTCGGTTATCTTCTCGAGGAGGTCCCTGACTATCTCCTCATCCGGGAGGACCTCAAGGGCCCTCTCGAGGAGGGGTTTCAGGGGGTAATTCATCCTGTAGACACCTTCGGCTTCGAGTTTCTTTATATCCTCGCTCTTCTCCTCTATGGCTGATTCCAGTTCATTGACCGCCAGGTTTATGACCATCTTCTGTTCCTCGACGTAGGCGACGTGTATCACCTTGAGGGCGCCCTTGACAGGACACTTCTCGAGGCATTCACCGCAGGCTATGCACCTGCCCTGGTCAACCTCGACCCTGCCGTCCTTCTCGGTTATTGCATCCACCGGGCAGGCCTTCATGCACTTCTTGCAGCGTATGCAGAGGTAGTCGTCTATGACATAGAGCTTCTCTGAGGGTACTATGGTGAACTCTTCCCTTATGAGGTGGTTCTCTCCGCATTCAATTGTCTTGGGGTCTGTGGGGCAGACCTCGGCGCAGAAGCCGCACCTGATGCACGCACCCCTGACTATGACAGGGTAGGTCTGACCCTCCTCCTCGGCCGTGTCGGTGTCACGGACCAGTTTTATTGCGCCAGGGGCAGGACAGGCCGTTGTGCAGGCCCCACAGCCTATGCAGTACTCCCTCTTAACTGTGGGGAAATCCCTGAATCTCTCTGGTTTTTCAAGGATCTCGTGTTCTGTGTGTGCATTGGCGAATTTCTCTGCCCAGGACTTACGGGCAAACTCGTAAAGGTACCATATTACAGAGGACATAGGACATCAACATCACGCATTTATTAGAGGAGTATCTCCCTCTCCCCACTCTCTTCATCAACAACCATGACCCTCTCTGCGCATGCTATGCATGGATCAGCGCTTGCATATGTTGCAACGGCGTCTGCAACTGTTGCCACGTCCCTCAGCATGTACTTTGCGCAGGCGTCAATGTTCATTATGCTCGGGGTCCTTATGGATATGTTCTTTATGAGGTTGCCGTTGGTTTCAATCATGTAGGCCACCTCTCCCCGGGGGGCCTCGTTTCTCCACTCACCGTAACCCGCCTTCACGTCAACCTTCGTCCTGACGGGTCCCCCTGGCATGTCATCTATGACCTGCTTTATGAGGTCAATTGAGACCCTGATCTCATCGAAACGGTTCATGACCCGTGCAAAGTTGTCGCCATCATCCCTCCAGATGGTCCTGAAGTCCAGGTGGTCCCTGTAGGTGGGGTGGTCCTCCCTGAAGTCATACCTTATACCCGAGGCCCTCCCTATGGGCCCAACGGCCCTGGCCTTCTCTGCCTCCTCCTGGCTCATGTAACCGACCTCCCTTGACCTGAGGCCTATGAGTGGGCCGTGCTCGAACATCTCAACGTAGCGGTCGAACTCTCTTTCAAGGTCAACTATGATCTCCCTTATCCTTGACAGGTGGCTCTCTGAGGCGTCCATCCTCACGCCACCCACCACGTTCCAGCCCATGTTGACCCTGTTACCTGTAAGGAGCTCGATGGCGTCCATTACAGGCTCCCTGAGGGCCAGCATGTACATGAACATGGTCTCATGGTCCAGGGCCTTGAAGTAGGTTGAATTTGCGATGAGGTGACTCTGTATCCTGTCAAGCTCGTTTGTTAATGCACGGAGGAACTGTGCCCGTGGGGGTGCCTCGACCTCTGATATGGCCTCAAAGGCCTCTGCAAAGGTCTGTGTGTGTATGTATGAACATATCCCGCAGACGCGTTCAGAGAGGTAGATGGCCTTCTGCCAGGTCTTGTTCCTCATAACCCTCTCTATTCCCCTGTGAACGTATCCGTATTCTATTTCGGCTTTGAGAACCTTTTCACCCCGGGTCTTCACCTTAAGCCTTATGGGCTCCTTGTATCCAGGGTGCATGGGTCCAAGTGGCAGTATCATCTCTTCTTCCCCCTCTCTGCTATGGCCCCGGGCGCCACCGACAGTATCGCTTCAAGTATCTCTGATGGCCTGGGCGGGCAGCCGGGCACCTCTGCATCCACCGGTATGAAGTCGGAGACCGGTGCATAGACGCTTCCACCCTCCTGGTTGAATACGTCACCGGATATTGGACAGTTGCCCAGGGCCACCACTATCTTTGGCTCCGGTGCCTTGCGGTAGATCCTCTGGAGTTTCTCCCTCCACTGCTCTGTAACTGCACCGGTTACAAGTATGACATCGGCCTCCCTGGGGTTCTGGTGGACGTATATACCGTACTGTTCAAGGTCATATCTTGGTGAGAGGAGTGCGAGGACCTCTATATCACAGCCGTTGCACCCCCCTGTATTTACAAGGCATACATGGATTGATGTTTTCCTCAGAATACTTTTAAGGGCATCCAACATTTCTTTACCTCAGCATTTGCTCTTTATTGATTGAAGTTCATCATGATCTCAGTATCTCATGGAGCCTCCTCCTGCCCTCACTGAGGGCCTCGGAGTACTCCCTCCCTGCCAGGACCAGCTCTGTGATCTCATCCTTGAGGGCCTCGGCATCATCCACACTTATGATCTCCATGACATCAACGAGCCAGCAGAGCTGGAGGTCACTGTGGAGCTTCTCCCTGATACACCTCGGCCTTGCCGACTCGAACCTGGGGTGCAGGGCCTCCAGGCTCGACATGTCGAGTTTGTCCATGAGTATGTCCTGGAATTCCTCAACGTCAATTTCAAGTTCCCTGGATAGTGGCTTTACAACATCCTCCTGCCAGCGGTAACTCTCAAGTATCCTCCTCTTCATCAGCCGCATTAGTTCTCCTTCATCCATTGATTACCACCCCAGAGTCCCTGAAATCAGCCAGATCAGGAGGGCCAGGATAGCCCCTGTGAGGGTCTCGTATCTACCGTAGCCCGGCCTCATCCCTGCAACCAGGGCCACCATGAAGAGCCCGGCCGTCCTCATGAGATCAGTGAGGGGCAGATGCCCTGCATTCACAAGGACAGTCCACCCTGCCACTGCAACCACAAGGGCCAGTGGATCGATCTTTTCATCCACGAAGGGCTCCCTGTACTTCCTGTAACTGAGCAGCAGGCCCAGCACCGAGCCCGCGATAAAGGAAACCGTGTATACCAGGTATATTTCATACAAGATTATCACCAGTGAACTCCACTTATAATGGTCTGTAAAGTATTATGAATGATACTATAAACATGGCAAGCACCGCAAAGAATGCTGCCCTCTCGAGGTCCTCTGAGAACCTGGAGAACCCTTCACGGCCCGCCAGGAGCAGAAGAACCGTGAACAGCACTCCAAGGATTGTTATAAGAGCCACAGACATTCTCTGCATGATGGCTGCAAGGAGACTCACAGCTATAACGCCCCCTGCAACCAGTGCGGTGAGTAAGGTAAGATCCCTTTCCATTAAATCCCCTCTTTTCTGATTAAATCCCTTCCATTTTCATTCCACATCATGTCTTCTACATTACAAGCATGAGGACGATTGAACCCGCTATACCCACGAAGGCCAGGATGACCTGTATGGCCACCGAGTGGTTCGGGTTCAGCATGGGTGTTGTCGCATTTATGAAGGCCGTTATGGTTGTGATTATCACCATCCCGAGTATGTAGAGCGGCAGGCTCAGACCACCGATGAAGACTGTGAGGAATATCCAGAGCAGCATGTACCATGCTATGGACTCCGAGATCATCAGGTAACCCCTGAGGACCCCGAAGTGCTCTGTCTCATATCCTGATATTATGTCCTTCCCCTTGGTGATGGAGAAGGGTGAGTAGGGTGCCTTTGAGAGGATGAGGACGAAGAACATCATGGCTGCCAGGGGCAGCTTCAGCAGCAGGGGCCCGTGGATGCTCTGGTACCCTATGATATCTGATATTATCATTGTCCTGGTCTGGAGGTATATGATTGCAAGGACAGCGAAGAGCGGCATTTCGGCTGCAGCTGAGAACACTGCACGGACGCAGCTGAGCTTACCGTAGGGTGACCCTGATGACGACCCTGCATTGTGTTCAACTATCTTGTGGAGGGCGTAGATCCCGAAGAACAATAGGAGGGAACCCTCAAGCACCGGCCCGATTATAACCGCGCTTATCCATATACCGCAGAGTGTCGCTGCTATTGCAACGTAGAATGGCATGGCAGCGGTCCTCGGGAAGGACGACTCCTTTACGTAGAACTTCAGGGTGTGGAGGAGGTGCTGTATAACAGGGGGCCCCGGCCTTCTCTGTATCCTTGCCATGACCTTCCTCTGGAAGCCCAGAAGGAGGCTTCCTATGAGAAATGCTATAAGAACATTCACTATGATGTTTCCCATCAGATTCATCTCATCACCATTAACACCGGAATGATTCCATTATCATGATTCAGTACCCTATGAATGGTTCATCAACCCTGTCCTCTGCCTCATCCTCCTCTGGCCTGGCCATGGAGAGTATACCAATGGAGAGTATGAAGACAGGTATCAGGAATATGGCCACACCGTATACAACCCATGATGGGGGGTTGAATATCAGGGCGTAGATTATCCCTGCAGCTGAAAGTATGAGTGCAGTTAAACTTCCTGTTCTGAGCCTGTTCATTGATCTCACCTACAGTGAAACTATCAGCAAAACCTCTATGGCCCTCACAATCACCAGGAGGGAGCTGAGGTGTATTATAAGTATGAAGGGTGAACCCGGTGTGCGGAACATCTCGGCCTTGGTTGCATAGAAGGGTGCGACACCGGTCTCACCAACAACACCCATGAGGAGCAGGAGGGCGGCGAAGACGATCATGGGGTTACCGGCCATCCCTGATAGTTCAAGGAGGCTCAGGGTACCTGATGATCCCAGCACCAGGGCTGCGCCCCCGAACAGTGGGAGTGAGGCCATCATGGCTATCAGTCCATACTGGAAGGCCGCGTCAAGGACCTCAACCTGCCTCACCGCCGAAACTATACCTATGTTCACGATACCTATGAGTGCCACGAAGAGGGTGAAGTTGAAGAGGTCACCTGTCACCATTGCACCGGCAGTTGCAAGTCCGCAGACAATGGCCAGGAACCGCCTGATCCTGAACTCGGCGGTGTCGACCTCCACGCGCCTGTTGCCCAGTGTCCCGAACTCGGTTTCAACCTGGGTCTCGGTCCTGCTTATGGCTATGAGGAAGGTGAATATGAGCACGGCTGCAAACATGAAGAGGTTGAAGGGTGTCAGGTAGAGTACGATATCACCGAAGGGTATCTGGCCGAGGAGTTCACCTCCCAGGGACGCTATATCCATCACTCATCACCCCCTGCTTCCCTGATCTCCTCCCTTGCAAGGACCCCGATGAGGCCAATCTTGCTGGCGACCTTTATGAGTATGCCGCATCCTGACATGAAGAGGGCCGGCAGCCAGAGCTGTGGGGCGGTGAAGAATATCAGGAAACCTGCAAGCCAGAGGCACCATGTTACACCGGATATACCTGCAATCCCATCCCACTCCACTGTGGGAAGGCCCCTGGCCCTCCTGGTAGCGACGTAGAAGAGTATCCCTGCCCCGGCAACAGCACCACCGGTGAACCCTGTGAGGAAAACACCGTAGGCGATCAGTATCAGAGCAAGGAAATTGGGGGCTGTCCTGAACACCTCAAGTTCCATGGGTCTGTGTTCGACCACCGGCACCTCCCCCAGTATCCTCATCTCCCTTGATATGAGTATCTCTGATATGGCCATTATCTCAGCCAGTTCGACCACGAGACCCGGGAGTATGAGGGCCTCTGCGAGGTCGGTTCCAACGGCTGCAACGATTACGAGCATTGCTATTCCAACTATGTCCGTGATTATCAGCGCGCTCAGGTCATTCTTCTGGAATGATATCCCGAGTAGCGCTATGAATCCTGCTATGAGGCCCGTGTAAATGGCGGGCTGGAACAGTGAAAGGGTGAATTCCGGGACCATCATAAATGTGCCTCCACACTTCTCTGGAACAGTGAAAGGGTGATCATCACAAACCTCTCCAGACATCTCTCTGAGATCATGACCTGCGCCTCCTCATAGTGAAGTTAAGGGCGACCCATGAGGCTATGGTGAAGGCCATCATCAGTATGCTTGACTCCAGGACCGTGTCAAGGCCCCTGGTGTAGTAGAGTATCTCATCTATGAGCCCACCAGGGGAGGAGTATATGGATGTACCGAAGTACACCGTCAGGCCCTTAACAGCTATTGCAATGGGTGAGAGGTAGGCTGTTATCTTACCCAGGTTAACCTCAAGGTGGGGGTACTGGGACTTCACATTGCCTGGCTTCTCCAGGGGTACTCCCCCACGGTCATAGGGTGCCAGTGGGTCCTTGCTGTTTATCTGTTCCTGGGGCACTGGCCTCGGGTAGAGCTGATCAGGGTTCAGGGTGATGGGTACAAGGAATCCCACAAGGAGTATCAGGCCCAGGGAGAAGGCGAAGAGTCTGGGTATCCTCTTGGGGTTCGCAAGTTCATTCAGGATTCTTCCAAGACTCATAATTCCACCCCCATCTCCTCAAGCCTTATAACCGCCCTGAGGAGTACCAGTGTCATTATGGTTGTTGCCGCGATGAAGGTCAGGAGGGCGAGGGTGTGGTTGTAGGTGAGGAATATGAGTGAAACACCAACCGCAGGTATCTCGGTGTTGAGGATCCTCACAATGGGGTCCCTGACACCCGGACCTGCCACGGTTGCGATTGAACCTATCACCACAAGGGCTGCCCCTGTATAGAACCAGATCTGGGTCTCAAGCAAGTTCCTCACCCCTGTAAATCATCCTGAATGAGAACATGGAAGCCTCAGGCAAGTTCCTCACCCCTCGAAGTCCTTATATCATTTATCCTCATAACGGCCATCAGCAGTATTATGGTTGATATGGGGTCAAAGAGGGCTGCTGCCATGGCAACATCAAGGTACCTTGCAGCTGCAAGGACCATCACAAAGCCCCCCTGGAGGAGCGAAAACATTATTATCTTATCAAGGGGCCTTGAGAGGAGTATGATGCCTGCAGCTCCCGTGAATATGACAAAGACACCAACGTTTGTAATGTTAAGGAGGTCCAGCGGATTCATAAACATTCACCAGTAATCATCTATATATTCCTAATCCTCGATAACCATTTCCTCTCCAACACGGTCAAGGGTGTGGGCGATTGCATTGGATGTTATGGTTGATGCCACAAAGTATACCGCTGCAAGGACAGCGCCAAAGGCGGTTCCAACGTAGAGGGCTATCATTGCAGATATTCCGAAGGACATGGCATTGAGGTAGAGGAGCCTCTCAGCCCTGTCCTGGGCCAGGAGTGTCCTCAAGGCCATGAACACCACTATTATCCCTGTTATCTGGATCAACATGATTAACACCTTCTATTTCAGGTCAGTGTACCTGTTCATCCTCCTGGCTATGGCCCCAAGGAGCCTTGATGATCTGGAGTGGCTCACACCCTGTATGGTGGTTATTGCAATGACCATCCCGGCGACGAAGAGACCGGGGCTCATCCCGGCGAGGGATGCCAGCGCTATTATGACTGTTATGGAGAGGGCTCCAAGTGTCCCGGCATACCCCGGGTCGGCGCAGAGACGGTTCCCTATGAACACCAGGAGGGCTGCCACGAGGCCTCCCTCAGGCACGCCCATGAGGTAGCATCCGATGGCGCCGAGGAGGGTGCCTGCTGATGCGTCCGGTGAGCATACAATGTTTCCCTGGAAGAAGCCACCCGCAAGGTCGCCTCCCCTCTTCTCTATGTCCCTTCCAATGTAGTCGGCCCCCCTCACACCTGGCTTCTCAGGGAGACCCATCCATGTGTCTATCACAACGAAGTTCAGCCAGGATATGGCTGCTGCGGCTGCAACTCCAACCAGTTCATTCATCATGAGTCCTCCGGTCTGGGGAATATATCCTCAAGGAAGTATGCAGTCATTATTGCTGATAGGACCCCTGCCACGGCTCCGAGGTCGGCTCCATAGATACCTGTGACACCCAGTTTTATGGATATTGCTGTGAGTCCCAGTGCAATTACCGGTGTCGGGAAGATGGCCGATGGTGTCCAGGAGTGCCTGGCCGGCCTTTCAGGTGTCAGGGGAAGCCCCAGTATCGCTGAAATGATTATCGATGAAATAATGGCTGCTAGGTAACCTGAAAGATATGTAACATGAATAATCATGATAAAAGAATGATAATCCAACATATATAAATCTTTTTAAAAAGGTGAGTTAGACCTAAAAAAGACCTCTTAATAAAATTATGGCCTTTTTTACTAATATCTGGAGGTTTCTCTACAGAAACTTTTTTTTACTGATATCTGAAGGTCCCTCTACAGAAGATTTAGTAATAAATTTTAAGGATTTTCATAGTCGTTTTTGTGATAATATTCACAGAAACCGGTAAGTGGATGTGACTCCATAGGAACCTCCAGGACATGATGGGGTGGAAATATGCTTAAAACTGCTGGAATGGTCACTGCAGTCATCCTCCTTCTGCTTTTAAAACCTGCAGCAGGAGCCACCGCGGTGCAGGAGGTTACCGTTACGGTGCCCGAGAGTGTTGAGATAATGGTCCTCTGGCAGGGAAGGGAAACCGGAAACTCCTTCACACTCACAGCCACAGTGGAACCCGGAAAAGAATACTACTGGCCAGGAGGACCCCAGGGACTCCAGATAAAGGACCTATCCAACGTACCCATCGACCTCTACATAAGGGCAGAAGGAGACCTCCAGGGCCCAGAAACCATACCCATACAGAACCTCAAATACGCCAACTACGGCATCGGACTCCCCGAAACACCCCTAACAACAACCTACACACCGGTAAGAAAGAACTGGATGGTTAAATCAGAGGATGAATCCCTGATACCGGTTGACCTCCACCTCACAGTACCACCAGCAACCGCTGCCGGTGTCTACTCAGTTAACATATACCACATAGCGGTACCCCATGGAGAATAACCAGGGATACACCAGAATCATGATTTAACAGCAGCCACTCCCTTCAAAAAAACTATTTTTTCATGAGCCACGTGGTTCATCAGGACATTGGTAATAATTTTATAGGAAATGATTTAATAAATAATAGGTAACTGCAACAGGTTAAAGGTTATATCATGTACAGCCACGAATGGATGGGTGTACTCTTCATCCTGCTCCTTCTTCCGGTGCCATTTGCAACCATGAATACGGTGCAGGAGGTTACCGTTACGGTGCCCGAGAGTGTTGAGATAATGGTCCTCTGGCAGGGAAGGGAAACCAGAGACTCCTTCACACTCACAGCCACAGTGGAACCCGGAAAAGAATACTACTGGCCAGGAGGACCCCAGGGACTCCAGATAAAGGACCTATCCAACGTACCCATCGACCTCTACATAAGGGCAGAAGGAGACCTCCAGGGCCCAGAAACCATACCCATACAGAACCTCAAATACGCCAACTACGGCATCGGACTCCCCGAAACACCCCTAACAACAACCTACACACCGGTAAGAAAGAACTGGGCAGCGAAACGGGAGATTGATGCTGTGGTGCCTGTTGATCTCAGTCTCACGGTGCCACCATTCACAGAACCCGGCGAATACAGGGTGAGGGTCTACCATATAGCAATAAGGTCACCGGGTACCTGATTCTGTCTGAATTCCATGCCAGAAGTGTCCAGAGATAACCACGAGAAACCTTATCTATTCTAATTTTATTATGTTCCGCCGGGCACTGATGGTAAATATTTATCAGTCCAGAATTGATAATAATCTACTTAATCAATTGCGGTGACAGGAGAATCTCATGTGAAGTTCAAAGCGAAAATCCTACTCCTCATAACAGGTATAATCTCAGCTCTTCTGATAGCAGCGCCCCAGTTTCACCTCAGGGTGGCAGGGCTCATCCTCTGTGTGCTGGTAACAGGTTACAGCTTCCTCAGACTGACCGGTCTTGGGGATACCCTGATCACCCCCATACCGGGGCTTCTAATACTGACCCTCAACGCATTCATTCTGAACTATACATACCTGAGGAATGTAAGGGCCCTCTACGCCCTCCCCGCCATACTCATACCAATCATCCTGCTCCTGAAACGCTCCAGAAAGGATGTTGAGGTGGAAAGCACCCAGATAAAAACCGCCAGAGAACTCGCAAAAAGAGACCAACCAGTGGAAAGCGGGGATGACTCTTCTGAAAGGAAAAACAGTTTAAAGGAAACCCGTAGGAGAGAACATGCACCATTAAGGGACATCCTGATTTCAGCTGTCCTTTCTGGTGTCACGCCTCTCCTCATAGCATTCATCCACCTGAACCCGGTCAGGTTTTTGCTCATCATTATACTTATAGTCTCCTCGTCCTATGGCCTTGCAGCCGCCCTTCTACTGAGATTCCAGGGCTATGGAAGGCTCAGAAGAGCCGCATTAACCATACCATTCGCCCTCCTACTCACGCTGGTAGCTGGAACCACAGGAAGCAGATACGGGGTGGTGGTCCTTGGTGCAGCCGGTATACTATCAGCCCTTGTGGCCTACATAAGGAGGACCAGGCAGAGGATAGGGGAGATAGAGTCACTGCAGATGTCAGAGATGGACATCCTCGAAAGGTACGGGCTCGTCGAGGATGATGTAATACTGCATGTCCCGGAGATACCTGAAAGGGATCTCAGGGCAGTTGACCCTTCAGGGATAAAGAAGAAGGCCCTGAGGATGGGTAAAGAGAGGGATCTGGAGGGGGAGCTCAGAAGGGCATTCCCCGGGGATGAGTTCTGGATAGAAAAGGAAGCCAGAAGGAACCTGGCAGGTTTCAGTGACCTTCTGGTTATGGTGCTCCTGAGCATCTTTACCATCGCTGCAATCAATTCATCTCCGCGGGGCGTTGTGGAAGCCCTCTTCTACCTCCAGGTGCTCCTGATACCTGGATACATTCTAACAGCTGCCGTGGCACCCCTCAGAGACCAGTTAAGCGTCCCTGAGAGGCTCTTCCTTGGATTTTCAGTAAGCATAATCATATCATCGGCGATAGCGCTCCTTATGGGTGGTCATGTTACCTTCAAGCCGCTTCTTGCAAGGAGCATATCTGCAATAAGCCTGATAATGACACCTGCAGCCTTTATAAGGCGTTACAGGGCCGGGGGACTTGCATACTCAGTTGATTTGAGGCGTATCCCATCACCCCGCAGTCTCTCAAGGGATGGTAAGGTATCCCTCATACTCTCGGCTGTACTCGTGGCCCTCGTTGCAGTCACGGTCTACCTGACCCTCAACCCGGTGCCCTCTGAGAGGTTCACCGAGTTCTACATCCTGGGGTCTGGTGGTAAAGCCTACGGTTACCCTGAGAATGTTACTGCCGGCGAGCGCGTTGAGGTAATGGTAGGAGTGGTGAACAGGGAGTACCGTAACGAAACCTACCGCATGGTGGTGAGAATAGGCGGAGATGTTTTAAGGAATGAAACCCTAAAACTGGGTAATGGTGAGAGGTGGGAAAAGAGGGTGAATTTCACAGTAACAGAGGCTGGAAAGAACCAGAAACTCGAATTCCTTCTCTACAGGTTACCTGACACAGAAAAGCCCTACAGGTCCCTCCATCTCTTCATAAACGTCACATAGTTAATGCTTCAGATGGTGATCTGTAAGTATGAAAAACCGCTCAACAGATAAAACTGTGAAAAACCGCTCAAATCAACGGATAAGACTGATCAAATACTGACCGATCAAACTTCATCAGCCGGACAGGGATAATATGAGAGATATGGATGTAGCTGTAACAGGAGGACTTGGATTTATAGGTTCACACCTCACAGATGAACTCCTTGAGAGTGGAAACCGTGTCACCGTAATCGATGACCTATCAACCGGGAGCCCGGATAACCTCAGGGACCCCCACCATGAGGACCTTGAGATAATTGAGGGGAGCATAAATGATCTGGACCTTGAGAAGGTATTTCAGGGCAAGGACTACGTCTTCCACCAGGCAGCCCTGGCCAGTGTCCCTGAGAGTGTGAGGGACCCCCTCAGGTGTCACCGTGTCAATGCCACAGGGACCCTCAGGGTGCTGATGGCCTCCTCCAGGGCAGGTGTCCGGAAGGTTGTGAACGCATCAACCTCTGCTGTCTATGGGAACAACCCGGAGATTCCCCTGAGGGAGGACGCCAGGCCAATGCCCCTATCACCCTACGCAGTGTCCAAGGTGACGGGGGAGTACTACTGCCAGGTATTTGAGGATCATGGGCTTGAAACCGTCTCCCTGAGGTACTTCAATGTCTACGGACCCCGTCAGAGGCCTGATTCACAGTACGCTGCAGTCATCCCCAGGTTCATCGACGCCCTCCTCACTGGCAGGTCCCCTGAGATCTACGGGGATGGAGAGCAGAGCCGTGACTTCATATACGTCGGTGACGTTGTAAGGGCCAACATCTTCCTGGCAGAGTCCCGTGGATCAGGGGTTTACAATGTGGCCGGTGGAAGTTCCGTTACAGTCAACAGGCTCTTCGATATAATTTCAGAGATCCTTGACTCAGATGCAGAACCAGAATACCTTGATGAGAGACCCGGAGACGTGAGGCACTCCCTTGCAGACACGTCCCGTCTCGCTGCAACAGGTTTCAGGCCAGAGGTTGGACTTGAGGAGGGGCTTATGAGGACCGTTGAGTGGTTCAGGAAAAAGGACTGTAAATCCCTGACTCGTGAGGACCGTTGAGTGGTTCCTGGAAAGACTGAAGATAGGATCCTCCTATCAGTGATTGAAATGAGTCATGCAAGGACCCTTGCAAGGAACACGGCATTCCTCCTGGTGGCCACACTCTTCACAAACCTTGCGGCCTTTGTATGGAACGTCTACCTCGCAAGGTACCTTGGAACCGCTGGTTTTGGTATACTCTCGACTGCGCTGGCCCTGACCGGTATATTCAGCATACTCGCAGATCTGGGTATAGGGACCTACATCACCCGGGAGATTGCAAGGAACCCTGCAGGGGCCGGCGATCTTGTGGCGGCGGGTCTTGGTAACCGTATCATCCTCTCATGCATCGTATTTGTGCTGATACTCCTCTTCCCCCTCATAGGACTGTACAGCGGGACTGCCGCTGCAGTCATAGTTTTTATAGCCGGTTACATGCTTCTGGGCTCCTTCAGCTCATTCTTCAACAGCATATTCCAGGGTTTCCAGAGGATGGAGTACCAGACAGTATGGAACATCCTCAACAGCCTCTTCATACTTGTGGGTGTCCTTGCCGTTGTCTGGCTGGGTGGGAGTGTTGTGCAGGTTGCAGTGGCCTACCTCATTGCAGCCGCCCTCTCACTTGTATACTCCGCTGCAACATTCACCCGTCGTTTCTTCACTCCAGGTTTAAGTTTCAGCCGCGACATGATCAGGGAGGCCATCCCCTTCGGGATAACGAGTGTATTCTCTCTGATATACTTCTGGATAGACTCCGTGATGCTCTCCCTCATGAAGGGTGATGTCTCGGTGGGTCTTTACAATGCACCCTACAGGCTCCTCACGGTCATCTCATCACTTTACGGTGTTTACCTCACCGCTGTATTTCCTGTGATGTCCCGGTTCCACGTTGAAAGTCAAGATTCACTGCGGTTCACCTACATGAGGTCCCTGAAGTATCTAATAATCATAGCTGTCCCCCTGATCTTCACGGTATTCACACTTGCAGGGCCCCTGATAGAGCTCATCTTCTCTGCGAAGTACCTTGAATCGGTCCCCGCCCTCAGGGTGCTCATAATCGCAACCGCCTTCATGTTCATAAATGGTGTGAGCTCCAGCCTCCTGGGGTCAGCCAACAGGCAGATCACGGTCACCAGGATCACTGGGGTTGCAGCCCTCTTCAATGTGACCCTCAACCTCGCACTGATCCCACGCTTTGACTTTATGGGTGCGAGTGCTGCCACAGTAATGACGGAGGCCCTCATGACCCTACTTTTCCTCAGGACGGTGCGCGATCTCGGTTTTGGTCCTGCATGGAGGGACCTGCATGTTGCCTGGAGGATCCTCCTCCCTGCAGCAGCTTCAATCATCTTACTCCTGCTCCCCCTCAGTATACTCATAAGGATCCCCCTGGCCCTGGTTGCCTATATCGCCGGGATCCTCCTGACAGGTGCCCTGGACTCTGTGGACAGGGCTGTGGTGAGGTCAATCATCAGGGGCCAGAGATAAAAATCAGTTCATCAGGATATATGACCTCCAAAAAAACAGGACTATCAGAAATACATCACAAAGCCCCTCATCACGCCCTTATATCAAGGATATAGGACCTGACCTCATCAAATATCTCCCCGGCATAGCAGGATGAGAAGATGGCTCCCAGTGCTGTGACCATCCAGAAGGATATTATACGGTCCACCAGGGCTATGCTTCCAGCCAGAAAACCGGGGACACCGAATACTACAAACAGTCCTGCCATCGAGACCTCCATTGAGCCCATACCCCCTGGAAGGGCAGATAGTATGCCCACAAGGTTTGCCAGAAGGAATATTATTATAACTGCAGAGAAGGTAATCTCCACTCCGAAGGCCATGAATACCAGGTAGAGTCTCAGGCACTCCATGAGCCATGAGAGGAGTGAGAGGATGAATATGATCCCCATGGCTCTGAAATTTGAGTAGGATCTGGTGTAACCTATCATGCCCTTTATACCGGAGGTTAAACGTTCATAGAGGTTTTCAAGTGTCTCCTCAGATACTGGAAGTCTCTCAATGATGCTGTGTATCCTCTGGTAGATCCTCAAACCCTTCTCCTCCCTCCAGTTAACAAGGTAGATGAGGTAGGTTATGAGGACAGATAGAATCGCCCCGAAGAGGGCTATTATCCTTATCGTGGGTACCATCACGGCCGCCATGAGAAGCAGAACCCCTCCTATCCCCAGATCAAAGAACCTCTCGGTTAAACCCGCTGAGAGGCCCTCTGAGAGTTCGATTCCGTTCAGCTTTTTACCGGCGAGTGCATTCATGACCTCGCCAGCACTCCTCATGGGGCTGAGGTTACCTGCAAAGAGGCCGATGGTCTTCACCATGAAGTTGACCCGCATCCTCCAGGGCTGGCCTATAATGAAACCCCAGCGGAGACCCCTAACAGCCAGAACCCCAATGTGGATGAGGAGTGCGATGGCTATGATCATCCAGTCCGCCATGTAGACGGCCCTGATGATCCTGGAGGGCCCCATCCATATTATGAGGGCCAGGATGAGAAGGATGCTCAGTGCAAAGAAGTAAAACCTTTTCATGGGGTCCATCTCCTCTGATGCGTGAAGGTGATGGGAAGCAGCTCCCACATCAGCCCCTGACACCGGATATCCTTCTGACGAAGAGCCTCACTATGAACCTGATGTAATGGAGGACGTCCCCGACCCCGATGTAGGACTTCTCATCACCATAGGTGCAGGTGATGGGGACCTCGGCTATCCTCAGCCGGTGCCTTGAGGTCTCACATATTGCCTCTGATTCATACACATAGTCGTCGTAGGGTATTTCAAGTATCAGGTGGGCGTACCTGGCTGATATTGCCCTGAAGCCGCTCTGACTATCTGTTATGCGGTACCCTGTGGCCAGTCTGAGTATCCATGTGGTTATCCGGTTTGATAGCTGCCTGTGGATGGGCATGCTGTCATGGTTATTCCTTATGAACCTTGACCCTATGATGAAGTCGCCACCGTTAACCGCAGATGCAAGTTCTGGTATCAGGGAGGGGTCGTGCTGGCCATCGGCGTCCATGAATACTATGACATCGTAGTCTCCTCCAAGGGCCTCCCTTATACCTGTCTTGAGGGCTGCCCCCTTCCCGAGATTTTTGGAGTGGCTGATGACCCTTGCCCCTGCTTCCTCACCAAGGGCTGCAGTCCTGTCTGTGCTGCCATCGTCCACCAGGATCACGTCACCATGTTCAAGGGCGCCCCTCACAACAGATTCAACGGTCCTCTCCTCATTGAATGCCGGTATCACTGTGACCACCCTCATCGCGACACCTCCAGCGGTACAGTCATTGAGGTAATCACCACCCCTCGTTGGAACATGCTCATTCATCCTTCTCCACAAGTTCCCTGAGGGTCTCCTCAAATCTTTCGGTGATGCTTTCCCAGTCATTTGACTCCACAAAGCGCCTGCCCCGCTGGCCCTCCTCCCTGAGTCTGCCTGCAAGTTCCACTGCTACATCAAGGGTTTCCTCTGGTCTCTCTATGTAGTGGATGCCGTTGCCCTCACCGAACTCCATGTATATGCCTGGCAGCCTTGTGGCTATGACCGGCTTTGCCATTGCAAGGTACTCGTAGAGCTTTATGGGGACTATGTCCTGCATTATCTCCTCGTCTATGTGGGCAGGGAGTATGCAGATGTCAGAGGCCGCTACAAATTCAGGTATCTCACTGTAGGGCTGTCTCCCTGTCAGTATGAGGCTGTCCAGGTTGTTATCATCCCTTATCCCTTTAAGGTCCTCGTATGCGTCTCCATCCCCTACCACCATAAGCTTGATGTTCGGGTATTCCCCACGCCTCTCTGCCATTGCTGCTGCAAGTTCCCTGAGACCGGAGAAGTTGTAGAGGAATCCCATGAAGAAGAGGAGGATGTCATCATCCCCGACACCGTACCTCTCCCTTATGCGTGAACCGTCAAGGTCCGGGTCGAATTCTGCAAGGTCTATGCCCGCGTCTATGACCTCCGTCCTCCTGGCCCCCAGTTCAGCTGCCAGCTGGTCGAGCTTCCTGTTGATGGTGAGGACAAGGTCGGACCTCTCGATGGTCTTCCTCATGAGCAGCTTCCCCAGACCCTGAAAGGCCCTCTCAGGTATCAGGGTGTAGAGTACGTCGATGAGGTAATATACGAAGGGTATGCCCTGCCTCCCTGCTTCGATTGATGCTATGAAGGAGTTTATGAGACCGAATCCGACCACAAGGTCTGGTCTGAACTCTCTTATCTGCCTCCTTATCTCCCTCCCATGGGTGAAGGGTATTGAGAGGTAATCCAGTACCGGGACCCTGAGGTGGGCGGGCCTTATCACATCCACACCGGCGTCCTCCCGGACCTTCTGGACCCCCAGGTAGACCCGGCGGGGGTTCAGGATGCCTCCCCCTTCCTCCTTCCTCCAGTCTATGGGGTAATCTATGACCCTCACCTCATGGCCCCTCGCAGATAACCTGTCAAAGAGGTGGTGCTGCTGGTGGGGGTTCCTTTCTATCCAGTCTGATTCCTGTACAACCAGTATCCTCATATGCGATCAGAAAAAGAAGGTTTTTGATTAGAACTCTGCGCTCTTCCTTATGAGCTCCCAGTTCTCGGTGAACCACCTGTGGGTCCTCTCAAGTCCCTCCCTGAAGGATACCTGTGGTTCGTAGTCTAGGAGTCTTCTGGCCTTATCGATTGATGACAGGAGCCTTGTCTTGGCGTCCCAGTCCCTCCTCGGCCTGTAGACCACGCCTGCAGGGTTTTCTGTGAGCTCGTTTATGATACCCGCCATCTCTATGACCTGGTGCTCGGTCCCTGAGCCAAGGTTGATGGCCTCGCCTATGGCCTCCTTTCTGACACCCATGGCCATGAGGCCCCTGACTATGTCCTCCACGAAGGTCCAGTCCCTGGTCTCTGAGCCGTCCCCTGTTATGGGTAATGGCTGCTGGTTCATGGCCCAGTAGAAGAAGTTGGGGATGACGTTACGGTACTTCCCTGGGACCTCACCCGGCCCGAAGACGTTGAAGAACCTTGCATTGACTATGGGCATCTCGTAGAGGTTGTGGAAGTAGTTGGTGTAAAGTTCACCCAGGAGCTTGGTGACCTGGTAGGGGGTGTGCAGTGATATTGAGATGTCGTGTTCCTCAAAGGGTATCTTTGAGTCCAGACCGTAGACACCGCACCCTGATGATGAGTAAACGAAGCGCTCAACACCCACAAGCTGTGCATACTCAAGGACCTTCAGTATGCCCAGCCCGTTGACCAGGAGATCCTTCTCCGGGTTGTCAACACTGTTCTGGTTTGCAAAGTGGGCTGCGAGGTGGAAGACGTAGTCAGGCCTCTCCTTGAATACCCGTTTGAGGACCTCATCATCGAGTATGTCACCCTTAACGAATTCTATGTTCTCATATTCCGGGATGTTCCACTCATAGCTTGATGAGAGGTTGTCCAGTATGATCACATTGGCCCCTGCCTCTGCAAGGCTCCCTGTGAGATTGCTTCCAACGCATCCAGCTCCACCTGTTACAAGAACACATTTACCATCATAAGCCCTGAATTCATCCATAATCAATCACCTTCAATCAATAGATTCTGCAGTCACCTTCCATAGTGGATGATCATCCTCCTCATGGAGTCGAGGATGATGCCTGTGAATATGAAGAAGGTCCCGAAGAGTGTGAGCATCACCGCCACGATGGTGGGACCCATGTTCACACTGACACCGGTTATGTAGTCCCTTATGAACATTAAACTTAGGATTGCCCCTGTAACCCCTATTATGAGGCCCGGGAGTGTGAAGTAGTAGAGGGGGCGCTTGAGTTCAAGGTCCCCTATGATCTTGAGGAGCACCGATACACCGTGGCTTATGGGGTTCCTGGTGGACCCATCCACATCATACCTCACTCCGACCTCAACCTCCACTATCCTGAGGCCGGCCTCGGCGGCGTCTGCAAGCATCTCGCTTTCAACCACGAAGCCAGGGTCCCTGAACCTGAAGTGGGGTATGCTCGCTGATGAGAAGGCCCTGAAGCCGCTCTGGGTATCGGTTATTTCCAGGCCCGTTGATATGTTGGTGGCCCTGTCAAGTATCTTCTGGCCCACCCTGCGGTAGCGGGGGGTGTTCTCGTCCCTTCCATGGAGGTAGCGGCTCCCGTTCACAACGTCGGCCTCCCCCCTCAGTATGGGCTCCACGAGTTTAGGTATCTCTGCAGGGTTGTGCTGTGCATCAGCGTCAAGGGTGACTATTACATCTGCATCTGCAGCCTCAAACCCTGTTTTGAGGGCTGCGCCCTTTCCCAGGTTCCTGTGGTGCCTTATAACCCTTGCGCCTGCCATCTCAGCCACGTGGGCTGTCCTGTCAGCCGACCCATCATCAACAACGATAACCTCATCAACGTGTTCCCCTGTGAGCAGCACAACTGAGCCTATGGCAACCTCCTCGTTGAAGGCAGGGATGACCGCGACTATCCTCATTTTCAGTCCTCTATCCTGTAGTACCACTTCATCCACTCGACTGTACGCCTGATACCCTCCTCGGGGGGCACCTGTGGGTCATGTTTGAGGTCCCTTATGGCCTTTGAGAAGTCCATGGTCTTCACCTTTGTGGTGAAGGGCTCTGACTCCTTGTAGGTGACTATGGAGTCATCTATCCCCACAGCCTCAAGGACCATGTCGGAGTACTCCTTGATGTCATGCTCCCACTCGGTTCGCCCGCCGACATTGTAGACCTCCCCAGGGATGAAGTTATCCACGATATTGGCGAAGGTCCTCACGGAGTCCTCCACGTAGTCGATTATCCTCTTATGGCCCTTATAGACGGTGTAGGGCTTCCTGTGTAGTGCATGGTAGATGAATATGGGTATGAAGCCCTTGTAGGGTGAGTACTTCTCATGGGGGCCGTAACAGTTCACCGGCCTCACACGGACGGTCTCTGTGCCGAACATCTCTGCAGAGTTCATGCACATGAGTTCACCGGCCCACTTGGTTATGGCGTAGTCATTCATCTGGTAGGTGTCGCTTATGGGGTTTTTGACCATGACATCCTCACTCATCAAACCACTGTAGTCCCCGTAGACCTCTGCTGAGGAGAAGAATATCATCCTGAAGCCAAGCTTCTCCTGCATCCTCAGCATGTGCTTTGTACCTATGACGTTGGTCTTCCAGAGGTTCTCATAGTAGTCCTCACCGTTCCATCTCCCGTACTCTGCGGCCAGGTGGTATACGTAGTCGAATTTGTCTTCCTCAAAGATCCTCTCAACCTGCCTGTACTCCCTGACATCGGCCCTCATGTAGTCCTCGCGTTCTGTGTGCATGAGGTCAACCGCAAGGACATCATGGCCCCTGCTCCTCAGTTCATTGACAAGGTTTGTACCTATGAATCCGGCGCCACCGGTTACGAGTATTCTCTGAGTTTCCATATTAGCATCACTCCCTATTTTGGATGATTTCCTGTAAGAATAAGGGTTTTCCTGGTAACATTATTCATGATATGAATGAATAAAGATTTCCTTCCCACAATATACGATTCAGAGTATCCTAGTTTAACTCAAACTAGTTATTGAACTCGCCATATAAATAGTTTCAATCTGTTAAGCGAATCCATCCCTCACCAGAGAGAATCACCTCAACATCCACTGAATCCTGTACCGGAGGGGAAGGATCCCGGCATATCTACTGAATCTTCCTGGCAATGGAAACCCCATCCCTTGAATATATGACCCTGTAACCTTCAGGCAACTCTGTTTTACCCGTCCAGAATATATAGTAGTCAGGGTTCACTTCATAGAAGTACTTGAGGCTTAACTCCCTACGCTGTGGGTGGATTATCCTTGTGAAGACGTAGTCTCCAAGGTACCATGTGAAGGCAGGGCCCCTGTCAGCAGCTATGACTCTGTCCCTGTAGGAGGGGTCATGGTTCATGAGCCAGGCGGCCGCCTCCCTCTCACCCTTAACTATCCCATATTCCTGGGGCATCCCTGCAGTGTAATGGATTGCCGAAGAGACCATCAGAAGGGTGACTGCAATGGACAGAACCGTCGATGCCCTCCTGGATCTCATCAAAGCAGATATATTGTTCAGTGAAAGGGATATGGTATAGGCAAGGGCTGGCAGGACTGTTATGATGTACCTGTCAACCTTTACAGGGTGAAAGCTGTGCATGTAGAGGTAGGCCAGGAACCAGACAGCCATCGCAAGGTTCATCTCAATGTTATCAGTGTTCCCCCTTATCCAGAGGATTGAAAGTGCCCAGAGGAATATGAGGACCTCGCTAAGTGCAAAGGATATCCTTCCAAAGGTGAATATGAGTGCTGCAGATATTACAATGAATATAATCTTTCCCCTGAGGTTATCGGTTGATATGAGGTCCCTGTTCCTCCATATAATAATCAGCAAACCTGCTGATATGAGGGTCAGTACTATGAGGGCGATTGGTGTCGGTCCTGAAAGTGAGGGGTTCAGTACCCTGAGGTAATCCTGTGAAGGCATTGCTGAGATGTACTCTGGAAGGTGCTTGAGGTAGTAGAGGCTGTCTGTGCTGTAGCCAGGATTTATGGATGTGGCTGAACCGGTGACTGTGGATGAAACCTGTTTTGTGAAGGGTAGGGGTGTTCCGATGTTTCTGTAGAAGAAGTACCCGAATGGGATGTAGAGGAGGACCCCCAGGCCAATTCCCCTGCCTATGTCTGGCAGCTTTAACCTGAGGGATGGGTCAGTGAGTATTATCACTGCAAGTGGGAGCAGCATAGACCCGATGTATATCTTGTGAGAAATGCTGCCATTGCAACCGGAAATGCAAGGTAGTAGAATCTGCTGTCACACCTCCTTGCAATGAGTGCAAGATAAACGGCCCATATAGAGAGGGAGATGGCCGGGACATCCAGGGACCCTGTGGCTGCCCATGATAGGATAAGGCTGAAGGATGCGAATGAGATGGCCCCTGCAAGGCTCTCCATTTCACTGAATCTCAGTTGGAGAAGGAGGTACATCCCGATGATGCCTGCAACATAGAATGCCGCTGCCGCCGCAAATACCGTTATTTCACCTGTGAACCCGAGTCTGAAAAGTAAGGCCAGCACCGCCGGGAAGAATGGTGGTAGGTAGAGGGCGTCGCCGGGTCCAAGGTGGGCCATTTTCATGGCATTGTTAACATACAGGAAAATGTCCCAGTAATAGATCCCTATACTGCTCTGGATAAGGACAAGGATAACGGCTATGAAGACCGAGAAGATGGCAACAACTGAAATGAACCTTCTATCATATAACATGATCGATACCCCTTGCACCAAATAACTTCAATCAACTTCCATCAATGCATATCATTATTGGCTGGACCCATATAAACCTCTGCATAGGTGCTCCAACCGGTTTCAGTGTCTGGAAGCCTTATGGGTGACCTCCAGGTAAATGTCCTCAAATGTCTCTGATATTGATTCAGGGTCAAACTTCTCTGCCGATGGATTGAAGGAGTCGCGTTCCTTCAGGACCCTGATTATGGCATCCCTCAGGTCCCTGGCTGAGGGCCTCGCTATGATGCCATCACCGGGATCCATCCACTCAGATATCCCGCAACTTGAAGTTACGACAACCGGGGTGCCGCAGGCAATGGCCTCTGCAGCGGAGTTCCCGAAGGATTCATACTTTGATGCCGATGGCAGCACAAACACATCGGCGTCCACATAGGCCTCAAGTTTATCCATTTCATAGAGGGGACCTGTCAGGAGAACCCTTTCACCGATTCCCAGTTCATCTATGAGGCCCATGAGCCTTTCCAGGTAGTGGTCATCAGGTCCCGTTATGACCAGAACTGTGTCTTCATCGATGTCCCTGAAGGCCCTGAGGAGTATGTCGAGACCCTTTCTTTCATGGATCCTGCCCAGGTAGAGTATGATCCGCGCATCTTCAAGACCCCATTTCTTCCTGAAGAGCCCCCTGGATGGTCTGTGAGGGATATCGACCGGGTTAGGTACCTTCACTATGGCCTCAGCGTCGAGTTTAGGGTAAACCTTCCGGTAGAAACCTGACTCCACAGTGGATGTTGCTACTATCCGGGACGCCCCGTACATTATCCGGTTACCTGCAATGAAATCGAATACTTCCTTGAGGGTAGCCCTCGACATGGTCGGGACGGAGCCGTGGGGCTGTACAATGTAGGGTACACCTGCACGTGATGCCAGTGTGGCTACAACGGCTGCAAGGAAGGTTCTGTGCTCATGGATATGAACAACATCAAATTCCCGGATCTCCCTCCAGGCAACATAGGGGAGTTTAAGTGGTACCGGGAGGTTCATATTCCCTGCCAGGTACATTGAAAGGTTCCTGAAATAGTAGGTCCTTATGCCATCAACATCGAGGGGCCTGTTAACCTCGACGTCAAGTCGCCTCTTGAACCCATCTGTTGTGTAGACCGTGACCTCATGTCCAGCAGACACCTGCCTCGATGCCAGGTCATAGACTGAACGGGGAGGACCACCTGCCTCCCATGAGGGTTTGAAGTATGGTGTTACATGAAGTATCCTCAATCTTATAAACCTCCTTTTCCGGGGCCCGGTTACCAATTACAATTAAATAGTATGCAACATAAATCTGGTCTAGAATTGTTCTTATCTACATTTAAAGGTGATTCTTATTAGGGTTATTATTCTTGCTGCAGGAACCGGAAGCAGACTTGGGCATGGAATACCCAAGGCACTCGTGGAACTCGGAGATGGAAAAACGATAATGGATCAACAGCTCGAAAATATAGCACAGATAACGTCAACAGAAAACGTGAGGGTCGTGCTGGGCTACAGGGGCCATCTCATAGAGGAGAGGTACCCCGACCTTGAATTCGTCTACAACCATCGCTACAGCGAAACAAACACCTCCAAAAGCCTTCTAATAGGGCTGGAGGACATGGATGAGGATGTGATCTGGATGAACGGGGACGTGGTCTTCGACCCGTCCATCCTCAAGATGATAGGTGAGAACCCGGGCGAAAACCTCATCTGCGTTGACAACAAGAAGGTGGGGGAGGAAGAGGTTAAATACAGCCTCGACAGTCAGGGATTCATAAGGGAACTGTCCAAGAATGTCACGGACCCCCTGGGGGAGGCTGTGGGAATAAATCAGGTCTCCAGAGAAACCATTCCCATGTTGAGGAATGCCCTCAGGGAATGCCAGGATCAGGACTACTTTGAGAGGGGAGTCGAAATTCTCATAGAGAAAGGGGAAACCTTCAGACCACTCAACATAGGCGAAAGGTTCTGCATAGAGGTGGACTTCCCTGAGGACCTCGTGGAAGCCAGAAAATATTTCATGGAGAACCATAAATGATGGTCACGGTCATTGGAGCAGGGAGCTTCGGAACAGCGATAGCACAGGTCCTATCATGGAATGCTGAGATGGTCCGCCTCATGGCCCGGAGATCCGAAGTTGTGGAGAACATCAACAGGACGCGCGAAAACAGCGCTTATCATCCTGGAGTGAAACTGAGGGATAACATAGAGGCGACACTCATGGACGGTTCCGTGCTGGAGGAATCCGAGTACGTATTCATGGCCGTGCCATCAGGGAACCTCAGGAGCATCGTAAGGTCAATGAACAGTAGCCTTGAGGATAAGAAGATAGTATCCTGTATAAAGGGGATAGAGCACCCAGGCCTCAAAACCATGAGCTCTGTTATAAGGGAGGAAACAGGGTCCAGGACAGTATTCAGCATATCCGGTCCCAACTTCGCCGACGAACTCATAAGGGGCATGACGTCCGGGATAACAGTGGGTGCCAGCACCAGATATGTGAGGGAAATTGCAGGGCTTCTGAAGTCTCCCCGCATAATCCTCGACCACTCAGAGAACGTTGAGGGTGTTGAATTCTGCGGGATACTCAAGAACGTCTACGCCGTGGCCATGGGTATACTCGACGGACAGATAACAGGCGAGAATCACCGCCACTCCCTCCTGACCCTATGCTTCAGGGAGATGAACCTGATACTCAATGAGATGGGGTACGGTGAACTCCATGACAGGTTCTGTGGATTTGGAGACTTTCTCCTCACATCAACAACCGATAAGAGCCGTAACCGCACCCTGGGGCTCATGCTGGGTAAGAAGATGAGACTCAGCGAGGACTCCACCATAACCATAGAGAGCCTCAGGTCCATAAGGGCCATAAGGGAGCTGACAGAGGGTCTTGAGCTGCCGGTCCTTGAAATGGTATACCGGACCATGCAGGAACCTGAAAACGTCAACCTCTACATAAGGGAATTCCAGGACAGGATATCCAGACCCGAATTTTAGGTAATCAGGAGTTTATTTCGATGAGTATCCGGGATCTCATGGGACTTATCAGGTCAGAGGAGTACAGGGTTCTCGCCGAGAACTTCCTCTCACTTTCAACCCTCCAGGTGCTTGTCTACATAATACCCTTCATCACCCTCCCGTACCTCACCAGGGTTCTGGGTGTCTACAACTATGGCCTTGTGAACTTTGCCATCGCATTCAACACCTACTTCATCATCATCACCGATTACGGTTTCAACCTTTCTGCTGTGAGGGAGATATCGGTGAACAGGGAGGACCCGCAACGTGTATCCGAGATATTCAGTTCCGTCATGTTAATCAAGGGGATCCTTGCAACCCTGAGTTTCTGCATACTCCTGCTCGTCATCCTTAACATCCCCCGTTTCTCGGTTAACTGGCAGGTCTATATCTTTGCATTTGGACTTGTTATCGGGAATGTGATCTTCCCGACCTGGTTCTATCAGGGCATGGAGCGGATGAAGTACATAACCGTCCTTAATGTCCTCACGAACCTCATATTCCTTGCAGCCATATTCATATTCATAAGACGTCCGTCCGATTACCTCTACGTACCCCTTCTCCAGTCCATGGGGACCCTGACCGCCGGTGTGATTTCTCAGTGGATTATAAGGACCCGCTTCAATGTAAGGTTCCATCTACCACCCCTGAGGACGGTTTACGAGACCTTCAGGGACAGCACCCAGTTCTTCCTGTCAAGGGTCTCTGTTTCGATCTACACCAGCAGTAACTCGTTCTTCCTGGGTTTATTCGCGGGTAACACCGCAGTGGGGTACTACTCTGCTGCTGAGAAACTCTACACTGCTGCTCAGGGCCTCTACAGCCCCCTGATGCAGGTAACCTATCCCTATATGGCCAAGACACGTAACAGGGCATTCCACAGGAAGGTCCTGCGCTACTCCCTCATCCTCAACACCATCCTCTGTGGCGGGATAATCCTCTTCGCCCCCACCATAATAGGAATACTCTTTGGCCCGCAGTACATGCCAAGTGTCAACGTCCTCAGGTTACTTGCCGTGGCCCTCATGGTGGTAATCCCCTCGATACTCCTGGGCTACCCCTTCCTCGCCGTTCTTGGACAGCAGAGGTACGCCAACGGCAGCGTGATAATAGGTTCAATTGTGCACCTGATAATGCTCCTTGCAGTATCGGCATTCATGAACATATACATCGTTGCATGTCTCGTGATAATAACCGAAACCATAGTCCTGGCAATAAGGGTCTACGGGATCAAAAAACATGACCTCTGGTAGATGACTCCCGCAGAGAACTGTCAGAGAAAAGGAGGGGTGCCAGCAAGACTCTATAAAAAAATAAAATTACATGCATTTCCTATTTTTCATCCCCAGACCAGTTCATAGACTCTCCTGGATGACTCCCCATCCTGGTGCTGGTTCACGAGGCTGTTCACGATCCTCCTCTCCCTCCTGTAATAGTCATCATCCTCAAGACACCTTTCAAGTTCCTCCAGGAAATCACTGAAGGTTTCAACACGGGGACCCGGGGCCCAGAACTCGAAGGGCTCCAGGACAAAACCCCTGACCCTCCGGTACTCCTCCAGGTCAGGGACAGCAAAGATCACAGGCCTGTCAAGGAGCAGAAAGTCAAAGTAGACCGATGAGTAATCGGTTACAAGGACATCAACCCCCGGGAGGACGTCATAGAGGTCCATGTATCTCTCTGCAAGGTCATCGCTACCTATCAGCACCACGTTGTCCATTTCACTGAAGAATCTTCTTGCCTCCTCCTCTTCGAGTGGATGGAACTTCACAAGGAAAAGTATGTTCTTTTCCTTCAGGAACCCTGAGAAGGCCTCGGCATCAAAGTCAGGGAGATTGAGGTGGTGGGATATGAGTCTCCCATCACTTATGTAATCTGATGCCCTGAATGTTGGTGCGAAGAGCACCACCTTGCTGTAGGAACCGGTATCAATACCTGTAATCTCAGGGATCCTTCCATCTGATCTGAAGAGTTTATCGTTCCTTGGCTGACCTGTTATGTGTATCCTGCGGGCGTCCTGGTTGAAGCATGCCGCCATGGCATTCCTCATTATGGTGGAAGTTGCGATGAGGTAGTAGTTCTCATCATCGAACCTTACGGGTTCCTTAAACTCCCTTCCGCCGGTTTCAGCGTAGCCCATGGCCTTCAGGGGCATTCCATGCCAGAGGTTAACATACTTCTGTCGCCTTACACGGATCTCACTCATCCTCCCGTGTGTGGAGACCAGGGAACCAGCACGTAAAATGGTGAGAAGGGCCCTCAGCGAGTGTCTCCTCTCCTGTCTCACACCCTCAATGTCGATGGGCTCTTCAACGATCCATACCGCTTCAGGTTCACCCATTTCCCTCATGAATTCAAACAGAGCCTGGCTGTTTCCTGAAAAATCAGGTACACTGTCAAATACAGCCAGCCCATCGTCCTTTGGTAAAATCCAGTTGATAAACTTGAGTAAACGTGTTAACATGAAACAGGCCTCCAGTTTCGCATTCATGGATTGCTCAATCACATTATGGCAAAGGCCCATATATAGATCCATCCATCTGCCAGACAAAAAAACGCAAGAACATCATGAACAGAGGATAAGATCATGAGAGGATCATGGATGCAGGAAAGAACTTGCATCACAAATTAGATTAACCGGCAGAAACAATAGGATCCCCCAGTGGAACACCTGGAAAATCATGTGATCAGACACTTTGTTCAGGAAACTGAAAGCGAGGGAGTTTATGAAGATAATGATGATAATACCCTTCGACCCATCCACCGGGGGTGGTGTCATGAGGGCTGTTAAATCTCAGGAAACCGTTTACAGGATGCTTGGAGCCAGCACCGAAACAGTCCATGCATCAGAACTTGACAGGGTCAACCTCAGGGACTATGACCTCATACACGTCCATGGCCCCCTCATCATCGGGGGCCTTATGATGATCCGCAGAAGCGGGGTGCCCGCAATCCTCACGGTACATGGCTGGGTTATGGATGAGGCAATAACCGCCCTCAGGATGAACCCCAGGGGGAACTTCCACTACATCTTCAGGATAATAAACTGGATACTGCACAGGCTGATATTCATAGGCCTTATTTACAGTGCAGTTACCACTGTATCAGAGATAACCCGGGCCAGAAACCGGCTGAAGGGTGTGGTTATACACAACGCACTTATCACAGGTGAAGTGGATGAAGCTGTTGCAGAATGCCCTTCTGCGGGTAGTGCAGAATATCTGAAGGCTGTGACATATGTCAGTATAGGTGGATCAAAGGTTCTGAGTGTCCCCCGCCTTGTAAGGATGGTGGAAAAGGTTAACAGGACCTCATCCCGGAATCTAAAACTCTTCGTGTTTGGAGATGTGGATGGCCACGAGACAGAGAACATCAAATTCATGGGTTACCGTGATGACTTCCTCTGCCACCTGAGGTCTGCGGACATCATGATACTCGGATATGAGATGAGTGAACTGGGATACGCCGTCCTGGAGGCGGGTTACCTTGGAGTCCCCGTTGCAAAGTTCCGGGGGGAGTACGAGGAACTCGAGGATGGAGTGCACGGGATAATAGCAGAGGACGATGAGGAGATGATGGAAAAACTCACTGAATTTACTGAGAACCCATCCCTGGCCCGGGAATGGGGTGAGAACCTGAGGGCCCATGTACTGAAAACCAGGTCCCCCCAGGTTATCGGGGAGAAGTGGAGGCGTCTGATCCGGGAGGTCACCGGGATGAGCCCCGAAGCCACCGGCAAAGGCTGATATCCATCCCATCAAACATTTTATCCCTGATCTACCACGGCATCAATGAAATCCAGCCACCTCCTCCTGATGGCATCAGGGCTGAACTGGAGGGCCCTCTCCCTGGCCCGCTCAGAGTATGAGTCAAGGACCTTCCTGTCTGTGATGATCTCGTGGAGTGTATCGACCCATAACCTTTCCTCCCTGCACAGTTCATCATCTGCAGCCCTCATTTCACCATCAAAGGGAGGTAGAAGGACCCCGTAATCTGCGAATTCCGTCTTTTCGGTTTTGAATGATGGATCTGAACTGGGGGCAAGTATCTCCCTTGGACCCCCACAGTCTGCGGCTGCAACAGGCGTCCCCAGGGCCATGGCCTCCATCAGGGCAAGTGGGAGTGCCTCCCTCAGTGATGGCAGGACAAAGAGGTCTGAATGTGCCATGAAACCATAGGGGTTCCTCTGGAATCCAGCAAAGTAAACGTCATATTCACCTGGCTCGCCACCGGTGAAGGTTTTAAGACCAAGGTCCTCTGATAGTCCCCGCAGGTACTCCCTCAGGTCCCCATCACCCAGTATGACCAGTTTGAGGTCGGGTATGAGTTCTCTTAGCCTGGCGAACACCCTGATAAGGTGCCACTGGCCCTTGGCATGTGTCAACCTTCCAGCGGTCAGGATCACAGGTGATGTGAACACATCCTTCCACCTTGCCGGTAGAACAGCAGCCCCCTCAATGGCATCGACGTCTATGTGGTTTGGTATCACCGCCACCTGCCTGGGGTCGATACCGTAGGCATCAGTGAGGTCAGTGGCCGACTCCATGGATACACAGATTATTCCAGCCGCCCTGGGATAGGTGAGCCTCACGAGGGCCTTCACACCCCTCCCATAGATATCGTCAAGGTTCTCATTCCTTGAGAGTACAGTGTGATGACTTACAACCGGTCTGTCAGAGCCGGCTGTGAGTATGTTCTGTATGCTGAGGGCCTCTGAGAAGGACACCGAGACATCAAGTTCAAGTTCAGCCTTGATGCGTCGCAGTGCAAGTATCCTCCTTATGAAAAGTCCAAGCCTCCGGGGCAGTCCATCCCCTGGAGAGGCAGGGGGGACGTCAAGGACATGGAAACTGCCACTCCACTCCTGCAGGGGTTCATGTCTGTAAACTGTGATCACGTGCACCTCGTGGTGCTCTGATAGAAGAGATGATAGACTGGCGGCAGCCCTGGCGACTCCACTATCATCAAGGGATGGTAATATGAGTCCAATCCTCATTCAATCACCCCAGACCAGTTCATAGACTCTCCTGGATGACTCCCCATCCTGGTGCTGGTTCACGAGGCTGTTCACGATCCTCCTCTCCCTCCTGTAATAGTCATCATCCTCAAGACACCTTTCAAGTTCCTCCAGGAAATCACTGAAGGTTTCAACACGGGGACCCGGGGCCCAGAACTCGAAGGGCTCCAGGACAAAACCCCTGACCCTCCGGTACTCCTCCAGGTCAGGGACAGCAAAGATCACAGGCCTGTCAAGGAGCAGAAAGTCAAAGTAGACCGATGAGTAATCGGTTACAAGGACATCAACCCCCTGGAGGATGTCGTAGAGATCCTCTGACGGGTCAAGGGCCCTGATATTACCCCCGGACCTCTGCCTGATCCCTGAATCGAGTGGGTGGAGCTTCATGAGGAAGACTGCGTCATGTTCCCTGAGAAAGTCCTGAAATTTCTCCTCACTGTAGTCCGGCATGCTGAATATGGACTCGTCCCTGCCAGTATCCCGGTAGGTTGGTGTGTACAGGATTATGGTCCTGGAATCATCCATGGTTCTGCCCTCTGTGAGGAGTTTATCGTTCCTTGGCTGACCTGTTATGTGTATCCTGCGGGCGTCCTGGTTGAAGCAGGCCGCCAGGGCATTCCTCATTATGGTGGAAGTTGCGATGAGGTAGTAGTTCTCATCACATACCCCCGGGAGCAGTATGGATGGCTCCCTTTCTGTGTAGCCCATTGCCTTCAGGGGCATCCCATGCCAGAGGTTGAGGTAGACCTGATTACCCGCCCTTATCATGAGGTGATAGCCGTGGGAGCTGACTATGTACCTTGACCTCAGGAACTGCCAGAATTCTGATGGAGTGTTCCTCAGATACTGTGGAGCGTCGAGGTCATCCCTGATACTGTCAACCACCCATATCATCCTGTAATCTGTTCCAAGGGATTTAATGTAACTGTAAAGCTGGGAAGGGTTATCTGAAAAATCTGGTATGCTTTCAAAGAGTATCTGATTGTCCCTCTTGGGTACAAGACGATTTATGGCAACCATGATAAGGTTAAGGGCTCTTCCAATCCATGAATTCAGCAGGAACCTGACGAATAAATCATGCAATGACATTATGATCCTCCATGAATTAATACCTGGTGGGCCTCCGGTAGATACACACCCTCATGACCGTAAAGGTATTTAATGGTAACCAGGATATAACCAGTATACCACCTCATTTTATGTATACTTTAAGAGATGTGGGAGGATGGACATCTACATAACCCTATCGGTACTGGCATCGGTATTCTATCTGGGGGCCGGAATGTACCCCCTCAAGCTGAGGAGGTGTAATCTGGAGTGGAGCTTCCTTCTCATAGCCATCGCACTGGCCCTGTGGGCACTGACATCCACACTCCTCCACACCACCTCAGGCGTGTACGGTCTGATACTCTACATGCTCTCGGGCCTCTCCATCATCCTGCTGCCAGCCCTGTTCCTGAACTTTGCCCTGGTACTCTCTGCAGATGATGAAAGGCTCACTAAGTTCACCGTTATACCCATAATACCCTCCTTCATCTTCATCTACCTGCTGCTTGTGGACTCCCTCCTTAAACCGGGGGACATCCATGACCTCCTCTCATGGACCGGCGACTTCCGGGAATTATTTGAGGCCTACATGGTGGGTTATCTTGCCGTCGCAGTCTCACTCATATGGAACCATGCCAGGGTGGCACCATCCCACCGTGAGAGGAATATGACCACCCTGATATTCATCGCATCATCCTTCAGCCTCATTGCAGCCATGATCCTGACCACCTTCATCCCGTCAAGCCCCCAGAACATGAACACACTGGGACAGATCGTGGGGATGATCGGAGCCGCAGGTATCGTCCATGCGATGGTCAATTACCATCCACCATCCATGAGCCCATCCCTTGCAGGTGAGAGCATAATAGATAAGGTCACCGACCTCGTCGTCCTACTGGATGCAGAGGGAGGGGTGATAAAGCTCAACCACAGGGCAGAAAGTGAACTGGGTGTGGACTCTGCAGGTAACTGGAGGGACATCGTTGCACCCGAACACCACGGCAAACTGGAGAGGGAATTTGAGGACATCAGGGAGAGGGCTTCATCCTCCAGGGGTGACTATCATCACAGGCCGCTATCCATTGAGTACCTGAGGTCAGATGGTGAGCGGCTCCCTGTGAAGCTCTTCATATCACTCATAAGGGAGGGTGCCGATGTGGTGGGATACTCCATGGTGGCCCAGGACCTCCGCCACACACTCAGGCTGAGGGACAGGATAGAGGAAACAGAGAAGTCAGAGAAACTTACCAGGATGCGCCTCCATGAATTCAGGACACTCAATGAAGCCATAGTCAGGATAAATCATAGCAACAGCCCTGATGAGCTCTTCAGGAACATCATGGGGCTCCTGAATGAGCATCTGGACCTGTCTGATGGTGCTCTTTATCTCATGAGGGATGGTGTCCTGAGCCCCCTGGGAGACGGCTTCAGCATTGATGACCCTGAGGAGATCCTTGGAGAACTGGATGATGCCGTGCTGGTGAGGGGTGGGCTGATAGCGGTGGCACTGAGGCATGACGATAAGACCCTCGGCTTCATGGTCTTCAGGAACGGGCATGAACCGGATGAATATGAGCTTAAACTGCTTGAAACTATGGGTGGGGAGGCTGCCTCGACACTGAAGAGGATATTCTATGAGAAGAGGCTGGTGGAATCCCTTGAGGAGACGGAGCTGCTATTGAGGGAGATCCACCACCGTGTCAAGAACAACCTGCAGGTGATCTCAAGCCTCCTTAACCTTCAGAGCAGCTACATAGATGACCCTGGAATCACCGGTGTGCTCAGGGACAGCCAGGGGCGCATCATGAGCATGTCAATGATACATGAGAAGCTCTACCGTTCAGGAAACCTTGCGGATGTGGATGTGCGGGGCTACATTGAGGGCCTTGCAAGGAGCATAATGTTCTCCTACCTGAGGCCTGATCAGCAGGTTGAGCTCAGATTTGAAATAGAGGACATCAAGCTCAACGTTGACACCATAATGCCCCTGGGACTCATAGTGAATGAACTTGTGACAAACGCCTTCAAGTATGCGTTCCCTGATGGTGGCGGTGAGGTGCGTGTTTCACTGGGCCGTGACGGTGATGGGTTTCTGCTTACCGTTGCAGATGATGGTGTGGGACTCCCTGATGACTTCAACCTGGACAGCCTCAGGAGCCTTGGGATGCTCCTTGTGAGGAACCTGACCGATCAGCTGAACGGTGAACTGGAGTACACCTCCAATGGGGGCACAGAGTTCAGGGTGAGGTTCTCGGAGGTACAGTACAAAAAGAGATTCTAAGAACCTGAAAAAACAGGATACACAACAAAATAGGGGCGTGTTTCTTCTAATTTTACTGCAACCCCCAGAAACCAGAAAAAGATCACAATCCATAACCTTTTCACAGCAACCCCCAGAACCAGAAAAAGATCACAATCCATAACCTTTTCACAGCAACCCCCAGAACCAGAAAAAGATCACAATTTATAAATAAAATCAGGGGCAGAAATATAGTTGCAGGATTCCGTCCTGCATTCTGGAGGCGATAGTATATCCCGTGGTATGCAACTGCTGTGCGTGCTGTTTGCATGCATGGTGTTACTTAATACCGGAGAGATCTATGCCCAGAACACACAAGGTGAAGAAGCACTGCTTCCTGATAACATGACAGCAAAAACCTGCAGTACAGTGATGGAGTCAAACTCCACAGTTGCAGTGGTTAATGCGAGTGCAGAGGCTAACAGGACTCTGGACTCTGCAGCGGGCCCATCCGTTTCACGGGCCGATGTTGAGGACGCCGCAGTCCGTGTCAACACCTTCATAGCAAAGAACAAACGCCTCCCCCTCACAGTTGAGGTTGGAAGCGTTAAGGTGAACATGGCACAGTTCCTGCAGCTTGAATCATACTACGTCCTCAACAGGACACCCACAGTGAATCAGGTTCAGTTGCCGGCTAAAACATCAGGGACCATGCTCAAAGGCTCAATTTACCTGAAGGATTACCTTGAAGTTGCAGGCAGGGTCCTCTCGTCAGGAGGGGCGCCCGGATACATAGGCTTCAGGGACCAGAACATAAGATTCGAATCACTTGTGTGGCTATTTGCAAGGGCAATTAATTTTAAAGTTACAAATCAGCGACTTCCAAACTACATCAAACTCAACGAACTCAACTCTGTGAAATCCTCCACCCCCACCAGTAATAATTCCGGCAGCAGCGATGCTGCCAGTGGCAATTCAGGTTTCACCAGGGAACAGATACTTGCAGCGGCCAAATCACTGAAGAACTACATTGACAGGAGTCAGAGCCTACCCGGGTATGTGCAGGTGGCAAACCAGCGGCTTGGTATAGCCCAGTTCCTGCATCTAATGGTTAAATGCCTCAACCAGATAAATCTGGGGAAGAACACCCCGATAGCACCGGTAACTGCCGGTGAGGCAACGAAGCCTGCAGGCGATGCCAGGGGTACCCTCAAAAGGTCAGAGTACCTCAAGGTGGCATCCGGCGTTCAGGGGTTCATGGAGAAGAACCATAGGGCCCCAAATTATGCAGGATCAAGTAAAGGTAGAATCTCGTATGAGAGCCTTGTATACTCCATTTCAAGGGTCCTGAGCTTCTACAGCACCAACAAGAGACTTCCGAACACCGTGACCGTAACGAGGCTGGCGTCCTCCCTGAAGAACAGGCCAGAGAATGACCCCTACAATGGTGAGAGCACCGCAAGGTACCTCGCCTCATCAGCCAGCTGTCCCGTGGACAGTCCTGATATCAGATCCCTTGCATCTGAGATAACAAGGGGGCTGACCTCGACGTTTTCCAGGGCGGAGGCCGTCTTCAACTGGGTGCGTGACAACATAAACTACAGCTTCTACTACAACACGAAGTACGGCGCAGTGGGCACACTCAAAAAAAGGACAGGAAACTGTGTGGATCACACACACCTCCTTGTTGCCCTGGCCAGGGCTTCAGGGATACCTGCCAGGTATGTGCACGGGACCTGTAACTTCACATCAGGTAAGGTCTATGGACATGTCTGGGCCCAGCTCCTCGTTGGCGATACATGGTACGCTGCAGATGCAACAAGCTCAAGGAACAGCCTTGGAGTTGTGAACAACTGGAACACTTCCAGCGCAGTGATAAAGGGCATATACGCGAGTTTACCGTTTTAGAGGTTAATAAACCTCATTTTTTCTTTTTCATGGTTCTCCCTGTGAGATATAAAAGCCAGAATAACAGGGACCACTGCCAGCAGATCAGAGCACCGGAATAAACACCATATACAATACTCAGAATAAGGATAATGAACACCGGATACAAAAGCTAATTAGAGGCCGGCCAGAGACAGTTAAATGGTGTTAACATGGACGTTCCACTCATGAGGGAGATTGTCATAATATTCAGCCTGGCACTCATGGTCCTCCTTCTGCTCAACCGGGCCAGGATCCCCGCCATTCTGGGCTTCTTTGTGACCGGGGTGATAGCCGGTCCATCTGTCCTCGGGGCTGTGTCATCAGGGAGTATTGAGAGCCTCGCTGAAATTGGTGTCATACTGCTCCTCTTCACAATTGGACTTGAAATGTCAGCTGAAAGGTTCGGGGAGTTCAGGAGAACAGCCCTGATAGGTGGAACCCTCCAGATATGTCTGACGGTCTCGGTGGTGGCCATCCTCACCCTGGTGCTGGGTCTGGACCCTGCTAAGGCCGTCTTCATGGGTTTCCTCATATCCCTCAGCAGTACAGCGGTGGTCCTCAAGGTCCTGCAGGACTTCCACGAGACCGAGGCACCCCATGGACAGGCCTCCCTGGCCATCCTCATATTCCAGGACGTTGCAGCCGTGCCCATGATCCTCACAGTGCCCTTCCTGGCAGGGGTGGTGAGTGACCCCTCATCGGCGCTGGGAACCCTCCTCACAGCTGGAGCTGTGCTCCTGGGGACCCTGGTATCGGCAAGGTGGCTTGTACCCGGACTCTTTGATGTGGTTGCAGCAACCGGGAGCCGTGAGATATTCCTCCTGACCGTCATACTTGTATGTGCATCCGTCACCTGGCTCACAGGGGAGGTGGGGCTCTCACCAGCCCTGGGGGCCTTCCTGGCGGGCCTCATCGTTGCAAACACAGACTACGCCCACAGGGCCCAGGGGACGGTGCTCCCCTTCCAGGAGGTCTTCCTTAGCTTCTTCTTCGTCTCCCTGGGAATGCTGCTGGATCTGAGGTTCTTCCTGAGCCATCTCTACCTCATAGTCCTGGCGGTGCTCGGGGTTCTCCTCATAAAGGTGGTCCTTAACAGCCTCGTTGGATTCGTCCTGGGCTACTCTGCCAGGGTTGTGGTCCTTCTGGGCCTTGTCCTTGCACAGATCGGTGAGTTCTCCTTCATACTCTCTGAGACCGGGCTGCATTACGGTCTCATGGACCGTTTAACATTCCAGGCCTTCCTCTCGGTTTCACTGATAACCATGGCCATCACCCCCTTCCTCATATCGCTCTCACCCAGGATCTCAGATAGGATAGTCCGCGCAGACCTCCACCCCCGGATAAAGAATGGAAGGGTCTACAGGAGGCCCTCGGTGGACCTGAGGGACCACCTGATAATCATAGGTATGGGTATAACCGGGAGGAGGCTTGCGGATACCTGTGAGGACCATGTTATACCCTACATAGGCCTGGATGTCAACCCTGAAGCCGTGAAAAGGGCCCGTGAGGAGGGTCTCAATGTATACTATGGAGATGGGACGCACCTGGCCGTGCTGAGGCACTTCAATGTCCCGGAGGCTGCGGTGATGGTGGTTGCCATTGCAGACTACCGGTCCACGGTCCATGCCATCCATGAGGCCAGGGCGCTGAATGAGGGTATGAAGATAATAGCGAGGATAAGGGGATTTGAGAATACTGAGATGCTCTACACAGCAGGGGCCGATGTGGTGGTTTCAGAGAAGCGTGAGGCTACCAGGAGGATCTCAGATGAGATATTCAGCTGTTACAGTGGTGTCTGTGAGCTTGAGGAGTGAGGGAGTTATGTGGAGAGTTGATCAAACATTGTATTACCCCCTTAATCTGACATGCACAGACCTCCTTCTCTGAAAATCGGTTATATGGTGGCTCTGAATTCAGATCCGGAGCGCGAATGCTCTTATCTTTGTAGGGACGGTTATCCAGACTCACGTAGCATAATGAAAACCATGAAAGACTCTAATATTGTCTTATTTGATTTAAAAAGTTCTAATAACGTCTTTTTTCAATTTTTAAACCGCAATGTTTATATATAAAGGCCTTTTTAAGAGTCTATATGGGGTTTTTAGCCCCAGTGGAGGCGGTAAAATTTCGAGAAAGCTGAACATTCTAATAGCCCTTGTTCTGGTGCTTTCCTTCATGGGCTCAAATGTGGCGTCTGCCGTTGAAATGGCAGACAATAGCACAGAGGATATGGAAGCCCAGAACACAACACAAACACAGGAAAACACAACAACAGAACAGAACACGACAGACACAGCAGAACAGAACACAACACAAACACAGGAAGACACAACAACAGAACAGGCACACGGCGCCATCTGGGTCAAGGCCTATGACATGGGAAAGGTCAACCTCAGTGAACTCAAAGGTAAGGGTATATCTGATGTTTTCCTTGAGCAGCTGGCCTTCAATGATGAACGCTTCAGAGCAAACCTCACCTCATTCCTTGGTAACGCTTCAGCCCAGGGTATAAGGGTGAGTGCCTGGGTCATCTGCCTCAGGGATGCTAACGGCAAATGGGTTGACCCAACCGGCAGGTACGCCTACAATGTTACAACCACCAGCAAGGTTACGGTCCAGGAACCCTACAGGTACTATTACACTGTAACGGTGAAGAAGGCCTACAGAACCTATGTGAAGAAGTGGTACAAGTCATGGTACAAGTACAGGGGCAAATGGAGATACAAGTGGAAGTACCGCTACGTTAAGAAAACCTACTACAGGTATGTTAAGGTGACGCGTTACACCATAAAGTACAGGACAGTCACAAAGACGGTTACCAGTACAGAGACAAGATACGGCTACAACACAACCTATGCAGAGCAGTTCATTAATAACCTCACCCGGAGGGTGCTATCATACACCAGCATTCCAGGGGTTGGTGGGATCCACCTCGACTATATCCGGTACCCTGGAAACGCATACCAGGTGCCCAACTCAACAGCAACCATAACAGGGATAGTCAGGAGAATCAGTGAAGCCGTTAGATCTGTTAACCCCGGGCTTCTACTGTCGGCTGCCCTGATGCCAGAGAAGGGAGCAAATGCCTACTACTATGGTCAGAACTACACCCAGCTTGCAGAGTACCTGGACGTCCTTGTGCCGATGGTCTACAAGGGTAACTACCGGGAGGATTCCTCCTGGATACAGAATGTAACTGCCTACATCAAGGCCAAGAGCCCAGGTGCAGAGGTGTGGACCGGACTTCAGACCTACAGATCCGACAGTGATGTGACGCCCATCCCTGCAGATGAGCTCATTGGAGATATAGATTCAGCCCTCCGTGGAGGAGCCGACGGATACGCCCTCTTCAGGTACGGGTTGATCGATAAAGACTTTCTAGGTGGGATACCATCCGCAAAAACAAAGCCGTCTGCTGAAAATTCACTGACCGCATCGATGATCATGGATGCCGCCAGCAGGGTTAAGGCATTCGTTGAGTCAAATTACAGGCTCCCCAACTATGTTAGCCTCGGCGAGAGTCAGGTTACACCCGCCGGATTCCTCTACCTGCTGGCAGAGTTCCTCACCGGTAAGGATCCTGTACCCGGATCCTTCAGTGAACCATCAGCCACAACCCTTAAGGCTTCAGGGACAATCCAGAAGGATGAGTACCTGCAGATCGCGTCACAGGTCCTGAGCTACATGTCATCAACAGGCACTGCGCCATCACAGATATCATCCAGTGCAGGGACCCTGAGCTTCAACGTCCTCCTTTACAGCCTGTCAAAGGTTGTGGCATTCCAGGAGGATAATGGAAGGCTCCCCAACTATGTCACTGTTGACAGTTCCATCTTCTCAGGCAGCTACCTGGCCTCAACAGCGAACTGCCAGGTTACAAGTACAGAGATAAGATCCCTTGCAGCAAGCATCACCAGGGGTCTGACCTCAGTGACTGCCAAGGCGACAGCGATATTCAACTGGGTGCGTGACAATATAAGCTACAGCTTTTACTACAACACCAGGTACGGTGCAGTGGGCACACTCAAAAACAGGACAGGAAACTGTGTTGACATAACACACCTCCTGGTTGCCCTTTCAAGGGCTTCAGGCATAGCAGCCAGGTATGTGCACGCCACATGCACATTCGTCTCAGGGAACACCTATGGCCATGTCTGGGCACAGCTCTACATCAATGGTTCATGGGTTAACGGCGACGCATCAAGCAACATGAACTCCCTTGGAGTCATAAAGAACTGGAATAGCGCCAGTATAAAGGGCTACTACGCGGAACTGCCATTTTAAAATTTTTTTTATTTTATTTTTTTGATATAGAAGATCCAATTTAACAGCTACTTTTGAAAAACTGGATCCTTGACGGGAAGATCCCATTCAACAGGCTAATCCCTTAAAATCCACAACAAACCTGATCTCTATATTGAAAACCCGCACAGGTACCCACTAGGTTCTCTTCATGTATTCGAGTTCCCTGAACCTGAGGGACACCGCCGTACCATGATCTGATTCTATCTCAAGTTCACCCTCAAGCTGATCTGCAAGGGCCCTCATGAGCGACAGGCCAACGGTACCATCAGATACACCCTCCATGCCGGTACCATCATCCTCAACCCGCAGGTAGAGGAGCCCATCTGATTCCATCGTCACGGTGATGCTGCCCTCCCCTGAGGGGAAGGCATGCCTGATTGAATTGGTAACCGCCTCATTTATGAGGAGCCCCAGGGGTATTGCGGTTTCAAGGTTCACCCGGACATCTGCATCCACCTGGAAGTGGATACCGTAGACCCCATAGGCGCTTACAAGTCTCTCAATGAGCCTTGTTATGAAGGACCCCATATCAACGCCAGTGAAGTTTCCGCTATCATAGATTGTCTCATGGAGGATAGCCATTGCCCTCACACGGCTCTGGGCATCCCTCAGGACCTCACGGGCCTCCTCACTGGCATTCATGGCCTGGATATTGAGGAGACTCATGATTATCTGGAGGTTATTCTTGACCCTGTGGTGGACCTCTGCAAGAAGAGCGTCCCTCTCACCTACTGTGGACTCGAGGGACCTCTGTATCCCAATAAGGTCCGTGATATCTGTGAGTGACACGATGTATCCAGTGAATTTTCCGTCAGAGAACCTTGGAACCATCCATCCCGTGTAGTGGCCATCACCCACCTTCATCCGTTCAATCATGACAGGTTCGCCACTGGATGATGGTCGTGGAAGATCCATGATCCCCAGTTTTTTCATGGCAGAGTTCCTGTAGATAATGCTCCCCTCATGGTCAAAGACCGCCACAGCCTCTGCAAGGTTTTCAACAACATCCTTGAAGAACTTCTGGGCCTCGAGGAGGTCCCTCTGGTATTCTGATCTCTTCTCATCTATCCTGTTGAGTTCATCCGATGCCAGGATAACAACTATTATGGTCAGGGAGGACGTCATCCCCATGAGGAACACCTCCCCGAATCCCGGGAAGAGCCTCTGACTTATCTTCATGGTGAAGAGGCCCAGGAGGGTTATGCTGGCTATCATGATGGGGATGAGCAGCCTGGCCAGATGGCCGCCGGTGAAGGACCTGTGTATTGGTGCAACTATACCCTCCTCAGGGTAGAGGCTAAGGAATGATGCAGATGTGAGGAGGTGGAGGATGGCGGTGTAGAATGCCATCTGGAAGTACTGACTGTAGACCCCGACACCTCCAAGGTATCCTGTGACCACGCAGTAGGCCACTGTCCCGGCTGAAAAGGCGAGTACCTGGGGTGCCGTGTACCTTGAGGACGAGAAGAGGATCAGTATGATGGCGTAGATGATGAAGAGGATTGATGATATGAAGCGGGAGTTTGAACCGTACCCTGTGATGGATGTCTGAAGGTACCCGGTGACGGTGAGGGTGTAGAAGACAAGTAGAAAGGTTGCAATGTAGAGTGCTGGGGTTCTGATCCGCTTTGAGAGGAGAATTATGGTTGACCCCAGCGTCAGGAATACTGCTGCTGTCATCGGCTGTGTGGGTGGTGATCCCAGGATCTCTCCCCTGAGCTGGGGGATTCCCATAAGATGGCCCGTGATTGTGAGGGATGATAGGATTATGACTGCAATGGCAAATGAAAGTGAGAGTCTCCTTGCAAGGATTGCAGAATCAGGTTCCAAGTTTAACACCCATAGAATTTCTGTGGGATCATGTAATAAAATCTTTCGAATACTTGCAGCACAGCTGATCCATGATTTTCAGTAAGGTGGGACCTGGACGCTCTTAAGATCTGTGCATCTGAAAGGAAAATTATCACTGTACAGATGAAATAGGCAAAAAAAGGTATATATTAATAAAAGTTTTAATTAATTTATAACTATTGTGTCTGGTTGGGGGTGCCATGAAACGCCTTTTCTGCCCGCTTTGCAGGGCCAATGTTGTGGCCGAGGTTTATGGCAGCCAGAGGGCGCACTTCTACTACATTGTATGTCCATCATGCGGGGCCCGCATATGCCTTGAAGGAGGGCAGTGAGACGCCTGACGTCATATCTCACATGTTATGACTCATCTCAGCAGAGTCCACAGTCTCCTTTATAATGGAGTGGGTGGGTTATTCCCGGTTTTGTCTCAAGATCAGGGAACCCGTCAGAGGATGGCTTTCCAGGAGCTCCGCCCTTAACCCATCCTTCACCCTGCCGGCCCCGGTATACCGTCAGCAACCGTTTAAGGATTTTCCTCCAGTAGTGTTGAGGAGGGGAGCCGTCATGGCACTTAAGCAGATATCTGAATTTTTCACACAGATGAAAGATTAATTAATCAGCGGTCAATATTTCTGAGTTTCCACACAGATGAAAGATTAATTAATCAGCGGTCAATATTATCATATGGAACCCTTTATTAAAGCGGGACTGGTTCTCATCACCCTGATCCTCGGTTCAGTCCCGGTCCATGCAGAACCTGTTGCCATTCCCCGGGTGAACATGGATGGTCCGCCCTATGAGGGGATGGTGAGGGAGGTCCATGGTGAGGGGAGTCAGAGGTACTGGATATTCAAACCTGCAGCACCCGGAAGATACCCTGTGGTGGTCCTCATCCATGGCTGGGCAGCCACTGAACCCATCTTCTATATGGCCTGGATAAGGCACCTTGTAGGGGATGGTATAATCGTGGTCTACCCCCGCTATCAGAACCTCCTTGATACCAGCTCAGAGAACTTCACAGAGAACAGCGCCTACGCTGTAAGAAAAGCCCTCGGTGACCTGGAAGGTGAATTCAATGGAAGACTGTACATTGCAGGGCACTCAGCAGGCGGGATCATAGCGGTCAACCTCGCAGCGAGAGGTGACATCCCCAAACCCGTGGCGGTGCTCTCAATCCAGCCAGGGGACTCAGAGGGTGGAAGGAAACTCCAGAACCTCTCAAAAATCCCTGGGGACGTCATCCTGGTTGTGATGGCCGGTGACGCGGACACCATCACAGGTACCGCTGACTCCCACCGTATAATGAGGATGACCCCCCAGATACCACCCGGCAGGAAGATCTTCCTCCTTGTACAGTCAGACAGGACACTGGTGGCTGATCATCTCTCACCACTTGCGGTCTCAGACGAATACGGTCTACTCGTGGATAACCTTGATTACAGTGGCTACTGGAAGGTCCTTGACATCCTCATCGACCTGGAAGGTGACAGCCTCACCTCTGCAGATATGGATGAACTGACAGGGATGGGGACCTGGGATGATGGGAGACCGGTGAAGAGGATGAAGATAATCACTTAACATTGAAGGCAGATAATTGATAGTGTTCAGGGGGATCCTTGAAGAGATGACAGAATGGAGGAATTTAATGGACAGGAGAGTACTTATAATCATGGCCGTGGCTGTGGTGGCTGTCGCGGCACCTGTACTTGCAGTTGAGGTCTTTGATGAGGCCATATTCTCACAGATACCCTACAGTTACACATCCTACACATCCATACCCTCAAATAAGGCAGGGGAGGCCTCACTTGGAGGATACTACTCCATAAACGGTACCGGGAGGGACTTCAATTTCAGCATAGTCCTCCCGGGGGCAGAGAACTTCGACACCCATGAGGTCAACGGTACACGCATATGTTACAATGAGAGCGGTCTGAGCGGCACCGGACACATAGATCACATCGACGTCACCTGGGAAACCATCTACCTCCTCCTCAGGGGTGACCTGAAGTCTGCGATGTTCAGCACACCGCTGAGGGGCCACTACAGGATGACCTGCGCTGCCTGGGATGGTGGCGGGAACTTCAGCAATGACGGCAGGACCTTTAAGGGGGACTTCAGGATAAACGGGGTCGAGACATTCTTCGGCGGGAACTTCACCCTGAGGTCAGAGAATGGCCGTATAGTTCTGAGTGCAGACTACATCCACCACCCCCAGGGAAAGCCATGGGAGGCCCGGAGGGTTAAAAAGGACTTTTACATGTGAACTCCAGGAGGATCTGCAATGACCCGGGTTAAAAAGGACTCTTACATGTAAACTCCAGGAGGATCTGCAATGACCCGAAGGAATATCAGGGACTGCGAATATTTCAGGGCCGCTGATGGGAGCCTCCTCTGTGAGCTCCTGCACCCAGACAATGAGGGCCTGGATATGGGCTTCAGCCTGGCCCACGCCATCCTCAGGAGAGGTGAGGCCTCGGAGCCCCACCGTCTGAGGGAGTCGGTGGAGGTCTACTACATCATGGAGGGTGAGGCCACCATGCACATCGATGATGAGTCATTCACAGTGAGGGAGGGCGACGCCATCCATATACCCGCCGGTGCTATCCAGTACATTGAGAACACCGGGGAGTCGGAGCTCTCATTCCTCTGCATCGTCTCCCCTCCCTGGCATAGGGACGATGAGGAACTGATAAAGAAATAGTAAAAGAAATTGAATTAAAATGCAGAGGATATCAAATAAAAAATGAGTTCATGACCATTCTTTCTATAATGTTGTGTGCAGCATCTACTTGATATCCTACATTCTGCTTTTCTAGAAACCTCCCCTTTACAAAATGAAATGGTTATAACTTATCTTCGAAGACGAGCTTGTATAGTCTTTCAGAGGATTTATCATCCTTGTAGTAATTTACGAGGTCGTTTATAACGTTTCTTTCTTCTTGATAATATTCCGGGTTTTCTATGCTTTTTTCCAGTTCTCCCAGGAATTCTTTGAAGTTTTTGACCTTGGGCCCCGGCGTCCAGAATTCGAATGGTTCCAGTACGAAGCCCCTTTTCTCCCGATATTCTTCAAGATCAGAGACTATAAAGATAATGGGCCGATCCAGTAACAGGAAATCAAAATAAACTGATGAGTAGTCTGTTATTAGGATGTCGACGCATCCCATTATATCATAGATATCTATGAGATTTTCTTGTAAGGTTCCTGTATTTATGAGTTTAATGTTCTCAGCGTCCTTAAAGTATGCTGTAGCCTTCTCTTCCTCCAGTCGATGGAACTTCACAAGGCAGAGAACCCCATGATCCTTTAAGAATTCCTGAAAATCATTTATATCAAAATCAGGGAGATTAAAGTTATATGATATAAGCTGCCCATCCTCCCTATAATCAGCTGACCTGAATGTGGGTGCAAACAAAATAATCTTGTTATACCTGGCTGGATCAATCTTTAAAATTTCCAGAATTCTCTCTTGACAGCCCTTAAAAAGTTTATCATTCCTTGGCTGACCAGTTACAAATATGCGTCTCGCGTCTTGATTGAAACAGGCTGCAAGAGCATTCCTCATGATGGTGGAAGTCGCTATAAGATAATAATTCTCATCATCGAAGTTAAATGGCAAAGCAACATCTCTATTCTCAGCATAGCCCATAGCCTTTAAAGGCATGCCATGCCAAACATTAACAAAAACCTGGTTTTTTGTTCTCGCTGGATGGCTGCCATGTGATGTTACAATATACCTTGATCTTAAAAACTGCCATAACCTTCCAAGGGTGGATCTTTTATACTGTGGGACATCAACCTCTTCCTGTATTTCGTCTACAGCCCACACCAATCTATACTCAGTTTTTTTGGAACTTATATAATCATATAATGCCTTGGGATTATCTGAAAACTCAGGGCTACTGTCAAATATTATCTGATTACGTTTAGGTATTAAATAATTTATTAATTTAATAATGAGCGTGAAGAATGAGAGGAATTTCTCCTTTGTCAATTTTAGGATTGCTTTTAGCATTGTCACTCCTCCACAGTCGATTAGTCGTCCTGGTTATCTTATTTAATTTATGAGATAACTATAAAGTTTTTAGCCGATCTAAATTAAAAGCCTTAATGCCATAGATAGCCTCTCTTACCAATCAAAATTATCGTCTTAAGAGCCCATAATCAGGAAAGATGATGCGGAGGTATCTAAGATGCTGCTTAAACTGACGTGTTCCTGATATGTAACCGCCAGTTCCCTTATATGTCCAATTGAAGAATTTTCATCTCCCTCGGATAAGTACTGAAACCATATCATCTAAATCACTGCGTCCATTTATACTGAATTCATTGAATGGTTTCTAAGCCATGGAGCAGCGGTGAGTTCACTGTCATAGATGAATGTCTCATACTGTCTTCACAACCATAATAAGCACGGGAGTAGTATATCTTCCTGAGAAATGATAGGTGGACGACCACTACATTAAGAAGACATGGGACCCGGCTCTCATTCCTCTGCATCGTCTCCCCTCCCTGGCATAGGGATGATGAGGAACTGATAGAGAAAAAGTAAAAGAAATTGAATTAAAATGCAGAGGATATCAAATAAAAAAATCAGGTTCCTGTTCCAGAGCATGGAACCTTTAATTTTTCACATCGTTGAATCATATTCATCTGGAGACATCAATCATCCTTGAAGTCCACGAAGATGCTCTCTGAGCCATTGGTGTGATAGGATGTCACATTGACGTCCCTGTCCGCATCAACCTGGATGTCCACGGTCATGGTCCTGCACTGACCCTCCCTGGTGCTGTTGCGGACCTGGGGTTGGAGTGCATCATCGGGTGCACCCACCGAGACCAGTGATGTGACCACCGTGACGGCTATGAGGAATGATAGGAGGGCCCACTCACCGGCTGTCCCCGTCTTTATCCTCTTCTTCCTCTGGAGGCAGTGGTAGGGTGTGTCCTTGAGGGGGTAGAGCAGGGGGCATCCATGGACCGTGAAGAGGTCCAGGAGGATGTGGGATGTGATTCCAGCAAGGAGCGGGATCCCATTCTCCGGACTCTTCAGTGAATAGAGTAGAAGGGGTGGTAAAATAAGGAGTGTGTGTCCGATGCCCCTGTGCCTCCCTGTGAGGTAATCCAGGAGGTCAGGGACTGTACCCGCAGCCCCGGCGAGGAGGGCCCCTCTGATGATTGACGTTACAGGGTACAGGAAGTTGATCAGGAGGAAGAGAACGACTGCAGCTGTTACATGAGTCCTTAACTTCACCTATTTCACCTTACAATGTAGTTGATTGTCCTGAAGACTATGAGGGCGAACCAGATTGTGCTCGTTGCAAGGAGACCGTACTCCAGACCCACCCTCAGGTAGCAGAGTGAGGCGAATACTGATATGAGGGCCATCACCGTGACAGAGACGTCGATGGAGTCCCCATCCAGGCACCCTGATGGGTTGAGCTTCTTGAAGGTTGAGTAGAAGGACTGGACCTCACCCCTGAAGGTCCCGGTGAGGCCTGCCATGTACTTCACCCTCCCGTGGGTGTGTAGCCAGAGGTACTTGCCTGCCGCCTTCCCTGTGAGGTCCTCGAAGTGGTCCATGAAGACCCAGGTCTCCCTCTCAATGGATGCTATGGCCGTCATTATCTCTGTGATGGTAAGCTTCTCCTGTGCACCGGGTTCATGGGCCCTCATTATCTCCAGGAGGCCTGCCTTGAGGGGCATGGGTGATACCAGGTAGACCAGGGCGGCCTGGAGGTTGAGTTCCTCTGCCCTTTCACTGAGTTCATGGTAGGTGTCCCTGATGTTCCCGCCGCAGTGGATGACGTTACCATCCTCAAGACAGGACACGATTTTTATTAAGTCCATGGAATAAAGTAATAAGTAATATTATTTAAATTTTTCGTATGAGGTATGGGTGCGACAGATTTTTACTGCTGGAGGTTTAAGGTGGAATAGGATAGATGGTCTGGACTGATAAAAGATCCAGGAGTGGACAGTGAATGCAGATCCTCGAGGATGGAGAGATGAAAAATGAAGATATGTGCTGTTGTCGTCACATACAACCGTAAGGATTTACTCGTGGAGTGCCTTGAAGCCCTGAGGAGGCAGACAGGACCGTTAGATGCAATCTACATCATAGACAATGCCTCAACAGATGGAACACCCCATCTACTCATGGAGGGGGGCTACATAGATAACCCGGATGGCTCCGTGAAAAATCTGCCGGACCATCATGGGGGGTCACTGAAAATTGTCTATGTGCGGCTCAATGAAAATACTGGAGGTGCCGGAGGATTCTATGAGGGCGTGAAGAGAGCCTTCCATGATGGATACGACTGGATATGGCTCATGGATGATGACGTTGAACCAGAAGAATATACCCTTGAAAAACTTCTCAGAGCCTCTGAAAGAATCCCTGAAGATATTTCCGCAGTTGCTCCTGTGAGGTTCTTCCAGGGTTCGCTCTTCAATCGTGAGACAAGACCTTCAACTTCAGAAATCCCCTAAAATACTTCACATATGATGTTATAAGTGATGATGATCTTAAAGAGGAATACTTTAAGATATCAGCCATATCCTTTGAGGGACCCCTTATAAAGAGAGAAGCCATTGAAAGGATAGGATTCCCTGATGAAAGTCTTTTCATAATTGCAGACGATACAGACTACGCCATCAGGCTGCGGGATTATGGACCAATTTATATGGTATCAGGGGCCAGACTCATCAAAAAGGTGGCTGCAGAGCCAGATTTCAACTGGAAGACCTTCTATCATCTGAGGAATGTGATCTATCTGGATAGGAAGTATGGAGAGAACATCCTTGTGAGGTATTTAAGACCCATGAGGACCCTCATTATCCTCACCTATCAATGCCTTAAATATAAACCATCCGGTTTCAGATACCTCTTAAAGGCTTTTTGGGAGGGATATACTCTCAAAAGGGGAAAAACCGTGAAACCGGGAGAATTCTAACCCTCTTGGAGGTCCCTGACTATCCCCATGATCAGAAAAAAAGGATGATTGAATGAAGATACCATCACCCTTATCAAACAGCGAGCATCGACGTGTCCTGGATAACATAATCTCACTCACAGGTATACAGCTTGTGCAGTACCTCCTCCCCCTCATCACATTTCCCTACCTTACCAGGGTCCTGGGTCCTGCCAACTTCGGTAAGGTCGCCTTCGCGGTTGCCTTCATAACCTACTTCCAGATACTGACAGACTATGGCTTCAACTTCTCAGCCACCAGGGAGATCTCAATACACCGTGATGAGACTGAAAGGGTGTCCCGGATCTACAGCTCGGTTATGGTAACAAAGACCATCCTCCTGGCAGTGACATTCATGGCCATGCTCGTCACGGTCTTCCTGATTGACAGGTTCAGATCAGACTACCTCCTCTACATCTTCACCTACGGCCTCGTTGTGGGCAACCTCCTCTTCCCGGTCTGGTTCTTCCAGGGAGTTGAGAGGATGAGGTACATAAGCATCCTGAGGATAGTGAGCTCCCTCATCTACACCGCACTCATATTCCTTGCTGTGCGGGGACCCGGGGATTACCTCTACGTGCCCCTCATAAACTCGGCGGGATTCATAGCCGTCGGTTTATACAGTCAGAGGATAGTCATGAGGGAATTCGGTGTTAAGTTCATGATTCCATCCCCCTCTGATATAAGGGAGCAGCTCCTTGAGGGGTGGCACCTCTTCATTTCAACCCTGGCCATAAGCCTCTACACCACATCCAACCGTTTCATACTGGGACTCCTTGTGAGCAGCGCAACCCTTGGATACTATGCCGTGGCAGAGGATATAACCAGGGCCCTCCAGGGGATCGTATCACCCATAAGTCAGGCCATCTACCCCTACTTCTCAAGGATCCAGAAGGATGACCGTGAGAGGGCGAAGTATGAGCTCAGGAAGATGCTGATCTTCATGGGGGTCCTGACCTTCGGGCTGTCTGTTGCCCTCGTCTTCCTTGCACCCCTCATCGTGGGGATACTTGCGGGTCCCTCCTATGGTGAGAGCATCCCCCTCCTCCAGATACTGGTCTTCATAATCTTTGCAATTGGTGTCAACAACATCCTGGGTGTCCAGGGGCTGGTATCCTTCGGCTACAAGGAGAAGTTCACGAGGATCGTCATATTTGCAGGTGTGGTGCACATCGGTCTCCTTCTGGGACTCGTCATGCTCCTGGGCTCAGGGGGTGCCGCGGTTGCCGTTGTCACCACCGAAATCATTATCGGAATCATTGAGTATATCATACTCAGAAGGATGGGAGTGCTATGAAGAATGCCGTGCTGAAGATCGCAAGGAGAACACCGTTCTTCCCCTATTTAAGGGCCTATCACACCCTATACCGGAAGCAGGGCCTGGGTTGCATTAAAACGAGGATAATCAGCTCCAGCAAAAAGGACATCCTTGAAAGAAGGCTCCATCAACTTGAGAAGGTCTGCAGGGACTCCCGCATACATTTCAATCCCGGTGACAGGTTCTTCTACAGTATAGACACCGGGATCCATGTCCTGGAGACAGAGGGTTACAGGCGCCTTGGAAACCTCACACCTGACTACGGACTCCTGGTTGAGAGGGGCCTTGAGGGTATTGAGGAGATGATAGAAGATGAGCCTGGGGGTTACCCGGATATCCTCAGAAGGGCCCTGGGGGCTGTTAAGCTCTACCTTGAGAGGTGCGCTGAGCACTCACCTGAAATCGCAGATAAACTCAGAAGGGTGCCCCTGAAGCCGGCAGAAACCCTGGGGGAGGCACTGCAGTCAATACTGTTCATGAATTCCCTCATCTGGATGTACGGGCACCCCCTCATCGGCCTTGGGAGGCTCGACAGCATCCTTAAGGAGTACCATGAGGACCCTGAGGAGTCCCGTGAACTCATAAGGGACTTCATCCTGAGCGTCTCCTCCTGCTATGAGTTCAAGAGCAACGTCCTCCCCGGGGACACAGGACAGGTGATTGTCCTCGGAGGGGAATACAACGACCTCACACGGATATTCCTGGAGGTCATGCTGGAACTCAGAATACCCGACCCCAAGGTTGTGCTCAGGGTTAACAGCAGAACACCTGATGATGTATGGGAGCTCAGCTACCGGTGCCTCAGGGAGGGCCTCGGTTATCCCCTCTTCTCCAATGACGATGTCATCGTGGACGCCCTCAGTCAGTACTACAGCAGATCAGACGCCCTGGAGTACGCGACATCTGCCTGCTGGGAGCCACTCATCCCTGGGAGGTCCTCTGACCAGAACAACCTGGCAAATCTGAACCTCCTGGAGCCCCTGGAGGATGCCCTCCACGGGTTCAGGGGTGAATTCAGTGAACTGCTTGAGAGGTACCGGCAGGAGCTGCACAGGTACATCGATGAAGTTATGGAGAATGTGGAGTCGGTCAGGAATGAACCATCACCCCTCCTTTCACTCCTCTTCCCTGACTGTATCAGGAACTCCCGGGATATCTGTGATGGTGCAGGCTACTCCATCAACGGGGTGCTGACCGTGGGGATGGGGAACCTGGTAAACTCCCTCCTCAACATCAGGAGGCTCTGCTATGATGAGAAGACGATGGATATCACCGAGGTTGAAGAGGTGATCAGGGATGATTTCAGGTCCGCCGAGGCACTCAGGGTGGGCCTCGAGTTGATTTCTCCCGGGTATGGTATGGACGAGGATGAGGTGGTGGAACTGACAAACACCATCATCCAGATGCTGCATGATAAACTCGGGGGGAGATACAAGTTCGGTTTAAGTTCCCCGGGCTACATAACACTGGGGGAATCCACCGGGGCATCCTTTGATGGGAGACACGCAGGTGAACCCCTCGGCGTCCACATCTCCCCCCTTAAATTCACTGACGGCATGTCCTACACCGAGGTCCTAAACTTTGCAGCAGCCCTGGACTACCTGAAGGCCTTCAATGGGGGTGTTGTTGATATAATGGTCGACAGGCCATTCCTTGACCGTGCAGGGAATGAATTCATGGCACTCATAAGGACAGGTCTCCGTAGGGGTGTTATGCAGCTCCAGGTCAATGTCCTGGACCCTGAAGTACTCCTGCGGGCAAGGGACAACCCTGAACTCTACCCTGACCTCATAGTGAGGGTCTGGGGATTCAGCGCCTACTTCAGGGACCTTCCAGAGGAGTACAGGGAGTTAATAGTCAGGAGGGCCCTTGAATACTCAGAGCATGGTGGTTACAGTGGATGAACTCCTGATAACCGGCATCCAGAGGTTCAGCGTCCATGATGGTCCGGGTATAAGGACCACAGTTTTCCTCAAGGGCTGCACCCTCCGGTGCCCCTGGTGCTGCAACCCCGAAAATATAAGGGGAGAACCCGAGGTCTACTTCAAAGAGGAGAAATGCATCGGCTGCCTTGAATGTGTGAAGAGATGCAGCTTCCTTGATAAGCCCCGGGACATATTCAGGTTCCCTGAACACCATGAGTGCGCCGGAAGCTGCCCCTCAGCTGCGATGGGTGTCTACGGTGAGTTCACAGGAGCAGATGACGTTGCAGAGGTCATCCTCAGGGACCTTGACTACTACAGCTCCACCGGTGGCGGTGTCACCTTCTCGGGGGGTGAGCCCCTCCTCCAGGCCGATGGCATACTCAGTGTCACCCGCAGGATAGGTGAAGTCCCCGCAGCAGTTGAAACATCACTCTTCGCCCCAGGCGAAGCGGTTGAGAAGTTAAAGGGTGAGGTGGACCTCTTCCTGGTTGATGTGAAGATACTGGATGATGCAGGGTGCCGGGAGGTCACCGGCGGCGACCCTGAGGTTTTCAGGAGGAACTTTGAAAGGATCTCTGATGGCAGCTTCACAGTGAGGTTCCCGGCGGTGAAGCCCTACACATTCAACAGGGAGAACATACGGGCCCTCATCAGATTCCTCAGGGAGAACATGGTGGATCACATTGAGGTCCTCGGGATACACAGGCTGGGACTTGAGAAGTACCGGAGTCTGAACCTCCAGATGCCTGATTTCTCAGCCCCCGATGATGCTGAGATAAAAAAATTGAAGTGGCTACTTGAGAAGGAATCAATAGGAATGAATTACCTGAAAATTTAGGTGCATTGTCATGTTCAAGTACATCATTGTCGGCGCCGGCCTTGCAGGTTCCGTCATGGCAGAGAGGATAGCCAGCCAGCTCGGAGAGAGGGTGCTGGTTGTTGAGAGAAGAAGACATGTTGGTGGTAACTGCTACGATGAGGTTGACGATAACGGGATACTGGTGCACCGGTACGGACCGCACATCCTCCACACCGACAGTGAGGAGGTCTTCCATTACCTCTCAGGGTTCAGCGAATGGAGGGAGTACCAGCACCGTGTCCTGGGATTCATAGACGGGGCAAAGGTCCCCCTGCCATTCAACCTCAACTCGCTGAGGATGCTCCTCCCCCAGTCACTGGCTGAGAGGCTCGAGGAGAAACTGGTAGGGAGGTACGGCTTCGGTGCCAGGGTCCCCATACTGGAACTCAGGGAGTCAGGGGACCCTGACATAGAGTTCCTTGCAGACTACGTCTACAGGAAGGTCTTCCTCAACTACACCAGGAAGCAGTGGGGCCTGAAACCAGAGGAGATGGACCCCGAGGTCACAGGGAGGGTGCCAGTGGTCCTCTCACGGGATGACCGCTACTTCACTGACAGGTACCAGGCCGTGCCACGGGACGGCTACACAGCCATGGTTGAGAGGATGCCGGACCACCCCTGCATCAAGCTTATGCTCAACACCAGCCACCATGAGGTCCTCGAGCTGAGGGATGGGCAGATCCACTTCATGGGCTCCGAGTTCAGGGGGAAGGTCATATTCACGGGTAAGATCGATGAGCTCTTCGGCTACAGGTATGGTGAGCTCCCCTACAGGTCCCTGGACCTCCAGTTCGAATCCGCTGACACGGAGTGGTTCCAGGAGGTTGCCACCGTCAACTACCCAAACGACTATGACTTCACCAGGATCACCGAGTTCAAACACCTCCACCCCACAGATTCCAGGAGGACGACGCTGCTGAGGGAGTACCCCTGCACACACATAGACGGGGAGAATGAGGCCTGCTACCCTGTATTCACAGATGAGACCCGGGCGAAGTATGAAAGATACCTTGAACTTGCCAGAGAATTTGAGGACCTTATACTGGTCGGGAGGCTTGCAGAGTACCGCTACTATGACATGGATGATATCGTCCTGCGGGCCCTCCAGGTCTTTGAGGAGAGGATACTTTGAGTGGTCTGTCTTCACATGCAAGGGAGTTAAGCGTGAGGAGATGATGCCTTGAGGGTCTGTGCCGTTGTCGTAACATACAACCGTAAGGATTTACTCGTGGAGTGTCTTGAAGCCCTGCGGAGGCAGACAGGACCCTTAGATGCAATTTACATCATAGACAATGCCTCAACAGATGGGACACCTGAACTCCTCAGGAGCAGGGGTTACAGGGACGGTGCAGTGATTGAGAACCCCCTTGATGGGAGTGAAATCGTTATCAGGTATGTCAGACTGCCCGTTAACACGGGTGGGGCCGGTGGATTCCATGAGGGCGTGAAGAGAGCCTTCCATGATGGATACGACTGGATATGGCTCATGGATGATGATGCTGAACCACTCCCTGATAGTCTTCAGGGCCTGCTCAGATATGCGGATGATGATACTGCGGCCCTTGCCAACCTCAAGGTCTCCCCGGATGGCAGGCCCCAGTACATACACAGGGGCTTCTTTGACTTCGACAGCTTCGGAACCTTTGTGAGGCCTGTGACAGAGGATGATTTAAGGGAGGAGACCCTTGAAATTGATCATGCATCCTTTGTGGGGATCCTGATAAACTCTGATTCGGTCCGGGAGATAGGATTTCCAAGGAAGGAATTCTTCCTGCATTACGATGATGTGGAGTACTGTCTGAGGTTGAGGAGTACCGGTAAGATCATCCTGGTACCCGGGAGTCTGATTCTGCACAAGGAAGCCGCGGAGAGGGGTAACCTCACGAAGGGTCTTTTCGGCAGGGAGATCCCGGTGGTACCCTACGATAAACTGTGGCTCCGGTATTACGGTGTCAGAAATTCCATATGGCTCCGGAGGAAGGAAATGGGCAGGGCACGTTTATTCATTTTCATGGTCAGAGCAATCCTCCTATCGGTCGCAGCTCAGATAATTACAGGTATCCGTGAGAAACCCTTCAGGAGGGTCAGATTTATATTGAGCGCTTATTCTGATGGCCTCAGGGGGAGATTTGATAATGAGAAACCCCGCAGGATACTCTATGGGTGATATAATCTTAGAGGTTAGGGTCTGCCGCTGAGAGGGTCATTGAGGCCCAGGGATGAAGGATCCCCAAAAGGCCATGAACAGTTATATTAATGAAAAGCCAGAGATATGATGCGACAGCTTTTATACTTCAGATACTGAATGGCGACTGTGATCCGCACCGTTCCCAGTTTATCTTCAGGATAGCCAGAGTCTGTATCTGCTTTAATCATGTTTCAGGTGCTAAAATATGAACCAGGTCCAGAGGATAGTCAAGAACATCGGTGTTACCGGGAGTGCCCAGATATTAACAGCCCTAATGTCATTTGTATTCATGATATACCTTGCAAGGTTCCTGGGAGAGGCCGGTTTCGGTAAATATAATTTCGCATTCTCCCTCACAACACTACTTGTAACCTTCACCGATCTCGGGGTTAACCAGCTCCTCGTAAGGGAGATTGCACGTGAAAGGGATCTTTCATCATACTATGTTAACAATGCCGTGTTCCTGAAGATACCCCTCTCAATCCTCACATTCGTCCTCATCGCCGTCCTGGCGTGGACCTTTAACCTGTCTAGTGATGCATCGATCCTCCTGTATCTCTTTGGAATCTACAATATTCTTTTAACGGTTTCAGGCACATACCTGTCACTCTTCCAGGCCTGGGAGAGGATGGAGTACGTTGCACTCTTCCAGATCATAGAGAGGCTGTTCATAGTAACCCTGGGACTGGGTGTGCTCATCATGGGGTACGGTTTGATGGTCGTTGCCTGGGTCTATGTATTTGCAGGGATACTGGATATTGCTGTTGCAGCATCCCTGAGCTTCAGAAGGTTCATAAGACCTTCCAGATCCATTGATACTGGGCTCCAGAAGAAACTACTCCTGATGGGTCTGCCCTTCGGTCTCAATTCACTCTTCGCAGTCTTCTTTTTTAAGATTGACACTGTTCTTCTCGGCCTTCTCAGGGATGACGTTGCGGTGGGTATCTACAATGCTGCCTACAACCCTCTTCTGGCCCTCAGCATGATCGTGGCTGGTATGGTGTCTGCAGCGGTCTACCCGGTCATGTCAAGGTACTTCCGGGAGGATGCCGGGTCGCTGAGTGGCTTCACAAGGATATCCTCGAGGTACCTTGCAATCGCCGGTTTCCCTGTTGCTGCAGGATGCCTAGTCCTTGCAGATAGATTCATAGGCCTTTTCTATGCCGGCGGATACTCTGGAGCGGTGCCTGCATTCCAGATACTCGCACTCTTCATCCCGATACGGCTTGTGAGTACCATAACAGGGACCCTTCTGAGTTCCATTGACCGGCAAGGGTACCGGATGCTTAGTGTTGGTATAAGTGCAGCTTTCAACATAGTCCTTAATATGATACTCATACCATACTACAGTTATATCGGCGCTGCTGCTGCAACGGTGCTTTCTGAGCTCCTCCTCTACATCCTCTTCCTCTACTATATAGGTAAAGCCCATGGGGATGTGAAGCTGAACCGGGAGTTCATCAAACCTGCTGCAGCATCAGCCCTCATGGCCCTGATGATCTACCCCCTCAGGGAGATCAACCTGCTGCTGGTGATAGGCGCAGCAGCTTTAATCTACCTCATATCCCTCATCCTTCTGCGTGAGTTCAGAGAGGAGGACAGGGCCCTTTTAATGAACCTTCTGGGGAGGAATACATGAAGAATGTCGGCGACGTTGGGGACCTCTGCACTGGCTGCGGAACCTGTGCGGCGATGTGCCCCCTTGAGAGTGTTGTGATGAGAATAGATCATGATAGGGGTGTCTATGAACCCCTTGTTGATGGTGAGTGTGATGGATGTGGTGTCTGCCTGAGGGTCTGCCCCGGAGTGGGGGTTGACTTCACTGACCTCAACATGAGGGTTTTTGGAAGGGAACCTGATGATATGCTGATGGGTAATTATGAGGAGTGCTACATTGCCCACAGCCGTGATGATGAACTCAGGTATGGTGCGTCCTCCGGTGGTATGATAAGCCAGATCCTGATTTATCTACTGGAGGAGGGCCTCATCGATGGCGCCCTTGTGACCCGTATGAATCCCGAGAGGCCCCTTGAACCTGAACCCTTCATTGCAAGGACGCCTTCGGAGATCATCGAGAGCAGGGGATCCAAGTACTGTCCCGTACCCGCCAACGTTGCCCTCAAAGAAATACTTGAGGTGCCGGGGAGGTACGCTGTTGTGGGTCTGCCCTGCCACATCCATGGGGTGCGGAAGGCTGAGGTGATCAGCAGAAAACTGAGGGAGAGGATAGTTTATCATCTGGGGATTGTCTGCAATCATGCACCAAGTTTCAGGGCGACGGAGTTTCTCCTTGAAAGGCTTGGTGTTGATCCAGGGGACGTTAAGTCCATAAGGTACCGTGGTGAGGGCTGGCCCGGGAGTCTGAGGGTTGAAACAGAATCAGGTGACCTACTACTACTACCTGAGTACTGGGGATCCGGGTTCGGGCAGTTATTCATGCCTGAGAGATGCAGGCTATGCGCTGATCATATGGCAGAACTCTCAGACATCTCCTTTGCAGATCCCTGGCTCAAGGAACTCAAAGACGAAAAGAAAGGGAGGACACTTGTAATCATTAGAAAATGGCCTGAGAAGTTCGCCGGAATCCTGAAAGGTGGTATATGTGAGATGGATAAGATTAAACCTGAAAAGGCACTCCTCTCACAGATATATAATATTTACATGAAGAAAAAGTTGTGCAGAAGGTCCATGTATAATGGGAGTTTTCCTGAGATAGATTTCATTGACAGAATCATCCTATCATTTGAACCATCACGGTTGAAGATCCCATGGACCATTAAAAGGAGGTATATCTTTTTCTATTCTATGATTGTAGCTCTAAAGGCAAGAATGGATTTTTTAGGAGATTCCAAGTGAGTCGCATAGTTCCTTAACAAGCTCTCCATTCTTCCATGCTTTCATTTTAACCTCAGGGATGACCTTTCTGAGGTGGTCCTGTATTTCCTCCCGGTTCTCCCATGCCTTTAATGTCTTCTCTATTAAGATTTCAGAGTTGAGATCCTCGATATCTATAATATAATCTTCCAGGCCTAGCATCTCGCCTATGATACCATGCATCTTGTGGCTGTATGCTATCCCAACGGTGGGTACGAACATTGAGGTTGCTGCAATGGTTGCATGCATCCTGGCGCCTATGAAGAGATCACACTGACCTATAATTGATTTAAGTTCCTCGGCATCATATTCTTTATCTATAAGTAAAAGCCTCTCTGAATCAAAATGTTCATAAATTTTAGAGAGGATCTTAAGGTCAGAGTCCTCACCGTATACATGGGGAACCAGTAAAACATTCACATTCTTGTTTTTAAGGAGGAAATCGATTGTATCTATGGATAGTTTAAGAATATCAAGAGATTTAGCAAAATTTGTTATTAAGGGGCTCACATTAAAACCTATGACATGGTTATCATTTTCGTTTTTTTGGTTCCTTGAAGAAGGATTCAATAAAAATGCCGAATCGGCTGTTAGGTAATAATTTTTTGATTTTAAACTATTCTGAAGATATTCATAGGATTTGGGTTCTCTTACTAATATTAAAGAAGACCTTTCGAGAACATAATTTAGCAGGAATCCAAGACATCTATTTTTAGGATAGCCCAAACTCTCAGAGTACAATACAACAGGTTTATCTAAGAGAATGGCGTACAGAAGATTAACAAGTGTTATTATAATCGACCTTCCATATTCCCCCGAGAGATGGTCGCCGCCAGTGTTAATTAAAACATCGGCTTCCTGAATATTTTTTAAAATAATATTATTTTCAAATTTCATCTCCATTTTTAACCTTTTAAATAGAAAAATTTTTAGAAGTAGGAATAATGATCCCAAAACCATTAAAGGTTTCTTTAAACTCATTTCATAAGTGGGGTTTTCTAAAACAGAATAATAGGAATTATCAACTTTAATCTTTTCATTTCTAACACCCACAAACACAAAATTGCAATTTTCAATCAAGGACTTTATTGTTGCAACGGTTGACTTCACAAGGGCTTCATTGCCTTTGTTATCTTTATTGACACCCAAAACCAAGAATTTCACCAAATTCGCCTCCTCCTTAAGATCCCATAAACGATTGTATCATCGATACATTACTTTTTGAAGTTTATATAATCTCCTTTCGAATCCTAATCTAAATGTAGAATGGAAGTTCACATGAGGAATCCTCAGTATTTGTTCCTAAAGAATTCTACTGCTCCCTAACCTTAGCCAAGCCAAAAATAAAACAAAAGAAAATCACTTATATTTTTACAAAGCCCGATTTTACCAGATACAAAAAATCATGCGACTATTAAAACCCTTGATCCTCCGTTATCATAAATTGTGCTCATATTAACAATCAGATCCTTGTAATTATTAATCGATTCAACATTATCCAACTTAAGAGCCCCATTAACAACGCGGGGAGGTGCTAAGGGATAATCCAGAAATACGAGACGTTGATATAAATTGAAGTGTGTCAGATATACGTAACCGCCAGTTTCTGTATCTGTCCCATTGAAGAATTCCCTATCTACCCTAGGATAAGTACTGAAACCGTATATTATCCTTGAGTATATCATTTTGTCGCCGTGTATCACTGAAGTTTCATTGTAATGGTTGCTAAGCCATAGAGCACCGGTAACTTCACTATCATAGATGAACGTCTCATAACGTCTCTCACCAGCATCATCATAGGCATAGGAGTAAGGTATCCCTGAGAAATGATAGTTAAGATAGGTTGTGCATGAGAAGAGCAGGATAAGGAGTACAATGATTGATGGGATCCTCCAACTCTCCCTTCCTATGAAACCCGTCAACGCATCAATACCAGTAATAAACAGAGGGGCTAGTATCACAAGTAACTGGGTGAAGAGCCGGGTCCCCCCATAACCCTTTGAGACAAAGGGAAGAGCAATGAATGCTACAAGGATCCCCATACAGATAATGACAGCTGCAAGGTATTCCCTCCCCTGACGGTACTCCTCCTTAAAAATAACTGCAAGCACACCTGCACCGATCAGTGCAAAGACTGTGTCATGGACAAGGGTGCTCAGAAGGTTTGGGAAATTTGAGATTCCTATCCCCAAAATTGCAAGTTCAGAGTTGTTCCTCATATCAGCGCTGAAGAATTCAGACATGCTCCTCAGGGTCTCTGTAAAGAATGAGACTGCTGATTTAAATGGGGCTCCTGTGGCCTGGGCGTACCATGCGAATACAACCACAAAGAACAGAACTGCAAGGGATGCTGCGAAGAACCCCCTGGAGTCATCAGGGACCTTAAGTCTTTTCATGACCCTAACCAGGAGGGGTGTGAGTGCCACGAGGAAAAAGAAGACATAGGCCGTCGTGTAGTGTGATAGAACAGTCCCGACCATGAAAACCACGAACAGGAGTTTCTTATGGGGTCGCCTCATATCCCTTGTGAGGACCATGACGGCTGCAGCGAAGAAAAGGAGGGCTACAAGCTGTCTGCACCATCCAAGTATGTAGATGAACGAGAACTGGAAGATGAATAGAAGAGTGGTATAGAATCCATAATCACTCCTTTTGAGTATCCTCTCTGATATCAGGTAAACTGAGAGTGCCATGAGGGCGCCTATAAATCCATAATAGAACTTGAAGATGTAAACCGCTGGGACGTTAAGGAGCACCTTGTAGATTACCGGTAGAACCGTGACAGAGAGACAGGCATTGTATGCACTATATGGTTCAACGTGCATGTCCCAGTGATGGGCCATAAGAGCCTTTCTGAATAAATAGAACTCCCAGTGTATGTCCCTACCAATGAGATAATTTGATGGCAGACCATTCATGATAAGAAGGGATAGGGAGATGCTGAATATAGCTACTGGATATGTTGCTGGCCCGATCTTTTTCTTGAAAACTTCCAAAAGAATTATGTAAACTGGTATAAACAGCAAAACAAGTAATAGAACTGTGTTAACAGAATATTTATTCATGAGGTATGATCCAATAACCGTTAAGACAGGAAAAATGAGGGATGAAAGTGCCGCGGAGAGGTTACCTGAAGCTTTAAGGTTTAACGGTTCTTCACCCCTCAAATGATAAATCAACATCAATGCAATGATGAGCAGATTAATGGATGAAAGTAGGGGTAGGAGTGAAAGTGGCTTCATTATGATAGGATAAAAGCTGTTTATTATGACTCCGGTTATCATCATAAGAAATATGCTGAGAGCTGCTGCAATGATGGAGCCCTCGATCAGTTCAAACTTGAACTTCAGAATACCAACCAGTAAATACCCTGGAATAATTGTGAAGAATATGAAGGGTAAGGACTGCCTTAAAACAGGAATATCTGCAATGATTGATAGATCCGTGATCAAAAGTAAAAGTAGTATGTAGAGTATGTCCTTTCTCATAACAATCCCCTGTAGATCTCCTCAAGTTTCTTCACGTGATTTTCGATGCTGTACCCCCTGGAAGACTCATATGCATTCTTTTCAAGTTCTTTAAGTATGGATGGATCATCTGAGATTTTTCCAAGAATACTCTTGAGTCCATTAACACTTCCTGGTTCAAAGAGGAAGCCATTATATCCATCCTTGACGAGTTCAGGGATACCACCTATCCTGCTTGCAACTACTGGCGTTGAATTAATGAAACTTTCCAATATAATCATGCCAAAGACCTCATACCATATGGAAGGCACAACTGTGACATTGGCCATTCTGTACATATTCATAAGTTCATCACCGCTCAGAAAACCGTGAAATGTTATCCTCTCATCACCCTCAGCGAGTTTTCTAAGTCCACCCTCATCCGGACCCTTCCCAATGATATGGAGTCTGAGGTTATCTTCTTTAAGTTCTTTAAATGCTCTGATAAGTATGTGCAACCCCTTATGCTTTGACAATGAACCAACGAATAGAATATCAAGGTTGTCATAATATTTCGCTAATGGTTTTTTTCTCGTTTCAATTGGGTTTGGAAGAACAATCTTTTTAACATCATTGAATAATCCTTTTGATTCTAATTTTTTTAAAGTAAATTCTGAAGGCGCTGTAACCACGTCTGGATTAATAAATTTGTGAATATTAATATATTTTTCGCATGCTAACCTTGGTTTTTCACATACTCTGCCTTTTCCATTCAAAAGATTGCTCCTTACACATATTGGTGTGTAGTCATGTGCAGTAAAAACCAAAGGCAAATTAAGATCTTTCACAGCTTTAAAAGAAAGGAGAGATAAGCCTTTATAATCATGTATATGGACCAAATCAGGTGCTTCATTTTTTAAAATTTCTTTGACCTTTAAATAAGCATTTACATTAGATAATTCTATAATGTGCCATAATGCTCTCTTTAGGATATTTTGTTTATGGAATTCTGTAATAGGATAAATATTTAGTGGCAATCTGTGTATATGGACATTATCAACAATTTCATTTTGGAGTTCTCCGCTTTTGCTAGTTGTTACTACGCTAACTTCATGGTTTTTTTTCAATAAAATCTCTGCAGTTTTTTGAACTACAATTTCTGCCCCTCCCATCACGTTTGGAGGGTAAAGAGTTGAAATAAAACATAATTTCATTCTTTAACAACCTCTTAAAATTTAATTCGGCTAAAGCAAATCAGTATAGACTTCTTCAGTCATTCTAGCAACTTTGTTCCAACTATATTCTTCTTCAATGATCCTTTCACCCTTTGAACTCATTCGTTCTCTGAGCTTTTTATCATTTAGTAAATATACTATGGTCTCTGCTAATGCATGTGGGTTTCTGGGGGGTACTAATAAACCGGTTTCCTCATTTTTGATGATATCTGGAATTCCACCAATTTTGGAAGCTACAACTGGTAAACCACAAGCCATTGCCTCTAGATTCACAATACCAAATGATTCAGTGCTCATAGTTGAGGGCAAACAGAAAATATCGGAAGCTTTATAATATAACGCTTTTCTAAAAGTATTACCAATGAATCCAGCAAATCTTATATTTTTTTCAATGTTTAACGCTTTTGATAACTTTTTAAGTTCCCTTTTCATTGGCCCATCCCCTACTATTATTAATTCAGTATCGGGAACTCTCTCCAATACTAATTTCATAGCATTTATTAGAATATCGGGCCCCTTATATTGAATTAAGTTCCCTAAAAATAAAATGATATTTTTATCGTGAGGTAAATCAAGTTTCTGTCTGCATTCTTCTTTTTTCAAAGGAATTTTGAAATCTTCTATATTTATGGCATTTGGTATTACTACTATTTTACCCTTGTACCCTTTGAGAAATCTCGATTCGTTAATGTAATATTTAGAGGGTGCAATAATTACATCCGCAGAATTTAAAACTCTTTGGATTAAGAATTTATTATAAAAATATAACGGTATTCTCCGAGTGATGCTCCCAAAACCTTCCTGCCAATCCCCATGATAGGTTAATACAAATGGTATCTTTTTCTTCTTTGCATATAAGATAGCAGCAATTTCAGCGGGAGGGGTGCTGAAATGTGCATGAACAATATCTGCATCATAATTCAAGGGCTCCATGAATAATTTCAACGAAATATTATTAGTAATTGTAGCATAACGATGTATTTGAAGGCCTCTATACTCCTCCAATGAATCTTTGGATTTGATAGAAGTTGTAAATACCTTGATATTATTATATTTTGCCATATTTAAAGCTAAATAGTAAGCTGCTACCTCAGCGCCTCCATGCTTGTATTGAGTGAAATAACTTTTATTAAGAAAATTAGTCTTATACGGGAAATGAGTTATAAAATAATTTATCTCCACTGAACTGAACCCCCTTTGCTTATTTCCTCGCTCATGAAGATAGGCATAATTGTTACAAGTTATTAGTTGCGTGCTAACCTGCACTTGCTATTTTCCTTAAGGAATTGGATAATTTTTCATGTTCTTCTGAAGGTTTAGCTATGAGCATGTAAAATTCTGCACCTCCTCCGTAGGATAGAAGTATGCCAAAACCATGAGTAGTTCATAGACCTCCAATGTATCTTAAAAACATTCTAGCGGAATATAATAATCTTCGAAGTTCATACAATCCATTCTTCCTTAACACTTGATTTAATGCTATCTTAACGTAGGAAAATGAGAGATAGTAATCTTTCAATATTCTGTTGACCTCTTCTGTTATCTCATCTTCTTTAACTTCGGAGTATCTGATTATTGACTTTTGGTGTCCGTTCTTGTCAAGATACTCATTGGGGTTGCTTGTCACAAGATAATCATTTCTAAGGCACCATTCGTAAAATTCTGTACCTGGAAATGGTGATGCGACTGAGACTTGTAGTATGTCAGGTTTTATCTCACTTATAAGTTTCTCTGTGTTTCGTATTGTTTCGCGCGTTTCGCCTGGAAGTCCAATGATAAAATCTCCATGAACAAGCAACCCCGCCCTTTTTGCATCTTCTGAAAAACGCTTTATATCTTTAACTGTAATGCCCTTTTTTATATTTATTAATATTTCATCATTTCCCGATTCAAATCCAGTAATCAAAAGGCGGCAGTTCGCCTCCCTCATTTTCTTCATGGTTTCATAGTCTAGTCCAACCCTTGCATTACAAGCCCATGTCACCCTGAGATCCCTTTCAATGTAAGCATCACAGAAATCTCTAACTCTCTGTCTATCAACGGTGAAGGTATCATCTTCAAAGAACACTTCTTTTACTTGTGGCAGGTTCTTTTCTATCCATTCAAGCTCATCAAGAACGTTTTCTATGCTTCTTACCCTGTATTTTCTCCCCATGAGCGTTTGAGGCCATGAGCAGAATGTGCATTGAAATGGACATCCTCGACCAGTAAAGATTTGAACTTCCGGGTAAAGTGAGCTTCCCAGGAAATAATCTTCAATGTTGAGATACTTCTTATAAATTTTTGAGACGAATGGTATTTTTTCAAGGTCTTCTGATGTGGAAAACTCCCTCTCGGGATTATGAATGATTTTACCATTTTCCTTATATGATATCCCCCTTACTGATGATATGTCTTGTGATGAATCTAATCTCTCCGCCAATTCCTTGAGGGTGAAATCATATTCATATCTTGTAACGATATCCACACCATGACTTTGAAGTATCTTATCTGGGAACTGAGATCCTGGGGGCCCTACAAGGACAATCTTGCTATTATAGTTTCTTTTTATGTACTCTGCGATTTTGACGTCATTATTGAGACTGGGAAAGCTACTGTCTATTATTATTAGCTCCGGTTTGAATTTTTCTATATCTTTTAGTACGTCCTTTTTATCCCAATTCCATGCAGGCGCATCCACAAGTTTGATTTGATAGTATTTATCTAGTAAAGCGGCGGCATATGATAACCATATGGGGTAATAGAGTGTCCCGCCTCGTCCAGTATCCTGCCACCTCATTCCACGTCCAAAATGTGGCATATAAGGAGGATTCAAAAGATAAATTTTCACCTGAAAACACCTCTCATCATTCCAACTCCATATAATAAGATCCAGACATTCACAAGCATGAAAAACGTTAATAAAGCGCACTCTGACTTCCTTGTATATACCATTGAAACCATAAAGACACCGGCAATGTAAAGCAGTGCTAATGATGCCAGTATCACCATGAAAATCTCATTGAAAAATGAGAGTACCGCAAGGGATATGATCGCCAGTATAAATAAGACCGGTGCAAAGTGGAACCAGCGGGCCATATCAGGATGTAACTTTGTTGACTGCATCCTGCCAAGGCCATAATAGTATGCCATCCTCATGAACTTCTTCCAGTTGGGCCTCCTGTAGTGTTTAACCCTTGCAAATGGAGTATACAGAATTCTGTATCCTCTCTGCCTTATTCTGTAGTCCAGTTCCTCATCATCAGTTGTGACGAGGTCATGGTTAAATCCATTAACCTCCTCAAGCACATCCTTACGGTACATGACATTGCAGGTTGGGTTGTGATGTATTTCCCTTATTTTTGAACCCTCATAGGCATATCTAGCTCCTGGTTTGCTGAGGAACGAAAGCGCAAGGCCAACACATCTTGCGAAGGGCTCGTCATCCTCTGGAGTCAGGTTTGGTCCTCCAACTGCAGCCACATCGTCTTCAAAGGGCTCCAGTAACTTCAATATCCAGTCTTCATCAACAACGCAATCTGCGTCGGTGAATGCTATAAAATCCCCACTAGCACTTCTGAACCCTATATCACGAGCCCGTGATACACCAACACCACTCGTCTCAATGTACTGGTAATTGAATGACCAGTCCCCATTCCTGATGAGCTCGGATGTGTTATCTGTCGACCCATCATTCACTATCACAATTTCAAGGAGATCCTCTGGATAGTTAAGATTCTCCATTGCCTCAAGACAGCGCTCGAGAATCTCGGCCTCATTCCTCATTGGTATAACAACTGATACTGTCTTCAAGGTAACACCTTTAGAGAGGATCCTAATATGCTCCAAAGAACTTCCTCTTCAGCATGTAATCTATGTGCCTCCAGCCGTCCTTGAAGGAGTGGAGTTTGGCCTCGCCTCCACGCTTCCTGTAGGGGATGGGTATCTCCCTGATCTTGAGGTTCTTTTCAGAGGCCTCTATAACCATCTCAATGGCAAACTCCATCCCTGGAGCCCGGAGGTCCATCCTCTCAAGGGCCTCCCTCGTGAAGGCCCTCATACCACAGTGGGTATCCCTGATGGGGTTCCTGAACAGGACGTTGAGCATCCTTGAGAGCATGGGGTTGCCTATGTATCTGTGGAGGGCCGGCATTGCACCATCCTCCATCATACCGTTCAGGCGGTCACCTATCACAAAGTCGTATCCCCTCATTATCTCATCAACAAATTCTGGTATCATCTCAAAGGGATAGGTGAGGTCAGCGTCACCCATAACCAGGATGTCACCGCGGGCCTCCCTGAAACCCTTCTTATAGGCGTTACCATAACCTCTATTATCTTCCCTCACAACCCTTGCACCGGCCTCCCTGGCCTCATTGGCGGTGTTATCCTCGGATGCGTTGTCCACAACAAGTATCTCCACATCAAATCCTCTTGCCCTGAGTTCATCCACAGGGACAGACCTGACTGTTTTACCAACAACACCCTCCTCGTTGAGGGCTGGTATTACGACAGATATGATCATGATAATCACTTCAAATCTCTGAGCACACGATATTCTACTTTTAACATTGTTAAATGAACCTCTCTTAAATATTTATCTACATAAAGACCTCGTTGATATGTAATAAATGTTCAAGCTTCAGGTACTGTTAATTGACGCAGGGATCTCATTAACAGGGGATTTGAAGTTACTTATGCATTCCTGAATATATATTGTCCTATGAGGAATATATTTCTATTAGCTGTCCTTGCAGCCGTACTCATATCACCGGCATATGCGGATGACCCCCAGGAGGTAACCAGCACCCAGCTCCTGGAGAACAGCAGCAACCAGAATGCATCGGTAACCCTTGAGAACCACCTCAACAGGTCATACTACCTCGACAATTACAGCAAACTCCTAGAAGATGCCCTCAAGAAGAACCGGGAGATCCGCAGCAGCCTCTACTCCAGGTACAGGCGTACCGGTGACAGGCGCCACTATGTCGCCTACATCGATGCCGGCTACGCTGTGGGTGTATTCCAGAGGATCAAGGCAAAGAGGCCCCTCAGGAGTGATGAGAAGATCATCGAGATAAAGACCATACAGGCCAACAACGCCTACTTCTCACGCAGCCTGTCACCATCAAATAGTTACGTCGCCATCGTATTCGGGAACAGGTCATCATACTACAGGAAATTCCCATCAGAGTACAGGAGCAGCCTCCCCTTCATTTACTACAAATACAGGGGATGGAACATCTACCCTGTACTCACATCAAACCTTGCAGGTGCAAGCAATGATAGCATGTTCCTGGAGATCCTTGATGAGCAGAAACTGATGGTGAGCTTCAGGACCTACAGGGGTATGAAGTACGCTGTCTTCCCCATGTACTTTGACTACTGTGGTTCCGGGGCAGGGTGGCTTGACAGCTTCGCCCAGGGAAACCTGGCCGGCCACTACGCCAGGGCATACAGGCTCACAGGTGACCCTGAATACCTTAAAATCTCAGATGCCCTCATAAACAGTTTCAGGGCACCAGCAGGCCCTGTTAAATCAACCAAGTACGGAAACTTCTACCTCCACTACAACCTCATGAGGCAGCACTACATACTGAACGCCCACCCCATATGTACCCTGGGACTCCACAGGGCATACACCTATACCGGGAACACCAGGGCCCTCATGCTCTTCAGGGAGGGTGTTTCAACCTTCAGGGCAATGCACCGGAGGTTCGACAGTGGCCGCTGGACCTACTATGCCGTGGATGGGGGGTCCTACAGGCCGGCCTGGCTGGCAAGTGAGGGCTACCACAGGCTCCATGTGCAGCTTGCAAACAGTCTGTGGAAGGCAACCGGTGACAGCTACTATCGGAGTATTGCACTGAGATGGAATCGTTACCTTAAGAGGAAGGGACTCAAACCTGAAAGGATATAATCCCAAAATTTTACCTTTTTATGGATCTTCTTATAAGGAACTCCCTGAAACCCCTTTGAATTGCCATTGGTATATATGGAGTGTAGAATCCAAGGGATGTGCAGATGATGGGGGTACGGTGTTTCCTGATTATGAGTTCCATGGTGCTATAGTAATCTTCCGAGATGGAATAACCAGGTGATCCATGGTACGCACTTACAGGTATGGCACAGACATCATACCCTTTCGCAAGCACCGTGAGGCAGTAATCAACAGCGTAAAGGTGCCATCCGGTGCATGTCTCCTCATCAAATCTGTATCTCCTGAAAACATCAGCAGGGACCATGAAGAGGCACTCATCCACGGTCTGGACTTTAACGGGTCCATTTATCCTCCTCCCCACATTCACCGGCGGATCCCCATGTTTCATGTTTGAGAACACCCTGAATGGGGCGGAAACACCGGCAGCGCCGGCCACCCCCAGCTCCTCATTAGATTCTGAATAGGACTCCATCTGGCGGAGTTCCTCCGGTGAAACCTCAACGTCCTGGTGGGTGAATATAAAAACATCACCCGATGCCATCACCGCACCATGATTGAGAGCCTCAGCCGCTGATCTGAACCTGCCCCCCGTGTTATCCAGGAGAATGAGCTCATATTCATCAGATGATTTCCTGAGATTCCTCAGAGAAATCTATTAAGAATATCCCGGTCATTGTAGACACATATCACTGATATCATGATGTGGCTCCACTTTCTGGTGACTACTTCTTTCATTCCACCGGGTAATAAATGCTCTGGAATTGATAGCCCTCTCATACCTTCCACAGGAAAAATCTTAAATACATGTGAATAAATAATAATGAGGGGGTGTTCCATGGGAGGACCCAGAACATTCAATATTGAACTCCAGATTTTAAATGAGATATTCACAGGGGGCCCTGAAAGAAGATCAGAAGTTATAAGAGATACTGGACTCATAGGAAGTCTCAGATGGTGGTATGAAGCACTTATCAGGGGCGTCGGAGGGACTGCCTGCGATCCTTCACAGGGTCCACCATGTGAAGAAAGGTTACACTGCGATGCCTGTGAACTATTCGGATGCAGTGGCTGGTCCAGAAAGTTCATATTCCGATCCCGTGAAGAATCAGATAAGACCCTCAAAGTACAGATCACTGAACTTAGAAGAATGGAAGATGTGGAGTTAGCCCTCCTCAATAAAACATTAAGTATAATAGAAAATTACGGTGCCATCGGAGGCAAACTTGCCCATAGGAAGTACGGTATCATAAAGATAAAAGAAAATGACCTTCGTGATTTCACACTTGAGAAATCAATGCTGCAGGGTTACCTCCGAAGGGAGGGTCCCCACGTTGATAACCCCAATTTAAAAAGATTCATTTTTATTAAAAACCCAAACTTCCAGCTCGTAAAGAGGCTCAAAAATGATTGCCGCTTCCTGAAGGGGTCCAGTAATAGGGGTAAGCGTTACTTCAACAAAGATCCACCAGGAAGTCGACTTTTTGCCTATGCAAATGAAGATGAATATCCCAGACTCTGTGAATGTGCAGGTGAAGAAGCAAAGACTGGAGAAGAAGTTTTAGGGGGGCTTATTTGAATTTAGATGGGGTATATGACTTCTATCTTCATGAAAAAGAGGGTAGAATCGAAGAACCAAAAAGAAAGATTATGGATGCTGTGGCTGGTGATCATAAAGATGACTTCAAAACATTTTATCCCTCCCCCGATGATCTGAATTATCTTCCCATGAACTCAGTTCTCATCGGATTCCAGTTCACTCTTAAGAAACCCTACACGAGTAGAGGTGAATCAAAATTTTCAGAAAACCTCATTGTGAGGGACCAGTTCACAGGTCTCCCCATGGTGAGACCATCCACATGGAAGGGGAACCTTAGATTCGCAGCCACAAAATTAATGGGCCCCAAAAATCCCATTATCATAAGACTTTTTGGTTCAAATCCTGATAGCGAGGACATGATAAAAGGCAGACTTTATTTTTTCCCTACTTTTTTCAAAGACGGGGCAGAAAATGATGTGATAACACCATTAAAAAGAGAGACCCGGACTCCGGCGAGGGGGCCAATACCTCTTGAAGTTATGAAACCAGGCGCCCAAGGAGATTTCTACCTTCTCTACGTCCCTTATCCGGGAAACGAAAATTTTGGAGATGAGATTAAAGAGGATCTGAAACTTATCGCGGAAGCTTTAAAATTAATGTTCTATACCTGCGGGTTTTCGGCAAAAAGAACATCTGGATTCGGGATAATAGAAAAGCAACTGAAAGGAAAGTTGTGGATGAGAGGAGGTGTCTCTAAGAATTTCTCAAACCTGCATGAGCTATCAGAGATTTTGGATGGTTATGGGTATGAGCAACATTAAAAATATCAGAAAAAGAAGAAAAGAAGTATTGCTAGGAGAAATAGGAGCCCTGCTCCATGACATCGGCAAACTCCATCCAGATTTTATCGGGACCAACTCTATAGAGAAGACGCCCCCTAGATTCTTTCATGCAAATATTGATGATTTTTTGAAAACAGAACTGATATCAGCTCTAAAAGCGATTAATGGTGAGTCAATAAGAATATACAACATTATCAGCGAACATCATAGAAAAAATAACGTTTTACAAGGATGTGACCGTAAAGATTCCGCGGATGACAAGGGTATTGTAAGGAGAAAACAGTCCATAACGGATACTGTTATATCATCACCATTTGGTTACCCTAAAGAAAAAATCCATCTGAATTGTCTCCAGAAAGAGTTTGATGATCTGCAGACCCTCCTGGTAAGACTTTTTAAAGATTACATCTCCGGAGTTGTGAATTTAAGCCTTTTTAGAAGGATGCTAATGAAAGAAGCCCAGGTGTTTTTTTCTCATGGCCTTGGAGAGACAAGAATTCCATCCAATGATGTCACTCTATGGGATCATTCATACTCAACTGCATCCCGGTTTAAGTCTCTTCTGGTAGCAAAGCTTTGCGGAGCAGATATAAAAGATCCAGAATTGAGGATATTCGGAATATTCTGGAATGGAATAGAATTCATAAACAAAGGGAGGAAAATTGCAGAAATTAAAGCAAGAAAGGAAATCATTGAGAGGATAAAAGAAAAACTAAAAGGAAAGTTTGAGGATGAGATTCCAGTTGGAAATTCAATCTATGAAGACATAAACGGGATCTGTTTCACCTTCCCGGAGTTTGAGCGGGCGGAAGAACTCGCAAATCAATGCGCGAAAGAAGCTTGTGAGATTGTTTTAGAAGAGAGTGAAAATGAATTGTGGCCTTTTTTCACTTTGAGCAAACCCTCAAAGACGCTTACAGTACTTGCCAGTGAACTTAAATTCGCATCCTCCAGAGGTGCTTACCCGAAAATAACCCCCGCCCTTTTTATCGATAAAAAACAAAAAAAGATAATAGCTGATAATCCAGAGATGCCAACCCCCCAGGAAGGAGAAGATATTTGCCCCCTTTGCAGGTTAAGGGCAAAACCCATTGAGAAAGAGAGATGTGAGATTTGCAGTGAAAGAATACAGGGAAGATTGGCAAACTGGAGTAACAAAAAAGAAAACACTATCTGGATAGATGAGGTGGCAGATAAAAACAACAGGATTGCCTTAATTGCCTTAAACTTTGACCTTGATAAATGGTTTGACGGGACAATGGCCGGAACCATCTATTCACAGACCTACAAGGACTGGAAACACAGCAAGAAGTGGGAAAAGAAAAATGTAAAGAAAAATGCAAATAGTGTTCTAAATGGTCCAATTGAAGCCACCAAGGATCATGTTTATAAGATACTAAATTATATATTGGAAAATGAAGATTCAAATGAGGAGAAAGCAGCTAAATTATTAGATACTTTCTTCGAAGAAGAGATAGGTCTAAATAAAAGTTCCCTTCAATCGCATTTTCAGAATATAAGAGAGAATATAGGAGCCGATCTGGATAAAGAGAACCTTGCCACTTATCTCTTCACCCAGAACCCGTCCCCTGCTCGATTATACAGGATCTGGAAAGAAACAGAGGAATTCTTTGACCTGCTAATTAACAAGATAACTGACATTTACGCTTACCGCTGGAAAAGGATAGGATTTTCCATAGATACCCATGAATTAAAAGGCCGATTAAAGGAAGAGTACAAGAATATCAAGGAGCTGGAAAAAGGTTCCCTGATCATTAAGATAAGCGGGTTAGATCCGGAAACACTTCTTGTTTTTCACGACAGAAACGGAGAATTTTACACCATAGAATCCCTTGGAAAGTTCAAGTTCAAGAATAAAGTCGGAGAAGAAGCAGTTAAAGAAGCACTAAAACAGGGTATTAAACATCTGGCCCCAGAGGATGAACCAGAAAAAAACCTGATAGAGGTCGGAAAAACAATAAAAACTGAGGACAATCTTTATTTCGAAAAATATTACCCGTTAATTGAAATAAACAGATCCCCCCTATCTCTTCGATTCATAGTCCCCGCTCTGGATTCAGTGAAAATCATAGAAATGATAGCAGAGTTATACAATAAAAGATTCGAAAAGGTGCTGGGAAAACTGCCATTGAATCTTAAACTTCTCGTGGCGAAAAGAAAGTTCCCACTTTACATTCTCCTCGAAGCAGAGAAAAGAATGCTCAAAGATGAAGAATTCAAAAAACAGACACCTATGGATCCTTGGTGGAGTGTAGAGAGGCTGGATGAACATTACAATTTTTATCCAATAAAACCAGCGAATGGAGAAAAATACACCCTCGATGATCTATCACGACTATCCAGAGGTAAAATTTTCTACCTCTACCCTGGCTATTTTGACTTTGAACTGCTCTCAGCAACGACCGACAGGTACAACATATGCTATGAGGGTAAAAAGAGAGGTCATGAGGATCACAGATTGTTTTCAGGAAGACCCCTTTACTTCCATCAGATCCCACAAATACTTGAATTATGGGATTTATTATCCAGCAACCTTTCTAATTCTCAAATAAATTTCATTGAAAAGGCGCTCACCTCAAAATTAAGGGAATGGAAAAACGTTAAAGATGCGAATAAGGAAAATACATTCAGAATATTCGCAGAAACAACATTAAAGGATGCATTTGGACATAAATGGGATGGATTAAGAGAAGAAAACAGATTCTTCCTCATATCCTCCTCAATTAACATGCTTTTACTTGATACCATCAATCTCTTCACTCATGTTACGGGGTGCCTGAAAGATGAATAGATCTTTAGAGCCTGAGAAAGTATATGCAAGAGCCCTTGACCCCGTCCATATAGGGGCAGGTGGTTACAGACTGGGAAGAGCAGATAACACAATTGTAAGGGAACCATCGACGGATATTCCAAAAATACCTGGAACCTCAATTGCAGGAGTTACAAGAGAGTTCTACACAGCATACCTGGCGGATAAAAAGTTCAAAAATAAAAGCGCTGAAGAAAAGAGAAGATGTGCAGAAGAAAAGGCTAAATCTATCTTTGGCGATGAAAACAGTAGAGGTCTTCTACGATTCTATGATGGACAGATATTATTCTTCCCTGTCTCCTCAGTCAGGGGCACAGTATGGATCACAACAGAACAACTTTTTAACTACTGGTGTGTAAAAGACGAAAAAATAAGCTATGAAGATGAAAATAAGGTTTATGCGATCAGAGGGGATCTGAAAGAAAGATTGAATCTTGGCTGGTTACTTTTCGAAGTGGACTCAGAAAAAAAGGAAGATGTTGATTTACCAGATGAGATAAATGGATGGATAAAAAGGGCTGTCATAGTACCTGAAAATTTATTCTCTCCGATTGTAAATGACAATCTTGAGGTGAGAACATCCGTACGGATAGATCCCGAAACCGGAACGGCAGTGGAAGGGGCATTGTTCACTTATGAGGCGATACCCAGGGGGACCATCTTTGGATTTGAGATTGCCGCTGAGAAAGATGAAAAGAGAAAGGAAGTATTAAAGGCTGTCTCACCATACCTTAAATATCTCGGGATAGGTGGAATGGTTACAAGGGGATTCGGCAGGCTTGAATTAGCTGCAGAACATTCTGAAGATGAACAGGTGGGGGACTGATGTTAAACCTTGACTATATATGCATGCAGTGCGCGCAGAAAATAGATGTAAAAAGCGACAGAAATCTTGCAAACCATCTTAGAAAAGCCCTTGGAGTTTTGCAGGAAGATGGAGTTTATGCAATGTTTCTCTGGTTAGAGGACAAGAAAAAGAAGAGGATAAGGAAAGAACTCACTGATATGTTAAACAGGCCAGAAATAAGAGAGTGCCTCCTGGAGAATTCATCCAGTTTTCCCGACAGTTTCAAAGAGTTCTGTGAAAGACTAAGAGATGTTGCCCGGGATATCTACAAATTACTGTTCATGAAGAGGCTCATTGAACGCACATTGATTTATTCTCTGTATCATGCAAAGGCAGGGGAATGAGGGATGTGGAGAACGATCAATGTCGTGTTTAAGTTAAAAACCCCACTCCATATTGGCTATCTACCATCTAAGAGCTCGGTGGTTTCACCCACAAGATATTACATTCCTGGAAGGAACCTGTGGGGTGCTGTGACAAAAAGGACAGCAGAAAATCTCTTCAAAAAACCTGCCGCCCATCATTATAAGAATACCGGTAAAGACATCATGAATAATTTTGTATTCTCATATTTCTATATCTATGATGGAGAGACGATCTATTCTCCCTCCTACACAGATGAAGGGATTAAATACGGTCATGATATTAAGATAGCCAGAGCAGAATTTGAACATAAATTTATAGGCAGCCAGATATCCACAGCCATTGAGCCCGGTTCTTCAACCGCAAAGGATCAGAGCCTTCACGAGATTGAATTCATAAATAACAAATCGTGCGACAAAACCGGGACCCCAGAAGACGTTAAAGTTACAGGATGGATCTGGATCAAAGAAGATGCAAAAATAAATAACAGGGAAGTGGATGTCGACGCCGGAATCTTTATCGATAACTTCAATATCATCCAGGAGCTCATTCTGGGGGGAGAGTCAAAATACGGCTTCGGGCACGTACTCCTTGATGGAGTTAACAAAATAGCTCCCCCATTTGAAGTGAAAGTCCAAGACAGCGTTACAGTATCCAGTGAGTTCTTAATCAGCCACTTAAAATATGATAAAAACCTGAATTTCAGGGGGGACCTTGAACTATTAGCAGGGAGAGGCTACTTTGACCCTGAAACTCAGAGGGGAGGTTCAGGGCCAGGAGCAACCATATCAAAACCACAATATTATTTCACACCCGGAACAAAATTAGAGGATAAGACCTATTTCCGGATGACATGGGACGGTAAATTGAGATTATCAGCCTAATTTTCACATATCATGTCAAATCTAGGAGCAGACTGAACATAGATCTGTTATGCTTGAAGAGCCATCTGAGGCATGAGTTACCGTGAATTAGTTTAATGTCTTCAGTGATCTGGCTTTATGATTCTCATACTACCAGGAAATTCTCAGATGCATCGAATATGGGTGAACTGCTGGGACGGTGCATTTACTGCATGGAGGTCCAGTGGATCACCATATGGAAAAGGACCAGTAAGTCTGCGCTTATAAAGCCATAGTGGGAAAAGTTACACAACTGCTCGTGGACACCTGGATAATATACTTGCTCAGTCTTCAATGAAGCCCCAAACACGATTTAAGGGATGTGATACCCAATAAACCGGAAAATATAAACAGTGGAGTATGTAGGGGACATTCAACGGCAAGAAAAATAAACACAAACATCATCTCAGGCAGGTGAAAACCGCAACTATGATTTCTACAGAGCCGTTATTTTAGAAGCTCCAGAAATCTTTCACGTGTTATCTTTGCCTGTTTGAGAATAGAATTCAGAGTCTTTGGTGCAATTTCGTCATGAAGTGGGACAATAACAACCCGGACCTCGTTATCTACTTTTTTAAGTTTCCTGTGACTTCCTTTTCCACCTGCATTCTTGAAACCATCCCTCTGGAGAGCTTTACAGACTTCCACTCCTGATAGGGGCGGTATCCTCCCAGTCATGTATTTCAACACTCACATACTGCTCCTTTTTTGGCACCACGAATTTTTTGATCTCGGTAGAATATTGTCTCAGAACATCCTCATCATTTAAAAATAACTCGAGGGCCTCTTTAAGATTTTCTACTGCACTTTCCTCACTTTTACCTTGACTGACCACATTAAATGGCTCGCAGATTGCAATGAACCAGTTTCCTTCTCTTTCAATTGATATGGGGAGTTCTAATTTGTACATAGCCACAAAAAATCACCTGCTCCTGCGGTCTTTTCTGCTACAACAGATTATATAATTTATAATATTTATTTATATGCTCTGTGTTGTGGAATCTCTACGGAGTATCCCTTATTAAGCTGATAGGAGCTCACTTCCACCAAAAATCAAGGAAGAGCCTGTTTAATTTTTTATTTTTTGAATTAAATTGGATATATATAATAAAGAGAAAAGTCTGGACCTCTCCAGTCTCCTCACTGAATGATTCAGATTAATCTCCTCAGAGCAGTTATTCAGTGCGCAAAAAAAGGAAGATACAGCTCCACATGTTTCAGCACGGGGGATCATTCCACAAGGAAGAGATGCACCTACCTGCAAGGCCACAGCTTGTAATAATATGAAATAAAAAATTGTTAACAAGTTTTATATACCTCCTTTTTTAAGCTTTACTTGAAATATTTTAAAATAAACCTGAAAAAGGTGAGCTTGTGAAGAAGCATATATTATACACTGCACTTGTGATCTGTCTATTTGCAGCAAGCGGGACATCATTCGCAGAGAACGGCACAGCGCAGAACCAGAGCATGCCAGAGATACTCATAGTAAGCTCAAGTCCCAATGAAATTGCACTGATAAACCGGGTGGCCAATGACAGCGACATCAGAAATATCATAAAGGTACGGGCAGAGAGCGGTAGAACAGAGACCAACCTCACTTACAATATAAGCGGCGACGTGATAATCTTCGGCACAAGGAGTGGTCTTTCCTCACCTGTATGGGAGGCCCTCAGCGATAAACTGAGAGCTGCCCGGAACAGGGGCTCAACGATAATGATATGCGTTGAACCCTCGGCAAGAAACAGTTACGCGCCGATCCTGGACCTCCAGACAGTGAGCACATCAGACCCCCGGTTCAATGAAAGCCTCAGATACCTCAACTATACCAGCGAGAGGAACCTGAAGAACCTCATCCTCTACCTGGCGGCGTCATTCTGCAACCTCAATGTGACCCCTGGAGAACCTGAACAGCGCCCACTCTGGGGCATATACCATCCAGATGCACCAAAGATATTCAGTAATCTCCCAGAATACCTGGACTGGTACATGGAGACAGGAAGATACCATGAAGGCTCCCCAACCGTCGGGATACTGAGCACAGAGTACACGGACATGGCAAGGGACGGTCCACTACTGGATGCACTTGTAAGGAGCTTCGAGTCAAAGAATGTCAACGTCATAGTCTCAACCTACACCTACAGGGACGCCAATTCAATGGAATATATCATGTTAAATGGAAAGGCCATCATAGATGCCGCGGTGTTAATCTCAAGGGGTGCCACTCTGAATTCACAGAACTGGACAGGAGGTGTTGAGGATCTTCAGAAACTCAACGTCACGGTTCTCAACGGTATCAGAATATTCTCAACCAGCATGAACCTCACATCCTGGGAGAACAGCGCCCAGGGCGTGCCCTGCTCTGAAGTCTACCAGTTATCCCTTGCAGAGATGGATGGGATAATAGAGCCCATAGTCATAAGCGTCAAGGAAACCGACCCTCTTACGGGTGTCATATACAACAGGCCCATAGAGTACCAGATAGAGTGGCTAGTGAAGAGGACCATCTCTTGGATGAACCTCAAAAAACTCAGCAACCATGACAAGAAGATTGTGATAACCTACTACAGTGAAGGTGGGGGGAAGGCGAATGTTGGTGCAGACATCGACTACTATCTCAATGCCCAGGCAAGCATAGCAGCGATACTGAAAGCAATGCAGGAGAGGGGATACAACGTCGGCAACAGAACACTGCCCGGAGAGGCAGAACTCGCACACCTCATGGCAGAAGTTGGAAGCAATGTGGGCACATGGGCGCCCGGTGAACTTGAAAACAGGGTGAAATCTGGAAGTGTCATACTGATACCGGAGGATGAATACCTCAACTGGTTCAGCGAACTGCCTCTGGATATGCAGAGGGAGGTCACAGATGCATGGGGCCCCGCCCCTGGAAACCTGATGGTCTATACGAACAGCACCGGAAAGTACATTGTCATACCAAAACTGGAATTCGGAAACATCCTACTCGCCCCTGAACCGGTGTGGGGCTGGCTGCAGGATAACACCACACTCTACAATACAGGGAAACTTCCACCGACCCACAACCTGCTCGCATTCTACTGGTGGATGAGGAAGGTCTACCATGCAGACGCCATACTATCAGTGTTCAGTCTCGTGCCCCTGATGCCGGGAAAACAGGAGGGCCTATCAAGCAGGGACTGGGGCGCTGTTTTACTCCAGGACATGCCCATAATCCACGTGCTCCCCATGGACGCCCCCGCAATCTTTGACAAGCGAAGGGCAAACATGCTGATCATAAACTTCATGACACCCGTACTTATACCCTCCGGACTCTACGGAAACCTCTCCGAACTCTATGATAACATCAGACTATACATGGAAACCGTTGATGACACCCTGAAGAATGCTTACCGTGATAAAATCATAAACCAGAGCCGGACAGTGGGATTCAACTACACAGGCGACAGTTTCGATGAATTCCTCGCAGATGTCACAGCATACCTTGATGATATCAGAAAAAGCTACATACCCTATGGACCACATGTCCTTGGAAGAGCACCCGAAGGCGAAGAACTCATACAGCTATTAATTGCGATGCTGCCCCAAATCAATGGGACAGCTACAGAGAGTCTGCTGAGGGAGGTCGTGCTGAACAACCTCACACCCGAAGAGGCTCAGATCAGAACCACTGGTAGCTTAAATGCTACCATAACAGGCTACCTCCAGCTTGCCATTGAGTATACACAGAGAATCCGTAACTGCACCAGCGAGATAACAGCCATACTCACAGCCCTTGAAGGTGGATACATAACACCCGGTCCCAGAGGTGACCCTATAAGGAACCCTGATGCTCTCCCAACAGGAAGAAACCCATATCCACTGGATTCAAGGACAATTCCAACCAGAACTGCATGGGAAACTGCAGTGAAACTCGTTGACAGCTTCCTTGAGGATTACCTGAGTAAACATGGAACCTATCCCACAAAGGTTGCATTCGTCCTGTGGGCCTCAGAGACCATGAGGCACCAGGGAGTAATGGAGGCAGAGATACTCTACCTCATGGGTGTTAAACCTGTATGGGACTCAAAGGGCAGGGTCAAGGACGTTGAACTCATAACAAACCTTACAAGGCCTCGCATCGACATTACAGTGGTTACCTCAGGACTCTACAGGGACCTTCACATGGATATAATAACCCTCATTGACAGGGCAGTTAAACTCGCTGCTGGAGCCAGCGACACCCCCAACCATATCAGGAACAACTCAGAGACCATCTACCTGAAACTACTGGGAGAAGGTTTCAGTGAGACCGATGCAAGGAGATTATCCCTTCTCAGGATATTCTCTGAGGAACCGGGCGCCTATTCACCGGGCCTCCAGGAGGCAATACCTGCAAGTGAAACCTGGAATAACAGTGATCAGCTGGCCAGTTTCTACCTTGAGAGGGTCTCATCGGCCTACGGTGAAAATATCACTGGATTGAAGGTTCCCTCCATCTTCAGGGATAACCTTATGGATGTGACTGTGGCCATGTTCAGCAGGAGCTCAAACCTCTACGGTGCCCTTGAGCACCCAATGGTAGCAGCCTACTTCGGAGGCCTCAGCCTTGCAGTGGAGATAGTTTCAGGTTCAAAACCAGAGATGTACATAAATAACCTCCGCAGTGATGCAAAGATAGAAACGATGAGCCAGTTCCTCACAAGGGACCTCCTGACAAGATACCTCAACCCCAGATGGATTGAGGGTATGATGAAAGGCGGCTATGACGGTGCAAGGTATATGGATTCCTTTGTGGAGAACCTCTGGATGTGGCAGGTTACAAATCCAGAACTGGTATCTGAATCGACATGGGATATGGTGAACAGCATCTACGTGAGGGACAGTTATGGTATGGGTCTGAATGAATTCTTCAGCAAATCAAATCCCTATGCAAGGGCTTCAATTATTGCAAGGCTCATCGAAACAGTGCGTAAGGGCTACTGGAGCCCATCAGACCAGGTTAAGGCTTCCCTTGCCAATGAGTATATCAACATGGTGAACCAGTATGGTGTTGTCTGCTGCCATCATACATGCGCCAACATAGTGCTGAATCAGTGGATAGTCAGCATCTCAACATTGAACCGTGCCGCGATCGAGAAGTTCAAACATACAATGGCTGCTGCATGGGGAGAGAATCTGCCAGCTGCTGATACAGATAAACCATCAAACGAGGGCAATGGAGAGCATTCAGTGTCAGATGGTGCATCACGAGGTGAATCCGATGCCATGAGTGCAGTGACATCTTCAGGAACCTCAGGTTCGGCAGGAGTTTCACAATCTACCTCAGCATCCTCATCACCCACTGAAAATGGTGATGTAAAGGCTTATGAGGTAGCAGCATCAACACAGGGTACTTCAGAGACAACACAGATGCCAGTTTACGCTCTAATTGGCATCATTGCAATAGTGGGTCTCATGGGTGCAGGTTACCTCCTCAGTGGACGTAGCAAGATAAAATAATCCCATTTATTCTTTTTTTGATTATAAGAGCATTTTAACGTCAAATTTTGCTTTTTGACCGAATTGCAGCTAATCTGTTTCAGACAGCATAACGCTGAATAATATAATGGACAATTAAATGTATTGCAGAAGACAACCTTAAAGGGGTCCGTGAAAACACAGTTTCAAGAGTATCGTTAGCCCACACAAGGAAAATGATTTCTTTACTAAATTTAAGCTATTTTAATAGGATGCGGTGTAGGCGTCACCCTAATTTTTCGAGGATTCTTAAAGGACCTTTCAACAACACTTAACATCTTCTGAATTGAAGGACACTTATTTTTTTCATAAATATCCTTTTCTGACTTTGATTTTCGCATCAAGTACTCGTGAGCGAAGGATCGACTCATAAATTCCACGCCTTCGAAATCTAATTCTATTACATTCGCATCCAGTCTGTTTATCTCCTCAAAAAGATCATCCACATAATCCCTGAAAGCCAGCAGTGCACCGATGTGCTTTTCCAGCCTTATCTTTTCAATTTTATTTTTCATATCTACATCCCGTCCTTTTCCCACGGTAAGATGATTACCACCACATTAACATACATATATACTTTTCTAGAGAGCCACAAATGGTATTCAGCTAACAGTGCCTATGTTTATATTTTGTTAAATGTATTTATATATGTTAAGCTTCCCTTTATGTATGCGCAGGCTGACTAATGTCCCTTGAAACTCATTACCTAACTCATACATCTTAGCATCCTGAGATTTATAAAAAGCCCCCCTTCTAGACACCACTAATAGTTCGCCTTTCCCACCCTCAACAAATATTTTAAGTATGTTATTAAGACCATAACCTCTTTCAGGATCTCCAGGGTACGGAACTTTAGTGGATTTTCCATTTATAGCTTGTATTATTGCTTCAGAGTCATATTCAAAGTAATAATCATGATTCTCAAAATTCTGAGGTATGCTTACACCATCATCAAGAAAACATATCTCAATGAAACCTTTCTTAGGATATTTTTGCGCCAGAATATAAGCTGAGGTGAACTTTGAATGCTGATAAATATTATCGGACAACTCGGAGAGCAAAAAGCATAAAGCATCCTTCCCACCATAACTTTTATCTAACAAATCATATACGTATTTGAGAGGATCCCTTTCGGATCTGTCATGTAATAGTTCAACGAATGGAATGTATGTTTTTCCTTTGCCAGGATTTCCCTGTTCCATAACCTCAAAATAATGCTTCACACCCGGATGTAACTCACACCTCAAAGATTTTGTTTTCTTCAAATGGAAAAGGGGAAGAAGAGTAGTCGGATAGAACCAGGAATACTGTCTTAGATCCAGCATTCTATTATCATTCACCCGAGAACGTATTTCAGAGTAGGTAACATAATTCTCAATCAATGGGGGATCATTCATAAATATATTTTTTATAAACTCATTGATAAGTATTCACCATAAGCTGATAAAAACCTCACACGCTGCCGTTGAAGAAAAAAGGCTTCTGAGACTAATTTATAATCCGCTTAGGAGAGTGGCTGAGATCTTCATATGAACTTTAAGATGATCAGACAGCGTACCTCCTGAGCCTCCCGATGAAGAGTCTGGCCCACAGGTAGGCCACCAGGCTACCCCCGATGTCACCTGCAACGACACCCCACCAGACACCAGCCTCACCGAGGCCCAGGGTCACGGCAAGGAGGTAGGCGAAGACAGCCACCAGGAGGACCTGCCTTATCACCGAGAGCATGAGGGACGTCATCCCCCTCCCCGCACCCTGGAATATGGACCCTGACATTATACCCGGGGGCAGGAAGATGTAGAAGAGGCATATAACCCTCAGGAACCCGGTTATCCTCGGCGCCAGATGGGAGGAAGCCTGGGAGTAGGAGAATATCCAGGCTATCCATGGCGCCAGGACGAATGTGAGGGCCGCCGTGGCCCCAGCTATCAGGAGGCCCAGCCTTATCGAGTAGCCGTGGGCCACCTCCAGGTTTTCAAAGTTCCTTGACCCGTATGCAACACCTGATACGCTCACAAGGGCTGTTGCCACCGATATCACAGGGACTATGGCGAGCATCACTATCCTCCACCCTGCAGAGTAGACAGCCACCGCCGAGGTCCCGGCCACAGATGTGAGTATCCAGTTGAGGAGGGCTGTTACCATGGACATGACCAGGAACTCGGCACTTGCGGGTATGGTGACCGAGAGGATGGACCAGGCGACCCCCCGGTCGGCCCTGAAGTGGCTCCAGCCTATGGAGGTGAAGGTCCTCCCTGCGAGGAACCAGTAGATTATGAGGAGCGACACCAGGAACTGTGATATCACTGTGGCCCAGGCCGCCCCTGCTATGCCCCAGCCTGCCGTGTAGATGAGGATGGGGTCCAGGACCATGTTGAGGACGGCGGATAAACCCATGGCATACATGGGCCTCCTGGCATCACCCTCTGACCTCAGTATTCCGTAGGCGGCCCCCGGGAAGAGGGTGAAGAGGGTACCTGCAAAGACCACGCTACCGTACTCAATTGCAGGTTTCAGGGCCCCTGCGGCGCCCAGGGAGAGGAGGATGTCCCTCAGGAGGATCTCGATTATCACCGTCAGGATTATGGAGACCGTCAGTGTGATGAGGATGGTGTGTGATGCGCTGTTGTTCATGCCCTCCTCGTCACCGGCCCCCAGGCACCTTGATACCGATGACGCTGCACCGGCGCCGAGACCGTTGGACAGCCCCACCAGGATCATGTAGATGGGTGTTACGAACCCTATGGCTGCGAGGGCCTCACCTCCGAGTCCGGCCACCCAGACTGCATCCACCAGGTTGTAGATGGATGTGAGGAGCATCGCCACTATGAGTGGCCCTGAGAGTTTGATGAGGGCCCTCCTGGGATCGCCCCTGATGATCCTGACTCCTTCACTCATGGTTCATCACCCCTTATCCTCAGTCCCTCCTCTGCCAGTCTCCTGCACATCTCCCTGAAGATCCTCCTCTCCTCGTCTGTGAAGTTCCTGAAGAGGAGGTCCTCCCAGCGCTCCTCAACCTTCAGTATGAGGGGGATAATTTCCTCACCCCTCCCGGTTACCTCCAGGATGTACCTGCGCCTGTTCTCCGGGTCCTGCTCTCTCTCAATGAATCCGCTCTCCTCCAGGCGCCTCAGGGTCCTTGCTATGGTTCCCTTGTCCACGTGGAAGAAGGTGGCGAGTTCATCCTGTTTTATCCCTGGTTCCCTGTGGATCCTCAGGAGGCATGCCACCTGGGCGTCTGTGAGGTTCAGGTGTCCCAGCTCCCTCCCGATGAAGACCCTGTGACTCCTGAGGATTATTGAGAGGAGTCCCTTGAGTGGTATGTCCCTGTCCATGCTGATCTATCTGGTGGGAAAACATATATAAATGTTGTCATTGCAACTGTTGCATCTGCAACATAGTCCAGAAAAAAGACTAGAGTTTGAAGTCATGGACCTCCACGGGTCCATTATCCCGGAGGAGCCTGAGCAGTTCATCGGGCCTGTAGAGGAGGCTGTACCTCATATGTGCGGCCACGTCCCCGGGGAGGTGCTCTATGAACTTGTTCTTAACAAACCTGTCAAGGTTATCCTGCAATCTGAGGGGGAAGTCCTCCATGGCGATTATGCTGTTCTTGAATTCACATATGGCTGTGAGGTTCCTCACCCGCTCCCTTATGCCTGACTGGGGTCCCAGGATGTCCAGGAAGCTCCCCTCAACAATCTCACCCGAGTCTGAGAGCACGGCGGTGTTGATGGCTGCGAGTATGAGGCCTGAAAATTCCTTAAAACCCGAGCCCCCCTCAGCCGCTGCAGTTGAGAGTGAGTCATCCATGGACTCATGCCGGATCCAGTATTCACTGACATCAGGAAGTTCCTGGCGCCTGGATTCAGCTGAGGATTTCAGCATCCTCCCCCTGAGGGCCGCTTCTTCATAGAGGGATCCCAGCACATGAAACACCGGTAGATATCTTGACTGTATTCATTATTATCATTTACTATTATATTCAGAAGCCCCCAGAGAAGCATGATCGTATATCCAATGGATGACTCTACTGTGATATCTGCTGCAAAGCAAAGGGATACTAAAAATGAAAGACAGAACATAAGGTATGGATGAAGTTATCAGAAAACACGTCGACAGGTTCCTGAGGGTAATCAGGAAAATTGAGGGCTCAGAGAGGATCCGTTTCATAATACTATACGGTTCCGCCCTCAGGGGCGGTGAATGGTCTGATATAGACCTTGCAATTTACTATGATGCTGAAGAGGATGAGGCATCATACTACAGGTTCCGGGTCCTGAGTGAGGTTGATGAGATTTTCGACGTCCAGATCTTCCAGCAATTACCACTCTACGTCCAGGTTGAGGTACTCAGGGGTGAGGTCATCTACTGTGATGATCAAAGATTCCTCTATGATACCGCCTGGAAGACCATCAGGGACTTCGATGACTTCAGACATAGATTCTATGATTACATTGGCCTTGAAAGGATGGGTTAAGGGGGTGTGAGATGGTCAGAAAGGTCGTTGTACTCACCAAGATACGCGAAATTGAGGAGAGTGTGGGACTCATAGAGGAGAACCTTCCTGAAAGTTTCGGTGAATTCTCAGAACTTGGGCTCATAAGGGACGGGATGTATAAGAGACTTGAATTTGCAGTTGAAAACGTCTATGACATATGTTCAATCCTCAACTCTGACCTCAACCTTGGCGTGCCAGGTTCCGATGGCGAGGTCCTGGAGAACCTCCTCAGATCAGGCATAATCGATGAGGACACATTCAAAAAGATAAAGGCCATGAGGGGCTTCAGGAATATCGTGGTGCACCGGTACGGGAAGATAGACGACCGTATAACATTCAGAATACTCCAGGAACACCTGAGTGACTTCCGTGAGTTTACAGAGAAAATTAAAGCCATCCTTGACTCATTGAATGATGAGGAACAGGATCAGGGCATGCAGCCGCCCAGTTAAGCTCCAACCTTTATTCAGCCCAGTTACTGCAAGATAACAGGTTAAGCTCCAACCTTTATCAGCCAGGTTCAAGGACAGGAAATCCTTCAGCCCTCTGGTTTCTGCAGAAAGATCACAGCTTTACCAGTATGGCGGGCAGAAGATCTGATCATGCCATGATTTAATTACCCGGGCGACATAATATCAGTGTGGTTGTATGAAGTTAAAGGCCCTGATCATTATCATTCTGATTTTTTCAATCCAGCCGGTTCACCCCGTGGATATGGTGGGGGAAGTGAAGCACCTTTCAGAGGATGTGGGTCCAAGACCCGCCGGTTCAGCCAGTGAAAGGATGGCCGCCGAGTACATTGCCTCACGGTTCAAGGATCTGGGGATAAAGACGGAGCTGGAGGAATTCAGGTACTACTCATTAACCTCTCCGGGGGTGAGGAGGTCATGCAATGTTATAGCCACCATTGAGGGTGATTCAGAGCGTGAAATCATAATCTGCGCCGATCTGGACACTCCTGTGGATCCCGTGAGCGGGAACTACTCACCCGGGGCCAACGATGATGCAACCGGACTTGCACTGCTCCTTGAAATTGCAGAGAGGTACCATGACCGGAGGCCGCCATACACAATCAAACTCATCGCCTTCGGTGCCGGGGAGGATGGCTTCACCTTCCCCCTGGTAACCCCGAAAAGGACAGCCCTCTCCCCTGATGCATACCACCAGATAGTCTATCTGCCCTACCTGGTAGGTGCAAGGTACCACGTCCTTAACAGGCAGGAGGAGGTGAACAGAACCATTGCGGTTATCAGCCTGGAGGCCATGGGCATGGGGAGCCCCTGCATTGTGAGGAGGGACTACTACGCTGACAGCAGCCCAGCCCTTGTCGGCCTCATTGCCCTCAACGCCCGCCTTCACGGTATCAGGGCCAATGTGGTTGATTTCATGGCGGCCTCAACACCGGCGGGCGAGCAAGCCATAAGCCACGTTTACCTCCCATTCTCAGTTGCAGGTGTCCCCTCAACCTTCCTGGTCTCCATGAGGGACCCCTCCAGTGGGGGTGTCCACAGCACCATCACCGAGATACCGGGATACCTCTCAGACCGTGACACCTTCAGCAACCTCATTGAGGAGTCAGGTGGAAGGGAAGCCCTTGAAGGGCACATGGATGCCATGGCTGACATGGTCGAGTACAGTATTGAAGCCATTTTCCTTGTCAGAGGGATGTGGGACCTCCTCCAGTGACCTCCTTCAACCAAAAAAAGCAAAGAACTATATGCTTTTCATAACATAAATTATGAGGGAGGTGTTTTATGTACCTTAAGAATTTTGCAAAACTTCTATCCATATTAACCGTTCTGGTTTTTCTTGGAACGGTTTCTGCCGACTCCGGACCCATTATTGAGAGGGCCCAGGCAACGGCACTGGCACAGGACTACCTGGACTCAAAGGGTCTGCCCTACACGGCCATGACCCCTGCCTACAGTGACTGGAAGGCGAAGGTGAGGGTTAATAAGACCGGGGAGGTTAAATGGATACCCTTCGGGGAATATAAAGAGGATGCATTTGAGGGAACCGGTAAATACGAGTACATAGCTGATGCATGGGTTGTGAGGGTCCGCGACAGCTCAGGGAACATCGTCGGGACCATCTATGTTGATGCAGAAAGCGGAAAAATAATAAGTGCAAAAATAGATGGGAGGACTGAAACAGGATCCTCAGGCGGCAAACCCCTCACATATACCGGTAACGGGACCGGGACAGAGGAGGCCCAGGGAGGGATCCTTGAAGCAATCCAGAGCTTCATAAACAGCATAATACAGTTCTTCCAGAATTTATTCGGGTCTGTCACTGGTTAGAGGAACCCCTTAAAGGCACAGAAGGTGGGCATATCACTGGTATTCTCTTCTATCATGGTGTCAGGGAGTTTACCCGATATTCTCTTCTATCATGATACAGTAACCCTGTCAGGGAGTTTACCCGTGGACCTGTACTCTGTGAGGACCCTGACAAATACCCTGAGCAGGATATCCGGTGAGAGGTCCCCTGCCCCCTCCTGCCTTATTCCAACATGATTCGGGACCCTTCCATTCTGATCCATCCACCTGTAGGTCCTGCCGGCCATGTCAACATACTCGGCCCTTGTTAATGTTGCGGAGCTTAACCGGCCATCAGGACTCTCAGGGTTGCCATATTCCCTTACCGATATGTTACCCTTATCGTTACTGTCCAGCATGACTATGGCCCGGGCGAATATGTAGAGGCACTGGTTCATTGAAAGGTTGAGGCCCTTATATTCTATTGAATCTATGGTTCCACTGGCAACTGAAACCCTGTAGGCTATTTCAGGCACTTCGGCCACCGGCACACCTGTACTCTCAGATAAGGTGTTGTTACCTGTTTGTGTACAGCCAGAGATAGCTAAAGTGGAGCATATCATGGCCATCAAAATTAAAGCACGTCTCATATAGATTCCCAGCTATGTATCTGTATCTCAGGGTATATCTAGTTTATGTCAGCTGATGAAATCCCATCGAAGCCTCTTGTTGCGTTGCCTGGATGGTAGCCACTGAATAAATGGAAGCACTGCAAGGGCAGTGGTGGCAGTGGTTTCATAATTAACGATGGCTGGTCCCGTTTAAACAATTCAAAAAAATAAAGTCTTTAGATGCTGGTATGTATTTTTTAAGGAATTTCCTCTGATGGCTCTTAAATGGTCTGCTTCAGAATCGGAGATCAGTTCATAGGCTTTTTCTCCTGATCTCATAGACCAGCTGTTCCAGATCCACTATTTCGCCATTTTTCCCCATCCAGGGGCTTACCCCGTCCTCGCCGTAGAGTATCTGAATCACGTTACCGCAGCTATCCCTTACCCTGCCATCCTCATCGACTATGAGGTCCTGGAGGGCGTTTATGAGACGCCTCTGCATGTAACTGCTGGGGGCTTTACGGACGGCTGTATCCACGAGGGCATCCCTTCCACCCATGGCGTGGAAGAAGAATTCAATGGGATCCAGACCTTCCCTGTAACTTGATTGTACGAATCCACGGGACTTTGGGTCGAGATCTCCCCTCCTGAAGTGGGGGAGTGTCCTTTTATCGTATCCCTTGCTGATACGTTCACCCCTGACGGACTGCTGCCCCACACAGGCTGTTATCTGGGTGAGGTTGAGCATTGAACCCCCTGCACCGGTCCGTGCCATTATTATGGCATGGTTCTCGCCCATTTCAAGGCACCTCCCGGCGATTTCACATGCCCTGTCCATTGCCCCGGAGAGGAGCTCCACTATATTCCTCTCAAGAACCTCTTCGGCGCTCATTCCATGCATGGATCTGATTCTTCCATCCTCATGGTCATCAATGAGCCCCTCAACGGCATCAATGGCCCTATCAACCTGGAATCCATCAGTTCCCTGATTTCTGGGGGCACATCAAACTCCCTGATACCCGCAGTGAATCCTTTCCTCATCAGCACAGCAATGGCCAGTCTGGTGGCTGATTCGAGGAATTCACGGGCCTCATCAGCACCATATTCCCTGATTATATGGTCAAGTAATTTACCTGAAAATGTCCCGCATGCCTTTTTATCAATTACGCCTGATTTGAGTACTCCGTCCTCTATTATTATGCAGGCATCGTATTCACATCTCTCTTCAAGGCATTCAGGGCATCCCCTGCATATATCTGCTCTGAAGGTCATGTTGAGGCCATCTGGGAGTATAAGGTTAAATATTTCTTTTCCGGTCCATTTACTGCCCTTACCATGTTTTAACTGGACTCCGGCTCTTCTCATTAGCTGGAATACCTCTTCATCTTCAAATTCTGCATCCCTTTCTGTGAGGAGGTACAGGCCGGATATGTGGTCATCCATACAGCCTATGATTGGACCACCGAAGCGGGGGGATCTCATCTGTTCATGGACGAGCATTAAGGTCATGGCCTCTGCGCGGGACTCCTCTGTTTGCAGTACATGGAGGTTCATCTCGTCACCGTCAAAGTCGGCGTTGTAGGGTGGGCAGACACACAGGTTGAGGCGGAAAGTCTTGTAGGGCAGTACACGGACCCTGTGGGCCATGATTGACATCCTGTGGTGGGATGGCTGACGGTTGAAGAGTACGATGTCCCCGTCCCCGAGGTGCCTCTCGACTATGTACCCTGGCTTCAGGTTCTCAGATATGAATCTTCCATTCTCATTGGAGACCCTCATCTTGCGTCCGTCGGGTCTTATGACGTCGTTGGCTCCCGGGTGGACGTCTGGCCCGTTTTCTATGTACTCCCTCATACGGTCCAGGTTCCATTCTGTGACGTAGACAGGTACTGTGACCTCCCGGGCTATGATTTCAGGGACACCCACCTCGTTTATGCTGATGTTGGGGTCCGGGGAGATGACGGTACGGGCAGAGAAGTTAACCCTCTTACCTGAAAGGCTGCTCCTGAACCGTCCCTCCTTACCCTTGAGCCTCCGGGCCAGGGTCTTAAGGGGTCTTCCGGATCGATGCCTTGCAGGGGGGACACCTGAGGCCTCGTTATCGAAGTAGGTGGTCACATGGTACTGCAGGAGTTCCCAGAGGTCCTCCACGATCAGCTGGGGAGCCCCTGCCTCCATGTTCTCCTTGAGGCGCTGGTTTATCCTGAGTATATCGACCAGTTTATGGGTCAGGTCGTCCTCTGACCTTTCACCGTTTTTGAGGGTGATTGAGGGCCTCATCGTTACGGGGGGACCGGGAGGACTGTCAGGACCATCCATTCTGGCCTTGCAACCTGGGGGTTGACACCGAGGATGAGGGCGTCGTCATCGCTTATCCTCTCAAGACGCTCCTTCACCTCACTGGGTGTGAGCTTGTAGTCTCCCTCGACGATTGAGACGGGCTTGTCGAGTTTGATCTCCTGCTGTTCCTCCTCACAGTGGGGGCACCTGTCCCTCCTTGCAAGGGAGTATACCCTGTTTACCAGTGGCGTGAAGTTTTCCTCTTTCTCCATGGCTTCAAGTATCCTCTGATATATTCCTCGATTTCAGTCCCGGTGAGGAGGACCCTCCCACATTTTCTGCAGGTTGACCGCAGGATCTTGTGTATGGTGTCTGCGAATCCCACGTGTATGACCGGCCTTGCAAGGTTTATGCTCCCGAAGTGTCCCGGGCACTCCCCTCCCCTTGCGCCGCAGGTCCAGCAGCGGAACCGGGGGTCTATCACACCGAGCCTGGGATCCATGAGTCCGTTCTCTATGGGGTACCCGTCCTCGTTGTAGGTGTCCGGGGTGACGATCTGGGCGACGGATATCTTCCTGATATCCTCTGGGGACATGAGACCAAATTCTATCCCCCCAATCTTCTTTAGAGTTCCTCTCAAGTTATTCTCTCCTCTGAGTTATTTTTTGGTCAGAGCTTCCTTATAAGTCCCTCAATCACCGCCTTCATCACCGCACCATCTGCGGGGACTGTGTGGGTCCTCCCGGAGTGGGTGATGTTCAGCAGTGTTTTTTCCGTGTTGAGGAAGTGTTCAGTTCTCTTCTTGTTCTCCCTCTGGACCGCTATGCCATTGGTGTAGGGCTGGATGGCTAGGACCTTCCTGAGGTCTATGTTCGTTGTCCTCTTTGTCCCTGTGAATATCATCCTCCGTGTCGTCAGGGTCAGTGTACCGGTGTCTATCCTCCGGAGTTCGTCACGGGATTCGCTTATGGCATTGAGGGCCCCCATCCTGAATGAGAGATTCTTTGACACCCTTATGGTGGGGCCCCCGTATCCGCCGGCAGTCCTTCTAACGGCCCTCGGTTCGTAGAGGTCAATGTTGTGGAGTACGAGGACCGCCCTCTCGTTCTTCCTGAGTATTATGGGAGTTTGGGGCTCTCTGAATGTGACATTCCCCTCTGCTGCACTTTTAAGCCATCCTTCAATGTCCCTCCTTCTCTCTTCAATATCCCTCTTTCTCTGGATCTCCCTCTGGAGTTCATTGGATACTCCGCCATTTGCTATCCTGGTCCATTCCTCCTCTGTGAGTGTCTTCCCACCGTACAGGCGCCAGGCCCTGGTGTTCTTGTCTGAGACCCTGCTGAGAAGGTACCCATTTCCCTTGTAAATGAAGACTGCGCCGCAGTTACTGCAGCGCATATTCCTCTTAGACCTTCCAGGGACCCTCCTTTTTGGGAATGGTGTTAATGGTGCTTCCCTGCAGACAGGGCAGAGGTCCCTCCATGATGGGGTTGTCAGGGATTGGTCTGAGAGCTGCCTGCTCTTAATCTTCTCAAGGTAGCCTTCCATGCGGTCCTTATCCAGGGATGTTGTGATCTTCACATCAGGTTTACTCCTGTCGATCTCCACCGTGACCCTTAGAAGCTGCGGACTCAGTGCCCTGAGCTCCCCACTCAGTGCCTCGAGTCTTGATCTTATCTCAGCCATGAGTTCCTCCATGGACCCCTCAAAGTCGCCTCTTCTGATCCTCCTTTTCTTCACGAGCTCCTTTATCTCATCGTTGCATTTCATGAGTGTTTCATTGTCCATCCTGAGGATCTCAGGGGTCAGTCTGCCCAGGTTTTCAGTGTCGTCACTGGCCGTGAGTGTTATGGTCCTTGGACCCGCCTTCATCCGGGCCGGTTGAGGCCTGGTATCCTCCCCTTCACTCCCCCTGAGGGGGCTGCCACATTTAAGACAGTAGTTTGCCCCATCACGATTAAGCTCCCCGCATTCACGACAGTAAACCATAATATAACCCCCCTGGCTCAGGGATCAGATCCCCGAAGTGAACCATTATATGATCCCATGCAGTCATTCTGCACACTGTACAATATAAATGTATACCCTCATCTGGAAAAGGTTTAACGGTGGGTCCTCCGGCTTAAGCCTCAGGGAAGCCTAAAGGTGGAGGCCTAATGAGGGATGGTGAACTTCGTAATAGTTCTCTATTACGAACGTGTGGTCCGGTACACCATTTAATAAAAATATTGAAATGAAGCTTTCTCCAGGATTATCCCTGTAACTAATAATTCACCTGGCGGCAGATGCTCTGGTTAATTAATCATGGTAGCACCTGCATTGGGGTCCCATGAGTCATATTCCGAGAAGTACTGTCCTGCATCCACATCATAGTACCAGGCCACCCATCCATGGGTGATTTCATCATCATATAAATAGTAGACTGGGCCCCGTATGCGATGGCCTGGTGCAGCCCCCGGTGGACGGGCTGAGTCTGTCCCGGAATCCTCCCCCATATCCACCGAATAATCTACAGCAGGTTTCCTATTGAGGGTATCACTATCTGATGATATGGGTGAATCCCCTTTGTGTTGAACCTCTTCGAAAAGTATCCCTGCCATAAAGGCCACTGCCCCCACCATGATGAAACATAACACAAGAAGAACCCTTGCTCCCCTATCCAAAAAAATCACCCCGTATAACATAAACTGGGTTCATGGAGCAGTGCTGTTTGAGCAATTTATCCACGCATTCCTACCAGCAGATTCCCTGTCTTCACAGGACGTCCCCTGATCCATTCACGGTCCTGATACCGGGTTTATGTATGTAGAATCCTCATTCAGCGCCTTCGATATAGATTATGGACTATTACTATATATTAAAGTTTTTTTATATTATCATCAGAGGTGCTTCAATATTTTGATTCAGGGGGAATATCAGTGGATAAACTGACAAAAATATTGATTGTAGTTTGTCTTGTTCTCTTTGGGGCGCTTTCATTTATGGCGGGTATGATGCTCAACGTTGAGGTGGATTCACAGAATAATTCCTTCAGTTATGATGTTAACACAATAAAGAACCCGACCTCATCCAATAACGAAAGCATTGACAGAATCAAGCCAATGCCAGAGAACTGGGTGGACCAATCAAGGTGCCCCTACTGTGGGGCTCCCTTCTCGTACAGTTATGATGTTCCATGGTACGAGAAGGACGGAATAATGTACGAAAAAAGATACAGGGAATATGAGTGCGGGCATATTATTTTCATGGGAACTGATTATGTACGGATATATCTATGGGACGAAGAGGCCCGGCAGGAAATCCGGAAAGAGGCCATGAAGTATCGGGGAAGACCTCCTAAAGCCATCTAATCCAATATCAGATTTTTAAACTCCAGATCTCAAAGTTCCGGTTAGTTTTTATGTCCCGGATTCATGGAGAACTATTAAATTGGCCGCTCAGTATTCATGAAATATAAGAAAAAGCCAGAAAGTTGTGGAGAACAGGAAAACCATCAATAGAGCCAGTCCCTGTATTCAGGGTTTTCCTTCATGTCCTGGTACAGCCAGACCATCCTGTCAAGGTACCACAGCTTGCCAAGGTAGACCATTGCAAATCCAGGTAAGAGCGGCCACACCTCCAGGCGGTAGACACCCCAAACAATGGGGACCGTCCCGGTGGCTGCTATGAGGTTCAGTATGACCGGGACCCTCCTGTGATGCTCGGGTACAGGGATCCTATCACGGTTCAACCAGACCCTCTCACCGAGAACCGACCTGGATGCCCAGCTGTCCGTAGATTCCGGTCTTTTAAATATCCTGGGATTCAGATAGGTCCAGAGGACCGCGAGGGTTACCGGTATGATAGCCCACCAGCCCAGCCACTCCCTGCTCCAGAACGCTGCAACAAGAAGGGGCAGTGCCGTGAGTCTTGTCCAGACACTCCATGGATTTGCATGCCTCAACCATGTTTCCTCATCCATCCGGAAGGCCGAGGATATTCTCTCCTCAAGGGTCATATAAATATCTATGGAGTTCATTCCTATCAAATGTTTCCCCCCTCAGATACAGTGACAGTACATGTCAGATGCCAGCCACCGTATTCCATTCACCTCCATGGTTTAACTGCTAGGTCCTCTCCCTGTACTGGAGTTCCCTGAAGGGCACCAGTATCTCTGTCCCCCCTTTCTCCTCATCTACAAGTATCTTCAGGTCACCCTCAAGCTGCTCCACAAGGATCCTTACAAGTTTCAGGCCGGTGCCTTCCCCCTCCCCACTGAACCCAATGCCATCATCTGCAAAGCGCATGTGGTACCCCGATTCCCCCTCATCTATCTCAATGTGGACCTCTCCCTTCCCCTCAGGGAATGCATGTTTTATGGCATTTGTCACAAGCTCATTCACCATGAGGCAGAGGGGCATTGCTGTTTCAAGGTTGAGTCTGAGGTCAGCCCTGATATTGAATCCCACACCATGTGCACCCAGCAGGGATTTGAGGTGCTCTGTCATCCGGGAGATGCATGATTCGATGTGTACACTGCTGTAGCCATCAGTGCTGTAGAGTGACTCCTGTATTATGGTCATGGCCCTCACCCTGGTCTGGGTAGCCAGGAGCGCCTCCTTTACCGGGCCATCTGCATCCTGAAGCTGGATGTTTATGAGGCTTGTGATTATCTGAAGGTTGTTCCTGACCCTGTGCTGAAGTTCCCTCAGCAGCGCCTCCTTCTCCCTGAGGGATGACCGCAGGTCCTCCTGTACCTCCACAAGCCCGCTTATATCCATCAGGGATATGATCCCACCATCATCCAGGGGTATGGCCCATCCCGTGAAGTACCTCCCACCTGACCTGATGGTTCCTATGGGCTGTGGAAGATCCTTACCCTCCAGGTTTTCCCTCCACAGTCTCCTGAGGTCCAGTTCCAGGTTCTTCATCGCGGTGTTGCTGTGCAGGACTTCCCCGTTACGGTCCAGGACCGCCACCGCCTCCTCAAGGTTATCCACAACATTCCTGAAGAACCTCCACATCCTCTGGCTTTTCCTCTGATTTTTTATTCTCTCATAATCCACCACGTTGAGTTTGTAGGCTGTGAATGTTATTATTACAATTAAAAGTGCCAGGTTCAGGGTGGCCAGGAAGACATCGGCAGAGAATGGTATGTGGCTGCTGCCGCTGATTACTATGAATGACGTGAGGGTCAGGGACCCTATCACGATGGGTATCAGCATCCTCCCGGTGTAGCCCCCGATCCTCCCTGAATAGAGTGGCTCCACAACACCATGGGATGGGTGGGTGCTGAGGAGACCTATGGCCAGGAACACCATCATTGCAGCAGAGGTTATGCATGCCCTGAAATGCGGCTCTGTTTCCGTAATCCCTGTAATCTCTGATAGGAACAGTGCATATGCCACTGTACCCGCAGTGTAACTGATTATCTGGGCAGCCGAGTATCTTTCAATTGAAAAAAGGATCACTGCAGTGGAGTATGATATGATTATCATGGATGTTACTGTCCATGCCTGAGGGTGGAGGGGCTGGCTACCTCCAGAGAACTGGATGGCCAGGACCATCAGTGATAGAACGAGGGATGTTACTTTCCTAGAAGCCTTCAGGGCGAGTATGGCGGCGGCCAGGAGAATGAAGCTCATGAATATGGTCGGGTCCTTATCAAGGAAGGGTCCAACCTTGGGTGTCTGGAGTGCCCCGGTTAACCATAGAATCAGTGCCATGACGGATATTGTGAGTACAGAAATGCTCATTGAAAGTGTTATCTTTTCATCGAGGGATTCTGGTCTTAATAAAGCTGCAGAGCCCATTTCAATCACCTTTCTGATCTATAAACATGATATAATAAATATTTTTTCGAAAAAATCTTTAAATGGAATATCTGGGGGAACTGACAGGATAATAACCATTTTAAGGCCTGCCGGGCGGAGATTCGGTGTTTCACGTCCGGCGAGTACCGGCTTCTTATGTAACTCAAAGGTCACGGTTACATAAGAAACACCTTCAGCAGCAAAAACACTGAGTTTATGGTCATTTAATTGTGATCTGACTGCAAACAGAAGTTACTGCAGATGGACGGGCGGGAAAATAACGGATAAAGAATCTGAAGTCTCAAAGATAGAAACAGAAGAGAGAATGATTCCAGATAATGTCAGTTATTTTTTAAATTTCAATTTATAAGTTAAAAACATTTTTTGAAGTAGTCAGATTCAATAATTAATTATGAGTTAATTAAATTGACATCTAAATTTCAAATAGAAACTTTTAATTATATAAACATTCAATTATGCTGTAATTATTGAACAAGTTAATAATAAAACAGAACAGTTAATGAATAAGGTGATATAATATGTCTTCAGATGATGACGGAAAAACTGGCAGATTACGTGGATGGTGGAGTAAAAGGAGCAGTTACAGCAGAAAGGGTATCATAATCCTCGGCATAATACTCTGGGTATGCATCACCTACTCACTGGGTTACAGCGAGGGGGTGGACTCTGCCACAGAAATGGACGATGAAAGATTTCATGTGAATATCGTAAATTACACCATAACTCATGATCATGACGGTATTTACAATATCACCTTTGAGATTCAGAACAACTATGAAGAAACCGTGTTTGTTGATGATATCAGCATAACAGGTTTTAACTCAAGTGAAGATCGTTTGCATGGGTGGGCTTTTGGGTATTATGTACTCCCCCCTGGTAAGAAGACCAGAATCGAAGGGATCATCTGGGAGGAACATCCCAACATTCTTACTGTTGGACTTCAAACACAAGCACACGTTTTTTAGAGGACTTAAGCTTTGATTGACTTAATAAGGTGATTTAATGTCTTCAGATGTTGATGATGGAAAAACTGGCAGATCAGGTGGATGGTGGAGTAGAAGGAGTACCTTTACAAAGGCAACCCTGATCATAATATCCTTACTAATAGTGGGATTCCTCAGTTTTGTGTTGGGTCATATTAATGGGTCGTCAGCTGTCGATGAGGTCATCGAGAGTAAAGCCCAGGTAGAGGTCCTCAACTACACTGTCTTCTCAGATTACACTGGAGACTATGTTGTGAAAGGGGAGATCCAGAACAGATACAGCTCAGCCATGCATATCGATTATGTCTGGGTCAAGGGATTTAACAGTGATGGAGATCTCATAGCCATTGGAATGGCTCCGGTATTCAGAGGGTCATCCCTCATAAACACCCTGGGACCAGGTGAAAGGGCCTATTTTGAAACAACAGACTGGAGCTTCGATGAGGGCTACGGACCTGAGGATGTGGTATTCTTTGGTATCACGGCCCGTGGTAACCTGTTAACTCCATCAGGAAAGTTCTGCACTTGAAATGGATGGTGAGCTGATATCCCTTTTTTATTTTTCTTATATTGTCCATTCAGACTATGAAGACACTCAGTGCCTCCTGAATAACCCTGATATTACCATCTTCACTTTATTCAGATTTATGATGTCAGATCCATCTTCAGGATCATCTGCGGACTCACTTCCAGATACAGAGAATCCAGAGTTATTTAAAATATCAAAAAGATCCTCCCTCTCCTCCAGTAAAGCGTTAAAATCCTCATTATCCCTCAATAAGTCTTTAAGTGATTCATTTTTCATCAAAAGTCCGGTTCCGATTAGATATGCGAATATATGGCGGCGTTCTTCAGAATCAGATTCCATGATTTCGTCAGTGATATCAGCACCATCCCATAACCTCTGAATGGTCATCAGAATCCTGCTCCTCTCTGTGACCTCCCCTGGAAGTTTTATGTCCTCCTCAGTGAGATAACCATCAAGAACCAGTGACTCAATGAAACCCGCCATGGAATCACATGATGCGCCCTCAATGAGGAACTTCAGCATGGTCGCCGGAGGTAAATCAGGATCAGTGAGGGTCATGCCAAAGACTTCATGGAATTTTCTCCTGAACTGCCCCTCAATGGGGTCCCTGTTGATGTAAGAAAAGTTTTCCAGCTGGGGCATTACCTCCTCAACTGAGGAGGGTGGCTCCATGGAATCAACCAGGAGCGACAGCCGGTAGGCTGCATTGATATCCTCCCTTGAAACTCTTTCATCACAGTTCTCCAGCCATCTCTCATAGGTTGAAACGGGATGTAAAAGCCCTGCTGATTCGCCCGGGCAATCAACTGTTCGGTTATACAGGTCAACAGAAACAGGGTTCCCTCCATAGGGCATTTCCTCCTGGAATCCGAGTATTTTAAGGGGATAATGGTAGAGGCTGCCTCCATCAAAGGCTGAATCCCATCCAAGGTTGACCTTCAGTTCATCCGGGATGTAGAAGAGAACCTCATCCAGCAGTTCTGATACATCAGAGGGTTCACCGGCTAAAAGCAGAGGTGGGCAGTCCCTGATCCCTGAAGCCATCTTAAAAAGGTATGATGTTATCTTCAGTTTAAGGTCATCGGACAGTGGGGGGCGCATATCCCCGGGGGGAGAATAACCTGAAATCTCTATAGCCTCAATGTTACCGCTATTCCTGTCAACGATTCCTGAGTTTAAAAGGTCTTCGATCCCATTAAATACATGGCCTTTCACGATATCAAAGAGTTCAAGGGGTGTTTGAGCCATCATCCAGATTTCAGGCGGGAATAAAAATCCATGGCACAGGAAGAGGCCTCCCCTCCCAAAGACATCCCTCTCCTCAGGAAGGTCAGTGAGGTAAAGGATTGCAAGATAATCCATATCATCTATCTTCCTGTAAAAAACCGTTAATTTATCTCTAAAGCCATCTATCTGTGGCTTGTGTATCATTCTCTCCATTTCATAAAGGTCTTCCCTTGAAATAAGATCCACAGGATAGAAGACTGTGTGAAAATCCCTTATATTCCATGGAGATTCTTCAGGTGGCACCTTGGTGTATACAAACTGGTATATTTCCATGAACACCTACCTCCTCCTGATTTTGCCAATAAAACTCCTGACACCCTGTGCTGATTCACGGGAGCATGCGCTCCTCATTGCAAAGACGAGTGGATTGATGACCCCCTTTGGGTGCTCCGGTTCAAGTTTCGTGACCAGGGTATCCCCCACTGGACTGGCACCTGTTGATGAGATCAGTGTATACTTAACACCTTTAAAATTGTTTTCAGCCAGATTAACAAATCCTCCACAGCCCTCACTTCTCAGCCATTCCCTTATCCTCTCAGAATAGTTATCAAGGGCACTGAATCTGGCCTCCAGGTCATCATTCATCCACCAGTTACATGAAGATTCGTTTAAAAATTTATGGAGGTCCTCAGGGAGGATGTCAATCTCATCGGCCTTTGTCAGAAGCACAACCATTTCCTGCTTATCTGAAAGGTCAACATGCATCTTCTCATAGACCCCCCTTATGTATATATCAAGGAGACGCTCCATTTCAAAACTCACATCACCCATATCACACTCACCAAGGCCGCTCTCACTGAGGCTTATGAGAAAGAACACCGTGTCGGCATGGGCAACGAATCTTCCCATATCGGTTATCTTTTCGGCGCTTTCATAAACCCTTCCCGCCGTATCATAGAAGCTGAGGAAGATGTCACCCATGGATGGAACATTCTGCAGATGTATGAGGGCGGGTCTGGGAAAATTTTCAGGTGTGCTCGCTGGAAGCCTTGAGTTTTCAAATTTCCTGACATCTGAATATTTTATTTTATGGGTGTGGTCATCACAGGTGCGCCATGAGAAGTTCCTCCATATATCCCTGTTTGAAAGGACCCTCAGGGTATAAAAGAGGCTTGTAAGATAAACCGTCTTTCCGTGACCCGTGAATCCGACAAGACCTATCCTGGCCCTTGAGTTAAGGGGGTCAACATAATCCTTTGGGAGTGCCTCCTGACATTCCCTGCAGCAGTAGCCGATCCCCGGTTTGAGTTCAGGTCTGGTCTCATTCAGGCAGTAGGGACATCTAAGATCCATCACCCAGCCTCCTTCTGAGTTCCTCCCAGAATTCAACATCAAAGATTCCGGTCATGTAAACACCATCTGCACCTACTTTGAGTTCAGCTTCCATTTCAGAACAGGCCATCACCCTGTCCCTGAATTCAGCATAGCGTTCTGTAAGAAAATAAACATCCTGATTTGTGCTTCCACGCCAGAGCAACGGCGCACTCTTTTCCTCAATGTAAGGGCCGTCTATGAGCACATCTACAAATTCAAGGAGCTCGAGCCCGCCCTCTATGTTCCCTTTAAGGATTTCATCCATTTCATATCCTGTGAAGCATACCACTGTGAGGCCCATCGACTTAACAGCCCCGGCAAGCTTCACCAGCTCCATGGCCTGGGCGAGGGGTTCGCCACCGGTGAAGGTCACCCCCTCTATTTCATCCCTGAGATCCCTGATCATATCAACCAGCCGGGCAGTTTCAATGAGATGGCCGCCATCCTCATCATGGAACTCCGGATTCAGACACCCCCTGCAGCGGATGGGACACCCCTGAAACCATATGACAAACCTTCTTCCAGGACCATTAACCCTTGAGGATATAAGAAACCTGCCAACCCTCAGTTTACCCATAATATACCTCCATGATTCCAGTACAGATTCAGTACCTCCTAAACCAGGACGTAGAGATACACCATCATCCCCCCTAAATAATTCAGCACCCACTGCAGAATTCACACGGACACACCACCATCATCCCCTTACAACCCTGAATCCAATCATGCCCTGAACCATGTCCATTTTAACCTCCTTGAGTTCTTCTGGGGCCCATGTATTTGGGAGAAGACTGTGAAAGGGTTTTCCAGCGACCCTATTCTCAATTCCATGGATCCTCTCAAAAATTCCCTCCCTCATAAGGGGACAGAGACCGGCTTCCAGCCAGTGAAGAACCGGCTCCGGGGATCTACCATTGCAGATCATTTTAAGAGCAGGGGATACTTCAGCTATACCCTCAGATAGTTCAAGAAGGGCCTTCCATTCATCCAGGGTGGGCAGTCTGTATTCAGGTCCGAGGTAGCCGAGGAAGTCCTCAATAACATCAAGATCCAGACCCGTGATGAATAACTCCCATACCCTATCACCCGGGTTCCTCAGCTCCTGCGGGGATTCAATTCCAGGACCCCCCTGTACCACTCATCGGTGTAGTCAGAGCCCTCATCATCCACAAGGAAACGTTCAAACTGGTACTTGCTGACAGGGAACAGGCCGATGGAATGATCCCAGCTGTCCAGCTGGATCAATGGAAATCCTGTTCGATCAAATACTATAGAATAATGCGAATAGATCATCATCAACCCTCTCGTATGGTTCCACGTCCTTCAGGTACTCCCATCCACCATCATCCTTCAGACGGTAAATCTTACCCTCCGCGGTTATTATCTTCCCATCCTCCAGGGGATATGCATGGGCATCTGCCAGTGAAATGTATTCATCTCCCCTGAAGAGGATGCATCTGCCTGCGGGCAGTCCCCTTAAAATCAGGTCCCCGGAGGGGCATGTCATGGTATCAAAGGCGTGTTTTTCACCGCAGCTGGGGCATTTGAAGTCCCTTTTCTCTGTGGCGGATCTGATGATGTCCCTCAGATCATCAGGGATCTTATTCCATTTCTGATCAAACCAGGGCCTTTCCTCCTTAAAACCTACCCTCTCTGTCAGTGACCCCCTCTGACGTCTTATATTGAGTTCTGGAACTCTGTCCTTACAGATTGCTGCAAGGTGGATTTTTAAAGGCTCAGATGATGGTTCAATATTCAGGAGGAAGTCCCCATCCCTGAACACTATCTCTGATGATCTGAATGGCTCAACACTGTAACGCAACGGGACAAAGCCATCACCGGAAACAAAAACCTCGGTAGGCTCATTGTTTAGGAGGGGAGCTATCTGGAGGTTGATGTTTGATCTGCCGATAACCCTGTAGGGGCCTTCAATGTCCCCATCACCCATGTTGATGAAGACCAGCCTCTCAGGGACATCCGTACCCTCCCAGTCCTCAATATCAATGGGGACCCGTGATGAAACAAGGATTATGATACCTGTGAATTTTTCCTCATTGAGTTTCTCAAGGACCGGGTTTATTAGAAGGGGTCTGTTCCTGCCCCTGCTGAGACATCGCGGACCATCTCTCCGGAGGTCCCCGGAGGTTCTGATGGCTTCGTGTTCCCTCTGGCCAGGGAAGTAGACCCTGTTAACCCTCCCCGGGAAGGAATCGATAACTTCAGCTGAAACCTTCATTATATCCTCCCAGAGGACCGGTGATGGCTCAAGCACAAGGACCAGGGGCGTTGTCAGGTTCACCTCACAGTAAAGGTTCATGATCTCCGGCATCTGATTACATCCCCATCAACATATACTTCGAAATTTATATCTGACATTCCCCTCTCCTCTGCAAGGAGCAGCTGGTCAGCCACTATGTTCCCTATTTCATCTTCAAGGGCATTTACAAGACCTCTGCCCCCGAACTCTGATATTGAATCTCCATACTTCTCAAGGAAATATCCAGTTAATTCCCCGGAGAGGTGGAGCCGGTGCCCCCTGCCTGCGAATTTGTCGCGGAAGTTCTCTGAAATGTCCTTGAGTTTGTTTTCAATTATGTTCACCTGGTAATCTGATTTTTTCAGGTAGTTGAAGGCTATTATATGTGAGCCTATCCTGTTAAGAAGTTCTCTTCTTGATATCTCATGCATGAAGAACTCTCTAACACTGCGCGTGAAGTGTTCCCTCACCCTTCTCTCCCTTTCAGAGTCAGAGAGATCGCTGTCATTTATTATTTCATCAAGTTTCCTCTGTTCAGATGTGGTGTTTCCCCTGCTGTCCACGGTTCTGGTCCCGATGTTGGATGTGAATATTATCACGCTCTCTGTGAAGAAGACCGTCTGTCCCCTGCTGTCTGTGAGGCGTCCATCATCAAGGATCTGAAGGAATATATCCATTATCTTGGGGTGAGCCTTTTCGATCTCATCAAAGAGGATGACCGAGAATGGTCTGTTCTTTATGGCGTTGGTGAGCTGTCCTCCCTGTTCATATCCAACATAACCTGGAGGAGAACCTATGAGCTTTGATACTGTGTGCTCTTCCTTGAATTCACTCATGTCAAACCTTAAAAATGCTTCCTCCGTATCAAACAGGTACTCTGCCAGTTTTTTGGCCAGGAATGTTTTACCAACACCTGTAGGCCCTGCGAAGAAGAACGTTGCCTTTGGTTTTGACTGTCCCCCCGATGAAAGGCCCACGACACCTGAACGTGCCTTCTTTATTGCATTCACTATCTCCCTGACCGCATGATCCTGTCCGACAACCCTCTCCAGAAACCAGTTCTCTGCCGAGTCCAGAAGCCCCTTTGGAGGCCCTGTGAGTGGTATCCTGCTCCATGGATCCTCTTCGGTACCTATACGGTACCTGTTAACTATTTTTCTCAGCATTGAAGAGGAGACTTCCTGGTTCTCATCAATTTCTTCCAGGACGTCGCTGAGGATGTTTTCGAGGTCCTTCATGTAGAGGCCCTCTGTGATGTTGGAGAGTAAGTCTATCTGATCGGATGGGATGCTTGCTGAGGCCAGTGTTGTGGAATAGTAAAGGTGTCTCTCTGCTCTGTCAGGGAGGGGTATCTCCATCACTGCTACACGGGGCGAGTTCGTATAGTACTCAACCGGGATCATCGTGTCCCTGAGGGCGATCATTATGAGGCGGTTGTTTTCAGATATGTTCTCTATTATCTTCTGTATGAGCGTCACAAGTTCTGCTGTGGGTTCAGAGTACATTCCATCTGGAGCGTAGCCTGTGATCTTGTCGATGTAATTTATAATAAAGATCTTTTTCTCATCAATGGAGGTTATTTCGTCCTCCAGCCATCTGTGGAGTACGTCACTGACTCTGTCCTGGCTTTCGGTTTCCCTTATCTCTGGCTGGTCCCCATTGAGTGGTGTGATCCTTTCAAGTGACCACATGGGGGAGTGGCCCCTCCCTTCATGGTCAAAGAATGAACCCCAGCTCACTGTCTTATCGTATCCAAGTTCCCTGCCGGTCCTGTTGATAAGGTCTGTGAGGCCCCTGACGAGGTTTCCTTCCTCGGTGAGGTATGCGGTGTCCCTTATGTTTCCGTGGATTATGAGTACCTCTTTCTGATTCAGCAGTCTTTTAAGGTTATCCTGCCATACTGCCATGGATCAACATCTCCATCATATCCTTCTCATGCGACTTTCTGGAAGCCTCTTTGCTTTCTTCTCCTTTAAGACTGGTTTATTCCTGGGTCCTCCCTGGTTCCCTTCGAATTTTGTCCGGATACCATATTCCTGGAGTTTCTCTGAGAATCTGTCGAACTGTTCATAACAGGCTCCATCTTCAGCTGAAAATGGTGATTCAACATCTATTCTGTCCATGGTAAGTGAAAAGCGCATCTTTCCCGCGGAATATGATTTCAGCTCATATATGAGGGGGCTGGATGGGTCCTTATCATCCTCAAGGTATGGTTCTGAAACTTCCTTCCAGCCCATCCTTTCAGCGACCTCTTTAACGGAAGAGAGAACATGCCTGCGCATCCTGTCGTTTGATTCGAGTTTCTCGGCTTCCTCGATGAGGTCTCTCAGTTCATCTTCAAGACCTGGAATCCTGGTTTCGGCCCCGCTGAAGTCCCCCCTTTTCACGGCCTCCATGGCCCTCTCAATCTTCTCCCTGAACCTCTCTGAATCCGAAGACTTCCACTTCTCAAGAAGGTCCTTTTTCCAATTAAATCCTGCATTGATACTCTCAAGTTTTAACATGACCCTCCTTTCCCTTCTGGCCTTAACCTTTATATCGACCACGGTCCCCAGCAGTTCCCTGGCCATCTTCTCAGTACGTTTGAGGTCACTCTCAATTTTCTGGAGTTCGTTGCTGTTCATCGTGCTGTCGATATATACATCCGTGGCCCCATTAATCCAGGATTTCACCCCCGCAATTTCAGGAGACCTCTTCCATGCCCCATCAGGAATTTCATCCAGGTTTCTCAGTATCTCCGACTTCAGACCCTCAATCCTGGTCCTTGAACTGGCTATACCCGATAATGCCATCTCCCTTGCCTGAATCTCCCTTTCAAACTCAACCGGCGAGAATTTAAGTCCACTCATAGAATCACCATAAATTAACTGAACCACATTATGGTATGATTATACTTTAATTGTTTTTAACTTTATTTATAAAATGATGATTAGTTAACTTTATTAGATGAATGAAATTTAATCTAATCATCACACTGTAAAAGTTGAGGGTGGTGTCTATGGAAGGAGAGGATACCTGCGCTGGCTGTCTATTTCTGATTGTAATCCTTTTTGTATCCTATCTAATAATATCATGGATAGGTGTGTGGGGTTATCTGGCCCTGATAGCCATCATTGTTCTCTTATTGTTCTTGGTAGGTATTTCAGGCTCCCCTGATCAGCAGGAGCATCCCGGAACCCATGCTTCCGCCAAAACAGTGCCGCCCATAAATGGTGATATGATCGCCCTGAATGGCTTGAGGGACGGACTTGACCCTGAGAGCCCTGAATACGGGGATGTAATTAAAAAGATCACTGGATACCTCAGGGACTCCTCTGATCCAGAGGTGAGGGCCAGGGCCGCAGATTACCTTGGAGAGACAGGGGACGCCGTGGTCCTTGATGCACTGAGGGAAGCCCTCAACGACCCCCATGAAACTGTCAGGGTAGCTACCAGGAAGGCCATTGAGAAACTGAAGAAGGCTCAGAGGCCCCTGAAGGATAATTACGGGACACTGATATGCGGGAGGGACCTCTTCAGACCAAAGAAAATCCACACCCGGGAGGGCCAGTTCGTGGTCTGCCGCGTCTGCGGTCACTCAAAGTTCCTTGAGGATGGTGTAAAGGAGGTTGTGGGTATAATCGGTGATGCTGAATACTCATGGAGACAGGAAGACAGGTTATTCATCAGCATGTGGGATGAGAAAACAAAAAATGCGAGAAACGCAGACATCGACACCCTCTGGATCACCGAAGCAGATGACCTTAACTATGGCTGGGCCATAGATGCTGTATATCAGAAACTCCAAAATGATGTGACAAGGGCAAAGCCAATCAGCGAAATACCTGTGATCATAAAGGGTGTCCCTGAACTATCTGAAGAAGAAATTGAAATCCTCCAGAACTTTGGAGGAATAAAAAATGGGATCTGATGAGATTCAGGATCCCTACACGGGTGTCCTATCAGCTGTTTCTGATACACTCTGGATTGGCTAGCATCTGCAGATGTAACGCCCTCCTTCCTGGCCATCTGATTCTTTAGGGTCTCAAAGTCCCTGCGGTAATAAGCTGATGGTGCGGTGATCTCTGCAGAAGCTTCATATTACTTTAAGCATCCTTTGAGATCCCTGTTTCTGGTGAAGGCACTCCCTGCGTGACAAGGTTTATATACTGTGTGGTACAAGGTACTGTGTGCAGCACATATATGTGCCATATCATGTGAGGGATCATCCAATGAGCAGTGTCTGTGAAAGATTTGAAAGGGAGCTGAGGCGCGGCGCAATACAGCTTGCAGTGATCTGTCTACTTGAAAATGAGAGATACGGATACGAAATTGTTAAAAAACTCAAAGAATCCGGATTTCGCGTCGAGGAAGGAACCCTATACCCCCTCCTTAGAAGACTTGAAGGGGAGGGAATCCTCAGCAGCAGGTGGAGCACGGACGACACACGACCAAGGAAATACTATACTGTGACAGATTACGGGAAGAGAGTCAGAAAAAAGTGGCTTGAACTCTTCAGATCAATAAACAGGTCCCTTGAAGACCTTACGGAGGTTGATCAATGAATAAAGTTGATGAATTCATAGCAGCTGTGACCAGAAGGATGCCCCCTGAGGAGAGGGAGGAGGTTGCACGTGAACTGGAAACACATATACTTGACAGCGCAGAGGCGATAGCAGCCAGCAGAAAAACCAGCGTGAATGAGGATGTGATCCTGGAGGCCATTTCACGTATGGGATCCCCCGAAAAACTTGCGAGAATGTACCCATCAATCAGAAAATGGAAACTGGAGGGAATCGTCGATGGTGGGATCTGTGCAAGGTGCGGGACCTGTGCAGTGATATGTCCCAACAACATCCTGACATTCAATGGCAGACCCGAACTAACAGAGGAATGCCTGAGAAATGGTCACGGGATGTGCTTCGAGGTATGCCCCCGGGTGTCATCAGGCAAATACCAGATAGGGATACGTGAAAACTTCAGGGAGGAGATCCTCTACGGAAGGGGCACTGCCAGGGGGCAGGACGGTGGAGTGGTAACATCCTTCCTGAGGTACCTCATGGAGAATGACCGGATAGACGGCGCCATAGTTGTGGGTCATGAAAAATGGAAACCAGTATCGCTGGTTGTCCAGAGCACAGATGACCTCGAAGCAACGAGCGGTTCAAAGTACAGCATATCAACCCTTGAAGCACTTAAAACAGCATCAGAACTTGGCCTTGAGAGTGTGGCGGTTGTTGCGCTGCCATGCCAGATCAATGGACTGCGTAAGCTTCAGTACTTCCCATACCTTGCAAAGCATGACCCTGAACTTGGAAGGAGCGGCAGACCCGTGAAGCTCCCCGAGATAAGGTACCTCATAGGCCTCTTCTGCACAGAGAAATTCGAATACACTGACCTCAGGGAGGCACTCATGGATGAGGGCATTGATATCAGCGAAGTCAAAAAGTTCGACATCCGAAGAGGTAAAATGGTTGTCCATCTCGATGGAGGTGAACGCACCATTGAACTCAGCAGGATAGGGCTCTGTGATGGCTGCAGGCTCTGCAGGGACTTCGATGCTGAACTTGCAGACGTCTCCATAGGCTCTGCCGGAAGCCCTGATGGGTACTCAACCGTCATAATAAGGACAGATAGGGGTGCTGAAATCAGGGAGGCCCTGGATCTGCTGGAGGGCGCAGACAGGGAGGCCATCGAAAGGCTGAGGAAACTGAAGCTAAAAAGATTCAGAAGGGAAATTGAGAAAAGAAGAGAAAACGGTGATTACATATCCTTCTACTGGACCTCAGATCACCCGGGGGTCTCAGAGAGGGCTGATGGAACATACTTCATAAGGATAAGGGCACATCCAGCAGGATGGTACAGCCCCGACAGAATCAGGGACATCGTTCAGGTGGCAGAGAAATACGGTGCAAGGATCAAAATCACCAACAGGGGATCCTATGAACTCCACGGAATAAATGGCTTTGATGTTGAAGACGCCGTCAATGAACTGAACTCCGCCGGTCTCCTCACAGGTTCAGAGGGCCCCCTTGTAAGGGCAACCCTCGCATGTCCGGGTAAGGAGAACTGCGGAAGCGGGATCATAGACACAGAGGAGATCTGCACCGCAATCGAGGAACGGTTCAGGGAGAGACCAGCCCCCTACAAATTCAAGATAGCTGTAAGCGGATGTCCTAACAAGTGCATGAGGCCCCAGATACATGACATTGGAGTGGTGGGTGTCGAATTTCCCGTAACCTCTGAGGATCTCTGCAATGGCTGCGGAAGATGTGAAGAGGTCTGCAAGGTTGAGGCAGTCAGCGTAAGGGGGGAGACATCCTACACCAGCTATGACCTCTGTGTGGGCTGCGGGAAGTGCATAAAATCATGTCCGCACAGCGCAAGGGAGGTTAAGGATAAGGGTTATGTGCTCTACATTGGCGGTAAAGCTGGAAGAGAACTCAGGGAGGGTCTGAGCATGCGCATTGATGATCCCGGTGAAATACTTGACTGCATAGACGCCGTCCTGGATGTGTACGGGAGTTGCGCAGATAAGCCCCAGAGGGAGAGGCTTGCAGCCACAATGAAACGTCTGGGGGAGAATGAATTCATGTCAGAGGTCATGATGGTACTGAACCAGAAAAAATAAAAGAGAGGGTTTATGTTATCCTGACACTGCTGAGTATGGCCTCAAGGGTTGCAGTATCAGATAGTGGGCCCTCATACATGAAGGCATAGCCACTGGTCCTGCTGAGCTTCAGGTAAACGAAGGTGGTGCGCGTTGTTGAGTCCGTGGCTGTTACCACTGCAGCGTTACGCCCCGCTATACTGCGTATCTCTGCAGATGTAACACCCTCATTTTTAGCCATCTGATTTTTTACTGTCTCGACGTCCTTGAGGTAGTAACCTGATCGTGCCGTGACCTTTGCAGCGGCAAAATCATGACTGCTGTTACCCACATAGACTATAACATCCTTTGAAATTCCGGGTTCCTTTGTGAAGGCACTCTGGGCATTCTCAGGGTTAAATGTCTCCCATGCCGCAGGATAGGTGAAGTTCAGTGTTCCCTCAGAGAAACTCTTATACTGGGGTTCCTCACTCACACAACCCTATACAAGCACCGTTGCGGCCACAAGAACCAGAAATAAAATCTTCTTCATAATTAACCTCCCTAATAATTATTGTCAGTGACTGGATTTATAATTTTCGCGAGGTTGACCTGAGTGCTCCCATCTCCTATCAAGGCAGTAGCTGATGCCGGTCCCGAATCAGAGCCATAACATATAAACATAGGATGAGGCAGTTCCCGCAAACAGAGCCATAACATATAAACATAGGATGAGGCAGTTCCCGCAAACAGAGCCATAACATATAAACATATAAATACTCCTCCAGTGAAAGATTAGGAACTATAAAGGGTTAACCCCAAAGTATAAGCAACCCCATGATAAAAGATTCATGATCTGAAGAATTGATTTTAGGTTGATAACCATGAAGGTTAAGGAATGGTGTATGTTCTGTGGGGAATGTGCAGGTGTATGCCCACGGAACCTCATAGAGGTTAGGGAGACATCCCTCAAATTCAGAGAGGATGAGTGCAGGGAATGCAACATATGCATACAGGTGTGCCCGGTCAGGGCCCTTGAGAGGTGATCATCATGGTGACTGAAGTGGATGTACTTGTAATCGGAGCCGGACCAGCCGGTTCAACCGCAGCAAAACATGCAGCCCTTGGAGGAGCCGATGTACTCCTTATAGACAAGAAATCAGAGATAGGAGCCCCGAAGAGGTGTGCTGAGGGCGTGTCCATAGGGGGCCTTGAATCCCTGGGTATAGAGCCAAACCCCCGCTGGATCACAAAGAAACTCGACGGTGTCCGCATGGTTTCACCAAACGGCACCGATGTATGGTTAACATCCGATAAGGTCGAGCTCCCTGAGGCAGGTTACATCCTTGAGAGGAAGGTCTTCGACAAATTCATGGCCATGGACGCTGCAAGGGCCGGCTCCAGGATAATGGTGAAGACCATTGCAACCGGAATGGAGAGGACCGATGACGGCTACCTTGTAAGTGCAGAGTGCATGGGAGAGAAATTTGAGATAAAGGCCAGGATAGTCATCGCTGCAGATGGACCCGAATCAAGGGTTGCAAGGTGGGCCGGCCTCAACACAGCCACAAGGCCGAAGGATATGGAGTCAGCGGCCCAGTTTGAGATGGTCGGTGTTGAGATGGAGGACAACAACTGTATAGAGTTCTACTTTGGAAGCGTTGCTCCTGGCGGTTATGCCTGGATATTCCCGAAGGGCGATGACATCGCCAATGTTGGCCTTGGGGTTCTTTCAACAGAGACCGATAAGAGCGCCTATGAGCACCTCCTTGAGTTCGTTGAATCATGCCCTGCCACCAGGAACGCGCAGCCGGTTGAACTCAACATTGGAGGTGACCCGGTTGGTGGCATGCCAAAGAAACTGGTGGCCGACAGCCTCATGGTTGTGGGTGACGCCGCAGGTCAGGTCAACCCCCTCACAGGTGGAGGTATAATAAGCGGTATGAAGGGGGGTATGCTCGCAGGCCAGGTTGCAGCTGCAGCTGTCTCTGAGGGTGATGTAACTGCCAGGCGGCTCGGTGAGTATGAGAGGCTCTGCCGTGAAGAGATCGGGGATGAGATATCAAAGTATCTCAAGGTCAAGGAGTACCTGCTTACACTCAGTGACAGTGAGCTCGACTCAATTGCAGAGGCCTTCCAGGACGTTGAATTTGAGAAGGTGAGCACCACCGAGCTTGTGAAGAAGCTCATAAAGGTTTCGCCAAAGGCTCTGCTCAAACTCGGAAAACTCTTCTAATAAAATTCTAATTTTCTTCATTTAATGAGAGGAACATGAGCTGCTGGTATCATCTTCGCTGGCTGATAAACTGATCAGTTCCATACCCCCATACCCATGAGGACCAGTTTTCATGAATCCTACTTTTTAAGATCCTGAGATCTCCTGTGAGACGAAAACTGCAGATATTAAATAATAGGAAATAGAGAATGTTACTATTAATTATAAAGGGGGTGATTGAAGATGGCATTTATCATGGAACCTGTGCTTACCATTAATTTTATATTCTGCATGATAATCCTTGTAATGGGATACCTGGGCTTCAGGAAACTTGAAAGTCCGCTGCTCCTTTACATCGGAATAGCCTTCGGCTTATTTGGAGTATCACATCTAGCCCAGCTGGCAGGATACCCAAGTGGTGCGGTGGCACTTATAATAATCCGGATCATAGCTTACCTGCTGGTCATCTTCGGCATTTTTCAGACAATAAAAAGGTGATTGAGCCAGAATCTCAAAGGTTTAATAAGAGTGATTTTAGAGTTGCAGGGTTCCTCCAGACACCCGCATGCAAATTCTGCTGGGGGATCCTCAAGGAAATTTTCAGAGCGCATTTCACTGAATGAAGGGTTCTGAACTCTTCCAAATATTAGTTTTTTTGCATATCTGACTGCAGATGAAGTTCCTCACCTCTCCAGAAAAATCAGGACTCTCCTGAAATAGAGGGCAGGAGAGACAACCTTTAACACCCCCAACCCTAAAAAATCCTGAATGATAATCTGCATCACCTCAGGAAGAGGAGCACAAGTATGCATATCATGTATATGGTCACAAGAACCCTGTGATAGATCACATCGGCCACCTCAACCATGCGCTCCCTGTCCCGGAAGTTTGAGAGATAGAGGGGTACCGTTGCAAGGAAGGGTGGTACTATGACCAGGAGAATCTGGAGGATGCTGATATACCCCCAGAGGTAAGAGAAGGCAAGTAAAATGCAGAATGCCGTGGACACCAGAGTTGTGAGGCCGCGCATCTCCTTGTACATGAGGTATGTCCCCATACCCGCCAGGTACATGAGCACATATACGGGTACAGGTACCACCAGGAGACCCCCCAGGAGTACAGCGGCAGATGCAAGTCTCAGGACTGTGTTTGTTGCGGTGCTTGCAAGGGGGGCGATGACAGTATCCTTAAGCCTCACAGGCGGCAGTGTGTACAGGAACTGGTTCAGGACCATCAGAAGGAGTATCAGACAGAATACCCTGTCCAGGAGACAGGCCCCAGCAAGGGACACCAGAAGGAGGAGACCCACAAAGAGCAGCACCTTCCGGGGATCCACATGGTTCTCTATGAAGGGCCTCTTCCTCTTCATCCTGTCCTTTCTATCATTATCAATGTCTGTGAGGTCATTCAGTGAGTAAAGGGCACCCCAGAGTAATGTGACAAGGAGTAGCCCGGCAAGGAATCTGAAGGGGTCTGCAGCCGATGCATAGGTGAGTGCAAGGAGGTACATGTGGATGTTCTTGGCGCCCCAGCTCATCCTTGTTGAACGAAGGAGTGTCCTCAGCATGATCCCAGCTTCTCCATTATGATCCTTGGTCTGCAGCCGTAGAGGTCAATCAGTCTCTGGATCTCAGATTCATCAGCATCAAGGTGGGCCCTTATAATATTTAAGGTTTCCTTTCTACTGTAATCTATTTTCACCGCCCTGAAGGGGATTGAAAGTGTATGAAACAGGAGAGAAGAAATAACCGGGATATCAGTGAAGAGGTCATACTTTTTACCCCTGAAGTAAAACCTCCATGCTGTCTGAAAGATGATGTTGACCTCCGCAAGGACCCTCCTGTTTTTGAGGTACTCCCCTGCACATTTAAGGTAAAACCTGAGTGGCTCCAGGCCCCCATTTCTGGTCCACTGGCTGAAACCGGAGAAGCTGGAGAATTCATGGCTGTCATGGAACCTGTCAGCAAAGAGCACGGCATCAAATTCCTTTAACCTCCCGTAGAGATCAGCCCCGGTATCTGCACCCAGCTCCTCCTTCATCCCCTCCATCACATGATGGAAAACATCATCTGCACTCAGATCCGGGGATTCAAGTTTGCATGGAACCTCATATACGTGCAGCTCTGCCTCCCCTATGGCCCTGTAAATGTTGGCCGACTTACCTGTCCCCGGCGCCCCCACAACGTGGAGTATCTCACCCCGCACATCCTTCATTTGCCTGATGATCTCCAGGAGGCGCCGGTATGGTTCCGTCTCTATGAATATATTATTATCATCTGCCGAGTTAACCTTGTAATCCATAATAATAATTAACCCCCTCAAACATATAACTGTACGGTGATGGTATGAACCTCAAGACCCATGCATTCAATGACCGTGGAAGGATACCCTCAAGGTACACCTGCGATGGCGAAAACATTTCCCCGCCCCTATCCTGGGATGGGGTTCCAGGGGAGGCCAAATCCCTTGCACTGATATGTGACGACCCGGATGCACCCTCAAAGGTCTGGACCCACTGGGTCATATTCAACATTCCCCCGGACTCCACCGGCCTGGAGGAGAATGTCCCGGATGCTGGAAGGCTCCCTGATGGTTCAGTCCAGGGCTACAATGATTCAGGGACCCTCGGATACAGGGGGCCGTGCCCGCCTTCAGGTGTTCACAGGTACTTCTTCAGGTTATACGCCCTTGACACCGTCCTTGACCTGGAGCCCGGGGCCAGTAAGGAGGATGTCCTGGAGGCCATGGAGGGCCATGTGCTGGGTGAGGCGAAGCTCATAGGGCTCTACCGGCGTGGTTAAATGGAGTTTCAGGTTAATCTGCAGAGAGACGATGACTGCAGATACAAGGAGTCCAAGCCCTGTTTCAGTACTGCAGATGAACCTTAAAATAGAATCCAGAGTAAACATTTCTTTTTAATGAAAAGCCCATCCAGATCTGAAGAGTTCCTTTAATGGGCTGATGGTATCGAATCACAGGCCTCAAATGTTATTGGGGACCCTCAGCTTCGCCGGGAGGGCCTTTATACGTGCAGGTGCACCTATTGCAAGGGACCATGGTGGGACGTTTCTTGTTACCACCGCTCCAGCAGCCACCATGGCGCCCTCACCGACCTCAATCCTTGACAGGAAGGTGGAGTTCGCACCTATGGATGCGCCCTGCCTTATTATTGGGCCCCTCAACTTGTACTTGACCCTTATGGGGTAGCGGTCGTTGGTGAAGCATGCGCAGGGACCTATGAACACATTGTCCTCTATGTAACTGTTCTTGGGCAGGTAAACATTCGACTGTATACTCACATTGCTACCTATCTTTGAATGACCCTCGATGACCGTGTTTGTACCTATGAGAACATCATCGCCAATGGTCGTTTTCTCCCTTATGAGGACATTGTGCCCCGTCCTGAGGTTATCGCCTATGGTGACATCATTGTATATGACGGTGTTTGAGCGGAGCAGGGGGTTCTTGCCTATAACAGGGGGTTTGCTGAACTTCTTATAGCCATAACCCACAATTATATTCTCACTTTCCCTTTTATATCCCCATTCCTCTTCCTGGTCACCAAAAAGAAGACTTCTTATGTTTGGCATCTCAGCATTCATCCCCCGACGAGATTTTTCAGGTCAATCCGCTGCCTCAGTGGCAGTTTTTTCTTTACCAGCTGACATCCGGGTTTCCAGTCACTGACTGCACAATCCCTATATTAATATTGACAGCGCCCATAATATATTTTATGTTGAACTGGAACCCTCCAGCTGATACTGTTAATGCGGGAAGTATGCTCATGGATGCAGATGAACTTGCAGGGATGATAAGGGATATCAGGAAGGATATAGGGCATGGAGATGCAGATATACGCATAGTGGATGTTGTCCTCGATGAGAAGAGAGACAGCCTCCTGATCGTTGCACCTGACCGCTCTGACAAGTCGGCCATAATAGGTAAGGGCGGCTGGGTGGCCGGTAGGCTGAGGGAGAAACTGGGAGTAGGGAGGGTCCATGTTGAAGCAGAGACCGACATCATCATAAGGAGACACAGGGTCGGCCTTGCCCTTGAGAGGATCAGTGAACTTGAAGGATCCTTCAGGGTCCTGAAAATACTTGAGGAAGCCCTTAAAATGCGCATGGAGTATCCATCAGGCCTTGAATTTCTCCTTGAGCTTTCCAGATCAGGTGCCGATGGTCCCGAGGTGGCTGTGGCACTATCGGGTGGGGTGGACAGTTCATTCTCCCTCATAGCCGCGGTTAAACTTGGACTGAGACCCTTCGCCCTCACAGTTGACCCCGGCACCATAATACTGCCAGGTCACATCAGGAGGTCTCTTGAGGAACTCTGCAGCCTCCTCGGTGTGAGACACGAGTACATAGGTGCAGAGCTGGGCGATATCCAGAGCGGGGCCCTCGATGGGAGGTTCCACCCATGTGGGCGCTGTTCAGGACTGATTGAGAGTACTGTTATGGATAAAATAAGAAATATGGAAATTGACACCGTAATATTCGGTGACCTTCTCTCCACTGGCTATCAGTCGGTCAATGTGGACGATGGCATTCTTAGGGTCAATCTGCCGGCCCTCTTCGCGGCTTCAAAGCAGGAGGTTAGATCAGTGGCATCTCTTCATGGTGTGAGATCCTCAATGAACTTCGGCTGTCCACTACTGGGGGAGGTTCACCGCAGGCACCCCCATCTCAGGCGCTACTCCATACAGAGGGTCCTGCGGGAGACAAGGGCAGGTGTCCTTGAACCGGGCGAGGCCCTTGACCTCATCTGGAGCATCTGCAGTCCCTGAATATACTCACCCTCAGCCAAATATCTTGAGTACCCCGTAGATTATGAGGAAGATGCCAACGAGGTAGCCAACCAGCTGGGGGTAGATTATCATCAGTATACCTATCAGCACTGCAAGAAGTCCCACTATTCTGTTTTCGTTTTCAGATTCCATGTAATAATTATTTATCAAAAAGGATATATAAAAATTTCTGGGAAACTGTCAGGAAATTTCAATTAACTTCAAATTTACGGGAACCTCCAGGAAAGGTCAATAACCTGCCTGAAAGTGCGGGGAGCATGAAAAAGAGTTATTTAATCCCGTCAGGGAAACTTCCTCATTTCCTCTCAGATTCAATGAAGGACTTCATCTCCTCAACCGCAACCCTGACCATCTCAGGGGCGGGTCCTCCAGGTATCCTCCTCATCCTGACGTTCTCAAGGGGATCAAGGGCCTTCTCAACAAGTTCAGGGTCAAGTTCAAGTTTCCGTCCGGTGACCTCCAGGCTGACCTCGTCAAGGTAAACTGAATCCACGTCACCGGGTGCGAGGCCGTCCTCAATGGCCCTTGTAACAAGCCTTCCCACTATCCTGTGGGCCACCCTGAAGGGTATCCCCCGCTCACGTACTATGATGTCTGCAAGGTCTGTGGCTGTTGCGAAGTTGGCACCTGCAAGTTCAAGGGCCCGGTCCCTGTTAACCCTGATGCCGAGGAGCATTCCCCTGACAACCCTGATCATTGAGAGTACCGTGTCGACGGCCCTCCAGAGGTGGGGTGTTACCTCCTGCAGGTCCCTGTTGTAGGTGTAGGGGAGTGCCTTCATGATTCCAAGGATGGTTACAAGTTCTCCCTGGACGGTGGATGTCTTTGCACGGGCTATCTCAGCCACATCAGGGTTCTTCTTCTGGGGCATGATGGATGATGTTGATGAGAATTCATCAGGTATCTCCACGATACCAAACTCGTGGGTGCTCCAGAGTATCATCTCCTCTGAGATCCTGCTGAGGTTCACTGCCAGCATTGAGAGGTCGAATACCGTCTCTGCTATGAAGTCCCTTGCACTGACGGCGTCCATGGAATTTTTCATGTAATCTGAGAACCCGAGGAGCCGGGTCGTGAGTTCCCTGTTTATGGGGAAGCTGGTTGTTGTCATGGCAGCGGATCCCAGGGGGTTCTGGTCAACCCTCTTAAGGGTATCCTGGAGCCTCTCATAGTCCCTCCTGAGGGAGCTGGCGTAGGCCATGAGGTGGTGGCCTAGGGTTGTTGGCTGGGCATGCTGAAGGTGGGTGTAGCCCACCATGACGGTTTCGGTGTGATCGAGGGCAAGGTCTGAGATACTGTCAATAAAATCAAGGAGTTCACGGCTTATTGTCCTTATCCTCTCCCTGAGGGCCAGTCTGAGATCGGTTGCGACCTGATCGTTCCTGGATTTGCCTGTGTGCATGAACCCTGCTTCCTCTCCGATCCTGGCCGTTACATAGTTCTCAACGGCCATATGGATATCCTCCACCGATGGGTCCATGTCAAGGGCCTCTATACCCTCCTCCCTGAGGCTTTCAAGGGCATCTATGATTTTAGCGGCCACTTCCTCAGGGATTATGCCCTCATGGGCCAGCATGCGTGTATGTGCCATGTTACACTCAATGTCGGCCTCAAATATGTGGTGATCAAATGTGAGGGATGATGTGAACTCCGCGGCCTCATCCTCCATCCCGCTATTCAATCTGCCAGCCCTCAGGTTCAAGTTTCCACCTATTCCCTGTTTTTCCATTCGGTGTATCCGCATTTACCGCAGGCGTACCTGTCCCCATGGTCTGCCATGAAGACACCGTTTGAGCACCTGACACAGAAGGGGTTCTTCCTGACGAGTTTACCGTCCTTGACCTCGTAGAGCTCAAATTTCTTCATCTATTCCTCCTCCTCTTCCTCTGATGCCTCAGTGTTCTTCTTTATCACGTGTTCGGGTTCTATCTCGGTGAGTTTCTCAGCTGACTCATAAATCTTGGCATAGCCGGTCGCCCTTGGCTCACCGAAACCCTGGTCAATTTTGTCAACCACGAGAAGATCCTTATCAGCGTCAAGCATTGCAACGAGTTTGTTCTTAACTTCAAGGACCTTTGGGGTTGATTCGCCCTCGTATAAGCATTCAAACCTTATCTCCTTCCTGTTTAAGAGTGGGTTTTCCTTTTCCTCGATTATGTTAATCTCCATTTTATGCCTCCTCAAATTTTTTCATGAGTTCTTCAGCCTTACTGGATGTTTCACTGGCCCTCACCAGCACAACGCCCTCATCTGGCTGTCCGTAGAGGATCACTGTGTCAGGTGGGGCGAGAAGTATTGATGGTAAAACGGCAAGGTCCTCCTCACCGTCAACAACTATCATGAAGCGCTCTCCTCTCTCTGTGGCGCCCTCTATGGCCTCTTCGATGGATTTCCAGAGGCTCTCTGTTACTGTGCCTGGCGGGTTCCTGGATCTGAGAATGGTTGCTGTGTCCCTGAATTCATGGTCAGAGTCCCTTCTCTGGATCCTGTTATCTATTATGCTGACATCGGGTTTAAGGCCATGCTCCAGTGCATTGCGGGTTGTGACGTCACCAACCGTTATGAGGAATGAGTTCCCCACATCAACGTCACTGAATGACCTGTGGAGCTCTCCAAGTGGCCTTTTGAGCTCCGCCCTCAGTTCCTCCGGCAGTATGTACACTATCTGACCCTCAGCGCGTATTCACCAGGCAGTGTTATGTTGAGCTCCCTGGCTATATCTGATTTATCCGGATCTATTATTATGAGGAGTCCGCTCCAGTTGGTGGATGCCGGGACATTGCAGACCGGGCATCTTTCGTCACTGGTGATTCTCTTACACCTTGTGCATGCCTTCTCAGTCATTTTTTACTCTTCCTCTTCTCTTCTTCAATCCATTCGAATTTTCCAAGGCCGGGCTGCCTCATGGTGAGGCCCACCTTTACGCCCTCTCTTCGGCCCTTGAGGCTGAGTGCGACTATCCTTGCCCTTACAAGGTCGCCCTCGTCGAGGCGTCTGCCTGACTCCTTACCTGTGAGGGAGCCCTTCTTGGGGTCGTAGGTTATGTAGTCGTCGGTTACCTGTGAAACGTGCACCAGGCCATCCACCGGACCTATGCGCACGAAGGCTCCGAACTCTGCTATCTCTATAACCTCACCCTCAACGATTTCATGTAGTTCAGGTTTGAAGAAGAGGGCTGTGAAGGTCACCTCATGGTAGGCGGCACCGTCACCCATTATAACCTTTCCTATCCCTATATCCTCTATCTCTTTGACGGTTATCAGCTGCCCGAGGTTCTTATCCATCCTTCCAACGTAGGTCTCGTTTAGAACCTCGACGGCGACCTCCTCCAGTGGCTCTTCAAAGCGGTCTGGAGGTATTCTGACGGTATCAACAATCTTTGTTACATAATACAATGGGATCCCCCATTAAAGAATTACTCCATATATTTTTTCCTGTAGAGTTCTATGGAGTGGTTGACTGCTTCAAATGCCTTTTCAGCACCCTCCCATCCGAGTGTCTCTGTTTTTTTACCTTCAAGTTTCTTGTAGGTTTCAAAGAAGTTTGCTATCTCCTTAAGGTTGTGCTCTGGTATGTCTGAGATGTCCTTTACATCGGCGAAGTGCGGGTCTGCCACAGGCACCGCCAGGATCTTGTCGTCCTGGTCACCACCATCGATCATCCTTAAAAGGCCTATGGGTCTTGATTCTATGATGCAGCCCGGGAATGTTGGTTCATCCATGAGTACGAGGATGTCCATGGGGTCTCCGTCATCGTAGAGTGTCCTTGGTATTATACCGTACTCTGCAGGGTAGAATACTGCTGAGTAGAGTACCCTGTCAAGGGCGAATGCCTGAAGGTCCTTGTGGTATTCGTACTTGTTCCTTGAACCCTTTGGTATTTCAACAACCGCATAGACAACCTCGGGTACTGATGGTCCCGGTTCAATATCCTTCCACAGATTCATGAGTAAACCTCCTACTCCAATATATGCCCATCCACTCCAAGATATCTTTTCTGTCTCAGGTAGACAACAGGTATTCCCTTCGACCTTGCCCTTCTTCTGAGTTCCCGGTCGCTGGTGCAGAGGACATCTGAGATCCGGAGAAGCGCGTCGTCAACGGTTTCACCTTCAAGGAGTTTCTCCTCAAAAATCCTGAAGGGGGGTTTCTTTGCGAGTGCGAGTCCAACGGACGCGGCTATCCTCGCATCACCGCCTGAATGTCTCTTTATGCCTTCAAGTTCCCCTATGACGAAGGATGGGACAAGAAGGTCGTTTTTTGGGAAGAGTCTCCGGAGCTCGGATACGATGTCGACCCGGAACTGGTAGGGTATCATAAAAAATTGGTGTCTATGACCACCCTATTTGATGATACCATATCCTATCAGCCTCCATCTTGCACCGACACGCCTGGAGAGGGCTATCCTCTGACCCTCCTCTGCGCATGCAGGGAGTTTGAGGACCACGTCGGCATCATCTGCCCTGGCAGATTTGACAACACCCACCGTGGTTGTGGTACCGACGTTTATCATCAGGGGTTCCCCTGTCTTTATGGGTTCGACCTTGGTCTCCTCCTTGGTACCGACAACCCTCTCCAGGAGGTGTGTCTCCATGGTGAATGAGTGCCTTACAGGTGGCAGTGTGCCTGGTTCCCCGGCAACTGACCCTGAAAGTGAGTCCGCCTTGGTGAGGGCTGGATCCAGGAGTGTCCCGACACCCACGAGTCCGCCGGGTCCAACCTCTTCCATCTCCTCTCCACCGGCCACCAGGCCCGTGATTGTGGAGTGCAGACTCATCCAGGTCTGCTTACCGTCCTTTTTGACCTGTATGCCCGGTCTTATCTCTATCTCGTCTCCAACCCTGAGCCTGCCCTGGACCAGTGAGCCCCCTATAACTCCTCCTGCGAGGTGTTCGGGGTCTGCGCCAGGTTTGTTTATGTCAAAGGACCTGGCCACGTACATCCTGGCAGGTTTATCAACGTCCCTCTTGGGGGTTTTGATTCTCTCCTCAATGGTTTCAATGAGGATATCAATGTTGGCGCCCTGTTGAGCAGATACCGGTATTATAGGTGCATCCTCAGCGCAGGTACCCTTCACGAACTCCTTGATCTCCCTGTAGCTTTCAAGCGCCCTCTCCTTCGAAACGATATCTATCTTGTTCTGGACGACGATGACATCCTTCACCCCTATAACATCAAGGGCCATGAGGTGCTCCTTTGTCTGGGGCTGGGGGCATGGTTCGTTTGCAGCTATCACGAGTATGGCGCCGTCCATGAGGGCTGCTCCAGAGAGCATGGTAGCCATGAGGGTTTCATGGCCCGGGGCATCCACAAAGGAAACCTTCCTGAGGAGCTCTGTCTCTGTGCCGCACCTCTCACATATCTCTGCCGTTGTATAGCACATTGGGGCTTCGCACTGCGGGCACTTCCTGAAGGTTATGTCGGCATAGCCCAGACGTATGGAGATGCCCCTCTTGGTTTCCTCACTGTGTGTGTCGGTCCAGACACCTGAAAGTGCCTTTGTAAGGGTTGTTTTACCATGGTCCACGTGCCCCACAAGACCAATGTTTATTTCGGATTGATTTTTCACAGATTACACCTATAAACGCTTTTATTATTCCTCATCGGCGCCAAGGAGTTCTTCGAGTGGTTTCTCACCCTTCTCAATGACAACGGTGTTTATCTGGACTATGTCATCAGATATTGTGTTTCCCCTGAAGGTTTTTCTTCTTCTCTCGCCATCGCGTCTGGGTTTATAGCCCACACCGCCTGATACAAGGCTCCTTATCCTCCTTGCACCTGGCACTGTCTTCTTCATCGGGAAACCGTTCTTATCGCTTCCACCTGTGATCTTCAGTTTGTATCCGCTGAGGCCTATTATTGATCCATCGAATTCGTCGCCTATGGTGAGGCCAATGAGGCCCCTGGACTCTGATGGGTCGACCTCCATCTGGACGCTCTTCTCCTTGTCTGAAATCACAACCTTAAATGCCAATATATCTCCTCCTTATATTTTAAAATGGTGCCTTCATTCCCCAGTCAGGATTCTTCTTCCTCTTGATTTCAGCTATCTTATCCATGAGATCAAGTTCCTCGTCTGTCAGATCCCCTGAGAGCTGTTCTTTAAGGATGTGGTAGTGGTTTTCGGGTATGTCAACGTAGAGTGTATCTCCCTCATGGATCGTCTTACCATAAACAGCATCCTTTATGGCCATTGCAACCTTCTGGCCGCGTGATGCTGATTTGAGGTTTTCACCCTTGTCCTGCATGCTCTCCACGGTACCCACCGTCTCCCCATCATCATTCATGAGGGGGTAGCCCTGCCTGATGACGCCTGTGAGGACCTCAACTCCTCCAATGGCTGGCTTGCTCTGTCTGAAGACCAGTTTGGGTATGAGTCTTATGCTTGCAGGTTTTATGATGGCTTCCATCCATTTCTTTTTCTTCTCTTCCTCAATGCCCCTGACCCATTCCTCATATTCCTCCATGAGCCTGTAGATGACGTTGCCCTGGAAGAGCTTTATGTCTGAGTTTTTGAGTTCCTGGGCTGCTGAGGGTATCACCTTAACATTGAAGGCTATTATGGCCCCATAGACCCTGTCCTCCTGGAGGGCTATACCTGCATTCACCACGTCCCTCCTTGAGACGTCACCTATGTCTGCCACCTTTATGGGGACATCCATGTCCCTGAGGATCTTGACCACCGCCTCCAGTGATCCGAGGGTGTCTGCCTTCACAACAACGCCTGCCTCATCGGTGTCTATCTTGATGTCCTCGATTTCGCTGAGTATCTCCTCCCTCACCTTCTCGGGGTCTGTTACAACCCTGAGGGGTGAGCCGGCCATGACGTCATCGATGCCCGGTGCCACGATCTTTATACCGGCTGCTGCAACGACCTCATCGACCTTCTGGAACTTCTTCCTGGATTCCCTCATCTCCTCGAGGGGCCTTGGTTTGAGGAGTGATCTTATCCTGGTGGATATGACATCCTTTGATGTCATCATGGCTATGGTGTCGTCCTTTCTGAGTATTCCATCATATATTACAGCGTCTATGGTCATGCCGAGGCCTGTCTCCTCCTTGACCTCCAGGATGGTGCCCCTGGCAGGGGAATCCTCCTCGATTTTGAGCTGCTCCCTGAGGTACTGCTGTGCCAGTCCCATGAGCATTGTGAGGAGTTCAGGTATACCCTCGCCTGTTATGGCACTTATGGGTATTATGCTGACCTGTGAGGCGAAGTCTGTGACCCTGTCGAATCTCTCTGATTCAAAGCCCTCCTCATGGAGTTTGCCCACAAGTTCATAGACCTTTGTGTCCAGTTTCTGCTGGACCTGGATGTCCTGTTTGCTGAAGGTCTCCATGAAGGGGCGTCCCTCGTGGACCCTCCATCCATGGATCCTGTCTATCTTGTTTGCAGCCACCACGAAGGGTGTCCTGTACATCCTGAGGATGTTGAGGGCCTCCTGTGTCTGGGGCTTGAATCCCTCATTTATATCGACTATGAGTATTGCAAGATCCGCAAGGGCCCCTCCACGTTTTCTGAGGGTTGTGAACGCCTCATGTCCTGGTGTATCAATGAAGAAGAGTCCTGGTAGTGTTTCCCTGATCGAGAATTTTTTGAGGAAGTCTCCGCAGATCCCCTCAATGACATCCATGGGTATCTCTGTGGCCCCTATGTGCTGGGTTATACCACCTGCCTCCCTTGAGGCAACTGCGCTGCCCCTTATATGGTCAAGAAGTGTGGTTTTCCCGTGATCCACGTGTCCGAGTACTGAGACGATGGGTGATCTGATCTTCATTGGAATCTCCGCGTTTATTCCTCGTATATCATTTCTCTATCAGGCATCTCGTAACTGCAAATTTCCGATTCATCAAAGAAAAGTTTAATCTCCCTTTCGGCTGATTCTGGAGAATCTGAAGCGTGTATTATGTTTCTACCTGTTTCAAGGGCGAAGTCTCCCCTGATTGTCCCGAGGTCTGCCTCTGCAGGGTTGGTTGCGCCAACCATCTTCCTTATGAGGGATATGCAGTCCTTACCCTCAATGACCATTGCAATGACAGGTGCTGATGTTATGTAGTCCACCAGGTCCCTGAAGAAGGGCTTTTCCCTGTGTTCCTGGTAGTGCTCCATTGCAAGATCCTCCGGGATCTGCAGCATCTTAAAGGCGACTATCTTGAGTCCCCTGTCCTCGAACCTGGCTATTATCCTTCCTGCGAGGCGCCTTTTTACTGCGTCAGGTTTTAACATTACAAAGCTTTTTTCCATCATTTTTTGACCCATTTAACTTTTCTTGGAACCCTTCCCAGTTTTATCATGTTTTTCTCGCATTTGCTGCTGCAGAAGAAATAGATTGTACCGTCCCTTTTGACGTACATCTTGCCGGTGCCTGGCTCTATTTCTTCATGGCAGAATGAACAGACTCTCATTGGTAAACACCTTCCTGATTATGGGGTCCTTATCTCCTTTGCCTCTCGGATGGTGTCGAGGAGCATCAGGATGTCGCCTTCCCTTATGGGACCCATAACGTTCCTTGTCAGTATCCTTCCCTTATCTCTTCCATCAAGGATCCTGCATTTAACCTGCATTACCTCTCCAGTCATCCCGGTTCTCTTGAGAACCTCAATAACCTCTGCTGGAGTTGCGTCATCCATTAAATCACCTTTATTAAATTGAAATTGAAAGGCTTTTAGTGCCTTTCATCTATTTCTTAAGTTCTTCGACCTTTTCTATTATCTCTTTTATGAGGTCCTCGGCGTCGCCTGCCTCAACGATGGCTGATGATGCTGTTCCAACGTTCAGACCTGCGGCTGCACCCAGTTCATCCTTTGTTGGGATGTATATGTATGGTATTTCCTTTTCCTCTGCGAGGAGTGGAAGGTGAGCAACGATCTCTGCAGGTTCAACGTCCTCAGCTATTAATACGAGCTGAGCAACTCCCCTCTCGACAGCCTTGGTAACCTCATTTGTACCCTTGGATACCTTACCTGTCTCCCTGGCTATTTCAAGTGCCTCTGCGGCCTTGTCAGCCAGTTCCTTTGGTACATCAAATTTCACGTATATTGCTTTTGCCATGCTGTTTACCTCCTTTTTCATCTGGTTTTTCTACCATCCATCGGTAATTACACCAATCTGGATCAATAATCCAAGTTATGGATTAACATGAAGTGGGTGAGTACCTTTATATGTTCTCGGTATATAAAACTTGCTGGATACAGATTTTCATGAGAAATCGTATTCTGAATTATCCCGGATCATCCAGTAAGACGCCCAGGAAAACAAGGATTAATAGAAATTAAAGCTTCATCACATATAAAGTTTTGCTGCCAATTAAAAAGGGAAGGAATAATGGATGCAGATGAGAGTTACATCCTTTTAACTGCCAGTTCAATGTCTGAGGCTTTAACCGTCTTCCTTCCAGCGTGTTTTGCAAGTTTAACAGCGTTTTCAGCTATTTCTTCACCTTTTGCTTCAAGGACCTTTGCAAGGGCTTCCCTTGCATCATCACTTACTCTTTCTGCACCGGCATTCTTTATTATTCTTCCAATTGGAGCTATTGGCAATTCCATAATTAACCACCTCATTTTATGTGATATTATCTATTCATATAATCCTATATAAATATATCGCTAATTTTAAGGTTTTTCTGAGCCATCGGTTGGTTCATGGGGCACCTTCAACCCAGCAGTATATCCACGAGTGCTTGGAGGGTGAGAAATTAACTTCAAGTTGTCCGATGAAAAATAGAAAAGCTTAAAAAAGAGAAAGGTATCTTCAAGAATTCAGGGGGCTAGGAGGACCCCGTACCCCTTATAATGGATCTTAACTGGTTTATATCAGGTTCTACCTCAACTGGTTCCGTTGATGCCTTTATGGCGGTGTCAGGGTCCTTGAGTACATGACCAGTGACAACACAGACCACACGTTCACCCCTGTCAACAACACCCTCATCAACGAGTTTGATGAGACCCGCTATGGACGCCGCTGATGCGGGCTCAACACCTATACCCTCCCTCCTTGCAAGGAGTTTCTGGGCAGAGAGTATCTCCTCATCGGTCACGGATTCAGCATAACCATCTGACTCATATATGGCCCGGAGGGCCTTGAGATAGCTAACAGGGGCCCCTATCCTTATGGCCGTTGCAACCGTTTCAGGATCCCTGACCGGTTCAATCTCGGTTCTGCCCTTCCTGAAGGCTTCTACCACCGGTGAAGCGCCCTCGGCCTGTATACCGGTCATCATCGGCCTCTCATCTATGAATCCAGCCCTGTAAAACTCTGATATACCCTTCCATATGGCTGAGATATTACCTGCATTCCCCACAGGCAGTATGATGCGGTCAGGGGACTCCCAGCCGAGGTCGTCCACTATCTCAAAGCCTATTGACTTCTGACCCTCAAGCCTGAAGGGGTTCACGGAGTTGAGGAGGTAGAGTTCACCCATCAGTGCAAGTTCCGTGACAGCCTCAAGGGCCTCATCAAAGTTTCCCCTCACCGAGAGGACCCTGGCGCCATGGAACATAGCCTGGGCAAGTTTACCGAGGGCGACCTTACCTGATGGGAGGAGAACGACGCAGCCCAGCCCAGCCCTGGCTGCGTAGGCTGCAAGGGATGCTGAGGTGTTACCGGTTGAGGCGCACCCCACAGTATCAACGCCAAGTTCAAGGGCCTTTGTGATCCCCACGCTCATCCCCCTGTCCTTGAAACTCCCCGTGGGGTTGGATCCCTCCACCTTCACGTAGAGCTCAATACCAAGTTCAGATCCTATGGTGTCACACCTGACAAAGGGTGTTCCCCCCTCATCGAGGCTGACTATCCTTGAGGGGTCAACAGGCATGAACTCCCGGTACCTCCACATGTTCTGCCTTCTGCCCCTGAAGACGTCCCTTGAGACCTCCACGTCACATTCAACTTCAAGTACCGACCCGCACTCCCTGCAGGTGTATATGATCTCCTCCAGATCATACTCTCGACCACATGATATGCACCTTATCACAGATTCACCATCCATTTTACCGGTAAGAATAAAGTTTCTGATTCACCTTATCAATATGTGCCTGAATTAACCAGGGAAATAAATGGGTCTAGATGGACCCCTTTATGTAGCTGTATATTCCCAGTGTGAGGTTCGCCTCCACAAATGCTGCCACCACCAGGAAGACCACGGCCACCCCCAGGAGGAGCAGGGACTCCACAAGCTCATCCTGGTTCCTGCCAAGGAAGTGGATAACCCTGTCAGGGAAGGAACCGTACCATGTCTCTGTCAGGAGATCACTGAAGAAGTGATAGATGAAGCTTGCAAGCCTGAAACCAGCAGCTCCAGCGATTATGAGGCCAGGGATCTCAAATATTCCGTGGGGCAGTGTAAGAAAGACGAAATCGTCCAGTGGAACCTGGGATGCAAAGAATCCTATGAAGAGGCCGTTCACAATAAGGAAGAGGGCCGTGAAAACACCCAGAAGCAAACCCCCACCATATATCAGAAGAGCTGCCTGAAGGTTGTGAATGAATATGGATGCCGTTGAGAGCTTGATCTCACCTTCAGCCACGCTCCTCCGAAACTCATCCATGAGAGGCCTTATAAGGTCTCCGATGGATCCTGAGAACAGATACCCTCCAAAGAGGGATATGAGGAAGAGGAAGGTTGATGCCAGGAGGAAGGTTTCATTGTTCCTTATGATGTAACTCAGTGTGCCCTCATATTTCTCCTTCCTTCTCATCTTCGAACCCCCATCAGAATCCATCTGACCTTCTTATTTCTCATTTTTATCCCTCAAGAATCCTTCTGGCAGCAGGAAGGGCCTTCTCCCTTTTCACCGAAAGTTCCTCGAAGAACTTCCTGATAAACTCTGCAGTATTATTTTTGCACTCACCGCACATAAGTGTACCGTTTCTGCATGATTCATATATCTCCTCAAGCCTGGAGTCTGAACCTGACATGTGGTAGAGGAGTGTCTCATATATTATGCACTCCTCCGGCACTCCTCCAAGTTCCCTCTGCTCCTTCAGGGTCTCCCTCCCCCCGGTCTTGGCGTTCCTTATCTTCGCCTCTGCCTCCTCAGGTGTGTCGCTCAGGAATATGGCGGATTTGGGCCTGCTGCTTGACATCTTACCCCCGGTGAGGCCGCCCATGAATCTGTGGTATGTTGATGAGGGGAGGATGAAGCCATACCTGTCCCTGAACCTGGCTGCTATATCCCGTGTCAGCCTTATATGGGGGTCCTGGTCCGGGCCCACAGGGACAATTACGGGTCTGGGGCCCCCCAGTTCATCCAGCTGGGGGTGCAGGATGTCTGAGACCTGTATTATGGGGGCGTACATGTGGGCCATGCTCGTGGATCCTGTGAAACCATAGATCGCCCTGAGCTCATTGAAGTTGACCTTCCCTGCAAGGACATAGGCGAGGTCCTCCACCATGAGGTTCTCTGACTGGAGGTAGACGTGTATGTTATCCTTCTCAAGGTCAAGTCCGAGGGCAATGTACCCTGCGATGTACTCCTCAATGGCTATCCTCCTTGAGTCCTCGAAGTCCACCCCCCTGGCTGAGTAGGCCTCCATGTCTGCTATGGGTATGAATATCTCGGCCCCCATCTTGTCGTACCATCTGAGCTGATCCACGATCATCTTGTGGCCTATATGCATCCTTCCACTTGGCATCATCCCTGTTACAACCGCGAAGTCCTCACCCTTCTTCATGGCACTGATTATCCTCTCATAGTCCCTGTGCCCGAAGATTATGCCCCGCCTCATGAGCCAGCTGGGTTCGGGTACTTCGTCAAGGACCTCACTGAAGGGTCTGACGCCGAAGTTCTCAATAAGATCCTGGTATTCAAGCTTTGCTGATCCCCAAGGGTCTATCAATCATATCACCGTTATTAAGTCATTTCTGTTGCTTAAGCCGTCAGAGTAGCCAGATCATGGTCTTATCCAGTCAACAAGGTAGTAGGTTATGTCCTCCTCATCGTCGAGGAAGGCCATGAGGAGCTTCTTGTTAACCCCATGGGCCACCCTCACATAACTTGAAAAGTCAAGGGCGTGGATGGTGTCATTCTCTGAGATCACCCTCACAAGGTAGGCCGAGTGGGTCCTGCCGGGAGCCCCTCCCCTCTCATATAGTCTGAACTCTGCACCATACTTGAAACCTGTTTTAACTATGTATCCCCTGTTCCTGAGATCCCTGTAGACAAGATACTTGCTGTAGAGTCCCCGTTCACCGAGGAGGGATATGAATTCCTCAGGGGACACCTCATCATCGTCCTTCATGAGTTTGAGCTTACCCCTCTCCATGAGGTAGGCCGCCTCAATAAGTGAAAGCTGAAGTCTGTCCTCATACATCTTACCGTAGTGGCTCTTTCCATGAAGCCTCCTTGCGATGGATGTGGCCTTTATGGTGACCACCTCATCTCCGAGCTGTCCCTCCACTCTCAAACCTCCCGTGAGTGCTGGTTGAGCTACTCGATTATGGCGTGCCTCTCCTTGAGGTCCTTCTCCCTCTTTCCAAGGATCGACATGAACTCTGCTATGAGGCCGTCCAGGAAGAGGTGGGTGCTGTCCTCAAAGAGGGTCCCCATGGGTGTGAGGTCATCATATTCTCCCCTGAGGACACCTGAGGTGTAGTACTTCCAGGGCTCCTTTGTCTTGCTCGGGATGCATATAACCACGTCACTGTAACCCGTGAGGGTCGATTCAGGGGTTGCTGTTACAGCCACCACCGTTGCACCCACAGACCTTGATGTCTCAGCTGCCAGTGTGACGGTCTTGGTTTCACCGGACCCTGAGATTGCTATCAGGCAGTCCTCGTCCCTTATGGCCGGAGTTGTAACGTCACCAACCACGTGGACCTTGAATCCAAGGTGCATAAGCCTCATTGCAAAGGCCTTTCCTATCAGCTCGGACCTGCCGGTTCCAACTATGAAAACTGAGCTTGCATCCATTATCTTTGAGATCATCATCTCAAGTTCAGCTTCATCGACCTTATCTATTGCCTCAATGGCGTGCTTAGCTATCTTCTGAACAGTATTCCTCAGTATCTCCATTTCAATCAACTTTAATCAGTACTTGTGTATGGCTGCATCTGTTAAAGGGGTCTTCCATGGATGACTGCAGCGATTACTCTTGCTCTGGAAGGTTCGTGATCCTTATGCCCGCATTCCTCACCCTGTTCCTTATGTTGAGGTTTATGAGTAGCGGGGTTATCTTCTCAATGATCCTTGCATTCTCAAGGCCGCCGCATTCAATGGCCCGGACACCATCTATCTTCTCTGCAAGTTCAGCTGCAACTTCAAGGGCGTCCCTGTGGTCTGATGCCACCAGACAGTCACAGTCCACTGGCTCAGATACTTCAAGGAGGGCGGAGGCGCTTATGTTGTTGAAGGCTGCTGCAACCCTTGTGCCCTGCTCCCTGAGGAACCTTGCAGCCCTCTCAGCCGCTGAACCCTCCCAGAGGTCAATGTATCTGACTGCTGAGCCGCCGATGCAGCTGTCGATGGGTACCGTGGCATCTATGAGGACCTTGTCCCTCACCTGATCCCTTATTGAGGCCAGTGTGACCATCTGGGCCTGGAGGGGAACCGTCAGCACCACCACATCGGCAGAGGCTGCCGCATCAGGGTTGGTGGCACCCTCAACACTGATGTCATCCCTTCCAGCTATCTCAAGGACCTTTGAGGCTGCTTTAGATGCCTTCTCAGCGTCTCTTGAACCTATAATTACTTCCTCACCTGCTACTGCAAATCTCAGGGCCAGTCCAAGGCCCTGGTCTCCTGTTCCACCAATAACTGCTATCTTCATAACCATCACCTTAATCAATAAAATTATCTCAAACCCTGACCCTCCAGGGGAAATCCTTCAGGGCGCTGACACCCCAGATAGAGTTCCCTGGAAAACCAGCACCCCTCCAGCGGAATATTCCCCAGGAACACGGAAGGCCTCCCGGGCATCACGGGACCCGGGGCCCCTCAAGGTATAATATTCCTCAGGAACTCAACACTCTGTCTGACCTCATCAGGTGTCTTGACCTCCACTGTGAGGACTCCAGTGTAGCCTGCGCCCCTCAAACCATCCAGGAGCGCCTGGAAGTCCAGTGAACCCTCGCCCAGGGCGTCGTGACTGTCAACCTCACCCGTGTTGTCAGAGAGGTGGACGTGCCCCACATGGGCTGATACCATCTCCTCCGTGGAGTAACCCATGGTGGCTGCGTGGGCCGCGTCAAGGGTCACCATGACACCGAGCTCCTCTGCAACACCCCAGAGCTCCTCAAGTTCCCGGAGAAGTGGCCCCTCCAGGCGGGGCATGTTCTCAGGGTATACGCCGACACCCCTGTCAGATGCGTATTCTGATATTGCTGCAAGGGATTCCAGGTTCCTCTCGGCTATAAGGTCCCTGTAGGGTCTCCCCAGGAAGGGTACTGTGCCGGGGTGGACCACCACCACGTCGGAGTCAAGTTCAACTGCAAGGTCCACTGCAGATTCAACCTCCCTGATGGAGGCCTCCCTCACAGTGTCATTGAGGGACGCTATGTTGATATCTGATATTGGGGCGTGTACCGTGAATTCCAGGCTGTGGGAGTCTGTGACCTCCACCTCAGAGAGGGGGTGCTCATATATGATTTCACAGCACTCGGCCCCAAGGGCCTCGATGTACTCCAGCATCTCCCCCAGTGGGGACGGTGTGAGTGCAAGGGTTGAGACACCTATCCTCATCACACCACCCTCAAGCCTCTGGCCTGACCCTGGCCCTCACAGGTATGCTGTTCTTCACGGCCTCCATTATGATGTCAGCCAGCTCTATGTCCCTTCTGAGCTTTATGGTCCCCTTCTTTCCTACAGTGGCTGTGAAGAGGTACTCATCATCCACAAGTATGTCAAAGGACACCCCCACAGCGTCCTTGCCAAAGTTTAGAACCACATAATTCCCTGCAAGTTCAACGGGGACCTCAAGGGTCTCCTCGATTTCCCTCTCCTCCAGGGGCTCCACACCTATGCTTATGCCTATGCTGTTCTCGATCTCCTCAATGGTCTTACCCTTCTTACCTATAACCTGGGGTATGTACTTCTCATCTATCCAGACCCTGGCACGTTCATCAGATTCAAGTTCAACCCTGACCCGGGCACCCGGGATCCTCCTGCGGAACTCCCTCTCGATCTCCCTCTCAGCTATCCTGTGGGCTGACGGTTTGCGCCCTGAAGGGGCTGCCTTTGAGACGTCCATGACTATTGTCTGCTCACCGTAGGTGTATATCTCATGCATGAGTTCCCCTGATTCAAGGTCCCTGATCTCGATGACCGGCCTTGCAAGGTCAGCCTCCTGCATGCCCGTGGGCACCTTCACGGTGAGGGAGACATCGTAGACAGCCTTAACCTCCCCATCCTCGATGAATATTGTTGTATCAACAACTGAGGGTATGACGCCGAGCTCAACCCTTCCAAGGATCCTCTGTATGGCGTCTATGGGCCTTGTGGCGTGGACCACACCAACCATACCCACACCCGCGAGCCTCATATCCGCAAATATCCTGAAGTCACGGGTCTTTCTGAGTTCATCGTAGATGGTGTAGTCGGGCCTCACGAGGAGGAGTATGTCTGCCGTCTTCTGCATGTCCCTCTCAATGGGTGCATACTGTGTTATCTCATCACCAACCTGGAGGTCCCTGGGTGACTCCATGGTCTTGACAACCGCCTTCATATCCCTGCTGTAGAACTCTGCCACTGCCTGGGCAAAGGTACTCTTACCTGCCCCGGGGGAACCTGCAATGAGCACCCCCTTGGCAGTATCCCTCAGCCTCTCCACGAGCCTGTCTGAGAGCCTGTAGTCCTCCAGTGAAACCCTCGCCACCGGCCTGACCGCGGTTATCTCAAAGGCCTCTGAGAATGGTGGTCTTGCAATGGATATCCTGTACTCCCGGAACTGTACGACCGTGGCGCCCTCCATTTCGATCTCTATAAAGCTCTTGAAGTCACTCTTGGCCCTCTCCACGATCTCACGGGCCATCCTGCTTATATCTGAATGTTTAAGCGGTCTTTTACCTATCTCAACCAGCTGGATTTCCCCTGGCCGGCCCTTCTTGGCCATCGGAACGACATTCTCCTTGAGGTGGACCGACATGGTGTTCTCATCGAAGTACTTGCTTATCTCCAGCTCCTCGTACTCCAGGACCTCTGGTTTGATGTAGAAGACATCGAGGCCCTGGGCCTTCCCGACCTCGGCCTGGACCCGGTCACTTGTTATAAGGAGGGCATCATATTCCCTTGCCGTGGACCTTATCATGGCATCTATCTCACCACCCCTTGAGAGGGATATCTCATCCACTGTGGGGCGGCGCCCGACGAATATCATGGATATTATATTCTCCTTGTGGAGCTTCTGGAGGTTCTTCAGTTCCTCGAGGCCATTGAAACCTGTCTCCCTTCCACGGTTGGCCTGGTATTCGAGTTCAGATACAACTGCCTCGGGCACGATCACCTCGCTGCCCCTGAACTCGTCCTCCTGGACTATCCCGGTGATCCTGCCGTCAACAATAACACTTGTATCTGGAACAATCTTCATCTAACCATCTCCGTATATCTCTTCAGGGTCAAAGACCTTCACGGCGTCCTTCCTGACTCTGAGTTCATCTCCATCAATACTGCGGTAGAAGCAGGACCTGTAACCTGTATGGCAGGCCCCACCCTCCTGTTCAACCTTCAGCACAACCGCATCACCGTCACAGTCCACGAGAACGTCCTTCACACGCTGAACATGGCCTGAGCTTTCACCCTTCAGCCACAGCTTACCCCGGGATGTGCTCCAGTAGTGGGCAGTGCCTGTTTCAAGGGTCCTCCTGAGGGCCTCACGGTTCATGTAGGCCACCATGAGGACCTCACCTGTCTCGTGGTCCTGTGCAACTGCAATTATGAGGTCTTCGCCATTAATATTATGTCTGAAATTAAGTAAAATGTTAACATCTCCCTTTGATTTTATCAACCATCTCATCCCTTGGCAGGGTCTCCTGGGAGTTCCTCTCCATATCCTTTACCGTCACCTTACCATCCTGGATTTCCCTCTCACCTGTCAGAACTGCGAACCTGGCTCCAAGGTTGTCAGCGTGTGAGAGGGCCTTCCTGAGCTTCCTGCCAGAGACTTCGAGGTCAGCGGATACCCCTGCAGCCCTGAGCTCCTGGGTGATCCTTATGGCCTCAGGGACAGTGGAGTCCTGTATGGGTATCACGAAGACATCAACCATCCTCATGTTCTCCTCATCCATCCCCAGGGCGTTCATGAGCCTGTCAAAGCCGAAGGCGAATCCCGTTGATTCGACCCGCTCCCCACCGAATGTTTCAACCAGGTTGTAGGTCCCTCCGCCACATATCTGTTTCTGGGCCCCCAGTTCCGGCACGTAGATCTCGAATACTATCCCTGTGTAGTAGTCAAGGCCCCTTGCTATCCCCAGGTTCACATGGTAGTCATCCACGCCAAAGTAGTGGAGGGTCTCAACGAGTTCCCTGAACTCTTCAAGGGCCTCCAGGGATTCACTGTAGCCCCCCAGGTATTCTTCAACATCGTCCAGAACCTCCGGGCCCCCCTGTGTACCTATGAGCTTCATGAGGAGTTCCCGGCTTTCTCCAGATACCTCAACCTCCCCTAGGAGTGCTTCAAGTTCTTCCACGTCGCCCTTGTCTATGACACCCATTATCCTGTCCTGGAGTTCAGATGGGATTTCCTCCCTGCCGAGGATCCCGCGGAGTATGCCCAGGTGGCCTATGTGGACCTCGAATCCGTCAAGGCCGAGTTCATGGAGGGATTCAGATGCTAGGGATATCACCTCAGCCTCTGCCAGGGGCGATCTTCCACCTATGAGTTCGCATCCGAACTGCCAGAACTGTCTGAAGCGCCCGGCCTGCGGCCTCTCATACCTGAAGCAGCTCCCGAAGTAGTACATCTTTATTGGCTTCGGTTTTTTCTGCATCTCATTCATGTAGAGCCTTGCCACGGGTGCTGTGAGTTCAGGTCTCAGGGCCAGTTCCCGGCCGCCCTTATCGGTGAAGTGGTAGATCTGGTTCACCACCTCCTCACCGGATTTGACTGTGAAGAGTTTGAGTTCCTCAAATATTGGTGTCTTGATCTCATGGTAGCCATAGGTCTCGAATGTCCTTCTGAGTACACCTTCAACCTCTTTCCTGTTCCTCATTTCAGCGAAAAGGAAGTCCCTTGTTCCTCTCGGTCTTGATATATCCATGACAGCAATTCCTCCAGTAAAAATGATAAAGGGGATGATGAGAGGTTCATCATTCATAATATTTAAGGTATTCCTTGAGCATCTTGGGGAAGGATGTGGCATTGAGGAACCTCAGACCCAGTCGCTCAGCCCAGACCCTTATACCATCATCGGCCGCCACGACCCCTGCCCCCAGTTCCTTGGCAAGGAGCAGCACATCAAGGTCGGGGGCACTGTCAAGGGTTCCCTTGCGGAGGGCTGATCTGTATTTCTTCCTGAGGTCCTTTATGGCCTTTCCAAGCACCTCGCTCTCGATCTCTGTCTTCTTGACGTCACGGGAGGCCATTATGATGGACTGTATGCCTGCCTCCCAGAGCAGGGTCTCTGAGATCCTGAGGCCCTTGTTCATCCTCTCCCGTATATCATGGACGTATTCATAGAATATCTGGGAGGGTATCTGTGTGTCGTAGCGGTTGGGTGTCTTCTTAACTATCCATGTCTCGGCCTTTATAAGGGTCTCCTCCGGGCAGTCGTAGCGTGTCATGTAATCTGTGAACTCCTTGTAGGTGATGGGAGGCATGTGACAGCTTATGTTGAGTTTTATCCTGCTTCTCGCTATGAGGTCAAGCATCCTGTCAACCGAGAGGTTGAGGTCGCCATCACCCAGCAGTTCTCGCAGCTGGTTATCTGTAAATGCCGTTGTATCAAGTACGAATCTCTGCTTTGCAAGCATGTCACACTCTCCCCTGGATTATAGGTAACCTATGGCAACAATATTTATCGCTGATGGTAAATAAATATTGTAAGTACCATGAGAAAAAAAATCAGATTCTATACTGACCGGTGCAGCATCTAAACCCGAAGAGATTCTTTGCCTGTAATGCCGGGGTGATAAACTGATAACTGGAAAAACACATGTAACCGGAATCATGGGCCATCCCCTGGGGCACAGCCTCTCGCCCATAATGCACAACGCGGCGTTCAGGAGCCTTGGTATGGACTGGATATACGTACCATTCCCTGTGAAGCCAGAGAACCTGAAAGCAGCGGTTGAGGGCCTGAGGGCCCTTGGGGTTGAGGGTGTGAATGTGACAATACCCCACAAGGAGGCCGTCCTGGAGTACATTGATGATATCCATGGGACAGCGGCCCTGATAGGTGCCGTTAACACTCTGAAATTCGATGACGGGACCGTCAGGGGATACAATACCGATGCCTCAGGGTGCTTAAGGGCCCTTGAAGAGGTGACATCCGTTGAGGGTTCATCCGTCCTTATACTGGGGGCGGGTGGGGCTGCAAGGGCCTGTGCATTCCAGCTTGCAGAGAAGGGGGCCTCGGATATAACCATACTGAACAGGACCCCTGAAAAGGCCCGCCTCCTTGCAGAGGATATGGCTGATAAACTGGGCTTTGAGGCATCATACGGGGGCTATGAACTTATCCAGGGGTCTGTGAAATCGGCTGATATCCTCATAGACACCACGCCGGTGGGCATGCATCCCCACACAGATGACAGGCCACTGGTGGGGGCTGAACTCATGCATGAGGGTCTGGTGGTCCATGACCTCGTGTACAACCCTCAAAGGACGGTCCTCCTGAGAGAGGCTGAGAGGGCGTCAGCCATCCCGGTTTCAGGGATCCGTATGCTCCTCTATCAGGGCGTTGAGGCCTTCAGGATCTGGACCGGGAGGGACCCGCCCCTGGATGTCATGGAAGACGCCCTGAAAAGGGTCCTTAACAGGGATTAAGGTCCCCATGATAATTAACTATATTGATGGATGACAGAACTATACCGGTCCAGTCCATGAAAAATAAACACCGTTGATGGATCCGCCGGTCCATGGACAGTGAAAACTCCATTAAACCTTATCGGTGATCATTATGAACGGACCTTGGGTAGAGAAGTACAGACCACAGAAACTTGATGATATAGTAGGCCAGGAACACATAATACCACGTCTAAAGCGGTACGTCGAAGAGAAAAGCATGCCAAACCTCATGTTCACGGGTCCAGCTGGTGTCGGTAAAACAACAGCAGCCCTTGCCCTTGCAAGGGAGATCCTCGGTGAGTACTGGAGGCAGAACTTCCTTGAACTCAACGCATCAGACGCCAGGGGTATAGACACCGTGAGGACCAGCATAAAGAACTTCTGCCGCCTAAAACCCGTGGGCGCCCCCTTCAGGATAATATTCCTCGACGAAGTGGACAACATGACAAAGGACGCCCAGCACGCCCTCAGGAGGGAGATGGAGATGTACACAAAGACATCCTCCTTCATACTCTCCTGTAACTACTCCTCAAAGATAATAGATCCGATCCAGTCAAGGTGCGCCATATTCAGGTTCCTCCCCCTCAAGGGCCACCAGATAATCAAACGCCTGGAGTACATTGCAGAGAAGGAGAACCTTGAATACGAGGCCCATGCCCTTGAGACAATAGTCTACTTCGCTGAGGGGGATCTCAGGAAGGCCATAAACCTCCTCCAGTCAGCCGCATCCCTCGGTGAGAAGATAACAGAGTCAAGCATCTACGATGTCGTGTCAAGGGCCCGGCCAAAGGATGTGAGGAAGATGATAAAGACCATCCTTGATGGTAAGTTCATGGAGGCCAGGGACATGCTGAGGGAGATCATGGTTCTCCAGGGTATAAGCGGGGAGGACATGGTCACCCAGATCTATCAGGAGCTCTCAAGGCTGGCAATGGAGGGCGAGGTTGATGGTGATAGGTACGTGGGCCTCATCGATGCCATCGGCGAATACGACTTCAGGATAAGGGAGGGCGCCAATCCCAGGATACAGCTTGAGGCCCTCCTTGCAAGGTTCCTTGAACACGCCTAAAGAGGTACAGTAAATGTCATGGACAGAGAAATACCGGCCAGGGAGCTTCGATGAGGTGGTCGGGAACCAGAAGGTCATAGCTGAGATAAAGGAGTGGATCAAAGCCTGGAAGGCAGGGAAGCCCCAGAAGCCGCTCCTCCTGGTTGGACCCCCCGGGACCGGGAAGACAACCCTCGCCCACATCATAGGAAAGGAGTTCTCTGATACCCTTGAACTCAACGCCAGTGACAGGCGCTCCCAGGACGCCCTTATGAGGAGCGCCGGTGAGGCATCAGCGACCCGCTCCCTCTTCAACCATGACCTGAAGCTCATCATCCTTGATGAGGTTGATGGGATCCACGGGAATGAGGACCGTGGAGGTGTCCAGGCAATAAACAGGATCATAAAGGAGAGCAGACATCCCATGGTCCTCACAGCAAACGACCCCTACAGCAAGAGGCTGCAGAGCATAAAGCCCAGATGCAGGGTCTTAAACCTCAGAAAGGTCCACACATCATCCATAGCAGCAGCCCTCAGGAGGATATGCCGTGCTGAGGGTATAGAGTGCCCCGATGATGTGCTCAGGGAACTGGCAAAAAGGTCCCGTGGTGACCTGCGTTCAGCCATCAACGACCTTGAGGCCATGGCAGAGGGTGAGGAGCGCATCGGTGAGGAGCTCCTGAAGATGGGAGAAAAGGATGCCACCTCAAACCTCTTTGATGCCGTCAGGGCCGTCCTCAAGAGCCGTGACGTCTCAAAGGTCAGGGAGGCCATGAGGGTGGATGATGACCCCACCCTTGTACTTGAATTCATCGCAGAGAACGTTCCCAGGGAATATGAGAAGCCAAATGAGATCAGCAGGGCCTATGATATGCTCTCACGTGCAGACATATTCTTCGGGCGAGCCGTGAGAACCAGGAACTACACCTACTGGCGCTACGCCTCCGAACTCATGGGGCCAGGGGTTGCCCTTGCAAAGGATAAGACCTACCGGAAGTTCGTCCGCTACACAGGTTCATCATCCTTCAGGATACTCGGGAAAACCCGGAAACAGAGGAGCCTCAGGGACAGTGTCGCGGCCAAGATGGCTGGAAAGATGCACATCTCACCGAAGGTCGCAATCTCAATGTTCCCATACATGGAGATCCTATTTGAGAATGATGAAATGGCCTATGATATAAGTGAATTCCTGGAGCTTAGAGACGAGGAGATCAAACTGTTCCGGAAGAGAAAGATAAAGGCGCCTAAAAGGAAGAAAACCCCCAGGAAAGCTGAAATTAAAGTGGGGCCCCTTTACAGTCAGGAGAAAGATAAGGGGGCAGATAAATCCAGAAAGGATAAAGCCGCAAAGACACCCAGTAAATCCTCTAAAAGGGATGATGGATCCCCGGATGAATCATCCGGCAGTTCAGATGATAAGAAGCCCAAAGAAAAACAGACGTCACTCTTCCAGTTCTCATAGTCCCATAAAGATAACCCTTTTTTTATTCACAGTCTCTGAAGGGTAAATTAGGTATCAGCCATCAACTAGATGACACTGCCAGCAGTCAGTGAGCTCCATAGGACTCCGGATGTGGGGATCTAGTAAGGGGACTGTGGTCCACCCCAGGCCTCAGGAAGCTCCCCGAGATATTCGAGGGATCTCTTCATCTTATCCCTGAACTGGGGGATGTTCCCATCAAAGAATTCAAGAAACTCCTTAACCAGTGGATTTCCTGTTACCTCGATCCTGGTGCCCCTCCAGGCTTCAATCCACTCTGCAGGGACCCCTGATAGAGGGTATATCCGGAGGGGTGTTGACCTAAGGTGATACCCTATCCTTTCACCTGAGAGCATATCCTCGACTGCAGCTGCAATGGAGTGGTCAAGGGTCCCCGGGAGCACCCTCACATCACCTTCACCGATCCCTATACCGTACTTCCTCGTGTAGGGCTCAAGTATGATGTGGAGTACGGTGGCCATCTCACCCTCTGCATCGATCCTCACCTCTGAGCGTGGTCTGAGGTTCGAGGAGAGTACCCTGGAGGCCCTTGAACATATCTTCTGGAACACCTTGGACCTCACAACATCCACATCAGGGAACCTCTCCCTGAATAGCTCCTCCCTCCTCCTGGAGAACCTGGAGAACCTCAGGTTGTTTATGAGGACCTCGCCCGGCGTTACACTCACAAACCTTGTATCAACGCCAAGTTCTGAGAGGAAACTGAGTAATTCACTCCTTTCAGGCAACATATCATCTCCCGAGATCCACAAAGAGAACATCCACCGGAAAATTATCCCAGCGCCTCTTCCTGGAATACCACACAGAAATATTTATGGGAGATGTATTTATCAGTTGGGGTGGAAATCTGATAATGGAGGTGCATATATGTTCGGATTCCTTGGCAGAAGGAGGGATGAAAGGGAAGTTATTGAGATCGAACCCGACGGTCCGGTTGACTGCATAGCTGATTTTACCTACAACTTCTACTGGCAGCACCGTGGTGAAAAGCTGGACCCTGATGAGAGGATTCCAGGAACCAGCCACACCTTCCGGGAGGTTGTTGAACACCTCAAGGATGGAGGAGAGGTCATTGTGAGGGGTGACACCGGACACAGGCTGGCCTCCAGCATGGGCGCCGACCTCGCCTACTTCGGGGGCGGCGGAGGTGTGATGGATGCAGGGGTTGTTACCGTGGAGGGGGACGTTGACACCAGGATGGGCATAAGCATGGTCTCAGGCACCATATACGTGAAGGGTGAAGTCAGGGACCCCATAGGAAACATCATTGAGGTCAGATCCGACAGGAGGGGCTACAAAAAGTTCATGTCAGTCACGGACATCCTCATGAATGGTCTCAGAGCTGAACCCGTGAATGTGACCCTTGAACCTGGACGCATGGTCATAGATGACGGTCATGTGCGGGACACCCTGGGGGCCCGGCTGGATGCTGATGTGGAGATAATCCACCACGGTAACGTTGATCTCTCAACCGGGATACTCATGAGGCGCGGAACCGTCCGTGTTATGGGTGATGCAGGTAAGAATACCGGGGCGCTCCTGAGTGGAGGTACCGTCATCATCCAGGGGGACTGTGACGATTTCTCGGGTATAGACATGAGGGATGGTTATCTCATAGTGGACGGCGATGCCGGGAAGTTCCTGGGGGCCCAGAGGCGTGGTGGTGTCATCCTTGCAAGGAGGGGTAAACCAGTACCACCTACCAGTGAATCAGACTTAACAGAGGACGACAGACGGGTGCTGATGGAGGCAGGTCTCAGGCCGCATCTTTTCAGAAGGTTCTCCTAATTCAGTGTAATTTAGGTAAACCACCAAAAGTCTTTACCTAGAAGATTCAGAGCTAGTACACTTATTAGGTAAGTCACATAATGCGTAAGAATTAGTTCGGTTCTTAGAGCCAAAAAATAAAAAGGAATAGAATTTATTTTCTCATGGGACCGAAGTAGTAGCCCACTCCGAGGAGACAGAATAGCCCGATTATGCCTGCAATGGCGTATAGCTGGGTGCCTGATGATTTCGCAGCCGTGGGTGTTGATATCTCATAGGAGCGTCCTGCCCTCTCCTGTCCCTCACCCGGAGAAGCTGATGCTGCTCCGCTGGACTGTGAATCCATGGATATGGCACCTGATACACCTGGAGATAGCCCTGGGGACCCAGTGCCTGTTCTTCCGCCTGATGTGGCTGAACCGCCGGTTGTACCGCCATGTGGTGTTGTGGTGGTTCCCTGGTCATTTCCATCAGAGCCGGATTTCTCACCGAGCATCTCTGAGATGGCTACAAGTTCCTCCTGTGAAAGGGATACAAGACCCCTGGTATGGGCCTGCCTCACATACCTTGCAATCATCTGGAGGGCTGATGGATCAAACTGTGACCTTACAGAGCTGTCAAAGAGGAAAGTGTCTGCTATTCTCCTCCAGACATCAGGGGATGCCACATCCACCAGGGCGTCGCTGGTGAACAGGTCCCTCACCTGCAGTGCTATTGAAGCACTTCCAGATGGCCCCTCACGGAGTTTGCCCTGTACCCAGACCGGGTTGAGCAGTGTCACCGCAAGGTCATCGTAGGTTGACTCCTGCAGTGTCCTTATCAGGGGTGTACCGTAGGCTGTCCTTGCAATGTAGCTGTTTATGTTCCTCCCTGTGAGGTAGTTCACCATGAAGTTCACGGTGACTGAGACCCTGTAGAGGCAGGTGCCCTCACCGGGTGCCCTGTAGGGCATTATGACCATGGTGGTGTCAACTGTGCGCAGGAGTGACTCCAGGAGTTTCGGGCTCTGGACTCCATTTAAATCTCTTCCATAGGCATAGGAGTAGTAGCTGAGGTATGTCTCAGCAAGCTGCTCTGGAGTCCAGTCGTCCCTTGACCAGAGTATCCTGTCAACACCTGCTCCATGGGGGTCGGCACCGGGTGGAAGTCCGAAGATCCTTGTCCTTGCAAGTCTATCCGCATTTGCATCCGCTTCGGAAGTGTTCATCCCTGCTGCGACAAGTTCAGCGTAGATGCCTGCTTTCATTGCGAGGTAGTGCTTCCTCACATAGTTCATCTCAGATGACTCGTTGAGGTTCACTATCCTCTTTATTGTATTGTCGATTACGTCCATGGTGGCAGGGATTGCTCCACGGAAGTTGTGGAAGTCACTTATCACAACGTCTATCCTCGGTCTTCCAAGTTCACTGAGGGGTATGATCTCTGTACCTATGAGGGCTCCGCTCTCATAGATGGGTCTGACTCCCAGGAAGTAGAATATCGCTGCTATGCTCTGACCGCCAGTTGATATCACATCACCTATATCCACGGCCACTGTCTCAGGGTACCTTCCACCGCTGGAATTCCTGTAGCGCTTCAGCATCTCCTCGGCAGCCCTTGATCCTATGACCACTGCTGCGGGGTCAGGGATTGATGAGGGGTCAAAGGTGTACATGTTGCGGCCCGTTGGAAGGGTCTCCAGGTTGATGACCGGGCTTCTTGCTGATACTGGCTGTATGAATTCACCGTTAAGTGCCCTCAGGAGTGAGTTCATCTCATTACTGGCGCTCATAATCAGAAGGTTCCTTATCTCATCCCTTCTGGCTGTCCTGTTTGCAGGGTCGAAGGATATTATTGCGTCTATGAATTTCTCAAGGGTTTCACTGTCTGGCAGTTCTCCGAAGGTGTGAAGGCCGTAGGGTGTCAGTATCCCTGAAAGTTCCTCGAGGTACTCATGGAGCCTGTCTCTGAGGACACTGAAGGCTGTGGAGCTGTTCACACCGAGCCTTACCTCAAGTCCGGCCCTCGTCACACCATCCCTGATGAGGGACTCCAGGCTGTTCATTCTGTCAGTGTCTCCTGATGCCTCTGCTGTGCTGTAGGATCCCATGAGATCTGAGAGTTCCTGGTAGACACCGTAAAGCTCTGTCCTCATGACCGGTGGGATGAGGTAGGAGATCGTGACAGCATATGCCCTTCTCTTGGTGGGGTTTATGACCGCCTCCAGAGGGTCCTCCATTTTGAGCAGGTGTATGTTTGGAATCGAACCGATCAGGGTGTTTGGCCAGTCGTCCTCTGTCATTGCATTCACGTGTCCCGGAAGGAGTTCCAGTGTCCCGTGCTGTCCTATGTGGACGACGGCGTCAGCCCCGAATCCCTTCTGCAGGTAGAGGTAGAAGGCTATGAACTGGTGTGTCGGTGGCAGTGTGCCGTTGTTGAGTGTACCGTTCCACTTCCAGACCGGCTGGGGCGCCAAGAGTATGTTGCCCATCATGATGCCGGGGATGACTATGCTGTTATTGTATATCATGATGTTTCCTGGTGCGGGTCCCCAGAGTGCTTCCACCTGTCCTCTGAGTGATGCTGGCAGTCCAGAATACCATTTGAGGTACTCTGATACCGGTATGGTTATGCAGCCTGCATCCACGAGTTTTCTGAGTTCTGTCTGTGTCATGTTCCTGGGGTTCCTGCCTGCCCTGTTTATGAGTTCATAGATGTATTCCTCGGTCAGGTTTCCGTTGCCGGTGCTGTAGCCTGCGGCCCTCATGGCGAGGAGTATGTTGCTGAGACTCCTGTAGAGGTTGAGGCCGTTGGTTGCAGGCATTCCCTCATCATGGGTGCTGTCAAAGTAGACCATAGCCAGCTTCTTGTCACTGTTCGCCTTCTTCCTGAGGTTCACCCAGGCGAGTGTGCGGTTAACGAGCTGGTCTATACCCGGTTCATAGGCCACGTACTCCTTGATGGTGACACCTGTCAGTGGATCAGGACCTGATATGCGGCTTCCGCCTATGAGGATGGGCTCTATACGTCCCTGCATCTCAAACATTGAAAGCCAGTAGTATTCAAGGCCCCTGAGTCCCTGCTGTCGTGTGCTGTTTATGTAATCGTCGAGGGATGTCTGGAGGAAGACAGGGAGTGGTCCCTGTACCGGTACGTTGAGGTCCGTGAAGAAGGTTATGGTCTGGTTGTCTGGCCAGTACCCGAACTGGACACATGCAACAAGCGCATCGATGACTGAAGTGTTGTTGACCATGAAGAAGCGCCTTGATGCCCCGATGGGGTCTGAGCAGTAGAAGTAGGGTATCACGTTGAGTCCACGGGATTCAAGCTTCTGGATGAGGGTCTCATAGACGTCCATGTTGCCAGACAGGTAGTACCGGTTCAGTATTGCCACACCCACCCATGGGGCCCCTGGCCTGTAGAGGGTGGTGTTCATGTACCAGTCCATGTAGGGTGCCCTGTCTGTGTAGACCTGCGGTGCCAGCGGATGGTAGAGGAAGTCCTGCATCCCGGGCACAAGTTTTGTATCATTAGCCGTCAGGTTCACGGCTCCGCTGAGCCTGAGAACCTCAAGGAGCGTCCTCTTTATGTTCTCACGGGAGAGTGCAGGCGCAGCCACCGGCCCGTAGGCTGGAAGGTTCGTCACGTTAACACCCGTGATATTGGGTTTCACAGGTCCCAGGACGAATATCCGCGCTCCTGGTTTTAGGCTGGCTGCGATGGCCTGCAGGTCAACCAGAGCATCGAATTCTGTCCCGTAACTCATACCGGTCGTTGGATACCCGGGTCTTGTGAAGATAAAGAATATGTCCACAGTTTTAAGGTCGTTTTTGAACTGGGTGGATGCCGTTGAGTTGATGTTGAAGGTGTCCATGGTGTAGATCTTCAGTGTGAAGTTGTAGCCAGCGGGCAGGAGGTCATTACGGTAGGCTTCATTCATTATGGGGTCGACCGTGCCCACAACGCAGCCTGTCAGTAGCACAACCATCTCAGTATCCTTCAGCATCTTTGATTCTGTGGTGTTGGATGTTGTGTTGTTGTCTGCTGCAGATACCGATGGGACTGAAATCAGTAGCAGGATCAATGCAATTAACAGAAACCTCTTCATGTTTTCACCTCCTTGACTTTTATCATAATTCACTGATGTAAAATCGTAAAGAATTTAGAGTGCCCGATATTTAAATCTTAATTAAAAGATTAAAAGTATGAACAACTTTAAAAATTAGCTGTTAGAATGTAATACCTGGGTGTTCTGGAAAGCTCGGATGGATCAGGGCCACCCATAAAATAATAGTTTTTTTACTCGAGGACTATCTTCTCAAAGTATTCATCATATGCCAGGTGGAAATGGGGGAGTCTCATCATGAGTTCATCCTCAAGTTCAAGTATCCTCCTGAATTCATCCCTGTCTGCAAAGCCTATGAGTTTCCTCTCCCAGGCCTCCTGGCACCTGAGGCTGCATGGTATGAAACCCGATGGCATTATGATGGCACATTTACCCTCAGGGATATCAAGTTCACTGACCTCTGCAAGATGTTCCCCATCGATTGCGTACCGGGTATTCTCTGAGAAACTCCTGATGCAGCATTCAGGGTATCCCAGGAGTCTACCTATGTTCTCATCATCGCCACGATAGACACCGAGCTCCGTTGATATCATTGGGTCCAGGGCGGGCCTCACCGGTGGACTGTACCTTGATGTTATCTCGATCTGAAGCTCAAGCCTTGACATGAGCTGGTTGAACTGAAAATCATCCATCCTGCAGACAACCTTCAGGCATTCCCTGCAGCCCTCTTCCCTGATCCTTACTATCCTCTCATATATGTCCTCGAGCATGAAAACCACGTCTAACCTTTTACAGTGTATTCCACTATGAGGTCCTCACCCAGGGTGTAGGACCGTTTAAGTTCAAGTCTTATGGCATCTGCCATCTCATCTATACCCTCACCATCCACAAGGGTCCTGGCATCCCTGCCCCCAACTATCATCGGTGCTATGCAGACCCGGACCTCATCCACCAGGCCACCGGTCAGCATGGAGTAGTTGAGTGTCGATCCGCCCTCCAGCATAAGTCTCTCTATCCCCATACCATGCAGCCGTTCAAGTAAAAGATGGAGATCGACCCGCCGGGTCCCTGCAACAACCACTTCAGCCCTTTTTCTGAGCTCAGCAACCCTCTCAGGCGGGGCGCTCTCTGAAACACCTATCACCGTCGGGGCCTCATCGTTAAGTACCCTGAAATGGGGGGGTGTCCTGGCCATGCTGTCAACCACAACCCTGACCGGATTATCCCCGGGGGCTGCATCTACCCTGTGGACTGTGAGGCGCGGGTCATCCGCCAGCACCGTGTTTATGCCCACCATTATGGCGTCACACTCCCTTCTGAGTTCATGGACCCTCCTGAGATCCTCCTCACCAGATATCTCAGAGCTCCCTGTTGCCGTTGCAATCTTACCATCAAGTGTCATGGCTGCGTTGAGTATAACGTAGGGTCTCATGGCCTTCCTCCTCCGACCTATTTATAGATGTCATCCTATAAATTAATGTGGAATTTTAAGTCGAAGAATGATGAAACCAGTGGAGGTTGAACCATGGAGAGGTACAGGAGGGGAATGGAGATACTCAACAGAATGAACAGGAAATCCTACACCGCCATCAGGGATGAACTTGAGGATGTTGCACCGGACCTTGCACGCTTTGTTGCTGAATTTGCATACGGAGATGTCTACTCCAGGGGCGTGCTTGACCTTAAAACAAGGGAACTTTTGACCCTTGCCGCCCTCACAGTACTGAGGGCCGATGATCAGCTGAAGAGCCATGTGCGGGGAGCCCTAAATGCTGGCTGCAGTAAGGATGAGATCATAGAGGTCATGATACAGATGGCCGTATACGCGGGTTTCCCTGCAGCCATAAATGCTGTGCTTGCAGCGAAGGAGGTTTTCACGGAGAATGACCCTGCTGAAGTTTGAAAATAGACTCAAAGCTGATGAACTCTAAAAGAGAAAAAATAATGGGACTCTCAGCCCCGGGAGTCCTATAAACCAAACACTCTTTCTGCATTTGCTGTTGTGATACTGTCAACATCCTCAAGGTCCATGTCCTTGATTCTGGCTATCGCCCTGACAGCTTCCTCCACGAAGGCTGGCTCGTTACGTTTTCCCCTGAAGGGTGAAAGGTAGGGGCTGTCTGTCTCCGTTAACATGCCCTCAAGGGGGATTGCCCTCACAAGTTCCATGTGGTGCTCTGAAAATGCCACAAGTGTCGAGATGGATATGTAATATCCCTCATCCAGTATCCTGCGGGCTGTTTCAATGCTTCCACCATAGCAGTGAAAGATTACCTCGGGTACCCTGTATTCAAGGACAGTTTCAAGGGCCCTCTCCTCAGCGTCCCTTGCATGGACCACCAGGGGCATTTCATGTTCAGCTGCGAGTTCCACAAATACCCTGAAGGTCTCCTCCTGCCTTCTTCTACCCTCCTCATCACGGGTGTGGTGGAAGTCCATGCCTGTCTCCCCAACTGCAACTATAAGGTCAATATTTGATTCTATCTGCGAGACAACCTCCCCTATAAGGTCCTGTCTTGCCTTTGATGCATCAACCGGGTGGAACCCCATTGTAGGGTATATGAAACCTGGGTTGAGGGATGCAAGTTCAAGGGCCCTCCTGTTACCCCCGAGACCAACCCCTGAATCTATAACAGCCCTCAATTTACTCCTGGCCCTTTCGATGACCTCTTCACGGTTCCTGTTGAAGTCCTTGAAGTCAAGGTGACAGTGAACGTCTATAATGATGATACCTCCCATAATCAGTGATTGATATGGATAACGTCTACATACCTCCCATGAATCAAGGGGCTGTGCTAGACGCCGAACCTTCTCTCACGCTGCTGATATGACCTTATGGCCCTTAAAAAGTCTACCTTCCTGAGTTCAGGCCACAGGCTGTCGCAGAAGTAGAGTTCAGAGTAGGATGACTGCCAGAGCAGGAAGCCACTGAGTCTTTCCTCGCCACTGGTCCTTATTATCAGGTGCGGGTCCTCCAGACCTGCAGTGTAGAGGTTTCTGTTTATCATGTCCTCGTCTATGTCCTCCGGGTCTATCAAACCCGCCTTAACATCCTCTGCAATCTTTCTTGTGGCGTCAACTATCTCCTGCCTTCCATCATATCCTATGGCTATGTTCACAAGGCGGTCTGAGTACTGCTCTGTTGACTTCTCAGCGATCTCTATGGCCCTTCTGACGTCCTCCGGGAGGAGTTCAAGTTTTCCGACTGCTCTGACCCTGACCCTGTTCTTATGTATCTTCTCATTGCTTGCTATGGCCTCGAAGTTTTCCCTGAAGAGCTTCATGAGACCCTTAACCTCCTTTTCTGGTCTCTTGAAGTTCTCTGTTGAGAAGGCGTACGCCGTTACTATTTCTATCCCGAGGTCCACGCACCAGTCCAGGACCTTCTCGAGGGTTTCTATGCCCTTCTTATGGCCTTCTATGGGGTTCATACTGCCCTGCAGCTTTGAGTATCTCCTGTTACCATCCATGATGATGGCAACATGTCTTGGCATTCTGTCCCTTCTGAGGTTGCGCGATATGTACCATTCGTACAGCTTGTAAAGGGGCTTTAATGGTGACATTTCAAATCTACCTGATCATAATTTTTGTTCATCCGGTCAGTTAATATTAATTTAATTAATACGATTAACGGTCCTATTATTCATTATCTTCATTCCATCCTCTGGCAAGCCAGTGGGCGAATTTCAGCGCCCTGAGATAGCCTTCGGCTGTCTGTGACCTTGATGTGTCAACAAAAATTCCGTCAAATCCCAGAGCAACTGCACCGTAACTCCTGGCGGTGCCAACCAGAACCAGTGATCTGAATATGAGGTTGCCTGTTATACCATCGGGTGCTATGATGACGTTACAGCCATCAGCCACGGCTTCCTCTATCAGTATATGGTAGTGCCTCACCCTATATTTATCCTTTATCATTGATGTGAGGAATTCGCCTTCATGGATTGACCTGTCAACCTCTGGTGACCTTCCAAGGTCCCCCCTCCTTCCCCCTGATATCACGCCGACTCTGGGCTCTTCTCCGGTTTTCCGGAGAAATTCAGAGGCTGAAACAGCGATTTTGAATCTATCATCCACTGTCCTTCCCTCATCTATACCCACGGGGGCGAGCAGAAATCCATTAGCACCCACCTCTATCCATGAAGCCCTGTTCAGTGGCCCGCCTTTTTTGAGTTCTGCCATTATATTTGCGGCTGGCAGTGACCCCCTCACGTAGGCAGCAGCACCCCTTCTGAGTTCCTCTATGAATTCCTCCTCTGAGTGGACCAGGTCAACCTCAAAGTCCGCGAGGGATGCAGCCCTCTCCATGTTCCTGTTCTCACCGACACCAGCCACTATCCTCATGGCTCCACCCTCACTTCCATACATTTCACAGGCTTATCTCCATATTCCATGATCAGGTCTTAGAGAGTTACGGCGCAGGCAGCAAGATTAATATATGGTCATGAGTATTATAAGATTCAGCTTTTTAATAGATGACGGCGAATAAATATATAAATGTCTTCTGCATAAGAAAATTTAGGTTAACGGAAAAATAATATAAACATGAAATTTTTTAATTAGTGATCCTGCTGACACACATTAAAGACACACATTAAAAAAATCACTGAAGGAAGGTAGAACCATGGATACCAAGAATAAGATAATAATCGGCCTTTTCATCGTAATCCTCGGACTTTCCGTTGTGACGTATGAGAATTACATCACAAACTCCCAGAACGTTTTTGTGGGAGAGAAGCATGTGCTGCTGCTCTGTGCGGATCCCGGTGAACCAAGGCCCGGCATAGGTGCCGTTGACATGGCCTTCATAATAACCATGAATGAGGGTAACATAACCAATGTGACGGCTGTGTACCCACACAACATGGCCCACCCCACGGCACAGTCCCCTGCATCCCTAAGGGCCCAGGGCGTCAGCAGGTGGCTCCTGCATGATGCCCTCTGGGAGAATGACACCGAAAGGGGTGCCAGACTCGCACAGGAAATAGTGGAATACAATACAGGCATAAAAACGGATATAGTGGTCATAGTAACTCCCCAGGCTGTTGACGGCATACTGCAGTCCATAGGACCCGTCTACGTTGAGGGTCAGGGTTATGTTTCAGGAAACAGCATACAGTTCCTCAGGGAGGAACAGCAGCAGGGCTCATCCAGGGGTGTGGCAATTCAGTCACTCATGAGGGCCATATTCAACGCAACAAAGGACCGCTCAAAGTACCTTGCAATGGTGAATGCCGGTCTACAGCAGTACCAGCAGGGAAACATCGTCGTTGTGCCTGAGGGCGCTGTTGTGCAGTTCCTAATATCAACGGGTCTTGAAAGGGTGGGCAACTGATTAACCCCCCTCTTTTTTTCCATTTAATATTAATGGTCCTCAATGAATTTCATTGAATGATACACAAAACTTAATTATTATAATGTAAATAGTAGTGTTGGGGGATACAGTTGTCCAATGAGAACACTGCAAAAACCAGGGGCTACCTCATATGTACAGAATGCGGGGGTTACTATCATCTCCAGGAGGGAGAGAGTCCAGCTGATTTTTCGTCCTGTGAATGTGGGGGTTCACTTGAATACTATGATACACTCGAGAAGTTCTATGAGGAACCGGAAGCTACCGAAAGTGAAATCAAGGATGAAGATAAAAGGATTAGACTCCTTGAGGATCTTTCAAGGAGCATAGAAAATGAGGAGAGAACCCCCAAAGAGATAAAAACCGGGAAATGGTCCCTCATGGAATTCGTTGCTGAGAAGAGAATAATCGATGATGTGAGGGAACAGAAGGAGATAGTTAACGAGCTCCTTGATGAGGAGATCATTGACAGCAACCTGGTGACCGGTGGAGGTGTGGAGGCAGAGAGCTTCATATCGCAGGTGCGTGAGCAGAGGGAGTTCCTGGCTGAACGTGAGGGGAACGCCCTTAACAGCAGATTCCTGAAGACAGCTGTCATGGCACTCCTGATATTTGTTGTGATATGCTTCCTCTACTTCTTCATAGCAGTAAAATTCACCTGATTCTGAAAATTTCAGTCAAAAAAATTAATTAATTTTTAAGGCCGCTGAGAACCTCCTCGGCAGCTTCAAGGGTCGCCTCTATGTGCTCTGATTCATGGGCAGCCGATATGAAGCAGCACTCAAACTGGGACGGTGGTATGAATACCCCCCTCTCAAGCAGGCCATGGAAGTACTCCATGAAGAGCACTGTATCGGATTTTTTAGCATCCCCATAGTTCCTGACCTCCTCCCCTGTGAAGTATAACTGGAACATTGATGCTGGCCCGGTGACCTGGTATTCAAGGTCCAGGTCAGAGAGGAGGTCCCTGAGACCAGCCCTCAGCGTCGACCCCTTCCTCTCAAGGTCAGAATACATCCTCCCATCAAGGAGTCTGAGGGTCTCACGACCTGCAGTTACAGATACAGGGTTCCCGTTGAAGGTACCTGCCTGGTAGACGTTACCTGCAGGTGATATATTTTCCATTATCTCCCTTCTGCCTGCCAGTGCCCCCATTGGGAAGCCGCCTCCAACTATCTTTCCAAGGGTTACAAGGTCGGGTTCAACCCTGTAGTACTCCTGGGCACCCCCTGGTGCAAGCCTGAATCCGGTTATCACCTCATCAAATATGAGGATGATATCATTTTCACGTGTTATGTCCCTCAGGAACTGCAGGTAACCATTTTCAGGTTCTATGCACCCTATGTTTCCCATGACAGGTTCCACCAGTATGCACGCTATATCCTCACCCGCCCCCTCGATGAGTTCAGCCATTGCCTCCTCATGGTTGAATGGTACCGTCAGGGTGTTTCTGACAGTATCCACTGGTATTCCAGGTGAATCAGGTGCTGTGGCCGCCCCTGAACCCGGCCTCACAAGGACGTAGTCGTGGGCACCGTGATAGGATCCCTCAAATTTAACTATCCTGTCCCTCCCTGTGAAGGCCCTGGCAAGCCTCACAGCGGCCATGGTGGCCTCAGTCCCTGAATTTGTGAACCTCACCATCTCAGCGCATGGCACCCTCTCGATGATGGCCTCTGCAAGTTCTATCTCCCCCTCTGTGGGAACACCGTAGGTTGTCCCCCTTTTTATCTGCTCATTCACAGCCTCAACTACACGTGGGTGGGCGTGTCCCAGTATGAGGGGGCCATAGGCCAGACAGTAGTCAATGTAGCTTTCACCATCCACGCTTTCAAGCAGGCATCCGCTGCCCCCCGCTGCAAAGAATGGGTGGGGGTCGAACCTCCTCACAGGTGAACTCACACCCCCCGGGAGGACGTTACTGGCCCTTCTGAAGAGTTCCTCTGACTTCATTTTTAAAACCTCTAAACCTCTTTATCCTTGGATAATGCTATGAGTGCGTTTGCAGCCGCCACTGCGACTGGTGTGCCCCCCTTGGGACCCCTGGTTATCATATGAGGTATTTCTGTACCTCTGAGGGCCTCTTTAGACTCTGCAGCACCTACAAAGCCCACAGGCACACCTATAACGGCCCTGGCATCCATCAGGCCTTCAAGGGTTAGTTCAATCACCTTCATGAGGGCTGTCGGTGCGTTGCCTATGACAACGATCCCCCGGAATCCCTGGCTGGCGGCGTACTCCATTGAAGCAGCGGCCCTTGTGATGTCCCTTTTCTCTGCAAGCTCCCTCACAGCGGGTTCCCTTATGTAGCACCGGGAGGGATGTGATATGCCTGCGCGGACCATTTCAATGTCTGTGAGTATCCCGCCTGAACTCCTGAGGGATCTGAGTGCCTCATCAACAAAGCCCTGGCTGAATTCTGTTATACGTGCATATTCCGGGTCGGCGGTGGAGTGGACTATCCTTTCAACTATGGCCACCTCAGCGGGACCCAGCGAGGATATATCCTCGGAGATGAGTTCCCTCACTATCTCCCTGCTCTTCCTTGCTATTTCATAGCCCTGGCCTGTGGATGCTCCCATCAAATTATCACCTACGGCGTGAGCCTCCTCCTGTCCCTCGGGAAGAGGACCGTCTCCCTTATGTTTTTAAGTCCTGTGAGGGTCATGTTGAACCTCTCAGCACCGAGTCCCCATCCTGCGTGGGGTGGCATGCCGTACTCAAAGGCTGAAAGGTAGCTCTCAAATGAATCAGGGTTAAGACCCTGTCTTTTTATCTTCTCAACAAGGAGGTCATGCTGGTGTACCCTCATGGCCCCTGAGGATATCTCAAGGTCCCTGTACATGAGGTCAAATGCATGACTCCTCTCAGGGTCATCCTCGTCTGGCATGACATAGAATGGTTTTATGGCGGTTGGCCAGGATGTTATGAAGTAGTAGCCATCCATGATCTCACCCAGGGCCTTCTCAGCGGCTCTTGGGAGGTCTTCTCCATGTTTCATCGGAACTCCCTTTGAGTTAACCATTTCAACGGCCTCATCATACTCCAGGCGCTCGAATGGTGTTTCAGGCACCTCCAGTGTCCTTCCAAGGGTTTCCAGGGCATCAGTGCAGTGCTCATTCACGTCTTCAATGACCCTCACCACGAGGTTTTCAAGTATCTTCATCACGTCCTCGTGGTCAACAAAGGATGCCTCGATGTCGATTGATATGACCTCGTTGAGGTGCCTGAGGGTGTCGTGTTCCTCTGCCCTGAATATTGGGGCGATTTCGTACACACGGTCCAGGCCCGTTGACATCATGATCTGCTTGTACAGCTGTGGGCTCTGGCCGAGGAAGGCCTCCCTCTCAAAGTAGGTTATGGGGAAAAGCTCTGTACCTCCCTCTGTTGCAGATGCAACTAACTTTGGGGTGTTTATCTCGAGGAATCCCTGTTCTTCAAGGAATACCCTGACTGAATGCAGCATTCTGCTTTTTATCTTGAATATTGCGCTTACGGATGGTTTTCTGAGGTCAAGGAATCTTGCGTCGAGTCTTGTGTCTATCTCAGCCTTAACCTTCTCTGTTGGGTCCAGTGGGAGGGGCTGCTTTGATATGTTAAGTACCTTGAGGAAGGAGGGTATTATCTCAAATCCGCCCGGTGCCTTGCCTGACTCCTGCACAGTACCACCAAAGGCGACCACGGATTCCTTTTTGAGCTTCCTTATGGATTTGAAGAGGTCCTTTTCAATCTTTTTACTGGGGGCTGTTATCTGTATGAGCCCGTCACGGTCCCTTAGGAGTACGAATATTATCCCTCCAAGGTCCCTTATTTCATGGACCCAGCCCATAACCGTGACTTCATCTCCATCCATCTCCGGTTCTATGTCCTTTGAGTAATGAGTCCTTCTAAGATCTCCAAGTAACAATCAAATCACCTCTAACAGTTTAAAGTGAATATTTAAGGTCTCTGATGAAACCATGCATTATCAGAGTTCAGCAGATTAATCTGCCTTCATCAATCAGTCCCTCAGCCTCCTCCTGAAGGATTCAGCATGGGCATGGAGGCCCTCGTACTCTGCAAGTTTCAGGACGGTGCCCTGGAGGTTTCTGAGGCCCTCCTTGGTTATCCTCTGGACTGTTGGTTTTTTGATGAAGGATTCTGTGGAGAGACCCGAGTACATCCTTGCGCATCCCGAGGTTGGCAGCACATGGTTTGTGCCTGAACCGTAATCCCCTGCAGCCACAGGGGACAGTTCCCCCAGGAATATGGATCCCGCGTTACGGATGCCCTCCAATGTTTCTTCTGGAGAATCCGTCATTATAACAAGGTGCTCGGGGGCGTATGCATTGCTGAAGTCCACAGCCTCATCAATATCAGCTGTTAAAACTATCATCCCGTACCTTTCAAGGGACTCCCTTATGATATTGGCCCTTTCCATGTATTTAATGTTTTCATGGACCATCTCCTTCACCTCAAGGGCAAGGTCCCTGGAGTCTGTGACAAGGACGCTTGCAGCCTGGGGGTCGTGTTCTGCCTGTGCAAGTATTTCGAGGGCGATGTACTCTGGACTGGCAGTTTCATCGGCGATTATAAGGACCTCTGAGGGTCCTGCAGGGAAGTCTATGTCCACTTCACCGTAGACCAGTTTCTTTGCAGCGGTTACAAATATGTTGCCAGGTCCAACGATTTTATCAACGGGCCTGATGGTCTCTGTGCCGTAGGCCATCGCTGCAACGGCCTGTGCTCCCCCAACACGGTATATTTCACTGGCCCCTGCCATGTCGGCTGCCACAAGAACCGCGTCGGGTACCGAGCCGTCCTGTGCCGGCGGGGTGCAGCATACTATCCTCTCAACACCTGCTATCCTTGCAGGTATCACGGTCATGAGTATCGTTGAGGGGTACACAGCCCTTCCACCCGGTATGTAGCAGCCCACACTGTCAATGGGGCGCACCAGCTGGCCGGCCATGACCCCGGGTCTAACCTCAGACATCCAGCCTGAGGGCATCTGCATCCTGTGGAATTCCTCAATGTTGCTGGCGGCTTCCCTGAGTGCCTCCTTCACCCCGGGTTCAAGGTTTTTGTGGGCCTCCTCTATCTCCTCCCTGCTGACCCTGAAGTTCTCAACGGTCACTCCATCGAATCTCCCTGTGAGTTCCCTGAGGGCATCGTCACCTCCATCCCTCACCATGGATATGATGTCTGCCACGGGTCCAAGGACATCATCGACGTCAAGCCTTGCTCTTTCAACGAGTTCAGAAATCCGTCTGTAATCAAATTCTGTTATCTTCATCAGCATCCTCCAGTGAAAAAGTTAGGGCGAATGGTTAGTTTTATGGAGCCATTCCCTTTTAAGAATTTAGGGGGCACACCGGATCATTTAATAATTTGAAGAATTCCAGTTATAAACATTTATTTATATGCTTTCACTTAAACATTGGTTGATGGTTGGAATTCATCCCATGGATATGACTACCATTTGCAATTTTTATATTAATCTGTGGTCATTCCTTAATTTGGATTAGGGGGCATCTAATGGACCAAAATTTTTAAATAATAAGTTTAATACACACTTATAAGGAGACTGAGGCTGGTAACCATGTATAAGGATGAAATGATACAACTGCACCAATTTCTGGTATATGTTCTGAAGTACCTTGAGAATGGATATGATATAAAGGATGAATGCGAGGAGTACTTCTCCCTGAACATCAGCCCCCACCACATCCACCGTACCAAGGCCGAACATAAGTACGCTATTTTTGTGCTCTCAAGCGCCATCTCAGAGATCCTCGCCAGGAAAGAAGGTAACAATCTTCCACCAAATGTTGTGAATGGCCTCTCAGAACTTGCAAGGAGATCAAGGAAAGAAGTCGTCAAGATGGAGGCCAGGCTCGAGGCAAAGTAAAATAACCTCCTACATGCCAGCAAGAACCGCCAGTTCCAGTTAGTCAGCAGTGGTGCCAGCCACATATTTATTACTTATACCCGTATTATTCTTATCAGTACTTGCCGCCTATTTTTAATAGCACCAATCCCATATCTATAACAGAGTTATTTATAACAGGTGTTTGTTTATGAAGGCCACAGAAACCATGATCTGTCTTGTTGATGGAGAGCACTACCTGCCTGTGACAAGAGCAGCAGTTGAAACCCTTGACTCAATGGAGCACATTGATGTGAAGGCCCTGATCTTTATTGGTGGGACAGAGAAGCTCAGGACATCCTCCCCTGAGGAATACACTGAAATAATGGGCAGACCGGTCCACTTCGGGGATGACCCCCACAGGATCCCCTACAAACTCATAGGAGAACTCATAAGAAAGTATGGTGCAGATACCGTCATGGACCTCAGTGATGAACCTGTCCTTGACTACTCCAAGAGGTTCAGGATAGCCTCAGTTGTCCTGGGTGAGGGTGCAGTCTACAGGGGCCCGGACTTCGAATTCCAGCCCCTGACAGAGTATGACATACTTGAGAAACCCTCACTCAAGATACTGGGCACGGGTAAGAGGATAGGTAAAACTGCAGTATCCGCCTATGCCGCCCGACTGATCCACGAACGCCAGTACAACCCCTGTGTCGTTGCTATGGGCCGTGGGGGTCCCGAGGAACCCGAGATCGTCCATGGCGACCGGATCGAAATAACCCCCGAGTTTCTCATGGAGCAGTCAGATAAGGGTGTGCATGCAGCCTCTGACCACTGGGAGGATGCACTCATGAGCAGGATACTCACCGTTGGCTGCAGAAGATGCGGGGGAGGTATGGTGGGAGATGTCTTCATAACAAACATGAAGCGTGGCGCTGAAACCGCCAACAGACTGGACGCAGACTTTGTTATCCTTGAGGGCAGCGGTGCAGCCATCCCTCCGGTGAAATCAAACCGCCACATAGTACTTGTCGGTGCAAACCAGCCACTTATAAACATAAAGAACTTCTTCGGACCCTTCAGGATTGGACTTGCGGACCTTGTGATAGTCACCATGTGCGAGGAGCCCATGGCAGGGGATGAAAAGGTCAGGGAGATAGTCGATTTCATTGAATCCATAAACCCCGAAGCTGAGGTTATAACAACTGTCTTCAGACCAAAGCCCTTGGGTGAGATTGAGGGTAAGAATGTGCTCTTTGCAACAACAGCCCCTGACTCAGTGAAGGACCTCCTGGTTGAATATCTTGAATCAGAGTACAGCTGCAGGGTTGTGGGCACCACACCACACCTCTCAAACAGGCCACTGCTTCAGAGGGACATTGAAAGGTACATAGAGGACGCTGATGTGATGCTAACTGAACTCAAGGCCGCTGCAGTTGACGTTGCAACGAAGGACGCCCTTGAGGCTGGACTCGAGGTCATATACTGCGACAACATCCCGGTTGTGAGGGATGGTGCCCAGGATGAACTTGATGATGCAATAATCTCCGTGGTGGAAAGGGCGATAGCCGACTTCAACCTCAGAAAGACGCCCTGAATTCAGTGAACCCCCAGAGTAGAGGCAGAGAACGCCCGGAATGGTGATAACTTGGACGATGCTGACCTGAAGAAACTCCTCAGGTTCACCATTACTGAGAAGAGGGTTATCGAGAAACTCCAGATACCCCCCGACGCCTTCCTCCCCCTTCTTTTCTCCATAAGATTCGGTGGGGACTGGAGTCTGAGGAAGAACTCCAGCCGGTTCATGGCCATCAAGGAGAAGGTCACCCGCTTTGATGAGGATGAGATGATCGGCCGTACCCTTGAGATAGTGTACCTTTTTCTGAATCCCAGGATAATCAGTGAGGAGGGAACCGTTTACCGCTTTGAGAAGTGCGGTTCCAGGAACGAGCGAGAGCTTGTGAGCAGGCCCTACCGTGTTGTTGTGGATGGTGACTACATTTTGAGGGCCGTGCTTGACCCCCTTGACCTTAAGATCCGGCTAAAGAGACTGGAAAAACCCCTCCGGTTCACGGGTTCAGGTGCCTATGGAGTTGCCCATGAGATGGAACACCTCGAGGGTGAGGAATCAGAGGGCACCCCCTTCTGGGAATTTGAGTACGAGATAGAGGAGTGAACCGGGCAAACATTCATACGGATAGTGAAAACACATGGACACTATATCCATAAATATAAATATGAACATCCATTCATATGTAAACTGAGGTGATTAAATGGAGGAAAATAACTGCTGTGGAGATGCACAGAACACCATCAGTGGCTGCAGCTGCAGCTGTGGATTTCTTGAGTACCCTGACCAGTCAGAGGTCCCTGAACCTGAAACACCATCCACCACAGCCAGCAGAGAATTCCTTAGCAGACTTGAGGATTACGCACGTTCACTTGGCATAGCCAGCATGGGTTATGCGTCCATAACCCCAGAGGTTATCCTTGCAGGTGATTTTAAGTATAAGAACGCCGTGGTACTCACATTGAAGATGGATGATGAACTTATAGGCACTCCTCCAAGGGAGGAGGCCCAGGCCATGAATGACAGACTCTACGATGAACTTGCCGATTTAACCTTCAGGGTTTCAGATTACCTCAGAGAGAATGGGTACGGTGCCGTGGCCATCCACCCCATGAGTGGACTCCTGGATCTCACATCCCTGGCCCAGAATGCAGGTATTGGTTTTAAGGGGACTAACGGCCTTCTCATAGGTCCGGAGACAGGGCCGGCCCAGAAAGTATCTGCAGTGCTCACGAGCATATCCAACCTTCCTCAGAAGGCCAGTGAGCATTCATGGATCCCTGAGTACTGTGCAAGGTGCGGTAAATGCATAAAGGCCTGTCCTGAGGATGCCCTGGTGGAGGTGGATACCTGCTGTGGATCCACAGTCTTGCTCCTTGAGGATAGATGCCTTGGGTGCAGTGAGGGATGCACCTACTGCATAGAGAGCTGTCCATTCTACAGTAAGGGCTATGAAACGGTCCGATCAAAATTCATGAAGTTAAGGCAGAAGCTGGAAGAAAGGGGGAAGCTCTAAACTATTTTTTTTAATTAATAAACATCTGAATGCACATCACATCATATTTACTGGCAGACTAGTTGTCTGCTACAAAAATTCGTTCTTCTGGCATAAAGAAAGAGAACATGACCCATTCCAGCCTGAAAAATCAGCACCACAAATTGTATAATCACCCCCCCCAAAATCAGCACCACCTCACCCCATAAAATTGTATAATTTAATAATGAAGTTCAACATACAGTAAGTTGGTGTTTAATATGAAGGCTGATGCAGTAAAAATTGCGGATGGTGTCTACTGGGTTGGTGTGATGGACTGGGACATAAGGAGCTACCATGGTTACACCCTTGGAGGCACAACCTACAATACCTACCTCATATTTGGGGATGAACGGGTGGCCCTTGTTGACAACACTTACCCCGGAACCTCTTCACAGATGTTTGGAAGGATAACCGACGCCTTTGAAAGGGAAGGAAGGGATGAAAAGATTGACCTCATAATACAGAACCACATTGAAAGGGATCACAGCGGTTCCATCACCGAGGTCCTCAAAAGGTACGGTTCAGAGATAATCTGCACCGCAAAGGCAGCTGAGGGCCTCAGGCAGCACTATTCCATACCCCAGGATACCCCGATGCAGACCGTTAAAACAGGGGACAGCACTGACCTCGGGGGAAAGACCCTCACATTCCTTGAGGCCCCAATGCTCCACTGGCCAGACAGCATGTTCACCCTCCTCGAGGAGGAAGGTATTCTCTTCTCAAATGATGCCTTCGGACAGCACCTCTGCATCAGCAAACGCTTTGATAAGGACGTCCCTGAAGCTGTACTGATGGATGCTGCCATGAAATTCTATGCAAACCTTTTAACACCACTCTCCCCCCTTGTACTCAGGAAGTTCAGTGAGGTTAAGGAACTGGGCCTCCTTGAGAAGATAGGGATGATAGCGCCCTCCCACGGCCAGATATGGACCGAGCCCCTGAAGATAATAGCTGCATACACTGACTGGGCCACCGGGAAGTGCAGGGACAAGGCCACCATAATCTATGACACCATGCACTACTCCACCAGGATGCTGGCACATGCCATGGCCGAGGGTCTCATGGCAGCGGACGTGGATGTGTCGATGCACTTCCTTCATGAGGATGAGAGGAGTGAGATTGTGAAGAATATCCTTGAGAGCAAGGCAGTATTCATAGGAAGCCCAACAATGTTCAACGGACCATTCCCAAGCCTCGGTGACCTTATATATTATCTCAAAGGACTTACGTTCGATCGCACAGGCTTTAAAAGGCTTGCAGTTGTATTCGGATCAAAGGGATGGGGTGGCGGTGCAGTGAGAACCCTTCAGGAGGAGCTCTCAGGTGCAGGATTCGAGGTTGCTGAAACCTTTGAGGTTAACTATGTCCCCACCTCCGGAGACCTGGATGAATGCTACAGCATCGGGAAGAGCGTCGGTGAAAGGATAAAGAAAATGTAGCTTTCAAAATGAGTAATGCAGGAAACATAGTTTAAAGGATGCAGTGATTTAATGAAATCAATCAAATTTAAGGGCAGTCATGACCCTGAGAAGAAAATTGTTGTGAGCCTCTTCTGGACCGTAAGGAAGACAATAAGGGAAGAGGGGTGCGCACCGGTGCGCATAACCCGTATCAGGACCTCGAAGAGAACCTATGAACCGGAGGGCAGGAAGCTCCTGAAACTATCAGATGATATCCTGGATGATATAATAAGCGATATTGAAAGGGGTAACACCGTTGAATTCAGTATGACCATGGGTCAGGAGTCACTCAGGCTCTGGATCGACGGCGAGACCTTCACTGTTGAGGCATCAAAGACACCTGAACTCGAAGAGGAGATAGTGGAAAAACTTGAGCATGAAACCTCAAAGATTACACCAGACTTCTGTCAGACCTTCCTGCCGAAGATATTCCCCAACCGTTAACCACACGCCACCATCTCCAGTCAATTATTTATTTCCAGGAAGAGGAATCCATCTGCAACTCTTCCAGTAAGTCTGCAGAAACCAGAAACCCACAGGATCTTCTACACAAATTATTTATAGAACCTTAAACCCATGGATAATTGCATGCTATTTATTTAAGAGGTGATTTAATGGCACAGGGACAGCAGCCCATATTCATATTACCACAGGATACAAGCCGTTACGTTGGAAGGGAAGCACAGAGAATCAACATCCTTGCGGGTAAGGTTCTTGCAGAGACTGTGAGGACAACCCTTGGACCCAAGGGTATGGACAAGATGCTTGTTGACTCCCTTGGAGACATCGTGATTACAAATGATGGAGTTACGATCCTCAGGGAAATGGACATCTCACACCCCGCAGCAAAAATGCTGGTGGAGGTTGCAAAGACCCAGGAAGACGAGGTGGGGGACGGTACAACCACTGCAGTCATAATAGCAGGTGAACTGCTCAAGGAAGCTGAAAAACTCATTGAAATGGGTGTGCACCCAACAATCATAGCACTTGGTTACAGGAATGCAGCACTGAAGGCCCAGGAGATACTTGAAGAGATATCAATGGAAGCAAGCGACAGGGACACCCTCATGAAGGTCGCAATAACTGCAATGACAGGAAAGGGTTCAGAGAGGGCCAAGGAAAAACTTGCTGAACTCGTTGTTGACGCAGTAATGCAGGTCGAAGAGGACGGTGAAATCGACAAGGACAACATTAACATACAGAGGATACAGGGCGCATCAGTGAACGAGTCAAGAATCGTGAACGGCATAGTAATTGACAAGTCAAGGGCAGACACCTCAATGCCAAAGAGAATCGAAAAAGCCAGGATAGCCCTCCTCAAGTATCCGATAGAGGTTAAGGACCTTGAAACCGATGCCAAGATAAGGCTAACAGACCCATCACAGATGCAGGCCTTCATAGAACAGGAAGAGCAGATGATCCGCGACATGGTTGAGAAGATAAAGAGCTCAGGCGCCAACGTCGTGTTCTGCCAGAAGGGTATCGATGACCTTGCACTCCACTACCTCTCACGTGAGGGAATAATGGCCCTCAAGAGGGTCAAGAAGTCAGACATCAAACGTATTGAGAAGGCCACAGGCGCAAGACTCGTCACCAACATAGATGACCTCACAGCAGAAGATCTGGGAGAGGCCGGTGTTATCTACGAGAAGAAGATCTTTGATGAGGTCCTCACATTCATTGAGGAATGCAGGGACCCCAAGGCAATCTCCATAATACTGAGGGGAAGCACGAAGCATGTTGCAGAGGAAATGGAGCGTGCCCTTGAGGATGCAATAGGAGTCGTTGCATCAACACTTGAGGACAGGGAGGTTGTTGCAGGCGGAGGAGCGCCTGAGGTTGAAATCGCCAGGAAACTGCGTGAGTATGCTGACACCATAAGCGGCAGGGAGCAGCTGGCAGTATCCGCCTTTGCAGACGCCCTCGAAATCGTGCCAAAGACCCTTGCAGAGAACGCAGGTCTTGACAGCATCGACGTCCTCGTTGACCTCAGGGCAGCCCATGAGGAATCACCCTACATGGGAATCGATGTCTTCGATGGTAACATCGTCGACATGAAGGAGGCCGGAGTAATCGAACCCCAGAGGGTCAAGAAACAGGCCATCCAGTCTGCAGCTGAGGCAGCTGAGATGATCCTCCGTATAGATGACATGATAGCCGCCAGGGGCTTTGATGTCTCATCCAAGGACGAGGAGGATATGGAAGGAATGGGTGGAATGGGTGGAATGCCCCCCATGATGTAACCCACCTCATTTTTTTCGAGGTTATTAATAAAAAATTTATAATAAATATTATCTATCATGATTAATAATAGTAAAATATATAAGTTGAGAGAAACTTACTACTACCAACCAAGAAAAAGATGGCGGTATGAAAAATGTCAAAGGATACCTCAGTTCTCCTGGAAGAGAAAAGGGTCTTCAAACCCCACTACACCGTTGTGGAGGAGGCCCACATAAAAAACTGGGAGGCCGAGCTCGAAAAGGGAAAGGACCATGAGAACTACTGGGCCGAAAAGGCTGAAAGATTCGAATGGTTCAGAAAATGGGACAGGGTCCTTGATGAGAGCAACAGACCATTCTACAGGTGGTTCGTCAACGGTAAGATCAACATGACCTACAACGCCGTTGACAGGTGGCTTGACACAGACAAGAGAAACCAGGTCGCCATTCTATACGTGAACGAGAGGGGGGATGAAAGGAAGTTAACCTACTATGAACTGTACCGTGAGGTTAACAGGACCGCTAATGCCCTCAAAAGTCTTGGGATCAAAAAGGGCGATGCAGTTGCCCTCTACCTTCCAATGTGCCCCGAACTTGTAATCTCAATGCTTGCCTGTGCAAAGATAGGTGCTGTCCACAGTGTCATATACTCCGGTCTCAGTGTGGGGGCCCTTGTGGAACGCCTGAACGATGCAAGGGCAAAGATCATAATAACAGCCGACGGTACCTACAGAAGGGGCGGGGTTATAAAGCTCAAACCCATAGTGGACGAGGCCATACTCCAGTGCCCCACCATAGAAACAACAGTGGTTGTAAAGCACACAGATATCGACATTGAGATGTCGGATATAAGTGGACGTGAAATGCTCTTCGATAAGCTCATAGAGGGTGAAGGGGACCGGTGCGATGCAGAGGAGATGGATGCAGAGGACCCCCTCTTCATACTCTACACTTCGGGGAGCACCGGAAAACCAAAGGGTGTTCTACACACAACAGGAGGATACATGGTGGGGGTTGCATCAACCCTCGAGATGACCTTTGACATCCACAACGGAGACCTCTGGTGGTGCACAGCTGACATCGGGTGGATAACAGGTCACAGCTATGTTGTCTATGGCCCGCTGCTACTTGGAACCACAACACTCCTCTATGAGGGGGCGCCTGATTACCCTGACCCCGGTGTGTGGTGGAGTATCGTTGAGAAATACGGTGTCACCAAGTTCTACACGGCACCAACCGCAATAAGGCACCTCATGAGGTTCGGTGACAAGCACCCAAAACGTTACAACCTTGAATCCCTCAAGATACTTGGTACGGTCGGTGAACCCATAAACCCTGAGGCATGGATGTGGTACTACAGGAACATTGGAAGGGAGAAGTGCCCGATAATTGACACCTGGTGGCAGACCGAGACAGGGATGCACCTCATAGCACCCCTACCTGTGACACCCCTTAAACCGGGTTCAGTGACAAAGCCCCTCCCGGGCATAGAGGCCGACGTGGTTGACGAGAATGGCGACCCCGTGCCCCTTGGTAAGGGTGGTTTTCTTGTGATCAGAAAGCCATGGCCAGCCATGTTCAGGACCCTCTTCAACGACGAGCAGAGGTACATCGATGTTTACTGGAAGCAGATCCCCGGCGGAGTGTACACCGCAGGTGACATGGCCAGGAAGGACGAGGACGGATACTTCTGGATCCAGGGAAGATCCGATGACGTCCTGAACATAGCAGGGCACAGGATAGGTACTGCAGAGGTTGAATCAGTCTTTGTCGCACACCCTGCAGTTGCAGAGGCCGCGGTTATAGGCAAGGCCGACCCCATCAAGGGGGAGGTCATAAAGGCTTTCCTCATACTCAAGAAGGGTCATAAACTGAACGCCGCCCTCATTGAGGAACTGAAAAGACACCTTCGCCATGAACTCGGACCCGTGGCCGTCGTCGGAGAGATGGTCCAGGTTGACAGCCTCCCCAAAACCAGGTCAGGTAAGATAATGAGGAGAATACTGAGGGCCAGGGAGGAAGGAGAGGACCTCGGTGATACCTCAACCCTTGAGGAATAGCTGAGCCCCCACCTCCCCTCATATTTGATGTATAAGGTGAGAAATATGCGTGAAACAGAAGTGGTTATATCAGATAAAACCGCCAACCCGGCACCCCTGGGACTTCTGGGATTTGGTATAACCACCATACTGCTGAACCTGCACAATGCAGGTCTTTTTCCCATAAACAGTATGATACTTGCAATGGGGTTCGCCTATGGTGGTATAGCCCAGATACTTGCAAGTGTGATGGAATACAGAAAGGGCAACACCTTCGGTACGGTTGCATTCGGATCCTATGGTCTGTTCTGGTGGTCACTGGTACTCCTCCTGGTGATCCCGAACCTCAAGTTTCTTGAAACATCAGGGACTGCAGCAGCCAGTGCCGACCCGGTTGCAATGGCATCCTACCTCTTCATGTGGGGACTGTTCACCCTGGTGATGTTCATAGCAACCCTGAAACTCAAAAGGGGCATCCAGGTGATATTCATAAGTCTTGCGGTACTCTTCTTCCTGCTCACTGCAGGTGAAATCACGGGTTCAGCCCTTATAACAGCTGTGGCGGGTTATGAGGGTATATTCACAGGGGCAGCCGCCATGTACGTGGGTCTTGCAGAGGTTATAAATGAGACCCATGGAAGGGACATCCTCCCCACCTGAACCTGAAGGGTAGGGATCATCCCCCTCAAAATCCTGAGGGGAAACCATTCACTATTTTTTTCAGCCTGTTTTAGAAAACCTTATATTGAATTAGGTTTAACTAAACTAACAGTAAGGCTTTAGGTGAACCTAATGAAGCATCTCAGTGAAAATATAGAGGAATACCTTGAAACCATCTACAGGCTCTCGGATTCAAGGAAGCCCGTTACCACCACAGATATCTCCCGGGAAATGAAAATCGCCCCTGCAAGTGTAACCCAGATGCTTAAAAAACTTGATTCAAATGGATATGTTAAATATTCACCATACAGGGGAGCCGTGCTCACAGATAGAGGATACAGGATCGCCCGTAGAATAACAAGGAAGCACAGGCTCCTTGAGAGGTTCCTCCATGACGTTCTGGGAATAAAGAGGGAGAGGATACACCGGCAGGCCTGTGAAATGGAACATTCACTCTCAGACGATGCTGAAAGGGCCCTGTGCCATCTCCTTAACATGCCCGGAGAGTGCCCCGATGAGAAGCCCATACCCGCATGTGAATTCAAATTCCAGACATGCGAGGAATGCATTGAGATGAAGGACGCCGATATCGAGGAAATAGGCTGCCGTGATGAAAACCTGAAATCCCTCACAGAGATGGATGAAAACCAGAGCGGAAGGGTATCCTTCATAAGGGGTGACTACAGGGTTGTGAGGCGGCTCATGGATATGGGAATAACCATTGGAGCACCCCTTACCATGATAAAAAGGGCACCCCTCAGCGGCCCAATCGAAGTGGAGATCCGCGGGTCCAGGGTGGCCCTGGGAAGGGACATAGCAGATAACGTCTTCATAGAAACAGAAGGCTAGCCCCCTAGAATAGAGCAGAGAGAAGGTCTTGGCAATGAAAAAATCTGAGATAACCGTTGCACTTGCAGGAAACGCCAATGTGGGTAAGAGTGTTATCTTCAACCAGCTGACAGGATCGAACCAGATAGTCGGCAACTGGCCTGGAAAAACCGTTGAAAGGGCGGAGGGGTACCTTAAATTCCAGGGAAGAGACATCCACATAATCGATCTTCCAGGGATATACTCATTTTCAACCTACTCCATGGAGGAGATAGTGTCACGGGACTTCATAATCAATGAAGGACCCGACGTTGTCATAAATGTACTTGATGCATCTGTCCTCGAGAGAAACCTTTTCTTCACGCTCCAGCTCATGGAGATGGAGGTCCCCATGGTGATCTGCATCAACCAGGTGGACATGGCCAGACAGAAGGGGATAACGATAGACGATGAGAAGCTGGAGAAGGTTCTTGGCGTGCCGGTGGTATCCACGGTTGCGGTTAAGGGAAGGGGACTCCAGGAACTGCTCCGTAAGACGGTTGAAGTGGCTGATAAAAAGACACTGCCACGGATAATCGAATACGGTGAGGAGATCGAGACCCGTATAGGGAAACTGATGGATGTCCTCCCTGAAATCCCCGAAGGTTATTCAGGCCGATGGGTTGCAATAAAGCTACTGGAAAACGACCCCCAGATAACAGCCATGATGCCGGAGGACGTTAGGAAGCTTGCATCAGAACTGGCAGCTGAAATAGAGTCCATACACGGTGAACCTGCATTCTCAGTTATAACTTCAGAACGTTATGCCCTCTCCAGCATGATAGCTGCAGGTGCACAGAGGCAGGAGGAGATCAAAACCTCACTATCAGAGAGACTTGACGGCTTCCTCACACATCCTGTCTACGGCTACATCTCATCTGTGCTGGTTGTTGGAGGACTCCTCCTCTGGACCTTTGTTGTGGGGGAGTTCCTCTCAGACACACTCACAGGGATCTTTGGATTCTTCCAGCCCGTTGACCCCCAGTTCTCAGGTTCCATTGAATCAATAATATGGAACGGGGCCTTCGGGGGTATCGTGGCCGGTCTGACCCTGGTGATACCTTTCGTTATACCCTTCTACCTGATGCTATCCTACATTGAAAATTCGGGTCTTCTCACCAGGGTGGCATTCATGATGGACGCCTTCATGAGGAAGATAGGGCTCCATGGGAAGGCCCTCATACCCCTCATACTGGGTTACGGGTGCAGCGTCCCTGCAATTGACAGTACAAGGATACTTGAGACCCACAGGGAGAGACTCCTTGCAGCCTTCGCAATATCCTTCGCACCCTGCGCTGCAAGGACCATCCTTATCCTTGGACTCGTAGCCCTCTTCGTGAATGTATGGTGGGCCATAGGCCTCTACGCCCTGGACCTCCTTATAATCTTCATAATGGGAAAGGTGGCCCTCAAGGCACTTCCCGGGGAAACAACCGGACTTATAATGGAGATGCACTCCCTTAAGATGCCCTCATTCCGTGTCATAGCAAGGCAGACCTGGACAAGGACGAGGTCCCTCATCTACCTTGTATTCCCCATATACATCATTGGAAGCGCCCTGATACAGTTACTATACGCCCTTGGATGGCTCAATCCCATCAGCGCCTTCATGGCACCCCTTACAGTCGGATGGCTTAAACTGCCAGTATTTGCGGGTATACTCCTGATACTGGGCGCCGTCAGGAAGGAATTCATACTCCTCGGACTTGTGTCACTGGTTGGGACAAACATAGGGGCTGCCCTCACAGCACCCCAGATCCTCGTCCTGACCCTGGTCGGTATGCTCTACTTCCCCTGCCTCTCAACCATCGCAATACTTGCAAGGGAATTCAGCTGGAGGTCCACCTCCATCATAACCCTTGCAAACCTTGGAACAGCATTATTCCTCGGTGGACTGTTTGCAAGGATACTGCCACTGATATTTTAGCTGAAAAAGGTATCATGAGTATAGGGAGAGTTAATTTAACCTCCATGACAGAAATAATTACGTGGTATCATGACCGTGCTAAAAATAATATGCTGGAACGTCAACGGCCTCAGGGCGGTCCACAGGAAGGGGTTCCTTAAATGGTTCATGGAAGAGAAGCCAGACATCCTGTGCCTTCAGGAGATAAAAGCAGCGCCTGAACAGCTTCCCAGGAAGCTCAGGCACGTTGAGGGTTACAGAAGCTTCTTCACCCCTGCGGAGAGAAAGGGGTACAGCGGGGTTGCCATGTACACAAAAGTACCCCTATCTTCACTGAGGGAGGGTTTCGGTGTGGAGAGATTCGACACCGAGGGTCGGATACAGATCGCAGACTTTGACGACTTCCTCCTCTACAACATATACTTCCCCAACGGTAAGATGTCAGAGGAGAGGCTGAAGTATAAACTGGAATTCTATGACGCATTCCTTGAGGACGTCAACCGGGAGAGGGATTCGGGAAGGAACGTGATTATATGCGGGGACTTCAACACAGCCCACAGGGAGATAGACCTTGCAAGGCCAAAGGAAAACAGCAACGTATCAGGTTTCCTTCCTGTTGAGAGGGCCTGGATCGACAAATTTATTGAAAATGGGTACGTGGACACCTTCAGGATGTTCAACAGTGACCCCGGACAGTACACATGGTGGAGCTACAGGACAAGGGCCCGTGAGAGGAATGTCGGCTGGAGACTCGACTACTTCTTTGTAAACGAGGAGTTCAAAGGGAAGGTTAAAAGGTCCTGGATACTCTCAGATGTCATGGGCTCAGACCACTGCCCCATAGGACTGAAAATAGAACTATAATCAACCTCAATAAAATCAGAAATGTGATCAGGAACTCCATCAGGCGAAAAACTACTGGCGTGACTGGGGAAATACAGGATCTTCCCCGGTCTTCCATGCTGAAACGGTACGTATAACCTCATCGAGGTACCTCAGGGAGTCGTCGTTACCGCTAAGGGCACGGGCCAGTTTGATGGCAGTTGAATCATCACCCATCAGCTCCAGGTAGAGCAGTAAATCCTCAAGGAGTTCTTCCTCAGGGTAACTCACCGGAGGCTCCATGCCCCAGATGTTCAGGAGGGCCCATTCCCTGCTGTGATCCCTGAGACCCTCAAGGTCAAACTCCTCCCTTCTGAATACCTTATCCTGTATGTACCTCAGGATATCCCTGTTCCTGGGGGCCCATATCCTGAAATCAGAGTACCTGTCCCTCAGATCATCTAAGAGCTCCTTTTTATGATTTCTGATCCTTATGAACTCTTCCTCCCCTGCTGTGGGATAAACAGCCCCCTCTGGCCTCTGCATTTCCCCTTCTGAATTTACCATCATCTCCTTCCCTGCCTCGATGTGGAGCATTTCCCCTTCTGAATTTACCATCATCTCCTTCCCTGCCTCGATGTGGAGGATCTCATCGTCGCTTAGCTCACGCCTTTCCATCAGTTCCTTCTGGGATTCAAGTTCACTCCTCCACTCCTCATACTTCAGGGCCTCAAGTTCCTGTAACCTGGTTTTGAAGAGTTCAGCTATAACTTCACGGGCCATGAAGCGCTGCCATGGCCTCCCTCTCCTCAGAAGGTTGATGTGGTGGGTTACCTCAATCAAACCGGAGGGTAATGGTCTGAGGCGTGCTGCCAGCCTCCCGGCCTCCCCTGGAAACAGGAGGGGAATGAATTCAAGGAGGGACCATACAGCCACCGAGACCAGTACGGTCACCGCCACGTTCACAGGTACTGGATCCATCAAAAACACAACCGCTTATCAGTCACCGTGTTCAAGTATTGCCTTCTTGATTTCCCTTTTGGTTTCAGAGATGACATCAATCCTTCCTGTGGCTACACCCTGGTTCTGAAGGTGTTCAAGGAGCTGGGAAGGACTTATCGAGTCCTCCAAGTCTGCCAGGACGGCTCCATCCTCCCTTGCAACTGTAAGTGCTCCGTAGAGTCTTAGAACCCTCTCGGCATTATCGGGGTCGTCTGTAATAATACGGAATGTCCTGATGCTGTGGTGTACCTGGCTTATATCAATATCCATCCTCTGGAGGGCTATCAGAACGTGCTTATCAAGGGCCCTCTCAATCACCTCAAGGTCCACCCTCTCCCTTCCCATGTTGATCCTGACTGCCTGAGCTATCTGGGCAAGGTCCCTTGCATGGGCATAGCTGGGCTGGAGGCCCTCACCCCCATCGGCAACAGGGGTGTAGACCATTTTAATCCTTTCAACAACCTCATCATCGTACTCCTCCCCTATTTCATCAAGGTTGCGCCTGAAGACCTCTGCGACGTTTTCAACCGGAGGGTTCCTCAGGAATATGTGGAGGGGGGCCCTCCTGAGGTGGGCCTCGTCCATTATACTGACATCGAGGTTTGTTGAGAAGGCGGGTATGAAGTGTGTGTGGAATATGACTGGAACACCCCTTATATAGATTACATCCTTACTGTTCTCCAGCGGGACGATGAGGCGGTTGAGGATCACCTCATGGTCATCCCGCTGCCTTCCAAGGTCATCGATGAAAAGGACTCCCCCATTGGCCTTTATGATGGGTGACGTCTCATAGACCCCCTTGTTCATGTTGTAGGTTGTCTCCAGTTCATTTAAACTTAATTCTGAGCCAGTGAAAACGAATGGGGCGTGTATCTTTATCCATCTGGGGTCTTCGGGTTCTTCAGGGCATGGCCTGTGGAAGTCAGGGTCATAGATCTGTATAACCCTTCCGCTGAACTCTATGAAGCGGGGGATCACGATGGGAGGCAGGAGGTCGGAGGCCTTGCTTATTATGAATGTCTTACCTGTACCGGGAGCTCCATAGACAAAGAGCCCCTTCCCTATTGTGCAGGACTCCACGAGACACTCCTTTGCATAGGATAGTCCCACCACATCCCTGAAGGTCTTTTCAATAACCTCATCAGGTATCCTGATGGGGAAACGGTTACTCAGCTGCTTATCCATCAACTCAAAGTATCTCTCATAGGGCACCGGAGCTATCCCTATGTAGGGGTTTTCCTCCATTACAAGGCGGGCCTTCTCAACACCCCTCTTTGTGAGGGTGTATTCGACACTGGAAAACAGGAAACTGCCCCCAACCTGGGCGCAGAATCCGTCCTTCTCCATCTGACCCAGGATCTCTTCAAGTATATCAAGGTGTATGCCCGTTATATCCGTCATTCTCTGGGTTTTAACGGTCCCGTAGGTTAACATTATCTTCAGTATAAGGTCCCTTACGAAGAAATAGGATAATCCCAGCTCTTCCAGCGTCTTTGGCTGTTTCAGTTCCTCAAAGATTTCAACCATGTTCTCATCGTGGTAGTAGGCTTCGCAGTTCATAATTCATCCCCCTTATCGATGTCCATCATGTTCATCCCCCGTGGATGAGAGATTTCATGGGAACGGGGAGGACCCACTGAAATCCCTCCTTATATGAAAACTAAAGGATCTCCTTAAGCTGACTGATATCATCTATGACCGTAACATCAAGACCGTTCTTCTCAACGTAATCCCTTTCTGCCTCCGTTAACTCTGAGTTGACCAGTATGGCTGACATACCCGCATTTGTGGCTCCCAGTATGTCCTCATTGAACTTGTTACCAACCATCACTGATCTTTCGGGTTTGCAGCCCATCCTCCTGAGGGCCTCCTCAAAGATCCTTATGTTGGGTTTTTCGAAGCCGACCTCGTCTGAGGTGACGACCTCATCGAAGAAGTGGTGGATGCCGAGTCTTATGAGCTTCTCCCACTGCTTTATCGTTATGCCGTTTGAGATGACCCCAAGCCTGTACCCCTTACTCTTGAGGTCAATGAGTGTGGATGTGGTGTTGGGGAATGGTCTCAGGAGGGCGAACTTGACGTTGTGGTATGTTATCATTCCAAGGGCAATGAGCAGTGGTTTCTCCTCACCGAAAACCGTCTTTGTCAGGACATTGAAATGCCTGTCATAGTTTGATCCTTTCTCGGATATTATCTCCCTGAGAAGCTTGTAGGCCTCCTCCTGTGTTAATGGGAGACCTGCGTCTATCATGACGTTCAGAGCAGCCTTTCTTGCAAGTTTAGCAAATCCTGAGGTGTCATAGAGAGTATCATCAATATCAAAGAAAACCGCCTTCAGCATCGTCCCACCTATTTCTCTGTAATGAAACTCTATAACTAATCAATTATAACATTGTTGGTTTAACGGTGGGATGCGGAAATCATGGAGAGGGTGTCTTAAAACAAAGGATAACTTCCAGCTGATTAGAAATAACGAAAAGTGTTAAAAGAAAGCCTTCAGCCAATTAAAAGAACGCGTCGAGGCTGCTCTGCCTTTCACCCGAGGATAACGAATTCATATCCTCTGTGGAGTAACCCAGGGATGACATTATGCGTGATACCGCAGCCATCACCTGGTTTTCAATGTAATAGTCGGGGTCGTATCCCATGCCCTCTGCGTCCTCAACCGGGAAGGCCCTCTGACTTATGGGGCCCCTTCCCTTCACGATGATGTATCTAACTATGGAGCCCCTCTCAACACGCCTTCCCTTCTCCAGGGATCTCTTTGCAGCGATGACATGGGGACCTATCTGTTTGTACTCAGAGAGGTCCCTTGTGATCTGGGTGTGTATCACCAGGTCATCGAGTTCCACGTCACCCCGTCTTATGCGCCCCACGACTTCCCTTATTATCTCCCTTGCCTTCTCAGGAGATCCATCGCGGAGGATGGCCATAAGAACTTTTCGCTGGGTTTTTTTAGCTATTGGTGCCCAGTCACGCCTTACAAGTTCAAGACCCTTTGCAACTATTGTGTCATCCTCTATGAGGGCGTATCGCTTCTTTGTTACGAAAAAGCCCCTGCGGTAGAAGCCCTCAAATTCCAGTTCCATACCCTCAGGGAGGTTACTGTTTATGTGTTTCAGGAACCTTTTCACCTGGGAGAGTATCTCATCCTCCACCTTAGACAACTGGGACACCGCTGGGGTTCAATCCTTTTATTCCCTGATCAGGACTCCGTTTATGACACCGTCCTGACCTGGCCTTGATGTGACCCTGACGTTCCCGAGGTTTGTCTCAACAACAGCACCCCTGGTTATGATGTTCCTCCTTACGAAGTGGGGGTTCGCTGTGTTCTCAACAACGTTCCTTATCTCTGCAATTTCAACCTTACCGGTTTCAGGGTTAACAACGTTTATCCTTGTATCTGAAGCGAGCCTGACCTTGGTGTTACCTCCGCGTGTCCTTATCAGCCTTACACGCCTGTCACCGATCTTTGTCTCAGCAGGCTCCCTTCCAAGTTCGTACTTCCTTTTACCACGATTCATCTTGGCTCTTCCGCCACTGGGTTTTTTCATTGATTTACCTTGCCAGATTGCCATTATTTCACCTCAATCATTCATACAAGAATCAGTAAAACTGAGTTTAAGAAACTTAGTGACTCAGTACAGATAAATTTATCTATAGTATGGGGCGCACCATTTAAAAAGATTGTGCTTCAGGATCATGCTGGAAGATAAACCTGGCCGCGCCCGGAAGGCAGTACCACTCCCACCTTTTTAACCGGATTGAAGCCACAGTAATTTTTTCCCACTCACAGATAAATGTATTCCCACAGATCATGGTTTTCATTCCACACATATCCTGGCTTCTCAGTCACAGATCAAATCCATACAAAGGTCCGTGAAAGGTTTTATACAATCAGCAAGATACCCTATAGGCAAGAGATTATGCAAGGTGAATCTATGAAAATCGGCATGTCCCATGGTGCAGGCGGAGAAGTGATGCAGGACCTTATATCAGATATAATACTATCAAACATCCATAACACGAGGGTTAACGGCGGAGTTGGCCTCGAGGACCTCGACGACGGTGCAAGCATACCCCTTGGGGACTATGAGATCGTTATCAGTACAGATGGTCACACCATTGACCCCCTCTTCTTCCCGGGAGGGGACATAGGCAGGATAGCCGTTGCAGGTACCGTCAATGATATATCTGTCATGGGGGCAAGGCCCCTTGCAATTGCAAATGCAATGATAATAAGTGAGGGATTCCCTGGGGAGGACCTTGAGAGGATCATAAAGTCCATGGACGCAGTTTCAAGGGAGACCGGCGTGTCCATTGTCACAGGCGACACCAAGGTCATGGAACAGGGAAAACTTGACAGGATGGTCATAACAACCACCGGTATAGGTGTCGTTGGGCGTGGTGAAACAGTCAGGGACTCCGGACTGAGGCCCGGTGATAAGATCATACTGACCGGGAGTGTCGGGGACCATGGGATGGCCCTCATGGCATTCCGTGAGGGATTCGGATTCGACACAGACCTCGAATCAGATGTGGCCCCTGTCTGGGGTATAGTGGAGGCAGCCCTGAACGTGGGGGGTGTTACAGCAATGAAGGACCCCACCAGGGGCGGTATAGCCAATGCCCTCAATGAGATGGCTGATAAATCAGGTGTGGGTATGGTCCTGGATGAGGACAGCATACCCGTACGGGAGGAGGTGAAGGCCGTCTCCGAGATGCTTGGAATAGACCCCTATGAGGTTGCAAATGAGGGCAAGGTTATCATCGGCGTGGACCCGGAATACGCCGAGGACGTCCTGGCTGCTGTTAGGAGTGCCCCCTACGGTGAGGAGGCCCGGATAATAGGTGAGGTAACAGATGATAAACATGTGATCCTTGAGACCAGCCTTGGGGGAAGAAGGATACTTGAGGCCCCTGTGGCTGATCCTGTCCCGAGGGTGTGTTGAAGGCCCTGAAGGAGGGGTGATATGGTTGAGTTATGGAAAGAGAGGTTATATGCATTCATCGTGGACTTTCTGATTGTCACCGCAATAATGTACATCCTCACGGTGGCTGTCTACCCTGCCGTGCTGCTCCTTAACCTGTTCAGCATCTACAGCTACTGGCTGCCCCTCCTTGCATTAATAACACTTATATACTTCAGCTACCTGGAATATCATGGCGGCACACCAGGTAAGAGGATGCAGGGCCTTATGGTTGTCTCAGTAGAGGGTGATCTGCAGCCCTGGCAGGTGATTCTGAGGAACCTTTCAAAGGTGCTCTGGCTTCCCCTGGCAGTGGACCTCCTGGTGGGTTACCCGCTGGGGCATTTAAGGATCCTTGATGCCATTGCCAGGACACGTGTCATCAGAACCAGGAAGGTCGATGATGGAGGAGAAGGATAGGATAAGAAACCAGATCTGGGATCTCCTCGTGGAGAATGGTGTTAGCAGGAGCCCCCATGGACGTATACCAGACTTTAAGGGTTCTTTTGATGCTGCGAAGCGGCTTTCGAGGACAGTTGAATGGGAGAGGGCTGGTGTCGTGTTCTGCTCCCCTGACTCGGCCCAGAGACCTGTTAGAAGACTTGTGCTTGAGGCCGGGAAGGACCTCATAATGCCCACCCCAAAGATAAAGGATGGCTACCTCCTCATAGGGGGTGATGTACCTGATGCTGGAGCCGCGTCAACGATAGGGGGTGCCTACAGGTACGGTTCACCCATCAGGGAGTTCCCTCAGGTTGACCTTGTTGTGGAGGGATCCGTGGCTGTTGACCTTCATGGAAACCGTCTCGGTAAGGGTGGAGGCTACGGTGACAGGGAGATATCTGAACTCAGGGGTCAGGGTGCAATAGATGAGGATACACCCCTTGCAACAACCGTTGATGAGCTCCAGATAATAAGCAGGGTACCGGTTGAGGAGCATGATGAGAGGATAAACATGATAGTAACACCCCTACGGGTGATCAGGCCCCTCCTGGATGACCGGATACCCCGGGTGGTCTAAAGAGAAACAGAAAAATACGGCACCGCTCCAGAAAGCAGCCAGAAACACCACAAACAAAAAGAATACACCACCCCAGACAACTTCAAGAAAACTTCAGGGATAAAAAAAACCAACAGTTTAAATACTCCCGGGTACAATAGAGTAGCTGTGTACTGATTTTTAATTATCTGTGCCTGGCAGAATCCTGAACTTCCAGTTTGAGAATGGTCTGCCAGATGGCAGCTGATAATTGATAAATCGATTTTTAAGAATCTAAGGAAGATAAAATGAAAGGATTAGAATTTAGTGAGTTTGATATCTCAGGGGATATAAACAGGGCCCTTGATGATATGGGATTTGAGAGCACAACTCCAATCCAGGCACTTACACTACCTGTTACACTTGACGGTATGGACGTTGTTGGTGAGGCCCAGACAGGGACCGGAAAAACAGCTGCATTCGCCATACCAGTACTTGAGAACCTTGAAGCCGAGAGGGTGCCCCAGGCCCTCATAATCTGTCCGACACGCGAGCTCTGTCTCCAGGTCTCAGAGGAGATCAAGAGGATAGGTAAATACATGAAGGTGAAGGTCCTCGCGGTCTATGGTGGCCAGAGTATCGGTAACCAGATAGCACAGCTAAGGAGGGGGGTTCATGTCATCGTTGCAACCCCTGGTAGACTGATAGACCACATCGAGAGGGGGACAGTTGATCTGGGAGGTATATCCACAGTTGTCCTTGATGAGGCAGATGAAATGCTGAACATGGGATTCATAGATGACATAGAGCGTATACTATCCCATGTACCTGAGAGAAGGCAGACCATGCTCTTCTCTGCAACGGTTTCAAAGCCCATACTCAGAATTGCAAGGAAGTACATGAGGAACCCCCAGGTTATGCGTGTGGAGAAGAAGCACAGCCCCAAGATAGATGAGTTCTACTTCAAAACCAGGGAGGAGGATAAGGTTGAGCTCCTCGACTGGATACTCTCATCAAACAATATCAGGATGGGACTCATATTCTGTAACACCAAGAGAAGGGTCCAGAGGTTGAGAAGGCAGCTGAACCGTATGGGTTACTCTGCAGATGAGATCCACGGTGATCTTTCACAGTCAAAGCGTGAGCGTGTCATGGAGAGATTCAGAAGGGGAGATTTCAGTCTCCTTGTTGCAACGGATGTTGCTGCCCGTGGTATTCACGTACCCGATGTCGAGGCCGTTGTGAACTATGACCTGCCCTTTGAGAACGAGTACTACGTTCACCGTATAGGCCGTACAGGGCGAGCCGGTTCAAGCGGGAAGTCCTTCACCCTCGTCGTTGGAAGGGAGGTTCACCGCCTGAGAAGGATCCAGTCATTCACAGGTAAGAGGATAAAGCAGAGCAACATGCCCTCCCCTGAGGAGATAAGGAGGGGATATGAGATGGACCTCAGGGAGATCCTCAGGAGGAACCTGGAATCAAAGACTTACAGTGACTCTGAAATCCTTGAGAGCCTTGCTGGTGAGGGTTACAGTTTCAGGGACATCTCACACGCCCTTCTGGATGTACTGGAATCATCCAAATAATCAATTTTTTAGCAATAACCTTTTTTGACTGAGGAGTTCATCATACCTCGAAAGTGGCAAATAACGCTTTAAATTATCATAACAGCTGATGGGTGAAAAAGATCCATCAGCCGCTAGTTTTAAGATGCTGATCGCCTGCACGTTAAATGTGTTTCCAGATCATCCATGAGACGGTTACCACAGATGACCAGTTAACTGACTTCAAGACTCCTTTTGGGAGGGGAAATACCGGGCCGCCAGATTTTAACATGCACCACCGCCCTGAAGACCATTCTGTATTACTTTTATTCTGTAAAGCCTGGAATGAGTAATAAAAGATTTTATATATTGAAGATAACCAAGTAGTTAGCGGTGATCATCATGAAAAGGATCCTTATACTGCTGGTTGCGGTGTCACTGGTGATCGGTTTATCACACCATGCATGCGCCCATCCAGGTCACGGTTACTACCTTGAGGAACCCTCAGATTCAGGTGACAGCGACTCTGATTCATCAACAACCAAATCCCCTGCTCCCACCAAAAAGACTTCAGACAGGAGCAGCACAAGTTCAGGGACAAAGACCAGTAAATCCCCGAGTGGAGGTGTGGAAACAGGTTCAGCTCAGGGAGAAGCAGCTGACGTTTCAGCACAGAATAAAACCGATATTCAGGGACAGGGCGGGAATGAAAGTAGCCCATCAGGGAACATAACCGGAAAAGAGAAACAAGGAACCTCAGGGTACGGGTTCATCCCGGCAGTTGCAGGGCTCTCCCTGGTTTTCGGTTTAACAGCCTTAAGATTTCCAAGGCAGTGATTTCTCTTAATTAACCTATGGAGGCTGGATAAGTGCATATACCCGACGGAATCATACCATTATGGCAGTGCGCAGTCTACTGGGCTGTGGCGCTCATAAACATCGGAATATTCTTCTACATATTCTCAAAGAAACCCCAGAAGGAAAGGAGAATCGTTGGAACGGGCCTTTTTGCTGCGGCTGCAGCGGCTGTATCCTCCATATCCGTACCATCACCCTTCGGTGTCCCGGTACACTTCTTCCTCATACCCCTCGCAGCCATACTGCTGGGACCCCTCACAGCCGTCATCGTTGCAACCCTCTGCCTGGTAATCCAGTTCTTCATACTGGGTATGGGTGGCTTGACAAGTATGGGTGCCAACATACTCACAATGGGTATAGGCCTCGGTGTCGGTACATACGCGGTCTACAGTGTGGTGAGTGAACTTGACAGGAGCCTCGCAGTCTTCACCGCCACCTTCCTCAGTATAATGGTTGCCACGGTGTTCCACATCATGATACTCCTTGCAGCGGGTGTTGCTGGTCCTGAGATGCTGATGGCGACACTTATACCGTTCTACATCTTCGTGGGGGTCATAGAGGGTGTTGCGAACATATTCATTGTATCCTTCCTTGAGAGGATGAAACCAGAATTAACCATGATGGAGAGGGTGTAAATGAGAATTGAACTGGCAGTTCTCCTGGTATTCCTACTCATGGGTGGAGTGGCTGCCCACGGGATGGAGATAACCCCTGAGTCCTTCATTGTAATAGCTGATAATTCAACGGGAAAACTTGCAAGATCAGTTGCGGATGATCTCGGGGTCAACGTCACGGTATACCGTTTCCAGAGTGCAGCTGATGTTGAGCATGAACTGGAGCATGCCCTCGGAAACCCGAATAAGAAGATACTTGCAGTTGCCTACCAGGACACCGTGAGTTCCTTCCTTAAGGCTCACCCTGAGGTAGCATACAGGGTGATGTACTGCAGCGCCGATGAGGCATCAGTAAGGGATAAGCTCCTTGAGCTGAACTCTGTTAACCCCGAGGAGGGGGGCACAGACTTTCTGACACCATTCTCATCGGGTGCCCTCATAGGGGTTACCCTGGGCATGGTGATCGGGGCCCTGTGGATGAAAAGAAAAGTGGAGTAACTGCTATTCAATCCCCCATTTTCTTTTAAACTCAAGTTTTTCCTCTGCAGTCATCCAGTGGCTTCCATCACAGAAGGGTTTGTTCTCAGATAATCCGCAGCGGCAGAGGGTAACCCTGTTTCTAACCTCATACTCCCTTCCATCGGCAGACTCTATGGGTATGCCACCCCTCACCCAGAGGGGGCCCTCACACCTCTTCTGTTTATCATGGATGACCACTATGGATTTCTCATAGTCCCTCTCATAGGGTTTACCTGTTTTTCTGTCCCAGAGGACCAGCCTGCCGGACGGGCAGATCATTGCCTCCTCTATGGCTATCTGTATGCTCTCCCTATCTCCCTTCCTCAGGAGTTCCCTTATACCGCCGGCCCTGAGGCAGAACCTTGAATGGTCGCAGAGTTCGGGTACGTCTGTGAGTTCAAGGTCTCCCGCCCTGAAGACCCTTGCCCTTTCAATGTAGGGTTCCAGTGATGCTGTCTCGGTCCCGTCAAATCCTGTTTTGATGTGTGTACCGTCACAGTAGGGTTTATTCCCCGATTTACCGCAGCGGCAGAGCACGTACCTCTCCTTAAGGGGGAACTGTCTCCTCTCAACAAATTCTCTTGTATGGCCCTCCTCATCGGTTACTATGACCTCTTCATAGAGGGGTACTGAGCCCTCAACAAGGTAGGGGCCGTTCCTGAGCACCTTTATCTTCTTCATTCTTACCACGCCGTGAGAGCATGATTATGCTCACTCCTCATATTCCAGTATAATTATGTTGACCCATCTAAATATGTGATTCCATGAACTGAGGGATCATTCAGCAGGTCATGAGTGAACAGCGTGCAGGCCTCTGCCGCCAATGTGGGAGAGTTACACAAAGAGCTGCAGATACATGGTAAAGGCTCATAAAATACAGTGGTGGGATCCCGGACACGACAGAAAGGGTGCAGAACCCTAAAGCATGAAGGGTATATCTTTGGATCTATCCACAAGGCCCTTTTGAGTGTCCCAAAATTTTTATAATAGTTTACTCTTAAGTAAATTACTGGTGAGTAAATAATGTTTCTGGATCGTGAAAGGGAATTGCAATTCCTTGAAAGAAGATATGGAATGGGCGGACCAGAGTTTATAGTTATCTACGGGAGAAGGAGAGGGGAAAGACAGCTCTTTTACTGGAATTTATAAGTAGACATGGTGGGATATACTTACTGGCCAGGGAGACAAGCAATCTCGAAAATCTAAAACGTTTTTCTGATAGATTATCCGAATATTTTGGGGATGATTTTCTTAAAAGGAACCCATTCCAAAATTGGGACGCCTTCTTAGAATACTTAAATCAAAAAGCCACTGAAAGATTGGTAGTGGTAATAGACGAGTTTCCTTACCTGGTTAAGGGTGATCGGTCACTCCCATCAATTCTTCAGGAATATTGGGACTTAAAACTTTCAAATGGCAGGATCTTCCTCATAATTTGTGGTTCTTCCATCAGCATGATGGAGAAACTGCTCGGCTACAAAAGCCCGATCTATGGGAGGAGAACTGGCCAGATAAACCTTAAACCCGTGGATTTTTTGCATGCAAGAGAATTTTTGCCAGGATATTCACTTGAAGATTTCATAAAAGCCTACGGTATTCTTGGAGGAAGCCCAGCCCATCTACTGGAATTTGATGATAGTAAAACCATCAAAGAAAATCTCTTAGAATATCTGAGGAGTGATTCATTACTTTATCAGGACGCCTTTTTCGTTCTCCGAGAAGAACTTGAAGAACCAAGAAATTATTTCGCCATAATGGAAGCAGTAGCAGCTGGAAAAACTTCTCTAGGAGAAATAATGAACGAAACGGGTCTTAGCAGAGCAACTGTAGCCAAATACCTGTCCGTTCTCATTGAGCTGGATTTTGTAAAGCGCGAAATCCCGATAACCGCAAGCCGAAAAAGTAGAAGGGGACGCTATTACATAAAGGACAACTATTTTGCCTTCTGGTTCCGTTACATCCACCCAAACATTGACTTCATAGAAAGCGAAAGAAGAAAAGAACTGCTAGAATTAATCATTGACGATCTTCCAAATTACCTGGGCGGAATCTTTGAAAATGTTGCAATAGAATTCCTCCCCCTAATATCCAATAAACTACCATTCAAACCCCTGAAAATTGGCCGCTGGTGGCACAAGAACGAAGAAATAGACCTTGTAGCTTTCAATGAAAAGGAAGAGAAAGCAATTCTCATCGAGGTTAAATGGAAAACTCTGAACAAAATAGAGGCAAACAAGATCCTGAAAGACCTCAATAGAAAATCCAAGATCCTTAAAATGAAAGAATGGGAACAATACCATGGAATAATAGCAAAAAGAGTGAAAGATAAAGAGAAAATTAAAGGGGGCCTAATCTGGGATCTTGAGGATATAGAAAACCTAAAGTTTAGCCCTGAGTGAATGTTCTTTAGAGGACCAGACCCGGCATCCCTATTACAGCACCTAACTGCAAAAGAAAATGATTTAAGTAGATAAGGATCCATTTAACCATCGTTTCTGCGGGCAGTTGCAGCGAAGACCCCCACAAAGCATAGCACGCCGAATATCAGGAAGCATATCCTTGTGCTCTCTATGAGGAGGTCATAGTTTGCAGGAGAGATTGGAACCCTCCCTATGAGGAATGCGAAGATAAGCGTCACTATCCCTATGCTGAAGGCCTGGCCTATGAGCCTCATGGAGCTGACGGTTGCCGATGCAATACCATAGTCCTTCCTCTCAACGGAACCCATTATGGCATTGGTGTTGGGTGATGAGAAGAAACCGAAGCCCAGTCCCAGCACGAAGAGTGATACGATTATCATGGGCACAGGGGTTGTTCTATCGAGTATGCTGAGGCTGAGGAGCGCCAGGGAGGTCACAGCCATGCCGATACCTGCAAGTGTCTGGGGGTTGAACCTGTCAGATGCCCTGCCCGCCACCGGCGCCACCAGGGCCATGACGATGGGCTGTGTCACCAGTATGAGGCCACTTGAGCCCGGGTCAAGGCCCTTGATATACTGGAGGTGGTAGCTGAGGAGGAGTGATACTGCAAAGGTTGCACTGTAATTTATGAGGGCTGCAAGGCTTGAGAAGCTGAACCTGAGGTTCCTGAAGAGCCTCACATTGAAGACCGGACTGGTTGATGACAGCTCCATTCTGAGGAAAACAGCGAAGGCTCCTATACTCAGGAGGATCATGAGGGCCCCCATGGTATCAGGGAGAGCTGAGAATCCATACATGAGTAGAAACAGGAAGATACAGTAGGAGATGGATCCAGGGATATCAAAGGTTTCGCCGGCAGCATCTGCCCATTCACCGTCAATTCTAAGGAGACTAACCGCGAGGACGATGACTGTCAGGGGCACCGTGGCGAGGAATATGCTCTGCCATCCCAGGAACCTTGTGAGGAATCCCCCGAGGACCGGTCCCATTGAAAGGCCAATGTAGACTGCGGCCGTGTTTATCCCTATGGCCTTACCCCGCTCATATGGCGGGAAGACCCTTGTGAGTATGGCAAGGCCCGTCACGAATATCATGGCCGACCCGACCCCCTGGATGGCCCTGAACACTATCAGTGCCATGGCTGAGGGTGAGAAGGCCGAGAGAATCGCTGAAACAGTGAAGATTATGTTACCATAGACGAAGACCCTCTTCATCCCGTATATCTCAGACAGCCTCCCGAAGGGGACCGCAAATATGGCGGCTGCCAGGAGAAAGGCCGTGGGTATCCATGTCTGGAGTATTGCATCGATTTTAAACTGCAGCGCTATAACAGGAAGCGCCACATTGATTGATGAACCCATGAAGGGTGTGAGGAATGATGAAAGTGTTGCCGCTATAAGCACATACAAACGCAGTGACCTGTCATTGTACTCATTCAAATTTTTTCCCTCCAGAAAAAACTGGTTATTACTATAGGGTGGGCCATTTAAATAATTTTCAGAGCGAATGAAATGAAAAAATTTAAAAACAGAAAAATGAAAAATGGTCTGAATTCAAGTTTATCTGAAGTAAAAAGGATCAAAAAAGGTTTTTAGGGGATTAGAACCTGGCCGGTGTCTCCATACCTGCCAGTTTAACCCCTGTGAGTGCGGAGGCTTCAACTGTAAGGGCCCTGAGGTCGTCCTTTTCAAGTTTGCTCACATCGGTGTTACCTGCCTGCTGTGTGAGCATGCAGACCTCCTCTGTCATTGCCTCTATGTACCTTGCAACGTTCTTACCTGCCTCCACATAGTCAAGGCGCTTCCTGAGGCGGGGGTCCTGGGTTGCGATACCCTTCCTGCAGGTGCCTGTGTAACACATCTGGCAGACACGGCAGCCGATTGACACCAGGGCTGCTGTACCTATGTAGACTGCATCTGCACCGAGGGCTATGGCCTTTGCAACATCAGCCCCGCTCCTTATACCCCCTGCAGCGATAAGGCTCACCTCATCACGGAGGTTGACCTCCTTGAGTGCCTCATCTGCCTCCACTATGGCTGCGATTGTGGGTATACCTGAGTGCTCGGTTACAACATCGGGACCGGCCCCTGTACCGCCCTGCATACCATCCACAACAACGGCGTCTGCACCCGCCTTTGCAGCTATCTTAACGTCATCTGCAACCCTGCCTGAGGTGAACTTGACCATTATGGGGACCTTCCAGTCTGTTATCTCACGCAGCTGTGATATCTTCATGCTCAGATCCTCAGGACCCACTATGTCCATGTGCCTGGCAGGGCTCAGTGCATCGGTCCCCTCCGGTATCATCCTTATCCTTGAGACCTCGGCTGTGACCTTCTCTGCAAGGAGGTGACCGCCCATGCCTGACTTGGCGCCCTGACCTATCTTTATCTCGATGGCCTCTGAGTTGTTGAGGTACTCTGCTGATACACCGAAGCGGCCTGATGCGTACTGTGCAATGAGCTTGGAGGCGTATCTACGCTCCTCAGGGAGCATTCCGCCCTCACCTGTGTTAGTGGCTGTTCCTGCGAGGCTGGCACCCATTGCAAGGGCTATCTTGGCCTCCTTGCTGAGGGCGCCGAAGGACATGGCGGCTATCATGATGGGTGTGTCAAGTTCAAGGGGGTTCTCGGCGTACCTGTCACCTATCACGACCCTGGTGTTGCAGGGCTCCCTGTACTTGTCTATGGGTGGCCTGGATACCTGGGCCGGGATGATGACAAGGTCATCAAAGGTTGGTATCCTCCTGACGGCACCGCAGCCACGGACCTTGTATGAGCCTTCCCTTGACTTCCTCTCTATTTCAATGAGGTCAGCAAATGACCACACGTTCCTGCGATCTTCAGGTACCGCGTTAACCTCTATCGCATTGTTAGGACACATTTCTTCACATATGCGGCACCCTACACAGTTTTCATGCCTTACTGGTACAGGTTCCCCGTTTATTATCTCGTATACGTCATGTGGACAGTTGTTGTAGCATGAGTAACAGTTTGCACAGAGTGACTCGTCCCTGTTATCGCACATGTACCAGCAGCAGCCGGGACGATCAAAGTTCCTCTTACATACCTCTTCCTTTCTTTCAACCTTAAAAGGCATTTTTAACCCCTCTTATTCCTTTAAAACCTTCAGTAATGGACATGCCGAGTATTTGGTTCCTGCAGCCTTCACAATGTCCTGGGGCTCCTCTGCCAGTACAGGTAAAGGTTTCCATGGCCTTTCCTGGTCCCTGTCAACCACCAGGGCCCCGTCAATGATTCCCTCCCTGAGGGCGTAGGTGAGGAGGGCTGTTACAACACCACCATCCTGGCCCCTGAACATGGGTGCCCTCGCAGACAGGATCTCAATGTATTCACCAAGGGGAGTAATTGCTGAGTCATGACCTATTATGCTGTCGGGTACATAGGTTCTGGGACATGCCACATAGCAGGCATTGCAGCCCTCAGGGCATGCACCCTCCACCTCCGGCTTTCTGTCCTTTATGCTGACTATGTCCTCCGGGCATGAGGCCACGCAGGCCCCGCAGAGGACGCAGGCCCCCACATCTATCACATCAGACCTCAGGTCATCGAACTGGTAGTCAGTGACCTCCTCAAGGTATTCCTCATCTGGCATCACCCTCCAGTAGAGGACCGGCCTTGCAACAGACTCCCTCCTTTTTATCTCCTGGAGGTTATCCTCCTTCTTACCTGATGCAAGTTTTTCAAGTATCCTGATTCCCCTCTCTGTTAAGGGTTTTGTTTCAATGTATCCTGCCTTCCTGGCCTTTTCTATGAGTTCATGGCCTCTCTCTGTCCTTATTATGATCGTTGACCATCCCTCAGGTGATCCCACGGATCCTATGGATATGTCGGACTGTTCTGATGTGAAGTCCATGCACACTGAGCAGTTCTTCCTCATGGCGGCTCTCGCCCTTTCCAGGGAAATTGAAACTTTGCTTCCATCGTTAAGGTGGAACCAGAGCCTGCCCTTCTCTATCCTGAGCTCTGATACATCTGCAAGGTCAATGCCCTCCTCCTCGGCGAGTTTTTTGAGGTATGTGTAGGAGAAGTTTTCCATGCAGAAGAGTCCGAGTTTGAGTTCAACCGGAAAGTCCTCTGTGTATCTGTCCATGAGTGTGGCTGCTGTTATCTGGCAGGGTGTTCCAACCATTGCATAGGTTCTGGTCATTATCCTTCCTCCGATTCTTCACCATAAAATGGTCTTTTACTCCTTGGCACGATCTTCCTGAAGGCCTGATAGTCTTCATCGTCAAGGTTAAATCCGTAACCGGTGAGTGTTTCCCTCAGTTCCTTCTCATCCTCGGGGGTTATATCCTCAACCTTGGCGTTCTTCCCGAGGCTCTTTATTTCGCCCCTGACATAGATGGTTCCCCTTATGATGGATTCACCTGCATCCTCTGCGAGGTCGCCGAGTACTATTATGCGGCCGCCCATCATGAAGAGGCCTGTCATGAAACCTGAATTCCCGCCTATGATTATGGTCCCATTTTTCATTATCTCGCCTGTTCTTGAACCGGCGCTTTTTTTAACAACCACTGTTCCCCCGTAGATTCCCTGACCCACGCCGTCACCTGCTGAGCCATCCACCACCACTTCACCCTCTGTCATGTTGTCTGCAGGGAACCACCCTGCGTTACCATTTATCCTGACCCTTGGGCCGTGGATCATGGTGGCTGCGAAGTATCCTGCTGAGCCATCTATTATGAGTTCAACGTCCCCTGTAAGACCTGCGCCTATATAGTGCATGGCGTTGGGGTTTTTAACGACTATCCTGTCGTGGTCGGCTGCAAGGGATTTTATTGCCCTGTTAACCTCCCTCGGGGTTTTTGATCCTGCATCAATTACCGCTTCCCTCATGGTATCACCCTCATATCTCGTAGACCCTTACCTCTCCGGGGGATATCTGTTCAACCTCACTTGTGTCCATGACCTCCCTGAGGGAGACCTCCTCTGATGCGACTGCGAAGACCTCATCATTCTCTGCCATGACCCCTGGCCTCAGTCCAAGCTGGTCCTTGGCTATTCCAACACCCTGGGGTGTTCCCACTATGTATGAGAAGGGGCCATCCATGTCCTTTACTGACTGTTCAAGGGCTTCCTCGAGGCTGTAACCTGATGCCAGTTTATCTGCCACGTAGTGGACTATGCACTCTGTGTCATTGTTTGTTTCGAATATGTGGCCCTTGCGCTCCAGTGGCTCCCTTATCTTCCAGTAGTTTGTTATCTGGCCGTTGTGGACGACGGTTATGTCGGGGATGATGTAGCTCTGGAATGGGTGGGCATGGTACCTGTCAACTATACTCTCTGTTGAGAACCTTGTGTGGCCTATGGCATGGGTGCCCTTCTTTGACCAGGTGTCGTAGCGGTCTGCTATCTCAAGAACCGAACCCACATCCTTTATCATCTCAAATGAGTGGCTACCGTTCAGTACTATAACGTCATCTATGCTGTCTATATCCATTATGAGTGGTTTAAGCTGTGAGAATGATTCCAGGGTTATCCTGCACCGGTAGATTATGTGGTTCTCAACTGATGGTATGACCTCATCTGATCCTATGGGACTTACAAGTTCAACTGTTTCCTTAACCATGTCAAGAAGTCCTGGTTTATCCTTAACCTCTATGTTAAGGAGGTAATCGTTTTCTTCAAGCCCGAGACCTCCATATATCGCGAATCCTGCTGAGTCGGGTCCCCTGTGCTGCAGTGCATGGAGCATCCTTGTCATGTCTGCCCCGACTGAGTGCAGTTTACCATCCTTGTAGACCACTCCCGCTATTCCACACAATTCAATACCTCCTTTATAAAGTATTCATGGAGTCCTGTGTCCTCTCCGAGTTCAGGGTGAAAGGCCAGTGCGAGGTTGCAGCCGTCCTTTACTGCGATTATCATATCATCGAGTTCTGAGAGAACCTCAACTCCCTCTCCCACTTCAAGGACAGCCGGCGCCCTTATGAATATTCCATGAAATTTCCTTCCAAGTATATCGATCTCATCTTCAAAGGAGTCTCTCTGTCTTCCAAAGGCGTTTCTCTTAACCTTCATATCTATGAGTCCCAGAAGGGGCTGTTCATAATCTGTTTCATCTGCGAGGAGCACCATGCCGGCACATGTGCCCATCACAGGTTTCTTTTCGCGGATTATGACGTCCTTTATCCCCGTCTCCTCCATCAGCCTACCTATTACCGTACTCTCGCCGCCGGATATTATTATTGCATCGACTGTGGAGGCTTCCTCTGCTGTCCTGACCCTCACAACTTCTGCATCTATGCCCATCTCTTCGACTGTCCTTCTGGTCATCTCGAGGTGTTCGGATACATCTCCCTGAAGAGCAAGAATGCCTATCCTTATCATGGTGTCTCCTTTGAGAATTTTTTCTGGTTACCTTTTTCATGATGTGACCATATAAATATACCGGAAGATGTCTGCCGGTTGTTTCTGAACCCTGAACCCTGCAGAAAATCAGGTGCACAATGTTCAGAAATAAGGTCTTGAACTAACTTATAATTGAACAAGTATATAAAAGTTTCCATGGGGTTACTGAAAGATGGAATGAAATGACCTCAGGGAGGTTGAATGCACACCGAATGTCCGGCCATGATAAACCCTTCACCCCCATAACACTGGCCCGGGCTATAGTGGAAGTTCCTCATCAAGGAACTCCATAACCCTCCTGGTGGAGTCTCTAACATGGTTGGCGGCTTCCCTGAATGCCTCCCTTTCATCACGATCCATCAGCACAGGTACAACCCCCTCAATGCCGTTCTTACCCAGTTTAACAGGTACTCCGAGGCAAACATCCCTTATACCATCGATTTCACCCTCCATGAGGGTTGAAACCGTGAGTATCCTGCGTTCATCATTCAGGATGGTGGTGACTATGTTGGATATTGCAAAGGCCGGTCCATACTCGGTGGCCCCCTTCCTGCTTATGATGTTGCTCCCTGCATTGATGACCTTGTCTATGGTCTTTTTGAGGTCAAACTTCTTGTAACCTGAGAAGTAGTCCCTCCTGGCATAGTGCTCTATGGGTATGCCCCCTATGGAGGTTGAACTTATGAGCGGGACCATGTAGGGACCATGCTGACCTATAACCCTGGTGTGAACCTCACTCACGTGGACATTGAAGTGCCTTGCCATGTAGTTCTTGAGCCTCAGGGAGTCCAGGTGGTTTCCAAGGCCGAAGACCCTGCTGGGGTGAAAACCCGAATACCTGAGGGCAACATAGGTCATCACATCCACAGGGTTTGTAACAACCAGTATAATTGAATCCGGGGCGAATCTTGCGATCTGCCTTGCATAATCTGCAACGATCCTGCCGTTCTTAAATGCAAGATCATCCCTGTCCATATCAGCCGTTCTGGGGACGCCCGCAGTTATCACAACTATCCTTGAACCGTGGACGTTTTCAATGTCTGCAGAGTTTTCCAGCTTGACTGAAACACCCTTGGCTGCGAGGGCGTCGCTCATATCAAGGACCTCGCCGAAGTTCTGTTCAAGACTCTCCTTCCTTGAGATGAGGTGTAGGGTCTTCACAGCCTCCTCCTCTGCAAGACAGAGGGCTGTTGCCCTTCCGACACGTCCCGTTGACCCAATTATACTTACCTTCAAGGGGGTTCCTCCTAGTGGGTTTCAAGGTAGTTAACTGCCACCTTCCTTGCAAAACCGGTACCCGTCTCTGCAAGTTTCTCCATTGCGGCCCTGACCCTTTCACCGCCGATCTGCTCCAGTGAGCGGGCGGCACCACTCCTCACAAATCCACTGTCATCTTCAAGGAGCTTTATGAGGGGTTCAACAGCCCTTTCATCCTGGAAGTTACCTATGATCCAGGCAGCGGCGCCCCTTATCCTCCAGTCATCATTTGAGAGACTCTCAAGGAGGGGCTCAAAGGCCTCATCACCCATCCGGGATAGGGCTGTTGAAACATCCCTCCTCACCCACTTGTTCTCATCGGCCATCGCCCTTATGAGGGGTTCAACTGCTCTGGGATCTCCAATGTTACCCAGGGCTGCTGCGGCCCCCCTCCTAACAGATTTGTCACTGTCATCAAGGGCCTCAATGAGCTGTTCAACAGCGGGTTCCCCTATTTCAGATAGTAGCTCAACGATCTGAACCCTCATATGTTCATCGCCTTCCCTTAACTGCTCAATGAGCCTCTCAATGTTTTCTCTTCTCTGCATAATACCACCTCTATATATTATGTTCAGAAAGATAGATATGTTTATCGTGGATCTGGAGGAAACATGGGCATAGATAGCCATTTTATTCAGAAAGGACTGCACCACTCAGATATCAGGGACATCTATATGAATTACATCTTGCTGAGGGTGTTTATGATCTTCATGGTCACAGATTCAGCTTCCCCCATTTCAAGAGACCTGAATATTTCAAGGGCCTCCTTGAATACAGTGTAAAGGTTTTCCCGCTCGTCCATGATGAATAGAATAACCCCCATTATCACCAGGGACACGGCAGCACCCCTGGAGTCCCCGGCGTCCCTGAAGATTCTTGTGGCTCTCTTAATGAACTTTAGTGCCTCGTAGATCTCACCCTCCTCCAGATGATACCTGCCGATGAGGAGGTTGAGGAGGCCCTCTGTGGGCCTATCACGTATGACCCTCGCTGATTCGAGGTTGTCCTCCAGGACTTCAATGTCACGATTCTCCCAGCAAACCGCATAATCCTCAAAGCCTTCAAGTAGCTCCACCAGTCTGTCCGAAAACCTGAAGACGGCCACTGTCTCTGAGCCCAGTCCAGGGTTCTCTGACGGTTCCTCACATGATTCCTCACATGATTCCTCACATGATTCCTCACATGATTCCTCTTCAGGTGGTTCCCTGGTGGTCAGTGCCTCCCTTATCTTGCCTGCCTCATATATCTTCTCCCTGAGTTCCTCTGCAAGGGGCGGATTCAGATCAGAATATATGGAGAGAGCCTCTGAGTAGTGTTCCATTGCCCTGTCAAATTCCCTCAGAGCCATGAGTGAATCACCCAGAAGTTCAGAGGCATAGGCAACTCCCTCAGGAAATTTGAGTTTTCTGTAGGTCTCAAGGGCCTCCTCAAAGTTCCTGACGGCCCTTTCAAGTTCGCCCCGGTCCAGGTATATGACTCCGATGTCTATGAGGACCTCTGCCTCGTGCTCCTGGTACTCATGGAGTTTCTTCTTGTAGTGCCTGAGGGCACTGCGATCATTCCTCAGAGAGTCAAATATGCTCAGAAGATTAAGATGAAACATCATAAAATCCCAGCCCCATGACACATAAAAGGGAATATGAAAACATCATAAAACCCCCCAGCTTCCAAACTATTTTTATCATTACAGCCTTAAAATATTATCCCATGCAGATCATTCAGCTTCATGAGAACACTTCAAGAGGAATTTAAATGTACAGGATAACGGTCATACCAGGTGATGGGATCGGAGTGGAGGTGATGGAGGCAGCCCTTCACGTCCTCCAGGCCCTTGAAATTGAATTTGAATTCACACACGCAGAGGCAGGTAATGAGTGCTTCAGGCGCTGCGGCGACACACTACCAGAGGAAACCCTGAAGCTTGTCAGGAAAACCGATGCAACACTCTTCGGTGCTGTGACGACTGTGCCCGGACAGAAGAGTGCCATAATCACATTGAGGCGTGAACTGGATCTTTTTGCGAATTTGAGGCCTGTTAAGTCTCTCCCGGGTGTCCCCTGCCTCTACCCGGACCTTGATTTTGTTATTGTGCGGGAGAACACCGAGGACCTCTATGTCGGTGACGAGGAGTACACCCCTGAGGGCGCCGTTGCAAAAAGAATCATAACAAGAACCGCCTCCAGGAGAATCAGCCAATTCGCCTTCCAGTACGCCCAGAAAGAGGGCATGCAAAAGGTAACAGCAGTCCACAAGGCCAACGTACTCAAAAAAACCGACGGAATCTTCAGAGACGAATTCTATAAAGTGGCATCAGAATACCCCCAGATGGAGGCCACCGACTACTACGTGGACGCCACAGCAATGTACCTCATAACCCAGCCCCAGGAATTCCAGACCATCGTCACAACCAACCTATTCGGAGACATACTATCAGACGAAGCCGCAGGACTCATCGGAGGACTCGGACTCGCACCATCAGCAAACATAGGAGAAAAAAACGCACTATTCGAACCAGTACACGGATCAGCACCCCAAATCGCAGGAAAAAACATAGCCAACCCCACAGCCATGATACTAACAACCACACTAATGCTAAAACACCTCAACAAAAAACAAGAAGCCCAAAAAATAGAAAAAGCACTCCAAAAAACCCTCATGAGGGGCATCATGACACCGGACCTTGGGGGTACTGCCAGTACCATGGAGATGGCAGAGGCCATAAAAGAGGAAATCCTCAAAGGGGAGTAGTTTCAGGTCAAGAGCCAGCTTCTATCACACCCGCGACATAAAACAATTAACTCTGCTAACTACACCATTCACTGAAACAGTATAACAGGCATTCACTCTGTTATCATGGTCCCTATTCCCTTCTTTGTGAAGATTTCAAGGAGCAGTGAGTGCTCAACCCTTCCATCGATTATGTGGGCAGAGGACACCCCATCATTGATTGCCTGTATGCAGGTGAGGGTCTTGGGGAGCATGCCACCCTCCACTATGCCGCTCTTTACAAGGTCACTGAGCTCGTCAACACTTATCCTCCTTATGAGGGTATCGGGGTCTGAAGGGTCCTCGAGTATCCCAGGGACGTCTGTCAGTACTATGAGTTTTTCAGCCCCTATACCCGCTGCAACCTCACCAGCAACGGTATCTGCGTTGAGGTTGAGCGTATTTGCATCCCTGTCGACCCCTATGGGTGATATAACGGGTATGTAATTGTTATCTGTTAGCATGTTGATTATGCCAGGGTCAACGGACTCTATTTCACCCACAAGGCCCAGGTCTATCTCCCTCCTCTCACCGGTCTCATCGTCCCTCACAACGTGGGGCGCCCTCTTCCTTGCAAGGAGGAGGTTGCTGTCCTTACCTGATAATCCTATGGCCCTCCCGCCATGGTAGCATATCTTTGAGACTATGCTGGTGTTTATCTTACCAACGAGGACCATCTTCACTATCTCCATGGTCTCCTCATCAGTCACCCTGAGGCCCTCAATGAACTTCGGCTCCTTACCCATCTTGTTCATTGCACGGGAAATTTCGGGTCCTCCTCCATGGACCACGACGGGTTCCATACCCACATACTTGAGCAGGACCGTATCCCGGGCGGTCGAGTCCATGGCGGCCTCATCTATCATGGCATGGCCACCATACTTGATCATGATCTTCTTCCTGTGAAACTTCTTTATGTAGGGCAGTGCCTCAACGAGGATGTTAACTGTTTTCATAAAAACACCTTCAGCCAGTCATGTGGTATACTCTGCATTTATCCTTACATAATCATAGGTGAGGTCGCAGCCATAGGCAGTGGCTGATTCATCTCCAGCAGCCAGGTCAACGATTATCCTTATCTCCTTGCTGGCCATGACCCTCTCCGCGGTTTCAAGTTCCTCTGTACCCTCAAATGCCAGGACATCACCATGGTCAACTATCACCACGGATTCTGAATCAGACTCAAGGGTGACGCTTATCTCCTCAGGGTCAAACTCTGCTCCAGAGTATCCTGCAGCTGCAACTATACGCCCCCAGTTGGGGTCGGCTCCAAATATGGCTGTTTTAACAAGTGATGAACCTGCTATGGCCCTTGCAGCCATCTTTGCATCCTCATGTGTCCCTGCATTTACAACATCCACCTGGAAGGACTTGGTGGCCCCCTCCCCGTCCCGGGCCATCATACGGGCGAGTTCCCTGCACACAGCAACGAGGGCCTCCCTGAAGTTTGAATCTATCCTTCCAGAGGTCCTGGTTGAGGATATTATGACCATGTCATTGGTGCTCTCATCACCATCCACTATGAGCATGTTAAAGCTCTCATCAACTGCCCCCCTGAGGGCCTCCGTCAGTTCAGAGGACGATGCATCAACATCGGTTGTTATGAATGAGAGCATTGTGGCCATGTTGGGGGCTATCATCCCGGAGCCCTTGGCAACAGCACCTATACGCGCCTTTTCGCCTGTTTCAAGTTCAAACTCAACTGCCACCTCCTTGGGGAAGGTGTCGGTGGTCATTATCGCCTCTGCAAGAGCCCCCGATGCCGCCTCTGAGTTTTCCAGTTGAGCTGCAGCACTCTGGATGAGGGACTCTATTTTATCAATGGGCATCCTTCTTCCTATAACACCGGTTGAAGCCACTGCAACCTCACTCTCATCAATGGAGAGGGACTCTGCCACTTTTCTGGCCATCCTCCTGGCGTCATCCATTCCTTCCCTGCCTGTGAAGCAGTTGGCGTTCCCGCTGTTTGCCACGATGGCTGATATACTTCCATCTGCAATTACGCGCTCTGTGAGTTTAACTGGTTCTGCTCGAACCCTGTTTGAGGTGAAGACAGCTGCTGCGGTTGAACCCCTGTTGATGATCAGTCCAACACCATATTTGCCCTCACGGCAGCCGGCAGCGAGGACTCCGTCAACAGCGCAGACACCACCCCTTATAAATCTCAGTTCCATTGTATACACTCTCCCGTAAAAAAAGTTCGCTGGGGGTCTTCCATCAGTAGGTGGTGTTGTTGGAGGACCCCTGGTTGTTAACAACGTTGACTTCCCCATTGCCGTTCTCAGCTACCTCCCTTCCCTGCTCCTTTATACCGTTAAGGGGAAGGTGGTTGGTGCTGCTGGGGGTCAGCTGGACATTATCAGTGGACGATGTATTATTAATGTCAACAGATGTGATGTCCCCACCTGAAAGACCGATTGCAATGCCCAGGCCTGAACCGCACCCAAAGGCTATAAGGGAAATCAGGAAGCTAACAATGATTTTAGCCTCGGTTTCAGGTCTCATTTCAATTCCCCTTAATATTATCTTGAAGTATCCTTAAATAGATTTCTTTTCATGCCGTGGCGCCATAGATAACAGCAAGCAGGATTGCAACGAGGCCAAACTCCCAGTGCCCCATGTTCCACCCGAGGAAGGTTGCAACGAAGACAAAGATAAACACGAGGAAGGCCACAGACTTCCTGTTCATGAAGAAATCTATGACTGACCTTGTGAAGGGTGAGGGTATGAAGTACCCGTAGAGGCCATCTGCAACATCGAATACCATGATGGATGTGGGGTTCCAGAGCATTATCTTATCTGCCAGCTGGGCCCTCTCACCGGCCTCCCTCCTTGTGCGGCCTATCCCGACCCTTATATTTGCGCCGTTATCCATTGCATGCCATGCAGAATCTATACCTGCCCTGAGGGCCATGTCCTTGGTTGGGAAATTGGCTATGAGGTCGTCTCCACCCTCACGGTAACCCTCAATCTTCCCCTTGCAGTCGTTCTCCATGTAGGCCTTTATTTCATTCATTATCTCAACGAGGCTGTCACGGCCATACCTCTCTATGAATGCTGTGGAGTCGATCATGTCGGTGAAGAGGTAGTTGTCACGGTAGGACGGCACTCCTGTGGGGGTTTCAAATTCACCTGTGAATATTATGGCAAATTCCCCTCCAAGCTTTGTGAACCCGACACCCGGGACCTCCCCTATCTCCCTGTTGAGGTTTATGGCCCTTTCGATGGCTGCAGCGCCTGTCATGCCCGCCGCGGCCCTCACATTTATCCCTCTCCTGCTTCCAGCACCTATGATTTTTATAGCAACCCTTATGGCGTCATTCTTGGATAGGAACCTGGCAAGCACCTCACTTGAGCTCTTCTCGATTATCTTTCCATTTTCATTCTCGATGATATCCACGAATTCATCAACTATCCGGCCGCCGTTGAATATCTCAATGTAGAGGTAGCGGTCACTTCCCATTATTATGTTACTCAGGAGGGCGTATTCGTCGACCTCCTCATCAGCGGGTTTGATTTCAATGAACTTTCTGTTTCCTGGTATGTTCTCTGTCCCCAGCTCCCTTGTGAGGTTATCGAATATGTTGCTGGTGTTTATATGGGCCCTTTCAATCTCTATGAGCATTGTTCTGGTGTAGTTTAGCATTTCCACGTATTCGCGCTCTGTACTGTTGGTGGGCATGTACCTGGTCCCTATGCTGAGGACCCTGTATCCCAGGAAGAAACCCAGTATCTTCCGCAGCAGATAATCCATGACCATCAATCATTGCCTCCCTTCTCCAGGACTACCTCAAAGTCCCCTGGCTTCTCAAGGAGCATGCTTGGTTTAACAGAAACTATGGGGAATCTCCATGAACCTATCCTTGCCGCGAGGGTGCTCGCTATGTTCCTTGAGTTCTTCTTAACGAAGCTGTAATCATGATCATTTATTGTTATGTTAACATTGTAGGGGGCCTCCTCCATGACATCCTCCGAGTACATTATGTTGAGCTCAAAGGTGCCTGGCTTGAGGAAGAGGTCATTCCTGACAGCCACAAGGGGGGCGTGTTCCAGTTTCAGCCTGTCGCCGACGGTGACTGCGATGTTGCCGGCGTACTTCACAGCATCACGGTAATCCTTTGGATGAACAAGGACGAATATTATGTAGTTGCTGGTCCTCTCAACCTCCTCAACCATGCTCATGAACCTTTCGAAGAGGGGTAGCTTCATGAATATGCCCTCAAGTCTGGGTTCGAGACCCTCCTCCTGGCTCCTGCTTATTCTGTCTATTGCCTCCTTTGCTATGGCTATACCGCTGAGTTTCTTGCCCCTTTTAACCTTATATGCGTCGATCCTCTTCCTCTCAAATTCCCTGAGGGCCTCATTGCATATCTTCTGAAGTATATTCTTGACCTTCTTTGGTTTCCCGGAGGTCCCTATCAGAATCTTATCCTCCCTGAAGGTGTAGGGTATTCTCCTGCTGTTTATATCCTGGAATTCGTCCTTGTAGTCCCTGAAAACATCATTTGAGAGTATCTTGGCATCCTCCTCCTCAGCCATCTTCAGTATGAAGTGGTCGGCACTGGTACCTGAGGGGACCTGCTGGAATTTACCCTCTTCCAGGAGCTTCCTGAACTGCTCCTTATCATCTATCTCATGTCGCAGGGATGCATCGGCGATTATAACAGGTTCGTAGCCAAGTTTCTCAAGTTCCTCTGCCGCTGACAGTATGTTCTCTATGCATGGCTTCTCCTCATCGTTCTTCCTTGAATGGGCCACGTTCGATGCATCTATAATTACCCTCAAGTAACCACCTTTAGCTGATATTTTACAGGCTGCAGGCTGCCAGTTCAATGCTCTCTCCCTGCACCTGATTGAGAACTATTCTCATGGAATCCTCATCAATGTAATATGTATTATATGAGTTAATATCTTTACCCCTCAGTTTGAGGGATGAGACCGTCCCGGCAGTTACAAAGAAGGTGTTCTCCAGCCTCCAGACGTGGGGGACATGCTTGTGGCCCGATATGACCAGGTCGGCGCCCTTACTGATTATTGACTGAAGTATGTCACCTGCATCTGCAAGGACGTTCCTCTCACGTCCCGTCTTGGGCACGGGGATTATGTGGTGATGAAGAGCTATGACCCTGATGTGCCCCCTCGAGGATGCCCTGTCAAGTTCCTCCTCCATCCAGACCTGCTGGGACCTCCCTATCTTCCCGTAATCGAGGTCGGGTTCACTGCTGTCCAGTCCTATGATGGTGAGACCGTCCATCACAAAGGTGCCCCTGCGGTATCTGAAGACATCCTCGAAGGTCTCATTGCCCACGTGCCTGGCATCATGGTTTCCTGGTACAAATATGTGGGGTCCCTTAAGGTCGCTGAGGTACTCTGCTGCCTGAAGGAATTCAAGGTAGTAGCCGTTATCTGTGAGGTCCCCAGTTATGACAGTTGCATCGGGTTTGAGTTTGTTGATCTGTCTTATGGCCTCAAGGAGTATGTCCTCCTTGAAGTTTGGTGCGCCCACATGGAGGTCCGAGATATGGGCTATCAGTACCATCAGCTCAGCCTCATAATTGCCTCTGCAAGGTCCCCCCCTGTCTCCTGGAGGGCCCTTGTGGCGTCCTCCCTGCTTGCACCGGTCTGGTTCATGACCAGTTCGATGTCATCCTCGGGTATCTCCATTTCAGCCTCAAGTGACCTCTCACGGGCCTTACCAGTCACCTGGTATGTCTTCTGTCCCATGAACTCCATTACATTGACCTTAGGGTTTTTTATTATGATCTCCTTCCTCTTGAGTTTGATAACAACCTCTTCAACGCCACGAAGATCCTTCATATCCATTCCCATCTGCTTCATGGCCCTCTGCATCTGTTTCAGCTGCTTGGGGTTCATTCCCATACCCGGTATCAATTAAAATCCTCCTTTCCTGGTTTTAACTGCCTGGCCATGGTTGAGGTCCATCATCTCCTCGGCACAGAGGAGTGCCTTGCCTGTGGCCAGAAGTTCATCATCAGCGTTAACAATTAAAACTTCATCGTTGGCCCTTATATTATTGTCGCAGTCTATTATAAACTTTGCAAAAACACTTTTACCCTTCCTTGCAAAGGGTTCAGACTCCTCATTTACCGCCACCCTGCAGGCAGGGTAGTCTGTTCCCTGGTGGAGCCTGACCGCCCCCTCTGCCCCGAGGACCAGGAGGCCATCTGATGCCCTCATGGTGCAGATGAGCTCATCACCTGCGTATATGTGCCTTATCTTACCCGTGTTACGGCTCCTCTCAATCCTCACATCATCGGTGAATAGGAGTTCACCAGCACCCCTGCCGAACTGGTAGTCTGCCACCATCCTCACACGGTCCAGATCATCAACGGTGGTTTCAACTTCACCCCTGTACTTGTAGGGGAGTTCAATTCCAAGTTCTCTGCAGAGGGCCTCGTCCACTATTGCATCTCCAGCCATGAGGTCCCTGACAAGGCCCCTAAGGAACTCCTCCCCGTCAAGGTCCATTATACCCGGGGCATCGCTCTGGGCCAGGGGGTATACCTGGTCGAGTTCCAGGGGGATTATACCGAAGGGGAGGTCCACCACCACTACCCTCCATGGTCCCCCACTCTGGGGTCTCAGTGAACTGAAACCCCCGATCCTGGCGGGGAGGCTGGATGAGTAGGGCCTCCTTGATGGGGCCACGAGGGCTAATCTTTCCCCGAGATGCTCCTTCACCCTTTTAAGGTGTCTGTGGACCTCCACTCGCCCCAGTGACTCTGGGCCTGTGTAGAAGAAGGCCGACCTCTTGGACCTGGGCTCAAATTTTTCAATGAGATCAAAGTACTCTGACATGCGCCTGTATCCCTCAAGGAGGCGGGGGTGTGCCCTGCAGCGCTCTTCGACCAGTTCCATGAGGTTTCCGTCGTGGATTGCCTGGCGGACCTTCCTTATCTCTGCGAAACTCACATGCAGGTTGTGTTCCGCTATCAGGTTCCTCCGCTCCTCCCTGTCCATCCCCATGAGCTCTGATGGTGTGTAATCCGTGCAGACACTGCAGGAACATGGCATCTCCTGGAGGTTCTCGAGTTTGTATGTTCCCTCAGTGCTGAGGAGGCGGTCATCCTCTGCGTAGAGTATGTAGGCCGCTGAATCAAAGAGATCGCACCCCATTGAAACTGCCAGGGCGAATAGCATTGGGTGGCCGGCCCCCATGAGGTGCCTTGGCCTTGATGGTGGGAGCTCAGATACCGATGAAAGTACGGCGTCGACGAGTTCCCTGTAGCGGTAGGACTCCATGAGCGGCACCACAGCACCGATGGGGTGGAGCTCCACCGGTAACTCGGCCAGGCGTGATGCGCAGTACCTCCTCAGGTCAGGGTGTGTTGAACCCTGTACAACGGCATTGAGCATCATTCTCTCCCTGTACTCAATGGACTCCCTGGCCCTCTCAAGGGTGACCTCAACCTCCTCGAGGGCCCTCCTGTGGCTGACACCCGGTGGTGTTGGTATGTCCAGTGATGTGCCTATATCTGTGCCTATCTCATCCTGGAAACGTATTATCTCAGGGTTCTCGACCTCAATGTCCCCGTACTCTGATAGCTGGAATGAACCTGAATCCGTCATTATGGGTCCGTCGAAGTCTATCAGTCTGTGAACGCCATCACTGAGAGCCCTCTCCCTCAGTTCAGGGTTTCTGTAGATTATGTATGCATTCGTTATCACAATCTCGGCTCCGGGGCCCTTAACATCGATGGTCTGTTTACCTGGATGTATTACAGGCATGAGCGCTGGTGTCCTTACGGTCCCATGCTCTGTTTTAAGGATCCCTGTCCTTCCGAGGCCGTCCTTTGATTTTATTTCAAACATGAAATCCTCCCATAAAGTCATTAGCAGGGTGTTCCCCTGCTGATCAGTGAATCAAGCAGAATGATACTGATTAACATGTACTCTGCAGTGGCTACCACCAGATACTACATGCTCAGATCAGTGTATATCCACGATGATACTGATTAATATGTAATCAGCACCCTAAAAAATCCTCCCACATAATCCATGCCTCAGAAACACTGGAGGCAGGGGCTGGATCACATACTAACCTGCTTTATCAGCAAGGTGTCGCAGGTTAACCAGGTCCATCAGCCTCCTCCTCATGGATATGACCCTATCCCTTGAGCTGGCTGGTCTATCCTCCCCACAGCCACATATGCATTCATCCATCTGGGGGCAGATTATGTATAGCGCCTCCGGACCTGAAGGGTCATCTATACCTATTCTGCTGAGGTTTCTCCGGACGCGCCTCCCGGTTCTCCCCTCTACCTGCTCTGAACCAAGGTAGAGTGGGGTTTTAACCGCTGATGATATCCTTGTAACGCCCCGCGCAGACATCCTCTCGACCCTCCGTCTCCCCATTATTTCCAGGGCATCTGCAGATAATTCAGGGTCCCTGTAGGGTATCCCTGCATCACTGAGGGCTATCATGCGTTCATCCCTCCAGTCGAGGGGTTTTCTGATCATCCGGGGGTCCAGGGAGGCCAGTGTTCCCCCTGATTTTCTCCCGAAGACAGGTCCCTGGCCCACATGGAATCCTGCTTCGATGAGGGCTGCCCTCATGGGGGCTGCGGAGGTGTAGGTCGCAAGTACGCCCCTCTTCTTCAGGACCCCTGCGAGGAGTGAGATGAATTCGACGGTGTAGAGTTCAGGGGACACCCCTGGACTGAATGCGTCCAGAAATATGGCGTCATAGTATTCCCTCTCAAGAAGGGGTACCACTGCCCTTGCATCCTCACAGTGGACCCTCAGCTCGATGCCTGAGGGTGCTGGAGGTGAGGTCCTGAGGGACAGTAATCCCTCAGATAACAGGAAGTCCTCATAAGCCCCCTTAACGATTTTATGGGCTGGATTCGGGGATGGTACAATGAGGGCAGTGGCCATGGTCCCTGCTGAGATCTCCACCATATCAACCGTTACACTGGATGCGTCTGTGAACTCCAGGAGGGCTGCCGTATTGTATCCCAGACCTGAGCAGAGGTCCAGGACTCTTAAATCGTCTTTGATCCCTGAAACCGTGGGTTTTACAAATTTCTCAATGGCCTCTGTTAGGGCCCCCACCCGGGTGTGCATCGCCTCTCCGGCCTCAGATTTCAGGGTGTAGGATCCATCAGCTGTCCTTATGAATTTATCCGAGATTGACCTCCAAAGGTCCCTCCTTCTGTCCACAGCATCCCGGGATTCCCGCTCAAGGTAATCCATGACTGTCCTGAGGACGTCCCCTCTTGGTGTGAGCGCCATGGTTAAATGATACAGTAATTACAACTTAAATTTTGCCATTACCCCTGAATCAGAGTCGGTGCCTGCTCATCAGGTTATGATTTTCAGACCCTCCAAGACCAACAGGAATACCCTCAAATCACAGATCATCAGACCCTCTGACGGTAAGGAACAACACCAAAGGTTAACCTGAACCTGGTCCCATCCTCCGCTGAAACCTCGAGGGTCCCGTCAATCTGATCCACAAGGCCCGCCACCAGCCTGAGGCCCAGGGAATCCGAATCTTCAATTATAAAATCAGGGGGAAGACCCGCACCATTATCTGCGATGGTGAGTGTGAATTCACCGCCATGTTCCTCCAGCTCTACGCTTATCATTCCCTTGGAGGTGAAGGCATGCTTGAAGGAGTTGGTGACGAGTTCATTGATGATGAGACCCAGGGGGATGGCTGTTTCAAGGGGAAGTGTTATGTCACCCACCGCCACCTCAAGTTCTATTTCCCCGTCATGGTAGCTGTTAACTATGGAGGAGGTGAGCCTCTCTATGTAGCGTCCCATGTCAATGCTTGTGAGATCCTCTGACTCATAGAGCAGTTCATGGACCAGGGCCATGGACTGGATCCTGCTTTGAAGGTCCCTGAGGGGCGCTGGATCCTCAGCATCCCCGAGCTGAAGATTTATGAGACTGGATATTACCTGGAAGTTGTTCTTGACCCTGTGGTGCACCTCCCTGAGGAGGGCCTCCTTCTCCCTGAGCGATGATCTGAGTTCATCCTCATACTGCTTCCTGAGGGTTATGTCGGTGCATATGATGACCACCTCCCCGGTTGATAGCTGGTGGAGGTGCACATCAAACCATCCCTCCCCACATTCCACCTCCGGGTAGTGGATGGCCTCACCGGTCTTCCTGATCTCCTGGAGGGCCCTCCTGATGGGGGAGTTCCAGATCTCAGGGAGTGCTTCCTGAAGATCCATGCCCTGGATGGCGGCGCAGGAGACGCCCTCCATCCTCTCGGCTGCCGGGTTCATGGATTTAACCCGGAATCCCTTTCCATCAGATTCAACAGCAATTATGCCGCTCCTCATGTTCCTGAAAAGTTCCCTGAATTTCTCCTTGCTGACGATCAGGGCCTCCTCTGCCAGTTTATGTTCATGTATATCCCTCAAACCGAACACGTAGCCCTCTATATCACCATCAGTCCTGATTGGTCTGTCAACGTATTCCACCCACCTGTAGTTTCCATCGGGCCTCCTTATTCTGAAGGTTGCCCTGTGGCCTTCCCCCCGGGTCAGTATGAGTTTCTTAACCTCCCCCATGTCATCGGGGTGCAGGTAGTCCAGGAAGTCAAGGGCTGACATGCCAGTGAGCATTTCATGATCGTAGCCTGTTATCTTCTTCACCGATGGGCTGAGGTATCTGAAGTTGAAGTCCCTGTCAAATTCTCCAAGACCATCAGCCATGTGTTCTGTCAGGAGCACCAGACGATCCTCCCTCCTCCTCAGCTTTTCCTCCATCTCCAGGATGGGCCGCATATCTGAACCCGTGAAGAGCATGCCCAGATGTTTACCCCCTGATCCATGCACATGACCCGCCGATACGATGACCGGGATCCATTCATCCTTACCTCTGAGCCTGGACTCCATGATGGAACCTGTGCTGAGTTCATCGAATTTAAGGACCTCAGTCACCTTCCTGCCTGAGAATTCCACTGCCCGACGACCTGTTAGCCTCTCAGTTGCCGGGTTGACGTAGTGTATATTCAGCCCAAGATCTGTGATTATAAGAAAGGTGTTCATGTTCCTCACAATATCCATGGCCGCGTTTAAGGGGCTCAGGATTGGTAAACGGAACCTCATAACACCATAGGCTATGATGGAAACCCCGACTGCGGCTGAGGGATCTGTGAGTGAAGGTACAGCCATGCCAGCTGCCGGGAGGATGAGATCCGTCAGGACGCCCGCCAGGACAGGCAAGATGAGGCCTGTGAGGAGGTAGTGGGCCTGCGTCCGATCTGAAGCCGGGGATGACCTCCAGTGCAGGGCCACAAGTATGATGGCGACTGATGCAATAATGAATCCCCAGATATTTGAGATCTGGTAGGGAATCGAATTCTCCGCGGCACTGAAGGTCCAGCCCCATGACGTCATGGTGGGCCCCGCGGTTATAAGATCCGTTGTGAGTTCAAGGGCCGCTATGACCACTGCAGGTGCGTAGATAACTGCAAGGAGTGGCATGGTTGGTCTTCTACCAGTGAAGAGCAGGACCATGTGCAGTATGACCGGGACCACAATGGGCCAGACGAATCCCATCCTCACCCAGAAGTCGGCCATCATGTAGGACTCTGAAATGTAAAGGCCGAAATCTGTGAGTGAGAGGTAGGCTATCAGTGCTGAGAAAATGAGGAGTGCCCTGTTAAAGCGGCTTTCAGGGTTCTTGACGAATATGTACACACCCGATACAAGGGCCACCACGAAGGCTGTGATGGATATGATGGCCATTGGATTCATGGGAAAACCCCCACCATATATATTCCCTCCCGATTTCATCATGCCCCTCTGTGGAGAACCTGACGCAGCATGTCTGCCCCACTATCTTATTAATTATATCATGCATCAGATATAAATTGATGGAATTGATGAAATTCTGGATGGAAACTGATTGAACAGAATACTGGAAAGTGGGTCCTATGAGAATACTGATAGTCTCAGATTTCTTTGTACCGCATTACAATGGAGGAGGGGAGAGGAGATACTTTGAAATTGCCAGGAGACTCGTTGAGAGGGGTCATGAGGTTGATGTGATATCAATGGGGATCCATGGAGTCAGTGATTATGAAGAGGTCAGGGGTGTAATGGTGCACCACCTGGGCCCCAGAATAAGGAAACCCCCTCTCAGGGGGCCCCTGGATTTCATCAGGTTCATGGCGGCGGCCTTCAGGTGGGTGATGACCCATGACTATGACATCATTGACGCCCAGACGTACGCTCCACTCCTGCCATCATTCCTTGCCTCCCGGATTCATGGAACACCCATGGTTGCAACCATCCATGATGTGAGTTCCGCCCATGGTGACCAGTGGCTGCAGTCCTCAAAAACAGCCACAATCCTTGAGAGGGTCCTCATGAGGCTCCCCTATGATGGTGTGATCACCGTTAGCCGCAGCACGGCCTCGGCACTCACAGAACTGCATGGGAGGAATCCCGATGGCATCCACATCATCCCCAACGGCGTTGACCCTGAACTCATCGATTCTGTCACCCCGGCGACCGGGAACTACATAATATTCGTTGGACGCCTCGCCCCCCATAAACATGTGGATCACCTCATAGAGGTCTTCAGTAAACTCGCCATAGACTTTCCTGACCTCAGACTCGAAATAATAGGTGATGGTGTGGAGAGGGCCAGACTGAAAGCCATGGTCGATGATTGCGGCATCAGGGACTCGGTCACATTCCACCATAACCTGAGCTACCCTGAGGTCATATCCCGGATCATGGGGGCCAGGGTGCTTGTCCTTCCATCCACGAGGGAGGGTTTCGGGATGGTCCTTGCTGAAGCAGGTGCCTGTGGTGTGCCTGCTGTGGCCTACAGGTCCGGTGGAGTTGTTGAGGTCATAGATGACGGTGAAAACGGTTTCCTGGTTGAACCCTGTGACAAGGAGGCCCTCCATGATAAAATAAAACTTTTAATCTCTGATGATGAACTGAGGGACAGGATGGGATCTCAGGGCCGTAAGAAGGTTGAAGAAGAATTCATATGGGACAGGGTTGTTGATGAAATCGAAAGGACCTACAGTTTCATAATAGCCCGGAAAAATACACCATAAGAGTCTCAGAAGTGATCATATGCCAGAAACCTACATCATAACACCCAACCTCAATGGAGTATCCTTCCTCGAGGTGTATTTCAGGTCTCTTCTCAGACAGACCTATGAAGACTTCAGGGTGGTCTTCATTGACAACGGCTCATCGGATGGTTCAGTGGAGTTTATAAAGAGTAACTTCAGTGAATACCTCGGTGACAGGATAATATTGATCGAAAACCATGAAAATCTGGGGTTCGCTGCATCAAACAATCAGGGAATCAGGATAGCCCTTGATGACCCCCACTGCAGGTATGTGGTATGCCTCAATAATGACACCGAGGTTCTTCCAGATTTTATAGAGAATCTTATACTGGCGGCCGGGGACGATGAAAGGGTGGGGAGTGTGCAGGCCAGGATGATATGGGGACAGAACAGAAAACTCATAGACTCTGCCGGCCTTGAATACTCACTGAATGGTCTTGGATTCAACAGGGGCGCATATGAACCAGTTGAAAATTTCAATGAAAGGGCCAGGATCCTGGGTTGCTGTGCCGGTGCCTGTCTCTACAGAAGAGAAGCCCTTGAAGACGTTGAGGTCGACGGTGAATACTTTGATGAGGATTTCTTTGCATACTATGAGGACTTTGATCTGGCACTCAGACTCAGAAGCGCAGGATGGGATTCCCTTTATGCACCCGATGCCACTGTATACCACTACAAGGGGGGTACCAATCCCTTTGTAAGTGACTTCACGGTTTACCACAACTGGAGAAATTATACTTGGACCTTCATTAAGAACATGCCAGTTGATCTGCTTTTAATGTGTCTCCCCCTCTTTGTTCTCACAGAAATTATTCAGGTACTTCTGAACATAAAGAGGGGGAAACTCATAATCCTGAGGGCAAAATATGATGCCTACAGGGGGCTGGGAAGGGTTATGTGTAAAAGGAGGGCTTTGAAGAGGGTACCTGAATCAGAAATTAAAGAGTACCTTACAATGAGATGGTCAGTTAAGGTACCCTCCCTTCAGGAAGATTGAAGATTCAGGGATTGCCTGTAATATAAGCGTTAAAGCCCCGGTATTTGCTTTATCATGGATTGCAACGTCAGAGCCCGTTAGTTGCTTTTCCTGATCATCTTCACTCAACGGTCACACACTTTGCAAGGTTCTTTGGTTTGTCAGGGTCCAGTCCACGTTCCACACTCACATGGTAGGAGAGGAGCTGGAGGGGAACGATGTAGATCAGGGGTGATATGACATCATCCACCTCAGGGTCAAGGCCTATGAAGTCATCAGCCTCCTTCCTGAGGGATTCGTCTGAAATACTGCCAACCCCTATGACCCTTGCACCCCTTGCCCTGACCTCCTCAACGTTGCTCAGGGTCTTATCATGGCACGGACCTGGCGGTGAAATCGCAACGACCGGGACCCCTTTATCTATCAGAGCCAGGGGTCCGTGCTTGAGTTCCCCTGCTGCGTATCCCTCACCGTGTATGTAGGTTATCTCCTTGAGCTTCAGGGCACCCTCAAGGGCCGTTGGATAAGCAAATCCTCGGCCTATGAAGAAGAAGTCACTCACGTCACTGCAGGTGGCTGCAAGTTCCCTGATGCTATCCTCATCCTTAAGGGCCCTCTCCATGAACTCAGGAACCCTTCCAAGTCTATCCATGAGCTCGGGTGCGCCCATTGCAGCCACGAGCATGTATATAACTGTTAGCTGACTCACATAGGTCTTGGTTGCAGCCACACCTATCTCAGGTCCCGCCCTTGTGTATAGAACATGCTGGGCCTCTCTTGTCGCCGAGCTCCCAAGTACATTGACTATTGCCAGAGTCTTCGCCCTTGAATTGGCTGCGCGGAGGGCGTTCAGGGTATCCGCTGTTTCTCCTGACTGGCTTATGAATATCGCCAGTGTCCTGTCATTCAGGGCCCCTGCTGAGTATCTGAACTCGCTTGCAAGGATCACATCGGTTGGTATGCCCAGGAGGCTCTCAAAGAGGTACTTTCCAACCAGTGATGCGTGGTAGGATGTTCCACAGGCAACGAAGCAGATCCTTTCAACCTCGCCTATCTCCTCAACCACTCCAAGCACCTCATCCCACTCTGTGAGGGTGTCCCTCACCGCGGAGGGTTCCTCATGTATCTCCTTAAGCATGAAGTGGTCGTAGCCGCCCTTCTCTGCCATGTCAGCGGACCAGTCGATTGAATGGATCTCCTTCTCCACAGTGTTGCCCTCCATGTCGGTGACCCTCAGATCCCCATCAAGTATGACCATCTCACCGTCATCAAGGTATATCACCCTGCTGGTGTGGTTGAGGATGGCTGGCACATCTGAGGCCAGGAAGTATTCACCTTCACCGACACCGACTATGAGGGGGCTCTCCTTCCTGGCCCCCACGATCCTTCCCGGCTCCCTGGATGATACCACTGCAATCGCATATGCCCCCCTGAGCTTCCTGAGTGCTGTGGCTGTTGCGGCTTCAAGGTCCATCCCCTCATCCATGTACTTCTCTATGAGGTGTGGTATGACCTCGGTGTCTGTCTCGGACCTGAATATGTGGCCCTCAGATTCAAGTTCCTCCTTAACCTCAAGGTAGTTCTCTATTATCCCGTTGTGTACAACTGCTATCTCGCCACTGCAGTCGGTGTGTGGGTGGGCATTCTCAGCTGTGGGGAGACCATGGGTTGCCCACCTAACATGGGCTATCCCCATACTGCCCGGTAGATCTGCAAGGTCAAGTTCTGCGTCCACCTCGTCGATTTTGCCGCTGTCCTTCTTTATCCTTATCATGGGGTCCGATGTCGCAATACCAACGGAGTCATAGCCCCTGTACTCCAGTCTCCTGACGCATTCCAGGAGAACCGGGGCTGCACTCCCATCCTTAAGTATACAAGCCACAATGCCACACATTATTTCACCCTAAGAAGCATGAATCTGATTTCGCAAGATTATATAACTGAATCGCAATATAACTCATAATAGAATTTACACCTATATAAGTATTGGAGAGTTGATCAGGATTTCATACTCAAATTCTTTAAAAGTGATAGTATGGATGTGAAGATAGACGGTCCACTGTACAGTGGTAAGGCAAAGGATGTTCTCCTTACAGATGACCCTGAAATCGTTGCCGTTAGGTTCAGGGACGATATAACCGCAGGTGACGGTGAAAAGAAGGACACCCTCGAGATGAAGGGCTACTACAACTCTGTGATCTCAGCAAAGATATTCGAGGTTCTCGAGGAGGCGGGGGTACCGACCCAGTACCTTGAACTTAGGGAACCAGGATGCATCCTTGCAAGGAAACTTGAGATGATACCCATAGAGGTCATAACCCGGAATATAGCAGCGGGGAGCATCGTGAGGAGGTTTCCCTTCACTGAGGGCCAGGAATTCATACCACCCCTCATACAGATGGACTACAAGAGTGATGAGCACGGGGACCCCATGCTGAACGATGACATAATCCTCGCCCTGGGGATCGCCACCAGGGATGAACTGGAGGAGATAAGGAGGATCACCCTCCAGATAAACAGTGTCCTCAGGGACTTCCTGAAGTCAAGGGGACTTATCCTGCCCGACTTCAAACTAGAATTCGGAAGGGACTCCGGTGGCAGGATAAGACTCGGCGACGAGGTTAGCCCTGACACCTGCCGCCTCTGGGACATGGAGACCGGAGAGCCCCTGGACAAGGACATATTCCGCCGTGGAGAGGAGGGTGTTGTTGGCGCCTACAGAAGGGTGGCCAGGATGATACTTGATGATGAGGACATCGAAAGGTGGAATGTTGAACTCTGAGGTGATGGAATGAAGTTTATGGTCGAGGTCAGAATAAGGCTAAAGAAGGGCATGCTGAACCCTGAGGCAGCCACAATTGAGAGGGCACTGGCTCTCCTTGGATATGAGGTTGAGGACACCGATACAACTGATGTTATAACCTTCACCATGGATGAGGACAGTCTTGAGGCCGTTGAGAGGGAGGTTGAGGACATGTGTCAGCGCCTCCTCTGCAACCCGGTCATCCATGACTATGATGTCAGTATAAACGAGATGGAAGGCTGAACCATGAGGGTGGGAGTTATAAGGTTTCCGGGATCCAACTGTGACCGTGACGTCCACCATGTCCTTGAACTGGCAGGGGCGGAACCTGAGTATGTCTGGTGGAACCAGCGCAACCTTGATCACCTCGACGCCGTCGTGATCCCGGGGGGTTTCTCCTACGGGGACTACCTCCGTGCAGGTGCAATCGCAGCCATAACCCCTGTCATGGACGCTGTCAGGGAACTTGTGAGGGAGGAAAAACCTGTACTTGGCATATGCAATGGCGCCCAGATACTGGCAGAGGTTGGGCTTGTGCCAGGGGTCTTCACCGTAAACGAGCACCCAAAATTCAACTGCCAGTGGACCGAACTCAGGGTTAAAACAACCAGGACGCCATTCACAGGTCTCTTCAAGAAGGACGAGGTTATAAGGATGCCTGTGGCACATGCCGAGGGCAGGTACTACCACGACAATATCAGTGAGGTATGGGAAAACGATCAGGTCGTCCTCCAGTTCCATGGGGAAAACCCCAACGGTTCACTGGACGGTATAACCGGGGTCTGCGATGAATCAGGCCTTGTATGCGCAGTGATGCCCCACCCTGAGAGGGCATCCGAGGAGATACTGGGATCCGTGGATGGCTTCAAATTCTTCAGGGGCATCCTGAAGTTTAGAGGGTGATGCTCATGGTGGTCTATCTTGTTGGGGCAGGACCCGGGGACCCTGAACTCATAACACTCAAGGCGATAAGGGTCCTTGAAGGGGCAGACGTGGTGATCTATGACCGGCTTGCAGGTGAAGAGATACTCAGATACGCACCTGATGACGCCAGGCTCATATACGTCGGTAAGAGGGCAGGTGAACACCACAGGACCCAGGACGAGATAAACAGAATACTCGTTGAGGAAGGAAAAAAACATGAGACCGTTGTGAGGCTCAAGGGCGGCGACCCCTTCGTATTTGGAAGGGGTGGTGAGGAGATCCTGGCCCTGAAGGAAGCCGGCATCCCCTACAGGGTCATCCCCGGAGTGACATCGGCTGTTGGTGTCCCCACATCAGTCGGGCTTCCTGTAACCCACAGGGGCGTTGCAACATCCTTCACGGTGGTTACAGGCCACGAGGACCCATCAAAGCCCGCTAAGCAGGTCCACTGGGACTACAATGCAGATACGCTCATAATACTCATGGGTGTTGGCAACATAAGGGAGAACATGGAGGAGATCATGAAGCACCGCCCCGCCGACACCCCGGTATGTGTGATTGAGAGCGGTACGCTGGATGATGAGAGGATAATCCTCGGGACACTTGGAGACATCGCAGATAAGGACCTGAGGCCTCCCGGCATCATAGTGGTGGGTGATGTTGTCAATGTCTACCGTGAAATTAGAGGGACTGAGAAATAGGACCGTGGCCGTGACACGGCCCCCTGAAAGATCTGCAGAGGCTGTTGAACTGATAGAGGGGGCAGGTGGAAGGGCCCTCGTGGCCCCGACCCTTGAATTAAAGGAGGCGCACACAGAATCCCTCAGGGAAGTCTGCCGGAGGGCTGATGAATGGGATCTTGTAATATTCACGTCACAGGCCGCCGTTGAATCCCTCTTCCAGCTCTGCAGAGAATTTGCAGGGAAAATCAGGAAGGACTGCCTGGTGGCAGTTATAGGTCCCAGGACCGCCAGAGTGGCCGGTGAGCATGGACTCCGGGTCGATATCGTCCCGGAGGATTATACTGCCGAGGGCCTCCTGGATGCCCTCACCGGTCTCAACATTGAGGGCTGGAAGGTGGCTCTCCCAAGGACACTCTCTGCAAGGAAGGTCCTTCCCCGAGGACTTGAGATGATGGGTGCAGAGGTCCTCGTGGCCGAGGCCTACAGATCCGGTTTACCTGAAGACACCGGCCCCGCAGAGGAGCTTATAGATGGTCTCCTGGATGGAAAGGTGGATGCAGTCACCTTCACAAGCCCCCTCACTGTTGAGAACCTCTTCAAAATCGCCGGTAACCGGCGTAAAGAGCTCATAGAGGTTCTGAAGAGGGTTAAGGTGGCTGCAATAGGCCCCATAACCCTCAGGAAGCTGGAGGAGCATGGAATCACCGCCGTGACACCCGAAAGGTACACCGTGAAGGATATGATAGCTGCGCTCGCAGTTAGCATGGGTGAAGATGTGGACTGACAGAATGAACGAAACCAGGAGGAGTGAACTTGATCATATGGCCAGCTTATCTTGATTCAAGAAAATCACGGAGTGAGGGTCGCAGGGTGCCCCTCGAGTATGCTGTTGAATCCCCGACCGCCAGTGAGATACTCAGGGCTGCCAGGAAGCTCCAGCTGGAGGCCAGTATGGAATCAGACAGGGCATACCCACCGTCCTGGTGGGAGTCCTCAGGAAGGGTTGTTGTGGAATACAATGGTAAAAAGAGCGAACTCCTTCCAAAAATTGCAAGACTTGTGAGGTCCTCAAGGAAGAGATGATGCCATGGCTATGGGTATGGATGAACTGAGATTGGCCCTCAGAAGGGCCAGGGAGATGGTTGAATCCTCTGAAACAGTCACGGTCTACAGTCACACTGACTGTGATGGTATAACAGCCGCGACGGTGCTCAGCAAGGTCCTTGAAAGGCTCGATATGGACCATGAGGTGAGGATCATAAACATCAACGAGGTCCCTGAAGTTGAACTTTCCTCTGACCTCACCATCTTCAGCGACCTTGGATCCGGTCAGAGAGTCCATGAGAACCTTAAATCAAACTCAAGGGTTCTCATACTGGACCACCACCCCCCTGTGAGGAAGATGAACTTCACAGCCCCCAGCGGGGATTTCCTGGAGATAAACCCCATATTCTATGGGATGGACGGCTCAACACATGTCTCAGGCGGGGGACTCACCTACCTCCTTGCAAGGGAATTCGGCTACAGGGACCTCAGCTGGATGGGTCTCCTTGCAGCGGTGGGTGACATGCAGAACATCACCCTCGGTAAAATGGAAGGCCTGAACAGGGATATCCTCCAGGACAGCGTCAGTGAGGGTCAGATCGAGTGCCAGAGTGACCTGACAATCTATGGTAGACATACAAGGCCTCTGGTTAATGCGCTCTCCTATTTTGGGGATGTAACTCTCCCGACAACAAACAACACCAATGAGTGCATTGCAAGGCTCAAAAACCTTGGAATACCCCTCAAAAATGGGGAATCACAGCGAAAACTCTGTGACCTTACGGATGATGAGAAGAGGAAACTCTTCAACGAGATATACCGCATGATGGTCAGTGAAGTCCCTGAAAGATATCACAGATACCTTCCAAGGCTTATCCTCGGCGAGGTCTATGAGCTCAGCTCCGAGGAGAGGTACACTGTTTTCAGGGATCTGTCTGAGTTCTCAACGGCGGTGAACGCCTGTAACCGCAACTCAAGGTGGAAGCTTGCAATGGAGATAATCGGAGGGGACCGGAAAGGGAAAAGGGATGAACTGGAGGATGTGCTCAGGGATCACAGGACCTACCTTGCAGTTACACTCGACGAGATAATGGATGAGGAACTGATAAGGGACATGGAGAACCTCCAGTACTTCCATGCTCCGGGAGTGAACACAGCCGTTGTGGGCACGGTCGCAGGCATGCTCCTTGGCTACGGTGACTGGAGGAGGCCCATGATTGGACTGGGAGAAACCGCTGATGGACTCAAGGTTTCGCTGCGATGCTCACGGCTCCTGGCCTTCGACGGCATACACTTCGGCTCCATAATGAGGAGGGTCGCTGAGAAGGTGGGTGGAAGCGGAGGGGGCCATGCAACTGCCTGCGGCGCCTACATACCCTCAGAGCGTGAGAGAGAATTCCTCGAACTCCTTGATAGGGCCATAAAGAATGTGAAGGTGAATGGATGAAGGCATTGAGAAAAAAGGGTGAACTTACACGCTTTCAGATACTTAGTGAGATAGCCATGCGTCAGCCCTATGTGAGGCAGAAGGACATAGCAGATAAGCTCGGAGTAACTGTCCAGGCAGTCTCTGAGAACATCAAGAGCCTCATAGCCGAGGGCCTGGTTGAGTCCGGAAGCGGTAGGTCCCACTACAAGATAACAAGGAGGGGTGCTGAGAAGATCAAGGAGGCCGCCATGGACCTTCGAAGGTACGCAGATGAGGTGCTTGAATCCATGAGCTTCTACAGGTCTGTGTGGCCGGCCATAGCCTGGGAGGACCTCCAGGAGGGGGATAAGGTTGAACTTTTCATGGAGGATGGTATACTATATGCAAGGAGGAGGAGAAACGGGGAGGCCTATGCAGAGGTACTCCACCCTGCACGGAGGGGTGAGGATGTTGCCCTATCAGAACTCGGGGGGACCATACCACTCCAGCGGGGTAAGGTGACCATAGCCGTGCTGCCAGGAATATCTGAGGGTGGATCAAGGAACGCCGACCTTGAAAGGTTGAGGGAGCTCAGCAGAGGCCATGATAGAACCGGGATAATGGGGACCGTTTCAAGGGCGGCTGCAAATAAACTGAACCTGCAGGTGGATTTTGAGTTCGCAACACCCCACGCAGCACTTGCAGCTGCAAAGAGGGGCCTCAACGTCCTTGTACTTGCAGTTGGTAAAATGAGCAGGAGTATAACAGAAAAACTTGAGAAGGAGGGTGTTGAGTACTCTGTGGAGGACCTCAGGCTCACCCCGAAGGAATAAAAATCAATCAGAGGGAATAGACCTCCTCAGGCGGGACCATGCGCACCCCTGCATCCCTCAGTGCACCCTCAAGGGCGTCCAGGTCCTCTGTACTCATGAACAGTATGGCCTTGTCCTTCTTCTCATGTACAAAGGCATATATGTAGTCAAGGTTCAGATCGTAGTCCTTCAGCACCTCAAGGATGGATGCAAGGCCCCCTGGCCGGTCATCCATTTCAACCGCAACCACGTCCTTAATTTTAACGACAAAACCCTTATCCTCAAGCACGGCCGCCGCCTCTTGAGGTTCGGGTACTATGAGTCTCAGTATGCCGAATTCGGATGTGTCTGCAAGTGAAAGTGCCCTGAGGTTTATACCTGCCTCTGCAAGTGTGCTGAGGGCCTTCCAGAGCCGGCCCTTCTTATTTTCAAGGAATATAGATATCTGCTTAACCCTCATATTATCACCGCCTCGTCCTTTAAACTAGAGGTTCCTCCTGTCTATCACCCTCACAGCCTTGCCCTCACTCCGGGGTATGGTTCCGGGTTCCACAAGGGTCACCTTGACCCTGAGGCCTATCTCATTTTCTATGAACTCCTCGATGCGGTCCCGGGTCTCCACCATCTTCCGGATATCATCTGAGAAGAGTTCCGGTGATGTTTCAACCCTGACCTCAAGTTCATCCATGAGGTGGGGTCTTGTCACTATTATCTGGTAGTGGGGTTCTATTCCGTCTATGCGGAGTAGCGCCTTCTCTATCTGGGATGGGAACACTGATACCCCGCGGACCTTGAGCATATCGTCAACCCTGCCTGTGATCCTTGAGATCCTTGCAAGGGTCCTGCCGCAGTTGCAGGTTTCATAGTCTATGGAGGTTATGTCCTTGGTCCTGAACCTTATAACGGGCATCCCCACCCTCGTCAGTGTTGTGATCACAAGCTCCCCCCTTTCCCCTGGGCCGAGCCTCTCACCGTTCTTATCTATTATCTCAGGGTAGAAGTGGTCCTCTGCAATGTGGAGTCCCTTCTTCTCACTGCACTCCATTGCAACACCTGGCCCCATGATCTCTGTCAGGCCGTATATGTTGAAGGCCGGTGCATTGAATCTTCTCTCAATCTCAGCCCTCATCTCCTCGGTCCACATCTCGGCTCCGAAGCCTATTGCCTTTATCCTGGACTCTTCGGGGTCAAATCCTTCTTCACGTGCTATTTCGGAAAGGTAGAGACCGTAGGACGGTGTGAATATCATGACTGTTGTTCCAAAGTCCTTCATTATCTCTATCTGCCTTCTTGTCTGCCCCGTTGATATGGGTATGACCGTGGCCCCGATCTTCTGGGCCCCGTAGTGGACGCCGAAACCCCCTGTGAAAAGTCCGTAGCCGTGGGTGTTATGGATTACATCATCCTCGGTGAGGCCCATCATGGTAAGGCCCCTTGCCATGACCTCACTCCATATTTCAATGTCCTCCCTGGTGTAGCCTGAGACCACCGGCTTGCCTGTTGTCCCTGATGATGTGTGAACCTCAACTATCTCCCTGCGTGGCACTGCGAACATCCCGAAGGGGTAGACCCTCCTCAGGTCGTCCTTTGTTGTGTAGGGGAGTTTTTCTATATCGTCAAGGGTCTCTATATCCTCGGGGTAGACCTCCACCCTTTCAAAGGCCTCCCTGTAGTAGGGTACATTCTCATAGGCCCTCTTCACGGTATCCTGTAGTCTCCTGAGCTGCAGTTCCTCCAGTTCATCCCTTGATATGCATTCCATTTCCCTATTCCAGATCATCAGAATCATTCCCGGATCAGTGTAACTCTTAATGATTTATGATGATTTAAAAATAAATGTTACCCCGGTATCTGGACCAGGAGAAACTCCATGGAAGATTGTGATTTAAAAGATTAATGGTTTCTGATCTGACTCAAGGTGATGATTTAAAAAAAATAAGGGCCACCTCTGATCTGACTCAAGGAAATCGTGTGAAAAAAGATAAGAGAGGATGATCCCCTCTAATTAACCAGTTAGAGGATATCCTCGAAGCGTTTTTCAACTTCCTTCCAGTTAACTATGTTCCAGAATGCCTCAACGTAGTCTGGTCTCACGTTCCTGTAGTCAACGTAGTAGGCGTGTTCCCATACATCGAGGACCAGGAGTATCCTGAAGTGTGGTATGACGTTGACGTTGTGTTTCTCGACCTGCATTATGAAGAGCCTGTCTGTCCTCTGGCAGTAGGTGAGTACCGCCCATCCTGAACCCTCTGCACTTATTGCTGCCTGTGAGAACTCCTTCCTGAATCTTTCAAAGCTTCCAAAGTCCTTCTCTATGTACTCTGCGAGTTTTCCTGAGGGTTCTCCTCCGCATTCATCTGAGGGTCCCATGTTACCCCAGAAGAAGAGGTGAAGCACGTAGCCCCCGACATGGAAGGAGAGCTCCTTGAGGGCTGCCTTGATGTCAACGTCTGTGTCTGATTCCCTTGCCTCATCCAGTTTCCTGAGGAGTGCGTTGGCACCATCCACGTATGCCTGGTGGTGTTTCTGGTGGTGTATGGTGAGCTGCTCCCGGGATATGTGTGGTTCAAGGGCGTCGTATGGGTACGGGAGCTCAGGTAGCTCATAGAATTTTTTCTCCAAATCATTCACCCCCTACTTTGCGGTGGCATAGCCACCAGTCATAGCATTCATATTCATCCTTCCTCTTTCTCGCGGTTTCAATATCAGATGCGGGAGGCACTATCACATGGTCACCGATGAGCTGGTTATCGGGCCAGTTGGCTGGTGCTGCAACCCCCTCAGCATCTATGACCCTGAAGGCACGTATCATCCTCACGATTTCCGGGATGTTCCTTCCAAGTTCCTGTGGATAGTATAGGATGGCCCTTATTATCCCCTCCGGGTCCACCACAAAGACTGCCCTGACGGTGTTTGTGGGTCTTGCCGGGTGGATGAGTCCCAGGGTGTCCGCCACCCGTCCAGTATCTGCTATCACCGGGAACTCTATCTCTGTGTCAAGGTTCTCGGCTATCCACTCGATCCACTTGATGTGGGAGAATACCTGGTCAACACTGAGGCCCACGAGTTCACAGTCAAGTTCCCGGAGTTCCGGGTATACCTCCTGAAAGGCCACGAACTCCGTTGTGCAGACCGGTGTGAAGTCTGCAGGGTGGCTGAAGAGGATGAACCATTTGCCCTCAAATTCATCCGGGAGTTCCATCGGTCCATGGGTCGTCTGGACCTCCATCTCCGGGAATTTATCCCCTATGAGGGGCATTCCCCTTCCTTTTTTCTTTATCTTTCTGAGTTCGTATACCTTCTCCCCCATAGCTCATTCCCCCTTATCTGCGGGTGGATTGTAGACCCTCTTTGCCAGTTCCGCATCCAGCATGAGGAGTCCGCTGGGTGAGTCTGATGCGAGGCGCACCCTCTGGAGAAGGCCCCCTGCTGATTCCTCCTCCTCAACCTGCTCTGCAACGAACCACTGGAGGAAATTGTTGGTTGCATGATCCCTCTCTGAGATGGCGAGGTCCACAAGGTCATTTATGAGTCCTGTGACCTTCTTCTCATGTTCAAGGACATGCTTGGCCACCTCAAGTGGTGATTCCCACTCAAATGGTGGTTTCTCTATCTCATCCAGTACGACCCTTGCACCCCTCTGGACAAGGTAGTCGTAGAATTTCATTGCGTGTGAAAGCTCTTCCTGGGCCTGTACACGCATCCAGTTTGCAAATCCAGGAAGATCGGAGGCCTCGTAGTAGGCTGCCATTGAAAGGTAGAGATATGCTGAGTAGAGCTCAGCATTTAGCTGCCTGTTTAGCGCCTCCTGCATCCTTTCACTTACCATCCATTCACCCCCTTTATCTTCATGGCAAGTTCATCCACCCTCTGAAGGTCCTCCTCCACCGGGAGACCCTTCACAAGGACGGATTCAAGGTATTCGACATTCAGGTTTGACAGGAGCTTCCTGACCTCGGATTCTATCAGGCTGCCCCATCCATAGGATCCCATGACCGCAACATGCCTTAAGGGTGGTCTCAGGGCGTTTACGAGGTAGAGGACTGATGCTATGGCTGGATGTGGTCTTGTGAGTACCGTCGGGGATGCCACGACAAGCACGGATGCGTCGACGAGTTCCGTCAGGAATTCCCCTGTGTCATGTTCTGCAACGTTCACCGGTCTCACGCTCACATCAAGTTCCATGAGTTTCTCTGTGAGTCTCTCAACCATGACCCTGGTGCTTCCATGCATGGTGGTGTAGGCGATGACCACTCCATCCCCGCCTGAGGTCCAGGTATCATAGGCGTCCATTATGAGCCCGGGTTCAGATATGACCGGGCCATGTGATGGTGCTATCATTGATACTTCAAGCTCCGAGATCTTCCTGAGGTTTGATGCCACCATCTGGCTGAAGGGCATCATTATGTGGGCGTAGTACCTCTTTGCCTCCCTCAGGAAGTCGTCCGGTGTCTCCATGATGTCTGATGTTGCAATGTGTGATCCGAAGAAGTCGCATGTAAAGAGTATGCCATCCTCCTCAAGGTAGGTTACCATGGTATCTGGCCAGTGAACCCATGGTGTTACGATGAATCTCAGTGTCCTGTCACCCAGGGAGAGGCTTTCACCATCCTTAACCTCCCTGAAGTTCCCGTTGATCCTCAGAAGCTCCTGCAGAAGTTCTATGCATGCAGGTGTCCCGATGACCTCTGCCTCAGGGTAGATTTCAAGGAGTTCGGGTATGGTGCCTGAGTGATCCTGTTCTGCATGCTGTGATATTATATATTTTATATCTGCGTCCATCTCCTCAAGGGTCCTGAGGAGTTCGGCTGCCCTTGATGGCTCCGTGGTGTCAATGAGGGCTGTGGCGCTGGTTCCAGAGATCAGGTAGGAGTTGTAACTTGTACCCCTCGGGAGGGTTACCAGTTCATCGAAGGTCCTTCTGTCCCAGTCGATGGTGCCGGTGTAGTAAACCCCATCAGCAATCCTTTTTGCTGTCATCTAATCCATCTTCTTGAACTGGTCCTTTCCAACCCCGCAGACCGGGCATACCCAGTCGTCCGGGAGGTCCTCGAAGGGTGTTCCTGCCTCTATGCCTGAAACAGGGTCTCCCTCCTCAGGGTCGTAGATGTATCCACACATCTGACAAACATATTTGTCCATTCATTCACCTCTCAATCCAGTGGTTTGAACATCTTCTTCTTTGCACCGCATGAGGGGCACCTCCAGGTCTCCGGGAGGTCCTCAAATGGTGTTCCTGGTGGTGTGTCCGTCCGGGGCTCGCCCTTCTCGGGGTCGTAGATGTATCCGCATACACGGCACTTGTATCTCTTCATGGCTGATACCTCTGATTTTATAGCTGCTACGCTATATCTTTATTACTCTCCTAAAATTTAAAATTATCTATAAAATTCACTGCGAAATCTTTATAGTGTTAAGAGGCCCGGCATCCCTCTGATAACTTGTTTAATGGGCTGCGGATAGGAAGCAGGGTACTGCTGATAAAAAGAAGATCTGAAGCAAAGATTATACGTCCGGATTAATCCAAAAAATAATATCTGCAGGACCCGGAGGTCCTTAAAAAAAGAGTTTTACTGGTCGAGGTACTTCATTCTGAATACATTGAATCCAACAACGCATCCCACAAAGCCCATCCTCAGGTATGGGCTTACAGGTGCATAGAGGGCGATTAAGAGTATCAGAACACCCACGAGGCTGTGGGTTAGAAGGTTCTTCCAGTCTGTAAGGTAGGACTTTATACCGCTGAACACCCTTTTCAACCTAACACCTCTCTTGATATATCAAATTTTGATATATCATATTATTATATACTTCCATATATACCTTTCTAACCAGGGGTGAAAAAATTATCATTTCACCAGGAGGACCGGAACATCCACAGTCTTGAGGGTTGTCTCAGCAACACTCCCCATCAGCAGTTTCTCAAGGCCTGACCTCCCATGGGATGCGATAACCACAAGATCAGCCCCTGTCTTCTCTGTGATCTTCTTCATGTCATGGGCCGGGCTCCCGAAGACAAGTACCTCATCAACCCGGACACCGGCCTCACGCCCCTTCCTCTGAACAGACGCGAGTATCTCCTTACCCTCATCCTCAAGGACATCAAAGGGGTATATCAGCTTCTCATCGATGACATGGACTGCAATCACCACGGAACCCAGACGCCCTGCGAGTTCTATGGCCATATCCTCTGCCCTTGCAGCGTACTCTGAGCCATCCGTTGGAACCATTATCTTTTCAAACATGAAACCACCTACTCAACATGCCTCACATGATCACCTATGACAAACTTGTTTCCGCCCACATGGAGGACAGGCTTCACAGACTCAACATCAAGGAGGCCTTCCTTCACAGCTCCAGACCGCACCGATGCGCTCACCACAGACCCTGTTATAAGGTTATGGTCCCCCACCTCAAACATCCGGAGGAGTTCACATTCAAGGTGCCCCGGGGCCTCAACGATTCTTGGAGGCTTCACCTTCCTGGAAGAGGTCCAGGCAAGACCCGCAGCCTCGAGTTCATTCTCCCCTGCTGGAATGTCCCTGGCGGTGACCCACATCCGTTCAATTATATCTGCAGGTGTTATGTTTATAACAAATTCATGTGTGCTCTCAATGTTTCTGGCTGTGTGGTGGTCTGGCGCCGATGCAAAGGCAACAACCGGCGGGTCAATTGAGACCGGCATTGTGAATGAGAAGGGGGCTGCGTTGATGTTACCATCCTCATCCACGGTTGTTACCATAACCGTCGGTCTGGGTGTCAGTATCCTGTGGGCGTTTTCAACCGGAAAATCCTCAAAATCCATGGACATCACCCCTTAACCCTCTGAAGGTATCTTGCATGGCTCCTCTCAACAAATTCATCACAGAGTTCACCGGGTTCACCATCCATCACAATCCTTCCATCCTCAACCATCACGGCCCTTGTGCTGAGCTCCCTTATGAAGTCAACATGGTGGCTAACCATTATGATGGTTGTCCCGAACTCCATGTTGATCCTCTTGAGGGAGTTGGAGACCATGCGCAGTGTGATTGGGTCCAGGTCCCCGAAGGGCTCATCCAGTATCAGTACATCGGGCCTCGATGCGAGTACAAGGGCAAGGGTCGCCCTCACCCTCTCGCCGCCTGATAGCTCATAGGACCTCCTGTCAAGTATACTCAGGGGAAGGTCAAGGGCCCTGAATATGGGCTCAGCATACCTCTTAACCTCACTGTCAGGGAAGCTTGGGAAGAGCTCCTCAAGTATCTCAGGTGAGAGGCCCAGCTTCTCCAGACGGTACCGTGCCTCGGTCTCAGGAAGATCAGTGAGCTGGTAAAGGACATCGAGGACCATGTCACTTATTCCAAGTTCATCGGCCCTCTTCTTTGCCTCCGCAACAACATGTTCTCCCTTAACACCCAGCCTTGAGGCGATCTGACTCCTTATGGTTGCATGGTGCACAAGGGCAAACTCCTGGTGCATGAACCCCATCTTTCGCCTTATTCCCATCCTCTTAACACCAGGCTCATGCATGTTGACCCATTCATTGTTGAGGCGGAACTCCACTGTACCCTCATCAGGTAGATCCAGACCCCCTATCATCCTGAGAAGGACTGTCTTACCTGCTCCACTGGGGCCTATTATGGACACCATCTCCCCCTCAGCTATATCTAGGTTAACATCACTCATCTCCAGGACAGCTCCACCCTTGAGGAGTACGAACCTCTTCCCGAGACCACGGACCCTGAGTATCTCCTTCCCCCTGGACCCCGGAGTGTATTCAACAGGGGGTTCGATGTCCTCAAGGAACCTTCCTATAATGGCTGAGGGTTCGCCCTCATCAACTATGCGGCCCCCATCCATGAGCACCACCCTGTCGGCCAGGTACTCGTGGACCTCCGGGAGGTGGGATACAAGGACCACGGTGACACCGAGTTCCCTGTTTATGTTCTTTATGGCGTCCAGTATCTCCTGCTTGGTCCTCGGGCAGGACATGGTTGCCGGTTCATCAAGTAGAAGGACCCTGGGTTTCTTTGCAAGCTGCCTTGCCATTATGAGCCTCTGTTTTTCACCCCCGCTCAGTACCGGGGCGAAGTGGTCAGCCTTGTGTTCAAGTCCAACAACCCTCAGGAGCTCCATGGCCTCCTCACCGAATTCATCAGAGGCATAGTCAAAGTCTGTCATGGACTCATCACCATACCTTGTAGCGTAGAGCTTCCTTATAACGTTCTCAAGGGCTGTCTCTGCCCAGAGACCAAAGGACCTCTGCAGGTGAATGGCTGTCTTCTTCTTCAGCTTAGAGAAATAGTACTGGCTGGAATCAGCTTCAACTGTTACATCATCAAGGGTGATCCTCCCTGAATCAAAGGGTTCCACACCCCTCAGTATCCTCAGGAGGGTCGTCTTACCTGATCCGCTCATGCCCAGAATCCCGAGTATTTCACCCTCGGCCACCTCAAGGTTAACATCAGAAAGTGCCCTGAATTCGTCTCCATTCTCCAGTTTATAGGTCTTTGTCAGGTTCTCTACCCTTATCATTGTATCACCTGCCTATCTCCTCTGGCAGTGTCCATGAACTGCAGACTGCCATTGAATGATCCACAATCGCCACCGGCTCCATGAATATATACTAGAAGCACCATAGTTCTAATAGTTTTACTGACATAATAACCTTTATGCGGTGATGACAATGAGGGGATTGCTGGTTGGAAGGATGCAGCCATTTCACAGGGGCCACCTGCAGGTCATAAAGAGCATACTCGAGGAGGTCGATGAACTCATAATATGTATTGGCAGTGCACAGCTGAGCCACAGCATCCGCGATCCATTCACAGCAGGTGAGAGGGTCATGATGCTCACCAAGGCCCTGAGTGAAAACGGGATCCCTGCATCACGCTACTACATCATCCCTGTCCAGGACATAGAGTGCAACGCCCTCTGGGTGGGCCACATAAAGATGCTCACACCACCCTTTGACAGGGTCTACAGCGGGAACCCACTCGTGCAGAGGCTATTCAGTGAGGATGGCTACGAGGTTACAGCCCCGCCGCTCTTCTACCGTGACAGGTACTCCGGGACAGAGGTTAGGCGAAGGATGCTGGATGATGGGGACTGGCGTTCCCTCCTCCCTGAATCTGTGGTGGAGGTTATAGATGAGATCAATGGTGTTGAAAGGATAAAACACCTTGCAAAAAAGGAGGTCAGTGAACTTGGAGGGATATCATGATTGTACGGGTAACCGATGAGAAGGAGGCCTACCGGATGGAGGACCTCATAGAAAACCTCAAGAAAAGCCCATACCTCGATGAATGCGGGGCCATATTCACCTTCGAGGGTATTGTTCGTGGTGTGGATGATAAGAGGATAGATAAGCTGGTACTCACAACACCCGACATGGAGAGGGCCCAGATTGAGCTTGAGGGTATAGTGGAGGATGTCAGGAGGAAGTACCCGGTAAGGGACGTTGCCGTGGTCCACTATCTCGGCGAGTTCTACACCTCAGAGACACTCTTCATGGTGGCTGTGGCCGGTCCGCATCGTGAGGAGACACTGAAGGCCCTCAGTGAGATAATTGAGAGGACAAAGCATGAAATTGAATTTAGGAAGGAGGAGTACACCGACAGCGGTAAGAATATCATAATGTCAGGCGGCTGAAAAAAAATCAGGGCAGAAACCTCCTGGAACAGATTAACGGGGCAGGACATGAAATTCATAAGGGACAGCGTCCATGGAAACCTGAAACTGAGTGAGTTCGAGGTCAGGATAGTTGACACGCCACAGTTCCAGCGCCTCAGGCGCATAAAGCAGCTCGGATTCACCAGCCTCATATACCCCGGTGCAAACCATTCAAGGTTCGAACACTCCATAGGTGCCATGTACCTTGCATCACGACTTGCAGAGCACCTCGGTCTTGGCCATGAAAAGAAGAGGGTGCTGAGGCTGTGCGCCCTCCTCCACGACGTTGGGCACGGCCCATTCTCCCATGTATCCGAGGGTGTCCTTGAGATGTCCCATGAGAGCCTCACAAGGGAGCTGATAAGAAAATCCATCCTTGGGGACATAATATCCGAGGAGTTCGACCTCAGGCAGGTTATGAGGATACTCAGGGGTGAGGGAGTCCTTGGCCAGGCCATCAGCGGGGAGCTGGATGTTGACAGGATGGACTACCTCCTCAGGGACTCCCACTACACAGGTGTGGCCTACGGTATAATCGACGTTGAAAGGCTGATATACAACATGAAGATGGAGAACGACCTTGTACTCGACAGGAAGGGCGTCCAGGCAGCCGAATCCGCCCTCCTTGCAAGGTACTTCATGTACCCCAGCGTATACCAGCACCACACCACCAGGATCGTGAACTCCATGTTCAGGAGGTGCCTCAGGAGCCTCATATCAGGTGGCGTCCTGGACGCGTCCAGGATCTACAGGTACGACGACATGGACCTCATCGTCATGTGCAGGAACCAGGAGGGCCTTGCAGGTGATATGATGAGGAGGCTTGATAACAGGGACCTCCTCAAGACCGTTGACTCGGTGAAGCTCAATGAACTTGAGGACCCTGATAGGGTCTTCAGGATAACGGAGGCAGAGATACAGAGGGCTGAGGAGGAGATAGCAGAGGACATGGGCCTCGACCCCGACTACGTGGTGGTGAATCTACCCGAGTACCCTGCCTTTGATGAGATGAGGACCCAGGTCTCTGTTGGTGACTCAATTGTAAACCTGAGCCACATTTCAAGCCTCGTCGGGGCCCTGAAGGAGGCCAGGTTCAATCATGCAGATATCTGTGTCTATGTTCCCGGGGAGTTTGCAGGGTCCTTCAGGGACTTCAGCCTCCATGACTACATGGACCTCCCTGAGAGAAGGCCCTCCCATCCAAGGCAGCTGCGCCTAACAGTCCCGGACTACCTCCGGTTCAGATGATCTTCTGAAAGATGTTTCCTCCATGAATGAAGGTGATTAAAATGATAATACTTGCCATGACAGGTGCGAGTGGTGTTATCTATGGTGAGAGGATCCTGAAGGCCCTCAGAGGGGCTGGAGTGAGGATTGGACTCATGATAACCGACACCGCACGTGAGATAATAAGATATGAACTTGGGATTGAACCAGGGGCCCTTGAGGAACTGGCAGATGAGTGCTTCGATGCCAGTGACTTCACAACATCCATAAACAGCGGATCATCCCCCTTCAGGGCAATGGTCATCGCTCCCTGCACAATGAAGACCCTCTCTGCCATAGCCAACGGATATGCTGAGAATTCCCTTACAAGGGCTGCAGATGTCTGCCTGAAGGAGAGAAGGGATCTTGTCCTCGTCCCAAGGGAAACCCCGTTGAGGAGTGTCCATCTTGAAAACATGCTCAGGGTCTCAAGGGAGGGTGGGATAATACTCCCTGCCATGCCAGGTTTCTACCATAAACCCGCCAGCATAGAGGATATGGCGGACTTCATAGCTGGAAAGGTCCTTGATGTACTTGGAATAGAGAACGACCTCTTCAGAAGGTGGACAGGTAAGGATATCTAACCGCATTAAGATTTGATGACCTGATACCCGACGATGAGTTCAACGATGATGGAATAACCCCCCAGTAAAGGTGATGACTTGATACCCGACGATGAGTTCATAAAGAACCCCTCAGTCCCGGGCCCAACCGCCATGGAAGTGAGATGCCTCATCATGTGCCTTGCAGAGCCCGGTAAAAATGATGTTGCCGTTGATGTGGGCTGTGGAACCGGTGGAGTGACCCTAGAACTTGCAGGGAGGGTCAGAAGGGTCTATGCAATCGACAGGAACCCTGAAGCCATCTTAACAACTGAGATGAACCTCCAGAGGCATGGCCTTGGAGATAATGTAACACTGATGGAGGGTGATGCCCCTGAGGCCCTCTGTAAGATCCCTGACATCGACATTGCAGTTGTGGGTGGTAGCGGGGGTGAACTGCAGGAGATCCTCAGGATTATAAAGGATAAGTTGAAGCCCGGTGGCAGGATAATCGTGACGGCGATACTCCTTGAGACGAAGTTTGAGGCAATGGAGTGCCTCAGGGACCTTGGATTTGATGTGAACATCACTGAACTCAACATAGCAAGGGGCCGTGCACTTGATAGAGGCACCATGATGGTCTCAAGGAACCCTGTTGCACTGATATACACTGGGGTATCCCATGAAAACAAAGATTAACTGGAAAGCAACCCAGATACAGGGGGTATCCAATGAAGACAAAAATTAACTGGAGAGTAAAACTGGCGCTTCTTCTGGTACTTGTATCAGCATCCATATACTTCATTTTATATCTGATATTCCATAAACCTGAAACAGAGCTCTTCTACATTGGTATAGACCTTGCATTCGTGCCCCTGGAGATACTTATAGTGGTGATAGTTGTTGAGGCCGCTATATCCCGAAGGGAACTCTCTGAGAGGCTTGAAAAGCTCAACATGGTCATAGGTGCATTCTTCAGTGAAACCGGTACAGAGTTCCTGAGGGAGGTGTCCCCCTTTGAATCAAACACACCGTTCATTGCATCCAGACTGATCATGGATACCTCCTGGAGCAGTGATGATTTCAGAAAAATAATTGATGAGTTCAATGGTCTGGACTTCAGTTTTGAGCTTGGATCAGAGGAGAGCATTGAACTCCTGCATTACCTTAGGGAGTTTCTCGTATCAAGGAGGAAGTTCCTCCTTGGGCTCCTGGAAAATCCTAATCTACTTGAACATGAGAGTTTCACAGATATGCTCTGGGCCGTGTTCCATCTGATGGAGGAGCTCGAGGCCAGGGAGGATATCACCTCCCTCCCGCCTTCAGACTATGAACACCTTGCAGGTGACCTTACGAGGGCCTACAGTGCAGTTATCGGGGAGTGGCTTGGCTACATGGAGCACCTGAGTGAGAACTACCCCTACCTATTTTCCCTCGCAGTGAGGAAGAACCCCTTCAACAGGGAGGCGCGGGTGGAGGTCCTCAGTTGAGTTCATGGGAAGAATTCAGTAAAGGGGGCCAGAAAGATTTCATATTTTAATTTAAATTTTTAATATTGGCTTGATGTGAAAATAAAATCGTATAACTTATATATTATGATAAAGAGAGTATAGAAAAACTCCTGTGGTTGGTATCCATGGAAAGGTTGACCCTAGAGCAGTATAGGGAAATGGTTAGCGAGATAATTGAGTTTAAGAATCTGTACGGGTCTCTACCGAAATATGCTCTTGTCGATGGGAAGAAAATCCATAAAGAACACTACATCGACATGATTGAGCGTGTAAACAAGTTTGTTCTTGAGATGGGAAGGAATCCACGCACAGTTGATATCAGATCCTGAGATCCTCCGGACGGTTGAAGTTCCTGAAGCTTTGAAGTGTCGGATCCAGTCTGATTGCGGCTATGCGGCAGGAGTTAATGGATTCAATCAGAGTCCCCACTCTCCTTTTATTTTTGGATAGAAGCGCCTCCACAGTCCCCCTCACCCTGGCAGAGTACACAGCATGGAGGGGTTCCGGTCCATCATCCCCCCATGGTACTATGGCGTCACAGGAATCCCCAAGCCTCCGGAAGCACTCCTTCATATTCACCAGGAACTCGTCCGTAACAAGGGGCGCGTCACAGGGGAGGAAAAGCGCAGCATCCCCTGATATATTCCCCAGTGCAGTGTATATTCCTCCAAGGGGTCCTGCACCAGGCAGCTCATCCGTCAGGATCCTCACACGGTCATCGAGGATGCCCCTGTAGGTCCCGGCCTGGTCAGTGTCACGCAGAACCACAAGGACATCACTGAAATGTCCAAGTAATTTTGCTGTTATGATCTCTATGAAGGGCCGGTCATCCATGAGAAGAAGTCCCTTATCTGAGCCCATCCGCCTTCCCCTGCCACCGCAGAGGACAGCAACAGAGTCAAGTTCACTCATTTCCATAAAAAAATAATTATTTGAGGGTCGGGTAGTTTGGACTCTCATTGGTTATGAGGAGGTCGTGGGGGTGGCTCTCCTTGATACCGCTTGAAGTTATCCGGACCAGCTTCGCCCTTTCCTTCATCTCACTTAGGTTAGCGGCACCGCAGTAGCCCATGGATGCTCTCAGACCGCCTATGAGCTGGAAGAGAACTTCACTTACCGTGCCCCTGTACGGGACAACACCCTCCACTCCCTCAGGCACCACCTTGGTGTGCTTCATGTGCCCGCGGGGTTCCTGGAAGTAACGGTCCGTGCCTGCACCTATACCCCCTGTCATTGCACCGAGGGACCCCATTCCACGGTACTGTTTGTATTTACGTCCGTTCATAACCACAACATCACCGGGGGCCTCATAGGTACCTGCAAGGAGATTGCCCAGCATCACACAGTCGGCGCCCACTGCTATTGCCTTTGCAATGTCCCCTGAGTACCTTATACCTCCATCGGCGATAACAGGCACTCCATATTCTGCGGCCACGTCAGCCACCTCTGCTATGGCTGTGAGCTGGGGGACACCGACACCTGCTATGATCCTTGTTGTGCACATTGAACCGGGCCCTATTCCCACCTTTAGACCGTCCACGTCCTGTGCAATGAGGTCCTCTGCAGCCTCCCTGGTTGCTATGTTGCCGACTATGAGGTCAGCCTCTATCTCCTTCTTCATTGCCCCGGCACTCTTCACAAGGTTCATGTTGTGTCCATGGGCACTGTCGATTGCCAGCACATCTGCGCCAGCCTCATCCAGTGCCCTGGCCCTTTCAAGATCAAAGGGGCCTGTGGCGGCTGCGACCCTGAGGTAACCTTCACTGTCCCTGGACGCGTTGGGGTACCTCTTGCGCTCCAGTATATCCTTCATTGTGAGCATGCCGACGATCCTTCCATCCTTCACAACAGGGAGCCTTTCGACCTTGTTCTCGTAGGCTATGTCAAGGGCCTCGTTGGGGGTTATGGATTCGTCCACGGTGACAACGTCCCTTGTCATGACCTGGTCAACCTTCTTGTCCGCATCTGAGTTGAAGATGGGTTCAATGTCCCTGCGGCTTATTATACCTATGAGCACACCGTCCTCAACAACCGGCAGACCACTTATCTCCTCCTGGTCCATGATTTCATGGGCCTCCCTGAGGGTTGAATCAGGTGATATTGTTATAACGTCCCTTATTGTGATGTCTCCGGATCTTTTAACCTTCTTCACCTGTTCGACCTGGTCCCTGATGCTCATGTTCCTGTGGATAACCCCCATTCCACCCTCCTGTGCCATTGCAATGGCCATATCATACTCTGTTACCGTGTCCATGGCGGAGCTGATTACGGGTATCTTGAGCTCTATATTCCTTGATACCCTGCCAGCGGTCTCCACATCCCTGGGTTCCACATATGATGCCTGGGGAAGAAGAAGAAAATCATCAAATGTGTAACCTGTTTCTGCTTCAGTTAATTTTTTCCTGTACATTCAAATCCCTCAGCTAATTTAGAAGCTGTCCAGGAGTTCCTTGAGTTCCCTCACAGCGTCCCTGTGGATTCTGCCTGTGTTGCGGTCTCCGCCAACACATGCAGCCCCCCTTATGCCTACAACGTCGCAGCCAATCTCATGGAGGGGTTTCAGGTGTTCCCTGCCAACTGATCCTGCGAGGGCTGACTTCAGTCCATGATCACGGGCAGCTGATACAAAGGATTCCAGTTTTTCCATGTCCATGAAGTCAAAGAGTGTTTTACCGTCCTTAACGGCGGTGTCAAGCATTGCAAGGTCTGCACCGGAATCAGCCGCAACGCGGGGTATCTCCATGGGTTCAACAGCGCCAACACGGTGAGCGTCAGCGTAGCCGGCTGCAACCACGATGGCGTCTGACTGGTCCTTAACAGCCCTCACAACGTTCTTCATGACGTCAACTGCCTCATCATAGTTTCTGGTCCCGTATAGACCCACCTTTATGTAGTCAGCTCCTGACACCAGCGCCCCCATGGCTGCAAGGGATACTGTGCCCGGCTTGTAGGGCACATCACCCAGTGTCGCGCTTACAAGCATGTCCTCCGGTGTCATCTCCCTGACCCTGCGGATCACCCACGGGAAATTTGCTCCCAGGGATCCCTCTGCAGGGTTCTTAACATCGACTATGTCTGCACCGCCTTCTATGGCTTCTAGTGCCTCCTCAGTGTTAATTGGACTTATCAATAGAAGCAATCTATAACCTCCTGGTAAAAATCATGGAATGAATATCCCAAGAAACATGATATGATAATTTTTTTAATTTATCTAGCACAGCACCTTTTTATACCTTTCTTTTCAGAGGGGTGAACCCCTCCTGAGTATCCGCGCCGCTATCCTCATGTGGCTTGGGTGCCTTATACCCGCGGCAACGCAGTCCCGCCGGAGCCTCTCCATCATCTCAGCCGTGGGTGTTCCAACCGGGCACTTCTCGGTGCAGAGACCACACAGGGTGCACATGTAGAGGCCTGATTCAGCTGCAGCTTCCCTGCCATCAATGAAGCTGCTCATAACAACACCACGGCCCCCCAGGTATCCACGGTAACCGAACCTGTTCCCGACTGTGTTGTAGACGGGACAGCTGACTATGCAGCTGCCGCACCCTATGCAGAGGAGGGCCTCCGGGTATGCTTCGGACCTCCCGTTGTCAACTGCAACTGCTATGACCCTTGATGCACCGTACATCCCGGTTAGGAGCATCTTCTCTATATCCGCGGTCTTTGAGGGTCCTGAGATCACGTTGATGTAGGATGGCACCCTGGTACCTGTGGCATAGGCGGTCTCCAGTTTAACCACCGATACAGCATCCTCGATCTGAGGGACCAGTTTATCCACACCAAAGACCATGATGTGTGTGTCCATGAGTGAGAGCCTGGCCACGTTTCCCTCGTTATGGACTATAACAGCTGATCCATCAGAGGCTGCCACAGAATTGGCACCGGTTATCCCTGCACTGCATTCAGCTATGGACTGCAGTATATCGGATCTCACCGCCTCCATTATCTCATGGGGATCATCCCTGATGTCAGCTTCGAGTTTATCCCTTACTATGGCCGCTATTTCAGATACACCCAGGTGGAGAGCCGGTCCAACAGGGTGCGCAGGTTTTCCTATACCTGCAAGCTGGAGTATACGGTCCCCCAGGTCCGTCTCAATTACCTCCACCCCCCTCCTCCTGAGGTAATCTGCGAGCCCTATCTCGGAGAGGGTGTTGGACTTTGACTTTGCAATGGTGTCACCTTCGAGGCTCTCATATATTATCCTGCAGGCATCATCAGCGTCAGCTGCAAGATGGAACTCGACGCCGTTTTCCGTGAAGCGTTCAGATGCCCCTGCTATGAGTTCGTTGAGGTTCTCAATGGATGATTCACGTATCGTCCTGACCCTGTCTGCCAGTTCAGCCACCTCTGGCCTATCCAGAAGTTCAAGGCGTCTTTCATTGAGTTTGCTGAAGGAAATCCTCATCTGGCGGATTTCACTCTCATTCAACGTTTCTCCTCCTGATAAGTTCCGATAGGAGCTCTGTTATGTCCATGACCCTCATGGATCTTGCTCCGAGGTTGAGGCTGCAGAATGGACAGGAGGTGCACAGGACGTCTGCCCCGGTCCCTTCAGCCTCCTCTATCCGTGAAGATGCCACAGCAGACGATACATCAGGTTGGGCTGAACGCAGCCCCCCTCCGGCACCGCAGCATCTGGAGTCCCTGCCATGATGTTCCATTTCCCTGAAATCTGTTAATTCCATCAGAATAGCCCTGGATGTGTCCCTTTCATCGCTGTGGCGTGAGAGGTGACAGGGGTCATGGTAGGTCACCTTCAGGTCTGTTTTCTCAAATTCAATCCTACCCTCTGCCATCAGTTCCTCTATGAGCTGAGATATGTGCTTAACGGCTATATTATAACCTCTCTCCCTGTAATCCCTGCTGAGAGTCCTGTAGCAGCCAGCACATGATACAACAACCTCCTCCCCATCAAGCATGCTTCCTGTCCTGCTTATCTGAATCTCTGCCTCTTCAAGGAACCCTGTCCTCAGAAGGACCGAACCACAGCATGACTCTTCATCAAGGACTCTGTATTCCAGTCCTGCGGCTCTGAGTATCTTCTCTGTGGCCCTGGATATCCCGTGCAGTCTCTCCCTTGCAAGACATCCTCTGAAGTAGATAACCATAATATCAGTTATGTTCCCTGACTATTAATAGTTGTCAGCAGCCCTGAGAAAAAGAACCACGAATACACCCATGGGGGGAATCATTCATCCCTGCCTGTGACCTCCGTCAGCACTCTCTCCAGCTTTCTACCTATGGAATCTGCACTGTAGTCCCTGAAAACATCTGCAGCCTCAGAGCTTAACCTTTCATGGAGCTCTCCGCTGGAGAGCAAAAGTTCAAGCTTCTCTGCAAGGTCACGCCAGTTTCCGGGTTCAAAGAAAAGTCCTCCCTTCTCCTGGCTTGCCTCCATTACAGGGGGTATCCTGGCAGCCACGAAGGGTGTCCCGCAGCCCATGGCCTCCACAACAACTATTCCAAAGCCTTCAACCACGCTTGGAAGGCAGAAGACCCAGGACTCTGCTATAACCTCCAGTACATCTGCGTGTTTCTCAACGAAGCCCATGAACTCAACGTTATCCTCAACAGCAAGTTCACGTGCAAGACCCCTTAAACGCTCCTCAAGGGGACCTGTGCCGATTATCCGGCACCTTATATCAGGGAACTTCTCCCTTATCACCGAAACCGCCCTTATGAGGTCCTGGATCCTCTTGTATTCAACAAGGCGTGATACACATGCAATTGATGGTGTGCTGGTTTTCCGGACAGGAGGTGTCCTGAAGTCGACCATGTTATGAACAACAGAGACCTGCTGCCAGGGATACCTCTCAAGGATCTTGCCTGCTGTGTACTCAGATACCGCCACTATCCTGTCGAATCTCCGTGAGAGTGTGTACCTCTCAAGCAGCTCACCGAGGATGCCTGAAACCCCTATGTTCCTCACCCACTCCCCGATCCAGACGTCATGGTAGCGGGCCAGTGCCGCAGCATTCCTTTTTCCTGCGATCATCCAGGCAACGGGGTGTGTTATGAAGTTGTAGCCAATCACCGCGTCAGGGTCAAGTTTTAATCCCTCACGGTATGCTGATAACATGAAGGAGAGTCTCCCTGTGATTGAACCCGCCTGGACATAGGACCTCACAGGGCCACAGCAGATAACCTCCATGTTCCCGCATCTGTAGTTCTCAGGGTTTTCAGGGGTCCTTGATGTCAGTACCGTGACCTCATGTTTCTCTGACAGTTTAAGGGCCTCGTTGAAGGCACAGGCCTCTGCACCGCCCCGGATGTTCAGCTCCTCGCCTCCAGGGAAGTACTCCGTAACGATGCATATCCTCATATGAACCCCCTGTTTCCTCAATCATCATGTTCCCTGAGGGCGATTTCATGGACAAGCTCGGTTATGTCCTGCTGGATCCTGTCGACCATGAGGTATATCCTGAAAAGGAGGTAATAGGCTCCGAGTATGCCTATTATGAGTAGAAAGTCAAGTCCCCTGCCGATGCCAAGAAGGTTGGCGATCCTGGTTGAGAACGGGGGGTTAAGTGAGAAGAGTATGACCGAAACCCAGAGTATCAGCCAGAGAAGAAGACCCCCCGGCGACGTCCTTGACTCCCTGAACCTCGCAAAGGATACAATTATACCTGCAATTCCAATAACAGTTCCAATAACCTGATATATCATAAACTCACCAACACTGGATCTCACAGCTGATCTCCTGTTTAAACCCTTCTAAGCATGTTCAGGATCAGCCTCAGAAGTATCCTTATACCCACTGAGGTGCTGGTCCCCTTGGATATTGTCTCGGGAGTGTATATCGTCTTTATTGTAACCTCCCTCATCCTGAGACCATTTCTGTGTATCTCACCTATTATCTCGGATGAAACACCGTAACCTCTGCTCTTTATATCAATGACTGATGCTGCCCTGGCTGTGAATGCCCTCAGACCAGACTGGGAATCTGAAACCCTGCAACCATAGAACAGGAGGGTCAGCAGGTTCATTAGGGTGTTCCCGAGGCTCCTTGAAAGGGGCATCTCAGAGAAGTCCCGGCTACCTATCACCACATCGGCCTCCCCCTTCAGGAGGGGCTCGATGACCCCCTCAATATCATCAGGGTCATGCTGCCCATCCGCATCAAAGGTGACGATGCAGGAGGCCCCCTCATCCACAGCCGCCCTCAGACCAGTCCTCAGGGCCGTTCCGAGACCCCTGTTTATGACGTGGGTGTAAACAGATAATCCATCCCTTTCAGATGCTATTCCTGCAAGTATCTCAGGGGTTGAATCCCTTGAGCCGTCATCAACGGCTATGACCCTGTAGCCCCTATCAAGGAGGGATTCTATGACACCCGCCACGGTCTTCTCCTCATTGTATACAGGTACAACAACCGCAACGTCCTCTTGCCTGTGTTCAGCCATGAATTCCACTCAGATAGTTCTGGATTCAGCCATGGATCCTTGCTGCAAGGAGGGCGACCCTCCTTCCAAGGTTCCTTGCTGTTTCGATACCTGTCATGTCATCGGCTGATTCGCCCTTTGCACCGCCGACACCGGTTCCTCCGTAGTGTGCAGTGGGTGAGGCGTCGCCCACAACAGCTGCCTCATGTATAAGGAAGAAGCTGTGAATGTCCCTGCAGGCTGTTTCCTGGCCACCGTTTCGTGACCCCCCCACGGTCACAGCACCGCCGACCCTGTCTGCCAGCCTGAATTCACTACGGAGAGGCCTTGTCCTGTCCATGAACATCTTGGTCTGGGCTGTCACGGAACCAAAGTAGACCGGACTCCCTATTATTATTCCATGGGCGGATGCTGCCAGTTCAACCACCCTGTTGAGGTCATCTTCGATGGCGCATTCACCTGTCTTCTTGCATGAGTCACACGCCCTGCATGGATTTATATCAAGACCTGCGAGTCTCACGAGTTCAGTCTCTGCACCGGCCTCCTCAGCGGCATCAAGAGCCTCCCTGAGGAGTATCTCGGTGTTACCATTCTTTCTTGGACTTCCACAGATTCCAATAACCTTAACCATGAAATCAACCTCCTTCTGTTTCATTAAAGTGGCCCGGCATCGGGTTTGCCCTCACGCAGACCCATACCGGCCTCACGTGTAAGCCTGTCTGGTTTAAATAGCATCATGATGAGGTTCTGGGCATGTTCCCTTGCCCTGTTATCTGCAAGGACCTTGAGTTCTTCAGGGTCATCCTCCTCATCCTCATGTACAAATACCTCAAGTATGTGGGTGTTCGTCATGAGCTGGGCCTGTATGAGACCCGTGGATGCCTCGTGGGCGCATACTTTATCCTTCTCCTCTGGACCTGGCATCCCGAGGGCCATGACCATCTCACAGCCCTCCTCCTCTATGAGTTTCTTGCAGGCCACCGGAAGGTCCTTTATCCCGGGGACGGTCCTCCTTATGATCTTTATACCTGCAGTGTGCTTCTTCAGCTCATCGATTGCAGCTCCGCCCATATCATACCTTGCAAAGGTTGTATCGCAGATCCCGACCTTTATCATGAAATCACCTATCTGAGCTGGTTACGGAGTTTCCTCCGGGCCTCCCCTATTGTCAGGGGGTAGGGCTCCTCAAAGGGAAGGTCATCCTCCTTCTGGAGTATCTCAACGAGGTGGGCTATCCTTGGAAGCCTCAGGTTGGCACCACGGATAGTATCGATATCAGAGAAGACCTCGGAAGGCGCCCCTGTACTTATTATCTCTCCATCACTTATTATGTATATCCTGTCGGAGTAGAGGGGGGCGAGGTCAACGTCATGTGTTGATATGATTATGGTCATTCCCTCCTCGTTGAGGTTGTGGAGGAGCCTGAGGATCTGTGAGGCACCCCTGGGGTCAAGGCCAGAGGTTGGCTCATCCAGAACCATTATATCCGGCTTCATTGCAAGTATACCTGCTATTGCAACCCTCTTCTTTTCACCGCCACTGAGGTGGTGGGGTGGTTTGCTCTCGTATCCCAGCATCCCCACCTTCTGGAGGGCGTCCCGTACCCTCTCCTCAACCTCATCCTCAGAAAGACCCATGTTGAGGGGTCCGAAGGCCACGTCCTCATCCACCCTCGGTGCGAATAGCTGGTCATCAGGGTTCTGGAAAACTATTCCAACCTTCTGACGCGCTTTAATCAGCCCTGATTTGCTGTAGTCGAGTTCCTCCCCATCTATCATTATCTTCCCGCTGGTGGGCTGAAGTATCCCGTTGAAGTGGAGGAACAGCGTGGATTTACCAGCCCCGTTTGGTCCCAGGAGGGCCACGACCTCCCCCCTCTCTGCATGGAAGTTGATCCCCCTGAGGGCCTCTGTGCCATCAGGGTATGTGTATCTGATATCTACTGCCTCGATAATCCTCATGTTCACACCGTGATCCCTTAAACGTTATGATAATAATGTGTATTCTATATTTAAGTCTGCTTAATCCTATCGGATCGATGAAACAGATCATGAATGGATAAATTCATAGCCCACCATCTGGAGGTATCAGAAATCAAAAAACCGATGTGAGGATATCAGCAGATCTCAGAGGATCATAACCAGACCCCTGACGTGAAAAGAAGACCTGTCACAAGGAGACCGTCAAAGAGGATGATCATGGCCATGCCCCTGAACCCCATGGACTGCTTCCTCAGTGATGGCATGGATCCTGTGTAGCACCGTGACTCCATGGAACGGTAGACGGTCTCGCCCCTGAGCCATGATCTTATAAATAGGTTGCCTGCAAGGAGGCCCAGGGACCTGTAGGAGTTTCTGAGGCCGCTGTATCCGAGCCTTGTATCCTGGGCATGGTACATGACCGAGGCCTCCTCAATGAAGACAAAGATTGACCTGTACATGAGGAGGGCTATCTCGGTTAGGGCTGGCGGCACTCCGAGCCTTCCAAGTTCATGGAATATCTCATTCACCGGCGTTGTGAGGGCAAGGAATGCCAGGCAGGAGAATCCTCCCATGATCCTTGAGAACACAAGCAGGCCTGTCTGAAGACCATCACTGTACACCCTGAGCCCCATTATGGTTGCTGCAGGGTTCACACCGAAGAAGAGGGTCATGAGGACAAGGGTTAAAAGCCCGAAACCTGCAGGGACCGCTGCAAACCTCAGGTAGTATGATGCAGGTATATCCGCCACGAAGAGGATGGTGAGGGTCATTAAAACCGCCACGATGGCAGGGATTAGCGGTGTGGGTGATATCACTGATATTATCATTGTAATTATGCAGAGGGACATCTTGAAGCCCGTGCTGCTTTCCCTCAGGCTGTTGTTATGTGCATAGTAGTCAACTGAGATGTTCATTATCCTCACCTGATGCCATCGTACCTCAAAGGATTATTCTGATGATTCACCCCTGCCCCTGTAGTAGCCGAAGACGTAGCCTATTATGAGGGCTCCTATTGCTGCCTGCAGGGCGAAAAGGAGGCTCTCTATCTCACCGCTTGGAGGCTCCCATAGTGGCTGGAACCATGGTTTGTAGCCGGTCTCAGTTATCGCATCACCTGCACTGTCATCAGCACCACCAAAATAGCCATCATCCTCTCCATGGCCACTGTAGATTATCAGGGGTGCCACGCTGATTATTATAACAGCAAGGAGCATTAAAATATGTCTTTTATCCATTTTTCAGGCCTCCGTAGCCTTTTTACTGATTATCTGAAGCTTTTCCATTATGTCAGGTTTGAGTTTGAGTATGTTCTCAAATATCACCACCGTCAGGAGGCCCTCTGCCACTGCAAGGGGTAGCTGGGTGTAGGCGAATATGATCATGAACTTCATCAGGGCCTCTGAAAATCCGGGAATCGGGAACGCCAGGGCCAGCTGCACCGAGGTTGTCACGTAGGTCATCAGGTCCCCGAGGAAGGCTGCAAGGAAAACTGAAACTGATGTGGAAAGTGAGGACCTGGTGAGCCTGTAGATTCCCCAGGCACAGAAGGGTCCCACTATACCCATTGAGAAAACGTTGGCTCCAAGGGTTGTGAGTCCTCCATGGGCCAGAAGTATCGCCTGGAAGATCAGAACAATCAGTGCCATCACCGAGGTAACTGCCGGTCCGAAGAGTACAGCGCCAAGACCATTACCCGTGGGGTGTGAGCAGCTGCCGGTTACAGATGGCAGTTTAAGGGATGAGAGAACGAACATGAATGCACCGCTAACTGCAAGGAGTGGTTTTGCCTCGGGTTTCTCATCTGCAATCCTTATTATCCTGATGAGGCCATAGACTATGACCGGGGCTGAGAGCAGATACCAGAGGAGGCACCACTGCCAGGGGAGAAATCCTTCCATGATATGCAATTTATCACCTTCTTGAATCCTTCTAAAGTAAACTTTAAAATTGAGGTATATAATGTTTTCTATAAATTCTGATCTAAATTAAAGTTTCCTTGATGGTTGAGGGGGCCTCTGAAAGGATAATATATGTAAGGACATAAAGTTCAGTAGAGTCGATTTCAATGTTTGAGATCCCGGAGAGTTGATGTTATGGACGTTATGAACAGACTTATACTTGCAATGGACCTCATGAACCGGGATGATGCCCTCAGGGTCACCGGAGAGGTCAGTGAATACATAGACACGGTCAAGATAGGGTACCCCCTTGTACTCTCAGAGGGTATGGATATCATTGCTGAGTTCAGAAAGAGATTTGGCTGCAGAATCATAGCCGACTTCAAGGTTGCAGATATACCCGAGACCAATGAAAAGATATGCCGTGCCACCTTCAAGGCGGGGGCTGATGCCATAATAGTCCATGGATTCCCAGGAGCAGACAGTGTCAGGGCCTGCCTCAATGTCGCAGAGGAAATGGGACGTGAGGTCTTCCTCCTGACAGAGATGTCACACCCAGGGGCAGAGATGTTCATACAGGGCGCTGCAGATGAAATAGCCCGGATGGGGGTCGATCTTGGTGTCACAAATTATGTTGGCCCATCCACAAGACCTGAAAGGCTTTCAAGGTTGAGGAAAATCATAGGTCCGGATTCATTTCTCATATCCCCCGGTGTGGGGGCCCAGGGAGGAGACCCAGGGGAGACCCTCAGGTTCGCAGATGCCATAATAGTTGGAAGGTCCATCTACCTTGCAGATAACCCTGCAGCTGCAGCAGCAGGGATAATAGAATCCATTAAAGACCTTCTGAATCCCTGAAACCCTGTTTCTTCTGAATGAATATCCATTCAGCCCATTAATGCCCTATTCTGCCTCCAACCTCATAGGCGGCCTCAAAAAGCAGGAACAGCAGGACGGTCAGGGGTCCGAATCCCGTCATGAAGCCTGCGAATGACAGGACGGCGAGGAGCACTACCACCATCTTAAGTGAGAACCTGTAATCAAAGAAAATCCTTAAAATCCTGCTTCTTCTATAGACCACGGGGTTATCGTTCCCGTACTCATCTATGTAGGCCCCCAGGGTGCACAGTAACGTGGCGGGAATGCTTATAACAGGTAATCCCCCGGAGAGGATGATCAGGATGAATACGAGGGCTGCGACAGCATGGCTCAGGCAGTCCACCTTCAGTGAGAGGATTGTGCCGGCGAATATGCCAATGAATATGCATGCTGCTGCAGGATCACTAACCGATAGAAAACCTGCTGATGCCCCGCAGAGGGCACCTGCCACCATACCTGTGCGGGGCCTCCCCCACTCATCCTCACACTCATCGGCAATCTTCATGAGAAAACCTGAAACAGGGTATAGAAACTCAATCATACAGACCCTCAGTAATGATAATCCCGTCTAATCTCCAACCTCGCCCTGAAGCTCAGATAATGCCCCCGCCAGTATGACCGGGAAGAGTGCTGTTGCATCACCCACCACAGTTACAAGGTTTGAACCTGCCTGGGCCTTCGCCCATGACTTTGCCTCCTCCAGGGGTGCCCCGCTGAGGCTCCCTGTCTCACTGCGGTCCATGGTTATCTGGACCGCGGCATCCACCCCTCCCCTGAGGAGGGTTGATGCGAGGGTGTAGTGTTTGGGGAGTCCTCCTCCAAGTATTATGGCGCCTATGCGCTCATGGCTGAAAACAAGGTCCGAGAGACTGTGCATATCCTTCACAGCATCCAGGCATATCCTGTTATCCTGGGTGTACATCCATAGCTGGAGGCCCAGCATGCTGTCAATGATTCCAGGGGCGTATATGGGGACTCCGCGAAGATGTGCTGTTCTTATTATTGACATATCATCATCCAGATGGCCTCCTATCTCATGTATGAGTTCCTGGATGGATATGTGGGGTTTTGCTGAGAATATACATGAGAATATTTCCTGGATCTCTGATTCAAATACCTCAAAGTCCTCTGACCTTGTATAGACATCACCAATACGGCCTATACCCTCCTGGTGCAGTTTCTCATCGTCAAAGCCATAGTCCCTGTAATGGGCGCCCCCGAAGGCCTCCAGGAGGTCATGGGTAAGGTTTGCGCCACTTGTTATCAGGGCGCTTATGGTTCCATCATCTATGAGGTCCCTTATTATCCTCCTCATGCCACCTGGAACCAGGGGCCCGGCCACGCTCATGAAGATGGCCATTTCCGGGTCATCAATCATCCCACGCAGGAGCTTCGTTGCCCTGTGGACCCTGCCAGCTCCCAGGACCCCTGAACGTCCCATCTCCTCTATGAGCTCTGCCACACCCATACCCTGGGTTATATTCATGTGATTCACATTCAAAATTAACACTTCCCTGGATTGATAACTGTAAAGATTTAATGAAATAACAGATCTCGAGTGCATGCCTTGGCCGGTATGTACTGGATCCTGTTAAGCTGGTGCAATTATATATCCTTGTCCCGGACTCCTAAAATCTTTTCGTGGAGGGGTGATATGAAAGCTGGTGCAATTAATATCCCTCAGGTGTTTGATGTTAAAAATAAAGAGTTCATTCAAGTCCGGCGATGCTGTCAAGAATGTCTGTCCTGGTTATTATGCCCGTGGGCCTCCCCTCACTGTCTGTGACTATCAGCCGGCCAATATTGTGTTTATTCATAACCTCAATGGCATCGGCTATCATCGTATCCTGTTTAACCGTTATTATATTCTTTGACATGATATCTGAAACCTGCATGAACTCTGTGCCTGCGGCTATGGATGCCGTTATATCACTGAGCGTCACTATACCCTTAACCTCATCGTCCTCCACTATGGGGGCGCCCTCGATTCCAAGGGATGATAGGCGGGCTGCAGCCTCCTTCACAGTTATATCAGGTGCGAGTGTTACAAGATCACGGGTTGCGACCTCAGCAACGGTCTTCTTGGGTATGCTTCTTATAGCGGTTGTATCGAGGAGGATGATGTTATCCATATCGTCTCTTCCGACAACCACACCATCAACCACAAGCTTGTTAACAGGGGTTGGACCTATCCGCACCCTGTCACCGAGGTCAAGTTTCCTTATACTCCCAACAAGTTTTATGGCGGCCTCGCACTCACCGGGATCGGGTATGCTGGTGAATTCAATCTTAGCCACTGAGAGGTCCTCAATCTGCTCCCCGTCCCTGTAAATCGGTACAGCGGTCTCCCTGCCTGTTGAGGATATGTTCAGCTGGTGGTAGGCCTTTATTGTTGGCTTGTAGCCCCCCCGGGGTCCGGGCACCCCCTTAACAAGACCCAGACTTCTGAGGGACTGCATCTGGTTCCTTATTGTGCCGGGGTTCCGGTTCATTATGGCTGCTATCTCCTCCCCCTTGATTGACTTGCCATTTGAGTTCCGGTAAAGGTTAATGAGTGTCTGAAGTATCTCCTTCTGAACAGAGGTAAGCATCTTAACACCTGCAGATCCATTATGCAAATCTATTAGGAATAATAATTATAATTATTTTTAATTAATATGTCTTTTTATTCAAAGCAAGATATAAATGTTATCCACAGAGCATCTCTTAATACCCATCCAGTTTCCTGTCCCTCCGGAAGTATATGCAGTGTGACGGGTTACCCGGACCCCTGGGGTGTCTGCAGTACACCTTAACCTCCTTCAAATCCTCAACCACCACCTCACACCGGTAGACACATAATGGACATTCCCCTGTTGCAGATACTACTCTGAAACCTTCTGCCGACTTCATCAAGATCTCCTGTGAAAATGATAAATCTCTTATCTTGGTTTCATCTTAAATACTATTTGGAGGGGTTTGATGCGAACTGTAATGGACAGGAATGCAGTTGTAGGGGAGGTTTACAGAGATCTTGATGAGATGGGCCTTGTGTCAGATGAGGAGCTCTGCCTGCAGGATATAAACTACCACCTGGATTACCTTGAGGAGGCAATCCTCAACTCCAGTCCGGAGCTCTTCAGTGACTATGTGCTATGGGCAGATGTTCTCCTTAAGAATCTGGGTCTGCCTGAAGAATGTCTCAGAGGTTCCCTTAAAAGTATAGAAAGGGCCATTATGAAATTAGCCAATGATGAAGTTGCTGATAAGGCATCAGAGTACATTTCAGGCGCACTCAAAATCCTTGAAACTTCACATCCATCATCAGGCTACCTGGGGGACCACCCCCTCCGTGAACTTGCAGAGGAGTACCTCAGACTCGTTCTGAATACAGAGGCCCGGGAAGCCCGGGAACTCATAATATCATCCCTTGAATCCGGTATCCGGGTGGAGGATATATACCTCCAGGTCTTCGAGCCTGTTCAGCACGAGATAGGGAGGCTGTGGCAGACCAACCAGATATCGGTGGCCCATGAACACTATGCAACATCCGTCACCCAGAGCATAATGTCAGAGCTCTACCCCTACATCTACAGCGCCTCAGAGAGGCGAAACCTCAAGCTGGTGGCGGCATGCGTTAACAATGAGCTCCATGAGATAGGGATAAGGATGGTGAGTGACTTCTTTGAGATGAATGGCTGGGAATCAATTTACCTTGGAGCGAACACTCCCCCTGAGGACTTCAGTGGCATAGTTTCTGACCTCAAACCGGATCTTGTGGCCCTATCAGCCACCATGACCTTCAACGTCAGTCATGTAAGGCATATCATAGAGCTCCTGGATGAACTGGAGGACAGACCACCGGTTATGGTCGGAGGGTACCCCTTCAACGTTGACATAAAACTCTGGAAGAAGGTTGGTGCGGACCTCCATGCTGCAGATGCATCCGGTGCTGTGAAGGTCGCAGAAGAATTCCTTGACATTTAAAGAGTTGAACCAATGGTAACACCTTGTAGGAGGGTCCCTCTTGCCCCAATAAATGAGGTCCAGTACCTCCTTACTGGAGTGAACAATCATGGCCGATGAAATTGAAGGCGTGTTCCTGATCCTGAAAATGGATGGAACCATAGAGAAGATAACAGGCTACGGTGCTGACATTCCCCATGGGATGGGCTCCTTTGCCTGTCTCATGGACCATGGCAGCCAGGAGAAGGCTTCAAATTTTCTTGATAAGATCCGGAAAAATGGGGCTGCATATAACTGGGAGATGAACCTGCGTAATCTTAAAACCTACCACTTCTCAGGATTTCTCGATTCTGACAGGATTTACGTTGTGGGTTCACCATCAAGGGAGGATATGATAAAGATCTATCACCTTGCAGAACAATACATACCCCCAGCACCCGAAATAGAGCTCCCTGAGCATGCTGAAGTCGAAAAAGAACTCTTCAATGAACTCACACGGCTAAACAATGAGCTATCCGCAGCCCAGAGAGAACTTCTGAAGAAGAACCTTGAACTCCAGCGCGCCCTTGAGGAGAAAGAGATGCTGCTGCGGGAGATAAACCACAGGGTCAAGAACAACCTCATGATAATCTCAAGCATTCTAAACATCCAGTCACGGTACGTTAAGGACCGGGACGACCTGATGCTCTTCAGGGAGGCCCAGTCAAAGGCCAGAGCAATGGCCATGCTTCATGAGAGGCTATACACCTCCGGCAAAGAGAGGAGGGTTGATTTTGGAGAGTATCTCAGGGGCCTTGTGAGGGACCTTTACCATTCATTCATCCAGGACTCCGGGCGTATAGTCCTTGAAACAGATATAGATGACGCTGAACTGGACATAAACACCGTTGTGCCGCTGGCACTCATAGTGAATGAGGTGTTCACCAACGCCATCAAACACGGATTCCCTGAGGGAAGAGGGGGGATTATAAGGGTTTCATTTAAAAGGAGTGATGATGGCTATCTTCTTGAGATATCTGACAATGGTGTGGGCCTTCCAGAAGATTTTGACCCCATGAGTACTTCAACAATGGGGATGCAGCTTATCAGGAGTCTCTCAGAGCAGATGAACGGGGATCTGAAAATCGAATCTCATGGTGGAACTAGGGTCTCCATTGAATTCAGAGACTGGAACCGGTAAGCGGTCCGTTCACATGAACTGCTGGTCCATTATATGTCCGGGACTCTCTGGCTGTGGAAATAGACCACGGCCCAGAATTGAACCACTGATCCATTTATATGTCCTGAACCCCAATCATGGATGAGGAATGCCTATGGTCGGAAGTGTTTATATCCTTGCTGTGAGGGCCTTCATTGAAGACGATGATGGAAGGGTCCTCCTGATCAAGAGGGCCTCTGATTCAAAGACCAACGCCTCCAGGTGGGAGCTTCCCGGTGGAAAGATCGGTACAGGCGAATCACTGGAAGAAGCCCTTAAAAGGGAAGTTAAGGAAGAAACAAACCTTGAAATTATCCCTGGAGAGGTCATGGGTGTTGTTGAACAGAAATTTCCGGTGATCAACGCGGCCCATATCATAATCAAGTGCAGAGCAGAGGGCAGTGTGAAACTCAGCCATGAACATGAGGGCTTTGCCTGGGTTGAGCCCCCAGACCTCAGAAGATACAGACTTGCAGACTGGCTCTCAGACTTTGTCATGAAACTGAAGATAGAGGAGGATAAGGAGGATTCTACCTTGGGGGGGATACTCAGATTCATGAGGGGAGTGTACCTTTAACCCTCAATCAATTGAAATCTTTTTGACCTCTATTTTGCAGCTTCCCCCCTCACAGTATTCAAAGACATATCCACATCTGCTGCATTTTATTGCCCCCACAATCTCCTGGTCCTCAGGGATGCATGCCTCCCTGAGTTTATCCCTGTCCTGGGGATTTCTCACTGTTGAAACGTCCTTATCGACCTCTCCACATTCCGGGCATGGCTTTTTCAGATCCTCAACCTTCATACGATCACTCGTTCGTAGTCTATGAAACTATTATGGACCTCCCAACATATAAAGGTCACGGTCCATATAGATGGTAAGGTGAGTAAAATGGATGTCCTCGAAGCAATCAAAACAAGGCGGAGCATAAGAAAGTACCAGGACAGAGAGGTGCCAGAAGAGCTCATAGATAAGATACTCGATGCAGCCATGTGTGGCCCCTCAGCCGTCGACGAGAGACCATGGCACTTCATAGTCGTGAGGAACAGGGAGATGCTTGAGAAGATACCTGAGGTCCACCCCTACGGGGCAATGGTGAAGGACGCCCCCGTAGCAATCATAGTATGCTGCGATAGCAGCCTGGAAAAGATCCCTGGATTCTGGGTACAGGACTGCTCCATCGCATCACAGAACATACTCCTTGCAGCCCACTCCCTTGGTCTGGGTGCTGTATGGACAGGGGTTTACCCCCTCGAAGATCGTGTTGAGGGTATAAGGAGGCTCTTCAGTATCCCGGAACACGTGATCCCCTTCTCAGTGATACCTCTGGGCTACCCTGCTGAAAACCCCGGCACAAGGGACCTCTTTGACCCGGACAGGATACACCTGGAAAAATGGTAGGCTCCGGAAGGGATTTAAGACTCAATCAACCATCATACTGGAGGTGAAAGCTATGAAGATAATTCTTGGATTACCCAAGGGTAGTTTAAATAATGTTAACCGTGGAAACACATACAGACTATTCAGGGATGCAGGTTATGAGGTTAAGGGATACGAACCAGGACGCGAAGAGAATGAAATAGAGATAACAAATGACCCTGAAATAAAGGCATACCTCACAAGGCCCCAGAGTGCCCCCGTCGAACTGAACCGTGAGATGCTTGATATAGCCATAATAGGAGAGGACTGGGTCCGTGAGGAATCCATAAACAGTGGCAATGGATCCATAAAGAAGATAGGCGACCTCGATTACGGTCAGACGAGGCTGATAGTCGCAGTACCCCAGGAGGAACCATACCGGTCCCTTGAGGACTTTTTCCTCAAAAATTCCGGCAGGGAAAGACCATTGCTGTGCTTCACAGAGTACCCGAACCTCACAAGGGACTTTTTCATGAAGAATCCTGGCTACAGGGAACTCTTCGGGGACAGCAAACCCGTGGTCCAGATAAGGGGGCTGCGTGACGGTGACAATGAGATGGTTCAGATAATAAACTCTGATGGGGCCACAGAGGTGTACATCGCCAAGGGCGCCGACCTCATAGTGGACAACACCCAGACCGGCAGCAGCCTCAGGAAGGCCGGCCTTAAAATAATTGACACCATCATGGAATCAAGTGCAGGGCTCTACGCTGGTCCATCCTGCACAGGTGAAAAACTTGAGAAGGCTGAAATGATATTCAAGCAGCTTTACGGCGCCACCAAGGCAAGGAACTACTTTGATGTCAAGTTCAACATAGCCAACCACCGTGCAGATGATGTGGTTGAGTTTCTGGTGAGGATGAAGTACTGTTCAGATGAACCAACCGTGGTGCGTGGAAGGGAATTTTCACAGGTGAACGTCCTCATAGATAAGAGCAGATTCCCTGAAATGCTCGAGGAAATAAAGGGCTTTGGTGCTTCAGCCATAGTGAGGGAAAACGTCAAACAGTACATAGAATAGTTCCAGGAATCTAATTCCCTTTCTTTGCTAAAAGAAAAGATAAAAATGTATTCGGATTTATTCCGAAACCCTTTCTTTTTTGAGAATGCTGTTAAGAGACCTCAGTAGTTCAAGATCATCTGCTGGATCTATGCTTGCGGTTTTATTTTTGCTACCACAGTGGGGACAGGTATCATTTCCATCCATCCATGGCTTTCCGCATATCAAACACTTCTGTTTTATCTCAGGAACCAAATTATCACCTTAAAGATCACATGAAGAAAAAATCGGGAGTAGAATGTAGAATTTCATTTTATATAAATCTTCCGAGAAAAATACTTAAAAGCTCCGGATAAAACCTTATACAGGTGGTAACTTGCAATTCAATAGAATTATGCTGCTGGGTGCGGTGATACTTTTTATTTCAGTGAGTGTCGATGATGCCACTGCAGCGGATATATTCCTGACCTCAGACTGCATATCCGGAAACCGTTCCGCTGACATTGAGAGTCTCAACCTTATCAAGACCTGCATCGAGAATGAGAGTGAACACAATGTTACAGTGGACCCCCTGGCTCCAAAACCAGGGGAGGGTTATCGTGCTGTTAAGTGCGCCCCTGAGGGTGGCGTTGCAGTCTATCTTGCAGCATCCTGCCCCGGCGCCATGACGGATGTTGCCAGGATGGCTGCATCAACAGGTAAGGGTGTAATATTCGTTAACACAGGCAGCCTTGACCTCAAAAAGACCACATTCCTCAGAAGAGCATGGGATGATAACTTCTCAAGCAGATACTTCGCAGGCATAGTGTCCCCCTACAGATTTCTGACATTAGCTGGTGTGAGGATCATACAGCCAAACGTTGACTGTGCGGGCTGTTCCTGGGAGGATAAGTGTCGCTTCGTTGCATCAGAGATCCTTCGAATGCTCAATGAAACCCCTGACATGCTCCAGAGGAAGGGTAGATTCTATAACAGCAAACTCATAGCCTACCACAGCATTGACCCTGCAAGGATGGCATATACTGCAGATGAAATCTACAGGGACATCCTGCGGGGCAGGAAGCTCAAAAGTAGTTACTCAGGTTACACTCCAGCCAGATTCCTTCTCATGGTAACAGACTACATGAACGGCCCCATAAGGTCCATCAAGGTCAGGGGGCCATCAAACGCTGGTGTGAAGAGCACATTCCATGGCTACATCTCAAGGAAGGAATACAGGGCCCTGGCAGCAGATGTTAACAGGTACATGAGAAAATACCTCAAAGCACCAAATTACATCAGGTTCAGGGGTGAAATAATAGGATACAGGGATCTGCTAAGGATATACTCAAATATTACAAGGACACATACCTCAAAGAAAAAAATGCAGCTACCATCATCAGTCAAGGTCTAGAAGTCAGCTGCACATCCCCCCTATTTTTTTAAATCTTACCCACCGGGGCAAGGTAAATGGCAAATTCATCCACCCCGTCAACTCCAAGGACCTCATCAAGGTATTCCTGGTCATAGGCTCCAACTGCACAGGTACCTGCTCCTATGGCCTCACAGGCAAGGTAGAGGTTCTGGCAGACATGACCCGCGTCCATGAGGATCACCCTGTGGGCTGCAAGACCATACCTCCACTCCATCCTGTAGGGTACTGTTGTCCAGATGAAGGTCACAGCAGAATTTCCTGTGAATCTCTGGTTAAAGGTGGCCTCTATGATCCTCTGGGGGAGGCTCTCATCACGGTACTCTACCATCAGCTGGTGGGTTGAAGGTATGTACCTGTAGAGTCCTGTGTCAAGGCCCTCAACATTGAAGACCGCGAGGTATGTCTCAAAGGTGTGCCTGCATCCCGCAGATGGCACATTCCTGAATGCTGTGTCGCCTGCGATGATCCTTATGCCCTGGGTGGCCCATAGAAGGAATGAAAGTTCATCAAGGTCCAGGGGTGTGTCAAGGTAGCTCCTGCGGCTCCTGCGGTTTCTTATGCAGGTTACAATGTTTGCATCGATTAACTCTGCCCAGTCCCTCACTGGAAGGTCGAACCTCTCTGAATCAGGCTCCCAGGGCTTCTCAAAGGGCGGGGCTTCAACCCCCATACTCTGGGGTGTTCTTGAAAAATCCACCCTTTTCCTTATGCTGTCCTTGAGGAAGTAACGATTCCTCTCAATTTCATTCATGAGATCACCATGGAATTCAATCTATCACCAGAAAATCGTTCCCGGTTTTTCCAGCGAATAGAAATTCAATCTATCTTCACAAGAACCTCATTTTTCCTCAAAAAGCCAGGGACGGCCGGGTGATTGTACTGTGCTATTATGAAGTTTGATCTTGGTTCAATTGAATTCCTTTCAAGCCATTCTTTAAGTTCAGCTATCCTTTGAGCTGCCATCTCACTGTTAACCCTCCCCGAGAACCTGTAGGCTGCAAAACGTTGATCCTTCTCTTCGCGAAATTTAATTCTGTCATCAAGTGGCTCCGGGAGAGTTTCAAGGGTGTATGATGATGGCATCGTGAATGATATTCTGTATTTCCCTGAATCAGCATCATCCGGGACCTCCTCTGTCACCGGGACCGTCATGGGTATCCTCTCAGAGGAGCCCAGGTTAACACCAGTTACAGGTGATGTCATGGGAAGTTCCTCCTTCCGCCGGTTACCACCAAATATGTAGTTTGCAAGAATAGAAAAGCCTATGACCATGGCGTCCCTGAAACTGGCTTCAACGTCAACCTGTGCAAGTATATAGCCAGGGTACCTTCTTATCTCAAATTTACCATCCTTCAGTTCAACGGTGTATTCAGGACTCTCAACCAAAGTATGACCCCCCTGATATCTTATATATCGGAGCTTCTATATCTAATTTACATGATGTGGATAGTCACTGCATACTGTGACCTCTGCAGGGCAAAGAGAACCCTTGAGGTTGAGGGTAAAACCCCTCCATACCACATGGGTGACAGGATAGAGGAGTGCCCCTGCGGCGGTAAGTATGTTGTTGAGGAGATAATAGAGGTCTAGACATGAAAATGGAGGAGTTTTTAAGTAAGTGCCCTGTCTGTGGCTGCAGGGACAAGGTAGTTAAGAGGAGATTCATGGATGAGCACAAGTCAAGGACATCCATGAAGGAGATAGTCTGTGAGAAATGCGGCCACATCTTTGAGACCGCAGATTAGGTGGTTTTATGGCATTCCATGTCATGATAATACCATCCATGAACTGTCCCTCAGACTGCAGCTACTGCTGGGGCGTTGACAGGGACTCCAGGGTTATGGACATGGAAACCGTGAGGGAGATGGTCTCCTGGCTTATGGAATTCAGAAATGAACCTGCAACCTTCACATTCCATGGAGGGGAACCACTCCTTGCGGGATACGAATTCTACCGCGACACCCTCAAGCTAATATCTGAGAGGCTTTCATTCCTCAAGCCTGCCTTCGCCATCCAGACGAACCTCTGGTTGATGACCGATGAAATGGCGGAACTCTTCGCAGAATACAGCATACCCATCGGTTCAAGCCTCGACGGTCCAAGGGAGATAAATGATTACCAGAGGGGCGATGGGTACTTTGATAGGACCATGCAGGGCTATGAGATAGCAAGGAAGCATGGGCTTCGGGTGAGCTTCATAAGCACCTTCACATCCTATTCGATAAGGAGGAGGGAGGAGATATTCAACTTCTTCCTGGAGAACGGTATGAACCTGAAGCTGCACCCTGCCCTGCCATCCCTGAAGAGTTCAGACCCGGAGGAGTGGGCCATAACCGCCGAGGAGTACGGTGACCTGCTCCTGTATCTCCTTGACAGCTACCTTGAGCACTTCGGTGAGATCGAGATACAGAACATAGACCACTTTGCAAAGAGCGCATTCCTCAGAAGGGGGGTTGTATGCACACATGCTGATTGTGTGGGCAACACCTTCGCAGTTGACCCCTACGGTGATATATACCCATGCTATCGCTTCGTTGGTATGAAGGACTACATAATGGGTAATGTGGCTGAAAGGCCCTCAATGGAGGATCTTGAGGAGAGTGAAGCCCTCAGGAGGCTCTATGAATGGAGGGAACTTGTTGATGAGGAATGTGGTGACTGTGACTTCTACAGGTTCTGTCTCGGTGGGTGCCCCTACAATGCAATCACCATCAGGGATGGTGAAATGGAGATAGACGGTGTTGACCACCAGTGCGAGGCCTACAAGATGATCTTCGCCGAAATAAACAGGAGGGCCAACAGGGAATTCCTTGAATCCGGAATCCTTGGAGGTAATAAGAAGATTAAAAGGCCAGGTGTCCTTGATATAATGATGAAGTAGTGAATTACCGGAAGATTATGAAACATTCTCTGAAAACAGGGCTGAGCTTTGGTCTCACCTCAGCCATAATAACAACCCTTGGCCTCATGGTTGGACTGCATTCAGGTACCCATTCAAGACTTGCTGTTATTGGCGGAGTCCTTACAATAGCAATAGCTGATGCCTTCTCAGATGCAATGGGTATACACATCTCTGAGGAGGCAGAGAATGTTCACACAGAGGGGGAGATCTGGGAATCCACCCTTGCAACCTTCATCAGTAAATTTTTATTCGCCCTCACCTTTCTTGTTCCAGTTCTTACTCTCGATTTAACACTGGCTATTATCGTATCAATTATATGGGGTCTTCTTCTTCTGACGGTTCTGAGTTTTCATATCGCAAGGTCCCGGAATGTTCCTCCAGGAAGGGTTCTGCTGGAGCACATTGCAACAGCCATCATGATCATAGTAATAACACACTATGCAGGGGACTGGATATCCTCAACCTTTGGTTAGGGGGTGTGCTGTTCTGAAGGGGTCCTGATGATTCCATCAATCAAGGTTCAGGACTCGATGGAAATCATAATCTGCTGGTAGGATACACTGCAGGCCAGGTCGATGGCCTCTGAGATGTGGGAGTCGTCACCATCAATGACCCATGCCCTCCAGAGGCTCTCTGCCTCCAGTGACTGGTCACCGTCCACAGCAATCATGTGGGGTTCAAGGAGTATAGCCCTTATCTCGTAGAGCGTGTGGAGGTATCTGCTGGATCCCGAGGATGTGTGGGGACCGCAGATGCCATCGGAGATGTAGTGACTTGCAACCCCATAACAGTAACTTGCATAGCGGTAGTTCCCTGCATCGTAACTTATTTTTCCCTGATTCAACCAGAAATTAGCCTTTTCAAGATTGTATGGATACACATGGTACTTAAAGTCAAGGAATACCGTGTCAGGATCATCAGCGCCATTCTTCATTTCATCAAGGCTCATCCTGTTCCTCACGTCCTCTGGCATTTCACTGTATACCTTCTCTGCAATGTCATGATGGTTCTTGACTGACCATGCAGATGCACCCTGAACCTGCATTGCTGAAAGAACCAGAATCAGAATTATAAGGATGGTCCTCATTTTAACCTCAAATAAAAAGTTCTGTAAATTGATTGGATGACCCGGTATAAAACCTTTGCGTCTATCTATGAGACAAAAAAATCCAGTGAAAAAGGAGGATGCATCTATAAACGTGTCTTATTTAGATTAAATGCCGACTATACCAGCCCATATTTATTTAATTCAGCCATTACAGCGAATACCTTTATTCTGCAAAGGATGCATCAACCGACATCAAATAAAGAACTTCCTGGAAAGGTTGTGCATATAGAGAGAAAGATTTAAAAAATAAAAACGAATTCATGAAAGGATGCAAAATGTCTTAATCCTTCCTCATCGCCGCAATCCTCGAAAAATGGGGGCACAATGGGGATCCGCCACAGCCGAAGGGAGCACAGACCCATATATGAGTTTCAGTGGCCTCGCAGATAATGAAGTTATTGATGTCCTGTGATGACAACCATTGCCAGTCCACTGCAAAAAAACTATAAAACACGCTTCAGCTTCAATGTGCCGTTACATGAGTAGACCTCCGCGGGTATGGAGAATGTCTCAACACAGGTTTTCACAGAATCCACTGAACTCCGGGGCGCTATGATCCATAATCTCACACCATCGGTGTACGCAAATCTTCTCCATTTCCTGATATCAGGTGCATCGGAGGCTATATCGACCAGAATTTCGTCTGAGTCATTTAATGCACGGATATCCGGGACAAAACCCTTTAAAGTTCTTGGCCTTAACTTTCTTTTACCGTTATTTATCTTTAAATTATATCCCGCAGTTCTAAGGTGTTCAACAGCTGTTCTTAACATTAAAGAGTATTCTTCATCGATTCTGGAGTAATTTAAGGATTTCCTAATCATTTCAGGCCCCTTGAATCTTTTTCCATTTTGACCGTATGAAAATGGTTTTCTGAACATTGTATATAGTATAGTTGAAAGTAGTATAAATACTTATACCTCAATCAGGTATTGCTACAAAAAATATATATTATGGGGCATCATAGTAGATATTGGTGATTATGATGAGCGTACTTGATGATGAAACACTGAAGATGAGGTACATTGAACTTGTGAGGAAGGGTGTTCTGGAAAGGGACGAATGCGCTTCCTATGCAAACAAGGACGAGTTGAAGCCGTGCATGAAGAAGAAGGTTGAAGAGTTTGATGATTTCTTTGTACCAGGAACTGTCCTTATAAGTGAAAGGGCATCCTACAGGTTGAGGGTCGGCTACCCCATGGAATAACCCCTTTTTTAGGTTTTTTATATTGTAAGTCCAGCATGACTAGATTATCACAAGTTTACCTGCCCCTGTTATGGAGTACCTCTCAAACATCTGGGACTGCTTCACGAGACCCATATCCATCAGGGCTGAGAGGTGCTTGTAGACCATTGCCCTTGAAATCCCCACCTTCCTTGAGAGGAGAACCGCGTTGAGACTCTCCTCCTCAAGTGCCTCGAGTATCCTCAGCTTGGTATCAGAGATATCCATTTTAAGGGGTGGTAACCTCACTGCGGATTCTCCGAAACATGTGTAGATGGCATCCACACCCTCCCTGTGGGCAACAAATGAAAGTATGCCCCCAAGTCCGTCACCATCAGAGGCCACATAAACCTCTCCATGCTTTCTGGCCCCCCTTATAACTTCAGATATCCTCCTGGCCGCCTCAATGGGGTCCTGGGTATCAATTCTAACTATTCCTCCCTTAACGAATTTTTCAAGGCAGGAGTCATTGACCTCCCCTGTCTGAATGGATATCAGTCCATCGATCTGGGTCTTCATGGCCACATCAAAGAGGCACCTTCCCCGCAGGTTGCTCACAAGGGTCTTCATAACATCACCCATTTACAATTCTCATTTAATGATAAAATATTCTCCTTAAAATATATAATTATCTACCTGGTCTTTCCAGAAATGGGAAACCTTAAATTACAGCATGGAAAATTGTTCATTAAAAAACATGTTAAAACAGGGGATGTTAGATGACTGTTCAGGAAATGAAAATTGCGGGTGATGACCTCACAACAAGGGACATCAACAGAAAGATAAAGGACGGGCTGAACAATGAAATCAGGCGCTTCGAAATAGAAAGCAACGCCGAACTTGACTCCATTGTTGTTGGAATCAGGGAGGAAGCTGAATTTATCCTGAATGGTAAATTCGGTGACTTCATAGGTGCCCTCAATCACGGCCCCAGAATAGAGATAAATGGCAAAACCGGAAGATACGTTGGAAACAACATGACAGCCGGCGAGATAGTGGTCCATGGGGATGCAGATGATGGTGTGGGTTTTGGAACCTACAACGGTACCATCGTTGTCCATGGGGATGCAGGTAATGGTATCGGCCAGCTTAACAAGGGAGGCATCATAATCATAGATGGAGACATCGGAGACCTTGCAGGACTCTACATGTTGAGCGGTGACCTCATAATAACCGGGGACAGCGGAGAGGACACCGGTGACTGGATAATAGGGGGCAACATATACGTCGGAGGTGACTTCGATGGCGGTACCAACACCAGAATCGTTGAAATGGAGGACTCCGATATAAGGAAGCTAGCGGCCCTCTTTGAGCGTTACTCAATAGAAGCATCTCCAGATGAGTTTAAGAAAATACAGAGAAAGGAGATACGTCCATTCTACGGTTAGGTGATCCATATGGTGCAGATACTCTTAACAGAACCTGAAAAATGTGATGGCTGTAACAAGTGCCTTGAGGCATGTGAATCTGTCCTTGGAAGGAGTGCGATTTTCCTCAACAAGATGGACACCGGTTACCATGCCATAGTCTGTCAGCAGTGCGTGGACCCATCCTGTGCAAGGGGCTGCTTCAGGGACGCCATTAGAAGGGAAAACGGTGCAGTTAAAATAGATCAGGAATCCTGTGTCGGCTGCAAGCTCTGCATGCTCATGTGCCCCATCGGTGCCATAACCTACACCGATGAGGGTATGGTAAAGTGTGACCAGCAGTGCATTGAAAAGCCCGGAGACACACCCGCGTGTGTGGCTGCCTGTGAACAGGGCTGTCTTGAGGCCCTGGACGTTATGGAATACGTTAATGACATCCAGAGGGGCTTTGAGATCAAAACTCCCAGTACAGGATCAATAACACCATCATCCCCCTCATCAGACCTTGCAGCAGCAACCCAGGGGCTCTGCGTATTCTGCGGCACCTGTGAAATCGTCTGCCCAACAGATGCCATAAAGATAGTGGAGGACCACGCCGAGATAGATAAGACAAAGTGCATAATGTGCGGTTCATGCCTTGCAGCATGCCCGGTCCTCATACCAACCGGTGCAGGCAGCATATGGGACCCCAGGACAATCGCAGATATACGATACACATCAAAGGCTGGTAAGTACGTCCTCAGGGGATTCGGTACGGAGAGGAGGCTGCCAAACTTTGATGATATAATCATACTCCCTGCCCAGGCATCAATTCCACCAGTTGACAAGTACAGGGAGCCCTGCAACACCAGCGTAGTCCTTGGTGACAGATTTGCAGAGGAACCACTGGTACTCCAGACCCCCGTACTCATTGCAGGTATGTCCTTCGGTGCCCTCAGCAAGGAGAGCAAACTCGCAATGGCCAAGGGGTCATCCATGGTAGGATCCTGCGCCAACACCGGTGAGGGAGGAATGCTCCCTGAGGAGAGGGAACTCGCAGATAACCTCATGGTACAGTACTCAAGTGGAAGATTCGGTGTATCCTCAGATTACCTCAACGTGGCCGATGCAATCGAGGTCAAGATAGGTCAGGGGGCAAAGCCAGGTATGGGTGGACACCTGCTGGCAGAGAAGGTGAGCCCGGAGGTTGCGAAGATCCGTGGGATACCCGAAGGTACTGACGCCCTCAGCCCTGCCCGTTTCCTAGACGCCACAAGGGAGGGTGACCTTGCAAAGCACATAGAACTGCTCAGGGAGGTCACCGACTGGAGGGTGCCCATAGTCGTAAAACTTGGACCCGGACGTGTCTATGAGGATGTGCAGATCGCAGCGGAAGCCGGTGCCGACGTTATCTCCGTGGATGGAATGGAGGGCGGAACCGGGGCAGCCCCAGAGGTTGTGATAGAACATACCGGTGTGCCAACCCTCGCAGCCCTCGTGCAGGCAGTTAACGGTCTCAATGATATAGGGCTGAAGGACGAGGTTGACCTCATAATAACAGGGGGTATCCGCAGCGGTGCCGATGTTGCCAAGGCCATGGCCATGGGAGCCGACGCGGTTTACATAGGTACCGGTGCAATGATTGCAATGGGATGCCGTGCCTGTCGCATGTGCTACACAGGTAAGTGCCCTGTTGGTGTCGCCACGCAGGACCCTGTCCTGAGGGAGAGGATGGACGTGGACCTTGCAGCAAGAAGGGTTGCCAATTACATAAAATCCATGACCGAGGAGGCCAAGATGCTGGCCCAGCTTGCAGGACACGACGATATACGTAAATTCAGTCCAGAGGACCTCAGGGCCCTGGACACCAACACCGCAGATATAACCGGGCTGAAACTCATAAACCAGTGACCAAATAAACCCTCATCCATTTTTTTAATTTTTAAGAATTATCCTAACATCAAAATAAAAGCCCTCCATTTTTTCTTCACTTTTTGAAAAAAACTCCATATTCTTCAATCAGCAGCTCTTTAAAGTCAGAACATACCTTTATAACAGGATGCCTTCAGACTTAATCATATGATTGAGACAGAAAACAGGAACAGGATACTGCTTCTGCTCTTTGTTGGAGTATTCATGGGGGCCCTCGACATAGGAATCATTGGCCCCGCACTTCCAGCCATAGAGGGCTACTTCAAGGTGGATCCCCGGCTTGCATCCTGGACATTCATATCCTATATACTCTTCTTCATGGTCGGGACTCCCCTCATGGCGAAGCTCTCCGACAGGTACGGGCGCAGGGACATCTACATACTTGACATCATCCTCTTTGCTTTGGGGTCGGTCATAACTGCCATCTCACCATCATATCCCCTCCTAATCCTCGGAAGATCCATACAGGGCTTCGGTGCAGGGGGGATATTCCCTGTTGCAAGTGCATTCATAGGGGACACATTTCCCCCCGAAAGCCGTGGGAAAGCCCTCGGTATCATAGGATCCGTATTTGGTTTCTCATCAATAGCCGGACCTATCCTGGCGGGTTTCATACTCCCCTATGGCTGGCAGTGGCTCTTCCTCATCAACATCCCAATTGCGGCCACGATAGTTGTCGGGGGATTCCTTATACTGCCAGTTACAGGCAAAACGGACGATGGTGAATTTGATGCCAGAGGGACCCTTCTTCTTGCCATCATTGTGGCCTCCCTTGCAGTCGGGATAAACCAGATCGATACCACTGACCTCACAGGGAGTTTGATGAGGCCCATCGTAGTGGTACCTCTCATCCTGGCAGCGGCACTCACACCCATACTCTGGAGGGTTGAAAGGGCTGCACCCGATCCCGTGGTGCAGGTTGACCTGCTGGCCAGCCGTGAGGTCCGCATTGCAACCGCAATCTCTGCTGGTAATGGCCTATCCCAGGCTGCAATCGTATTCATACCCAGCTACGCCCTCCTCGCCCTTTCACTGTCAGAGTCCATGGCCAGTTTCAGCCTCCTCCCCTTCGTCACCACCATGGCCCTCTCGGCCCCCATTGTGGGTGTTCTGCTGGACAGGGTTGGTTCAAGGGTAGTGATGATCTCAGGGAGCCTTATCCTGATGGTTGGGTGTACCATCATGGCCCTCCTCTCATCAACCACCCCTCTCTTCATACTTGCTGAGGTGCTCATGGCCCTCGGACTCATAACCGTCATAGGGGCACCCCTCAGGTACATAATGCTATCTGAAACTCCCCCCGAACACAGGGCATCTGGACAGGCCCTGATAAACATATTATCAAGTGCAGGGCAGCTTGTTGGAGGTGCACTCATCGGTGGCATTGTAGCGTCCATGGGTAGTGGAGTAATGGGTTACAGGTTCTCATTCCTCTTCCTTGTTGCAGTTGCATTCACACTCTTCCTGCTATCAACCGGTCTCAAGGGAAGAAAGGAACAGCTTGAGACAATGAAGAGGAACATTTAAAAGAAAGGACTATCCTGTGTACATTACTGACGACAATGAAGAGGAACATTTAAAAGAAAGGACTATCCTGTGTACATTACTGACCCAAAAAATAAATTAATGGGGATTATTCTGATGTGAGGTACTGGTAGGTGAGGGCTGCAAGGACAGCTCCCACAACCGGTCCTATGACGTAGATGGGGAAGTAGTTCCAGAGGTTGGTGCCAGCGAAGACCATGTCATTGAGGTATGGGCCAAAGGTACGTGCCGGGTTAAGTGAGCTTCCACTTATGTTACCTATGGTTGTGATTATACCTGCAACTGTGAGGCCGATTATGATCCCTGCAAAGCCCTTCGGGGCCCTCTCGTCCACGGCTATGCCCATGATTGTGATCATGAGGAGGAATGTTCCCACGATCTCTGCAAGCATGGCCTGCCAGTAGCCGATTCCCGGGAAGGGTGCTGTGGCCCCCAGTCCACCTATGGTGGCTGCAGTTATACCCGCACACTGGAGGAATATGAAGCTTGCGAAGGCGGCTCCCAGGAGCTGTGCAATGATATAGGGTACAACGTCGCGCCCCGGGAACTTCTTAACAGACCAGAGCCCTATGGTCACAGCAGGGTTTATATGGCACCCCGAAATGTTTCCCAGTGCGTATATGCTTGCAGCTATTGCAAAACCGAATGCAAGACCTATGGCAACCCAGTCGCCAAGGCCACCCAGGAGACCTATGCCAATGTTAAATGGATTTGGAGCTGTGCCCCCAGATGCTATCATCAGGGTTATGGCGGCTGATCCGGCACCGAAGAACACCAGAAAAAATGTGCCTATAAACTCAGCGATACACCTCTTTGTAAGGGATACCATCTCAATCCTCCTTCATGACGTTGGAGCAGTAGGGACAGAGGATCCTGGGCAGTGTACCCCTCACCTTCTCTGCCGGGAAGGGGTAGCCTCCGCTCCAGATCTCGGTTTCCTCCCTTATGGCGTGCTCGGTGCAGAGCCCCATTCCGCAGACTATGCATATTGCAACCGCATCGGTGTCCTTGCCCTGTTCGGCGCAGACATAACATTTCATACAATCACCAAAAAATGGATGGGTGGGTGAAGCTATACAGCTTCTCTCCACTGGCAGTGGTTGTGCCTGAAGTCAATTAGGGCTGCTGCTGCGCAGTTCTTACATGTCCTTGCAGGTGATGCAGCGCTCTCCTTGTGGAGTGCGATTATGTTGGTCATGAGTGTTGCGGTGACCGGTTCACTTGTAAGGAGGCATGGGTAGTCAGCAAGTCTCATGAGGGCTGAGAACCTCACTGTTATTGCACATGCCGGGTATGTGTAGCGCTGTGGGTTCATTATGACTTCATTTTCGTGTATAGGTGAGAGATCAACCTTGTAGTCGCCGACCATGGGTTCAAGTGGCCCCTCTTTTCCGTTCAGCATCCTCCTTGCCTTATCTATGTGTGTCCATCCACGGTATATCATGTCCATGAAGTCGCTGTTGTGCAGTTCAGCTGCAGCTCCCCTTGTGGGGTATAGCTGGACATAGTTGTGGAACCTCTTTGTGAGGAGGTCGACAACACCTATTGCATTGAAGCCGTCAAGTTCTAGTATGTACTCAACAGCACATGCAGATGACCCTGTTGCAAGGCTAAGGACATCGTATTCACTCTTGAATGATGATACTGCGCTGTTGAGTGTGCTGTCCATGACCTCGGTGGTTGCCTCTATTATGGCCATGACAACGTCGTCCTTGCACATGTTGTAGGTGGACTGGGCTATGTGGTGTGATATGTCACCAACACAGTATGCTGGTACAGTGAGTATGTTACCGTAGTGTACCCCGTCATCCATGGCTGCCCTGACGGTTGCCTCCATCTCCTTCCTGTAGCGGGACATGTACTCCCTTACATCGAATGATTCATGACCATGGTCGTCCATGAGTTTTGCCTGGGCCTCCACTGGCTCCTCATAGATGTATTTCACCATTTCGATTTCCTTCCGGGCTGCCTCTGCGGCGGTCGCCCCCCTCTCAAGTTCGTTTGCAAATACCTCCCCTATACCGTAGGAAGTGTTCATACCCCATGATTTTGCTGATAGTATTGCCTGTTTGTGCATTTCGGGGATGTCTGTCTTGCTGAGAATCCTGTTCACCACGTTGCTCGTGCTGCCCGGCATGAGGGCGAAGTCAACCACACATGTTGGGCCGTAGAATCCGCCGTACCTTCTTATTGCCTCTCTTCCTATAAGTGCCTCAGCCTTTCCTATGGCATCTATGAATGCCTGGAGGCTCTTTTCAAATTCGCTGTCCTCATCTCTGAGTATTTCAAGGACCACAGGGGTCTGGTAGTGCTCCACAAATGGGTCGTCTTCTGGTCTTATGGTGTCTGTCAGGCTGTCAAGTATCTCATAGTGGGCCTTCACTGAGTCCTTGTGCAGGTTTATCACAGCTTCGCTCTGATCTCCAGCAGCCTCCATTTCCTGCACTACATCCAGGTAGGCCTTTGTATCCTTTATTTTAAACTCTTTTCCCCTATTCTTTTTTATGGTTTCCACATCGGCTTTCTGGGCCATCATGGCCTCTTTTACCATTTTTTCGTACAACTCAGCCATTAGATCACCTTCGGTAGAACTGCCCTGCCCTTAGAAGGGTACACAGATTCCACCAATATTAAATAGGTCATCTACATTAATATCAGTTTCTAAATGTTACAAGACAAAAGCTTTAAATAGCAGCTATTTTCTAAAAAAACTTCAATTTATAATGATTATTAATTAAAATTTTTCTGTTCATGTGGCAAATGTGAAGTACCTGCAGGTACATATATCCACTGTGGTGATGACATGCAGGTTGACTTCAGCATGGAGAACATCAGAAGGTGCCTCTGTCTTGAGTGTCCCGTCCAGAGGGAAAGTCGGTGCGTGAGGGATAAGAAGAAGATAATGCTACTCATAACCCAGCAGGACCTTGACAGCGCCATGCGCATGGACACAGACAGGGTTCCAGGGGTCTACTGTTCCACAGGAAGGGCCATTTGCAGGGATATAGATCCACATGAAGAGTGCCTCTGCAGTGGGTGTGAGGTATGGAAGGAGCACATATTATCTGAAAGTGATGTGTCTGACTATTTCTGTATCAAAAAGATATCGAGGTAAAGGCTACAAGATAATCAAAAAACGCCTTATCAGAAAATAGAGCGAACGACATGGAAATAGAGTAATAACATTCTACAAGTATGAAGTCACATATAAATTGGACGGGAAAGGATACCCCATATACGTGCATGGATGGAAGCACATATAAAGTAGACAGAAATCCCAAACCAGACTGTGGCAAAATCAGAGAGGGTTGCATGGAGATTATCAGTGGCATCGGAACCTTGTATAACACTCTTAAAGGCAGGAATGACATTTAAACACTGCAGGAGGCCTGCTCACAGGTTCTTACCTCATAAAAAAGGTATCAGAGATATATGATGGATACTGGGGAAAATAATCCTCAACTCTACTAAAGATGATGACAATGAAAAATAAGAAGCCCCAATCATTCACCATATTTATGGCTACTCTTGCATAATTGCTGCAGTATATGTAATTCTATGAATCATCCCATAAACTTGAAATATCCCCAGGCATTATAGCCGTCATCTTCATAATGATGAGAACAATACTGGATGGTGTCCTGGAGGTGAGATCCTGGTTACTCGACATTTCGGTGTGTGTACTGACTATCATATCCATTTTTCATGGCAACCTCCATCAATATCGTGAAGAACGCTAAAGCAGCCAATCGTCACCACACTTGTAATGGGCATATCTGATTTTGGAGGTCATACCAACTTAAATACAGCATCATGCAAATGGATTCTTTAATAGTGTTAAGCATCCAATAATTCATTGAAATCTCCTGTTTCCCCCTCCATCTTTCCTTATTTGCTACTATTACCTCGGAGGCGAGCTGAGTGATGTTTAAAGGCCTCCTTTTATGTGATTAATACATTAACATAGCACCGTAATATATATATGAGTTTTTCTTATAGATTTATTATCAACCTGATATGTGGTGAATAGTGGATGAGAAAGTCGTGTCTTTTGGGTTTGCTGATCCTCTTAACACTCGCAGTATCTTTTAACGCTGCTGCGGCCGCACAAACCCCACGGGATAACAGCAGTAACTCCACGAATCCCATGGACTTATCCACAGCAGATAACTTGGAAGAGAACTTCACGGATCCAGCAGAGTTCACTATAGACGATAACATCACAGCAGATAACACCGGCGTGGTCCTGCAGACCAGGAACTACACCTGCGGACCGGCAGCACTCGCCACACTACTCCAAACCTTGGAATAAACACAACCGAGGATGAACTCGCAGACCTCGCCGGCACCACAGAAGAGGGTACAACAATGCAGGGCCTCCTGGAGGCGGCAAAGGCCAAGGGCGTTAACATGACAGGCATGAAACTGAACATCACAGAACTCCACGAGAACATGATCGCATATACAATGAGTGATGGTGTGGGACACTACACCCTCATCAGGGAAGTCAACAATGAAACCGTTAAACTAGCAGACCCCACCATGGGAAACATAGAAATGTCACTGGAAGAATTCCAAGAAATCTACACAGGATACGCCCTCATAATCAAGAGCAGTGATAACACAGAAGCAATGGAAAACAGAACGGCATCAGACAACCAGACAGAACATGAAATGAATCCAATGAATATCTCAACAGATCAGCCAATACAAGGCACAGACTCAGCTAAAATCCTCAGCACAGAGGAAATGCAGAACATTAGAGGCAAGTTGTGGTGGCTTCCTATTACATTATATGGTTTGGGTAATATAATAGTCACTGTCAGGGATAAGTATGTGCCGCGAAAGTACTGGAAATACTGTGCATATCACCCGCCAAATAAAAGAGTGAAAGCATACTTGGGGCGTGATCACTGTATACATTATGTAGAATACTAACCATCCAACCAATTATTTTAAAAGAGGAGAAAAATTATGAAAGATAAAATGTTTATATTAACGTTGCTGGCGGTTTTTGCCATAAGCGCGGCTGTAGTTTTATCAGGGTGGATGCAGGGGGATGAGCTGGCCCCATTCTTCTATATTGTCTCAGGAAACGCTATTAATTCAGCAGCTTATATCCTCATTTTAGATGTCATGGTTATACTGTACATGACCGGTTTGAATAGGGTTATCAAAGGTCTTGGTGGATGCTATGATCATTGCCTTACCAGGACACTACTGATCAGCGCGCTGTTCACACTGGGATTCAACCTCATAGGTTTAACAAATGCCATCCTCACAAAAACACCCATCAACAAAAATGTTGTGGGGGCCACATGCGTCGCGCTTACAGTAACCGCCGCCGCATATATCGTCTTTACAGTGCTAATCATCAAAAGACCAGTAACTGATCCAAAGACTGAGAAAAGCCATCAAAAGCATTATTAAAATACAGCGAACAAAAAACAAAATGGAAGCCCAGATCTTAAACATCTAAGATGAATAAACATGGATGTTACAACAAAACCGCGGAGAACACAGCGAATAGAACCCCTCAGCACAGAGGAAATGCAAAAGATCATTGGTAAAAACTGGAAGTACCGGTTGAAGAAGAAGGGTAAATGGCATGGTAAGGAGTTTAACTGGTGGAAAGTTTATTACTGGGCTGCTGTTGCGGGGACAGTGTACGGTGGCCCATGGGGCAAAGCTGGCGCCCTTTATCTCATGTTTGAACCCTCAGAAGGGCGTTATTATCGTACACATTGTGGGTGGTGGTATTAAAGTACCACCATTTTTCTTATTCAGGAGGTTTTTATAATGTCTGATGAAAGGAGGAATAGAGATTTGAGATATTTTTTAGGCATATTCACGGTTTTTATGGTAATTTCATTCCTTTATGTGTTTGATGTCCATGGAGCCTCGGAGTTAATGGTTTTTCTGATGATGCTTGCCATGCTCTCCCTCTATGGTTATAGAACTTCAAATCGACACAATAAATGGCAGCTTAAAGTTTTTGTTGAGACGGTCCTCACAGCACTCTTCCTCTACATCATACTGGTACTTCAACCAGCATTAAACACCTTAAACTGGTATGTAGCCATCGGATTACTGACAACACTCTTCCTAATCAACGCGCCTCAACTGAAAACTTTCCTAAGAACCGCCACTAAAAACAAAGAGACTTAGGACCCCCCATTGAGGATTGGGAATCTACTGGGATAACTGTACATTATTCCCACAGTTTGAGTGGAGATATGGTTGGCATATTTTATAGTCCACATTATGAGAGGAGAATACTTTGCTATTCAAAGGTGAATTAGGATGACATTTTGTCCTGACCGGATATTTTATAGCGCATTTCAGCATGAAAGGGGAAGAAAATGTTAATATGATAGTGGTGGCCCTAACATTATGTATTATGAATCTGGTGGAGTTTGTGGTCAAAGGCCCCGCGGGGACATTATTAGGTGGCCTCAGCCCCTTCTGGCTAATATGCCTTTGCCTCGGATCCTTCTTCATAACACTAATATTGATGACACTGGGATTATTCGCGAAGATTAAACCAAAAGCATCTTGACCCTCCAACCAGCATTTCCTATCGGACCTTTACATTGACAAGCACAAAAGAGGGGGATCCAAAAGCTAATAGAATCAACGACCAGTAAAATTAGGGGAGATGCAAGAACGTCAAAGGCAAAAGACCATATAAGCACGGATAGAGATCAAATCGCGAACATAGCAGATAAAAAGTCCTAAGCAGAGAGGAAATGCAAAAGATCATTGGTAAAAACTGGAAGTACCGGTTGAAGAAGAAGGGTAAATGGCATGGTAAGGAGTTTAACTGGTGGAGAGTCTACTATGGGTGTGCCTGGGTTTGTGTGACGCTAGGTTACACAGATCATCCAGTGGGTAAGTTTTTTGGTTTATTAGGGACAGCTTACTTAGGTACTATAGGAACAGCGCATGTTAATGAGGGATGGTGGACATATACCTAATTATTATTTTAATTTTAGGGAGTGGAAGAAGTATGTTTGAGATAAGTGAAAAAAATGAAAAAAGAATAACATTACTTTTGTGCGTGGTATTTTTTGGCATTTTTTTATACATAGAATTTAATTTTTTCCAATATTTAGAGTTAAGATTGTTAATGTTCATGTTAATGATACTAACTTTCTATGGATACATCAGACTTCAAAGTATTTATAATAGTCCTGGAAGAAGATTAAAACTCTTGTTTTACACAATATTTTTGGCTTTATTTTTTTATATAGTAGTATTAACCCAACAGCCATTATCACTAAGAACTATTATGACTGTAGTGGCTATAGCGGCGTTAATTTTACTTACATTTGATCAACAAAGAAGGAAATAAACTTTTGACATATATAAACTTAATTTGGCATAAAGTTGGAAAATATGTAATTGGCGGCACTTTAGTTGGGGTTGTATAATAGGTTTGTTTCTGATGCTTGCATGGTTGCCTGGTGGTTGGGCTACACACTTGAAGAGGCATATTAGCAATTTGGAGTGGTTGTGCCTATTTATAGGAATGATACCTCATAACATCAAAACTTTGATTTTTTTAGATATGAAAAATTATTTCACTTTTTCAACCTGCTGGGCTTTGGTGTTATAGCTTTAGGAGTATTTAATGATCTGGAAGCTATTTAGGTTGGAATCCTTGGGGTGAGCTGTTTCTGGAGTCGGTATTACAGTTACAGGGGCTGCAGGTAAAAAAATGGAACAACAACGTACAGATTAGCAGAGGCAATTATGTTAAGGAACACCAGAAAAAAATGAAGGGAGAACATGATCATGCAACATTACAAATAAAACAACCCCCAAAATCCTCATATTTATATTTTTCGTCCCTAAAAGAGATAGTAATCTTTTTATACTATAATGTGTTATCATATTATGGTGGTGGCTGTGAGGAGGTTATTGTTTCTTCTGGCAATCCTCTCTTGTTTCTGTCTTTTGGGCAGTTCTTCAGCTGTGAGTTTATCCTATAATGAGATTTGTGACGCTTCAAAGCTGATCGGAAATTACACCGCACAACATGAAAAAATACCATCACAGGTTGTGATTAACGGTAAGAATGTGTCGGCAGACGACTACCTCTACGCCTCATCCACAACCATCATAAACCTCGATCAGGCTAGGAGAGTTGGCTTGTCATTCAATAGTATGGCCTCCCCGCCCAGTCCAAGTGGAACAGGAACAGGAACACTCCAAAAAGCAGGATACCTGCAGGTGGCAAAGAATGTTAAGGCTTTCATGGAATCCTATGGGAGGTCGCCGAATTATGCCAGCACAGCCATTGGGCAAGTGCGCTACGAAAGCCTGATCTACGCCTATGCAAGGATAATAAACTTCTACAACAGCACAGGAAGACTACCAAACTATGTAACAGTATATAGTGTTATAGGTAAGGGTGGAATTATAGTAAGGCCAAGGGCAGACTACACCTACACAATACAAGGCTATAATGTCCAGTTCCAGGATAAAAGTACAGGGACAATACAATACTACAAATGGGACTTCGGAGACCAAAGCACAAGCACCCAGAAGAATCCAGTACACGCCTACAAACCAGGAACCTACAAAGTAACCCTAACAGTCCAAGCCTATGGCATAACAGACACGAAGACTATTACATTGGAGGTTATGCTTGCAACGGTCCATGTTAATTCCACGGCAACATCCTCTGGGAAGCCCCTAAATTTAACATTTAAAATTCCGCTCAATGACACGGTTAAATGGATTAGTATAGGGGCTATATCTTCGGGCCTATTCAATGAAACAATATTCCTTGTGGAGGATGGCATAGCATACAAACTAGCCGAGGTCACTAACCCATTCTACCAGGCTAACAGCCAGAGTCAAAGAGAAATAGTCTGGCAAGTCATAGCTGGCCTGAACAGACTCATAGAAATTTACACAAAACTCGGAGCAGAACCTCAAGTGAATGAATATCTCAACAACTTCAATTTAACCCAGGCAGAAAAGATATTCATACTCACAAACTATAACAAGTGCATAGACCCTTTACAGGTCAGTGTGGAGTATCCCGGCGAGGAAAAGGTGACAATAGCCAATATAACATTCCCAGGGAACAAATCAACAAGAACACTCCTCCTACTCTACACAAACGGCCAATACATACACCCACCAGGAGAAACAGGACCCAATATCATAATAAACGACACTCTCATCTGGGAGGCTAGCAACTACGACGCCATCATAACCTACACCCTCGCCACAGGGAAGATAACAAACCAGACATTACAAAAGTGGCTAAACAGGACATACGAGCCCGGACCATTAAAGGCAGCCTACGGAACATTCCTAACAGGCCTTGAAGTAATATACCTCCACGATCTCATCGCAGAAGAAGCAGCCACGCGCTATAATGTAACATGGACCAGGACCATGCCAGTGATGGTCTCAGCAGGAGACCACGCCCCCGGAACATGGATAAGCCTCGAATGCAACCACAACATGGCCGTGAAAGCAGAAGGCACACCTGAAAACATTAAAGCATTCAATTATGCGAGAACATCAGCTATAAATCCAATAGAATACTATGTGATGGAGGCCCTCTTCCCAGGATCAGACCCCACAAGCGCGCCCACAACAGGAATAGGCCTAACACTCCTCAACGGCGGGTCACTAAACATCCTCGAAAGCGAGAATTACACGCTTATCAGTGACGGGCAGGGAAGATACCTCATCATAGACCATGCAACAGGGATAGTAAGGGACATGATCTATGCTTTCATGGGAGCATACTGCTACTACCACCAACAAACAGAATGGGCCCAAGAACTTGGCCGAACCATAATGTCCTCTGAAAGGTTAAAGTCACTCTTGGATGGTAATGGCACAGTAAATCTTGAAGGTTTAAGGGATAGTGTGGGAAAAGCCTTCATGGGTCTTATAGTTTCAATGCGACTCGCCCTACATAACCCCATGACCTTTGTTGAAATCATCAGTTATGGCTTGGTGGGTCAGGGCCTCATAGGAGTTAACATAGCAGCATACGCAACAACAATAGCCTACATAAACTCCAAACTCAACAACATTACAGGCAGCATCAAAGAATTTATCGTGGAACATCAAACATACATTTCAAATGATTTTGTTGAATATATGCTTCCAGCAGTAATATATGTATTATCGAAATCTGGTGGTGGGGTAATACTTCAGCCAGTTGGTTTGTGTATGGCTATAGGCAATGGGATACTCGATTTTAGGGATCATTATCTCCCAGAGGAATATTGGAAATATATTGCATATCATCGTACATGGGCTCATGGTTATGAGCTTAGGGCTTATGTTGGTGAGGATCATTGTATACACTATATTGAAATACCGAAGGACCCTGATGGTACTCTACGGTGGGATGAAGCAGTATATATTTAAGGTGGTGGTTTGTTTGGATTGATAAGCTTTATGTGCTGATTATCTAGGTGTTGGTTTCAGTGGCAGATCTACTAAGTTGTGTTTGGTTTTGGCTTTGAGGTGATTTGTGGTGGGGTGATTGGAGAAAAAGGATGGGTGGTTCTATGTTAGGTTTAAGAATAATCATAGGCTGTATACTTTTTATGTTAGTATTTATAGGTTGTATATTACTGATATTAGGAGGTTTAGGAGAACGGGAAAAGAGGTTGGATTTTCTCTTATATGGGGTTATAGGTGGTGTGTTGCTTGCCATTGGATCTTTTTTCCTTGGGGGGGATGTGGGGGCTTTCACATTCCTCATAATCTCTTTCATCTTCTTAAATAAGATAGGGAAACTTAAGATGGAATGGTTAGCCAAATCCTCCATAATACTAGCATACATCTTTGCTTTAACAATGATAATCTTAGACAGAATATTAATAGGTATTTTTGCTCTGATAGTCGCAACCCTTTTAATCAAAGAATCCAATACTTCAGTATGAAGGATCCCATTGCATACAACATGGAATGCCGAAGAACCCTGATGGTACTCTACGGTGGGATGAAGCAGTATATTGTTAGTGAGAAGGGTCTTTTTTGGATTATGAATCTTTGTTTGGGAAGGTTTATTTTCTTATTTGTGTTGATATTATTTTATATTTTGTTGGGATTAGGCATTTTAATGGTTTGGTTCCAATAGCGGCCCTTTTAACCGTGTTTATTTATTTCCTTTTATTCTGGTTGCACTTCTTCGTGGATGAGTTGAAGGGAAAAAAAGAAGAAATAAGATGGATGATTGCCATAATCCTTGCATTAATTATATTCGGAACATAAAGAGGAGTTATCATGTTGCCAAGATGAAGGGGGATGTTAAGGTTTTTTTCATTTAATAGACATAAAACAGGAATATTATGGGAGCATACTACACCAACAAACAGAACTAGCCAAAAAACTTGGGAATGAAATTTTGAATTGGAGTGGTTGGTGGAAATTTATTGGTGTTGCTGGTGTTTCAACAGCCGAAGCAGCTGCACTTGAATTGGGTGTGCTTTCAGCCCCAGAAACACTAGGTTTAGGCTTGGTTATTACCCTGGCTCTAATTATTATCATGGAGCATCCTGAATGGCTACCATACATCGAAGATGCTATGATGATGAGCATGCTACTTTCACCTGGTGGTTTGCCAACATTCATCACCTACACACTACTAACAGGAGACACACAACCAATACAAGAATTAGCAAAAATAATACCTGACAAGGAATGGAAGAAAAGAATTACAAATTGGGGGGAGCTTCCTCAAGTGAATGTCCCATCATCCCCAGACCCTGATGATATAGGAAGGGCTATAAATAATTTAGGTAAACTCATGATGGATGAATGGGATCTGTTCAAGGAGGCTTTAAAGGATGGGGATGTTGTGGGCGCCATAAAACATGGAGGCACTATAATAGGCACTGGGATGGCTATTGGAAGCCTATTGGCCTATGAGAATCGTGAAGCAATAGAAGCCTGCATACTAGGATTCAAAAACTACCTAGAAAAGAAGTTGAGAGAGGCTGGAGGATGAACCCCCTTAAGAAAATAAAGGATTGGATAGCCGAGGGAAAGGCTGGATGGCACCTTGCTGGGGGCCGATCAAGCCTAAAACAGGGAAAATACAAAGAAGCCCTCAAAGAATTCAGGAAAGCCCTCAAAGCAAGACCAAACAACCCAGAAATCCTCCACTACAATGCAATAACACTACTAAAACTCAAAAGACCAGAGAAAGCCTTAGAATGCTATGAAAAAATCCTCAAAAACAATCCAAAACTTGCAGAAGCATGGAACAACAAAGGACTAGTCCTCAAAGAACTTGGGAGATATGATGAGGCACTAGAATGCTATGAAAAAGCACTAAAAATAAATCCAAAGTATGCAGGAGCATGGAACAATAAAGCACTAGTCCTCAAAGAACTTGGGAGATATGATGAGGCACTAGAATGCTATGAAAAAGCATTACAGATAAACCCCAAACTTGCAGATGCATGGTACAATAAAGGCTCCGTTCTAATTTACCTTAAAAAATACAAAAAGGCACTAAAATGTTTCGAAAAAGCCATAGAGCTAAATCCAAAAAATTATAGAGCTTGGGGAACTAAAGGAATAACATTACATAACCTTAAGATATATGAAGAAGCATTAAAATGTTATGACAAAGTTCTCCAATTAAATCCACAAGATGATAAAGCTTGGAACAACAAAGGACTAGTTTTCAATGAACTTGGGAGATATGATGAGTCACTAGAATGCTATGAAAAAGCATTACAGATAAACCCCAAACTTGCAGAAGCATGGAACAATAAAGGAGTAGTCCTCAGTGAACTTGGGAGATATGAGGAGGCACTGGAATGCTATGAAAAAGCCCTGGAAATAGATCCAGAAGACGACAAAACATGGAACAACAAAGGACTAGTCCTCGAAGAACTTGGAAAATATAAGGATGCGCTGGAATGCTTTCAAAAAGCCCTTGAAATAAACCCCGAATTCGCCGATGCATGGAAATGGAAAGGCATAATCCTAGAAGACCTCAAAAAACCAGAGGAAGCCCTGAAATGCTACAAGAAAGCCCTCAAACTAAACCCCAAAAACAAAACACTATGGTACATGCAAGGAAAAACACTACAAAAACTCGGCAAACACAAAGAAGCACTAAAATGCTATGAAAAAGCCCTGGAAATAGATCCAGAATACAAAAAAGCCAAAAAAGCCCTGAAAGAACTCACCATCCAAAAAAATCAACCATAAACCCAAATCCCAGGATCAAAACCTCCGCACAACAGGAATAGGCCTAACACTCCTCAATGGCGGGTCACTAAACATCCTCGAAAGCGAGAATTACACGCTTATCAGTGACGGGCAGGGAAGATACCTCATCATAGACCATGCAACAGGGATAGTAAGGGACATGATCTATGCTTTCATGGGAGCATACTGCTACTACCACCAACAGACAGAATGGGCTCGGGAACTTGGCCAAGCCATAATATCTGAAAAGTTAGATTCGCTCTTGGATGGTAATGGCACAGTAAACCTTGAAGGTTTAGATGATAGTATCAAGAAGGCTTATATTGGCCTTGTAATCTCCATGTACATTGCCCTGGAAGGTCCAATGGCTTTCGTTGATATCCTCAATTATGCTCTTGTGGAGGGATTTATAGGACTCAACATGGCAGCATATGCAACAATAATAGCCTACACAAGCCTCCTAAACATCACAGACGATATCAAAAAATTCATCATAGAACACCAAACATACATCTCAGAAGATACTGCTCACTGTTTGATCCAGGTTTTGGCATATGTGTTAGTAAGGTATGGTGGTGAAATATTTCAACCAATTGGATGGTGTATGCGGATAGGTGATGGCATACTTACATTTAGAGATCATTATCTTCCCCAAGAATATTGGAAGTATATTTCGATTCATCGTACCTGGATTTATGGTTATGAGTTGAGAAGTTATGTTGGTGAGGATCATTGTATACACTATATTGAAATACCGAAGAATCCTGATGGTAGTTTGAGGTGGGAGGATGCAGTATACATCTAAGCTTTTTCAGTTTTTGGCGTATTTTACGATCCGCGGCAACTATATGGGGCTAAAATTCTCAAACGAACCCTAATGGGGTAGTCTAAGTGGATGATATAGGAGGTGTCTTTTCTTGGATTATGAATCTTTGCTCGATATACTTTATTCCCTTCTTTGTCTCGATATTATTTTATTTTCCATTGGAATTAAACATTTTAATGGTTTGATTCCAATAGCAGACCTTTTAGGCTTGTTCATTTTTTCTCTTCTATTCTGGCTCCAATTCAAATTGAAGGAAAGAGAGGATGAAATACGATGGTTAATGGCCATAACCTTTGTAGTAGGCTCGTCCTTTTCCTGGATGGCAACAGCACTGTAAACCTTGAAGGTTTAGATGATAGTACTAAGAAGGCTTATATTGGGCTTTGTAACCTCCATGTACCTTTCCATCCTAAACCCTCTTTTTCGATTATGTAGGGCCAGCCTCATAGGACTCAACATGGCAGCATATGCAACAATAATAGCCTACACAGGCCTCCTAAACATCACAGACGATATCAAAAAATTCATCATAGAACACCAAACATGCATTGGAGGGGACATTATAGATGGGATTCTTTTTATATGGAGTTTAAAAGAGCTTAGTAGTGAAGGTGTCACCTTGGCAAGTGGTATTTTTTCGATTGCTTCTCTACTATTAGCAGAAGGTGATTTAATTGTGAATGTAAGAACGAATTATCTTCCAACTGAATATTGGAAATATGTTTCTTACCATAGAACTTGGCGGCATGGTTATGAACTTAAAATTTATGTTGGCGAAGACCATTGCATACACTACATTGAAATCCCAAAGAACCCAGATGGTACTTTAAGATGGGATGAAGCAGTGTATATCTGATTAGGAGGATGATATGATGGTAAAGTACATTTTTTATTTTAGTTATTTCCTTTCTTATTTTACTGCTGCATTGGTTGTGGTTAGTCTCCGTTTCCCCTATATTATCAGCAAATTAATTGTCTATTCCATTTACATAGTGAACATGTTTCTCTTAATTTACCTATTAGGCAAGGATGAGTTGGGAAAAACTGAAAATGAAACTGTCAGAGCACTTGGAGGCTTGCTTGTAATTATAGGCTTCTTTGGCCTTGCATAAAAGAAAAGCAGCCCCCCACGCCCAAAAAAACTGGAAAATCTTAGAAAAAACCTATAAAAAATATCACAACTCATGATAATGTTGAAGTCTATGTGGATTTACATTCCAGGATATCCTCAATTATGCTCTTGTGGAGGGATTTATAGGACTCAACATGGCAGCATATGCAACAATAATAGCCTACACAGGCCTCCTAAACATCACAGACGATATCAAAAAATTCATCATAGAACACCAAACATGCATTCTAGAGGATGTTTTCCATGGTATATTAGATATTGCAACTGTTGCCGGTGTCACTGCTGTTATGGGTCCTTTGGGTTTTATAAGTGTGATAGTGGCTGAAGGTGATTTGATTTTAAGGATACGGACTCATTATCTTCCCCAAGAATATTGGAAGTATATTTCGATTCATCGTACCTGGATTTATGGTTATGAGTTGAGAAGTTATGTTGGTGAGGATCATTGTATACACTATATTGAAATACCGAAGAATCCTGATGGTAGTTTGAGGTGGGAGGATGCAGCATACATCTAAGCTTTTTTATTTTTTTGGGGTCGTTATCGTGTTTTACAATTTTGTTGGTTTTACTGTTACGTGTAGTAGGTTGGCTTTACTGCATACTAGGCCTGAACTACCTATTATATTGTTAACGTGTCTTTTACTGGGAAATATGTTTTTGCTAATCTATTTTCTGTCGAAGAAGGTGTTTAGAGGCGAGGAAAAAGGTGTGCTCGAAACACTTTTTGTTATAATGTCCCTAATAGGTGTACTTCTCCTTTCTATGCCATATATTTGAGGAGCGTTAAACCCAACAACAAACCAACAAATCAACACCAAAATAAAGAGGTTCAGGGCATTTTTAGCCTCAGATAGCAGCCCCTTTTAAGTTTTTATTCAGCTTCTACTTCTTTGCGGGATGACCTGAAAGAAATGGATCAACCCCTACACTAGGCATACTCGAAAGGGGAACATAGAAGGATATTAGGTTGCCAAGAAGGAACTGAATATCAAAATTTTCTTCTTGCTTGCCTTCACATGTTTTATTCGTTATATAGAGATATTGCGAAGTTAGTTGTCCCACCACTCCACCGCAGAAAAAACGGTCAAATGTGCCGGATCTGAACAGCTACATATATATGATGACATACATATAGTGCACCTTTGAGGTGAATTACATTCAGCTATCACACATATCCATAAGCGACATCATAACCATACTGACACCATCATGCAACTTTCGATGCAGGTACTGTTTCTTCACTCCAAGAAACTGCAGGGAGTATGATGTGCAGAGTATAGGAGACAGGATCCTGGAAATCAGCGACAGAACCGGTATGGACAGGGTGCTCATAGCCGGAGGTGAGCCCACACTCCAGGAGGACCTGCCCGAATTAACAAAGATCCTTGGAAGGGACCTCCATGTGACCATATCAACCAATGGCAGCCGCAGGGATGTCCTAAGGAGGAGCACCTTCCATGAGGTCCATGTTGACCTCAAGGCCCTCGACAGGAAAAAGCACCGCCGCCTGACAGGGAGAACCAACCGTGATGTCCTTGAATGCATAGAGGAGTTCTCAGATTCCGATAAAATTGAGGTTTCAACTGTCCTTGTGCCTGGGATTGTTGATACACCTGAGATTGAACGCATCGCCAGGTTCCTATCATGGTGGGATATACCCTACAGGATAACAGGGTACGTCCCCCACGGCAACAGCATGGCTGCCCGGCGCCCCACTGATGACGAGATCAGAAATGCTGCCAGGATAAGCAGGATGTACCTCAGCAGCGTATCAACATCCCTTGACTTCAGGAGGCATAAAAAAAGGAAAATGATCATCGATACACCATAGTCAGAAAAACTAAGACGACAAAGGCATAAAAAAAGGAAAATGATCATCGATACACCATAGTCAGAAAAACTAAGACGACAAAGGCATAAAAAAAGGAAAATGATCATCGATACACCATAGTCAGAAAAACTAAGACGACAAAGGCATAAAAAAAGGAAAATGATCATCGATACACCATAGTCAGAAAAACTAAGATGGCGAGCTTCCGCTATCGAAAAGTATATAAAAACCATCCCTTCCACCTATTAATGAAGGTTGGGATTTCATGAGGACTGCACTTATTCCTTTGATCATGTTGATTTTAATCGTGGGGGGAGTGTTCACAGCTGCCGCTGCAAATGAAAGCGGTAACAACTCCTCTGCAGATAACGGCACTGCCCCCAGAGGGGGTGGGGTTCAGCCACTTTCACTTGTTTCATCCATAGATGTTGAACCATCAACCATCAGCCTGGGAACAGTTTACCCTGACGGTATTGAGAGGAGCTACCCTGATGCTGTAACGGTGACGGTAACATACTTCCTGGCCTTTCGTGACACACTCTCTGTGAGGGCCACAGGAAACCTAATAAACACGGCCGACAGCTCACTTATGATACCCCTGACAAACCTGAAATTCAGCACACCAGGTATCAGCAAGAGGCCCTTCACAACCAGCAATCAGAACATAATGACCTACAGCGGCGGCTTCATTAGATTTGGCTCATCAAGTGTATCCCTGAGCCTTTACATCACGGTACCCCCCTACACTGACGCCGGCACCTACCAGACCACACTAATCTACACATCAACCTAGCCCCATAAACACAAAGATCTTTTTGTGAAAATAGTCACAAAAATTTCAAGTAGATGTTTCCATGGTCACTAAAAATGAAAAATTTTATATAACCCGCTGTGACAATTAGTTCTATCTGAAAAAAATCAGGTGATCAATATGAGGGAAAAATTAATGGGAATAATCCCGCTTATAGTTACCCTTGTATTTGTTGTGGCAATAGGTGCATACACCTCCCCCTCATATGGTGCGACAGCGACCCAGACAGTGACCGTAACTGTGCCAGAGGCAATCGCAATAGAGGTACCGGACGTTAACTTCGGATCAATCGATCAGGGAACAACAGGAACAAGTCCAGACTTCACAATAAGCAACAAAGGTAACGTCAAAATAGACCTCTATGTCAAGGCAGATGACAGTGCATTTACAAGTACAGCAGCAACAGATACAATACCAATAACAGGATTCCAGATATTCAGTAATGCTACAGGAGATTACATTACATTCCTCACGACATCACAGAAGATCTACGACAACATGAACAAGGCCGCACAGGGATCAGGTACCCCCACAACATGGACAACAAGGATGAAACTCTCTGTACCTTCATACACAGAGGATGGTGTATACACAATAACAAACACCTACACAGCCGTGAAACACAACTCACCAGCACCATAATCCATGAACAGCACAAAAACTACCATCATCCTCAAAACCAAACTTTTTTTAAAATTTTTATACTCAAAAATTCTTACTCTTTTTAGGAGAAGGTGAATAACCATGAAAACCCGACATTTAACTGTCCTCTTAATGATCATATTCCTTCTTGGCTACATAGCGCCCGCAGTTGCAACCGGGCTCTGGGCATCACCGGCAGACTTCAGGTACAGCCTCAAACCCGGTGAATCTGTGAGCGGTGAGGTGACGGTGAGGAACATCGGGAAGGAGGAGGTCAGCGTCAACGTAACCAAGAAGAGGCTCCTCATGGACAGTGTGAACCTGGTGTACTCAGATAGGGGTATAGCCCAGTGGATCACCATCGAGGGCAACACAACCTTCAAAATCAGGCCAGGAGAATCAAAGAAGATCAGGTTCACCGTCAGAGCCCCCGAAAAGATAAACTACCTTGACGCCGCCGGAGCCATAGTAATAAGGGGCGTGCCAGTTCAGAACAGAACAGCCGGACAGATACAGATAGTTCAGGGAGTTGAACTTGTGGTGCCCATATATGTAGGTCTCCCGGGTCCGATAGTGGAGTCCCTGAAGCTGGAAGACCACAAAGCACCCTCCGTACTCCTGAGCTTCATGCCCGGTAGGTTCACCTACAAACTCAGAAATACCGGCACAGTCCAGGCAAACATGAGCGGGACCATTGAACTCACAGGAATCACAGGTAAACAGAGGGTGCCCATTGATGGTGTTGTCTACCCCGAAGACAGCTATACACTGCTCGAGACCTGGAAGCCTGGGTGGCTCGAATTCGGGCCCTACACTGCCAGAACACAGATAAAGTATGGACGTTTCCATCAGACAAAGACAATTGAGACCACAGACACCATCATCGTAATACCGGCATGGCTCATAATCCTCCTTGTCCTTGGAGCCACACTGTGGGTGATCCGTAAGAAGGGAATTGAGCCTCCAGTCTCAATCAAAATCGAGAGGAAAAGGTAAACCCCCTCACTCTTTATTTATACATGAGAAAATACCCCTCACTCTTTATTTATACATGAGAAAAATATATTACACAGACATATAACTGGATGGTGTTTATATGGAGTACTCATTGGGGATAAAAGGTGCTGACCTGGATGTGCCTCCAGGTTCAAACATACTGGTCATGGGGGATATATTTTCTGGGAAGGATGTGCTGGCACGATCATTCCTGCGTGAAGGCCTTAAACAGAAAGAAACATGCATCATGGTCACACTGAACGACACTGCAGACAAGATACTGGAAGATATGGATGTATCAGAGGGGGAGAGCCTCTACATTGTGGACTGCATATCCAGCAGATTCGGACCGACGTCCCTCCCCTCTGAAAATGTTTTTTTCATTGATAATCCCATGAACCTCGCCCATATAATGGTCATGGTAGAAGATCTCATTGAAAGGGGGGGTGAAGGTGGGGTGAGGCTTGTCATAGATTCTGTTTCAACACTCATCATGTATTCCCAGATCAGGGTGGTCTTCAAGTTCCTCCATATGCTTACAGCCAAGGTCAGATCAACGGGAGCTGTGGGTCTGATGCTCCTTGAGGACAACGTCCATGATGAGATGGAAGTCAGGACAATACAGCCACTCTTCAATGGAACAATTCATTTAGGGAATAATAGGCTTAAAATAGCTGGTTTAACCAGACTTGAGGGCTCCTACAGGGTCAGTGACGACCATTTAATTTTGAATCCATGAAAATCTTCCAGCACCTGAAAGTCCATGAAAAATTTTGATGAAAAGGTTATTAAATAAAAAAATTATAATTAGTTCTGGTGTTTTCATGCGAAAAATTATGGCCCTGATACTAATAACTGGACTCATGGGGACGGTTTGGGGGGCTGATGATCTCACTTCAACTGGCCAGGGATCCATAACTGAACTGGAACCCATAGGTGCACCTTACACCCAGGCCGGCACCATACAGTTCAGGTGCACAACAACAAATCTGGGGCCGCGCAACAATATTCCCCCCTCAACCTGCACCCTCACAATAACCTATGGTGACGAGGTGGTCCAAACCATAACCTACAATGTACCCAATCTAAGAAGATATGAATCATACACATATGTCTGGACAACCACCAATGTGAATTTTCCATACGACTCATTCCAAACCGGTGGTTCCTACACCATAACAGCCAACTGGCTTTACAGTGGGGGATCCGATTCAAAAAGCACGATTTTTCAGTCCATTCCAACAGGATGGCCTGCCGTTATTGTGGCTGCGATAATTTTCCTGACATTCATATACCTGAAGAAACCCGGAAAATAAGTAAATACTTGCTGATGACCATGAGACCTCAGATTCTGCAGCAGAATAGGTGATACCATTGGATTCCACGAGCGGCACCATGATGACACTGATATTCTCAGGCGCACTATTTTTCATATCCGTTATCGCTCACAGGAAGAGGTGGTGGCTCACATTCTACCTGACAGCTTCGGTTGCATTCATGGCCGCCATGATAGCCTTTTCCATCTTAACCGGGCTTGACACTGTTATCATGAGTACAGAGGCTCAGACCATAGCAGGCACCGCAACATTCCTGGGTATGAAATCTGTTTACCTGCCCCCCAATGCATTCATTTTCAGGGACCCCACAGGCTGGAGTATCTTTGGCATAGGCTTTGAATGCTCATCCCTGATTGAGATAAGTGTCCTCATAGCCCTCCTCATATTCTATCCAGGCTACAGCCGTGAATCAAAGATAAGATATGCTTTCATAGGAGCTACAATGACCTACATGGCAAACTTAATTAGGATGCTCCTCATAATATACATCGTCAGTGTGTTTGGCAAGTCAACCATCTACCTTGCACATGCGATCATAGGCAAACTGGTATTCTTCCTCTTTGTGATACTTCTATACTGGTACCTCCTGACAAGACCCACCGTGGATATGGTGAGGGACATGATAAAGGCTGGAAAATTCGAATAAGGTGTTAAATGTGGAAGACCCACTATGGGTTTCAATGATGGTCTGGGGAACATGGCTACTTGTTGCGATTGTAATAGATGGCGTGCTGCTTCCATTGAAACTTCTGCTGGCAAGGAAGTCCCTGAAAAACCTCAACAATGATATCACCGTTGAAGATGATGAACTACCCCAGATAAGTATAGTTATACCCGCCCATAATGAGGAGGAAAGAATTCATGAATGCCTCCTCTCCATTATAAACAGCGAATACCCTCCTGAGAAGATGCAGGTCATCGCTGTTGACGATGGATCAGAGGATGGTACCCGAAGCCAGATAAAGAAGGCCAGCGTGGATGCCATAATGAAGGGTGTTAGGATCCAGCTCATTGAGAAGATACACACCGGTAAGGTTCACAGCCTCAACACAGGGCTCCGTAAGGCCACCGGTGAGATCATATTCACTGTTGATGCTGACGTCATCCTTGAGAAGACTGCCCTGAAAAATATGGTGAAGGTCTTCCTTGCCGATCCGGATGTCGGTGCAGCCAGCGGCTATATAGAGGTGCGCTGGGACCCCCTGAAGGTTCGTTTCAGGGAGAAATTCTTCTCCAGATGCGAGTTCCTCGAATACCTCAACTCATTCAACTTTGAAAGAAACTACCAGTCATGGATTGACTCCCTGTACACCATGTCAGGGGCATTCTCAGCCTTCAGAAGGGAGGTTATGGGTTCAGTTGGAGGTTACTGGCCAGTTACAGTCGCAGAGGATATGCATGTTACAATGATGCTGCACAAAAAGAAGATAAACGTCATCAATGTCCCTGATGCAATCGGATACGTCAGCGCCATAACAGATTACGACACCCTCTACTCCCAGAGAAGCAGGTGGGCCCGGGGGCAGCTGGAGGTTGCAGCTATATCCGGAAAAAGCTATTACGAAGAGAACAGAACATCCTTCAGGGATATCCTCAGCATTATAAGGGATTCCAGAGACCCCAAACTCATTAAACTGATATTCTCATATCTATGGAATCTCCTGAGGGATTCATTTAAAGAACTGAAGGGTAAAACCTGGCGTTACTTTGACTTAATGGGCCTCATGCGAATACTCTTCGTTGACCATACAATCGCCTTTCCAAGGCTCCTTTGGGTCTTTGTACTCATACTGCTCCCGTTCATGGGCCTTTACATAGAAGTCATCCCGGTAGTGATGCTCCTTATGTATGTATTCTACATCCTCGTGGACCTCATCGTAACAGTATTTACCTACAACTATTCCTCCGGAAAGACCAGACAGAAGATAGAGGAGGCCATACCTTTCATTGTCCTGATGCCAATATACAGAATCATGATATTCTGCTTTAGAGTATCCGCATTTCTGCAGTCACTAAATGAACCTGCAGACTGGAAGGTGGAGGGACCCATCAATGGCATAAAAAACGGTGCGAATAATATGAAGGAGAACGTCGCAAAAAGCGTTGAAGCCATGATACTGGGTCTTTCAGGGACCTATTTCTCAAGAAAAAGAGGAAAATAATCCTATATCGGTGTTTACAATGATATCTGTGATAATACCAATGTACAACGAAGAAGAAAATGTTAATTACACTATTGACAGGGTCCGTGAAATTTTAAGGAAAAATTATTCAGATTATGAGATAATCGCTGTTGATGATGGCAGCCAGGATGAAACAGGGAGATTGCTGGATAATAAAGCAGCTGAAGACGAGCATGTGAAGATTTTAAGACACCAAAAAAATAAGGGGATGGGGCGGGCTCTTAAAACAGGCTTCAATGCAGCCAGGGGAGATATAATAGTGACACTTGATGCCGACCTGAGTTATGACCCAATCCATATACCTGAACTTGTTAAGGAAACAGGAAACGCCGATATAGTTATCGGGTCACAGTACATGCCAGAGGGCTCAACAGAGAACGTGCCACTCCACAGACTGGTCCTCAGCAGACTTGCAAACAGGATAATTGGCCTTTCAATGAAAGAGAATCTGAACACCGTTACAGGAGTGTTCAGGGCCTACAGAAAGGATGTGATAAACTCCATGGAACTTGAATCAGACGGTACGGAAATAAATCCAGAAATCCTTGTGAAGGCAAATGCACTTGGTTACAGAATCAGGGAGGTCCCCGTTAAGCTGAAGGGGAGAGAAAGGGGAGAGTCAAAGATACGCATAAAATCAGCCATATTATCCCATCTTCTTTTCGCCTTCAATGAAAAGCCAATGCTACTTTTTGGGATCGCCGGGGCTCTTCTATGCATTACTGGGATTTTAAGCGGTCTCTATCTCTTTATTTTATATTTGAATCATTCACTGGATCCCACAAGACCCCTCATGACATTCATGCTCCTCACACTACTTTCAGGTATCCAGATACTCTTCTTTGGTTTTATAGCAACCCAGGTGAGCATGCTCAGGAAGGAGATTTACCTGATTCAGAGGGATCTTAAATTAATGAGGGCTTCATCTTCTGAGGATCAGAATAAGGCCAAAGATGCCAGGTATCAGGGTTGTGAGGATCTGTGAATAGAAGAGCGAAATGATGAGGGCCGTTGACAGGGCAACGCCCTTCAAGCCCAGAAAATAAACCACAACTGCATCCGATGACCCCAGGCCATTCATGGTCAGTGGGAATACTAATGCAAGGTTCACCAGGGGCGATATTGCAAGAATGTAGGCTATATCGACGTTAACACCAAATGAAAGACAGACTATGTAAAACTGAAGATAACTGACCAGCCACCCTATAAAGGATAGGATCATGGCCCTTAACTTTAAGTTTCCCGAGGATGTATAGAATGTAAAAAGCTTATCTGGATCCAGCCTCCTCTTTGATATTAAACCCATCAGGTTCATTATCCTCCTCCAGGGAAAAACATCTGGACAAAAAACCATGAAAACAGATATCAGTGACAGCAAAAGAGATACACTCCCCCAAAACAGCATACCACTCCAGAAGGCTGCTGCGGTTCCAAGGATGAATATTGAGAGAAGGGCTATCACCTTATCAAGGACAGATGTTGAAAGCATCTCCTCCCTGAGACCATGCCATCGATAACCATAATATGATTTCGCGATATCACCCATGCCCCCCGGAAGAAGCATGTTAAGTGCGACACCAACAAGTGTCAGACCATATGCATCCCCACACGAAACAGGACAACCACCGTGCTCCATCAGCATTTTCCACCTCCATGCCCTGATCAGTATACTCAAAGGGAGGAGTAAAAGCGCCAGGAAGAATACAGGTCTTATTTTAAGGATACTTTCCATAAAATCCCTGGTATTCACAACACTGAAAAGTAAAGCGAGTATAATTACTGATATCATTAACTTAATCAGAGTGTCTCTTCTCATATTAATCCCAGTAAATCCCTGATTAGTTCCTTCTCATCACTGTTTTTATAGTAGAATGCATGGAACACGAGGTTATATCCAATCCAGATTATTTTACCCCTTCCTATTCTCTGAATACCGATTATGGTCCTCCCACCGGACTCTGAAACAGTATTCATTTCACCGCCAAAGGCCGAATATGTGGCGCCATACCACACCCCCCCATCCTCAGATACAAAGTTTGAGAGGGTGTAGGTCCTGTTACCGTACTTAACATTAAATTTAATGGGAGCGGGGCTCCTCTGGATGGTGGTATTGAGGAAAATCGTGTTATCGAGGTTGTAGAGGACCCCGTCAAGGTTACCTGACGCATCAATGATCAATGTACCGCCATTCTCAACGTAATCCCTCAGTATTGACTCAGCCCTGTTCCTGTCATGCCATCTGAAATTAAAGAGGAATATTCTCGGATATGCTTTAAGTTCTCTAGGTGAGTAACTGTCAATGTAGAGTGATCTTCCTGCATTGAGCCTGCCTGCTCCCAGAATATCATAATCAAGCTTCACCTTAAAATCAAGTACATCCTCAAGATAGTGGTGCCACCCTGTACCTATGTACAGTGCCCTGCTTCTATCAGGAGGGGTGCCATTCCTTGCGTATATCCTTGTGGATCCAGAATCAAAGACTGTCGTATAGTAAGCAGAATCCAGGGATCTGAATGTGAAATAGTAATCATATCTTTTGGTCTCAAGTTCATGAACCACATACTCTGTGTCATTGTAGGTGGGCATGATATTCACATTTCTTCTAAGATACCAGCTATATGCTGGCCAGTAATCAGAGACAAGTCGCTTATCACTGCAATCAAGGTTATGTTCAAAAAAGCTTGAAGCCATCACAACATCCCTGTTTGCATTTCTGGCATCTGCAAGGTCCCTATCATCCGAGAGGTGTGTTAGATAGGATAAAGATGATGATAATATGAATAAAATTATAAGGGGATAAACCAGCTGGGTATACCTGTTCTCCAATCTTGCAGTAAGACCCCTGATTCCAAGTATGAATAGATAAGCCAGTGGGGGCATCAGTGTGAGGAAGTACCGATCAACCTTAACTGTATAGTTACTGTGGAAGTTCAGGAATACCAGCAGCCAGCATAGTATCATGAGATCAATATCAAGTGACTTTCCATCGTTGAATTCCATGTAAAAGAGGATAATGCCAGTGAACATGATCAGATCACTGATGATGTAGGAAATCCTTCCAAAGGTAATGAAAAAGCTGATTGTTAGAACTAACATGATAACATACCGAACCCTCAGGGATGGGTGAAATATCCCCAAGGCATTCTTAACCCTTTTTCTTATCTTCTCATGCCTAATCCTAATTCTTATGATCTCAAAGGCATATAAAACCAGTCCAATCAGGGGTAGAAGTATAATGTATCCTGAAGCTCCGGACCTGTTGAGATAGAACCCCATGGAGGGTATGTTCCTGATATAGTAAAGTGCGTCAGGAATATACTGAACCTTCTCTGATTGCAGGGTCTCGGTTAGTCCCAGTGTGGTGGTGAATGGTAAAAAAGGGTCAGAGTAAGTGATATAATACAATACCAGGAATGGTAAGAGCACCAGGAATCCTAAAAAAATGCCTGAAAGTATTTCTTTAATGTTCCGAAGAAATGACCTGTGAATGATTATCATGAATGTCATTGGGATAACTATGAAGGCTATATTGAACCGTGTAAGAAAAGCCACTGCGGCCATTGGAAAGGCAAAATAGAAGTACTTTCCATTCTTCTTTACAGCCAGTACTGTAAAGTAAAGGGCCCATATTGAGAATGATATCGCAGCCATATCTGTATAGCCCACCGAGACCCATTTAAGAACCATCGGTGAAATCCCGTAGGTTATGGATCCAGCGAGGCTTTCGTATTCATTGAAGCGAAGTCTCATGAGAAGGAAGATGCCCAAAACGCCTGCTATGTGAATTAAAAGGTCAAGGTAGTATATGGCTGACTCATGGACGTAACCTGCCATGAATATAATTGAGAGTAAGAGGGATAGCATTGGGGGTCTTTCAAGTTCCATGTACCCTATGCCCTTGCCTGCGAAGTAGAGGGCGTTGGCAAGGAAAGCATATGTGTCCCAGAACGGTCCCGTGGAGAGCTGCAGCTGAACCCTCTGAAGGCCCACAATGCCCACAATCGCCACGATGGTTGCAATGCACAGAATGTTCAGAAAGTTTCTTTTCAAGAAATCACCCGCTGTAATGTATCCTCCCAGTTACAATATTATCAGCCCTACTTATACTAATATAGATTGCTTCTATCTGATTGGGGAGATCATCCTGCTGACCTCTTTGAGGTGATAACCCTGCAGATATCCTCTTAAAAATACATTCAGTATTACATAAACTCAATTTGATCCAGAAATAGTAATAATTAACCATTATATATTGGTAAAAAATTAATTTTAATGATGAACAATTTAAAGGAGGTGAAAGGGTTATGGGAAGACAGTACTTCATGGTTTTCATGGTTCTTCTCGTTGCTGTAGCACTGACAGGTTCGGTGAGTGCAGCTGACACAGACTGTGAGGTGGGGGTTGACGTCAAATATGAATACGCCGACGATAATGGCAATATAAACCCCGACATCCAGGAACTGACAGACGAAAACGGGACAAAGATAAACTTCACCAGAACATTTGACCCGGCAGCCAACATGACCAAAATCAAATTCAACTACCAGAACATCACAAACACCACAAAATTCACAGTAAAAATCCGCGCCCCAGGATACAGGGAACTCTCACACACCTTCCAGCTAACAGACTACGGCACAGTATACGCAGCCCATCTCTCACTCACCATGAACGCCACAGACGCCTACAAACTGGGAAGGGAAATAACAAAGAAGGCAGACCAGATCCTCAACTTCACCAGAACCGGTGAAGTCCTGGTCATAACAACAGCAGGAACAGCATACTACAAAAACCAGACAACAGAGGACGCCCTGGAGGGTATACTCAACCAGGCCCGCGGTATAGTGAGCTATGGTAAAGGAAACCTCCTGATGCTCCGAAAAACCAGACTCGATCCACTGGACTTCGCATTCATAGTAAGGAAAGGTAACGACCTCATACTCGCCTACTTCAAAAACGCCAGCATGACACCCATCTACATTGGAACGGTCTCACAGAACATGACCCTCACACAGTACCAGGCACTGCAGAAAAAACTTGGAAACGACACATTCCCCATAGCAAGCCTGGCCAACGCCTGGGCCATAGGACTCTCAGCAGACATCCTCAGGGAAGCAGCATTCCACGGCCACGTCTGCATGGGAACAATCAGCGGCTACGCAATGATAGAAACACTACTCAAATACTACCCTGCTACAAATGAATTCGGCCTACCACTGGAGGGTGTGAGCTACCAGGTCATAGGTGTGCCCGGCGGTTCAGACGATGACGTCTTCATATATGCCATGGATGCGACACCCGGTAAAAGGGCATATGTGGGGTTCAACACAACTGAAGACACCAACATTGTGGGTTTCATTCGATGGAACTCAAAGACAAAAATAGGGACACTTATCATAATGGCCTACAACCTTCAGGACCTCATCAGCAAATACAAACAGGAAACCGGTGCAACAGCAGTATCAGAACTTAAATTCAACGCATGGGCAGTTAAAAAACTAACAACAAGTCCAGAAGCCCTTGTGAAGATCCTCTACGCATTCGACAACCTCACACAGGACCAGGTAAACTACCTCATGGGATATGAGCCCACAAAGGGTAACACGACCATCGCCGCAGCTGGACTTGACCTCAACTACATCCTCAACCAGACAAACCTTATCAATGCAACCCCATCTAACAGCAGCTACAGTACCGGTAATCTAACATACGGGGACCTCAAGAACATCGGCCGCCTTGCGGCAGAGAAGGCTGTAGAGCTCTTCCAGGCCATGGGTATAAATCTTGAAAGGGATGACTATCAGCTATTTGTCCTCACATCAGCAGGCTACGTCAGGTTAAACAACCAGGAGACCAGTCCAATCTGGGATGGAATCTATGACATCCTCGGATCAAGACTCAGCAGGAAAACACTTCTACCAGTACATGCACCGCTCTGGGGTCAGCTGAAATTCGACTTCTGTCTGATCAACGGGACACAGAAGATAATCAATCAATGTACTACAACATCACAAGCGGAACACTTGTTGTTCAGAATTCATCCAATTACAGAATAGAAGAGGTCCTACCATACGATCCACCCTTTGACGTGCTGATGGGTTGGCTCTTCCACAACCACGTCTGTGGTGGAAGCTCACCAGGTTACCTCATAGCCGACTACATCTTCAACACTTACCCCAAGGGGGAAAACGAGAAGTACATCTATGTCACAACACTCGATAACTGTAAGGACGACATACTCTTCATGCTCCTCGGTGTTTCAGCGGGACAGGGAACCTACGCCAACCAGAGGCTGACAAGTGATGAGACAACACTGGAAACAACAGGCGGCGGTATGAATGGAATGGTGGGCTACATCATAATATGGGATGAAAAGACAAACACTGGAAGGGTTGCAGTTATCACATGGCAGAGCCCAAGGTTTGCATCAGGATCCAACTCCTACGAAGAGTACATCCGACTCTACAAGCATGATTACTCCTCACCAAACCTGGTATCAGCACCGGTTGTCAGTACAGCCGCGGAACGTCTTATAAACAAGGAGGAACTTGGCATACTCCTTGCAGGTGGAACTGGCTCCATGAATGCCCTTCAGTATATTTTCAGTATCCCATCCAACAGGACCCTCGAGGACCTTATACCTGTGAACAACGGTGGAACACCAGTTAACAACGGAGGAACCCAGGGAGGTTCAACCGGTGGTGTTCCTTCAGGTTCAGCTGGTGGTATCAGCGGCGGACACTCAGGTTATTCACCGGGTGTGGATACTGCGGCTTCACCCGCAGAGGTGGGCGCTGCATCCTCAGTGTCAGAGGAGCCTGCATCAACCCCTTCAAAGGCCTATGAGGTTAAGAATGCTACATCAGGCGCCAGTGGCGGTGACTCCTCATGGTATGTCTACGGTATCGTGGGTGTCCTTGTTGCCGCTGGTCTTGTGGCCTTCGGATTCCTCAGGGGCGGAGCAGGAAAATAAACCCCCACTCTTTTTCTTTTTTATATCAGTAACACCATTCTCAACAATAAATTTATACATGTAAAGGTACCACCCACTAAATGGAGGTTTCACCATGAAGATAAGGGGTGTGTCCTTAATCCTTGTTCTTATGATGCTCCTTACACCCGCCTCATTTGCCTGGAAGACTGTGACCCACTACGACACAGCAGAGGCCATATACGAGAAGCTACCCTCCCACAAGAAACCCAGGTTAAACCTCAACGCCATGGTCGACGGGTCCAACGACCCTGATGAGAAGTTCCATGATACAGTGAGACACAGCTTCCCCAGGAGCTTCACCGAGGCGAAGAAATGGCTCGACCGTGGAAGGAGTGCCTACAGGAACAGGAACTACAGGTATGCGAGTTACTGTTTCGGGGTTGCAAGCCACTACATAACAGACACCTTCAGCGCCCCCCACTGTGTGAGCGGGGAGTCATCATCACTCCATACAGGCTATGAGAGGCAGGCGCTGTACCTTGCACCCAGAATAAAGTATGTGTCAGGGGACCTCTACACACTGATGAAGCAGGGCTACCTCAACGGTAGGAGTGACTGGTCAAGGTGGACGAGGACAAAGAGCCCATCAACAGTCCAGAGGGACCTCGACATGGGTACCAGTGTCGCATATATGGCAATAAACTCAGCCATGAATTAAAAAATTAATTATTTATTTTTCCGTGATGGTGACTGCTCTACCATCAACAATCAGTATCATCTAGAAGCTCAGCTCTGATATCCTCTCCATGGCCTTCACAGTGTTCCTGAAGGAGTTGAAGGCTGTGAGACGGAAGTAACCCTCACCACTTGGTCCGAAACCTGAGCCCGGTGTCCCAACGACCTCAGCATCATTGAGGAGGGTGTCAAAGAACTGCCAGGAGTCCATTCCCTCGGGCGTCCTTATCCAGATGTATGGTGCGTTTACACCACCATAGTACCTTAAACCTGCCCTTTCAAGGCTTTCCCTTATTATCCTGGCGTTTTCCATGTAGTAATCAATGGATTCCCTTATCTCCCGCTGCCCCTCAGGTGTGTAGACAGCCTCGGCCGCCCTCTGGACCGGGTAGGAGACTCCGTTGAACTTTGTTGTCTGGCGCCTGTTCCAGAGTTCCCTCACAGAGTGCATCCTTCCGCTGCTGTCAGGGACCTCAAGTTCTTCAGGTACAACCGTGAAGGCACACCTTGTACCTGTGAAGCCCGCGTTCTTTGAGAAGCTCCTGAACTCAATCGCGACTTCCCTTGCACCTTCGACTTCGTAGATGCTGTGGGGTATCCCATCCTCCTGGATGTAGGCCTCGTAGGCTGCATCGAAGAGTATCAAGCTGCCACTGTCCCTTGCATAGTCCACCCACTCAGCAAGCTGTTTCTCTGTCAGTGTTGTTCCTGTGGGGTTGTTGGGGTAGCAGAGGTAGATGAGGTCCACCCTCTCCTCTGGGAGGGAGGGTATGAAGCTGTTCTCCTCTGTACATGGGAGGTAGACAAGTCCACTGTATCTTCCATCGTCGTCTGCCGGGCCGGCACGTCCTGCCATGACGTTGCTCTCAACGTAAACAGGGTAGACAGGGTCTGTGACAGCGACAACGTTGTCGAGTCCAAAGATCTCCTGGATGTTTCCTGTGTCGCACTTGGCACCGTCGCTTATGAAGATCTCATCTGCTGTGATATCAACTCCCCTTGAAGCGTAGTCGTTCTCTGCTATGGCCTCCCTGAGGAAGGGGTATCCCTGTTCCGGTCCGTAGCCCCTGAATGTCTCCTCCTCTGCCATCTCATCAACGGCCCTGTGGAAGGCCTCAACAACTGCCTCCGGGAGGGGCCTTGTCACATCACCTATACCCATCCTGATTATGTCAGCGTCAGGATTTTTTCTCTGGAATTCCTCAACTCTCCTGTTTATCTCGGAGAATATGTAGCTGCTTTTAAGTAGCAGGTAGTTCTCGTTTACAGTCACCATGATTTATCCTCCAGAAGTTAATTCAACACGAGAAGAATGATATTATCATGTAGTCCACTGGAGTTAATAAAAATTGCTGTGCTGAATCCCCAGCCTGTGAAGAAGCCGGATCACTGCTGGAAAACAAAAAATTCTTTCTCAGGGATACCCTGTTAAAAAAGGAATTATAAACCCCAGAAAACAGAAAAATCATTTGTGGGCATAGTAGAAGACCATTCCTGGGCCTGCAGAATCCAGGCGGGCGAAGCCGAACCTCTCAAGCTGCACAACATCATCAACCTCCAGTTCTGATGCGTCAGCCTCGATGACTCCCCTCACCCTGGAGGCGTCCGGCATGATGACCTCGGCCTCAAGGGCGGACTCTGCAGGGACCCAGTGTATCATTGAAGCGCCGAGTTCACGGGCCTCCTCGATGCCCTCACTGTGGTACCTCAGTTCACCCCCAGAGTAGATCACGTTAACCGCGTCTATGAGGCGCAGCGGTCCTTCCCCAAGGTCATCGCCCGGCAGGTACACCTCACCCCTCAGTTCAAGTACCCTGTTCCCGATTTCAGGGTGGTCCGGGTGTAGGGGCCTTTCAACCCTGACAGGTCCGGGTAAACCCACCACTTCAAGTTTAACAGGATCTGCAGCAAAGAAGTACCTCCTGGCCTCCTCTTCGAGGATGCTCCTGTTGAGGCCGTAGATCTTCTTCCAGCTCATTGTGGAATCTGCTATCTTTACGCCGATTTCAACCATTAACTTTCTTATGGCCTCCGGTCGTATACCCCTCCTTGCAATGGCCCTCAGGGTTCCGAGGCGTGGGTCGTCCCATCCAGAATACTCACCCCTGAGGATGCCCTCACGGGCCCCCGAGGTGCTGAGTGCAACGTCGTCCATCTTCAGGCGCCCGTAGTGTATGAATTCGGGGGGCTCCCAGCCAAGGTGCCTGTAGAGGTACTCCTGCTTCTCGCTGTTTGCCAGGTGGTCCTTACCCCTCAGGACGTGTGTCACGCCAAGGAGGTGGTCATCAACCGCCACTGAGAAGTTCATCATGGGGTAGACCCTGTAGCGTGTACCGGTGCGTGGGTGCTCTGCCTCAACGATCCTCATTGAGACCCAGTCTCTTATGGCAGGGTTTGGGTGGTTCAGGTCCGTTTTAACCCTCACAACGGCTGAGCCCTCCTTCATCTCGAACATTTCCCTCCATCGCTGGAGGTTCTCCCTGAAACCAAGGGACCTGCAGTGACAGGCCTCTCCCCTGTTCTTGAGTTCCCTGAACTCCTCCGGCCTGCATGTGCATACATACGCACCACCCCTCTCTATGAGTTTCTCTGTGTACTCATAGTAGGTTTCCATGCGGTCGCTCTGGATAACTGTCTCATCCCATTCAACGCCCAGCCACTCAAGGTCGGCTGGAATCATATCGTAGGCCTCCGGGTCAACCCTGCGGGGGTCCGTGTCCTCTATCCTGAGGATGAGCCTGCCGTCATATTTCCTTGCATATTCATGGTTGAGGATCGCGGCCCTTGCATGGCCTATGTGGAGGGGTCCGCTGGGGTTGGGGGCGAACCTGAGGACCACCTCACCCTTCACCCCGGCCAGTTCCCTTAGACCCTTCCGCTTCTTCTGTTTCCTCTCGGTGATCTCAAGGCCCAGCCTCTCCATCTCCTGCTGCTGCTCCTCGGGGCTTAAACTGTTAACCCTCTCAACAGCGGCCTCAACTGCTTCCTTAACCTGGGGCGCCATCTTCCTGAGTTCAGGTTCGTTGCTCATGACGGCCCCCATGACGGCCCCCGGGTTTGCCCTTCCCCTGTGTTTCACAGCGTTCAGGAGTGCGTACCTGTAGACAAGGTCCTCCACTGGCACCACCTAGTGTTCCCTTTCAAGGACGAAGTCGGCTATCATGGCGAGGGCTTCCCTTGCATCCGATTCCTCAAGTACCTCGAGGCGTTCCTTTGCCATCCTCACATGGTCCAGGGCCACAGCATGGGCATATTCTGTTGCCCCGTATCGTTCAAATATCTCTATGGCCTCTGCCACAAGTTTCTCGTCCCCGGAGCCCAGGATGGATATCAGCCTCTCCCTGTCCTTCTCTGATGCCCTCTCAAGTGCCTTCACAACCATGAGGGTCATCTTTCCCTCTGCTATGTCACTGCCCACTGGTTTGCCAAGGGATTCCTCGTCACTGACCACGTCGAGGTAGTCGTCGTGTATCTGGAATGCGAGACCAATGCATCTGCCATAGTCCTCGAGGGCGGCGATCTCCTGGGGTGAACCACCACCCATTATCGCCCCGGCCTTTGTTGCTGCTGCGATGAGGGTTGCTGTCTTCTTGTAGATCATCTCCATGTATTCCTCCTCTGTGACGTCCAGCCTCTCCTCGAATCCCATGTCAAGGGCCTGGCCCTCACATATCTTGACGCAGGAGTCAACGACAACTGCAAGAGCTTCCTTCACCATTTCAGAGTCACCGTTCCTGATAACCGCCTCGAAGGCCTTTGAGAAGAGAACATCACCGGCGAGTATGGCCATGGGTTCCCCCCAGAGGACATGGACGGCAGGTTCGCCTCTCCTGATCTCATCGTCATCCATTATATCATCGTGGATGAGTGAGAATGTGTGGATCAGTTCTATTGCCGCTGCAACACCCGCAGCATCCCCGGGGTCTCCGCCAACAGCCTCAGAGCTTAAGAGGGCCAGTGATGGCCTTATCTTCTTACCGCCTGCTGTGATGAGGTGTTCTGATGCTCTGAGTAGCGTCTCGGGTGTTATGTCACTGATGGACTCCCTTATCCTCTCATCAGCCATTTCAGAGTACTTCCTTAGAATATCCATTACTTCCATCATCGGATACCTCCATTAAAGACCTGTGCCTGTCCATTCCTTAGGATATGTATATCGTTACCCAGCTTGTAGCCCTCCTCCTCTGCTATCTCTGCGTAGGCCGAGAGCATGCTCAGGTCACCGTGGGCAGGTATTATGTGCATGGGGTTCAGCATTCTTATGAAGTCCCTGTGGTCCTCCCTTCCAGCATGCCCTGACACATGGGCGTTGGTGTAGATCCTGGCACCGCTTGATGCCAGACGCCTCTCCATCAGGTTCCTGTTGGCAACGTTCATGGGGTTCGGGATGACCGGGGCTGATATCACAACATTATCACCCCTCTGTATCCTGAACTGGGTCTTTGCATTGGCTATCCTTGGGAGCAGTGCGTCGGGTTCCCCCTGATGTCCCGTGGTTATGAGGAGGTAGTCCTCGCGCTTTGCCTCTGCACGTGCAAGGGCCCTGTTAACTGCCTTGGGACTTCCATATATGCTCGCATTCTCAGGGAGTTTCAGGATCCCCATTGCCTCTGCGAGTCCACAGTAGCGCTCCATTGACCTTCCCAGGAGAAGCATCTGCCTGTCGCTCTTTGATGCTATGTCACTTATGGCCTGTATACGTTCCATGTGGGATGAGAAGGTTGTCACGATCATCCCGGTCTTCTCCTCCAGGGGGTTCTTCATTATGTCCTCCAGGACTATCCTTGCAACCTTCTCTGAGTGGGTCTTGACCTCCTGCTTCTCATTGGCCCTTGTTGTCTCGACTATCATGGCGAGGACGCCCTTCCTTCCAAGTTCCCTGAGACGGTGGTAGTCTGGTGGTGGGGATATCTTCTGGTGGTCGTCGAATTTGAAGTCCAGTGCATAGACTATTATGCCCTCCGGTGTGTGCAGGGCTGCTATCACTGACTGGGGTATGCTGTGGGTTGACTGGATGAACTCCAGGGTTATACCCGGTGATATCTGACACTTCTCCCCGGCGTTCAGTACCTGGAGTGTGTTGAGGACGTTGAACTTCCTCTCAGCCTTTATTGTTCTCTCTATGAGTGCTATGGTGTAGGGTGTTGCTATTATGGGCGCCTGGTACCTGTGGGCGAGTTTTGCAACTGCCCCTATATGGTCAAGGTGCCCATGGGTGAATACTATGGCCCTGACCTTCCCGTCAACGTCCTTCATGAGGGTATCGTCGGGGATGACCCCCCTCTCAATGAGGTCGAGGCTGTGCATCCTTGCTATATCTGTGTCCTCATGTATGTGAACCCTGTCAAGGTGAATCCCCATATCAAATATTACAACGTCATCTCCTACCTTAACGGCGGACATGTTCTTACCAACTTCCTCGTATCCGCCGATCGCAATTACTTCTACGCTCAAATTATGACCTCCTGGCGTATTTTTTAGTTTCAAAGCCCCTTTGGTTCAGCCATTCTCCTGTATGGCCTGTTATTATGACTGGTGATTTTTTAAGATCGTCAAGTGTCTCTGCACCTGCCAGGTACATTGCAGTCCTGAGGGCCTCATTGAATCCCTCAATTACCTTAATAACTTCCCTGTAGCCATGCCCCGCTGCTTCAAGGACCGGGAGTGCAATCCCCACCATTTCTGCACCGAGGGATATTGCCTTGGCGGCGTCGATCCCGCTCCTGATACCCCCTGATGCTATTACCGGGATGCTGACAGATTCCACGACCTCCACGGTGCTTGCAGCGGTTGGTATGCCCCAGTCCCAGAAGAGTTCTCCGAGGTACCTGTCATCCGCCCGGTATGTTTCCACGGCAGCCCAGCTGGTGCCGCCTGCACCTGCAACATCTATGGCTGATACACCACAGGATTCAAGTTCAATGGCATCCTCTGAGCATATACCTGCCCCTGTCTCCTTCACCATTACCGGGACGTCCACTGACTCAACTATTGCTGATATGGACTCGAGGGCCCCTGATGAGTCAACGTCTCCTCCGGGCTGTATGGACTCCTGGAGTGGGTTGAGGTGCACTGCCAGGGCGTCTGCATCTATCATCTCCACGGCCCTTTCAGCGTATTCGATATGTGAACTTCCAATGTTACCTATGAGCATTGCTGAGGGTGCCTCCTCCCTTGCGATGGTGTAGGTCCCCTCAAGTTCAGGGTGCTCCACCCCGGCCCTCTGACTTCCAAGTCCAAGTGCTATTCCAAGTTTCTCTGCCGCCCTGGCAAGTTCCCTGTTTATCTTCATGGAGGCCGGGTGGCCGCCTGTGATTGCACTTATCATTACAGGAGATGATAATTCCCTGCCGAGAAAATCAAGGCTTATATCTATCTTTTCCTTGTTTATTTCAGGTATGGCTCTGTGAACTATCTCAATATCCTCGAAGCCTGTCTTCTTCCTGTACTCAACATCACAGCTGGCGCACAGGATCAGATGCTCCAGTTTCCTATCCGAAATCATATTTTAACGCCCTTAAAAATTTTCCATCACCCTATAAATTCCTTTGAATGTTGATTGATAATCGTGAATGTCCTCAATGTTTCCCTGTGATTCTTGTGCCCCGTACCTCCTCTCCCAGGAGGGCCCTCTCAATATTTCCGGGCACTGCAGCATTAATTATTTCAGATTCCACACCCTTCTCTGCAAGCAGAAGGAGTTCCCTTATCTTACCGACCATTCCACCCGTCACATCAGTGTTAAGTGTCCCGTCAAGGGATTCAAGGTCATCGAGTGATCCTATAACATCAAGGAGCCTTGCATCGGGGTGCTTCTTAGGGTTCCTGGTGTATACCCCGTCCACATCTGTCCCGAGTATGACCCTCTCCGGCATCAGCCTCAGGGAGAAGTGGTTTATCAGCTGGTCTCCTGATATGACAGAAAATTTCAACCTCCTGTCTGAGTCAAGTACAACGTCACCGTAGACCACCGGTACCATACCCTCCTCAAGGTAGGATCTGATCAGTGAGATATCCGCGTGGCTTATGCGGCCAGCATGGGCCCTTATGAAAGCTGATGGCTGCATTGAAACTGCTGGAATTCCCTCAGCAAGGAGTGCGTCGCATACATGGCTGTTAAGCTTTTTAACCCAGTTCTGGGTCAGTGCAAATCCAAACCTCCGGCGCCTGAGGTCCTCCTCATTCTCTATCTCCGAGCCTATCCTGTACTCACCTGCAAATGGGTGGCCAAAGGACCCTGCGCCGTGCACTATCATCAATGATGATGGCGAAGCGTTCCCTATCTCTGAGGCTATCCTTTCAAGGTTATCCCTGTCTATTGCAGGTTCCTCAGAGTCCTTCCTGGTAATTACACTTCCACCAAGCTTGAGAATGATCATTACATATGCACCCTGTGAATATTAGATGAGTCCCTTAACCGAAAACTCTGCCCTCATGGCTTTCCAGTTCCTGTTAAGGGCCGTGACAACATCATCCACACATCCCGGGCAGTGGGCTATTATGCTCCCGCCGCCGCCGGCTCCTGTGATCTTTGAACCTGCTGCCCCGGCGTTCCTTGCCTCATAGACCATCATTGAAAGTTCACGTGTGGAAACGCCCATGGAGTCCAGCAGCCCCTGGTTGAGGTTCATGAGCTCCCCCAGGGGTTCTGTGTTGTTCCTTAGAAGTTCCCTGTATGCTGTATTGGTTATGGACTCAACTGTGTCCATTATCCTCCCCATGATATCCGGGAATCTCCTGAACCTTTCAGCTACGCCGGCAACCATCCTGGCTGTTTCCCCTGAATAGTCAAGGTGTGCTATTACAAGGTCCCCCAGGTCGGCCTCAAACTGCCTCACCCTCCTCTGGCTGTCAAGGTATACAAGGCCCCCATAGGTGCTGATGGCTGTGTCAAGGGGGCTGGCGGCTCCCTGTACATCAACCTCCACCCTGTGGGCCCTGGCTGCTGTCTCCCCGGGTCCATGATCCCTTCCATGGTACCTGTCGAGGGCACCTATCAGTGCAACGGTGAGTGCAGCCGATGAACCTAGGCCTGAACCGGCGGGTATCTCCATCTCCACCCTGATGTCAAGGGGTGATGCGTCATGGTAAAGCTCGAGGCACCTCCCGATGTAGTCCAGGATGCCACCGGATGGTCTCTCTGAACTGTGGCGTATACCCAGGGAGGGGATGGTTACATGGGTGCTGCTGGATTCACTTACGGTTACAGTCACCCTGCGGTCTATGGCGGCTGCTATTGCCGGCTTGCTGTAGACCACTGCGTGTTCACCAAAAAGAATGGCCTTGGCAGGTGCGGATGCCGACGACTTCAATGTTTCACCCTTATCTCAGGACAAGTGAGGCGTAGCCCACCACCGAGCTGCGGTCACCGGTAACATCTCCACTTGTTGCATATCTCAGTAGGTCGCATTCTGTGGCTCCAAGAATCCTTGAGGCTATGATGGTAGCCGCTACCGGCCCATAACCGCACATGGTTGCGTTGAGTTCACTGATAACACCGTACATGCCGGTATCATCCATTGCTGTTATCCTGTCAATGATCCTTCTGTCGGTGGCTTCAGCAATGTCCTGTGGACTGTAGTGTGTGAAGTCTGTGCTTGCGATGACAGCCGCATCCCTTCCGGTTTCCCTGATGGCTGATGCGACCGCATGTCCAACATCGGCGGCTGTCTCATGGCCCTGCATCCACATGGTAACTGGAACTATCCTGAAGTTATCTGTGAAGTACTGGATGAAGGGTACATGCACCTCACAGCTGTGCTCGGCGAGGTGTGCTGTCTCATCCAGGTCTATGATCCCTGATTCTCTCACAATGGCTTCTGCAAGCTCTGAGTCTATCTCCACTGTACCGAGGGGTGTCTCCCATGCACCCTGCTGCATAAGCGATACACCTGACCCCATCCCTGTGTGGTTGGGGCAGATTATCACCAGGGTCCCGGGGATTCCATCGGATACCAGCTCATGGTAGGCGTGTGCTGCCACGGGTCCTGAATACATGTAACCTGCGTGGGGGGCGATCACCCCCTTTATCCTCCTCATGGACCCCACTGCCGGAAGGGTGCCGGGTCCGAGCTCATGCTCGAAACACCATTCAATGCGCCTTCTGAGGGCCGCGGGGTCCCGTTCATAGAAAGCTCCCGCCACTGCAGGTCTCCTTATCATATGACCACTTCTAGATCTTCAGTTCGAACTCTGTTGGAGGTATGTCCAGGTCCTCATCCTCCTTGAGGATGCCCTTCTCCCGGAGGAACTGCCTTGCCAGTAACCAGTAGACAAGGGCTATGGCCTTACGTCCCTTGTTGTTGACGGGTATTGCTATATCAACATTTCCAAGGAGGTTTTCAGTGTCACAGAGGGCAACCACAGGTATGCCTATCTGTTTGGCCTCGATGATTGCCTGTGAATCTGATCTTGGATCTGTGGCCACCAGGACCTCCGGTTCAATGAACTTCGCATAGTTAGGATTTGTGAGTGTACCGGGTATGAACCTTCCAGGTATGGTCCTTGCACCTGTAACTTCACCGAATTTCCTCACAGGTTCCTGTCCATACTGTCTTGTTGAAACAGCGAGGATGTCATCGGGTTCATACTTTGAGAGGAACTTTGAAGCCGCGATTACCCTGTCATTTGTCTTCCTTATATCGAGGACGTAGAGTCCGTCTGATCTCACACGGTAAATGTACTTCTCCATATCAGCTGTTTTCTGCTGTGTTCCAATGTGCAGTCCTGCTGCAAGGTATTTGTCCAGTGGTATTAGTAGTTCTGACAATCTATCACCTCAAATAAGTTTCAATATTTAAAATGGCAGATCAGCCATCCTTGAATATGGAATCTCTTCCTGTATGCGTATGAGTTCGTTGAGTTTGGCTATCCTCTCACCGCCTATTGCACCTGTCTTTATGAGGGGTGCTCCGAAGGCCACCGCAAGGTGGGCTATGGTATCATCTGTTGTCTCACCTGACCTGTGTGAAACCACAGGGGTGTACCTGTTCTCGAGGGCCAGTTTGACGGTGAGGTAGGTGTCTGTGAGGGTGCCTATCTGGTTGGGCTTGATGATTATGGCGTTGGCTGCACCCATCTCTATACCCTCCCTGAGTATCTCCCTGTTGGTCACGAAGATATCGTCACCACAGATCATGCAGCGGTCACCAACCAGGGATGTCAGCTCGGCGAAACCCTCAAGGTCTCCCTCATGGAGGGGGTCCTCGACATAGTACATGTCATAGGTTTCAATTATCTCCTTAACAAATTCTATCTGTTCGCCTGTGTCCTTCTGGACGTTCTCCTGCCTGTAGACGTACTTCTCAATCTCAGGGTCCCAGAATTCGCTCGCTGCAAGGTCCAGCGATGGTCTCACCTCAACACCGAGTTCATCTGTTACCTCCTCACAGGCAGTGGCCTGTATCTCCAGGGCGTCCCCGTTTGAGAGGCTGGGCACCCATCCGCCCTCATCACCCTTACCTCCTGCAAAGGACGGGTCCTTCTTCTGGATGAGCTCCCTTATCCTCTTATGGACGGCTGCATTTGCGAAAACCGCCTCGGTTATGTCCTCAGCACCCACAGGCACAACCAGGAACTCCTGTATGTCAGGGGCGTTTTTTCCTGCGTGGGCCCCCCCATTTATCATGTTACCCAGGGGGTAGGGTATGGATGTTGCAAGGTTTCCGCCGAGGAACCTGTAGAGGGGCATGTTGTAGGATGATGCTGCTGCCTTTGCGGTTGCCATTGAAACAGCCACCACGGTGTTACCTCCCAGAGATGAGAGATTTTCGGTCCCGTCGATCTCCTTTAGGACGAGGTCTATGTCCTGGAGGTCCACTGCATCCATTCCTATGAGTTCTGAGGAGATTATATCCTCGACCTCTGTTATTATCTCATCAACCCCCCCTGATGGGAAGGCTGCAACCTCCCTGGAACCTGTGCTTGCACCGCTGGGGGCTGCAGCCCTTCCAAAGCCGTTCCAGGTTATAACATCAACCTCAACCGTCGGGTTTCCCCTGCTGTCAAGAATTTTCCTTACTCTAACATCTTCAATAATACTTTCCATTAAAACACCTCATAATAAACTCTAGACTGAAAAATAGTGGTTTATTAGAGTTTATTTGTCTCTTCTAACGTCCAGTGGCATGACCTTCTTTTCAAGTTCCTTTCTGGCTATATCAACAGGGTCCAGTGACTCCTTGATCTCAACGAGTGGTCTTGCACCCATTGATATCTGGAGTGCCCTGGCACCTATCAGCCTAGCCCTTTCAAAACGTGTGAGTTTTTTTGACGCCATATGCATATGCCTCCAAGAAAAACATTAAAATAGAGGTTCTTGGATTCGATTTGATGGGACCGCCGAGATTTGAACTCGGGTCTCCAGCGTTCCGGTGCTGACCATCCCCGTTCCAGTTGAAAAGTCCGGAAACTTCTTCAATGGCTGGGAGGATGGACCAAGCTACCCTACGGTCCCCTACCATGTCTCAACATGTGAAATTAACATTCGTCTGCAGCAGTACCTCTTGAGACCCAGGTCATCAAGCACGTCCTTGGGGTCCTCTCCATCAGCCACTCTCCTCTGATACTCATTGAAATAGGCTGATACAGGTTTTCCGCAGCTTAAACATCTTACTGGAATCATACTGAATCATTCTACTCTTTAGTTTATAAAATAAAAATATATAAAGTTATCGATTGATCTACCTGTAACTCTTCTGTCTCCTTGCACGGGCGCCTCGGCCCCCGTACTTCTTGGGCTCTGAACGTCTGGGGTCTCCCACCAGCATTGTCCTGTCGTACTGTACGAACTTCTCCTTGAGGTCCATGTCACTGGTCCAGTCCACGAGTCCCCTGGCGATGACCATCCTTGCAGCCTCGGCCTGTCCAACTATACCCCCACCAACGACCCTGACGTTTATGTCAACGTCATTTATAACGTCGCCGGCAAGTTTCAGTGGTTCCATGATCTTGAGCCTTGCAAGTTCAGGTGTGTAGAGTTCAACCGGGACCTTGTTGATCCTCACTCTACCCTTACCTTCCCTGATGGTCCCCCTTGCAATGGCGGTTTTCCTTTTGCCGCTTGTGTGAATAACCTTCTTCATGATTACACTCCCTATCTAGAATTTAGCACCCAGAAGTTCTGAGATCTCTCCGAGTTCCATTCCCTTTTTTATGCTGCCTGCCTTTGCATCGGGTATTTCAACCATTTCTTCATCCTTGAATTCACGTGGAATACCCACATATGCCTTGAGGCCCTTGAAGGCTTCTCTTCCCTTTGATTTCTTGTAGGGTAGCATGCCCCTCACGGTCCTTCTGAATATGTCGTCGGGCCTTCTGGGGTACTTGGGACCCATCCTTCTGGGGTTGGATATGCTGGCCCTGTCAATCCTCTGCTTGTACTTGCCGTATGCCCATTCCTTAGAACCTGTGATCAGGATCTTCTCGGCATTTAAGACGATCACTTCCTCCCCCTCAAGGAGCTTCTTGCTGACGACACTTGCCAGTCTTCCAAGGATATGTCCTTCTCCGTTGATGATCATGAGCAACACCTTATTCTATTATCTTTATGTTCTTAATGGCCGGGTTCTCTTCAACAATTTTTCCGAGTGTCAGGCACTCTCCCCCGGCCCTCTCGATCTTATCCCTTGCTGTCTGTGAAAATGACAGGGCAACAACCTGGACCCTGTGGTCAAGGTTTCCGCTTCCAAGGACCTTTCCAGGCACGAGAACTGTTTCATCCTCATCGGAGTGCCTGTTTATCTTGGATATATTGACTGCAGCCCTGTTCCTTGTGGGCCTTTCGAGTCTCCTTGCAACGTCCTTCCAGATTGCTGCGCCTTCCTGGGATGATTTTTTCCTGAGATTACGTATGAGTTTTATAAGATTGGGATTCGTCTTGGTAATCTTCCTTACCATTGGTTAGCCTCCTTCACAAAATGTTATTACCTGCTCTGCCTTGTCCCTGAGGATGTCACAGGCCTTAAGGAGAACATCCTTTGGGTCAACTGATCCGTCGGTCTCTATCCTGAATATGAACTTGCCTTCCTCGTATCCCACATCTATGGCCCTCTTATCACATGCCCTGACACAGCTCTTGCACATTGAACAGTTTTCAAGGTCAACAACCACGGGTTTACCTGATTCCTCTCCAAGAACATCCCTCGGGCATGCCTCGATGCATTCAAGGCACTCGTCACAGTCTTCACTGAACTCTATCCTGGGGTAGTATTTGTATGCGCATGCTGTGGTGGGTTCCCATTTCGCATGTTCCCTTCCCACACCCAGCTGTGCGACGGCCTCCAGTTCAAGCTCATCATCATCTCCAAGCTTCACAAGGGGAATGTCAGGGTAAACCGGTTTAACTGCGGGTGTTTCTGAAACAAGATCCCCTGAGTAAACAACACCCGGGCCCTTCTTCCTGAGGGTGAGGGATACACTGCACTCTGAGCAGTACTCCTCACAGTCGCACTCCTCAGGCATTTTAAGGGATTCAGCAAATTCAGGGTCAGCTGCAAGGGGTACAAGCCCCAGCCTGTGGGCCAGTACCTCATCGAACATCTTGGCGTCGTTCCTGTACATGTTGACGTACTCAATTGCCAGTTTGGGGACCTCCATCATGCAGATCCTCCTTATGGCGTTTATGAATGGAACCGTGACGCCGCTGACCACAAAGACCATTTCGGTATCAGTTTTTTCCTTAAGAGCAATATCCATTTTAGACCCTTCTTCCCCTCTTACCTCCAGGTCTACCTGTTCCATCGTGAGGTATGGGAGTTACATCCTCAATTTTACCTATCCTCATTCCAGCCCTTGCCAGTGCCCTTATGGCTGCCTGTGCACCTGGTCCGGGTGTCCTTGGACCGTTTCCACCAGGAGCCCTGACCTTTATGTGCAGGCCGACGATGCCCTTCTCCTTTGCATCATCAGCTGCCCTTGTTGCGGCCTCCATTGCAGCGAAGGGTGAGGACTCCTGACGGTCCGCCCTCACAACCTTACCACCGGACCACTGTGTTATGGTCTCTGCACCGGTTATGTCTGTGATGGTGATTATTGTGTTGTTGAATGATGAGTAAATATTTGCAATTCCCCATTTTTCCTTCTCAGCCATTTTATCTCTCCCTGAAATTATTCAGCGTCCTGGGCTGCTTCTATCTGTTTTTTCATTGGGGATGATGGGTAGAACCCTATCTTATCCTCTTCTCCCCTTTTAACTATGTATCCCGGGGCGTCGATCTTCCTTCCGTCAAGGGCTATGTGGCCGTGGATGACCATCTGCCTGGCCTCCTTCACGGTCCTTGCAAGTCCCCTCTTGTGGACCAGTGTCTGGAGTCTTCTCCTGAGCACGTCCTCCACTGTGAGGTCCAGGACGTCCTCGAGTTTGGCGCCCTCGTTGAGTATTCCTGTCCTGACGAGGTGGCCCAGGAGCTGTTCCCTCTCCTTCCCTGTGTGTTCACTGGCCATACCAAGGAGGTACCTTGCGTCCCTCCTGTATCTCCTCACCATTGTCTCTGCTTTCCAGACTTCCTTCTTGTTCTTGAGGCCGTATTTTGCCACGAGCCTGTTTTCTTCCTTTATTCTTTCAGCGTTCCATGGGTGAGGTGGAGTATCATACTTTTTCCTTGCCTTACGTGGGTGTCCCATTTTAACATCTCCTTAACTATCTCTTCTTCCTTCTCACACCAACTGAGGAGCCTTTCCTAAATGTTGACTTTGTCCTCTGTCCCCTGACAGGTAGTCCAAGTTCGTGTCTCCTTCCCTTGTAGCTCCTTGTTTTCCTCATCCTGTTGAGGTCCTCTCTGAGGCACATTTCGAGGTCAGATTCTATGAGGTGCTTGTCCTCGCCTGTCTCGTAATCGTTACGCCTGTTGATCATCCATGATGGGATGTTATACTTGGCAGGGTTCTTTATGGCCTCTTCAAGTCTCTCTATTTCCTCATCGGAAAGGTAGCCTATTCTCTGATTGAGATCGTATCCTGCTGACATGATTATTGCCCTTGAAAGAGCCTTACCAACGCCCTTTATACTTGTAAGGGCATTTTCCATGGTCTTATTACCATCAATGTCCTTTCTGGCAATACGAACCATATGTTTGAATTCTTCTTCCATTCATTAACCTCCAGTAAGAGTGAATTCGCGGGACGGGGGTTTGCGAATTCTTCATAAGAGTCGTAGGTGCAACAGGGTTGCTTTAACCGACGCCGGGACTGGGATTTGAACCCAGGAGGAGCAAAGCTCCACAAGATTTCCAGTCTTGCGCCTTACCTGGCTAGGCTATCCCGGCACAGGATGTATCATATAACTGTATATTATGACATCTATTTAAGTATTGCTGCCGTCGGTTTCTAGCGCCACATCCTCGGGTAGGTTCCCGGTTCCATGAAGACCTTGCGGGTTTCAATAACAAGACCACCATCTGCCGCTGCAATATCCAGTGCAGACATGGATGCCTCGCCAACACCCACCAGTTCGCCCTTGAGGGTCATTATGGCGACGGTGTCCCCCCAGGCTATGTTATCATCCAGTCCGGCTATACCGCCACGTGCAAGATCAGCGCCATGGCATATTGCATCAACCGCCGAGTCCAGGATAACCACACGGGGGAGGTGACCCACTGCAAACTCCATGGGGAGGATGCACTCCCTCAGGAAGGTCTCATCTCCATCCTCAACCCAGAACTGGTATGCGTCCTTGAGATCATGGAGTGTCACAAGGCCCTCCTCTGTGAAGGGTCCCACGGCTGTGCGTCTGAGTTCAGCCATGTGGGCACCTGCACCAAGGGCCTCGCCAACATCGTGGCAGTACTTTCTCACATAGGTCCCCGCCTCACAGGCTATCCTGAAGAGAACATCCTGACCATCCACCTCCAGTATATCCACACGGTAGATTGTTCTGACGCGGAGATCCCTTTTAACTGCGGATTTGAGTGGGGGTATCTGGAATATCTTCCCCTGAAATTCCCCCAGGACCTCCCTTATTCTTTCCTCATCCACCTCCCTGTGGACCCTCATGAGGCAAACGTACTCCTTAGGAGCCTCCAGGAGGAGCTGCATGACCCTGGTGGCCCTGTCTATTCCCAGGGGGAGCACACCAGTAACCTTCGGGTCGAGTGTGCCGCCGTGTCCCACCTTCTCCACGTGGAGCATGTCCCTGACCCATGAATCCACCTGATGGGATGTTGGACCTGAGGGTTTATCAAGGTTCACAACACCCATGGATATATGGGCCTCAATGTCCCGTTCAGCCGGTGGGCACCCGTAGTCAGGGTTTGTGGTGGCCTCCTTTAGTTCAATGAAGTTTGCCATGAGGGATACCTGCAAAAAAAGAGGTGGGTTTATTCCAGGGATTCAAGTTCCTTCTTTATCTCCTCAATATCATCTGACTTGAGTTCTATCTTATTCTCAGTGGGTTCGAGGTGGCTCACGTTGCACCTTCTATTTTTAACGTTAACACCCACAACTTCAACGAAGTTTTTGTCGATGATATCGAGTATCACGCATTTTTCACCGGCTTCTCTTCCTGCGGTTTTTACACATACTCTTCCAACTTCTATTGCTGCCATTAAATCACCTCAGTAACTTTTAGTATGATGTCAGCCACGCCCTCGGCGTCAAAACGGCTGGTGTTTATCACAATGTCATATACCTCAAGGTCATCCACATCTATTCCATGAATCTCCCTGTACCTCTGGGCCTCGCTCCTCTCACGTATCCGGATCTCCTCTCTGACCGTCTCTATGTCCTTTGATTCCCGGACACTTATGCGCTGGGCCCTGACATCGAAGGGCGCTATGAGGAGCACCTTAAGGTCGGCCCTTGCGAAGTGGGCAGAGAGTCTGCCCTCAAGTATGAGGTCCTCGTGTTCATCTGCAAGTCTGGCCTGTCTCCTGTCAATTTCAATGTCAATTTCAGGGTTTTCCTCTGCAATCCTGCTGAATTCAAGGATGTCAAGTTCCCTCTCAGCAGCCATCTGCCTGAAGACATCTCCAGCAGATACACAGGGGATACCCATCCTCTCAGAGAGTATCCTGGCGACTGTCGTTGTGCCGGTTCCTGCCAGACCACCGATGGTTATGATCATTATGACCTTGCCTCTTTTTTAAAGACTTTGCGTGCGCAGCTTGAGCAGTAGTAACCACCGTATGGTCGGTTGGGCCTCTTCTTGGATTTTGAGAGTTTTCTTATCTCGTAGGGTCTTCCTCTTGGAACACCGTGGAGTGGCTTTCCGCAGCCAGCACATACATGCTTTGAAGGTTTCTTTCTGCGGTAATGGGTAACTGTCCTTCCTCCAGGTGTTTTCTTGAAGATTCTCTTATATGATCTGGATCTGTATCTTAACTCTGGCATTTTTATCTCTCCATAACCTTACATTCCACCTTTAAGTCCCATGAATTTCCTGAATATCTGGGACATGGCAAAGGAGCATAATATGTACCATCCGAGCCATCCTATGGCATAGGATGGGGCGTTTGGTGGCATGCCATAGAACATGTGCCACAGGGGGACAAGGAGGACGTAGTATGCAATCTGGGGTAATATGACCAGTGTATTGACTATGTGTGGCTCCTGTCCCATCCAGTAGAAGACAAGGATTATTGGTATGAATGTGACTATCATCGGCTTGAATGACATGGTCATCATTTCGCGCTGCTTATCCATGAACTCCATCTGTTTCTTCTGGATCTCCTCCAGTGCAGCCATGTCATTCTTCTTCCTTGCCTCCATCATTTCCTGCTGGAATTCCTGCATCTCAACCTTGAGTTCCTCCAGCCTCTCCTGGTCCACAAGGAGCTTGTTGGCCAGGGTTATTACGAAGGCCACGATGGCCGATATCAGGAAAACCGTTAAGATGGGGTTCTGTGGATTCGGGTCCATTGCAATGAATGGGCCGAAAACAGCATTCAGCGCCCCGTAAACAATTTCAAGCACCATTTTATTTTCCTCTTTACCTTACTCCAGAACGCTTTTCATCTCACTGACTGCAGACTCAAGCTGGTTGTTATGGTTCTTAACTATTTTAACCGTTGCGCCTGTGAGTGTTGCATAGGCCATCGCAGCGGCCCTGTTCATCTGCTGATGCAGGTCAATCTCCTGCAGGGACTCCACATCCCTGTCCCTTGTTTTGTCACTTATTCTCCTTGTGAAGATCTCCTCTGCATCGGCTTCAACAAGCACAAACATGTCAGGTTCCAGTTCCTCAAGTACCCATACTGGAAGACCTGGCAGAAAACCAGCGGGCGTCTTTATGGTGCAGTGTGTGTCGACGATTATATTATTCTCCAGTGACCTTTCTCTTATACTTTTCGCAGCAGCCCTCTGTATATCCTTCTGAACCTCAGGTGGGAGTGTCCTCATCTGATCCCTGTTTTCAACGAGGCCCTTCTCAACCGCTATTTCAAGCATGACGTCCCCGTAGTTCACATTGAGATAGTCAAGCTCCTTAAGGGTGTTCTCAAGGACCGTTGTGCTTCCTGAACCAGGTATTCCCGCAACTACAACAACCTTCATGGTACCACTTCCGATTTAGTTCTAATCACCCAGGAAGCTTCGAAGTATCGGGTGCATGTCCATGAGCTGTTCCTGGGCTATCTCCTCATAGAGTCTGTAAACTATACCCACGGTGAGAAGTACACCTGTTCCTCCACCGAGTGAACCTGTGAGGTCAGCCACGAATGCAAGGAGCCCCACAAATGCTCCACCAAGTATGGTTATGGTGGGTATGTAGCGTTTAAGTATCTTCTCAAACTGGCCCCTGCTGCTCCTGAAGCCAGGTATCTGCATACCCATCTGGTACAGCTGCCTCGCAACATGCCTCGGGCCGATGTTACTTATCTCAACCCAGAGCCAGGCAAAGAGGACACAGAGTCCGATGAATACAACCGCATAGAAGACGACCCTGAAGGGGTCGAGTATGAGGGCGTCGATGGACCTGGGGGCTGTCAGGAGATATGCCAGCCCATCAACTGCCTGTCCATTGCTGACGGTACCCAGTATGGGGTATCCCAGTTTCTGGAAGACATTGGCAAGGAGCTGGACGTTGAGGAGGAGGGCGCTTGTGAGTATAACCGGCATGTTACTTGCGTATATGAACCTGAGGGGATACTTTCCAACAGCACCCCTTGAGAGCCTCTTACCCCCACCCATGGATATGGGTATCTCAACACGCATACTCTCCGCGTATACAACCACAAGGAACACAGCTATGAGGGCCAGTACAGGGAGCACATAGTACTGGAAGTCCGGTGACTGCCCTGTGAATAGGAGGTAGAGGAAACCTGTTATTCTACCTGCAGGCACCCCTGGCTGGGTGGGTGCTGAGAGCGGGTTGAATGCACCCACGATTATCTCCTGGGATACTCCCGCTGCGATGAATAGTCCGACACCGCTACCGAATCCCCACTTGGAAACCACCTCATCAAGGAATATTATCAGTATCCCTCCGATGGTGAGCTGGAGTATGAGGACCCAGACAAACTGTGGAGCTGATGGTGCCAGTGACCCTGTGAGTACGAATATCAGGGCCTCGAAGAATGTGAATACAATGGCAAGGAGCTTCTGCAGTCCCTGGAAAAACGCCTTATCCTCATGCCTCGAAAGGTCAAGTTTAAGGATCTTACCCCCTACCAGGAGCTGGAGTATGATTGATGCTGATACTATTGGACCTATACCCAGGGTGAGTATTGAACCAAAGTTTCCTGCGAGCACAGCCCTGAGCTGGGCAAACTGGTCCACTGCATTTGCACTCAAACCATAAAGGGGTATCTGGGCCAGGAAGAAATAAAGGACAAGGATTATGCCCGTCCATTTGAGTTTCTCCCTGAAGGGAACCCTGTAACCAGGTGACTTTACCTGGGGCAGGACTGAGAATAGGGGTTCAAATTTTTCCTTCAACTGCTCCACTCCTTGTCAGCTGGTTTCACTCTATGACTTCAGCCTTTCCTCCGGCCTCTTCGATCTTCTCGGTGGCGCTCCTGGAGAACTCGTATGCCTTGAGATGGACGGGCCTTGTGATCCTTCCGCTTCCGAGGACCTTTTCAAATCCAAGGTCGCGGACATCCAGCACCACCATTCCGTCCTCCTCGGATGCAACTCCCCTCTCAAGGAGTTCTGGTATCATTTCATCCAGGTAGGCCAGGTTAACTGTTTCCAGCCTCTTTATGAGTTTCTGGGGCCTCTTGAAGCCGTATTTCCCGAAGTGTTTTGGGTCGTACTTGACTATCCATGTCCAGTGGTGTTTGTGCCCACCGGCCTGTCCTCTACCACCGCGGTGACCTGCTCCCCTCCTCTTCTTGGAGCATCCTCCACCGACGGTGCGTGAGCCCCTCATCCTTGTGATCTTTCGTCTTTTTCTGATCATGAGTGATTCCTCCTAGATCATCCTTTTCAAAAGGTCATTTATCTTTTCGCCGCGATATCCAAGGCTTCCGCCCTCATTGAAGGCCTTTTTTATGCCTTCGTATCCCTTTCTTGGGGGGTGCAGTCTGAATACAGGTTTTATTCCTGCTTCCTCAAGTTTAACCTCGCCGCTGAAGACGGCTGCAGCAAACTCATCGACGGAACCGTAAGCGGTTTTCTCATTTATGTACTCATCGGTTATCCTGTCTCCCCCGATGAGTCTTCCCCTCTTCCTTATCATGGCTGTCAGGGTTTCCTGGTCGACTTCACCCCAGGTTATGTAGTCCTTGGCCTTCTGGAGCATGCCAAGGTAGCTGGGTGTGTCCTCAACCAGGACGGCGTGGTTTATCCTGTTGAGCCTTAACATTTCCATGGTGTCAGCTATGTCCCTTCGAACACCTGCTGATCCCCTTACCCTTACTACTGCGAACATCTAGAATCACCTTCAGGTACTGCAAACACCGAGGTTCTTAAGGTCCTTCTCGCTTGCCTTTACTTTGCTCAGCTGTTTGAGGGCGTCGAAGGTTGCCCTGGCGAAGTTAACTGTGGTCTGTGTCTGTCCACGTGTATGTGACCATACATCGTCTATACCTGCAAGTCTCATTATGGTCTTGCCCACGTCACCTATTGCGAGTCCAACACCACCAGGTGCGGGTATGAGGGTCACGCGGACACTGCCGCTCTTACCGGAGACCTTGAAGGGTACGGTGTGTTCCCTTCCACAGACACATCCCCAGTCACCGCATCCTCTTCTGACCTTTATTATGTTGAACTTTGCATCGTCAACTGCCTTCCTGATGGCGGGACCGACCTCCCTTGCCTTACCCTGCCCGAGTCCGACGTAACCGTCCTTGTTACCAACTGCAACAATGACCCTGAAGTTAACCTTTCTCCCTGACTTGTGCATCCTCTGGACAAGGTTGACGTCGATAACTTCCTCCTCAAGGTCAGGAAGCAGTGCATCGATTATCTCAAGTTCCATTATGGGGTGTCCCTCTTCAAAGATCTCATCGATGCTTGTTATGACACCCTCCTTTACAAGGCGTCCCAGCTGGGTCCTTGGCTCCCATTCCTCCATGTTGAAGTTCATAATCATACCTCTTCATCTATTCTCTTTTTGATTTCATCAAAGTGTTCCGGCAGATCCACAGGGGAAAGACCCCTTTCAAGGTACTTTGAAAACCTCTTCCGGAGTTCTTCCTCATCAAGGGATTCTGCGTACTCCATTATGTGTTCTCCCCTGATTCTTGATTCATCGGGCAGCACTGATTCACCGTGGGGTACATTGAGTCCTGCGTCAACAGCCCCCTTGAGTGCAGCGAATACCTTTGAGCCCCTGATGGCTGGTCTCAGTCCTATGTCAAGGACAGCCTCCTCTATACCCTCCTTCAGAGCCCTTTTACCGCACAGGTAACCTGTGAGGTAGGCTGCTGCTGTGTTGCTTGTACCTCCAAGCCATCCCATTTTCTGGAGCTGTTTTGAGTGGGCTGAGACAAGTGTTTCGTCTCCGTTCATGCCCACGTTGATTATCTGTGCAATAACGTGATATGTCGTTATCCTGACGACGAGCCTTGATTTACCTGTTTCTACCATTTTGTAGCGGGCCCGGTAATCAGTTTTACCTTCCCTTCTTCTTCTAAATGCCAGCTTGTATCTTGGTCCATGTGCCAATCAAATCCCTCCTACCTGAGCATGTCGTGGTCCCGGGCATAGGTCTTCATGTAAGATTTGCTCTTAAAGGCTCCGCCCTTGGCCATCTTGTACAGTTTACGGTAGGTGCTCTTGTTTATTTCGCGGTTGTCCCTCATCTCCTTGAGGTCCTTTCTCAGTGCCCTTATGGTGGTCATCCACTCATCCTTTTTGGGCCTTCTGGCACCCTTTGCACCCTTTATACTTCCAGGTCCCCTTCTTCGTCCCTTCTTCTTCTGCTGGGCTATCTTCTTTGACCTGTAGCTGCTTATACCCTTCTTGGGTTTGGCCTTTATTGCGCCATCCTTTATTAGCTGCTTCACACCGTCCCTTGTTATTGCCCTTGAAACCTCATCGATCCTTTCAGGGTCTATCCATATCCTGTTAACCCCTACCTTGAGTATGTCTGCAGCTAATCTCTTCTGAGTAGTAAGATTCATTCAAGAAACCTCCTTGTATTCAGCATTTGCTGATAAACCCGAAAAATTTCAGGTATCCCCTTAAAAAGTTTTTTCGCTGGACTGGAAAATATGCCCCTTCCAGTCCTCCCTACGGGTTGAGAACCTTGATGCCGAGTTCCCTTGCCTTCTCAAGCATCAGGGTTTTTTTCCTGGCCCCCACAGCTGAAGCTATTCTTGCAGCCTGTTTTTCAGGGTCCAGTGCCTCAAGTTCCCTCATGTTGGAAACCAGGACATCCTCGTATCCTGATGGGTGGAGACCCCTAACTTCACTGGGTTTCCTGTAGCCTATTGCAGGCATAGCGGGTTTACCCTTTTCATACCTCCTCATTTTGCTTGTTCTGCCCCTTGGTCTCCTCCATTTTTCCCCTAATTTCTTGTATCGGGCGTATTCCTGTCTTTTAAATTTTTTCCTCATCGAATCACCGTCCCTATTCCTTGCTCACAAGGTATATGCCGTCCTGGAAAACCCTTGGGTCCCTTCCCTTGATTTTGGTGGCCTGTTCGATGTTGGCCATGGTCTGTCCCACGTGCTCCTTGTTGATACCTGTTATCTCAACCTCATCGCCCTTGACCTGGACCTTTGTGTCACCAACGATCCTTGCGGTCCTGGGGTGGCGTTCACCGAGGAAGTTCTCAATGACAACCTTATCCCCTGCCACCTTCACACTCATTGGAAAGTGAGCATAAACTATCTTCATGCGGTATCTGAAGCCCTCGGTAACACCTGTTATCATGTTGCTTATGTGGGCCCTGACGGTCCCTATCATGGCCTTATCCTTCTTTTTAGGGAATTTAACCTCGAGAACCACCTTGTCATCTTCAACAGCCATCGATATCTCTGAATGGTTGAATTTTCGGGAAAGTTCCCCCTTGGGGCCCTTAACGGTGACGCCACCATCGATGGTGACATCCACACCATCAGGGATGGGTATCTCTTCCCGGATTAGAGCTGCTAGAACCATGTTATCACCTAGTAGACATATGCCAGCAGTCTACCACCAATACCCCTGTCCTTGGCCTCTTTATGGGTCATTATTCCCTCAGGGGTTGATACGATTATTATCCCGAAGTTCTTAGCTGGCAAGTATCTCTTCTCAAATTTCTCGAATTCGTCCTTCTTAACTGCGTGCCTGGGTTTTATAACTCCACAGTGGTTTATGTTTCCCTCAAGTTCAACTATGAATTTCCCGGCCCTGCCGTCGTCAACGTATTCGAATTCACCGATATAGCCTTCCTTCTGCATTGTCCTTAACACTCGCCCTATAAGTTTTGAGGCGGGGGTTATCCTGCACTTGACATTACCCCTTATCTCATTGTTTCTTATGTTGGTCAGGGCGTTTGCAAGAGGATCCATAAGAGTCACAGTAAACACCTCTTTTAGTTGTACTTTTTAAACCCTATTTTAGGTGCGAGTTCCCTGAAGCACTGCCTGCAGAGCATTAACCCGTATCTCCTGACAAGGGCAGAGTGATCCCCGCATCTTGAGCATTTCCTTGATGCCTTTCCATATTTCCTTGGCAATACAATCACCTTCAGACTATTTTAACCTGGAATTTTTCCTTCATGAATTCGATTGCCTCTTCGCGGCTGACCCTGTGCTTCTGAGGAACCTTCCTGCGCTGTATCCTTCGCCTGTTTATCCTGTGACCTGGCTTCTCAAAGGTGACAGAAAGGTTCATACCAAAGATCCCTATCTCAGGGTCGTATTTCATTCCAGGTATGTCTATGTGTTCATCTATACCCATCGAAACGTTACCATACTCATCAAACTGGCTGGCCTTTAACCTGTTACCTATTCCCTCAAGGAACATTTTGAGTACCTTCTCGGCCCTTTCACCGCGGAGGGTGACCTTGCATGCGATGGGCTGTTTCTTCCTTATACCGAATTCAGGGTTGGTGACCTTTGAGTGTGTCCTCACTGGTTTCTGGCCGCTCATCTCCTCAAGAAGCCTCTCGGCCCTTGCAAGCTTTTCACCGCCTTCACCAACACCTATGTTAAGGGTGACCTTGAATATCCTTACTTCCTCCATCGGGTTCATCTATTTCCCTCCTGGAAGTGAGATCACTGACTCGTCCTTTCCTATGACGAAAACGTAGTCCTTGAGTGTCAGGAATGTCTTGCCTGCACCGGTCTCGATGACGGCTGTGTTTGGCATTGAAGACCTTGTTATGTTTATCTTCTTGATCTTGCCTATTTCACCGGTGTGCCGTCCGCCTGTCACAAGGCCGAGGCTGTCCTTCTCAAATGGTATCCTCTCAAGGATTTCCTGTTCGGGTATTGAGAGCTTTACAACGTCTCCCACCCTGAATTCATCATCTGAGAGGTAGTTACGGCCGTCATGGAGGTTGAGCTGGGTCCTGCCTCCCTTAATGGTTGTCTTGTTCACTATCTTGCAGAGTTTGAAGCCTGCGTTTTCCTCATCTATGGGGTGGAGAACCAGCCTTCCCCTTTCATCAGGGAGCACCCTGTAGACGTCTCCTGTCCTGGGTATGCTGACAACGTCCATGAATCCGACCGGGAACTTGTAGTTCTTCCTTGGTCTTCCATCCACCAGGACCTCTCCACTGTTTATTATCTTCCTGGCTTCCCTTGCATTGTCTGCAACCTTCAGGATGTCCCTCACAATGATCATGAGAGGCAGTGAGTTCTCAATAGCGTGGGGACCTGGAGATGGTTTAACTGTCCATTTGTATTCCTTGGGATGAATTGGCCAGTGAACCGGTGATTTGAATCGTTTAAGATGTTTTCTTGATGCCATTATTGCCATTTTTATCCCTTCCGTTCTAAGATTTTAATTCTTTTCTCATCGTCAAGGTTGAGGTCAACTATTCTCAGGTTTGATGGGTGTAGCGGGAAGTAGACTGTTGTCCCATCAACTTTCTGTATTGTGGCCCCCTCAACGTAAACCCTGTACCTCTTGAGGTCCACCTTCTCAACCTTACCTTCATGTCCCCTGAAGTCACCCCTGAGAATCTCAACCTTGTCTCCCTTCCTTAGGGGCAGGGACCTTCTCCCATACTCTTCCCTGAGTTCCCTGCTGAGATTTGCGCTCATCATCTTTCGACGAGCGTGTAATGGTGCTTCATAAATGTACTTCCTCTGCTTTCTGGGCTGTTTTGACATTCTATCACCCTTACACTATTATGCTTGCTGCGCTTCCCACACTGGGCCACCTGTCAGCAGCTTCCTTTGCAACAGGACCCCTTATCTCTGAACCCTTGAGGACTCCCTCAGGACTCACTATAACTGCAGCGTTATCCTCGAATTTCACCCTCAATCCATCGGGCCTTCTGTATTCCTTTTTCTGCCTTACAATAACGGCGTTGAGGACCTCTCTCCTCATGTCAACTGTTCCCTTCTTTACGGAGACAACAACCATGTCGCCAACACCTGCTGCTGCAAGTCTTCTTCGAACACCCTTGTATCCCCTGACTGAGATTATCTCGACTTCCCTTGCACCTGTGTTGTCGACGCACTGGAGTCTGGCCCCTACAGGTAATGCCCTGGTAACCTTGGATGCTATTGCCTTCATTTTACTCTTCCCCCTTCACCTCGACAACAACGAAGTTCTTGGTCTTGCTGAGGGGTCTGCATTCAGCAATTTTCACTGTGTCCCCTACCCTGACATCTATGCAGTCAGGTTTGTGGGCCTTTATCTTGGATTTCCTCTTTTCGTATCGTTCATATTTGCGTATAAATTTGTAGAAACTCCTTTCAACAGTCACTGTCCTTTCTGCCTTGTCACTGACTACGGTTCCTTCCAGTATCTGACCCCTGAGGGGGAGGTCACCGTGGAAAGGACAGTTAGGATCACTACATTTAGATTTAGGTTCTGGAACATCAATGCCGACCATTCTATCACCACTATGGTTTTCTAAATTTCTTCTTTATTCTCTCCTCAGGACGAGCCACCAGAGCTCTACCATCAATCTCAACAAGTTCACCCTGCGGTGTTCTGAAATGGAAGACGGCTATTCCCTTTGGAACCGTTATTTCCCGGCCGTCATCCATTTCGATTCTAAGGGTATTCCTGGTTTCATCCACGACTCTTCCCGATATTCCCTGAATGTCCCTGTGAACACTCCTGGCTATTCTCACAGAAAGGCCAATAAGCTCATGCCTGAAAATATTCCTGGGGGTTATCAAGGTAACCCCTACCTTATCTCAATCGTATCTGATGAAAAGCCCATATCTGCCAGAACTTCCTTGACCTTCTTCTTATGATCCCCCTGAAGTTCTATCTGGCCTTTCTTGGCTGTGCCTCCACAAGCACATCTTGCCTTCAGTATCTTAGTGAGCTCCTTTATGTCTATATCGTGTTCATCGATGCCCTCAATGATGGTCATCACTTTACCGAATCTTCGCCTCACTGTGTAGACCTTTAGTGTCTGAACTTCGCGTGCTATTTCCTCGCAGACGCAAAGTTCTTCCGGAAGACCACATACATCGCAGATTTTCATTTATTTCTCCTTCTATTTTTCATTCATGATGGTGAGAACACGGGCTATTGTTCTTCGGATTTCCCTCATCTTACCGGGGTTCTCATGGATCCCGGCAGCAGCGCTCTTGGAAATGTACCGGGCGTATTCTGCCTTGAGTTCATCCAGTTTCTTCTGGAGTTCCTCCCCATCCATTTCCCTTATCTCTTCGCTCCTAAGTATCGCCATTTCAATCCCTTTCTATTATTCACTGATATGAATCTGTCCATATATATTATTTTTCAGATTCTTCACCATCTGCGTCCTTCTTCTCTGCCTCAGTGTCTTCCAGGTCCTCAACCTCCTCGAGATCCTCAACCTCCTCAAGGTCCTCGATCTCTTCCAGGTCCTCAACCTCCTCAAGATCTTCAACAACCTCTGAGGCCTCTGAGGTTTCCTCTGCAGGAGTTTCAGTGACCCTTGGAGCCTCTATTTCAACCTTGTCAGGTAGAACAACATCAGGAGGCATTATACGTACGTATACCCCAAGAACACCTGGTTTGAGCTGTACAGTGGCAAATCCTTCCCTTACATGCTTGACTGATGGTTCACCGCATTTCTTTATGTAACCATCGGTGAACTTTGCTGTGGCTGAACGGGCACCCCTTATCTTACCTGAAATGGTGACCTCAACACCCTGGGCACCTGCAGCCATGATTCTCCTCATTGTGGTGTATGCGACTCTCCTAAAGTGCATACCCCTCTGGAGCATTGCAGCTATCTTGTGGGCCATTATCTTGGGGTTGAGTTCGGGGACATCAACCTCCTTGACCTCAACCTGGGGGTTCTCAAGGTCGAACTTGTTTTTGAGTTTCTGTGTTATGGCCCTCACTGTCTTACCGCCACGTCCGATGACCATACCCGGCCTCTCAGCGTAGACCACAACCATTGTACCCATTGGTGTGACCTGGACATCCATGCCACCGTATCCTGCCCTTTCAAGTTCCTTTTCAAGGTATTCGTCTATCCTTGTCCTTCTGAGACCTTCAACGACAAAATCTTTTTCTATCAAAATTTATGCCTCCCCCAGAACTATCTGAACGTGTGTTGTTGGTGTGTTGAATGGTGTGGCCCTTCCAAAGGCCCTTGGAATCCAGCCCCTTATAACTGGCCCCCGGTGACTGGATATGTGGATTATCCTGAGTTTCTCTGTGTCGAGTCCCTTGTACTCTGCGTTGGCCTCTGCGTTCTCAAGGACCTTGAGTATCTGACCTGCTGCCTTCACAGGGTAACGACCGCTGGCCCAGCCATTGAGACCCCTCCTGTGGCCGACCTTCTTGTTGTATCTCTTGAAGGCGACTGGCCTCTCCATCCTGATGACCTCTTCAAGGTACTTCTTGGCCTTTTCGAGTTCCATTCCCCTGATCTCCCTGCAGATCTCCACTGCGTGCTTTGGTGATATCTTGAGGTGAGTCGCTGATGCCCTGGCTGTTCCTGACCTGTCTTCCTCTTTATAAGCGTATTTAACCTTAGCCATTGTCTAGTCTCCTTATTTAAGAGGCACGAACATTGAGGATCTTGTAGCTCCCATACCGGGATCTCCGTGCTCAACCTTCTTCCTTGTGGGTGCAAATTCACCGAAGTAACAGCCGATCATTTCTGGCTGGATCTTGACCTCCACAAATTCCTTACCATTGTGGATACCGAAGGTCATTCCAACCATCTCAGGAAGCACTATCATGTCCCTGCAGTGTGTCCTGATGACCGGTGGCCTTCCCTCAGTCTTTCCCTCTTTCTTTATCTTCCTTATCTTTTCGAGTACCTTCTTCTGCCTTGGTAGGAATCCCCTTTTGAGGGATCTTCTCTGCCTTGATGGGAACAACTTGATTACATCGTCAAGTGGCATCTCCTGCAGTTCTTCCAAGGTGTAGCCGCGATACCTAAACTCTTTACGTGCCAATAGGTCACCTCCTTATTTATCTCCTTTTCCCTGTTCTTCTGGCAGCTATTGAACCAACCTTTCGTCCTGGAGGAGCATGCCTTGAGACGGTTGTTGGTCTTCCAGGATGCTGTCTGTTTCCACCACCGTGAGGGTGATCAACTGCGTTCATTGCAACACCCCTGACTGTGACGGACTTCTTACCCTTTGCCCTGAGGGCATGGTACTTCTTACCGGCCTTGAGGAATGGTTTCTCCCTTCGACCTCCTCCAGCAACAACGCCAACGGTGGCCCTGCACTGGGGGTTGAGTGCCTTCAGTTCACCTGATGGGAGTTCAATAACTGCCTTGTCAGCGTCATGGGTGATTAGAGAAGCGTATGTTCCAGAGGACCTTACGAGTTTTCCTCCGTCCCCTGGTCTGTTTTCGATGTTGTATATGGGTGTCCCCTCTGGAATCTCACTAAGTGGAAGTGAGTTTCCTGGTTTAACCCTTGCCTTCACTCCGCATTCAACCTCTTCGTTGAGCATTAAAGCTTCAGGTGCGAGTATCAGGCGTTCCTCACCGTTTTCAAATTTAACACGGGCAACGGGGGCTGTCCTTCCAGGGTCGTGCATTATATCAACGACCTTCCCCTTGAGGGAGCCCTCACTCTCAATGGAGTCATAGGCGCGGTATTTTATTTTGCCCTTGAAACGGTGAGATGCACTTCTGTAGGTGGGAGTTCCCCTTCCTCTCCTCTGTGATATTAACCTTTTTCCCATCCGAATATCCTCCTGGTTATTTTTAGAATACTCCCAGTTTAACCGCTATGTCCTCTGCACTGTGTTCCTTGGCCAGTTTTATGTAGGCTATCTTCTGGCCCCTGGGAGTTACCTGTGTGTTGACCCTCTCAACCTTAACTGCGAAGAGCTCCTCAAAGGCCCTCCTCACATCCTTCTTTGTGCTTTTCCTCATAACCACAAATGCCAGTTCATTGTTCTGATCTATAAGGTTCATGCTCTTCTCTGTGACATGTGGCTTCATAATAACAGCATATGGATCCATAATATACACCGTCACTCCTTCTTTACTGGAATAGTTCATCAAGTTTTTCTATTGCTGATCTTGTAAAGACGGTCAGTCTTCCAGGATGTGTTCCAGGGGCCAGTAGCTCTGCGTTGAGGTTTTCCACCCTTACCACGTCAACGCCCGGGTGGTTCCTCGCACCCCTTGTTATCCCCTTATCGTCTCCAACGACTATGAGGGGACCCCTGGGTGTCCTGTACTTTCTACCCCTCATCTTTCCCTTTCCTGCTCGTATCTTTTTGCCTTCCTTCGCCCTTACAATGTCGTCCATGATTCCAAGTTTCCTGAAGACTTCCCTTGTATCGGCGGTCCTTTTAATCATGGAGAGTTCGTCGTCGACCACCAGTGGCAGCTGGGGTACGTTCTCTATCCTGTGACCCCTTGCCTCCACAAGGTCCTTCCTGGCTGTCGCTGCAACTGCGGACCTTATTGCAAGTCGCCTCTCCTTCCTGTTTATCCTTTCATGGTAGTTCTTCTGGGGCCTTGGGGGGTGAGCCCTTCTACCGCCCACTGCCTGTGGAACAAAGGCGGCCCTTGAACCATTCTTTATACGTGGAACCATTGCAACGCCGCGTCCGGCACCATAGGACTGTGCAGATGTCCTCTTACCTGCCATTGGATCTGGACCCCATGGCTGTACCCTTGCTGTCTGTGCTGAGAGGACAGCCCTCTTTATGACGTCGGGTCTGAATTCTTCGTTGAAAATTTCAGGAAGTTCCATCTCATCTATGGCTTCACCTTCTAGGGAATAAACCTTAATCTTCATTTTGAACCACTCTTATACTCCTTGTTTTGATGCTGTGCTGATGTAGTTTATCTGGGGTGCTTCTTCCTGTTTACCTGCAGCCCTTATGGCCTTCCTGAGAACCACGAGCCTCTTTGTTGGGCCTGGAACTGACCCCTTAATCATGACGTAATCGTTCCTGACTAACCCGTATCTTACAAAGCCACCATCAGGGTTTACAAGGTCGGCCTCGCTGGCGTCACCGATCTTGAGTATCTGTTTGTTGTACTCGGTCCTCCTGTGGTAGCCCATCTGACCTGCCTGTGGGACGGTCCACATGGTCCTTGATGGTGTCCATGGACCCAGTGAACCTATGTGTCTTCCCTTACTGCTCCTTGCAGCCTTACCGTACTGTATCCTTATACCCCATCTCTTGACAGGACCCTGGAATCCCTTACCCTTGGTCACGGCTATCGCATCAACAAAGGCGCCCTCAGAGAATATCTCTGACGCCCTGACATCCTTTCCAAGGATCTCAAGTGCATATTCAAATTTCTCCTCGGGGGTCTTGCCGCCCAGTCCGCACTCGAATACCTCGGGTTTCTTTTTGGGAACACTTGCAAGTCGTGGGTTTGTGTGGACTATGACCCTCACATCTGCAACGTACTCCATGTTTGATCTTATCTTCTCAATGGCGGCTTCCTGGTCGTAGTCATCTGCAGGTGGGGTGAGTTTCCTCCTGAGGTCATCCTTTGTCTCTGTTGCGAGGACCTCGCCTAGGGTCTTGAGACCCCTGCTGGTCTTTTCGTAGGTCCTCACAGCCATCACTGTCAGGGGTGGAACCTCAAGGATTGTGACGGGAGTTGAGACCTCCATCCCCTCTGTGGGGGAATTCTTCTGGTTATCAACCATCATGACATGTGTCATCCCTGCCTTGTAACCTGCGAGGGCGAGGAGTCCTGGCTCATCCACCTGGGGCCAGGACTTGACCCTCGGGGTTTCCCTTGCCGCCCTTTTCCTTGGACTGAATGCAACTGATCCTTTTCTTGGTTGATGATGTCTAGCCATTTAACTTTACCTCCTTACATCATTCATCTTTTTCATCAATCTGAGTTAGCATGTTAAATACTGAAAGAGTAGCTAAAACAGCCTCTTCAGTCCTTACAGTTTCAGTACACTGACCTGGAAGGGTGTTAACCCATATATCCGCGTCGATCTCTGGTAATCCCTTGTAAGGACCGCCAAAGAGGATGGCCGCCTCGCGGGCCCCCCTCATCCTCGTTTTTACTTCATCCAGAATAGAAGTAATGGGCGAAGCTTTCCTGGATGTTGCCACGACAACATCGGCACCTAATGTTTTAAGGCTCTCTGCGAGGTTCCTCCGGGTATCCAGTACCTCGTATCCCCAGTATCTATCGTCTGGTTCATCGGGCTCTATCAGTATTTCCTTACCCAACCTGACAACCCTGAAACTCATTATCCTATTCACTGTCAGTTTTTCCCTGCACAGTGCAAGTTTATCTGCGCCAATATCCACAAGAGTTCCTTTCTTTACCCTTTTAACTGTCAGTCCCTGTCTGTATTCACCAGTAACGGGTTTTCCGGTTGGGTGATGGGGAGTTCTCAGAGGTGGGAGTATCCCCACATGTTTCAACTCCCTCATTATCGGGAAAACCTTCCTGCGAAGGTATTGAGGTGTATCCATATAAGTCAGGATATCCCTAATAAACCTTGCCTCTCCATCTGCATCATCGTGATAGATCACTATACGCTTAACCCCGAATATCGAAGCGGCCCGTGCAATGAGACCCACCTTGTAGGTCTTTATTTTGAGATCCCCTGTCTCAGCCGTCAGTGAATCCGGGATAAATATGGACAAATCTACTCTATTCATCTATTAATATCTGTCCGGATCTATTTATAAATATTTCCACAATGCAGACTGGGCAAGTAAAACCACAGACCACATCGTATCAGGGCATACAATGTGAGCGGATCCACCGCAGATTGCAATAGGTACTAAAAATTGTATGGTATCCATATTTAAACTTTCCGCTGGTGAGG